>CALLAC010000010.1 GCA_938002655.1 uncultured Cytophagales bacterium
ACGACGTAACTCGGCGTTCTCCGCTTGTAACGCAGCATTCTCTTTCCGAAGTCTATTTATCTCCTCTTCCTGAGCCGATAACTTGACTAGAACTTCTAAAAGCATTCGCTGTAATTCCTCTATCGTGTTGGGCAGTTTCATGTCCGAAAAATAAAAACTTTTTCGTAATTTTGCAAGTACCTAAATAGTTACGCAAATTTTATGAATTCTTTGCAATTAAAATCTGTATCCTGATACAACTTACAAAATTGCCCGATAGTACTACACATTTTCCTCTTTTTTCAACAATAATTTGAGTAGTATCTTAGTTTTTATGTATATTTGCCAAATAAAAACTAAAAAGTCTACAAGATTTTGAAAACCCATAGTTTGCTACTTTTAACACTACCAAATTTTTTTAGTAAAAACTAATACTTTTCTGAACATCATTCTTTAAGCCCGTGATAATGTCAGACAAACTAAATATGAAATTCCCACTCAAACAAATCGCACAATTACTTTCGGCTCGCATAAAAGGTAATGCAGATATTGAGATTTCAAATATTGCTAAAATTCAAGAAGCTCAAACAGGTGATATTGCCTTTTTGGCAAATCCTAAATACGAACCTTATATTTACACTACCCAAGCCTCTGCCGTGATTGTCAATAAAGATTTTGAGCCAAAACAAACTATTTCCACTACCCTTTTAATCGTAGAAGACGCCTACACTGCCTTTTCAACTTTGCTTACGGAATATGAAAAAATCATCAATTTGCCTAAAAAAGGTATCGAACAACCTTGCTTTATTAGTGAAAAAGCCATTTTAGGCGAAAATCTCTACATTGGAGCATTTGCATACATTGGTGAAAATGCCCAAATAGGAAATCATACGCAAATTTATCCGAATGTTTTTATAGGCGAAAATGTGAAAATTGGCAAGAATACTATTGTTTATGCAGGAGCTAAAATTTACAAAAATTGTATCATCGGCGATAACTGCGTAATTCATTCGGGAGCAGTGATTGGCAGCGATGGATTTGGCTTTGCCCCCCAACCCGATGGCTCTTTCAAAACTATTCCACAACTCGGCAATGTAATTATTGAAGATAACGTAAGCATTGGAGCCAATACTACCATAGACAGAGCTACTTTGGGGGCAACCATCATCAAAAAAGGCGTAAAAATTGATAATTTGGTGCAAATTGCTCACAATGTAATTGTAGGCGAAAACACCGTCATAGCCGCCCAAACAGGCATAGCTGGCTCTACGGAAGTAGGAGCTAATTGTATGTTCGGAGGACAAGTAGGAATTGCAGGACATCTGAAAATCACCAATAAAGTCAATATTGGGGCACAATCAGGCTTGGGAACAGATATTACCCAAGAAAATACCAACTGGCAAGGCTCACCCGCTATGGATTTGAAAGAGTTTTACCGAGCTTATGCCGTCTTCAAAAAATTACCTGAAATGTATCGAAAACTCGCCCAACTTGAACGCCAAATACAACAAGAAGAATAAAAACAAAAATACTCCCCCAAAAATACCCAACCTATGAAGTTTTCAAAACCTCATAGGTTTCTTAATGATTGAAACAAAAGTCAGGCGTTTTTATTTTATTTTGATAACAACCCGAAATTTACTTATTTGCCCTAAAAACGATTATTTATGCAAAAACTTTTTCTTTTAGATGCTTTTGCTCTCATATACAGAGCCTATTATGCTTTTATCAATAACCCTCGCCGTACTAGCAAAGGAATGGAAACCAGTGCCATTTTTGGTTTTCTCAATACACTTTTAGAAGTTATTAAAAAAGAAAAACCTACTCATTTAGCTGTTGCTTTTGATACTGCCGAAGCTACCTTTCGCCACCAAGATTTTCAAAGCTATAAAGCCCATCGAGAAGAGCAACCCGAAGGCATCACGATTGCAGTGCCATATATTAAGCAAATATTAGAGGCTATGCGTATTCCTATTTTAGCTATGCCTGGCTACGAAGCCGATGATATTATCGGCACTATCGCCAAACAAGTAGCCCGTGAAGATTTCCCCGTGTATATGATGACCCCCGACAAAGATTTTTGCCAACTCATTGAAAACCAAAAAATATTCATCTATCGCCCCGCTACCAAATTTGCCCCTGCCGAAATTCTTGACGAAGCCAAAGCCCTTGAAAAATTTGGCGTACAACGCATTGAACAAATCATTGATATACTGGGTTTGCAAGGCGATGCTTCTGATAACATTCCTGGTTTGCCCGGTGTAGGCGAAAAAACTGCTCAAAAACTCATTGCCCAATACGGAAGCGTAGAAAATCTTATCGCTAATGCCGATAAACTAACAGGTAAAATTGCTGAAATTCTCAAACATCATGCACAGCAGGCTTTACTTTCCAAAAAACTTGCTACTATTCATCTGCAAGTACCTATTCAGTACAATATCGAAGATTTTCGCCTGAAAGAATATGATAAACCCGCCCTTGCAAAAATTTTAGATGAATTAGAGTTCAAAACACTGAAAACTAAACTTATCGGCTTGAACCAAGAGGAGAAACAACAGCAAAAATCTGCTAAAAAACAAACTGCAACAACACAATTAAATTTATTTGGCACTACTACACAAGACAAAAAAAATAATCAAAATCCTGAAAATACGGAAGTTTTTCCTACTGAACTGCAAAATATACGAACCAAATTGCATCATTACCACATTGTAGATACCCCCCCATTGCGTCAGAAACTTATAGAGTTTTTATTTCTGCAAAAATCTTTCTGTTTTGATACAGAGACAACTTCTCTAGACCATCTGCAAGCCGAACTCGTAGGCATTGCCTTTGCTTACTACCCCAATGAAGCCTACTATGTACCCTTCCCTGCTGAAAGAAATCAAGCACAAGCAATTTTAGAAGAGTTCCGAGCTATTTTTGAAAACGAATTTATTGAAAAAATTGGTCAGAACCTCAAATATGATATAAGCGTTTTGCAAAATTACGGTATCAGAGTAAAAGGCAAACTCTTCGACACAATGATTGCTCACTATCTTATCAATGCCGAAAGCAAACATAGTATGGATTTTTTAGCTGAAAAATATTTACATTATCAACCTATAAGTATTGAAACACTGATTGGAAAAAAAGGTGCTGACCAAGGCAATATGCGTGATGTTCCTTTAGAAATAGTAGCAGAGTACGCCGCCGAAGATGCCGATATCACCTTTCAACTTGCCGAAAAACTCCGCCCCGAACTGCAAAAAATTCAAAATGAAAAACTTTTCTACGAAGTAGAAACCCCTCTTATTCAGGTACTTTGCACCATGGAACGTAACGGCGTAAGTATAGATGTAGAAACTTTACGCGAAAGTTCTATTAGTTTGGAAAAGGAAATTCAACTATTAGAGCAGGAAATCTACAAACAAGCAGGCAGAGAGTTCAATATTGCCTCACCCAAACAACTCGGCGAGGTACTTTTTGATGAACTCAAACTTGTGAAAAATCCTAAAAAAACCAAGACAGGTCAGTATGCCACAGGCGAAGATATTTTGAGCAAGCTCGCAGACGAACACCCCATAGTAGCCAATATTTTAGAAATCAGAGAGTTGCAAAAACTCAAATCTACTTACATTGATGCCCTGCCCGAACTTATCAGCCCACTGGATAAAAAAATTCATACTACTTTCAATCAAGCCGTAACAGCTACAGGCAGGTTGAGTTCGTCTAATCCAAACCTGCAAAACATACCTATCAAAACTGCCAAAGGGCGTGAAATTCGCAAAGCCTTTGTAGCAAGTAGAGATGACTTTCTCATTCTTTCTGCCGATTATTCACAAATAGAACTTCGCTTGATGGCAGCTTTCAGCCAAGACGAAACGATGCTCAACGCCTTCGCACAAGGGCAAGATATTCACGCTGCCACTGCCTCCAAAATCTATAAAGTACCCATAGAAGAAGTTACTCCCGAAATGCGTAGAAATGCTAAAACAGCCAATTTTGCCATCTTGTATGGTAGTACAGCATTCAACCTTGCCCGACAACTTAAAATTTCTGTTTCAGAAGCAAGCAAACTCATAGACATGTATTACAAAGAATTTTCTGCCATCAAAAAATACAAAGACACAATGATACAAAAAGCTCGTGAGCAAGAATATGTAACTACCATTTTGGGCAGAAGACGATATTTGCCTACTATCAATGAAAATAACCAAGTGGTAGCAGGACACGCCGAACGCAATGCCATCAATACCCCTTTACAAGGTTCTGCCGCCGACCTGATAAAAGTTGCGATGGTTCGCATTCACGATTTTCTACAAAAAAATAATCTGCAAACCAAAATGATTTTACAAGTACACGACGAATTGGTTTTTGAAGTAAATAAAACTGAAATAGATTTTGTGAAAGAAAATATCGTCAGAATAATGCAAACTGCTATATCTTTGCCTGTACCGCTTGTAGTGGAAGTGGGTATTGGGAAAAATTGGCTCGAAGCTCATTAGATAAGCAATCAAAAAAGGTAGCTTTTCATAAAGAAAGCTACCTTGCAAATATTTAGAAAACAGGTTGTTCGGGCTTATTTTGCAAAATATCTTCGATTTTTTGCATAACTTCTTCATTCAAAATAGTTTGAGCTACTTCAATGGCTTTCAGATTTTCTTGCAACTGGCTTACTTTGGAAGCTCCTAAAATTGCTGTACTCACAAAAGTAGGCTTAATTGCCCAAGCAATAGCCAAAGTAGCCATCGAAACACCTAACTCTTTGGCAAGTACTGAAAGTTTTTTTACTTTTTCAATTCGTTCAGAAACTAATTCTCGGTTCTTGAGCCACTCCATACCTTCCATTCCTAAGCGAGTATCCGTAGGAAATCCATCGTTATATTTGCCCGTAAGAATTCCCGAAGCCAAAGGAGACCAAATCGTAGTACCCAAGCCAATATTTTTGTATAATTGAGCATACTCTACTTCTACTCGGTAGCGGTGAAACATATTGTATTGCGGTTGCTCCATGGTAGGCGGAATAAGATTGTACTGCCTTGCAATACCATAAGCCTCCTGAATTTCTTGTGCCGACCACTCGGAAGTCCCCCAATACAAAACTTTCCCTTGGCGAATAAGGTCATTCATTGCCCAAACAGTTTCTTCGATAGGTGTATTTTTATCGGGTCTGTGGCAAAAATATAAATCTAGGTACTCTACCTGCAAACGTTTAAGAGCGGCGTGGCAAGCCTCAAAAATATGCTTTCGGCTCAATCCGGTTTGATTGGGCAACTTTCCGCCTGCTCCAAAAAAAACTTTACTAGAAACCACAAAGGTATCTCTACTCCAACCCATTTTCTTCAAAATGTTCCCCATTACAATTTCAGACTGCCCACGAGCGTAAATTTCTGCATTATCAAAAAAATTGATGCCCTGCTCGTAGGCTATTTTCATTAGCTCTTCGGCAGTATCGTCTGTAATTTGCTTACCAAAAGTAAGCCAAGAACCAAAAGAAAGGATGCTCACTTGCAATCCTGATTTACCAAGTCGTCTGTATTCCATAGAGTTTTACGTTTTTTATTTTTTTCTACAAAACGAATAAATGCAATTTTAGTTGCGTAAAAGAAGTTTTCCCTGATTTGAAACTAAAAACATACTAAAAACGTTTACCAACAAAACATTTCAAACCTAAATTTGTAAGTTTATGTTCAAAAAAATAACTTTGTTCGGACTAATCCTTTCCTTAGGAGCTTGTACTACGATACACGTACATAACAGAGGTGTACCCCCTGGCCACGCTAAAAAAGGAAAGCACCATAAGCATAACGAAGTAAAATACGAAATTAAAGAAAAGAAAAATGGCACTGAAATCAAAGTAAAAACTCGCTAAAAGCGTAGAATGAAGTGCTGTTTTTCTTGTTTTTGTCTAAAAAAAACCAATCCTACCCTAAACAAATCTATGCTGATGCCTACACGAGTATCGGCGTAGATTTTTTCCCAAGCCCTTTTCATCTCTTCCGACCAGTAAATATCATCAAAAGCTAGTACACTATTTTCATAGCATTTAGCAGATATTTGCTCAAAATAGCGAATAGTAGGTTCAAAACGATGATTGGCATCTATGAAGGCAAAATCAACTTTTTCTACTTGAGAAAGCAAGCGTGGCAAGGTTTCATTTATGTTGCCTTTGACAAGTTCAATATTTTGTAAATCAAGCATTTTAAAATGCTTTTCAGCTAAATGAGCAAGGCTTTGTGCTCCTTCAAAAGTATAAATTTTGCCCCCCGAAGGCATTGCTTTGGCAAGATAAGCCGTAGTAATACCCAAAGATGTTCCTAAATCGAGCACTATTCGAGGCTCTAAGAAATTGATAAGTCTAAAAAGCATTTGAGCTACTCGTGCAGGAAGCGAAGCCGTAGCCGTAATACTACGAATAGATTTTTTTTTACTTGCTCCTCCTTTGGAACCTGCCCCAAAATCTTGTATTTCAATGATTTCGTCGTTATCTAAAAGCAACTCCCGCAATTTTTCAATCTCTTGGTAGGCATAAAAATCAAATTCTTGATGTTTGATCACTTGTGTATACAGCTCATATACAAAAGGCGAATGAAGCCTATGCTCGTTTTTAGCATTCCAAAGATATTTCCAATAAGCCTTGATAGCGGTTTTCATTGCAAATAATTGCTTGATTATAAGGGCAAAAATATTTTTTTTTCACAAAAAAATCACTCATTATTTCTTTTTTTCAAAAGATTTTCTATTTTTGAAAGCAATCAAATTGAACACTTGAATTCACCTAAAATATTACCAAACTATGACTCCCGAAGAAGAAATCGAAATCTTGCAGGGTAAAAAAGACTTCAAAGAGCTATCCTTTCCTATACTTTTTTTAGAGGGGTTGCTGTACAGTCTGTTATCTTTTGCTTTAGTGATGATTTTATTTTATATTTTTCAAAGAGTATTTCCACCCGATTTTCTGCTCAATACCGAATGGGTTGTAAGTATGAAATGGATTGGGGTAGTGCTTATTTCGTCTTTGGTTTTTGCTTTAAGTAAAATAACTAACGGAAAAGTAGCTTGGCAAGTATTTATACGTACTTTACTGGTTGGGGTAGTATGCAGTGTTATTATTATTATTGCTTTTTTGGCTTTGTTTCGTTTTATGATAAGCCTTGACGATATTATCATTGGCATTGTAAAAATCTATAATTGGCGTGTAGGCTCGGCACATTTCAAAGAAATTTTGATAGCCTTTGGAGCAGTATTTTTCATGGCATATCCTATTTTGTTTATGTCTGTAAAATATACGCTACATCGAATTTTTTGGACTGACGAGGACGAACTGCTCCTGCCCGACTAAACTCTAAAACCAACTACCAAAATATCATCTGTCTGCTCGTTGATATAACCACGCCAAGTTTCGTGTAGTTCGTTCAGATAGAGCTTTTGGTATTCCAAGGGCTTATGATAATTGAGTTTGAGTTTTTCTTTAAAGTGAACCGTGAGGAATTTAGAATCGTATTCTCCGCCAAATTGGTCAGTAAATCCATCTGATAACATGTAGAAAACGTCGTTTTCAGAGTAAAAAAGCCTGTATTCTTCAAAATGTTTTTCCATGATACTAATACCACCTATGCCAAAACGACTTCCTTTGATTTCTTGTACACCTTCTTCGTTAGCCACGAAAAGTGGTCTTTTAGCACCTGCAAATCTAATTTCATTGCTGTCTTTATCAATTCTACACAGAGCAATATCCATTCCATCACTGATTATATCAGCTTCAAAACGACTTTCTTTTTGTAGCGTTTTATACAGCTCTGTATCTAATTTTTTCAGAATCTCAGCAGGAGCAAACACATAATCTTCTTTGATAATTCTGTTGAGTAAATCATGGCCTATAACGGTCATAAATGCTCCAGGAATACCATGCCCTGTACAATCGGCAACAGCTAAAAAAAGATATTGGTTGACTTCGGCAAACCAATAAAAATCGCCACTCAAAATTTCTTTGGGCTTGTAAAGAATCATAAAATCGCGAAAATGTGGCTTGATAACTTCTAACGACGGCAAAAGAGCTTCTTGTATGCGTTTCGTATAATAGATACTATCAATTAGTTCAGCATAAGCCCGATTGAGTTCATCATTTTGTGTTTGCAAAAGTTCTTTTTGCAAAAGCAAATCTTTATTTTGCTTGTCATAATTTTCATAAAGTTCTAGAAGTTCTTTATTTTTCTTTTCAATGAGTTCTTGCTGCTGAGCCAATACTTGGTTATATTTTTCCATTTTTTCAGTTTTCAAAAAATTTCTTTTGCTAATATTTTTGAGAATATTGACGTAAAAACGGATAAGATAAATCATAAAACCTAAAAGTACTAGATACACAGTAGTGTGAAAAAATAACAAATTATGCTCTTTTACAGCAGAAGGGAACTTATAACCAACATATTCTACAATAGCAAAAACAAAAATAGTAAATGCAATAAGAATTGTCCATAAAAGTCCTAAAAAATTACCTGCATACAAAAAAGCTATAATAGCCACTAGTAAAAAAGAAGAAATAACTGGCGAAAAAATTCCTCCTGTTTCTATTGCGGCCGCCCCAACCAAAAGAAAAGCCAAAAAACTCAAAATATTCCCCAAAATAGCCGCAGGAAGCCCTTTTTTAAAAGCAAACAAACTTCCTATAAGTAAAGCTATGCAAATACAATTGGCAAGCAAAGTACTGAACAACTCAAAATAAATATTGGCAGGTAATAATAAAAACAAGAAGCCCAAACCTACAAGGCTAGCTTCCACAATATTTTCTGCCTTTTTGTACGGCAAAATATCTATTTTATGACTTTCGGGAACAAAATAATTTTTGAGACGATGAAAAAATACCAGCATCAAGATTCGGGCATTAAAGTTATTTTCAAAATCTTAAAACGACTTTGCTTTTTATCGTAATAAAATTTTTGTAATACATCAAAAATATCGTTCCCTCTGAACCACGAAACTTGAACTTTGGTATCGTTTTTTGTATCAATCCACTCAATTTCATAGCTTTCTTGGTTTTTTTTAAACTCAGTAATATAGCTAATCATATCTTCCAAGATGGCTATCTTGTTATGACCTTTCGTAGAATGGAAAAGGAACTTCTGATTATGCTCACGATTGATAGTGATAAGGTCTAACTTAATGAGTGGTATTTTGTTGTCTTGCTTATCTGGTACAACGTTGTAATCAAAGTAAATTTGTGTATCGCTGAGCAGCTCACGAATCTGATTTTCTAGCTCAATTTCTTTCAGTAATATTTCAGCAGGTTGTTGAATAGCATTATGTCTGTTTTCCATATTTTTTCAATAGAGTATGCAAGTAAAAAAAAATGTTACAAAAAAACAAATTTTTCCTCTCGGTTTAGCAAACAGCAAACTGTAAACTTTCTTTGCACTTTGAGAGTTATTTTAGTATTGTCAAACAATTTTACTATTTTTTTGTAATTTTTTTATAGATTGTATAAATTTTTCAAGAATTTTTGTATTTTTGTATCCAAACACCAAACAACGCTTTTTATGGTAGCAGAAATTTCAACCAAAAACGAATTATTGCAAGAAATTGCTAGGTCTGTGAGAGATTTTGCCAATCTGCATATTCGCCCAAATGTAATGGAATGGGACGAAAGTCAGACCTTTCCTGTGGAAGTTTTCAGAAAGTTGGGCGAACTGGGTCTGATGGGAGTACTTGTACCCGAACAATATGGAGGAGCAGGTTTGGGCTACAAAGAATATGTAACAGCTATCGTAGAACTTTCCAAAGTAGACCCTTCAATCGGTCTTTCTATGGCGGCACACAATTCGCTTTGCACCAATCATATCTTAATGTTTGGCAATGAAGAACAAAAAGCTAAATATTTGCCCAAATTAGCCACAGGCGAATGGATAGGAGCTTGGGGGCTTACCGAACCCAACACAGGCTCCGATGCTAGCAATATGCGTACTACTGCTGTGCAAGATGGTGATTATTACATTATCAATGGCTCTAAAAATTTCATTACGCATGGCAAAACAGGCAATGTAGCCGTGGTAGTTGCACGCACAGGTGAGCCTCGTACTTCTAAAAATTCTACTGCTTTTATTATTGAGCGTGGTACACCAGGATTTTACGCAGGAAAAAAAGAAAATAAACTCGGTATGCGTGCCTCTGAAACCGCCGAACTTGTTTTTGATAATGTACGCATACATAAAAGCCAAATGCTAGGAAATGTAGGTGAAGGTTTTCATCAGGCTATGAAAATTTTGGATGGAGGACGTATCTCTATTGCCGCTCTTTCTGTGGGTATTGCTATTGGAGCTTACGAAGCCGCTGTACAATACGCCAAAGAAAGACAGCAGTTCGGGCAACCTATCGGTAAATTTCAAGCGATTGCCTTCAAACTCGCCGAAATGGCTACTGAAATTGAAGCCGCTAAATTGCTTACTTATCAAGCCGCCCAACTCAAAGATGAAGGTTTGCCCGTAACCCAAGCCGCCGCAATGGCTAAATATTATGCTTCCGAAACTTGTGTAAAAGTTTCTAACGAAGCCGTGCAAATTTTCGGTGGCTACGGCTATACAAAAGATTTTCCCGTAGAAAAGTTCTACCGAGACTCCAAACTGTGCACTATCGGTGAAGGAACTACCGAAATACAAAAGTTAGTGATTTCTCGCAATATTCTGAATTTGAAATAATTAGAAATACTTACTCATCAGCGGCTATTTCAACTACCTCACCTATGAGGTTTAAAAACCTCATAGGTGTTGGGCATACCAAAATACAATAGCTCTTAGCTCTTTGCCTCAATTTTTTCTACTATTTCATTAAAGAGTGGTAATAGCTCATTACAAAAATCAGCCTCCGAATATCCTGCTTGCATAGCAATTTTAGAAAGTACTTCTTGGGGAGAAATTTCCTGTAAATCACAGAAAACGTACTCCTCAGTCCAATCGCTTGAATTATTTTTATTGCCCAACTCAATTTTGCATGATAAAACCTCTACACAAGGGTTTTCTTTTAGTTCTTTTTCTAATACTTGTTTAGCGTCGGGTTGGGGAGAATGCAAAGTTATTTGTACTTCTGCCCAAATCGTTGGAAAAGCAATCAGTTTTTCGTTTATGTTTTTTATTTTATTGCAAACTTCTTGCAAAGACCCACTAATACGGATAAGTTTGCGATAAAGAACCGAAGGAACTTCGACCGGAATAATATTTTGCAAGTTTTTACCTTCAAAATCTATCAGTAACACATATTTTTTGTCGTTTCTTTCGCTAAAACTTAAAGGCAAAGGCGAACCTGAATAACGAATATGATTTTTACCACCTACTATCTGATGGCGGTGTAAATGTCCTAGAGCTACGTACTGAAAAAGAGAAGGGAATACAGTGGCAGGTACTTTACCCAAATTACCCGAATAAATCATTTTTTCGGCTTTATTTTCTTCATTTTCTTCAGAATGGTGCGAGCAACCTTGTGCAAACAAATGCCCCGTGGCAATCAGAGGAATATTCCTTTCTGCATATCCTTTCTGCTTGATAATTTGAGCTATTTCAGCATAATGATTATAGATGGACTCTGCAATAGCTCTATTGCGTGTTTCATTATCCATAGCCACTTGGTTGTAGCGGATGTCTTTATCTCTGAGAAATGGGACAGCGGCAACTACTGCTTGCAAAGTTCCTTGTTTGTTACGAATTTCTATAATGTCCTGTTCTTTATTTTCGTTGGCACCACCTACTATGTGTAGTTGAAGAATTTTAGCTAATTCTTGCGAAGCATTGAGGCTATAGATAGAGTCGTGGTTGCCTCCTATAATAACTGCATGATGGCAAAACGTTTCTTTTAGAAGTTTAGCTAAAAACTGATAATACTGCTCTAATGCTTTGTGCGGTGGATTGGCAACATCGAAAATATCGCCTGCAATAATCAACAAATCAACTTTTGCTTTCTGTATAAGCTCTACAAGCCAATCTAGAAAGTTCTGAAATTCATCCGTTCGTTCTTTATCGTAAAGTTTTTGCCCCAAATGCCAATCGGCAGTATGTAAAATTCGCATAGAAGCTACTTGATTAACTCTCTGATATCTAGAATTACTTTTTCTGCAAGGTTATCTGCCGTTTGCTGAGTATCGGCTTCGGCATAGATACGAATAATAGGCTCGGTATTGCTTTTACGCAAATGTACCCAGGCGTTATC
This sequence comes from uncultured Cytophagales bacterium, assembly GCA_938002655.1. Lineage (GTDB taxonomy): Bacteria > Bacteroidota > Bacteroidia > Cytophagales > Thermonemataceae > Raineya. Next base: position 12,151 of record CALLAC010000010.1, read on the forward strand.
AAAATTTACTTTTAAGCCATCGATACTAGAAACATCAAATTTAGCATATTTACATTTCATTTTCTCCAAAATTTCATCTACATTGATACCTTCGGAAAGCTCAATTTTATTTTTAGACATGTAAAACTTAGGATAAGTAGCTCTGAGGATACTTGCAGACTTTCCAAATTTGGCTAAATGCGAAAGAAATAAGGCTATTCCTACAAGGGCATCGCGTCCGTAGTGCAAAGCAGGATAAATCACTCCACCATTTCCTTCTCCGCCAATAACTGCATTAGTTTGTTTCATCATGTTTACTACATTCACCTCTCCTACTGCCGAAGCAAAGTGTGTTTGCCCATGTTTTTGGGTAACGATACGCAAGGCTTGTGTAGAAGAAAGATTTGAAACGGTGTTGCCTTTTTGATGTTTGAGTACATAATCAGCAACTGCTACCAGGGTATATTCCTCGCCAAAGGGCTCGCCGTTTTCGCAAATAAAAGCTAACCTATCCACGTCAGGGTCTACGGCTATACCCAAATCAAAGTTTCCTCTTTCTATTTCTTTGGCAAACTGAACAAGATGCTCGGGTAAAGGCTCGGGATTATGAGCAAAATGCCCTGTTGGCTCACAATTGAATTCGGTAATTTGTACAACGCCTAACGCATTGAGCAAAGCAGGAACGGCGAGCCCTCCTACTGAATTGACGGCATCGACTGCAATTTTAAAATTTTTCCGACGGATTGCCTCTACATCAACCAAAGGCAAAGCCAAAATTTTTTCAATGTGTTTTTGCAAATAACTATTATTTTGCGAGTAGTTCCCTAGATTTTTTACATCTGCAAAATAAAAGTCGCCGTTTTGGGCAATTTCAAGAACTTCTTCACCATCTTTTGCCGAAATAAACTCTCCACAACTATTGAGCAATTTAAGAGCATTCCATTGCAAAGGATTATGACTGGCCGTAAGAATAATTCCCCCAATCGCTTTTTCTTCGGGCACGGCAATTTCTACGGTAGGTGTAGTAGCCAAACCTAAATCTACTACATCAATCCCCAAGCCTTGCAAGGTAGCCGAAACTAGTTGGGAAAGCATAAGCCCCGAAAGACGAGCATCTCTGCCAATAACTACCTTGTTTTTTTCTGTATTTTTGCTTTTTAGCCAAGTACCAAAAGCCGCTGTAAAGCGAACAACATCTACTGGAGTAAGGTTTTCACCCACCTTACCACCAATAGTTCCGCGTATACCCGAAATAGATTGAATGAGTGTCATTTTGTTTAGAATAGTATTGTTTTACAGAATATAGTGGCTCAAATCTTTATTTTTTACCAAATGATGTAGTTTTTCGCTTACCATTGAGGCGGTAACTACAATTTTAGCAGGCGGCTGAATAGTATCTGGAATTTCAAAGAGAAAATCATTCAAAAGGGTACTCATTACGGTTTGTAAACGACGAGCCCCAATGTTTTCAACCTCCACATTGATTTGAAAGGCAATTTCAGCTATTTTTTCAAGAGCTTCATCTTCAAAAGTTATTTCTACCCCTTCTGCCATAAGTAAGGCTTCGTATTGTTTGGTAAGAGCATTACGAGGCTCTTTGAGAATATGGTAGAAATCATCTTTGGTAAGTGCTTGCAGTTCTACCCGAATAGGAAAACGCCCCTGCAATTCGGGAATAAGGTCAGATGGTTTGGAAACATGAAAAGCTCCTGCGGCAATGAATAAGATATGGTCGGTTTTTACTACTCCATATTTTGTATTAACAGCACTGCCCTCTACAATAGGTAGCAAGTCTCTTTGTACGCCTTCTCGGCTCACATCAGGACCTTGCTTCGAACCAGAGGAGGCAATTTTATCAATTTCATCAATAAAAATAATTCCTGTATTTTCGGCTCTGCGGATAGCTTCTTCTCTCACTTCGTCCATATCAATCATTTTGGATGTTTCTTCTTCCAAAAGAATTTTTTTGGCTTCGGCAATCGTAACTTTGCGTTTTTTAGTTTTGGTAGGCATAAAATTAGCAAGCATTTCTTGCAAATTCATCATAGACACTTCGTCTATGCCCGAACCCAAAACACCTACGTTAGAAATAGTTTGTTTGATATCAATTTCAATTTTTCGGTGGTCAAGCTCTCCATTACGAATTTTTTCTCTGAAACGTTCGCGAGTGCGTTCGTTGAGTTCTAATTCGTCATTTTTTTCTAAATTAAAGCCAACACCTTCACTCATAGGCTTTTTGAGCGGTGGAATAAGAGCGTCTAGAATAATTTCTTCTACGGCTTCAATAGCTTTTTGTTTGACTTGCTCTTGTTTTTGTTGTTTTACCATACGCACCGCTTGCTCCACCAAATCTCTGACCATACTTTCTACATCTCTACCCACATAACCTACTTCTGTAAATTTAGATGCTTCTACTTTGACAAATGGGGCATCGGCGAGCTTTGCCAAACGGCGAGCGATTTCGGTTTTCCCAACACCTGTCGAGCCTATCATCAGGATATTGTTGGGGATAATTTCATTTTGAATTTCGGCAGGCGAGTTCATTCTACGCCAGCGGTTACGAAGTGCAATGGCTACGTTTTTTTTTGCTTCTTTTTGCCCGATGATGTACTTATCTAATTCTGCTACAATCTGTTGGGGTGTGAGCGTTTCTCGGTTCATAGTTTATTTTTATAAAATAAGAGGCAAATTTAGAGATTTTTTACATTAGGTACGTAATTTATGCTGTAAAAAATGCCACATCACAATTCCTGCACTTACAGCAACATTGAGGGAGTGTTTGGTGCCAAATTGCGGAATTTCCAAAGCCACATCTGTTAGTTCTATTGCTTCGGGGCTTACCCCTAACACTTCGTTTCCAAAGATTAAGGCATACTTTTTTTGCAGTTCTACACGAAACTTTTCCAAAGAAATGCTTTGGTCTGTTTGCTCTACGCTGATAATAACATAATTTTGATTTTTTAAGTTTAGCAAAACTTCCCTAATCTGCTCATAATATTCCCAAGCTACCGTTTGGGTAGCTCCGAGAGCAGTTTTTTGAATTTCCCGATTAGGAGGCGTACCTGTGATGCCACAGAGATAAATCTTTTCAACAGCAAAAGCATCGGCAGTACGAAAAAAAGAACCTACATTATGCAGGCTACGGATATTATCTAAAATCAGCACCCAAGGATTTTTAGGTAAATTTTGAAACTGCTCGCCGCTTACTCTCTGAATTTCTGACGTTTCTAATTTTCTCATAGTTCAAAAGTTCCAAGTTTTATTTAGCGATAGTCAAGATTTTGCTACTTCTTGCAAGGCTCTAAAACATTGCCAAGCCTTTCCACTTTCAAGGCTTTCTTTTGCCATTTCCCAACATTCTGAAAGCGTTTTATGCGGATTAGCTGTTTGCAGAGCCATTGAAGCATTCGCAAGCACTACGTTTTTTTGAGCTTCGGTGCCTTTATTTTGTAATACATTCAGAAAAATTTGTGCCGATGCCTCTATGGTTTCTCCGCCGAAAATTTCTTCTTGCCGAATAGTTTTAGCGAAAACATTTGGCGAGAAAATTTGTTCTTGATTGCGTGCATATACCTTACAATCGGCAGTGAGAGAAATTTCATCATAACCATCAAGGCTATGAATGATACTGAAATTCTTATTCGTTTTTTGGTATAAATAGGCATACAAGCGAGCCAGTTCCAAATTGAAAACACCTACCATTTGGTTTTTCGGAAAAGCAGGATTGACCATCGGTCCGAGCATATTAAAAAAAGTTTTTACGCCTAAATCTTTACGGATAGGGGCAACGTTCTTCATCGCAGGGTGAAAAAGTGGAGCATGCAAAATGCAAATATTTGCCTTTTCTAACTGCTTTTCAAGCAAAGTTTTTTCATTAGTAAATTTTATTCCAAAATATTCCAAAATATTAGAGCTTCCGCATAAAGACGAAACTCCATAATTGCCGTGTTTGGCAACCGCCTGCTTCGCCCCCGCTACTACAAAAGAGGCAAGCGTAGAAATATTGAAAGTATTTTTGGCATCTCCACCTGTTCCACAAAGGTCTATGGGATTGTAATGGCTCAAATCTAAGGCTATACAAAGGTCTAACATTGCATCGCGAAAACCTTCCAACTCTTCTACCGTGATGCTTCTCATCAGGTACACTGTCATAAAGGCGGAAATTTGAGCATTGTTATATTTGCCTTGGGCAATATTTTTGAGTATTTCTTGGGCTTGCTGTTTGGAAAGCGTTTTGTGTTCGAATAGGTGTAAAAGAATTTCTTTCATTGCAAAATCTTTGAAAAACTTGCCAAAGGTACAGAAAAATTATAAATTAGCACAAAAACTATTCCAATGGGTAAAATTATCAAATGGACTTTTCGCATATTCTTGATAGTGTTGGCTATTCGTATTTTTGCCCCCGAAAGTACAATCTATCAGACAATAGCACCTATTACTGAACCAATTTTTGAAGGTATTTTAGAGAGTTTATTAAAAATTATAAATGACGATAATACGAAAAACGCTGTTCAGGAAATAAAGAATGAACGAAAAAATCAGATAGAGATTGTTGAAGAAACAGCTGAAAATCAAGGAAACGACAATAGCTTTGAAGATTACAGCCAAGTGCAAGAGTTTGATGCTGTACTTCCTTGCCAAAGCCGCATACAGCACGTTACACATCTGCACGAATGGAATACCGCAAGCAATAATTATTTCAGAGCCAAGTTTACTATTCTACCTCGCGAGGCTTGCGAATCAGAAAATTATCGTGAACAAATGCCCGAACCTATCTCCGATGGCTCTACCAAAGATTACTACGGCAAAGTATATTTACAACTTATCAGAGAGTGCCGCCCTAAACTGGATAGAATTATTCGTACCTATGAAAAAATTGGCCAAAAGTATAAGCTAAACTATTATCAGTTTGCTGAAATGATAGTGGCTTCGGTACAAGAAATTCCCTATGTACTTCTACACCCTGAAAGTTGCTACAAAGCCAAACAATGGGGCGGCTTTATGAGTAGCTATCACGAGAAAGGTGGAGAATGTTTGCCTGATATTCGTTTTGGGCTTACTTCCCCTACCGAGTTTTTTTACAACTTCAAAGGTGATTGCGACACCAGAACAGTATTTCTTTATACTATTCTTGCTCATTTTGGGTATAATGTAGCGATTTTTGTAAGTAATACGCACTGCCTTTTGGGCATACATCTGCCAAATGCTTATGGCGATTACCTCACCTATAAAGGCAAAAAATACTTTTTTTGGGAAACTACTGCCAAAGGCTTTCCTCCTGGTGTGTTACCCAATGAATTCAAAAACGATTTTTGGAATATAGCCCTTGTAAAGCCTTAATCGATCTACCTTTTCAAACCTTCGAATTCTTCGTATTGCTATGCCTACACTACGCCGTTTAGCTTCTGATACCATTTGGTATGGCTTGAGCAACATCGTTAGTCGTTTTGCTAATTATCTGCTTACACCTATTCATACGAAAATTTTTTTACCACAAGAATATGGCGTTATTGGTGATTTGTACGTTTATGTAGCTTTTCTGAATGTGATTTATACCTTTGGCACAGAAACCTCTTACTTTCGCTATGCAAGCGACATAGGCGAACAGAAAATATACAACCAAAATTTTACTTCTCTGATTTTATACAGCACCATTCTTTCAGGGCTGATAATTCTTTTTGCCTCACCTATTGCAAATGCTTTGGAATATCCAGGCAAAGAAAAATACATCGTATATTTAGGCTTACTAATGGCAGTAGATACGCTTTTGAGCTTGCCTTTTGCTCGCTTACGTTGGCTCAAAAAACCACGCTTGTTTGCTTTCGCCAAATTTTTTAACATCACTTTATACATTCTACTGAACATATTTTTTTTATGGTTTTGCAAAGACGTAGCCGAAGGCAAATATCTAAATTTCTTACAAAATTTTATGCTCGCTTGGTTCAACCCAAAAGATTTGGTAGGCTATGTGTTTCTTGCTCAATTACTTGCAAATGCTCCGCTTCTTTGGCTTTTGCGTAAAGAAATTTGGAACTATCAGCCTACTTGGGATAAAGATTTAGCTAAAAGAGTATTTTTATACAGCTATCCGCTTGTAATTTTAGGTTTGGCAGGTACGCTCAATACAACTGCCGATAGGTTTTTTATTAAGAACTATTTGCCTGATAGTTTTGGAAACCAACAACATATTTTGGGAGTATATTTTGCTTGTATCAAATTTTCAGTTTTTATTTTAGTACTCATTCAAGGATACAGATATGCGGCAGAACCTTTTTTCTTTTCCAAAGCTAAAGATAAAAACGCCCCCGCACTACTTGCCAAAGCTATGGAATACTTTGTGGCAGTAGCTTGCCTTTCGGTAATTTTGGTAAGTCTGAATATCGATTGGCTAAAATACCTGCTTCTGCGTAACAGAGCCTACGACGAAGGGCTTATCATTGTTCCTACGTTTCTTTTTGCTAATCTTTTCTTGGGCATTTACTACAACCTAACGGCTTGGTTCAAAATAGCTGATAAAACACAATATGGCACTTATATTTCACTGATTGGAGCAGTAATTACCATTATTGGCAATTTGGGTTGGCTTCCTGTGCTAGGTATTTTAGGTTCGGCGGTAGCGAGTTTGGTAACATACAGCTCTATGACCTTTCTTTGCTATTATTGGGGGCAAAAATTTTATCCTGTGCCTTATCGGGTATGGTTAATTTTGGGTTATATAGCTTTTTCTGCCCTTTTGGTATGGGGGGGAAATAGTTTGGTATTTGAAAACACTTGGCTGAATATTTTAATCAAAAACCTGCTGATTATACCTTTCGTAGGCGTATTTCTGCTTGTAGAATGGCAAAACCTAAAAAAGCTAAAAATATTCCGATAATGCTGAATAAACCTGTTTCTTACGTGCTGTTTCCGAACTTTTAAGAATAAACTAACGTTTGCTTTTTGCAGATAGAAGCTATTTATGGAAAAGAAAGATATTCGCAGTTTGAAGCTGGAAGATTTGCAAAACTTTTTGGCAGAGCAAAAAGAGCCACTTTTTCGTGGCAAGCAAATTTACGAATGGCTTTGGCAAAAAAAAGCTGAAAATTTTGAGCAAATGACTAACCTGCCTATTGCTCTGCGAAATTTACTTCAAGAAAATTTTGCTATTCATAAAATTTCGGTGCATCAGAGGCAAATAAGCCAAGATGGCACTATTAAGTATTCGTTCAAACTTTTTGATAATCGCTTGGTAGAAGGAGTTTTGATACCTACATCTACGCGTATGACCGCCTGCATCTCTTCGCAAGTAGGGTGTTCGCTAGATTGTAAGTTTTGTGCCACAGGCTATATGAAGCGAGAGCGTAATCTAGAGCCTTATGAAATTTATGAGCAAGTAGCAACTATTGCCCAAGAAGCTGAAATTTATTATCAAAAACCGCTAACTAACATTGTTTTTATGGGAATGGGTGAGCCACTGCTCAACTATCAAAATGTACTCAAAGCCATTGATAAAATCACTTCTCCCGATGGATTGGGAATGTCTTACAAACGAATTACACTCTCCACAGCAGGCATAGGGAAAATGATTATGAAGCTGGCCGATGACGGTTTCAAGTGCAATTTAGCTCTTTCGCTTCATGCCGCCAATGACGAAAAACGCAGCCAAATCATGTCTATCAACGACTCTAACCGCCTCCCTATCTTACGTGATGCCCTCAAATATTATTTTTCCAAAACCAAAAATCCTATCACTTACGAATACATTGTTTTTCAAGACTTCAACGATACCCTCCAAGATGCTGAAGAGCTCTATCGTTTTACCAAGCACGTACCCTCCAAAGTGAATATTATTGAGTACAATCCTATCAGCGAAGCCAGCTTTGTAAATACGGATAGCTCTCGTTTAGAGCGTTTTGTAGCTTATTTGCGTCAGCAAGGTGTAGTAGTCAAGATTCGTAAGAGCCGAGGTAAAGATATTGATGCCGCTTGCGGACAGCTCGCAGGGAAAAATTAAGATATCTCCTCTGTTTGTAATTGCTTTTCATACAATTCTCGGTAAATACCTTTCTGAGCAAGCAAACTTTCGTGTGTGCCTTGTTCTACGATTTCGCCTTTATCCAATACGATAATTTTATCAGCAAGTTTGGCAGAAGATACCCGATGCGAAATGATGATAGTAGTACGATTTTGCATAATTTCTTGCAACTGACGCAGAATAGCATTTTCTGTTTTGGTATCTACCGCCGAAAGGCAGTCATCAAGCAGTAAAATAGTAGGGTTTTTAATCAAGGCTCTGGCAATAGATACTCGCTGTTTCTGCCCGCCTGAAAGCGTAATGCCCCTCTCTCCTACAATAGTTTGAAATTTCTGCGGAAATTGCATAATATTTTCATATACATCAGCCCAACGAGCCGCTTGTTCTATTTCTTGCTCAGTAGCATTGGGCGAGCCAAAAGCAATATTATTACGAATAGTATCTGAAAAAAGAAAAACATCTTGCGGTACATAGCCTATTTGTCTTCGCAAATGCGAAACTTCGTATGCTTCAATAGGAATATCATCAATAAAAATTTTACCCTCTGTGGCATCATACATTCGGCAGAGTAAATTGGCAATGCTTGTTTTACCCGAACCTGTACTACCCAAAATAGCAAGCGATTCATTAGGTTTTACTTCAAAACTAACGTTTTTAAGAGCCTCAATCCCTGTATTGGTATAAGTAAGAGATACATTTTCAAAAACAATGTGCCCACGAATAGTTTTACGAATATTTTGCAAAGAAACAATATCTGTTTTTACTGCTAAAAATTCATTGATACGCCCTTGCGAAACTGCCGCTTTCTGAATGATACTGGCTATCCAGCCCAGCGAAGTTACAGGCCAAATCATCATATTCAGATATAGCACAAATTCGGCGATATTTCCTTTCGTGAGCCTGCCTGCAATTACTTCTAAGCCACCCACATACACTACTAAAATATTACTCAAGCCAATCAGAGCCAGTACCAAAGGATAAAAAAATGCCTCCACCTTTACCAAACGAAGCGATTGTTTGCGATAACGTTCGGTTTCTATTGAAAATTGTTTTTCGGAATCTTTTTCTCGGGCAAAGGCTTTCAGCACTCGTATTCCCGAAAAAGCCTCTTGCACAAAAGAAGAAAGCAAAGATAGACTTTTCTGAATTTGCTCCGAACGGCTATTGATAAGGTTATTTACAAAATAAATACTTACAGAAAGAATAGGCAAAGGAAGAAGCGTGTAGAGCGTAAGTTTGTAATCTACGGCAAACATATAGGGTATCACCATTGCAAAAACTGCAATTAGGTTGATGCCATACATAATGCCAGGTCCCAGATACATTCTTACTTGGCTCACATCTTCCGAGATACGAGCCATCAGGTCGCCTGTTTGGTTCTGACGATAAAAATTGAGTGGTAAAGTTTGATAATGCCTGTAAATTTCGTCTTTCAAATCATACTCAATAAAACGCGACATTACAATCAGCGTCTGACGCACCAAAAACAGAAAAAAACCTCGCAATAGTGCCATTAGAAGAATAATAACACCGTAAATGAGAATATTGAAAGAGAAGATTTTTTCTATCACCTGTTGGCTTTCAAAGCCTTTGAACAGAAAGTACCAGTCTATGGTTTCTTCTACGGCATTGAAGGCATAACGCACAACTTGGGCAGGTAAAATAAGGAAAAAGTTGGAAATAATTGTGAATACTATGCCAAAAATCAGCAGGTGTTTGTATTTGTAGAGATATTTGTTGAGGTAACGTAATGAGCTCATCAGAATTTGCCAAAAATCAAAAAATTATACCCAAAACGTCAATATCACATCAAGAGGATATTGACCTTTTTCTTGCGAAATAACGCTTCAAAGAAAGACTTTGTTTTATTCATAATAGTTTTTTACTTGAAAACCTTGCTGTTTGATGGCTAAATCTTTACGGAACAACTCTAAATCGGCTTGTACCATATCTTTCACAAGGTTTCGAAGGGTATGTTTAGGCTTCCAGCCCAGTAGTTTTTCAGCTTTGGTAGCATCGCCAATGAGCAAATCCACTTCCGTAGGACGGAAATAACGTTTATCTACGGCTATTACTTCGCTACCTACTGCAATAGGAAATTCAGGATTGCAAGACTCTGATACTATGCCTACTTCCTCTACCCCCTTACCTCTAAACTCCAAAGTTACACCGACTTCTTCAAAAGCCATACGGGCAAAATCTCGTACCGAAGTCGTTTTACCTGTGGCAATGACGAAATCTTCGGGAGTATGATGTTGGAGAATCAAGTACATTGCCTCTACATAGTCTTTGGCATGTCCCCAATCGCGTTTGGCGTCCAGATTGCCTAAATAGATTTTATCTTGCAAGCCCAAAGCAATACGAGCCACCCCACGCGTTATTTTACGAGTAACAAAAGTTTCACCTCGCAAAGGTGATTCGTGATTGAAAAGAATACCATTGCAAGCAAACATATTGTAAGCCTCACGATAATTTACCGTTATCCAGTAAGCATACAATTTGGCTGCTGCATACGGAGAACGAGGGTAAAAAGGTGTTTTTTCGTTCTGTGGGATTTCCTGCACCTTGCCATACAGCTCAGAAGTAGAGGCTTGGTAAATTTTGGTTTTTTCGGTAAGTCCTAAAATGCGTACCGCTTCCAAAACGCGTAAAGTACCCAAGGCATCTACATCAGCAGAATATTCGGGCTCATCAAAACTTACTTTTACATGAGACATTGCCCCCAAGTTGTAGATTTCATCAGGTTGAACCTGCTGAATAATGCGAATAATATTTGTAGCATCTGCCAAATCCCCATAATGCAGATATAGTTTAATATCCTTTTCGTGAGGGTCTTGGTAAATATCGTCTATTCTTTCGGTATTGATAAGCGAGCTACGGCGTTTGATACCATGCACTTCGTAGCCTTTGCTCAAAAGAAAACGGGTAAGATACGCCCCATCTTGCCCTGTAATGCCTGTAATGAGAGCTTTTTTCATAAGATTTTTCAATGTTTTTGCAAAATTAGAAAATTTACTTAATTTTGGATACTTTGGAAAGAAATTTGCTTACATTTATCAAAACTATTGTTGCAATTATGAAAAGATACGCACTAATTTTTAGCTTGGGACTGCTTATAGCTGTTGTAGCAAGCCATGCTCTCTGTGCCCAACCCGAACCGCTTAAATCTGCCGAAGTAATGCCTGAACCCATAGGCGGCTTGAAGGCTTTTTACGATTACATCAAATCCAACCTTAAATATCCCGAAGAAGCACGAGCTAAAAACATTCAAGGACGCGTACACGTTACTTTTGTCGTAGAACCCGATGGCTCACTAACCAATATACAAGTTACCAAAGGTTTGGGCGGAGGCTGCGATGAAGAAGCCATTCGTCTTATCAAAAATGCTCCCAAATGGCAACCAGGCAAGCACAATGGTGTACCTGTACGTGTAGAAGTAACCAGACCTATCACATTTGAGTTGAAATAGCCCTCATTTAGATAATTTTTTGTATTTTTGCTAAAAGCAAAAGTATGAAAATTGGTTTGTTTTTTGGTTCTTTCAATCCTATACACATAGGGCATCTGATAATTGCCAATACGATGGCAGAAAATACCGATTTGCGGGAAGTTTGGTTTGTCATTTCGCCACACAATCCGCATAAGAAAAAAGAAAGCCTTTTACATGCCTTCGACCGCTACGATATGGTTGAAAAAGCTATTTACGATAATCCTCGCCTGCGTGCTTGCGACATAGAATTTCATTTGCCACAACCCAGCTATACCATTCATACTCTTGCCCATTTGCAAGAAAAATATCCTCAGAAGCAGTTTGCCCTCATTATGGGAAGCGATAATCTTATGAATTTCAAGAATTGGAAAAATTATGAAAAAATTTTGGAATATTACGAGTTGTATGTGTATCCACGCCCTCAAACCCCTGCTACCGAATTTGATAATCACTCTAAAATAAAATGGATAAAGGCTCCGCTAATGGATATTTCGGCAACTTACCTACGCGAGTGCATACGTCAAGGCAAATCTATACGTTATCTTGTACCCGAAGCTGTGGCAGAGCTAATCCAACGCAAAAAGTTTTACCAATGAATTTGCAACAATTAGAATACATTTTGGCAGTTGATAAATTCAAAAATTTCAGCAAAGCCGCCGATTACTGCAATGTTACGCAAGCCACTTTGAGTGCTATGGTTAAAAAGTTGGAAGAAGAACTTGGCGTTATTCTTTTTGATAGAAAATCGCAACCTATCGTAACTACCGAAATAGGCAAGGAAATCCTTTCAGAAGCTCAAAAGGTGCTACTACATACCGAAAAAATTTTAGACATTGCCCAAAAAGATAAAAAGCAAATTGCAGGCAAAGCCAAAATTGGAATTATTCCTACCATAGCAGGCTCATTACTGCCCAAAATATTTCACCCTATTTTAGAAAAATTACCTCATTTGGTATTAGAGGTAAAAGAATTTACTACCGAAAATATTATTCGCAAATTGCGAGAGGGCAGTTTGGATATGGGCATTTTGGCAACCCCTCTGAACCATACTGATATTGAGGAAGAGATTTTATTTTATGAAATGCTTATCATTTATGGAAAAACACCCAATAGTAAAGAATATTTGGTTTCCACAGAGTTAGAAAATGAAAAGTTTTGGCTTTTAGAGGAGGGCAATTGTTTGCGAAATCAGTCCATAGAGCTTTGCAATTTACGAAAGTCGGAATATTTGCCCAAAAATCTTTTTTTTGAAGCTAGTTCCTTTGATACTTTACTGAATATGGTAGACCAGCTCGGCGGGCTCACCCTCATACCTGAACTATACTTCCAAACCCTACCCGAAAATCGGAAACAGAAAACTGCTTTTTTTCAGAAACCTATTCCTGTACGTGAAGTAAGTTTGGTATATTATCGCCCTTTTGCCAAAATAAGCACTATCCAAGCTCTTGCCGAAATTATCAGGCAAAGCATTACACCAATACTCATGAGCAGTAACTATCGGAAAAATGATTTGATTATTTTGCCTGTGTAAGCATTTTTTTGGGAATATCACGCTCCCATTTACGGCAAATTGTGCCTTCGCAACGCACCAGCATCCAATTATTTTGCAAAGCCATTGCCAGCAAACGCTTACGAAGTTTGCGAGGATAAAATATTTTACGAGAAATCTTAGAGCGTCTATGACGTTTCATTATGCCCATTTGAGCCAGCACATCATAAGTTGCCGCCGCACAACGCATTCCAAAGAAGGCATAATCGTAAGGAGTTTCTTGTAAGTATTTTTGAGCTACCTGCTGAAAAATTTGTTTTTGTTTTTCATCAATAGGAATATACACCACTACTTTTTTCATTTTTTCGGTATCTCCACCCAAAATAGAATAAAACTCGTTGTAAGAAGAAAGCAAATACATGCTGTGTTTGTTTTTGGCATTCGGAAAGATATGAAACGAGCCTTTTCGGGTAAAATTAAGGATTTGATTGCTATCCAGCCCCAACCCCACGTGCCCGCCCAAGATACCTCCAAACCATCGTTTTTCTGTTTTTTTGAATTTTTTAGCAGGTTTTGAACCATACAAGAAATGCACTTGCAAATATATCTCTTCTGGTAGCTCTTGGGCAAAAAGAAGTGAAAAAGGCAAAATCAGCAAGAATAAGATGAGGTTTTTCATAGTTTTGAGCAATAGAATGCTTCTAAAAGTGTCTTTCATTATTTGCAAATTTCCCGAAAGATGCACACTTTCGAGAAATTTTGCAATAGCCATACAGCTTTAATATACGTGCTGACCGCCATTGATAGAGTAATTTGCCCCTGTAATAAAGCTGGCTTTTTCGGAAGCAAGGAAAGAAACTAAATAAGCAATTTCTTCTGTTCCGCCGAGCCTACCCACAGGTATTTGAGCAATAATTTGGTTACGCACATCTTCGCGTACAGCCATTACCATATCGGTTGCAATATAGCCAGGCGAAATGGTATTGACAGTAATACCTTTGGAAGCCACTTCCATAGCAAGAGTTTTAGTAAAGCCATGCATACCTGCTTTGGCAGCAGAGTAATTGGCTTGCCCAAATTGCCCTCTTTGCCCATTTACCGAAGAAATGTTGATAATTCTACCGTAGCCTCTCTCCCGCATACCTTCAATTATGTGGCGAGTGCAATTGAAAACACTGTAAAGATTAGTTTTCAGCACTGCATCCCAATCTTCGTAAGTCATCTTATGGAAAGGCTTATCACGCGTAATACCTGCATTGTTCACAAGTACATCAATAGGTCCGATTTCGGCTTCAATTTTTTTAATCATTTCACCACAAGAAGCAAAATCGCTTACATCGGCATAAAAGCAATCGAACTCAAAACCTTCTGCTTTCATTTTTTCTTGCCAGCCTTTGAGTTTGTCGGGGTTGCGATAGTGAGCACAAACACGATAGCCATCTCTCTGCAATTGCTGGCACATAGCTGTGCCCAAGCCCCCTGTGGCTCCAGTAACAAGAGCTACACGTTTTCCATTTTTATCCATAATAGTAAAAGTTTAGGGTTTGCGTTTTGTTACAAAACTAATCATCTATACTAATTTTTCAAGATTTTTTTGCATTTTTTTACTAAAAAAGTTTTTATAGTTTTTTTGCTAAATATTCTATCTTTTTTGTTAATTTGCTTTCTTAAAACCTAAACAATTATGCAAGCACAAGAAATTCTTTACGATGCCATTCCTTCTTTGGATTTGGCCGATTTCATATCAGGAGACCCTGTAAGAAAAAAGCAATTTGTAGAGAAATTGGGCGAAGCCTATAACAACATCGGTTTTGTAGCCATCAAAAATCACGGATTGAGCGATGAACTTGTAGAAAATCTTTACAAAGCCGTAAAAGCCTTTTTTGCACTTCCCGAGGAAGTGAAGAAAAAATATGAAATTGAAGGACTTGCAGGGCAAAGAGGCTATACAGGCAAAAACAAAGAACACGCCAAAGGACGCAATGTGGGTGATCTGAAAGAGTTTTATCACGTGGGGCAAGAAATCAGTGATATTCCCGATAGCGACCCTGTCAAAAAGGAATATCCTGCTAATATCTTTCCCGAAGAAGTACCCGAATTCAAAACTTATACCCTCCAAGCCTACAAAATTTTAGAAAATACAGGCAAAATTATACTTCGTGCTATCGCTCTGTATTTAGGCTTAGATGAATACTATTTTGATGATAAAGTAGCTTATGGGAATAGTATTTTAAGGGCTTTGCACTACTACCCTATCGAAGATCCCGATTCCGTACCTGCCGATGCAGTTCGTGCCGCCGCTCATGGTGATATCAACCTGATTACCCTGCTTATGGGAGCAAGTGCCGAAGGTTTGGAAGTACTACGCCGCGATGGCAAATGGATTCCTATTACTGCCTTACCCGAACAAATTGTAGTGAATGTAGGTGATATGCTAGATAGATTGACCAACAACAAGCTCAAATCTACTATTCACCGCGTTGTCAATCCCCCTCGCGAAAAAATGAATACCTCTCGCTATTCTATTCCATTTTTTATGCATCCACGCTCCGAAATGGATTTAACTTGCCTACCATCATGTATCGACGAAGACCACCCCAAACTTTATTCTGATATGACGGCAGGTGAGTTTCTTGAAGAAAGACTGTACGAATTAGGCTTGAAAAAATAAATATTTCCCCTCTTCTACGAGGGGAAAGTGGCTTTTATGATATTTTGGCACCATTCCAAACTTTTTCTGAAGGTCCGATAAATTTCAAAGAGCCATCAGCATCTTCTGCCATTAAAATCATTCCATTCGAGACTTCACCCATCATTTTGCGAGGAGCTAAATTGCATAATACACATACTTGCCTTCCGACAATCTCTTCGGGGCTATAATATTTGGCAATGCCACTTAATACCACTCTTTGGTCTATACCTGTATCTAAAAGCAATTTGAGCAATTTTTCAGATTTAGGCATTTTTTCTGCTTTCAGGATGGTAGCAATGCGAATATCTAACTTGGCAAAATCGTCATAGCGAATTTCAGGGGCAAAAGGCTGAGGCTTTTTACTGTGAAGTTCGTTTATTTTTTTGCTTTCGGCAAGTTTTTGCAGTTGCCTTTGAACAGCCTCATCCTCAATTTTTTCAAAAAGTAAGCCCAAATTTTCTATGTTTTGCCCCACAACCAGCAAATCTTGCGAGCCAAGCTCTTTCCAATAAAATTTACCTAAATGCAAAGCCTTTTGCAGTTTTTGAGCTGTAAAAGGTAAAAAAGGCTCTGCCAAAAAGGCTAAATTTCCCACAATTTGCAAAGCCAAATGCAAAACGTTTCCTATTCGCTCCCGATTGCTCTCAAAATCTTTGGCAAGTTTCCAAGGTTCATTTTCCTGCAAATATCTATTGCCCAGCGTAGAAAGTTCCATTACATAGCCCAAAGCCTCTCGAAAACGATAATTTTCAATACTACGAGCAATTTTTTCAGGAAAAGTTTTGAGATTTTCCAGCAAATCAATATCTGATTTTTGGGTAAAATTTTCGTTCAGAGCAGGTACACACCCTTGAAAATACTTGTGTGTAAGCGTAATAACACGATTGACAAAATTGCCTAAATTTGCCACCAGTTCGCTATTGTTGCGTTCCTGAAAATCTTTCCAAGTAAAGTTGTTGTCTTTGGTTTCGGGAGCATTGGCAGTGAGCACATACCGCAAAACATCTTGCTTTTGAGGAAAATCTTTCAGGTATTCGTCAAGCCATACTGCCCAATTGCGAGAGGTAGAGATTTTTTCATCTTCTAGATTTAAGAATTCGTTGGCAGGAACATTATCAGGCAGAATGTATGAGCCTTCGGCTTTCAAGATAGCAGGAAAAATAATACAGTGAAAAACGATGTTATCTTTTCCGATAAAATGCACTAGTTTGGTAGTAGGGTTTTTCCAGTAGAGCTTCCAATCTTCGGCATTGCCATTTTTCCCTTCACCGAATGAATACTTTTGCTCAAAATAATCTTTGGTTGCAGAGATGTAGCCAATAGGAGCCTCAAACCACACATACATTACTTTGCCTTCGGTATGGGGAATAGGTAAGGGCACGCCCCAGTCCAAATCTCTTGTCATCGGACGCGGTTGCAAGCCTGCCTCCAACCAAGATTTACATTGCCCATAAACATTCGTTTTCCACTCTTTATGCTCTTCTAAAATCCACTGCTTGAGCCAACTTTCAAACTCATTGAGAGGAAAAAACCAGTGTTTGGTAGGTTTTTTGATAGGAGTAGCATCAGATAGTTTTGAACGAGGATTGATGAGCTTATCAGGAGTAAGCGAAGAACCACATTTTTCACACTGATCGCCATAGGCATCAGCATAACCACACACAGGGCAAGTGCCTACAATGTATCTATCTGCCAAAAACTTACCTGCTACAGGGTCAAAATATTGTTCGGTAGTTTCTTCAAGAAAAACACCTTTCTCGTACAAGGTTTTGAAAATTTCTTGGGCTGTTTGGTAATGAATAGGTTTAGATGTACGTGAATAAATATCAAAGCTAATACCGAACTCTTCAAAAGATTCGCGTATGAGCTTATCGTATTTATCTACCACTGCTTGCACCGAAACCCCCTCTTTGGCGGCACGGATACTAACAGGAACGCCGTGTTCATCAGAGCCACAAATAAATAATACATCTTGCTGATTGAGCCTTAAATATCTGCAATAAATATCTGCGGGAATATACACCCCTGCCAAATGCCCGATATGAATGCCCCCATTAGCATAAGGTAAAGCCGCCGTAACCAAGTAACGCTGAAATTTCTTTGACATTGCAATCAAGATTATTTTGAGCCTGCAAGTTAGAATTTTTCTGTGTTACAGAAAAAAGTCTTTTTATATTTCTGAAACAAAAACACACAAAATATTTTCACCGATTTATTTGTTTTCAGGTACAAAACACCCTAAATTTGCGTGGCAAATAAAGAACCTTTTTATTTGCCTCTATGAACACTCTTGAAAACAAATTCCTCTTTGAAGCACTTACTTACGATGATGTACTTCTGCTCCCTGCCTATTCTGAAGTATTGCCTCGCGAAACCAACTTGCAAACCTTCCTAACTCGTGCTATTCGGCTGAATTTACCGATTATTTCGGCGGCAATGGATACAGTTACTGAATATAGAATGGCTATTGCCGTAGCTCGTGAAGGCGGGATTGGCTTTATTCACAAAAATATGAGCCTTGAAGCCCAAGCCGAGCAAGTTCGCAAAGTAAAACGCTCGGAAAGTGGAATGATTATTGACCCTATCACGCTTTCGGAAAATGCCATAGTAGCCGATGCTTTACGCATTATGAGCGAGTTCAAAATTGGCGGCATTCCCGTAGTTGATGAAAACCAAAAGCTCAAAGGAATAGTTACTAATAGAGATTTGCGTTTTCAGAAAGATACCTCACGTGCCGTTGCCGATATAATGACCAAAGAAAATCTGATTACTGCCCCAGAAGGTATTACACTTGACGAAGCCGAAGAAGTTTTACAAGAGTATAAAATTGAAAAGCTACCGATTGTCAGTAAAGATGGAAAACTCGTAGGGCTAATTACTTACAAAGATATTATTCGGCGAAAAGATTTTCCAAATGCCTGCAAAGATGAACTAGGTAGGTTGCGTGTAGGAGCGGCTTTGGGGGTTACAGCAGATATTTTGGAAAGAGTAGAACTGCTCAAAAATGCAGGAGTAGACGTAATTGCCATAGATACTGCTCACGGACATTCCAAAGGGGTCATTGATACGTTAAAAAAAGTAAAAGCCAAGTTTCCTGAAATGCAAGTGATTGTGGGCAATGTTGCCACAGGCGAAGGAGCAAAGGCTTTGGCTATGGCAGGAGCCGATGCCGTAAAAGTAGGCGTAGGGCCAGGCAGTATTTGTACTACACGTGTTGTAGCGGGGGTTGGCGTGCCACAACTATCAGCGGTATTTGAGGCTTACAAAGCTATTAAAGATTTGGGCATACCTATTATTGCAGATGGCGGTATTCGCTATTCAGGTGATTTGGTGAAAGCTCTTGCAGGAGGGGCAAGCAGTATTATGATTGGCTCGCTTTTGGCAGGTACAGACGAATCGCCCGGCGAAGTAGTAATTTTGGAAGGTAGAAAGTTCAAAACATACAGAGGTATGGGTTCGTTAGAGGCAATGGAAGCAGGTTCCAAAGACCGATATTTCCAAGATGCCGAAGACGACATCAAGAAACTTGTTCCCGAAGGTATCGTAGGGCAAGTGCCCTACAAAGGCACCGTTTCAGAAGTTTTGTACCAAATGGCAGGCGGCTTGCGAGCAGGAATGGGCTATTGTGGAGCTAAAACAATTCAAGATTTACAGCAAAAAGCTCAATTTGTAAAAATTACTACCGCAGGCATCAAAGAAAGCCACCCACACGATGTCATCATTACTCGCGAAGCACCGAATTATAGCACCAAATAAGTAATTAGATACAAGACAAGTCGTTATTTTTCAAAGATATGAACAATAAAAAACAAATTGCTTTGCTTTTGGGAATACTGATTATCCCCGCTTTTGTATTTCTGTTGTTTCATGGCTCTTTGAAAAACTATTACAATTTGCCCAAATTGAGCCAAGAAGGCTCTGATAAACCTTTTCAAGTGCAAACTGCTCTTATTCCCGAAAAAAATACTTTTTGGGTAGTAGGTTTGGATAAAGAAAAAACTGCCATCAGTGATAGTCTGTACAATGTTTTTAATCGTATTACCGAAAAAGAAGACTTACAAAAGTTTATCCATGAAAAGTTACCCAACTTTCAGGTAAAATACCTAATTTTAGGAAAAAATCTATCCAAAACAAGCCCCAACCTTATTTTGAAAGATGATACATACTCGGCTGAAAGCTATCTACTTAGCCAAACAGGCGAAGCCGTACTCATTGATAACGAAGGTTTTGTAAGAGGAAAATTTTCTCTGATAAATAAAGAGCAATATCTCAATGTCGAAGAAATTGAAAGACTCATAACAGAAATTAAGGTCTTGGTAGAAATTGTAGCTAATCCGAAGAAAAAGTAAGGCTAAACTTTTGCCAAAAAGCCAAGTTTTTTTAGTTTTGCTTGCAAACAAGAAAAATTATGGTCAATAAAGTGGTTACAAATTTAGACGAGGTAATTGCTAAAATTCCTGATGGAGCCGTTCTCATGCTTGGTGGTTTTGGCTTATGTGGTATTCCCGAACATAGCATTGCGGCACTTCTGAAAAGTGGTGTAAAAAATCTGACTTGCATTTCCAATAATGCAGGTGTAGATGATTTTGGCATAGGTCTGCTTCTCAAAACACGCCAAGTCAAGAAAATGATTTCTTCGTATGTAGGCGAAAATGAGGAATTTGAAAGACAGCTTTTGAGTGGAGAACTAGAAGTAGAACTAATTCCACAAGGAACTTTGGCAGAGCGTATCAGGGCAGGCGGAGCGGGTATTCCTGCGTTTTTTACACCTGCGGGCGTAGGCACCGAAGTTGCCGAAGGCAAAGAAGTAAGAGAATTTGACGGCAAATTGTACCTGATGGAGCGTTGGCTCAAAGCCGATTTTGCTCTTATCAAGGCTTGGAAAGGCGATACAGCAGGAAATTTGATTTATAAAGGCACAGCTCGCAATTTCAACCCTATGATGGCAACTGCTGCCAAAGTTACTATTGCCGAAGTAGAAGAGCTCGTTCCCGAAGGCGAATTAGACCCTAACTATATCCATACGCCAAGCATTTACGTAGACTATATTTATCACGGCAAACATTACGAAAAACGCATAGAACAGCGTACAACACGCCCTGCATAGAAGAAGCTCTTCTTCAAAGAGCTTCTTCAATAGCTTATTCTTTTATTCCCAAAATCTGAAACATAAACACATAGTTGAGAGCAAGTTCTCTGAGGGCCTGAAATCTGCCCGATGCTCCGCCGTGTCCCGCTTCCAAATTGGTATAGAGCAAAAGCATGTTGTTGTCAGTTTTAGTTGCACGCAATTTAGCTACCCATTTAGCAGGCTCCCAGTACTGCACCTGCGAATCGTGCAAACCTGTGGTAACAAGCATATGTGGATATTTTTGAGGCTCTACTTGGTCGTAAGGTGAGTACGAAAGCATGTAAATATAGCTATCAATATTTTTCGGATTGCCCCACTCGTCAAATTCGCTTGTAGTCAGTGGTATGCTTTCGTCAAGCATTGTCGTAACTACATCAACAAAAGGTACTTTGGCAATAATGCCTTTGTACAAATCGGGACGCATATTGGCAATAGCCCCCATAAGCAAGCCGCCTGCACTGCCCCCTTCGGCAAAAAGTTTTTCTTTGGAAGTGTATTTGTTTTCAATCAGGTAGATGGAGCAATCAATGAAATCATAGAAAGTATTTTTCTTTTTGAACATTTTGCCCTCATCGTACCAAGCACGTCCCAAATCTTGTCCGCCTCTGATGTGGCAAAGAGCATACACAAACCCTCTATCCAAAAGGCTCAACCGTGCCGAACTGAAATACACGTCCATAGTTATTCCATACGAGCCGTAGGCATACTGCAAAAGTGGTGCGTTTCCATCTTTTTTGGTATTTTTATGATACACAATAGAAACAGGTACTTTTGCCCCGTCGCGAGCCTCCACGTAGATACGTTCGGTAATATAATTTTTGGGGTCAAATTTTCCGCCTAAAATTTCTTGTTGTTTCATCAGGGTTTTGGTACGCTTTTCCATATCGTAGTCGTATATGGAATTGGGCGTAGTGAAGGAAGTATAACCAAAACGCAAAACTTTGGTATCAAAATCAGGATTTATCGAAACGTACGCTGTGTAAGCAGGCTCGCCGAAATCTAAATAGTGTTCTTGTTTATCTTTCCAACGAATGATACGTATATTAAGCAAGCCATTTTTTCGTTCGGTAACTACCAGAAAATCTTTGAAAATTTCGGTATCTTCCAAATACACGTCTTTTCGGTGTGGGATTATTTCTTTCCAGAGTTTGGTATCGTTGGTTTTCTTGATGCTAGTTTCCATTAGTTTGTAATTGGGAGCATCAAGGTTAGTTACAATGTAGAATTTATCGGCATAATGATTGACGCTGTACAAATGGTCTTTTTGGCGGGGTAAAAACACCTGAAACTTGCCGTTGGGCTTATCGGCTTCTAAAATTTGGGTTTCGTTGGCAAGCGTACTTGAAGAAACAATCATCAAGTATTTTTTCGATTTGGTTTTGGAGATATAACAGCTAAAAGTTTCGTCTTTTTCTTCATAGACGAGCTCATCTTTACTGCTATCTGTTCCTAAAATATGCTTGTAGATTTGGAAGGAACGCAAAGTTTGTGGGTCTTGACGGCTATAAAAAAGCGTTTTATTGTCGTTTGCCCAAACGATATTGCCTGTGGTGTTTTTAATAACATCGGGCAAATTTTTTCCTGTGGCAAGGTCTTTAAAATACACGGTGTAAATTCTACGGCTTACCGTATCGGTGGCATAAGCCATTAGTTGGTTGTTGGTAGAAATGCTCATTGCTCCAAGAGCAAAGTATTTAGATTTTTTAGCCAGCTCGTTTTGGTCTATTAAAATTTCCTCTTTGGCAGTGAGCGAACCTTTTTTTCGGCAATTGATGGCATATTCTTTGCCTTTTTCAAAGCGAGTATAATAGAAGTAGCCGTCCATTTTGTAGGGCAGGCTTTCGTCATCTTCTTTGATGCGGGCTTTCATTTCTTCGAATAGCTTCTCACGAAGATTTTTGCTAGGAGCAAGCATTTTTTCCAAATACTCGTTTTCAGCTTTCAGATACGCTATCACTTCGGGATTTTCCCTTTCATTGAGCCAGTAGTAGTTATCAATGCGTTTGTGCCCGTGTGTAATGAGCTCTTTGGGCTTTACAGCCGCCTTGGGTGGCAAAGGTTGCTGTGGGTTCTGACTTTTCGCCTTCATACATATACACAGAAGTAAAATGAGACCTATGCGTTTCATATTGTCATTGATTTGTGTATTTTTTGAAAAAAATCAAGTTTTTTAGAAATTTTCAGCAAGTTGTTCAAATTGTAGCTCTATCTGATTTTTGAGAATATCTTCTAAGGTTTCCGCTTTACGAATAAGATAAGGCTTGCCTTCATAAATTAAGACTTCGGCGGGGCGGGTGCGAGCATTGTACTGCGAACTCATCGTAAAACCATAAGCTCCTGCATTTTTGATAACTAAAATATCGCCTTCTCTTACTTCATTCAATTTTCTATCCCATCCAAAAGTATCAGTTTCACAAATATAGCCAACTACGGTATAGACCCTTTTCGGAGCAAGGGGATTGGATACATTCAAAATCTCGTGGTAAGCATCATACATCATCGGACGCACAAGATGATTTAAGCCTGAATTTACACCTACAAACACCGTAGCGGGTGTTGTTTTGATAACATTCGTTTTTACAAAGAAATAACCTGCCTCACTTACCAAAAATTTTCCTGGTTCAAACCACAACTCCAACTGCCTACCATAATTTTGACAAAATTTTTGAAAAGCAGAACTTAATTTTTTCCCCAAATCGGTAATATCGGTAGTGATATCCCCTGCCTTGTAGGCTACTTTGAAGCCACTACCAAAGTCCATAAATTCTAAATCAGGAAAATCAGTAGCAATCTCAAAAAGAATATTCGCCGCTTGTAGAAACACATCAGCATCCACTATATCCGAGCCTGTGTGCATATGTAGCCCAGTAACCTGAATATTGTAGGTTTTGATTACTCGCAAAAGGTGCCTACTTTGCAATACCGAAATACCAAATTTGGAATCTATGTGTCCTGTGGAAATTTTATGATTGCCACCTGCCAAAATATGCGGATTAAGCCTTATACAACAAGGAACACTACTGCCGTAGGTATGCCCAAATTGTTCTAAAATAGAAATGTTATCAATATTGACAACTACTCCCAAACGCACTGCCTGCTGAATTTCCTCAAAATCTACACAATTTGGAGTAAAAATAATTTCTTCTGGCTCAAATCCTGCTTTCAAGCCCAAATATACTTCCTGAATGGAAACCGTATCCAGTCCTGTGCCATAATGCTTAAAAAGTTTCAGCACAGAAATATTGTTGAGGGCTTTACAAGCATATTTAATTTTCATTGGCACACCTAAAAAAGCCTTCTGCAAACTTTCTACTTGTGTTTTCATTTTTTCAGCATCATACACGTACAAAGGTGTACCAAACTGCTCACAAAGCGAAATTACATCAATGTTTTGAATGCAGTAGCGATTATCTATGAGTTGCATAGCTGAAAGGAACGATTACTTAAAGAAATTTAGGAAATTTTTTATTCTAAACGTTATACAACAATTCAAGTAGTCTTGTAGGTTTCCGTAGAGATACCTGCTGGCTTTCAGCAAGTAAATCATCTTGAAGGGAAATTTTAGTTTCAATTTGCATTCTATGTCACTTTCCTGCTTTGGCAAGTTCAATCATTGCCTCTATTTCGAGGGCAGTAGCGTCGGAAGAGCCATTATAGCCTTCAGAAGCAAAACGAATATTGCCTTGGGTATCTACTACAAACTTCATAGGAATGCCCATAACCCCAAATTTACCTGCAACTTCATCATTTTCATCAATAAGTACATTGAAATCGTACTTTTTCTTTTCAATAAATCGTTTGAGGCGTTCTGTACGATTGCGAGGTTCTTCGCTAGTAGCAATAAAAAGAAAAACTACGTTGCTATCTTCTTTATACTTATCAGCGACTTTTTTTATGCTTGGGAAAGATGCCACGCAAGGTCCGCACCAGGTAGCCCAAAAATCTAGAAATACGACTTTTCCTTTCAAATTAGAAAGTTTTATACTTTTACCTTCCAAATTTTTAAGTTCAAAATCGGGAGCGGCAACATTTTGTTTCAGCATTTTTCGTCTTACTTCTTTTTTAATACTTTCCAAGTCTTGGGAAAAAGCTGGCACCAAAGTGATTGCTAGTAATAACACGAAAGACATAAGGTTTTTTTTCATAAGATTTCAAATTTTGATTTGCAAGTAGTTTTGAGTTATACAAGTTGTTAGCGTTCAATTGTGAGCAAAGCACTGCCACGCCTTACATAAAGGGCAACTCCGGCCAGCGTATCATCTAGCACAATAGGCTCAATCATATAACGCAATTTGCTACGTTTTTCTCCTTTACCAAAGATGTGTTCGGTTTCATAAGGCTGTCGGGTTTGTATGGCGTGGTACCAGTCTTTGCGTATATGAGCAAGATCATCAGCATTACTTTCAAACAGGCTTGTCCAAGGCATACCTTTTTTGATAGTAATGCCATACAAATTATGGAAAATGACTTCCATTTTAGTATTGAAAAGCACGATTTTCTCGTTTTCATCAACAGCTAAAATACTTTCTTTGGATTTTTCAATAATTTGCTCACTGATAACGAAATTTTTATCGGAATTGTATTCTACTACAATATTTTTTTCAGTTTCCTCCATTTTGAGCATCACCAAATCAAGCATAGAAGTAATAAAACTTTGCTCCTCCAAGGTCCATTCGCGAGGGGTACGAATATGCTCACAAGTAAGCATACCTTTGAGCTTATTACCTACGCGAATAGGATAAATGAGCATAGAAGTAATACTTGCCTCTGCCAAATAAGTACGGGTAAGCTCTTTGGTAATAGGGCTAATTTGTGCAGGATAGGCAACAATATAACTTTCTTTGTAAAGATTTTCAAAGAAAATAGGGAATTGCTCTTGCGACATTTGCATGCCTTCTAGATGCACATTTTCATCTTTTACAAATAAATCTATACAGTTGAGAACCCCATTCTTAAACTCCCATATACTTACTCTTGGGATAGCAAGCGTTTCGGCGATAGCTTTATTGATTTCGGCGGCGTACTCTTTGATGCCTACCTCTTGCAATTTTTGAGAGCCAAGCAAGGTAAGCGTTTCAATTTGCTTACGCAAACGCTCTTTGCTGGCAAGGATATTTTCTTCTGCTTTTTTCTGCTCGGTTACATCTTGATACGTACCAATGATACCAATGATATTTCCATCGACATCTTGAAAAGGTACCTTACTTACTTTGAGCCAAGCAGTTTGCCCATTGGCAAGTTGGCGTGTTTGAAGTACATCAAGTTCAGGGATACCTGTTTCTATTACTTTCTTATCGCTACGGATATACATTTCGGCTTCTTCTTGGTTAGTCCAAATCTCTAAATCTGTTTTTCCGATAATATCCTCAACATTTTTTGCTCCTACCATTTGCAAAAAACGACGATTACAACCCAAAAATCTAGACTCTTTATCTTTCCAGAAGACGCTTTGAGGCAAAGTATCAATAATTTTTTGCAGAGTATCTTTTGATTTTTGCAAAGCATCACTATAAGCCTTTTGCTCTGATATATCGCGAATAGCGAAAATACGGATACGTTGGTCTTCAAAAACAACTACTCTTCCTTGAATTTCTATCGGTATTTGCAATCCATCTTTACGAATAAGAACTCCCTCATAAGGTTTATTGTAACCAAGCTGCATGTTGATAACTGAGAGAGCTTTCGTTTCGGGAGCAAAGAAATTGAAAAGATATTGCCCCAGTACCTCCTCAGCACTGTATCCTGTTATTTTGGTAAAAGCGGTATTTACTTCACGAATATAGCCTTTTTCATGAATAATAATAGCCTCTTGGGTAGAGTCTGCAATGGCTTTGAGGCGATTTTCGCTTCGTTGAATCTGAAACTCTACCTTTTTGATAGGCGTAATATCTTGTGTAAAGGAAACTCCACCTATTACGTTTCCTTCGGCATCGTACAGCGGGTTGTAATAACGTTGGAAAAAGAATTCATCTTTCAACACCTCTTGTTCTACTTCTTTTCCTTTCACTTTCACTTTTTTCTTTTCAAACACTTTAAAGCTTTCGGTATAAGAAAACGCTCCTTGCTCAAAAAGACGTGTAAATTGCTCTTTGAGTAATTGGGGCAATTCCTGACGCTTGAATTCAAAATCGGTAAAGAGGTTCATTCCTACCTGAGGGCGTTTGCCTGTTTCGTTAAGTATAAACTTTGCCCACTTCTCATTGAAAGAAAGAATGTTAAAATTTTTATCTACGGAATAAATTTCATCGGTGGTGCTATCCAAGATTGCCTTCATACGCGAGTTGCTCTCCTCAATTTCATGAAGCATTTTTTGCTTTTCTGTAACATCACGCATAATAGTAGCAATCGCTGTAATATCGCCTTGTGCATTTTTAATAGCTACAATATTACCACTCATAAAAGCTGTTTCATTGGTTTTCAGGTTAATCATTTCTAATTCTCCCTCCCAAAAACCATTATTTTTTACGTTTGGCATAATCTCCTTTTGGACTTTTTCCCAATTTTTTTCAGAGAAAAAGTTTTTGAAGTACAAACGTTTGGAAAGATAATTATCGGCACCGAAAAGTTGTTGTCCTATTTTATTGGCATAAATAATTTCCTCATTAGGATTCATCATAATCACAAAATCAGTAGCATTTTCCACCATTGCTACGAACTTTTGTTGTTCGATTTGTTGCTTTTCGAGGGCATCTCGTTGGATACGAATTTGCTCTTCGATACGCTTTTGGCGAGTGATATCTTGCATTGTACCATAGACGATGGCAGTTCTGTCAGAGTTTGGCTCTAAAATACGTTTTACTGAAATCACCACATCTCTAATATCACCATTGGCACGCTTCATTTGGTACTCGAAAGTATCTTCATAGTTAGGGTCTTTGGATTTGATAGCCTCTGCAATTTTAGCATTGACCAGCTCAATGTCTTTTTCTACGACAAATCTCTCCATAAATTTTGCCGAAGGTATACGATATCCTCCTTCTATGTCTTTATTTGTACGCAAGAGCTCGTAGAGTTCGTCTGTGGCAATAATCATTTTGCTTCTTACATCTAACTGCCAAGGCGCCAGCGAAGCCAAACGTAAGGCTTCTGATAGTTGGGCTTCTTTTTCACGCAGTTCAAGGGTTTGTTCTTGGATTTGTTGTTCCAAGTTTTCTTTCATTTTTTCAAGCTCTCTTTGGCTTCTTTCAGCTTCTTTTTGGGCTCTTTCCAGCTCTGCAAGGTTGGCTCTCATTATCTCTTCTTGCGTACGCAATTGCTCTGTTACTTGCTGAGATTCTAAGAGGAGCATTTTAGTTTTTTGCGTATTCTGTACAGAGGCAAAGGTAGAAGCAATGTTTTCGGAAAGTTTTTCAATAAAGGCGATTTCGTAGTCTTCAAAATGTTTGAACGAAGCTATCTCAACAGCTCCATAGACCTCATTGTTGTAGAGCAAAGGAACAATCAAAAGATGACGAGGAGGGGCATCGCCCAAACCCGAACTGATTTGCGTATAGTCTTCGGGGAGTTTATCTAAATGTAAAATATCTTTTTCTAAAACAGCTTGCCCTACAAGCCCCTGCCCTACTTCTATACGAGCTTCTTCATACTTTCGCCGATTGTAGGCATAAGCGGCTTTGAGTTCTAGGAATTTATTTCCATTTTTATCTTCTACCATCAAGAAAAGCCCTCCTTGCTCTGCTTTTACATACTTAACAAGGTTAGAAATTACCGCATAAGCAAGTTCGTTTATATTTTCGTAGTTTTCACGCAAAATATTTACAAAAAGTGTAAAGCCTTCGTTTGCCCAATTGCGGCGGCGATCTTCTTCGGCTACTCGCAAAAGGTTTTCACGCATATTCAAAAGGGCAAAACCCAAAGCATCTTTCTGACTGCGAACCTGGAAAGGATACTCAAATTTACCCTCTCCAATATTTTTCGCAAATTCCGAAGTACGCTTCAAGTTGGTGGCAAGCATATTGATATTGCTAGCAAGCATCCCTATCTCGTCCTTTCTATCATAAATAACCTTCTGATTTACATCTCCTGATGCTATTTCCTGAGTAACTACGGCTACTTTATCCAAAGGTTTAATGAAGCGATTGGTAAAAGATACATATCCGGCTATCAAAAATGCCACTATAAGTACAACGATAAAAAAGATAATAATCTGAATACCTGTCTGTTTCGTTGCATATTCAGCAATAAAAAGCGTAGTGAGTTCATTATGCACATTTTGTATGTTAGCAGTAGTTTCTATCATATTGATATATGCCTTCCGCACAGTAGGATTTTCTACTTTTTCAATTGCTTTAATGGCTACAGGGATTTCTTTGATAAGTGTATCATTTACCTTTTCTTGTTTGGTAGTAGTTCTGATAACTGTGCTATCTATCTCTACAACTTCGTTTAGGATAATATTCAGATTTTTCTTGTAGAGTTGCCAATCATCACGAAGTTTATTGAATTTTACAATTTGTTTGCTTCCTGATATAGGCTTAATGTTAACCTCAGTATTAAAAATTGCTACTTTTCGCCCTTTGGAAAGAATATTCAATTTATCCTCATATTCTATAATCAGGTTTTGCAGAGCGAGTTTATTTTCTGCATCTCCGCCAATTACCAGCCCTGCTCGGTAGGGCATTTGTACAAGTATTTTTTCTGCTTCACGCGAAGTTTCTACCCTTGCCGCATCTTGTTTAAGTAAAAAGCCCGCAAGTAATACAAGGCTATAAACAATCGCTATGAGTATGATGGCAAAAAGAAAGAAAAAAGCAGTAATTTTTCTGATACTCCAAGATTTTATTTTCATTGCTTACAAAATTTTGCAGTTTCAAAGTAGGCTATCAAAAATAGTAGTTTTTTTTGTTACGAAAAAGAATTTGAGCATTTTTGTAAAAAATATCAATTTGAACATTGTAAAAGTTTGGTAATTTTGCAATGCTTAAGTTCTGATTAGCAACAGACACCCAAAACAACGTTTAGATATTTTCTGATACAAAATTCTTGAAACACAGCAGAATAACAAAAAAGCAAAATATTGAACCTATTATTCCGATTTTGGCACATTTGAGCCTAAAACTTCATTTTTAACCCCTTAATTATGTATCGCAAACCAAATAAAAAAAATTGGATAGGTAGAGATGATATGCCTATTGATGGAGAACTAGGAGCAAGATGGCATCAAAAAGTAGAGCGTATCAATTTGGAAGAAGTAGATAAACTGCCCCGACTGCTGGATACAAGCAAAGGCTTTACCTTACTCGGCTTTTGCTCTGATGAAGGCATAAGACGAAACCAAGGAAGAGTGGGCGCCGCAGAGGGTCCTGTACAAATGCGAATACATCTTTCTAATTTGCCTTGGCATTTCGGAAAAGATACTATTTTGGTAGATGGCGGAGATGTTTTTTGTCTTGCTAAATTTTTGGAAGAAGCCCAGAGTTTTTTAGGCGAAAAGGTTTTCAAGATTTTACATTCGGGCTATAAAAGCGTCTTAATAGGCGGTGGACACGAAATAGCTTGGGGGCATTATCTGGGTATTAAAAAGTTTTTGCAAACACAACCTTCACGCAAATTGGGAATTATCAATTTTGATGCTCATTTTGATATGCGTGAAACACCTCAAATGCAATCTACTTCAGGAACATCTTTTTTGCAAATAGCCAACGATAGAAAGGCAAATAACGAGGATTTTTCCTATTTTGTTTTAGGTATCCAAAAGCAGAGCAATACACCTAAACTTTTCCAAACCGCACACAACTGGGGCGTAGAATACATCTCTTCCGAAAAAATGGATTTTATGTTCATTCAAGATATTTATGCAAAACTTACCAAATTTATTCAAAAACAAGATTTTTTATACATCAGCGTATGTTTAGATGTTTTTTCGGCTTCTTATGCCCCAGGAGTAAGTGCTCTAAACGGTATGGGGATTTATCCGACTATTGTGACGGATTTAATAAGTTTTATTTGCCGAACAGGGAAAGTACTTGCCTTTGATATTGCTGAACTATCGCCCAAATACGACACTGATGACCGTACCGCAAGACTTGCCTCTAATCTTATTTTTACATACATTGATGCCTCTGTGGGTACATCTATTCAAGAATAGCTTGTCGTAATTTTTCTATTTGTAAAGGCAAATTGTATTCTTTCAAAATCTTTGCTCTTGCTTTTTTGCCCATTTCTTGGGCTATTTCAGGGTTTTGAAGCAACTCAATGATGTATTGAGCCATTGTAAGGTAGTCTTTCTCTTCAACAAGAAAACCTGTTTCTCTGTGAGCTACTGCCTCTTTGATACCTGCGTGAAAGGTACTTACCACAGGCAAACCAACGCAAGAAGCCTCTAATACGGTATTCGGTGTGCCTTCTGTATCCCCGCGAGCTTCTGTGACGGAGTGTTGAATAAATACATCAGCTTCATGCAAAAGCTGAACAATTTGAGCAGAAGTTTGATAGCCCCAAAATCTCACATTTTTTTCAATACCTAATGTTTTTACTAAATTTTCAGCTTCCTGCCGAAGTTCTCCGTCCCCTACTATCCAAAGTTGAGCATCGGAAAATACTTTCAAAACTTCGTTGAAGGCTTTTATATTTAGCATTGGTGATTTTTTGGCAGTTAATCTGCCTACAGAAATGATAATTTTTGAGTTCAAATACACTGGCTTTTCTGTAAATAATTCAGGGCATATACCATAAGGAATATTCAGAACCTTATTTTCATCTGCACCAAGCCGAATAAGTGTTTTTTTCATATCTTCTGAAACCACAATTATTTTTTTGGCTATCTGAAACATTTCTTTATAGGCAGATGTATATTGCCGTAAAGTTTTTTTGTTTGAAGCATCAAAGCCGTGAAAGTGTACAACCATCTGAACATTGGCTCTGCAACAAGCATGCATTACTTTTGCACCTGTAACACCATATTCGGCAAGTAAATGTGTGATTTGATTTTTTTGCAAAAATCTAATCAGATAGTTAGTATAGACTTTATGATAATAAGCAGGTAAGCCTCTTTTCAGAAGTATTCTGAAAGGCTCTGTCCATATACCTGCAAAAATGCTTTTTCCATTTGGTTCTCTGTAAGCCCACCAACCTCCCGTTAGGCAATAATCAGGCTTAAGCCCCTGAATATGATTTTTAATAAAGGTTTCAAATTTATTGTCGGCATTAGGATAGGCTACACATAATTTCATAATTCTACTTTTTTTGATAAATAGCCACAATCACACCACCATAAGATAAAATAGGTAACATTTTCACAAACCAGCGAGTTGTTTTCCATACAATATCTGTCATAGCAGATAACTTTTCTTTCAACCACAACCGATACGCTAAACTTTTATGGATAGATTTTACAGGCTCTTTGAAAAATTTTACATCTAAATCAAACATACCAGCTACGTAATGAAGAGAACTTTCTCTCCAAAGCAAGGTATGATGAGGTGGTAAATTAAGCGATTGATACGTTTCTTTGGCATAGAGATAAGAGTCATTATTTGGAACACTTATGCACAAATAACCTCCTTTTTTAAGTGTTTGCAAGGCACTTTCTAAAAAAGTTTTGGCATCAGTTATGTGTTCTAAAACCTGAAAAGCACAGACTACATCAAATTTTTCTTGATTAGTTTGGCAAAAACTTTCAATGCTTTCATTTTTTACTTGCAGATCTTTTTTTTGAGCAAATTCAATAGCTTTCGGATTAAGCTCTAACCCTATCACTTCTCCGTCTTTCTTATTTTTTATTTTTTCTAAAAAATAACCATTGCCACAACCTATTTCTAAAACTGTTTGCTGTTTCTGAATAAACTGCCAAGCTATCTTGTGTTCCCATTTCCAAGTTTGATAGTAGCCCGTATATTTTTCTGATATTTCTGCGTAGAATTTTTCATCGCCTGAAATAATTGGGAAATAAAAATTGATAGTAGAATCTTGCCCTTCCCAAATTTGTATGTTTTGCAAATTGGCAAAATATCTTGCTACATCAACCCCTAAGGTTTTATGGTAGCTCTCAATAATTTGAGCTACTGAAAGTGTTTGAGTGAGTCTTACAGGTTCATCAGGTACAAGTGGCGATCTTACAAGAAAGTTACTCATACAAGAGATTTTTTAAGAGTAAAACGCTTACCAGGCAAAGCTACAATTAAATCTTTCATTTCTAAATCTAAAAGCACAACAGCAAGTTCATTGAGTGAATACGATGAGGCTAAACTCATTTCGTCAATACTTGCCTGATTGCGTTCGGTAAGAAGTTTCAAAATAGCTTTTTCTTTTTCGGAGAGTTCTAAACCTTCCAAAGTCTTGAAAGCAATCTTTTGCTCACGTTTTTTGGCAATATCCCAATTCATAATTTCGGCTACATCATTTGCCGAAGTAACCAAATGAGCCAAGTTTTTACGAATAAGCCAATGACAACCTTGCGAAGTTTCTTGCCACACGCTACCTGGTACCGCTCCTACCTCACGGTTGTAGTCATTTGCGTACTGGGCTGTTAGTAGTGCACCGCCTTTCTTTTTACTTTCAACTACCAAAACCAAATCGGCGAGTGCGGCAATAATACGATTTCGGGCAGGAAACCTCCGAGGGTCTAATTTAGTAAAAAGAGGTGTTTCAGAAAGTAAGGATCCTTGATTATCAAGTATTTGTTGAGCAACATTTCGGTGTACGGCTGGATATACCGTATCCAAACTATTTGCCATAATACCAATAGTCAGCAAGTTATTTTTCAAGGCTTCGCGATGAGCCATAATATCAATGCCATAAGCCATTCCGCTGATAATAAGCGGATTATAGGGCTTGATTTCTGTCATAAATTGCTCGATAAATTCTTTGCCGTACTGCGTTGCGTTACGCGTGCCTACAATGGCAATGTGTTTATCTTCGTTCAGGGAAGCTACACCTTTCTCATACAGCAAAATAGGGGCGTCTTCAACCTGTTTTAAGCGTATAGGGTAACGAACATCAGTAAAAAAGATTAGCTCTACATGTAGCTTTTCAGCGTTTTGAAGTTCTTTTTCAGCTTTTTTAAGTAGTTGCGGTTGTTTTTGCAAAAACTCTTCTCCTATTTTACTCCCAATGCCTTCTACTTGTAGCATTTGGCTTTTTTTTGCCTTAAAAATTTCCTCTGCCGAGCCAAAACGAGCCAACAACCTACGGGCTATCACTCCGCCAATACCTTCGGCTAAATGTAGAGCCACTTCGTACAAATTTGCCACAAAAAATAATAAGTTTCGGATTTTTATCAAAAATTAAAGTGATACACGCTTATGTTAGCATACCGCCATCTACTTGTATCACTTGCCCAGTAATATACGAAGCCATATCAGAGGCTAAAAATACGCAAGTTTGGGCTACTTCTTCGGCTTTGCCTCCTCTTTTCAGTGGAATTTGATTGAGCCACTCTTCTTTATTGGCGAGTTCTTGAGTCATTTCTGTTTCTATGAAGCCTGGAGCCACAGCATTAGAGCGAATGTTCCGAGAGCCAAGTTCCAAAGCTACCGATTTGGTAAATCCGATAATTCCTGCTTTGGAGGAGGCATAGTTGGCTTGTCCTGCATTGCCACGAATACCCACTACCGAAGTAATGTTGATGATTGAGCCATTTTTAGCTTTCATCATTGGCTTCAAAACAGCTTTGGTAAGGTTAAAAACAGATTTCAAATTGATATTGATAACCTTATCCCATTGCTCTTCGGTCATACGCAAAAGCAGGCCGTCTTGTGTAATACCCGCATTATTGACCAAAACATCTACCGTGCCAAAATCCTGTAAAACCTGATTGACAAGCTCTTCGGCTTGTTTATAGTCGGAGGCATCGGAGCGATAGCCTTTGGCAAAAACGCCCTCAGCTTGTAATTCTTTTTCCAAAGCCTGCCCTTTTTCTACACTAGAAAGGTATGTAAAGGCTACTTTTGCTCCTTGCTTGGCAAATTCTCTGGCTATGGACCTGCCAATGCCTTTGGAAGCCCCTGTAATAAGGGCTACTTTGTTTTCTAATAACTTCATTGCTTCAAAGATTGAATGTCAAGGGTTCAAAAATGTAAAAAAACTCAAAAAACGAAAAAAATTATTGCGTTTTTTTCAGATGCCTACGTTCTAAAACCTCTATCACTTGGCTCAAAGAAAGATTTTTGGCTTCTAAAAGTACCAAATAATGAAAAAGTAAATCAGCGGCTTCACCTAAAAAAAGTTCTTGATTTAAGTCTTTGGCTTCAATAATCAGTTCTACTGCCTCCTCACCTACTTTTTGTGCAATTTTATTGATACCTTTGGCAAAAAGCCAGGCAGTGTAAGAAGTTTCAGGGATTTGATTTTTTCGTTCTCGAATTACATTTTGCAAGTATTCTAAAAAATGTAAATTACTTTTATTTTGCTCATCAAAGCAAGTATCTGCTCCTGTATGGCAAACCACTCCTTGGGGCTCAGCCTTGATAAGAATAGTATCTTGGTCGCAATCTATGCGTATTTCTCTTACTTTCAAGAAATTACCAGAGGTTTCTCCTTTTGTCCAAAGTCTTTGCTTGCTCCGACTAAAAAAGGTAACTATGCCTTCTGCAAGAGTTTTTTGATAGGCTTCTTCATTCATATACCCAAGCATCAAAACTTTTTGGGTATAAAAATCTTGTACTACAGCAGGCAAAAGCGTTTCAGCAGTTTTGAAAATAGGTATATTCATAGGCTTTTGAATTGCTTTGCAATTTACAATTTTTTGCAATTCTGCAAGATATACTTAATTTTGTGCGTTTGCTTGAAAGTATTTTTAGGGACTTTCAGCAAAATTTTTCAAAGTTTATGAAAAATTGAAAAGTTGGAAGTTATGGTTCGAGCTTAAAACTTTTTTTTGAACATTAAACTCTCAAATCTTATGACTTCAAACCATTAAACCTAAAACCTTCTAAACATTGGCAACTAAATCATTATACCTTGCTATGAGTATTTTACGCATTGCATTACAAAAGTCAGGGCGATTGAGCGAAAGTTCTTTGGCTCTTATCAAAGAATGTGGCATTGATTTTCAGAATGGCACAGGTAAGCTCAAATCCGAAGCAAGTAACTTTCCCGCCGAATTTCTCTTTTTACGAGATGATGACATACCTGGCTACGTTGCCGATGGCGTAGCTGATGTTGGCATCATTGGTGAAAATGTGATGGTTGAAAAAAATCAGCAAGTACAGCTTATCGAACGTTTGGGTTTTTCTAAATGCAGACTTTCTGTGGCTATTCCCAAAGGTAAAGAATACAAAGGCTTGCAAGATTTACAAGGGATTGATATTGCTACTTCTTATCCTCGTATTTTAAGCAATTTTTTGCAAAAATATCAAATTTCAGCTCGTATTCACGAAATTAGCGGCTCGGTTGAAATTGCCCCTAGCATTGGCTTGGCAGAAGCAATTTGCGATATTGTCAGTTCGGGTAGTACGCTTATGAGCAACGGACTGAAAGAAGTAGAAGTTGTGTTCTACTCCGAAGCCGTGCTTATTGGTAATCCGAATATTTCTGCTGAAAAACAGAAAATTTTGGAAAAATTACTTTTCCGCATACACGCTGTTCAAAATGCTAAAAAGAACAAATACATTTTACTCAATGCCCCCAGAAACGCTTTGGAAAAGATTGTACAAATTTTACCCGGAATGAAAAGCCCCACAATCTTGCCTTTGGCGATAGATGGTTGGTGTTCGGTGCATTCAGTCATTCATGAAGATGATTTTTGGGAGATTATCGAAAGCCTCAAAGCCGTAGGAGCTGAAGGCATCTTGGTAGTACCTATCGAAAAAATGATTCGCTAAACAGTTAAACTCTACCCTCATAAAGCTACAAAAATGGATATTTACAAACAACTTCTAGCAAAGCAAGCTAATTTAGCCGTAATTGGTTTAGGTTATGTAGGGCTTCCTGTCGCTTTGGCTTTTGCCAAAAAACTGAAAGTAATCGGTTTTGATATCAATGCCGAGCGTATTGCTATGCTCAAACATCATCAAGACCCTAGCCGCGAATTGCCCAAAGAGGCTTTCGAAGGCTGTGATATTGAGTTTACACACAATTTAGAAGACCTACGCAAAGCTCAATTTTTTATTGTTGCTGTACCTACTCCTATCGACGAACACTGCCAACCCGATTTGAAAGCACTGCTTTCTGCCTCAGAAAGCGTAGGAAAGGTCCTGAAAAAAGGAGATTACGTAGTCTTTGAATCCACAGTGTACCCAGGCTGTACCGAAGAGGATTGCGTTCCGATTTTAGAAAAATATTCAAAGCTGAAATTTTGCGAGGATTTCAAAGTAGGCTACTCTCCTGAACGTATCAATCCAGGTGATAAAGAACACACCCTGGAAAACATTGTAAAAATTGTTTCTGCTTGCGATACAGAGAGTTTAGAACAAATAGCCCAAGTTTACGAGCTTGTAGTACGTGCAGGCATACATCGGGCAAGCAGTATCAAAGTTGCCGAAGCCGCAAAAATTATTGAAAATACGCAAAGAGATTTGAACATTGCCCTAATGAACGAACTTTCTATCATTTTTGATAAAATGCAAATCAACACTTATGAAGTACTCGAAGCGGCAGGTACAAAGTGGAATTTTCTCAAATTTGTACCAGGGCTTGTTGGCGGGCATTGCATCGGCGTCGACCCCTACTACTTGACCTACAAAGCAAAAGAACTTGGCTATACGCCTGCTGTAATTTTGAGTGGTAGAGTTATCAACGATGGAATGGGAGCTTATGTTGCCAAAAAAATAGTACAGAAAATCATTCAACAAGGTATAAGCCTCCAAAGTGCAAGAGTGCTTATTTGGGGAGTTACTTTCAAAGAAAACGTAAGCGACATTCGCAATACCAAAGTAGTAGATATTATCCGTGAATTGCAAGAGTTTGGCTTACAGGTTCACGCAGTAGATTATATGGCTGATGAAAAAGAATTTTTTCACGAATACGGATTGCAATTACAACCTGAACCACAAGGCAAATACGATGTTATTGTAGTGGCAGTCAATCATCAAAAATACTTGGCTCTGCAAGAAACTGATTTTTTGGCTTGGGCGAAAGAAAAAACGCTTTTTGTCGATATTAAAGGTAGTTTCCGAAAGAAAATTAGACAGATGAATTATTGGAGTTTGTAGCAAACAAAAGCCTTTGGCAAAGTGTTCTTTAAACAAACACCCATATATTCATTGATTGCTGTGAAATTTGTACTTTGCAAATCCAAAATGACGCACAATACTTTTTTATGGAAGATTTTGAGCTTATAGAAAAAATCGGCGAAAGATTGGTTGATGAGCATTTGAGCATCAAAGAAGAAAACTTTCGCTTGAAGCAAATTATCAATAATGAACACGTTGTGCCGTTTGTAATTGATAAGAAAGGTTTTTTTATTTTGCCAAGCAAATACGCCCTGAAAGCTATGGGTTTGCAAGCTAAAAAATTAAAAACTCGCAATGCTTTCGAGTTTTTTGAAAAAAACCCAAAAGCCATCGAAAACATACGCCGAGCTCTACGCGGCGAAAGTTTGGTAGATGTGCTCAAACTAGACGGCAAGTATTGGAAAGTAGCTTATCAGCCTACTTACGACGAGCACAACCAAATCATTGGTATTACAGGCTTGAGTATTGATGTTACAGATGTTATTGAAAATGCCGAAAAAATCAAAAAGACATTAGGATAAGTCTTGCCAATTCGGTATTTTTGCCAAAACTGCATTTATGAAAACTTGCAAGTGTTTTTTTATGTTTTGTTTGTTATTCCAACTGGCTTGGGGGCAAATACAAAAGCCTAACCAAAACAAACCTGATGCTATAAAAGATAACAAAACAAACCCCCAAAAATCTACTCCTCAAAAAAACATGATTGCTAAACCTGAACCAAAAGCTCAAAAAGATACATCAAAAAAAAACAAAATCGTAAGACCCTACAAGCCCCCTACAAACCCCGAAGACTCTATACTTACACTGGAACAGCTCTTAGAAAAATCTATCATCATTGATTCTACTTGCCCACGTTGCAAAGGCTACAAATATGATAGGTTCTGCGATGGCTTATACTGTTATGGTGGCAAGTGTGCTACTTGTAAAGGATACCAAAAATGTATCCATTGCGACGGCACCATGTACAAAGGTGCAATTGCCTGTCCTTTCTGCAAAGATATCAAAGAAGGAAAAAGTACCGAAAAATGCCCATATTGCAAAGATTTCAAATTTGGTGCAAGAAGATGTATCTATTGCAACGATGGCTCAATGAAACTCAAAGATAAAGCCGACTATCTGAAATTCACTCATTTAGAAGGTTGCCCCGAATGTACCGATGGCAAGTGCCGTATTTGTAAAGGAACAGGACTATGCAGCAAGTGTAAAGGCTCGGGAGTACTACCTTGTACTCGCTGTAATGGCACAGGCTTGAAAGCACCTGAGCAAATCAAAGCCGAAAAAATCAAGAAAATAGAAGAAGAAAAAAAGCGAATACGCGAGCGTGAAGCCAAAGAGCTGACAGGCAGTGGGTAATTCTTGATTTCAACAAGCTAAGATTTAAAGACAAAACTTCAAGCTATGGCTTTTACAGATTTTCGATGTTTTGCAACTCCCTCAACAATCATCTTACATAATTTTCCTTTTCCAATTTTATCTTCAAAAGTCAAATTCTATAAACTTCGAGAATTCGCCTAAATCTCGGTCAGAACTCCCATCTGGCCAATGCCCCTACCTGTTGCGAAACAAAATCGTTTTGTAAATATTTATAATAAGCGGCAATAGCAATCATTGCCGCATTATCGGTACAATATTCAAAAGCGGGTATAAAAATTTGCCAGTTTCGTTTTTGTGCTTCTTCTTGCAATTTTTTTCGTAAGTACGAATTAGCAGAAACTCCCCCTGCTATAGCTATTTGTTTGCAATTCATTTCTTGAGCGGCTTTGCGTAGTTTATCCAAAAGCATTTCTACAAGTACATGCTGAACGCTGGCACAAATATCAGGCAAGTTTTCTTCAACAAATTTTGGATTTTGAGCCGTTTGCCTTTGTAAAAAATATAAGATGGCTGTTTTTACCCCACTGAAAGAAAAATTTAAACCAGGCATATCACTTTTAGGAAAACTAAAAGCCAAAGGATTACCCTTTTGAGCTAGTTTATCAATCATAGGACCGCCCGGATAAGCTAAGCCTAGCAGTTTAGCAGTTTTATCAAAGGCTTCGCCCACGGCATCATCTTGGGTTTCGCCCAAAACTTCCATTTGCAAATAATCTTTTACCCAAACAATTTGCGTATGCCCCCCACTAACCGTAAGACACAAAAACGGAAAAGTAGGCCTCGGCTCATCAATAAAATGAGCAAGTACGTGAGCCTGCATATGATTGACTTCAATAAGTGGAATGTCCAAAGCCAAAGCCATTGCTTTGGCAAAAGAAATACCTACCAAAAGCGAGCCTAAAAGTCCAGGACCCCGTGTAAATCCAATAGCATTCAGTGCGTGTTTACTTATTTTGGCTTCTTGCAGAGCCGCTTCTACCACTGCTACAATATTTTTCTGATGCTCACGCGAAGCAAGTTCAGGCACTACTCCCCCATATTTTTGGTGAATTTCTTGGTTGGCTATGATATTTGAAAGAATTTTACTATCTTGTGCCACAGAAGCAGAAGTTTCATCACAAGAAGATTCTATGGCTAAAATGTGTATTGGCATAGAAATTGAGCGTAAAAATACAAAAATTGAAAAAGTTAAAAGTGATTCTTAAAGCAAAATTACATACTTGAGCATCATTAAGCAAGATATTGCCCCTCAGAAATCAGTAATAAAACAGACTGAATTTAGTGCCGAGCAAGTAAAAAAAGCTCAAAAGAAGCGTATTGCTCGAAAGCTATTCAGAATAGCTTGGAAGTTTTTCAAATGGGGGGCTGTTATGCCTACCTGCGTAGTCTTATTTTTACTAGCAATTTTAGCTATTCCTGCTACACAAACCTTTTTAGCCCAAAAAGCCTCTCGCTATTTTTCACAAACAACAGGCTTCGAAATAAAAATTGAAAAACTGCGTATCAACCTTATCAACCAAAACATTTATTTCAAAAACCTGCAAATCATTGATAGGCAAGGTAATGTAATGATTGATGTAGAAAAAACAGAAATAGATTTGCAATGGCATACTTTTATGCATGGCAAAGATATTTTTCTAGATAAAATTCTTTTGCAAAATGGCGAAGTTAATTTAATTGTAAATCCTCAAACCGAACAACTCAACATCGATGCGTTCATTGCCGTTATAGATAGCCTTACAGCCCCCAAAGAAAAGAAAAAACGCAAACCTGGTGAAAGAGCCCCTGTATTTTCCATAGATGAAGTTAGTTTGGATAAAATGCGTTTTTCTTACTACGATAGTCGTCAAGATTCTATTCGTAATGGCTTTGACTATGCCCATTTCAAATTTTCGAATTTAGACAGCTATCTGAAAAATATGCTCATTGTCGCCGATACCATTGCTTTTGACCTAAAACACCTCAAAGCAGAAGATAAAATTTCGGGGCTTACTATCAAAAACTTTACTACTCGCTTTCTGATGAATAAACATTCCATGCAATTCAATCGCTTGTACGCAGAAATCAATAATTCTACGCTCCAAGATAGCCTTGTGTTTAATTATGAAAATAACCAAGACTTTGCAAATTTTAATGAAAAAGTACGCCTGGAAGCCAACCTACACAATACCCTTCTACATACAGGCGACCTTGCTTTATTTGCCCCTAACCTGAAACAATATGATGATATTTGGAAAATAAAAGGTTATTTCAGTGGCACGGTAAGCAATTTTAGCTTTACAGATTTTACTTTGAAAATTGGACAAAATACCTCACTCATTGGCTCATTGACCGCCGAAGGATTACCTAAAATTCAAAATCTACTCGCTTCTTTGCAATTAGAACAAGGTACGCAAATCTATGCACCCGACTTGAAACAATACCTAAATGAGAACAGCAATCGTTATGCACAAAAATTTGGTAGAATTGCCTTGCAAGGTCGCTTTGACGGTTATTTTACAGATTTCAAAGCAAATTGCCAAATAAAATCTGATTTAGGAAACGTCGAATTGGATACTTATTTTATTCAACAACCCAAGCAAACACCCGCCTACGAAGGAAATATTCGCTTGCAAAACTTTCAAATAGGTACGCTTTTAGAAGAAAAGAACTTGGGAAGCCTCTCGCTTGATGCCAATGTAAAGGGTAAAGGCTTTACCATTCAAACTTTGGATACTGATTTTGACGGACATATTGAATTTTTTGAATTTAATACCTACTCCTATCACGATATTGACCTCAAAGGGCATTTCAAGAATAAATCTTTTCAAGGAGAAATCAATAGCAAAGATGAAAACGCTC
This sequence comes from uncultured Cytophagales bacterium, assembly GCA_938002655.1. Lineage (GTDB taxonomy): Bacteria > Bacteroidota > Bacteroidia > Cytophagales > Thermonemataceae > Raineya. Next base: position 54,272 of record CALLAC010000010.1, read on the forward strand.
AACTGCAACTAACAGGCTCTATGGATTTTAATAAATCAGAACTGAATATTACTACCAATATTGAAAACTTAGACTTTTTCAAGATACATCTTTTCAATGAATCACTGGTTTTCAAAGGCTTTCTGCACATCAATAGCCAAAATCTCAGATTAGATAACTTTTTGGGAGAGGTATTGGTGAAAGAAGCCCAAATTTATTACAAAAATAAAATTTTACCCATTGATTCACTATCAATTAGCTCATCCCAAAATCCTTATGGCTATCGTTTCATTGATATTTATTCTCAATACATTACAGCCAAGCTCAAAGGCAAATTTACACTCGCCCAACTGCAAAAAAAACTAAATATTTTCGCTAATGAACTTGTCTTGGGTATCAAAAACGAAGAAGCTAAGCAAAAAGCATATTACGAAGCCAAAAAGAAAGATAAAAACGAAGATATAAGCCTTCAGTTTAGGATAAATCTTTTTGATATAAATCCAGTGGTTCGTCTTTTTGATAGTACTTTTCACATTTCACAGGATATATCTTTGGAAGGCGAATTGCAAAACAGCCAGCAAACTCACTTTTCTATCAAAACTGAAAAACCTTTTGAAAAGCTACATTTTGGTAAAAATCACTTTCAACGCAATAGTTTCCGCTTCGAAGCCTATAAAGAAGATTTGAGCAACAATGTTTCCGCCGAATTATACCTCTATTCTAATGAACAAAAATGGGGCGGTATAAAAACTGAAAAATTGAGCCTTCATGCCATTTGGTTAGATGGTATCATTGATTTTAGAGCAAAAATCAAACAAAAAAACAGTACCAATGAAGCTGACCTGCAAGGACATATCACGCTAAATACCAATAGAACAGAAATTGAATTTGATGAATCTATGGTGAAAGTTTTAGAGAAAGATTGGCATTTCCGCAAAGAAGGTAAATTTACCCTTTTTACTAATCAGAATGGCAATATCCTTTTTGAAAAATTTGGACTTTACAACGAAAATCAAGAAATCAAAATTGCAGGAAAAATTACTCCTGATAGCGATAGTGATAAACTCAACATTGATATCGAGAATTTTCAGCTTGCTACCCTCAATGTGCTTTTAGGTAAGCAAAAGCTGAAAGGCTCGTTAAATGCTCATATCGAATTACAAGATGTCTACGAACAAATCAAAATCAATTCACAATTTACAGCGGATTCAGTGACTATCAATCAATTTTTAGTAGGTGATTTGCACGGTAAATCAGTCTGGAACCATGAACAAAAAGTCCTAGAAATTGCCGCCGATATTTATCACAAAAAAGATTATGTACTTTTTCTTACAGGCTATTACAAACCGCAAAATCAAGATTTAAATCTTCTGACTAAAATACGCAACCTGCCGCTCAATATTGCAGAACCTTTTACCGAAGGGCTGTTTTCTAAATTGGAAGGTACTATTTCAGGAGATTTGGCAATAGCAGGTAAAATTCATAGACCTGAACTTTCAGGTTTTGCACGATTCCAAAATGCCAAACTCAGAGTAGATTTCTTGGGGGCTACTTACGAAACCAATAGCCAAATTGAAATTAGCCACAATGAGTTTTTATTTAACCATTTTACATTCTACGACCGAGAGAAACAAAAAATAATTTTTGACGGCAGTATCTCTCACGATAATTTTTCTCATTTCTTTTTGAATTTGGAAGGTGATTTCAACAAATTTATACTTTTACAAATCAAAGAAACCCCTAATGCTCTTTTTTATGGCAATGCTATCGCCACAGGAAAAATACTTATGCAAGGCGAACCCACAGACCTCTATGTACGTGTTGATGCTACCAGCAATAAAGGTACAAAAATTTACCTACCCCTCGATGGATATAGTGAAGTAGGAGAAGTAAGCTACTATCAATTCGTAGATTTTGAAAAAGAAAATCAGCAGGATAGTTTGAATGTGCAAAAACACATCAAAAGTGTAAAAATTACAGGTTTAGAACTGGATATGAACCTGAATGTAACCGAAGATGCCTATTTTGAAATACAATTGGATAGGCAAACTGGCGATAAAATGCAAGGCGTGGGCAAAGGTCTTATGCAATTGAGTATTGATAAACGTGGAAATTTTGGTATCTGGGGCGATTATCTCATTACCGAAGGTAGCTATCTTTTCACAATGAAAAACCTGATTAGCAAAAAATTTAATATTTTGCCTGGCAGTAAAGTTTATTTCGAAGGAGATGTCTATAAAGCCTATATGGACGTAAAAGCCTCTTACAATGCTCATACCTCTTTTACGGCTTTTCTGTCTCCAAACGAAATCAATCCTGAAACTTCTCGTCGCTTTCCCGTAGCAGTAGTAGCCCATCTTTTGGGCGATTTGCTTGCCCCAAAAGTTACTTTTAGCATTGATTTCAAAGATATTGAAAAGCAGATTGCCAATCCTACCTTGCAAGCCGCTATGTTCAAGGTAAAATCGGATATTGAAACCAATGAACTCGAGCTCAACCGCCAAGTAGGAAGCCTTGTAATTTTAGGGCAATTTACCTCTGCCTCCAATAGTAGCAATGTCGGTGCCGCTTCAGGCAGAACCCTCGGTGAGTTTCTCTCCAATCAGTTTAGTAGTATTATTTCGCAAATTGATGAAAATTTAGAAATCGACATCAGTGCAGGTGATCTTATCGCCGCAGGGCAAAATAATTCTACAGTACTTGGAGCAAGATTTGCCTACAACCTTATGGACGGCAGGTTGCGTATTGTTAGCGATAATCGCCTCAACAACCAACAGCAAGGCTCTAATTATACAGGTGAGTGGATTGTAGAGTATCTGATAACCGAAGACGGTCGCTACAAACTCAAAATGTATAACCGTAGTACTTTTGGCAATAGTAACATTATGAATACCACCGCCAATTCTACAGGAGTCAGTATTTCAACCTCTCGTTCAGGCAACACATTTTGGGAACTTTTCCAAAGCAAAAAGAAAAAACAAGCCAAACGCCAACAACAAAAACAGCAAATTCCCAACTTGAAATAAGCAAAAAATCTTTTATCGTTGGTTTTTGCTTTCTATCTGCCGAAAAAACTTTCATATTTTTGCCTTTTTTGCTTTTTTATTCTAAATTTGGCAAAAATTTACATTCAAATTTTCTTACTTATGCAAGTATCCAAAGATAAAGTAGTGTTTATCACCTACACTATTACTTCTCTTGACGACCAGACGGTCATTGAACACATCCCTCCTTCCAAGCCTTATGGTTTTTTGTACGGAAACCATTTTCTTTTGCCTGCAATGGAAGAAAAACTACTTGGATTATCCGTAGGCGATAGTTTTGATTTTATCTTGCCGCCACAAGAAGCTTTTGGCGAATATGATGAAGAAGGTGTTGTCGTATTTCCTATAAGTGAGTTTTTGCAGAATAATTTTCCGCAAGAATACTTAAAAGTAGGGGAAATTGTACCTTTGCAAGATGAAGAAGGCTATCCCGTAGATGCTGTAATTACAGAAATTGATAGTGAATTTGTAACTTTGGATTTTAATCATCCACTTGCCGGACGCACCCTGCACTATCAAGGTAAGATCTTAGACATTCGCGAAGCTACCGCAGAAGAGCTAAATCAAGGCGTAGTAAAAGGATTTCAATAACGATGAACAAAGAATGGAAAACACTTTGCCCACAAGTCAATGATATTGCCCGAAAAGTAGGACTTTTTATCGCCCAGCAAAGTCAAAGTTTTGATAGAAAAGCCACCGAATACAAAGGTTTGAACAATTTGGTTTCTTATGTAGATAGAGAAGCCGAACACCGCCTGGTAGAGGCGTTGCACGTATTGCTCCCCGAAGCAAGTTTTATTACAGAAGAAAACGAAACTACTCACCAAATTTCTGAAAAAAAACTGCATTGGATTATAGACCCCCTAGACGGCACAACGAATTTTATTCACGGCTTGCCTATATTTGCCATTAGTATAGCACTCATGTACAAAAATGAGATAGTCTTGGGCGTAGTGTACGAAGTAAATCGTAAAGAATGCTTTTATGCTACTTTGGGCGGAGGAGCATTTTGTAATGCTATCAAAATTCAAGTTTCACCTATTTTTGAGCTCAAAGAGGCTTTGCTCGCCACAGGCTTTCCCTATCATTGGTTTGATAAAAACGAGGTATACCTGAAAATTCTCAACGAACTCATGCAACGCTCTCATGGCTTGCGGCGTATGGGTTCGGCGGCAGTAGATTTGGCTTATGTGGCTTGTGGGCGTTTTGAAGGTTTTTTTGAATTTAATCTCAGCCCTTGGGACGTTGCCGCTGGCTCGCTTTTGGTACAAGAAGCGGGAGGTAAAGTCGGCACTTTCGGGAAAATCCAAGATTTTATTTTCGGCAAGGAAATTATTGCCGCAGGAGCTGTTTTTGAAGAGATACAAAACATTATTCAAAAACATTGGGAGTAAATTTGCTAACTTTGCTTTCAAGAGTTTGTAGTTCAAAAGATTCAAACTTCAAGCCTCTCAAACCCTCCCTTCATATCTTTTACACAATTCTTGCTATAATTTTTTGCTCGCAAAGATTTTTTTGTATTTTTGGCAGAAAGGTGTTGAACTACAAGTAAGATGCTAAAATTCATTATCAGGCGAATAGTGTATGGATTTTTTACGCTGGTAGGTATTACGGTGGTCGTTTTTTTGCTCTTTCATGCCCTTCCTGGCGACCCTGTTTCTATGATTGCAGGGCAAAGAACCGATGAAATAACGCTGAAAGTTATTCGTGAAGACTTGGGCTTGGATAAACCTCTGCCCGAACAACTTGCCTTATACTTCAAAGATTTATCTGTGATTTCTATTCATAAAGATACCCCCGAAGAGCAAGAAAAATACCGATATACCAAACTTATCCCCTTGGGCGAAAATGTATTGGTAGCAAAATTTCCTTATTTCAGACGTTCTTTCCAAACTCAAAAACGAGTTTCAGAAATTATCAATGAAAGAATTTGGAATACTATCGTTTTAGCAATCTCAGCAATGAGCCTCGCTGTAATTATAGGCATTTTTTTGGGAATAGTAGCGGCACGCAAACAAGGCACATGGATTGATAGAACCATCATACCTGTTACTACGCTCGGTTTTTCGGTGCCATCGTTTGTTGCGGCGGCTTTGGTTTCCAATTATATTGGTTACAAATTTGGTCCTTACATTGGCTTGAGTGGCACTGGCTCGCTCTGGGACTACGATACCTACACGGGTGAAAGTGTACTTGCTCTGAAAAATCTCATTTTACCTACACTTACCCTGGGTATTCGTCCACTCTCGCTCATCGTACAAATTACGCGTAGTGCTATGCTGGATGTTCTTTCGCAAGATTATATCCGCACTGCAAGAGCCAAAGGAGTTTCTAAAAACCAACTCATTTACAAACATGCTCTTAAAAATGCTCTAATTCCTGTAGTAACTTCTGCCTCGGGCTGGCTTGCTTCACTTATTGGAGGTTCTTTCTTTGTTGAAACAATTTTTGTGTATCAAGGCATTGGCTATGAAACCGTAAATGCAGTTTTTACTTTGGATTTACCCGTTATTATGGCTTCTACGCTTATTGTAGCTGCTATTTTTATCTTTATCACCGTAGTAGTAGATATTCTTTACACCTTCATAGATCCTCGTATTCGCTTACAATAACCCGATTGTTCGCTAAAAACTTAAAACGCTATGCGTAACATTTATTTATGGTTCAGTTTACTCATACTCTTCGCTTGCAAAGAAAAAAAGGAAAACAACATCAATGATTTTTTGAAAACCACTTGTTTGCCCGAAGTGGATATCAGCAAAGTTCAAGTCAAAACTACTTTTGAACGCATTGATAAAGCTATTTTAGAAGCTCAAAATGAAGAAGAAATTAAGCGGATTTTAGAAAAAAATCCGCTCTACAATCGATTGTATCTGGTACGCGAAGGCTGGGAAAAACGAGAGCCCCCCAAGCGGCAATCCAAAGAAAAAGACTTTATGATAGAAATACTCACCTCAATGGCAAAAGAACCTTATTTAGATAGCCTCCGAATGGACTACGAGAAAATCATTCCTTTGGAAAAACTACAAACACAAATTCTTTCTGTTTTTAAGCATATCAAGGCTTATTATCCAGATTTCAAAGAACCTGAAAAAGTATATTTCAGCATTTCGGGAATAGGTTCGTTTCCGCTCAATACTTCCACAGATATTTTCTACGCTCCAAATGGCGAAATATTAGTAATTGGTTTGGACTGGTTTTTGGGTCCTACTTACAAATATCCGCTTCCTACTCATATTCCTACATATATAGCTCGCCGATATGTATGGCAGAATATTCCTGTTTTCATAGCAGAACTCATCGGCAATCGTTACAATGCCTTCAATGCAATGGATAAAACTGTACTCAATGAAATGATGGGCTATGCCAAAACTTATTATTTTGCTCAAAGTGTTATACCTTGCCTTGCAGATTCTGTTGTTTTAGGCTATACTACCAAGCAAATGCAATATATTGCCCAACACAAAGAGCTAATCTGGAAACACTATCTAGATAAGCAAGTGTTTTTTAATACAACTCGCGAGTTTCGTAGAGATTACGTTGAAGATTCGCCTTTTACGCTTCCCATTAGTCAAGAATGTCCAGGCGGAATAGCTCGTTGGACTGCCTTGCGAATGCTTAAAAAATATGTTGAAAAGAAAAAACTCTCTCTACCCCAAGTAATGCAATTGCAAGATGCTAAGGAAATTTTACAAAATTCGGGTTATAAAGGTGAATGATAAAAAGCAAACTTTTTCTTGCTTTTGAAAGCAAAAATTATTTTCTTGCAAGCAAAATAAAGAAACTTCAAAGCATACTTTTATGATAGATTTCAGAATGACCGAAGATATTGCCTACGCTTTTTTCTTGGGCCTAGCGGCAGTTTCTTTTGCCATAGGCTTTTGGCTTCAAAAAGCTGAAAATAAGCGAAAAAAGCAGCGCCAATCCTAATCGTTTGCAAAAACTTTTTCAAAACGCTTATAGCTTTACTGAAAGCTGTAAGCGTTTTTTCACGAAAAACTATAACACCCAAACCCTTAAATTGTATGTCAGACGAAAACTTGAGTTTAGAAGACGAAAACCGCATCAAAAAAGCCTTCAAAAAACTAGATTGGCACGAAATAAAAAGTACCAACTCTTGGGCATTGTTCAAAATTATGTCAGAATTTGTAGATGGTTTTGATAAGCTGGCTCGGATTGGGCCTTGCGTTTCAATTTTTGGCTCAGCACGTACCACTCCCAATAATCCTTATTACCAAATAGCCGAAGAAATCGCCGCAAAACTGGTAGATTTAGGCTATGGCATTATTACAGGCGGCGGACCTGGCATTATGGAAGCAGGCAACAAAGGTGCTAAAAGCCGTGGAGGCAAATCGGTAGGCATCAATATCATCTTACCTTTTGAACAAACTAGCAACCCCTACATAGACCCCGATAAACTCATCACTTTCGACTATTTCTTTGTTCGAAAGGTAATGTTCGTAAAATATGCCCAAGGATTTGTAGTGATGCCCGGCGGCTTTGGTACTTTGGACGAACTGTTTGAAGCTCTCACACTTATTCAAACAAAAAAAATCGGACGTTTTCCCATTGTACTAGTTGGTAAATCCTATTGGAGCGGATTGATTGAATGGCTCAAAGGTACTGTACTTGCCCAAGAAAAAAACATCAATCCAGAAGATTTGAACCTTTTTAGCCTCGTAGATACCGCAGATGAGGCTGTGGCAGTTATTGATAACTTTTATACCCAATATTTGCTACAACCTAATTTCTAAACAACGTTTTTTGAAATTTTACAACAACATCACATTCGTTTGCCATGATGTTGTTATTTCTCTGATTTAAAGTCTTTGGTCTTTTGTAATTTCTTTTGTAATTTTGTAAAAATTCTTTTGCAATGCTTCTTACTCCTACCAAAATCAGACCCGAAGAATCGGTAGATTACAATATAAAACTCGCTTGGCACGCTATTTCGCGTATGTACAACGCCGAAGGAAGCAAATACGGCATTACTGCCGCCGTAGGCTTTATTCTTATCAATATTGACCCCGAAACAGGTACTCCTGCTACCAAAATTGCTCCTCAGTTTGGCTTAGAACCTCGTAGCATTACACGTACATTGAAAAATATGGAAAAAGATGGACTGATTTTCCGCAAACAAAGTGAAACCGATAAACGATTTGTGCGAATATTCCTTACCGAAAAAGGTAAAGAAAAACGAGAAATAGCCCGCCGAGTTATCAAAAAGTTTAATCTACTTATTTATGAAAATATCGAGGCAGAAAAGTTGCAAGTATTCTTTGAAGTTATCAATAAAGTTTATCAACTTGTAGAAGAAAGAAACAAGTAAAATCTTGAACTACTACGAAATTTTAGGAGTTTCGCCGCAGGCAAGTTTTCTTGAAATCAAAAATGCTTACAAAAAACTAGCATTCCGCTACCACCCTGACCAAAACCCCAATGATACGAAAGCCGAAGAAATGTTCAAAAAAATTAACGAAGCCTATCAAACGCTTTCTGATGTACAAAAAAGGCACTTCTATGATGTAAAATTGGGTTTTGCCCAAGAAATCAATTACAGCTATTATTATCAAGACTACCAAAAAAAACAACAAGCCCAACAACAAGTAAGGCTGGAAATACTCAAAAATTTTTTTCGTAAGTATCAAGAAGAAAAAAAAGCTGAAGAGCAAGAAATTCAAAAAATCAACAAAAAAGCTAATTTTTGGATAGCACTGGGTCTGATACTGATACTTGCACCTGCTATTTTCCTGACTATCCAAGAAAGATACCAAGTTCGCAAAATGTATTTGCTTGCTCAAACTTATCTGAAAACGTATCAATTACGCAAAGCCGATAGCCTCATACATCTCATTCGACGAAAAAAACCAAGAGACCAAGATTATTTATTGTTGTATGTTCAAGTACGTTTTAAAATGCAAGATTACAAAGAGCTTTTTTTTATGCTTGATAACTCTTACTTGATAAAATCACCCGAATTTCGCTTTTATTGGGCAATTAGTAGATACAAATACCAAAAAGAGCATTTAGAAGAGACTTTTCAAATATTGCAAGAAGTTGAAAAAAGTGGTTTCAGAGAAGGTGAGTTATATTTTGAAAGAGCTATGTTAAAATTTAGCTTAAATACCAATAGCGAAAGTTTTTGCCAAGATTTAGCATTAGCCTTGAAAATGGGAGAGTTTCGTGCCGCTCATTATCAATTTCTTTGTCCCTAACTGCCCCAAAGTAGTTTTTTACAAACAACCCAAAACTTGTATGTAAAAATTATAAAAGGCTGTATCATTAACGATTTGACAAGGTATTGCAGGGCTTTGAATTTCTTTTTGGCCATTGCCAAATGTAAAGAAACATATACACAAAAGTGAGCTTCAATATTCCGAATGCCTTTGGGAGTGTAAAAGCTCTTTATCTGCTCATCCTGATAGATACTTTGCAAAAATAAATCTTTACGTTTAATAAGTTTAGAACAATCGGTGGATAAAACACTCCTTGTGCTATGATTTATCATTGCTGCACAAATAGTTGAAATTCCTTGCAAAGGATAACGACTTGCCAGCCTCAACCACAGTTCATAGTCTTCTGTACCTGAAAGTTCTCGATTTTCATTAAAAGGGTGCTGCAAGAGAATTTCTTTTTTTACAAAAACGCCTATACAGCTCAAATCATTCCCATATTGTAGGTTTTGGGCTACATTTGCTCGATGAACTCGCTTAAATAAAACTTTACCACTTTCATCTTTCATTTCATAGCTTAAAGCCCAAAATACACTATCAGGATTTTTTTTCAAAAAATCATAAGCAACTTGAAAATAATTAGGATAAAGCAAATCATCGGAATCTACAAAAGTAATGTATTGACCTTTGGCTTGGTTTATGCCAAAATTACGAGCTTTAGCACGCTCTCCATTAGGTATTTTGAAATAGCGTAATTTTTCAGAACGAAAACAAGCTACTACCTCTTCTGTGTTGTCGGTACTACCATCATCCACCACAATCACTTCAAAGTCAAGAAATTGTTGTTCAAACACCGATTGCAAGGTTCTTGTGATAAGATTAGCTCTATTGTATGTAGGAATAATTATGGAAAATAAAGGATTCAGCATTATTACTCGTAATTACTCGTATAAACTTTCTAATTTGCTGATCATTGTTTGCAAATTAAATAATTTTTGTATACTTTCTTTGCCATTTTGAATAATTTTATTTCGTAAATCGCTATTTTGGAGTAAAATTCGGATAGCTTCTGTAATTTTTTCTGAATTTTGGAAAGGTACAACCCAAGCATTTTCTTGATGTTGAATAAATTCTTTTGCAACTCCCGATAACGTAAAAACACTCGGAATACCTGCCGCTAAAGCCTCCACATAGGTCTGTCCGAAGGCTTCCACTTGTGAATTGATAGGCGTATGAACGTAAATATCAAAAAGCTGATACAAAGCCGGTAAATCATTTTCAAATGCAATAGATGTGTAAGTATTGGAGGATAAGTTTTTTAGTAATTTTTCAATTTCAGCAGCATAATCTCCTCTGGCATTAGCTAAAACAAGATGAGCATTAGGATACTGCCGTAAAATTTCTACAAAAGCAGGAATGATATATTGAATACCTTTCCAATGTATCCATCGAGCAATTACTCCTATGACAGGGAATTTGCCTGCAAGCTGATATTTGGATTTCAATGCTTCTACCCTTGCAATCGGTACATTTTCAAAAATTGCTAATCGAAATCCGTGATGAATAAGAGTAATTTTTTCTGGTTTTACACCTTCTTTTCCAACCAACACTTCTTTTACATTCTGACTGATAGCTACTATATCTGTAGCTAAATAGTTGATGAACTTATCGTAATAAACAGCTCTTGGGAAATATTCGTGATGAAGAGTAGCGTGGTGGCGGGTAAAAATTCGTTTTTTAATACCCAAACTTTTTGCTACAAGAAGTCCAAGTAGCGAAGCCGTAAATAAATGGCAATGCACTACTTGCGTTCCTATATTTTGCAAAATTTTTCTAACCTTCCAAAAAGCAGAAAAAAGTTGCCTTTTGCTTTCATAATGCACGAAAAATACAGGAATTTGTCTTGCTTTGAGCCAATTTTCTAAATAACTACCTTGCCTGCGATTGAGTAAAATAAAACTAATTTCAAACCTTTCAGCGTTCAATGTTTCGGCAATCCACTCAAAAGCAAGAGCTTTTTCTATGTCTGAAATAATGTACGTTACTTTTTTTCGCATAATCCAACAAAAAACCTACTTTTCAGTAGGTTTTTGTTTTTTAGTTGAACTTGTAGGTAAAATCTTTTACACGATATAGCTCTTGTAAAGCCTGATAATAAAAGTTACTCATGTTTTGTTTTTGTGTATTCAGCAAATTATTTTTATATTGCGAATAATCGGCAATTTGCGGGGCAGGAGTTTGTTCAGTAACTTCTATCACAATCACCCCATTATCATCACCTATTGGTTTACTTCTTTTACCTTTCTGTAAGCCAAAAGCTGTACCTGTACCTACGGGCGTATAACCTGCCGTACCGATAGAAGCATTTTGTAGGGTTACATCGCGAGCTTCTTGTACCACAATACCACTACCATATTTTTGGGCAAGTTCATCGAGAGAGATATTGCCATAGCTATTCATTTTAGCGATGATTTGCTCTCTTTTTTTCAAATTACGCACTTCATACTCCAATGTTTCGCGGAAATACTCTAAGCTAAGCTCATCTTGCTCGGTACGAGCTGTAAGAATAGGCACAACAAACAATCCTTGTTCAGGAATACGAATAGGTTTTTTAGGAAATTCTCCTACTTTCGCTTCATTAAAAGCCCAAGAAATCAGAGGCTTGGCATTAGAAGGAATACCGTCTACCGATTGAGCATACGGCATTACTTTCTTGGCTACTTTTTTAACGAGCCTGGGGTCTTTTTCAATCTTTTTCTTGAAATCCTCGTAAGTTTTCAATCCTAGTAAAAACTCTTCGGCTTGCAAACTTACTTCTTCGGTAGTATTTTGTGTAGCATAAATCGGACGCTCAACAATGGCAAGTTTATATTTTTTATTTGTTTTAGGCTCGGTGATGCTGACAATGTGGTAGCCAAAATCAGTTTCTACCAAATTGGGAAGCAAACCTTTTTCCTTTGCCTCAAAAGTAGCTTTGGTGAAAGGAGCAACCATTGTTTTCTCATCATACCATCCTAAATCACCTCCGATATCTCTTGTACCGTCGCTACCATACTTTTTAGCCGCTTGTGTAAAATCTATCTCTCCTGCCTTTAATTGAGCCAGTAATTTTTCAGCTTCTTTACGAATACTATCTTTCACTTTGGTTTCGGCTCCTTTGGGAACTTGAAAAAGAATATGCTTGGAACGAACAAAATAAGTTGTATCTTCTTTAATATCAGACACTTTTACGATCATGAAGCTATTGCGATGCAAAAACGGACCGATAACTGCTCCTTTCAATAAAGGACGATTTTCAGAGTAAATGCCATCTGGAATTTCTTTGGGATTGCGATATGTAAAATTCTTTTCTGTTCCTTTGGTTTTACTTACGGCAAACGCCGAATCATCTTGGGCAAGGGCAAATTCTTTACCCAATTTACGAAGCTCGTCAGAAAACTCTAATGTGTCTTCTTTGGAAGGAACAACACTGAAAATTACATATTCAAACGAACGGCTTTCGGGTGCTTTGAAGCGTTTTTTATTTTTTTTCAAGTATTCTTCTAGCTCTTTATCAGTAATTTTGATGCTACTATCAGGTATGGAGCTGTATGGCACATAAAAATACTTCAGATTTAGTTTATTATTCTGATTTTCATACTCTCGTTTAGCTTCGGCTTTCGTTACATATGCCGACTGAGAAAGCATGGCTGTGTATTTTTCTTGAATACGAGTTTCTACCAAACCATCTAGAAACATCTCCCAACGAGCCTTTGCATCAGGATTGTTTTTTATATTTTTCAAAAACTCTTTTACGAGTTTTCTATCAAATTTTTTCGTTACACTATCCTGAAAAACACTGGCACTTGATACCTGTGGATGAATAAAAATACTATCGCCTTCGTACATTGCTTTTTTTTCTTCATCGCTTACACGTAAGCCCAAGGTTTCGTATTCGGGTTTGAGCATATTTTTACGCAAAAATACAGACCAGGCAAAGCGTATCAAATCAGCTTCGCTGGGGCGTTGTTGTGGCATGTTGATAGCATAATAACGCTCTGCTTCCATTATTTCTAGGGATATATCGTCAAGTGTAATTTCTTTACCATCAAAAATTCCTACTACTTTTTCTTGCCCTTTTCTACCTTTCTGAAAATAGCGGAAAAAATCATCTCCTACAATAAAAAGAGCTAATCCTACGGCAATCACACCTACAATAATACCTGCTTTTTCTCGGATTTTACCAATAACAGCCATCTTGATAGAAATTTATTTCACATGATTTTTTGAGCGTGCAAAAAAACAAGATTTTTACGTGAAATGCAAATTTACAGATAGAAAATTTTGATAAATGTACAAGGGAAACGATACATTTCGGGCAATTATTTATAGCATCAAAAAATTAAGCATTTTTTCGCTGAGGGATTTGCAAGATATGCCCACAACGACTGCATTTATGCAAATTAGGATTACTATTAAATTTAGCAAATATTTCGGGCAGTTGCTTTTCAATATTGGTTAATTTGAAGTATTCATCATAAAGTTTATTTCCACAATTATCGCAATACCACTGAAATCCATCGATATCTTGGGGTTTTCGGCGTTCTTCTATCACAAGCCCGATGGTTCCGGCAGGGCGTTGGGGCGAATGAGGAATTTTGGCATTGAGTAAGTAAATTTCGCCTTCGCGGATAATAATATCCTTAAACTCACCGTTTTCAATGATTTTGAGCGTCATATCTCCTTTAATTTGATAGAAAAATTCAGGAGTTTCGTTGTAATGATAGTCTTTTCTTTCGTTGGGTCCGCCTACAATCATTACAATCATATCGCCCCCAGGATAAACTTCTTTATTACATACAGGAGGTTTTAAGAAATCTTTATTTTCTTCTACCCACTGCAACAGATTTTGTACATTGATAGCCGCCATAAGGTTGAGTTGTTTTATTTTAGTCGCTTCTGAAACCTAAAATACTTAAAATTGCTTTTATTCTATTTTTTTGTGGGCGTGTAATATTAGCTTCTTGTTTTTGTTCTTGCTGTTTTTGTTCTTCTTGTTTTTGTTCTTGCTGTTTTTGTTCTTCTTGTTTTGCTTTAGCTTCTTGCTGTTGCTGTTGTCTGATTTTTTGCTCTAAAATTGCATTTTCACGATTCTGTTTAAATTTTTCATAAAAGCTCTCTTCTTTTTCAGCTTCTTTCTTTTTAGCTTCTTCGGCGGCTTTCTTTTGCTTTTCAATGAGTTCGTTATGCTTACGCATCAGTTCGTCAAGTCTGTTTTTGTAGGCTTCGGCATTGTGAAATAGCTTTTCTTTTTTGTCGTTTTTTTCTGTTTTTTCTTGCGATGAAGCAGTTTTTTTGGTAGATGTTTCTGTTTTCCGAAATGAACCAACTCTAGTAGATGAAGTAGGTTCCACTTTTTTGTCAAGGATAGCTTTTCTGAGCTGATAATCATAAAAATTACGTTTGATAGCATTGGAAAGCACCGAATAGGCTTCTTTTATATCCATAAACATCTGCTCGGCTTCGGCATTATTTGGATTGAGGTCAGGGTGCCATTTTTTAGCTAAATTTCTGTAAGCACTTTTTATCATTTCTGCCGAAGCACTTTCAGGTACTTCTAAAATAGCATAGTAGTTTTTCAAGACTCTCGAAAGTTTTAGTTAATTGAAAAATCAGGATTTTTATTTCGCAATAATGCTAAAATTCGAGATAAAAAACAAATCAGAAGCCAATAAAAAATTGCAAATTAAACTTGCAGTTTAGAAAATAAATTTTTATTTTTGAGAAAAATTTTAGAGCAATGAAAAAGTTTGGCTACTTATTTCCATTTATTTTACCTACTTTATGGGTATGGGGCTACTATCAGGGTGGCATTTGGAACTACGCCACTGTATTTTTTGCATTTGGTATGGTTCCTATTCTTGATGCTATTTTGGGCGTAGATAAACATAATTTTCCCAAAGAAGCAGAAAAACAAATCAGTGAAGAGTGGTACTACAAAGGCATTTTGTATCTGTGGGCTTTTTTGCAGGTTGGTTTGCTTATATGGGCTTGCTATGTAGTTTCGCTGAATACTTTGCAGACTTACGAGTATGTGGGCTTTTTACTAAGCACGATGACGGTGCTTGGAGGTGTAGGTATCACGGTAGCACATGAATTGGGACATAAAAATAGCCGTTTTGAGCAGATTTTAGCAAAAATCATATTAGATACTGTTTTTTACAGACACTTTTTCATAGAACACAATCGCGGGCATCATGTTAATGTTGCTACTCCCTTAGACCCCGCTACAGCTCGTAAAAATCAAAGTTTTTATCAATTTTGGTGGCAAAGTGTTTGGGGAAGTATTCGCAGTGCTTGGCACTTAGAAGCAAAACGATTAGAAAAAAAAGGTAAAAGTGTTTGGAGCTCTGAAAATGAAATGTGGAATTGTTTCTTTGAGCCCCTTATGCTTATGCTTGTGCTCAGCACATCGATGAGTATCTGGCAAGGATATTTTGCTTGGCAAGTTGCTGTATTTTTCGTTTTGCAGAGTATTCTGAGTTTCTCACTTTTAGAGGCAGTCAATTATATCGAACATTACGGTATTACTCGCCGTTTGCTTGAAAATGGCAAATACGAACGTGTAGACCCCCTGCACTCATGGAATGCAAGTCATTTGTTAAGTAATTTCTTTCTTTTTCAACTCCAACGCCATTCTGACCATCACGCCTATGCAAGCCGCCGTTATCAAATATTAAGACATTTTGATGAAAGCCCCCAACTACCTGCGGGCTATCCAACGATGATCCTCCTGGCATTGGTTCCGCCCTTATGGTTTGCCGTAATGAATAAGCGTTTAGATGCTTGGGAAAAAAGCATTCATGAAGTAAGGAATGCCTGAACTCACATTCCTTGCAATTTTTTAACTTTTTCTACCAGCCACTGAGGTGTAGCAACTTTCTGACGTCTATGATAATCATAACTGACAATGCGTGCAATAGCTCTTGTAGCTATTCGTTCGTGTTTTTTGCTAACAATAATACTCTCCATCGTATAACTAAACTCATCAGAAAAGTCTAGCACTTTTGTTCCTAAATACATCAAGTCGGGGTATACAAGTGGCATTTTGTACTGAATCGTAATTTCAGCCAAAATAGGACCTATCCCTGTACCGAAACTAGCTGCTTCGCCTTGAGCAATGAAGTCTAAATAAGCAACTCTTGCCGATTCGGCATAGCGAGCATACATTACATTATTGACGTGATGAGCCAAATCCATATCGCCCCACTGTACAGGCAACTCAACAATGGCATAATAGCCTTGCAATAGCTCTTTAACTTTCTCTGTCATAGGTAGTTGTTTAATATTGGGTAGTTATTTGTTAGCAGTCAGATTATTATTCGCTCTGAAAGGTTTTCATATAGGCTTCTCCCAGATGGAAAAGCCCAATATGCTTTCTGTACGAATTAAATAAGTTTTTCGTGTTTTCGTCATAAAGTTCAGCCAGGGAAGTCATCATTTTAGCTTGAATGATTGTTTTATGTTTGAAGATTTCCAAAATGTTGACTTGCGGAATAATATAAATCCAGGCTTCTTTGGAACGAACTACGGCATTGTATACTCTTTCACTATTTTCAATAAGAGCATTGACACCGATAGCCATTCCTTTTTTTACCATTGCCAGTAGCTCAAAGCTGTCTTGATGGTCAAGATTCAGCTCTACTACGCCATTTCTGATGATATAAAGTGCTTGCGAAGGGTCGTTACGAAAGAAAATTACTTCATTAGATTGATACTCTCGCAAGTGTAAAAAAGGCAGAAATTCTTCCATTTCTTTTTCTGTCAGACGCTCAAAAAGTCGGACTTTTTTGAAAAAATCAAAAATTTCTCTTTCTTGCACACCGTATACTTTACGAAAAGGATTAAATAGCTTCATAATTTTTTCTGCTATATTAACGAAAAAATTTACTTTTTTGATGCGTTATTTCATAGAAATTTCTTACAGAGGTACAGCTTATTCGGGATGGCAAATTCAGAAAAATGCTTTGAGTGTGCAAGAAGTAATAGAGAAGGCTTTTTTTGTGAGCTTGCGAGAAAAAATTGAAATAATAGGCAGTGGCAGAACTGATACAGGCGTACATGCTCTACAACAGTTTGCCCACTTTGATTATGAAAAACCACTGAACCGCTCTATTCTTAAATCTTGGAATGCTCTCTTGCCCAAAGATATAACTATTCACAACCTTTATCAAGTCCCTCCACAAGCTCATAGCCGTTTCAGTGCTATTCAGCGAACCTATCAGTACCGAATTGTACAAAAGAAAAATCCTTTTTTACAAAATCTGACCTATTATTTTCCATACAAACTTGATATAGAAGCGATGCAAAAAGCCGCTCAAATTCTTTTAGAATATGATGATTTTGCAAGTTTCAGCAAGGTAAAAGCCAATACCCCCCATTTTAAATGTAATGTTACAGAGGCTTTCTGGAAGAAAGAAAAAGATATAATTAGTGGAACAGAACTGCTAATTTTTCAAATTTCTGCCAATAGATTTTTATGGGGAATGGTGCGAGCTATCGTAGGTACACTTTTACAAATAGGCAAAGGAAAACAAAAAATAGAAGAGTTCCGAAGAGTGATTGAAGCAAAAAATCGCAGCAAAGCCGATGCAAATGCTCCTGCTTGTGGCTTGTATCTTGTTTCAGTACGTTATCCTTTTAAGCTCAAAGAACATTAAAAAAACCTATCAGGCTTATCAAGCCCAATAGGTAACGAATTCTTACTGAACTATAACCTTAATAAGATACCTATTTTGTGAAGTGATAATTTCAAGCAAATACATTCCTTTGGAAAGTGAAGATACCTCCAACTCTTTTTGATAATTTTGATTGAGAGAAAGCACATCGTTTTCGTTAGATATTTCTTGCCCAAGGGTATTTGTAAAGCGTATCTGTACAGGGGTATTTTCAAAACTTGCTATTGTTAAATATATCTTTTCGCGTGCAGGGTTTGGATATACAGAAATTGTTGTTCCTTTTCCCCATTCTGCTACTACTATAGTGCTGTAAGCAATTCTTTCGGCTTCTTCTATACGCAAACGATAATAGTTTTTACCAAATTTAGGATTAACATCTACAAAGCTATAATTGTCCTGATTTTCGGCAGTTACGCTACCAATAGCAAAAAACTCTTTGCCATCGTAACTTTTTTCTACTACATACCGCTGAATGTTTAACTCGTTAGCTACATTCCAAAACAAGCGTATGCTTTCTATTTGCGTTTGAGCAGAGAAGTTAATGAGCTGAACAGGTAAAGGATTAGGGGGTAAGCCCATACCAAAGCCTGAAAATCCATTGCCAAATCCACCTTCTATCCAAAAATCTGCCCCGAAAGTACCTTGCAAAGTAGGTGAGCTTTGCGTGCTGGGGTCGCCAATGTTGGCAGAACTGATAGCTCCCGCATATTTATGTACTACGGCACTTGTACGAACCTGCCCTGTGGCAGTTTCCCAACCTGTAACTTCTGCATTGGTATAATACAAACGCATATTATAAGCCCCTGTGGGATTGTTGGTAGCAGGAATTACACGGATTGTCTTGCTTGCTAAATATTCTGCTGTTGGTGTTGTAGTAAATTGCACTGCCCCTGTGCCTGCTCTATCTACATATACCTGCGTACAACCATAATTGTGCGTAGTAGTGTTTTCTATACGGGCTACCAATCTGCCGTTAGCAGGGTTGTAAGCATAATTGAGCGAATTAGGTCCCAAATATAACCTATTCGCTGTGGCAGGTGCCGCATAAGTATTGGTTTCTATGGCTACTCCCCCTGTAAATGGTAAGGCTTCAACCACAATATTATCTATAACAAAGGCAGGTTGATTAGCTACGCTGTTATTATTATCCCAACGCCAAGCTAAATGAAATTGTTGCCCTTGCAAGGCGGCAGGTAAATTTACCACACGAGTAGTAGTAGTAGTTACACCTCTATACGGCGAAGGATTAGCCCCTTCTATCAGCACCCACGTAGTTGGCGAAGAAGCCAAAGCATAATACAAAGAGCCGTAGTCGTAGTCTATTGTTCCCAATCTTTCACCATTACACTGAAAATTAAAGGTAACGCGTAAATTATTGTTTGGATATGCAGTAGCATTGATAACGGGGCTTTGCAGAAGTGCCGCTCCTGCATTAGTAGCACTATAATCGCCACTTGTAGCACTTTGAGAAATATAAGCACTGTAGGTTCCATTTAATACTCTTTGCGTGCCTACACGCCAAATATTTACTGCTCCTGTACTGGTGTATTGTAACCAGCCTGCCGCAGTCCCTGTTTCAAAGTTTTCTGAAAACAAAGTCGCTCCGGCAATCGATGGTTGTGGGTGGTTGTCGTTATCGTTGATGGTGAGAGTGTGGGTAAGGTTGGTATTATCTAACTGAGCCGTTCCGCTGATGATAGTTAAGCCAAAAGTTACATTTTCTATGCTTTCTAGGGCGGGGTCGTCATACACACGAATTTGAAAATTCTGATTGGCATTGCTTGCATTGGGGAAAGTAACCGTAGAATTTACAATATCGAAATCTACACCATTGATAGCTATGCCACCTGTAACATTGATGCCTACTACCACATTGCCGGTAGGAGCAAGACTGATTTGGGCAGGAATATTTACAAGTACAAAAGGACGGCAATCGCCTGTAAGAGGGGCATTGGTATTGTTTTCGGCAGTGGTGATGGCTGTATTGGCAAAAGAAACTCTCGGCATTTGGTCGGCTACACGGATATTATCCAAACGCAAAAAGCCCGTATTATTCGCAGAAGTAGCTATAAACCTCAAACGTATAAGTTGTCCGTTGTAAATGTTAGATAAATTGACGGTTTTAGAAGCCCAAGCATTATTAGAAAGCGTATTGCCTTGCTCGTCAAATATATTTGTCCAAGTAGCACTGCCACAAGGCTGAATATCCACACGCAGGCGAGCATTTCCGCTGCCAGATGCCCTGAATACATCAAAAGTAAGTATCACGTTTCCGACAGCCGAGCCTAAATCTATAAGAGGCGAATAAAGAATATCATCGGCTCCATTATCGCCTAAGGGTAAGCGAGCTACGGTTGCTCCGTTGGTACCATTGTCTCCACTTTGCTCAAACCAGGTCCTACAATTTACAGGATTTTGTTCTATGTACCAGTTGGCAGGGGCAAATGTATTGCTTTCAAAGTTTTCTACAAAAGGAAGCGGGCTACCTGTTCCAACGGTAAAGTTAGAAATCATTTCATTGACATAGGTATTTGCGGCATTGGCATTACCATTAGAAATACTTACCCAAACCCTAATACTATGATTTCCATTAGTAAGGGTTTGAGCAGGTAAATTTACATTCTCGGTGTCTTTATAGGCTAATGAGCCTGACCAAGCAAAGGTTTGAATGGGGTTGGTATCAATTTGATAGCTGATTGTAGCCGAAGTAAGCGTATCAGAGCCTAAATTACGCAGTACTACCGTAGGAGTAAAAGTACCACACACGTTGCCTATGGGTGAAATTAAATCTACGATAGCTCCGTAGTTGGTGGCAGGGTCTAACAAAGCAGGCGAAGTAAGTAAATTTTTACGGCGAGGCGAGTTCTCTATTACGGTACGCATACGCACTGCTTGGTCGTTGGTAAAGATGTTCATACATAAATCATCTGTATAATCCATATAATTTTCCTTCATATCGGGGAAATCTATGGGAACATCAGTACAAGAATTTACATTCGGGCAACCATAGTTTGCCGCTCCTGCTGTGGGGGTATCGGCACAGAAGTCATCAACTGCACAATTACCATCTCCCCAAATATGTCTAGGCCCTAAGCCATGTCCAATTTCGTGGGTGGCGGTACGCCCATCGCCATAAGGACCTCCTAAACCTCTCCCAAAATACTGATAACCCATTACCAAACCATCGGCGTTTGCATTTTGAGGATCACAACCTGTTGGAATACCCCTAATAGGCGATTCAGGAAATTGGGCATAGCCCAAGATACCCCCTGAAATAGCACAAGTCCACATGTTCATATACTCCTCAGGATTCCATATGGTAGCAGGTTTAATAGTATTATCTATGTAGTTATCATTATAAGGAGGAGCCGCCCAGCCCATTGCATTCCTATTCACTCTGTTGATGCCATTGGTAGCTCCGCCCGTTGGATTTCGTTTGGCAAGTACAAATTCTATGCGTGTATCAGCACCATCGGGGTGCGTATTGTAGCCGGGTGTACCAATTTTTTTCCTAAAATCTTCGTTGAGTACATCAATTTGGTCTTGTACTTGGGCATCGCTGATATTGCTTCCTGTACCGATAGCCTCACCGTTGTGTATTACATGCACAACCACGGGAATATAGTACACGCCCCCGATAGTACGAGCCGAAGCCGAACCATTGGCAATATCTCGCTTTCTTTTAGCAATGGCTTTGGCTATCCACGCTTCAAAGTCTCTATCAAAATTGGGATTATTTTGGCGGAGCTGTTCGTTGTATTCTACCGAGTAGCAACGAATTTTCCCTGTACGCTCAAAAAATTCTTGATTGAAATCTTTCAGATAAATTCCATTACTTGCTCTCTGATGAGAACTTGATAAATTTTTACTTTTGCTTTCAACAGAAAGAGTGCCCTGAATTTCTCTAATTTGTGCTTTCAGTGGTAAAAAGCCACAAATCCAGCAAAAAATAAGGGCTAATTCGAAAGAATAAGTTAGTTTTGTCATGCATTATTCGTTGTTTTAATTTTTGTAAAAAATAATTTTGCCAGAAATTTTACAATTTATTCTCATTTGCATAACAAAGGTAACTACCAATGTAAGTTTTTACCAAAGAAAATTTTCTAATAACCGACTGAGATAAAATCTTAGCTTACTAAACTTAGAAAAAACACCAATAAGTCTGTAAGTTTTAAGCAGATTTTACATAAAAATGTTACAACACCAATGTTTAAAAAGCTCTATCAAATTGCTCAAAAAAAAGAACGCAAGATAGTTGGCTTGATGTCAGGCACTTCGCTTGATGGACTGGATATTGCTTTATGTCAATTCAGTGGTTCGGGCTTGCAAACCGAAGTAGAGTTGCTTGCATTTGAGACTATCCCTTATGCCGAGCCAATATGTTCTGAAATAAAAAAAGTTTTTGCAAAAAAACTTGCCGATTTAGCACAAATCACACTGCTGCACAACTATTTAGGGAAATATTTTGGAGATCTAGTTCTGCAATTTTTAGCAAAACATCAATACTCTGCACAAGAAATTGACCTGATAGCCTCTCATGGACAAACCATTTTTCATGCTCCTAAGCATTTTCATCAAAATCCGCTATTTGGCAATGCTACACTTCAAATTGCCGATGCCGACCAAATTGCCTATCATACGGGTATTATTACGATAAGCGACTTTCGGCAAAAACATATTGCCGCTGGAGGTCAAGGAGCTCCGCTTGCTATTTACGGCGATTTTTTATTATTCAAAAAAGAAGGCGAAAACCGAATTTTACTCAATATTGGTGGCATTTCCAATTTTACTTTTATCCCTGCTTCTTGCAATCCGCAAGAGGTATGGGCAACCGATACAGGTACAGGAAACACCCTTTTAGACTTTTTTACCCAAAAATTTTTTCAAAAGCCCTATGATGAAAATGGTAAAATTGCTCAATCAGGAACTTGCAATGATTTTCTGCTGCAGAAATTATTAGAAAACTCATTCTTTCAGCTTCCTTTTCCTAAAAGTACAGGACAAGAAACCTTTAATTTTACTTGGGTAGAAAGCATTTTGCAAGAATATCATCTGCAAATCAGCCCGCAAGATTTACTCTGCACACTTACACATTTTACCGCCAAAGGTATTTTGAAGGGCTTACAAAACATTCAAGAGAAAAACTTAAAAATCTATGTAAGCGGAGGCGGTGCCAAAAACCAATTTTTGCTAAACCTATTGCAAAAGCATCATGCTGTTTTACCTTTGGAAAATTTAGGCGTTTCTGCCGAAGCCAAAGAAGCGATTTTATTCGCTCTGCTCGCCAATGAGACTATCACAGGCAGTAAAATTGCCATAGGGCAAAACCCTTGTGTTTGTATGGGGAAAATTTCACTTCCCTACTGATTTGGCAGAGTTGTCCAAAAATATTATATTGCAAGCGAAAATTTGCTATTTACACTCATAATGTCTTTGCCGCTGGATATTACACCGCTTGCTTTGCAAGAAATCAGAAATATCAAAGCTAATAAGGGGATACCCTCTGAATATGCTCTACGCATAGGCATACGTGGGACGGGCTGTGGAGCTTCGTTCCTCATTGGCTTTGATAAACCCAAACCCACTGACGAAATCTATGAAACTGATGACTTGCAAATCCTTATTGATAAAAAACACCTGATCTATGTTGTAGGAATACAAGTAGATTTTGAAGAAACCCAAGAAGGCAGAGGATTCACTTTTACCAAAACAACCTAAACAAAAAAGCAATGACTAAACAAGAACTTATCTCGCAAATCAATCCTAATGATGTAGGCATTTTTGGGAAATTATTCGGATTGCCTTTTGATGAAAATACCGCCGATTTAGTAATTATTCCTGTACCTTGGGAAGTAACCGTTTCATATGGTGCAGGTACAGCATATGCTCCCGAAGAGATTTTGTATGCCTCCGCCCAAGTAGATTTGTATGATGCTGATATTGCAAACGCTTGGCATTTAGGCATAGCCATGCTCCCTTTTCCGCATAAATGGCTAGAGCTCAGCGAAACTTTGCGAGAAGAAGCCGAAACCTATATTGATTGGCTCGAAGAAGGTATGCCCGAAGAAGCAAACCAAGAGTTTACTTATTTGCACGAAATTCCCGAAGTTATCAACAAAGAAAGTGCCAAACTTAATGAGTGGGTAAAAGAAACTGCCCTACATTGGCTCAATCAAGGCAAAATTGTAGCCCTACTCGGCGGCGACCACAGCACTCCGCTCGGACTTTTGCAGGCTCTTGCCGAAAAATACAATCATTTCGGTATTTTACAAATAGATGCCCATGCCGACCTCCGAAAAGCCTACGAAGGCTTTGAGTTCTCTCATGCTTCTATCATGTACAATGCTTTAAAAATTCCACAAATTTCAAAACTAGTGCAAATCGGTATTCGCGATTATTGCGAAGCCGAAAGGCAGATTATTCAGGAAAATCCGCAAAGGATAAAAACTTTTTTCGACCAAAATATCAAAGAAGCTCTCTATACGGGCAAAAGCTGGGCAAAGCTGTGTGATGAAATCATCAAAGAACTTCCCGATAACGTGTATATCAGTTTTGATATTGACGGACTTGACCCCAAGCTTTGCCCCAATACAGGTACCCCCGTAGCAGGTGGCTTTGAATTTGCCGAAATCACATTTTTGCTTAAAAAGTTAGTTCATGCAGGCAAAAAAATTATCGGTTTTGATTTGGTGGAAGTTGCTTGCGGAGATGTAGAAAACAACGAGTGGGATGCCAACGTTGGAGCAAGAATGCTCTTCAAACTTTGTAACTGGACAGGAGCTTCACAAGGAAAACTTAAAATACAACAAACTTTATAGAGAAAAATTTTGCTGTTTTCGCTAATTTTATCTATCTTTGCCTCACTTATCCAGAAAGCCGGAGACACGGGGTCTGTGAAGGCTTGGCAACCCTCTCGGCTCTCTCAAGAGAGACAAGAGAGAAAGGTGCCAATTCCCGCTCAAAGGTATCACTTTGAGAGAGATAAGTGTAAGCCACTCTTACTTGCCTACACTTTGCTTGTCTGCCTGTCTTTTTGGAAGTTGGCTACAAACTTCAAAAAATACAAACTCACAAATGAATTCCTCTATTATTTATCAACTGCTACAAGAACGTATTCTTGTACTCGACGGAGCTATGGGTACAATGATTCAGCAATACAAACTGACCGAAGCTGATTATCGTGGAGAACGTTTCAAAGATTTTCCGCACGACCTCAAAGGTAATAACGACCTACTTTCCATTACCCAACCCCATATTATTCAAGAAATTCATCGCAAATACTTAGAAGCAGGTGCCGATATCATTGAAACTAATACCTTCAATGGTACACGTATTTCTATGGCAGACTACCACATGGAAGACTTGGTCTATGAACTCAATTTCCAATCTGCCAAAATAGCCAAAGAAGTTTGTGAGAGATTTACCCTTCAAAACCCTGCTAAACCTCGCTTTGTGGCAGGTTCGATAGGACCTACCAACAAAACAGCTTCTCTTTCGCCTGATGTCAATAATCCAGGTTACAGAGCCGTTACGTTCGATGAACTCGTAGAAGCCTATACCGAACAAATCAGAGGTTTGATAGACGGCGGAGCAGATATTTTACTTATTGAAACCATTTTTGATACACTCAACGCCAAAGCCGCTCTTTTTGCCATTGAAACGTATTTTGAAGAAACAGGCAAACGATTGCCTATAATGGTTTCTGGTACAATTACCGACGCTTCAGGCCGAACCCTTTCAGGGCAAACCGCAGAGGCTTTTCTCATTTCAGTTTCTCATTCACCTTTACTTTCCATAGGGTTTAATTGTGCCTTAGGGGCAGACTTGCTGCGTCCTTACTCGGAAGAAATCGCAAGGAAAGCACCTTTTTATACCTCTGCTCACCCCAACGCAGGATTGCCCAATGCCTTTGGCGAATACGACCAAAGCCCTGAAGAAATGGCAGCAATTGTAGAAGATTTCTTGAAAGATGGCCTAGTAAATATTATCGGAGGTTGCTGTGGCACAACCCCCGCCCATATCAAACTCATTGCAGAATTAGCTCAAAAGTACCAACCACGCCCTCTGCCTCCCAAAGATAGAACCTCTAAATATGCAGGTTTAGAACCACTACAAGCCACTCGTGAAATTCGCTTTATCAACGTAGGCGAACGAACCAACGTAACAGGCTCACGAGCTTTTGCTCGGCTCATCAGAGAAGAAAAATACGAAGAGGCTCTTGCCATAGCCCGCTCGCAAGTAGAGGGCGGTGCCCAAATGATTGATATCAACATGGACGAAGGAATGTTAGATTCCGAAAAAGCTATGGTTACATTCCTGAATCTGATTGCCTCTGAACCTGATATCGCTCGCCTACCTATTATGATTGATAGCTCTAAATGGAGTGTTATTGAAGCAGGGCTGAAATGCGTACAAGGTAAAGCTGTGGTAAATTCGATTTCACTCAAAGAAGGTGAAGAAGATTTTATCAAAAAAGCAAAACTTATCAGAAAATATGGTGCGGCAGTAGTTGTAATGGCATTCGACGAGCAAGGACAAGCCGATACCTACGAAAGACGCATACACATCTGCGAAAGAGCCTATAAAATTCTTACCGAAAAAGTAGGTTTCCCTCCCGAAGATATCATTTTTGACCCCAATATTCTCACCGTTGCCACTGGTATCGAAGAACACAACAACTATGCCGTAGATTTTCTACGTGCTACCGAATGGATAAAAGAAAATTTGCCTCACGCCAAAGTTTCCGGTGGGGTGAGTAATATCTCGTTTAGTTTTAGAGGCAACGATGTAGTCCGTGAGGCAATGCACTCGGCATTTTTGTACCGAGCCATTCAGGCAGGTATGGATATGGGGATTGTAAATGCAGGACAGCTCGCCGTGTATGAAGAAATTCCAAAAGATTTATTAGAACTCGTTGAAGACGTACTCTGGAACAGAAGACCCGATGCCACAGAACGCTTGGTAGCTTTTGCTGAACAAATCAAAAACAAAAGCGGTAAAACCCAAGAAGTAGATTTGACCTGGCGAAATGAACCCGTAGAAAAACGCTTGGCTCACGCCCTTATCAAAGGCATTGCCGATTTTATTGAAACTGATGTAGAAGAAGCCCGACAAAAGTATCCTCACCCTTTGCAAATCATTGAAGGTCCGCTGATGGACGGAATGAATACCGTAGGCGACCTGTTTGGAGAAGGTAAAATGTTTTTGCCACAAGTAGTAAAATCGGCAAGAGTAATGAAAAAAGCTGTGGCTTATCTTTTGCCTTATATGGAGGCTGAAAAAAAAGGCAACGCTAATACAGGTAAAATATTACTTGCCACCGTAAAAGGTGATGTTCACGATATTGGAAAAAATATTGTAGGTGTAGTACTGGCTTGCAATGGCTTTGAAATCATCGATTTGGGCGTAATGGTACCTACACAAAAAATTCTACAAGAAGCCAAAAAACATCAAGTAGATATCATCGGTCTTTCAGGACTAATTACACCTAGCCTCGACGAAATGGTAATAGTTGCCAAAGAAATGGAACGCGAAGGCTTCAAAATACCTCTGCTCATTGGTGGAGCTACCACGTCAAAAGCCCATACCGCCGTAAAAATCGCTCCCAATTATTCAGAACCTGTCATTCACGTGCTTGATGCAAGCCGTAGTGTACCTGTGGCAACAAAACTGCTCTCTAAACAAAAAGGTGAGAAAGAAAATTTCCTTGCAGAAATTAGACAAGAATATGAAAAAATCCGTAATGATTTTCTCAATCGTAAGCAAGAGAAAAACTACCTCTCTCTGCAAGAAGCACGCAAAAATAAATTCAAAATAGATTGGGAAAAAACAAAAATCCACAAACCTAAATTTTTAGGCAACCGATACTTTATTCATTACGATTTAGCCGAAATTGCTAAATATATCGATTGGACACCCTTTTTCCAAACTTGGGAACTCGCAGGAAAATTTCCTCAAATACTTGATGATGAGATAGTGGGCTCGGAAGCTAAAAAACTATATGCCGATGCTCAAAAAATGCTTGCCGAAATTATCAGAAATAAGTCTTTACAAGCCAATGCCGTCATTGGTTTTTATCCTTGCAATACTATCAACGATGATGATATCTTACTCTACGATTTCGAAGAAACAGAAGTAATTACACCTTGTAGCAAACATAATGGACATATTCACAAAAACTATGAGGTAAAAAAACAACCTCTTCTATTGAAAAAAGTTTTACAACCTGTTGAGAGCGAAGACTTCTTGGAAAAAGAACAAGAAAGTACAATAGCAATTATTCACACTCTTCGTCAGCAAAATCAGAAATCTGAAGGTTTAGCTAATTTTGCCCTTGCCGATTTTATTGCTCCACAAGAAACAGGAAAAGTAGATTATATCGGTTTTTTTGCAGTTACGGCAGGTATTGGCTTAGAAGAACTCGTAAAAAAATACGAAAAAGACCACGACGACTACAACAGCATTATGGCAAAAGCCCTTGCAGATAGGCTCGCCGAAGCCTTTGCTGAGCTTATGCACGAACGTGTACGTAAAGAATTCTGGGGCTATGCACCCAATGAAAATTTTACCAACGAAGACCTTATCAAAGAAAAGTATATCGGTATTCGTCCTGCTCCGGGTTATCCTGCTTGCCCCGACCACACCGAAAAAGCCACTATTTTTGAACTCTTACAAGCTACGGAAAAAATTGGCTTACAACTTACCGAAAATTTTGCTATGTATCCTGCGGCGGCAGTCTGTGGAATGTATTTTGCCCACCCCGAAAGTCGTTATTTTGGTTTAGGTAAAATCAGTAAAGACCAAGTCGTAGAATACGCCCAACGCAAACAAATGAGCATAGAAGAAACTGAAAAATGGTTAAGCCCTGTGTTGAACTATTAAAAAATTTCTATTTTTCTTGCTAATTTGACAAACTATCTGTAAAATAGCGGTTCAATAAACCTTTACTTTATGAATATTGGTGCTTACTTACGCGAAGTATTGCAAGAAAATGAAGAGGTGATTGTGCAAGATTTAGGCACTTTTCAGACTTCTTATGCCAGTGCAGAAATTCACCCTACTACACACTTGTTTTCTCCTCCTAACAAAAACATCAATTTTCATACCAAAACTAAAACTTCAAACTTGATTTTGGAGCATTATATTTCACAGAAGGAAAGTGTTCCCATAGAGGAAGCCAAAGAACAAGTACGCAATTTTGTAAGTAAGCTAAAAATGAACTTAAATATAGAAAAACGTATGGCATTAGAAAATTTAGGCGAGCTGATTTTACAGGCAAATGGTGAAATAGAATTCAAACAAAATAAGCAAACCAATATCTTGAATGATAGTTTTGGCTTACCCGAAATTTATGCAAAACTAATTGATAAAAAAGAGATGAGCAACAAATCGCAACCTTCTCCACAAAGTTCTACTAGAAAAATTCAAGCTCCTCCCCAAGAAGAAGATAAAAAGGCTTGGGGAACAATTGCCGCTATTGGCTCATTGGCTCTAATAGTAGTGGCCGTTATTTATGTAGTAGCCATAGATAGTAGTTTGAACCCTTTCAACAAGCTTTTAAGCCAAAAGAAAGAAGAAGTCAAAAAAGACGCCCTGCTCCCTGCTGATAATCAAATTACTGAAAACAATACACAAGAACCACCCCAAGAGCAAAAAAATATCTCTGAAAATAATACCTCCCAAGAAAATACATCAAATAGTACCACTAACGAAAACACCACCGAAAGTAAAACCATTGCCGAAAACAACACTCCAATCTCAAATCAGCAAGAAGCCGAAAATAAAACTATTGTTGAAAATCAAAAAAATCAGGAAGCTAACCCCAAAGGTGATGGCATATTGGTAGAAGTACGAAACAATCAGTTTTATGTTGTGATTGCAGGTTTTGGAAATCGAGCTAATGCTTACAAGAAAGTTCGTGAAACTAAAAAATTAGGCTTGGACAACGTGAAAATCATTCCTCCTTTCGATGCCAAAAATCTGTATCGTGTAGCAGTGGGTGGCTACAATTCACGCCCCGAAGCCGACAGCAAATTAGAAGAAATTAAGAGTGTTTTGGGAATTGATGCTTGGATACTGAAATACTGAAATGCTACGCACCATTATTCTCCTTTTGCTTTCCAATATTTTTATGACTTTCGCTTGGTATGGGCACTTAAAATTCAAAGAAACTGCCCTATGGAAAGTTGTTTTGGTCAGTTGGGGTATTGCTTTTTTGGAATATTGCTTGCAAGTGCCTGCCAATCGTTACGGACACCAATACTTTTCTGCCGCACAACTTAAAATCTTGCAAGAAATTATTACACTCGTAGTATTTGCAGGTTTTTCTATTTTTTATCTGAAAGAAACTATTCGCTGGAATTATATTGTAGCATTTTTCTTTATCATTCTCGCTGTATTTTTTATGTTTAAGAAGTGGTAAATTGTACTTTTTCTGTTTCTACTTACAACTTTACAAATACATTTCACAAAAACATAACTTTTACTTATTCGCTTTGTGTGTTGATATTTTCTATTTTTGTAGAAGCCAAAGCAAAATTTATATGAAAAATAGTGTGTATGTTTTAGCTTTTATACTCTGGAACTGGGCAATAGCTCAAAATATTCCCAAAGAGTTGGTAGTAGCAATTGGGCATACTAAGATGGATAAACAAGGAGTACAGGTAGATAAACCTCTGCAAGAATATCTACAAAAAAAACTGCAAATGCCTGTACAAGTAATCTATCCCAAGAACATCTTTGAAATGCTTGAAAAAGTGGATAGTAGCAAAATTCATGTAGTTGATATCAATCCTTTTGGTTATGTAATGGCTTCTTTGAATGGCAAGGTGGAGGTCATTGCTATTCGAGGCGATAAAAATAAAAATTTAGAAACCTATAATAGCTGTTTGCTGGTAAATGCTAAATCGCAAGTAAAAACACTTGCCGACCTCAAAAAAATGGGTAGTAAATTGGAAATGACTTTTGTAAATGCCGCCTCTACTTCGGGGCATCTAGTGCCTCGTTTGTACCTGAATTCTCAAAAAATAGATGCCGAAGTAGTTTTCAAAGATGTAAGTTTCAAAGGAACACATGCCAATGTAATAGAACATATCCGCAAAACTCCTAATGCCGTAGGAGCTTGTGCTTATAGTTTCTTACAAGACCAAATCAGTGCAGGAAAATACAAAAAAGAAGATTTTCGCATTCTTTGGATTTCACCCGAAATTCCTCACGGACCAATAGCTATTTTGAAGGAACTTGATGCAGGTTTCCGCCAAAAAGTACAGAATGCTTTTTTAGCAATTCCCCAAGATGCCCCCGAACTATGGCAAATGATTGTATCAAACTGGAACGCCAAAGTTGAAAATGTTTCCTACATCAAAGGTGATGATAAAGCCTTTGATAATCTCCGCAAAATTACCAACGAAGCCGATGACCTCATTCTCATTTTGAATTTTTATAGAGATTAAAATTTGCGATTTTTTTTGGATAAAATAAAAATTACTTTTATTTTTGCATTCCTAAAAATTGAAAAGATTATGTCAAGAGTTTGCCAACTTACAGGAAAACGCCCCCGAGTAGGAAATAATGTTTCTCATGCTAACAATAAAACCAAAAGAAGATTTGATATCAATCTTCAAACTAAAAAGTTTTATTCTCCTGAACTCGGTGAATGGATTACTTTGAAAGTTTCTACCAAAGCCTTACGTACTATCAACAAAAAAGGCATTGATGCAGTTATCAAAGAATCGGCGAAAAAAGGTACTTTGCACGTTTAGTGAATACTACCTTTCACAAGAGAGCAAATCTATGTAGGTTTGCTCTTTTGTGTTTTTTATATCAAGATTTGAGGTATTTACAAGATTTTTAGCATAGGTTTGAAAAAGATCTGATTACTCAAAAAATTACAAGAAAATGCTTGACAAATTAGAAGCCATCAAAAGCCGCTTTGAAGAGGTAAGCCACCAAATTACTCTGCCTGAAACTATGGCAGATATGAAAACTTTTGCAAAACTCAACAAAGAATACAAAGATTTGCAAAAAATTGTTGATAAATACAACGAATATAAATTGATTTTAGCCAATATTGAAAATGCTAAGCAAGTAATTGCCAATGAAAAAGATGAAGATTTTCGTGAAATGGCAAAACTGGAATTAGACGAGCTTTTGCCTAAAAAAGAACAAATTGAAGAAGAAATCAAAGTTTTGCTTATTCCCAAAGACCCCAACGATAGCAAAAACGTCATTTTAGAAATCAGAGCAGGAACTGGTGGCGACGAGGCTTCGCTGTTTGCAGGCGATTTGCTCGAAATGTATCAACGTTTTGCCCAAAGTCAGGGTTGGACCTTTGAAATCTTAGATTATACCGAAGGCGGCGTAGGTGGCTACAAAGAAGTAATTGTAAGCATCAAAGGCGAAGATGTATACGGCAAAATGAAATATGAATCCGGAGTGCATAGGGTGCAACGTGTACCTGCTACCGAAACACAAGGGCGTGTGCACACTTCTGCCGCTACTGTTATGGTACTACCCGAAGCCGAAGAAGTAGATGTTGAAATCAATCCTGCTGATATCGAAATACAAACCTCTCGTTCGGGAGGAGCAGGCGGGCAGAACGTCAATAAAGTTGAAACCAAAGTACAGCTTACTCACAAGCCTACGGGAATTGTAGTGGTGTGTCAGGTAGAGCGTTCTCAGCATGCCAATCGTGAACGAGCCTTACAAATACTTCGCACCAAACTTTATGAAATTGAGTTTGAAAAGCAAAATCAAGAACTTATTCAGCAACGCAAGTCGCAAGTCCGTTCAGGCGATCGATCCGAAAAAATTCGCACTTACAACTACCCTCAAAGTCGCGTAACCGACCATCGCATCGGTATGACTGTTTACAATCTAGACGCTGTGATGGCAGGAGATGTTGGGCAATTTATTGAGGCTTTACGCCTTGCCGAAAATGCTGAAAAATTGAGTGAAGGCGTAAATTAAAGTTTGCTTATTGATTTAGGCGTATCGTTACTGCTCTTTTATGAGCTTCTAATTGTTCGTTTTCAGCCATAATACTAATGGTTTGGCTAATATTTTGCAAACCTTTTTTAGAGATTTTTTGAAAAGTGATTTTTCTAACAAAGCTATCTACCGAAACCCCACTGTATGCCCGAGCAAAACTATTGGTAGGCAAGGTGTGGTTAGTTCCTGATGCATAATCGCCTGCACTTTCGGGAGTATAATTTCCTAAAAATACCGAACCTGCATTGATGATTTTATCAGCGACTTTTTCGGCATTTTTCAGAGCCAAAATCAAGTGTTCGGGGGCATACAAGTTTACTAAATCCAAAGCATCGTTGGGTTTTTCTACTACAATAATTTTACTTTGAGCAAGAGCCTTTTGAGCAATTTCGTTACGAGGTAAACTTGTGAGCTGTTTTTGCACTTCTTGCTTTACTTTTTCAGCCATTTTGAGCGAATTAGTAACCAAAATCACTTGGCTATCGGTGCCGTGTTCGGCTTGTGAAAGCAAA
Source organism: uncultured Cytophagales bacterium (assembly GCA_938002655.1). Classification (GTDB taxonomy): domain Bacteria; phylum Bacteroidota; class Bacteroidia; order Cytophagales; family Thermonemataceae; genus Raineya. The sequence goes on from CALLAC010000010.1 coordinate 87,685, forward strand.
TCTGCGGCAACAAAAGCAGGGCGAGCCGTTTCATCTGCCCAAACCATCACCTCCGAAGGTCCTGCGGGCATATCAATGGCTACATATTCGCGAGACACAAGCTGTTTGGCAGTAGTAACCCACTGATTTCCAGGACCAAAAATTTTATACACTTTCGGAACACTTTCTGTACCAAAAGCCATAGCTCCAATGGCTTGTACGCCTCCTATTTTGAAAATTTTATGAACCCCCACTTTCCAAGCTGTAAACAAAATAGCAGGGTGAATTTCACCATTTTTGGCAGGGGTGCATAAAATTACTTCTTTACAAGCCGCAATTTGAGCAGGTATGCCCAACATCAGTACCGTAGAAAAGAGCGGGGCAGTTCCGCCGGGAATATACAAACCAACTTTTTCTATACCTACACTTTTTCGCCAACAAGTAACTCCTTCCATTGTTTGCACTTTCTTGGGCTTTTCAAGCTGTTTTTCGTGAAATTTGTAGATATTGCTGTATGCCTGCTCTATGGCTTTCCGCAGTTTTTTATCAATGCTTTTGATAGCTTTCTCAATTTCTGAATTACTTACTTGCAAATCTCCTCCATAATTGTCGAATTTCTGATTGAACTCACGAACTGCCTTATCACCATTTTCACGAATTTCGTCTAAAATACTTTCTACCTTGCTTACAATATCGCTATACTGTACCGTAGGGCGTTGCAAAAGGCTTTCCCATTGCTTACGAATAGGATTTTGAATAATAGTTAACATAGCCGACACATTTTGTAGACTGCAAAAATACAGATTTTGTAAAAAAAACATTGAGAAACGTTTTTTTATGCAGAAAATTTTTCAATTTTGAAAAAACTAAGCCAAATTTCTTCTGTGCTATGTCAGTTCATTCAGAAATTAAAAAAGTAACTACACACAAACTTTTGGAAATGAAGCATAAAGGGGAAAAAATCTCCATGCTCACCGCCTATGATTATTCACTTGCAAAAATTGTTGATGAAGCAGGTACAGATGTTATTTTAGTAGGTGATAGTGCCTCCAATGTTATGGCAGGCAACGAAACCACCCTCCCTATCACCCTTGACCAAATGATTTACCATGCTGCAAGCGTAGTAAAGGCTGTAAAAAGAGCTTTGGTAGTTGTAGATTTACCTTTTGGCTCGTATCAGGGCAATTCTAAAGAAGCATTGCAATCTACCATTCGCATAATGAAAGAGACAGGCGGGCATGCTATCAAAATGGAAGGTGGTGCCGAAATCGCTGAATCTATTACTCGTATACTTTCCGCAGGCGTACCCGTGATGGGACATTTGGGGCTTACCCCTCAATCTATTTATAAATTTGGCACTTACAATGTCAGAGCCAAAGAAGAAGCCGAAGCTAAAAAGCTATTGGAAGATGCCATGCTTTTGGATAAATTAGGGTGCTTTGCTTTAGTGTTAGAGAAAATTCCTGCAATGCTTGCCAAACAAGTTACTGAAAGTGTAAGTATTCCTGTGATTGGCATCGGAGCAGGACCTTACGTAGATGGGCAAGTGCTTGTACTTCATGATATGCTCGGCATCAACAAAGATTTCAGTCCTCGTTTTCTTCGCCGCTATGCCGATTTGAACACTATCATTCACAAGGCAGTAGAGCAGTATATTGCAGACGTAAAAAACAAAGACTTTCCCAACGAAAAAGAATCTTATTTCTAAAAAAACCGAAACTTTCACTCTACAGCGTGAAGGTTTCAGTTTTATTCGCTAAAATCATTTTACTTTATGAGCTTGTGCCTGTTTTGCCTTGTGCTTCTAATTGGGCTTTGAGTTCATCTTTCAGTACTTTACGCAAAATCTTGCCTACATTGGATTTGGGCAACTCTTTGCGAAACTCAATATCACGAGGCTGTTTATAGCCTGTTAGGTTTTCTTCGCAATATTTACGCAACTCTTGCTCTGTGAGGCTTTCATCTTTTTTTACTACATAAATTTTAACTCTTTCTGTGGCTTTGGCATCGGGCACACCGATAGCGGCAACTTCTAAGACTTTGGGGTGCCCTGCAACTACATCTTCTACTTCATTTGGATAGACATTGAAGCCTGAAACCAAAATCATATCTTTCTTTCTGTCTACAATTTTGAAAAATCCATCGGGTTGCATGACCCCAATGTCTCCTGTTTTGAACCAACCGTCTTCTGTAAAAACTTTGGCAGTTTCATCAGGGCGATTCCAGTAGCCCAACATCACATTAGGACCTTTGGCACAAATTTCACCTGCTTCCCCCAAAGGCACCTCTCTGCCATCTTCATCAATCAATTTCAAATCAACGTTGGGCAAAGGGATACCAATGGTTCCAATTTGCTCGGTACCATCGATAGGGTTGCAAGTAAGTACAGGCGAAGTTTCGCTCAATCCGTAGCCTTCGGCTACTGCAATGCCTGTGAGTTGTTTCCATTTTTCGGCAACGGGCTTTTGCATAGCCATACCGCCTGCTACAATAGTTTTTACTCCACTCCAATTGATTTTTTTGAAATCGGGGTGGTTCATCATACCGATAAAAAGCGTATTGAGCCCTGTCATCACGGTAAAGCGATTTTTGATAAGCTCGCCTAAAAAGCTTTGCATATCACGAGGATTGGGAATAAGAATATTTTTTGCTCCGATGGCTATCATTGAAAAGCAGTTTACCGTAAGAGCAAAAACATGATATAAAGGCAACGGAGTAACAATAACTTCCTGTCGCTCTACCAATTTAGGAGCCATCCACGCCTTGATTTGCATCATATTGGCTATAATATTACGATGCGTAAGCATCGCTCCTTTGGAAACACCCGTAGTACCACCTGTATACTGCAAAAAGGCTATATCTTGGGAAGTAATTTCAGGAGATTTGTAGGGGTTTTTCGCTCCCAAAGCCAATGCTTTGTTGAAAGCAATTGCATTGGGGATATTAAAAGGAGGCACCATTTTTTTCTTGTACTTCACTACATAATTTACGATTTTCCCTTTCAGAAAGCCCAACATATCCCCTATTTCTGTAACAATAACATGCTTGATGTTTGTATGAGGAAGTGCTTTTTCTAAATTGCTTGCAAAATTGGCAAGTATGATGGTTGCTTTTACATCAGCATCTTTGTACTGATGTTCCATTTCACGCACTGTATACTGCGGATTGACATTCACTGCGGTACAGCCTGCTCGCAAAACACCAAACAAAGCCACAGGATACTGCAAAATATTAGGCATTTGCAAGCCGACTTTATCGCCTTTCTGCAAGCCCAAACTTTGTAAAAAAGCCGCAAAATCACGAGATTTTTTATCTACTTCCCGATAAGTAAGTACTTTATCCATGAATTGATAGGCAGGCAAGTCTGCAAATTTTTGGAAATGCTCTTCTAAAAAAGCTACAAGCGAAGGATAAGCATCAGGATTGATTTCTTTGGGTACTTTTGGAGGATAACTCTTGAACCATACTTTTTCCATAAGTTTACTAATTTAGGTTTAATAAGCAAATTTGTTATTTTTAAGGCATCAAATTGTTGAGCTTTAACCCACAAGCAAAGTTTTTAATTTTCAGAAAAGAGCATTTCGATTGGGCAAACTTCTTGCCGCTCAAGCATTTTTTCTTTTTCTTTTCTGCTTTTTAGCGATTTCTTTTCATGTTTACAATCTTATTTTACTTTTGTTTTCAGAATGATTGGTAGCGAAAAGTAAAAAAATTTTGTTACACTTCAAGTCAAATGTAAGAAAAATTTTATGCTTGTAGGCGTTAAAAAATGATTTACAGATTTTTATCCATGAACTTTCAATTTAGCAAAGCTCAGTAATAAAGTTTTTTCACCGAAATCATCAAATTGTATACGTGCTTTGCGTTCTTTATCTTCGCCCTGTATTTCTAAAACCAATCCAAAACCAAATTTCAAATGCTCTACACGCATACCTGGGGCAAGATAAGTGGTATCGCTGGGTTTGAAGTCGGGTGAGGGTTTGTAAGTAGTTTTTTGGGTTTGAGCCGTAGTAGCCTGCAAAGAGTTCAGGAAGTTTTTCACTGCCACTCTATCGCTTGAAGGCAGAATTGTTTTTTTCTGTTTGATACAACGGGGGTCAATTTCATCAAGAAAGCGGCTGGGTTCGCAGTCTTTAATTCTGCCAAAACGATAGCGAGAAGTCGCATACGTAAGGGTTAGCTTTTCTTCTGCCCTGGTAATAGCCACATAAAACAGCCTTCTTTCCTCCTCTAGTTCAGCTCTACTACCAATCATCATTTGCGAAGGGAACAAGTCTTCTTCCATTCCTACTACAAAAACGTGCTTAAATTCCAATCCTTTTGCCGAATGGATAGTCATTAGTGTTATGGCATCTTTGTTATCTTCTTCACTTTCAGGTTCATCGGCATTAGTTAGCAAAGAGATTTCCTGCAAGAATGCTCCCAAACTTTTATCAGTGTTTTCAGGGTTATCTACGAATTCTTTGATACCATTCAAAAGTTCTTGCACGTTTTCGTAGCGGGCAAGCCCTTCAATGGATTTATCTTCATACAATTCTTTGAGTAAGCCTGAGTTTTTGGCGATTTCCATTGCGGCATCATAAGCATTTTTTTGCTCAATAGCCATTTTAAAACTCTTGATAAGTGTAGCAAAAGTATCCAGAGCCAAAGCCACCCTTCCACCAATATACTTAAAGGCGTTGCAGAGTACATCCCAAATAGAAACTTTGTATTCGTTGGCTACTACTACGATTCGGGCAATCGTGGCATCACCCACTCCTCTTTTAGGCAGATTGATAATTCGGCGAAAAGCCTCTTCATCATTTTGGTTCAGGGCAAAACGGAAATAAGCGACCAAATCTTTAATTTCTTTTCGTTGGTAAAAAGAAAGCCCTCCTACAACCTTGTAGCGAAGGTTGAGCTTACGAAGAGCTTCTTCAAATGTTCGGGATTGGGCGTTGGTTCGGTAAAGAATAGCGAAATCGCTATTTTTGCGTTTCTTTTGCATTTTTTCTTCAAAGATACTTTGAGCTACCATACGAGCTTCTTCGGCATCGGAAGCGGCTTTGAGCAGTTCTATGGCTTCGCCTTCGGCGTTGGCAGTCCATACATTTTTTTTGAGTTGGGCTTGATTTTTGGCAATAACAGAATTTGCGGCTTGTACAATAGTTTTGGTAGAACGATAGTTCTGCTCTAAGCGAATAGCTTTGAGATTAGGATAATCTCTTTCAAAATTCAAAATATTTTGAATATCTGCTCCGCGGAAAGCATAAATGCTTTGGGCGTCGTCTCCTACTACGGCAATATTCTGATGAACAGCCGCCAATTTGCGTGTAATAAGATATTGGGAAACATTGGTATCTTGAAACTCATCTACCATTACATAGCGAAACTTATGCTGATACTTGTTCAGCACGTCCAGATGATCGCGAAAGAGCACATTGGTATTGAAGAGCAAATCGTCAAAATCCATTGCATTAGCCTTAAAGAGCCTTTCTTGATAAATTTGATAAATTTTTCCGATTTCAGGTCTTTGATAGCTTTCATCATCCGCTCGGTAGATAGGGTTGGTATTGTATTCACGATACGAAATCAGTCTGTTTTTTGCTCCCGAAATACGAGAAAATACAACAGCTGGCTTGTAGAGCTTATCATCAAGATTTAGTTCTTTAACAATGTTTTTGATAAGATTTTTAGAGTCTTCGGTGTCATAAATACTAAAATCGCGTGTATAGCCTAATCTATGCCCATCTATGCGTAAAATTTTGGCAAAAATTGAGTGAAAAGTTCCCATCCAAATATTTTTGGCTTCGTGCCCTACCACTTTTGCAATACGTTCTCGCATTTCGTTGGCGGCTTTGTTGGTAAAAGTGAGTGCTAAAATTTGGTAAGGATCTACTCCGTGGTAAATCAGATGAGCGATTCGGTAGGTAAGCACTCTGGTTTTACCCGAGCCTGCTCCCGCAATAATCATCAAGGGACCTTCGGTATGAATAACTGCTTGACGCTGAGGCTCGTTTAATCCTTCAAGGTATTCCATTTTCGCTAAAATTTTCTGCAATTTACACAGATTTACTATCTCTTGCAAAAGAAGTTTACTGTTAAGCATTTGCACAAAAAACAAATATAGCTAATTTTGAAGCTCTTTGTTAATTGCAAAATACAAAACATTCTTAAAATGAACTATTGGTTGAATATTTGTTGCTTGAATGTGTGTCTTCTTTTACTATTAGCATGCAACGAAAAAAAAGAAACTCAAAAAGGGAAAAAACTTGCCCAAGTGGGCAATCAGGAACTATTTTTTACAGAAGTAAAATCTGCAATGCCCGATAAAATGCCTCCCCAAGATAGCACTGAATTTGTAGAAAGGTATATCGATAACTGGATTCGCAGGCAATTGCTTTACCAAAAAGCCGAGAAAGAAGTAAAAATAAACGAACAAGAACTACAAAAACGTTTGGATGAATATCGCTTTGCACTGCTCACTTACGAATTTGAAAAACAATATGTAGCCAAAAAATTTTCCGATACTATTACCGAACAAGAAATCAAAGATTTTTACGAAAAAAATAAACAAGAATTTGAACTTCGACAAAACATCGTGAAAGCCATTTTTATCAAGACAACCAAAAATGAGAAAGACAATGAGAAAATCAAAAAGCTAATGCTTTCCGAAAAAAACGAAGACAGAGACGAGCTTGTGCAATTTTGCAACCAAAAAGCTGTTTCTTACTACCTGCAAGATACGCTTTGGGTAGATTTTGATGAGCTCACTAAATTTACCCCTTTTGAAAACATTCCCAACAAAGTGAATTTTTTGAAAAATAATAAAATTTCACAAATGCAAGATGACGAATTTTTTTACCTTTTGGCTATCAAAGATTACAAAATTTCTGAACAAATTTCTCCTTTGGAGTTTGTACGCGACCGCATCAAAAGTATGATTCTCAACCAAAGAAAAACTCTACTTATCAAGCAATTGGAAGATGAATTGTATAAAGAAGCTCAAAAAAATAAGTCATTTCAAATTTTCAGATAAAATGCCTTGCTACGCTTGTGTATTTTTATTGAAGTTGATTAAATGTAAATCAGTTTGAGGGTTCATTTCGGCTACGCTCAATGAACCCCGAACCTTGTTTGAAATTACATTATTTTTCTACCATTTCATTTTTTAAGCAACCATTTGTAAGTTTCCATCACCAGAACAATCAAGGAAGCAAGCCCTAATAAATAAACCCACTCTTCAAAGCCAATCGGGTGAATTTGGAGCATATTTGCCAAAAAAGGAATGTGCATTGCTGCAATATGCAAGCCTTGTGCTACTACAATGCCAATAATTAACAACCAGTTGTTGCTGAAAGGTATTTTAAAGATAGATTTGCGTTCCGAACGGCAGTTGAGGGCGTGAAAATTCTGTAAAAGTACCATTAGTAGTACTACTGCATTCCGAGCATCATATTCGCTGTATTTCCATTCTTTGAGCATCAAGTACCAAAGCCCAAAAGTAAGCGAGGCAATCACCAAAGCCGAAATAAATACTTGCTGTAACATTTTCCTGTTGAATACACTTTCTTTGGGATTGCGTGGAGGCATACTCATTACTTCTTTTTCGCCTTTTTCAAATGCTAGTGCTACATCTTGGATACCATTAGTTACAAGGTTGAGCCACAACAATTGTACCGCCAATAAGGGAATAGGCAAGCCTACAAGCAAAGCCAGCATAATCATCACTACTTCGGCAAGCCCTGTGGAAATAAGTAAATAGATGATTTTGCGTAAATTGTCGTAGGCATAACGCCCCTCCTCTACTCCTGCGGCAATAGAGGAAAAGTTATTATCGGTTACAATAATAGAAGCGGCTTCTTTGGCAACATCCGTACCATAGCCCATTGCTACGCCAATATGAGCGGCTTTGAGAGCAGGAGCATCATTCACACCATCGCCTGTTACGGCTACGAAATTTCCTTTTTCTTGCAAGGCTTTTACAATTTGCATTTTTTGCTCAGGCGAAACGCGAGCAAAAACGGTTTTTTCTTGCAAGACATTCGCCATTTCTTGCTCATTCATAATGGCTAAGGCTTTTCCTGTAATTACCTGCTCTTTGTGCGTAGCAATATTTAATTCTTTGGCAATGGCAAGGGCAGTAGCGGGGTGGTCGCCGGTTATCATAGCTACTTTGATGCCTGCTCGGTGGCAATCGTCAATAGCGATTTTAGCTTCGGGCTTGATAGGGTCTATCAGAGCTACCAAGCCCAAAATTTCTAAATTTTTCGGAATTTCTTTCAGGTTAATTTCTGCTACTTCGGCAAAACCCACGCCAATCACTCGGAAGCCATTTTCGGCAAGTTCTTCGGCTTTATCCAAAAAATAGTTCTTTTCCTCTGATTGGCTATTTTCTACGATTACTTCTACGGCTCCTTTTACAACAACATATTTTTTGCTATTTTTTTCGTAATAAGTCGCCGCATATTTATTGGCAGATTCAAAAGGGATTTGACCAAGTACTTTTATATTTTCCTGAATGATTTCGGGGCTTTTGCCTATTTTGTAGCTCAAAGCCAGAAGTGCCACATCTATGGCATCGCCTTGATGTTGCCAACCTGCTGAGGTTTTCCGCAATACAGCCTCGTTGCATATCGTAACGGCTTCTACAAATTGCTCTACTTGCTCCCAATTGTCCAAAGAAGTTTCTATCTGCCCTTCGCCGTTATAGCCTTCGCCTGTAATATGAGCTGTTTGCTTGTTAGCAAGAATAATTTGTTTGGCTGTTTGTTGGTCTACGGTGAGCGTGCCTGTTTTGTCGGAAGCAATATACGTACAACTTCCCAAGCCCTCTACCGCTGAAAGTTTGCGAACAATCACGTTTCTTTTTGCCATACGCGAGGTAGCAATAGATAAAGCCACCGTCATAGCGATAGGCAAGCCTTCGGGAATAGCCGAAACAGCCATTGCTACGGCTACAAAAAATATTTCGGCAGGGGCAATACCCTGTTTCCAACCAATAAATACCACAAGCATCGCCGCTACCAAAACCGCTACGCTGATTTTCTTGGAAAACTTTTCCATTCGCTCTACCAAAGGAGCTTTCTGTGAGCCTACCTCACTGATGGAGCCAGCAATTTTACCGATTTCAGTTTCTAATGCCGTAGCCACTACTACGCCCACACCCCTGCCGCTCATTACGGTAGTACCTGCATACGCCATATTGAGCCTGTCGCCAATGGTTATATTGTCTTGTGAAATAGCTTCGGTATGTTTGGTAATGGGTAAAGACTCTCCGGTAAGCAATGCTTCTTCTACACTCAAATTATGTGTTTGGAGCAAACGCAAATCCGCAGGAATTTTCATTCCTGACTCTAACAGCACAATATCCCCTTTTACGAGCAATTCAGCATCTATCAGTTCTTTTTTGCCGTCTCTCAATACACTGGCTTGTGTTTTCATTAAATTTTGTAGAGCCGAAGCATTGCTCTCGGCTTTCCACTCTTGGTATGTACCAATACCCGCATTGAGCAAGATAATTGCAAAGATAAAAACGGAATCTTCGTATTCTTTGATAACAATAGACAAAACCCCTGCTGCTAAAAGCACATAAATCAGCGGGCTGGTAAATTGATGCAATACAATTTGCCAAAAAGTTATTTTTTGGGCGTGTGGCAGTTCATTTTTGCCATCTCGGGCTAATCGTTCTTTTGCTTCTTGGCTACTAAGCCCCTCGGGCGAGCTATGTACCTGTGCGAGTACTTCGGAAATAGATTTCTGGTACCAATGCATATTTTCTTCTTTGATAGCGGTTGTGTTTTTTTCCAAAAATAATAGCAGAATTATCATCAACCAATGATTATTGTCATTGAATTTATTAGTATTTTTTATAGGTAGCGATTCTGAAAAGACATTCAAATTTCTCCAATCAGACAGCTGAAACGATGCTATTATTGTTCTTTAAATACTTACAAGACAGCTCTCGCCATTTTTTTAGTGATAAAATTTTTTTAATTTTGTTCAATTGCATAGCTTTGATATCCACTAAAATCAAGTTTTGATAAACATATCGTCAGCCGACTTCATTTTTTAGAAATCATCAATTTTTTTGTATTATGTGTTTGCTGATTTTTGCTCTGAACTATCATCCTGACTACAAGTTGGTTTTGCTTGCCAATCGTGATGAGTTTTATGCTCGTCCTACGGCAAAAGCCTACCAATGGGATTGTACAAATAAAGTAATTGCAGGCAAAGATTTGCAAGCAGGAGGTACTTGGCTGGGTATTGATAAAAAAGGGCGTTTTTCGGCTATTACCAACTACCGAGACCCCAAAAACATTAAGCCCCATGCCCCTAGTCGTGGTGAACTTGTACAAAACTATTTGCTTTCGCAAATAGACCCACTCAAATATATGTTTCAAGTGCAACTCAAAGCTCAAAGTTTTAATGGATTCAATTTGCTGGCAGGTAACCGAGAAGATATTTTTTACTATTCGAACTATGCCAAAAGTATTCAGAAAATCGGTAATGGCATACACGGCTTGAGCAACCACTTGCTCAATACATACTGGTACAAAGTAAGTTTGGGCAAAGAAAAATTAGAAAACTACCTCAACCAAAATGAAAGACTAAACATTGATGATTTGCTTGGAATTTTAGAAGATGAAAGCCTGCCCGCAGAAGAACATTTCATACAGCAAACAGGTTTACCTTTGGAACAAGAAAAAATGCTCGCTCCAATATTTATTCGTAGCGAGCACTATGGTACTTGTTCGTCTACTTTAATTCTGTGGGATATCAACGACAAAATTACTTTCATAGAAAAAAGCTATCTCTATGGGAAACCCGATGGCATTCAAAAATTTTCATTTGTAGTAGAAGTTTGAAAATAAATTTTTGATTTCTATTATTTTGAACCAAAGCCTTGCATGTTTGCTATTGTTGATATAGAAACTACTGGCAGTAAACCAGATTACGATAAAATCATAGAAATTGCTATTTACTTGCACGATGGCGAAAAAATTGTTGATGCTTTCTGCTCGCTTATCAACCCCGAACGCTACATTCCTGATTTTATCACCAAACTCACAGGCATCAGCAATGCTATGGTAGCAGATGCTCCCAAATTTTATGAAGTTGCTAAAAAGATTATACAATTTACCGAAGGGCATATCTTTGTAGCTCATCATGTACATTTTGATTATTCTTTCTTGAAAAATGAATTTCGCAGTTTAGGCTATAAATATCAACGCCACACACTCTGCACGGTACGTCTGAGCCGAAAACTTATTCCCAACTTACCCTCCTACTCTCTTGACAGGCTTTGCGAAAGTTTAGGAATAAAAGTTCACCAAAGACACCGAGCCCAAGGCGATGCCGAAGCTACTGCCAAACTGTTTACGCGTTTGGTACAAATCAATCGCTCACAAATAGAAAACGATATCATTGAGGCTGAAATTAAATTTCCAACGCTTCCACCCAAAATTACCCAAGAGCAAGTCTGCAACTTGCCCGAAGAAACAGGCGTGTATTATTTCCACGACGAAGTAGGGAGTGTTATTTATGTAGGTAAAAGTCGTAACATTCGTAAACGGATTGCTTCGCACTTCCAGCTTTTTAGCAAAAATCGTAAACATTCGGCACTCAAAGAAACTATTGCAGATATTAGCTATCAAATCACAGGGAGCGAACTAGTAGCCTTATTACTAGAATCAGCAGAGATAAAAAAATACAAACCTCGTTTCAACAAAGCCCAAAGACGTGATAAGTATCTATATGGTATTTTTGTTCGTAAAGATGTAAAAGGCTATTTACATTTGTATGCCGATAAAATCAAAAACGAAAAAGAGCCTATTTACTTTACCCAAAGCAGTGCCATAGCTCGTGCTATTATAGAAAAATATCAGCAAAAACTAAAGCTTTGCCAAAAACTCTGTGATATGTACAGGCACGCAGGGGCTTGCTTTGGATATCGCGTGGGCGAATGTGCAGGTGCTTGTGTAAGCCAAGAGCCTTTTGAAGAGTATAACAAAAGAGTAGAGCAAGTAATAGCACAACTCAACCAATTCAAAAAGTCTAATTTCTGCATCATTGGACAAGGACGCACCCCTACCGAAAGGTCTTTGGTTTGGATAGAAAATGGTTTATATGGAGGCTTTGGCTTCATAGACAAAGAAACCCTAGACACTATCTCAAATATCCAGAGCCTCAAATCCTTTATTCAAAAACAAACTGATACACAAGACGCCCAAAAAATCATTCGGCAATACTTGGAAACCTCACAAGATAAAGTCATTTATTTCTGATGAATTTACGACTTACCCACCTTATATTGGAGCTTGTCAAAGATTGGTAAAATTGTTTATTTTATTGCAAAACAAACATTTAGAAAGATGCTCAAAAAAGAATACTTTTGTGTTTAGGAAAACAAACTATTCAAAGAAGAGCATCTGGGGCAAAGATAAGATAAAAAAATATGCTTTACCTCATCTTTCTTTTGGGAAAACAGGGATAGTGAAGAGAAACGTATAGGTATCGTCTCTGTCATCTTTTATCGGCTGAAAACTAGCTGTCAGTGGCGAGAATTGCTCATAAAACATTAAAAAACCTAATTAAAAAACCTATGAGGTTTTTTAAACCTCATAGGTTTGGTGCAAAGTGATAATCAGGGGATTTTGTTAGGCATTTCAGAACCTATCTCTCTGGCAACTGACGAGGTTTTTGATTTCAAAGAAATGGCAATAAAGACCGTTTTGAATACTTTGACGAAGAACTATACAAAAGAAGGTGGATTATTGAAAGGTCTTTTGCTTGGATAGATGCCTTTAAAGCCTTGATTTTTTTTAATCTTTGACAAGCTCTATTTAAATTTCAATTTTTTGCCAAAGGTGCAGAGAAGAAATTTGCTCTAAGCGTTTGGGATTGGCTTCGGTGAGCAGTACTTGTCCGAAAGGTTTTTGCGTAACTTTCTGCAAAAGCTGAAAAGTACGTGCTTCATCTAATTTATCCAAGATATCGTCAAGCAAGAGAATAGGCGTAGTTTGTAGTTTTTCTTTCAGATATTCAAAAATAGCCATTTTAAGAGCTATCACAAATGTTTTTTGCTCACCTTGGGAGCCAAATTTTTTAATCGGATTGGTATTAAGCAAAAAAGAAAAATCATCTTTGTGAATTCCCCAAGAAGTGCGTTTCAAAGTAATATCTTTTTCCAAAGATTTTTGTAAGTATTCCTGAAAGTTATCTTGCAAGCAATCGGTTTGGTACAAAATTGCTATTTGGGCATTTTTTTCTGCAATCTCGGTGTAATTCTTTTCTAGGAATGGGGCTAAAATATTTGCAAAATTCTTTCTTTTTTCGGCTATTTTTTCATTCAAGGGCAATAGCTGTTCATTGTACACCTCTAAAAGTTTGTAGGAACTATTGGGGAAAGGTATTTGCGAAAGCAAGCTATTGCGTTGTTTGAGTAAATAATTGTATTGTGATAATGCTTGCAAATAGCTTTTATCCGTTTGGCAAAGAATAGTGTCAACAAAGCGTCTTCGTTCTTGGCTTCCTTCTCGTATCAGGTCGGTATCATTAGGGGCAATCATCACTACGGGAAAACGTCCGATGTATTCGGCAAGTGTAGGGAAGGCGTACTTGTCAAGAATAAAACGCTTGCATTCGGGCGGAGCATAAATAGCTGAGAGTTGGTGCAGAGTTTCGTTTTCTTGCCAAAGAGAATCTATCCGACAAAAACTTTCATTTTGTAAAATGAGCTGTCTATCGCTATGAAAGGCACTTTTGGTAAGCGAAAGAAAATAAATAGCATCTAAAAGGTTTGTTTTACCTACCCCATTTCTGCCCAACACAAGCGTATGCAAAGCTGAAAAAGTAAATTTTCGTTTTTGATAATTTTTAAAGTTTTGCAACAAAACTTCACGTATCGCAAGATTTTTCATTAGAGTAAAACCACACATTTGCGTTTAAAACTAACATACTCGTAATCTTGATGCAAAGTGATAAACATTTGATTTTTAGCTATAATTTTAAAACTTAATTGACACTAGACAAAAAAGGCTTGCAAACAGATTGCCCAGGAAAGTGATATTTAGGTAATTCTTTGCTAGTAGGTGGAGTATAAAGTTTGTGCTTTTCTTGTTTTTGGGCATACAAAGGTTTGGAAAAACTCCTTACTGTTGTAATCCAATAATTTTGAGCTTTTTGGGAAATTTTGAGAGTTTGGGTAATAGTTTCATTTTTAGGTATTGATACCACTTCTGCCGAATATACATCTAACTCAAAAAGATAATCATAACGCAACCATAGCTCAACATCAAAGTTTTTATTGTAACGTAGCAAATTGAACTTGCCGTCAAAATCAAAGTAAAAACTTTGTTTTTCAAGGTCTTTGTACGATTTTTCTAAATTTACCAAACCGCCACAATGGGTAGAAAATCTGCATTCCCAAATAATTTCCTTTTTCTTGCTGCGATGTATTTTAGCCAAACCTGCACTCTTAAAGGCGATAGTTTTGTTGTAAGCATAATCAGGAAAATCTGTAAGTTGAAAAATTTTCTGCTGAAAAAATTGGTAATGTTTGTAAGGGAAAAGGGTATTTTTACCTTTGGGTATTTGAATAGAGATATCAAATCCTTCTGCTATACGCCAAAATATTTGCAGTTTTTTATGCTTTTTAAGTAATCGGATAAGTTTTTTTCGTAAGTCTTTACGTATTGAGGTAGTCATAGTATTTTCTCTAAATTTTCTACAAACATTTGGGGGGCTTGTTGCACCCAATCACGCATTTGGGTAGTGGGCTGGTAAGTTTCTAAATAGTTCAAAAAAGGAGAAATATTGAAATCTTTGCTTACAATGCCAGCTCCTACTTTTTGGGCGTCCAGGGCATTGCAGCTTTGCTCAAATTGTCCTTTTACGGGTATCATCATAACGGGCTTGCCCAAATACATCGCTTCACACACCGACTCAAAGCCTGCCGTAGTTACTAAGGCTCGGCAGGTTCTCATTTTTTCCAAAAATTTAGTATCACTAATTTGATGAAAAGTCAAATTTTCGCTGAAATGTTCAACTTCGGGAGCGTTTTTTCTATCCCAAAAACACTCTAATTTTACATCTGGATTTTTCTTGTGCCAAGCGATAATATCATCTCCGTAGCCGTCATTATTCACATAGCACAAAATAAAATTTTGTGTTTCAGGGGAAAGCGAGAGCACTTCTGTGCGAAGCAGTGGAGGTACAATCTTGATATTCTTGTAGTCGGAAAGATAGGGGGCAAACGAAAGAGCTAATTTAAGTTTTGCCTTGTAAGCTGTAAGATTGGTATTGAGATTGAGCAGAAATCTTTCTACCTTATGCCCTTTGGGATACTGAAATTGGGGGTGTTGTAAGAAGAACTGATGCCCTACCACTACCATCGGAGCAGGAGCTTTATGAAACAAATGGTAGAAGCCTGCCAAAAGGTCGTAGAAATTGATGATAAGGTCTGGCTGATATTGTTCGTAATACCTCGAAAGCTCTCGCATACTTGCAAAAAAAGTTCTGTTTTTGAGCAAGTTGTAAGCAATGGTTTTTCCTATCAGTATGCTACGATTGTTATTATCCTTGACAAAGTTGGGGCTTTCAAAATAATGCAAAGGAGCTTTTATTTTGGTAACAAAAAATTCAGGAATTTTTCTATAACTTTTCCCAACCAATACAGCCACTACTTTATGCCCTGCATTGTGCAAAATATCTTGCAGCGCAAGAGCCTGCGTAAGATGCCCCCTACCTTCACCTTGTACAACAAATAAAAATTTTGCCATTCGTTTAAGTGTTTAATAGCTGTTTTTTTCAAGGTATTGCAGAATTTTTTCTGCAAGTACTTGGCTAATTTTCAAGTACGACTCTTTCGTCCAGCCTGCTACGTGAGGTGTAAGGATAACATTCGGCATAGCTACTAATTTTTCAAATAAAGCTTCTTGTTGAGGTGAGAGTGCGTTTAATTTTTCATTTTCCAGAACGTCTAGCCCTGCTCCCAAGATTTTCCCTTGCTCCAATCCTTTTACAATAGCTTCCGTATCTGCCACTTCCCCTCTTGCCGAATTGAGCAGCCAAAAAGGCTTAGAGCAACTTTCTACGAAAGCCTGATTAAACATTTTTCGACTCTGCTCGTTAAGTGAGACATGCAGTGAAATCACATCAGCCTCTTGCTGAATGTGAGCAATGCTTGTCATTTGAGCATAATTATCTGCTTTTTCGGGGTTTCGGTCATAAGAAAGAATTTTTACACCCAAACTATTTAATCGCTTGGCAAAAGCCTTTCCCGTATGCCCATAGCCAATAATTCCTATGGTTTTGCCTTGCAATTCTACTCCTCTGTTGGCTTCTCTACGCCAAATTTTTTGCTTTACTTGTTCGTTAGCGATATGAATTTTGTTCATTAGCGTAAGAAGCATTGCAAGGCAATGTTCTGCTACAGCATCACAATTGGCTTCGGGAGCATTGATAAGGTGTATTTTTTTCTTTTTTGCAAAATCTACGTCAATATTATCCAGCCCCGAACCTGCTCTTACAATGAGTTTGAGTTGCGGGTTTTGATTTAAAATAGCTTGGTTTATGTGTATCTTGCTGCGAACAATAATTGCCTCAAAATCTTGCAAGCATTCTGCAATTTCTTGAGAGGAAATCGTAGGTTTGTAAGTATACGAAATGTTTTTTTGCTCAAAAACATTTATCAGAAAGGGGTGCAAATCGTCAACAATAAGAAATTTCATCGGATTTTGAAGCACTCGTCCAAAAGTTTGTTTTCACCTGCTTTTCCTACGTCATTGGGGCTATCGTAATAGCTTTGAGCTTTTTCTGCCATACACTTACAAAGCTCGGCTACATCGATGCCTGCGGCTTTTATGGCTTCGTCTTTCTTGTATTTTTTGGTACAGTTTTCGATAAATTTAGCGGTATCTTTATCGTTCCAATCACCTTTTTGGCTTTTTTCTTCTTTACTACCTCCGCAAGCAGTAAGCAAAATCAATGAAAATGCAAGAATTTTGTTCATACCTTCTTTTTCTGCAAAACTAACAATTTGCCTTGTTTCTGTAAAAAAATACCCAAAAATTTTGTTTTTCTTTGTAAAAAATTTAGTTTGCAATGGAAACAATCTAAAACCTAAAAAAGTATGAATTTTGAAAATTCGTTTCTCGTTTTCCTTATCGCAGGGATTATTGGTTTCTTTATTTTTTTGTATTTTGTACCTATAAATTTATGGGTTACAGCATTATTTTCAGGCGTACCGATTGGGCTTTTACGTCTGATATTTATGCGTATTCGTCGTGTGCCACCTCGTGCCATTGTAGAATCTTTGATTACAGCTCACAAAGCAGGTATTCAGGTAACTGCTGACGATTTGGAAACACATTATTTAGCAGGTGGCAATGTACAAAATGTAATTCGTGCTCTGATTTCAGCCGATAAAGCAGGTTTAGATCTTTCCTTTCGCCAAGCTACTGCCATTGATTTGGCAGGTAGAGATGTATTTGATGCCGTACAAGTTTCTGTAAATCCTCGAGTTATCAATACGCCTAATGTCACGGCTGTTTCCAAAGATGGTATTCAACTGATTGTAAAAGCTCGTATCACGGTAAGAGCCAATCTCCAACAACTTGTTGGTGGTGCAGGCGAAGATACCATTTTAGCTCGTGTAGGCGAAGGCATTGTTACTTCTATTGGTTCTGCTGATAATCATCAAACCGTGCTCGAAAACCCCGATGCTATCTCCAAAGTGGTGCTTGCTCGCGGTTTGGACGCTGGTACTGCCTTCAAAATTCTCTCCATTGATATTGCCGATATTGATGTCGGTGAAAATATCGGTGCCAAATTACAAATTGATAAAGCCGCCGCCGACCTGAAAATTGCCGAAGCCAAAGCCGAAGAACGCCGTGCTATGGCAGTTGCCTTTGAACAAGAAATGAAAGCGAAAGCCCAAGAAGCACGTGCCAAAGTAATTGAAGCCGAAGCCGAAATACCCAAAGCTATCGCCGAATCGTTTAAATCAGGTAATTTAGGCATTATGGACTACTACCGAATGAAAAATATCATCGCCGATACCAAAATGAGAGATTCTATCGCAGGCAACCCCGATACAGTTTCAGATAAAGATTAACTTACAGAAGCCCTACATTATGAGTAGGGCTTTGCTTGTATTTTCTACTCCAACCTCTGGTCTAAACGAGGGGTAGAGCCTGATGTTTGTATAGCCTGCGTATATTGAGCTTTTTCCAACTCTTTTTCTCGCTTTTCTACACGAGCCACAATAAAAATACTTGCCTCATACAACACATACAAAGGTAAAGCTACTATCAATTGTGAAAAAATATCGCCCGTAGGTGTAATAACCGCCGCAAGTATCAGTACTCCCACAATACTATGACGACGATAGCTCCGCATAAACGAAGCCCCGAGTAAGCCTACTTTTGCCAAAAAATAAGCCACCATTGGCAACTGAAACATCAAAGCACTAATTAGCGTAAGCCACGTAACAATAGAAACATAACTATGCAAATCAAATTCAAGATTAGGGTTGATACGAGAGGAAATTTTGTAGGTAGCCAAAAAATTTACCGATATAGGCGTAAGAATAAAATACCCAAACAAAACTCCTATCACAAAAAGCAAAGCAATGTAGAAGACTACCCCTTTGGTTGCTTTCAACTCCTTTTCGTATAAAGCAGGTTTCACAAAACGCCAAATTTCCCAAACAACGTACGGAAAGCCTAAAACCAAACCTATCACGATAGCCGAAGTGATATGTGTCATAAATTGCCCTGTAATAGCAAAATTTACAAAATTGAGATTAACTCCCACACATAGCCCTTCCGAACCCAACCAACGCCCCAGCTCACACATGCTACGATAGGTCCAAAAATCAGCTTTAGCAGGACCAAATAGCACCTTTTCAAAAATAAATTCAGTAAATCCGAAGGCTACAATCATCAGCAACACCACAACCACTACCGAGCGAATAAGATGCTTGCGTAGCTCTTCTAAATGTTCTAGAAAAGTCATTTCTTTTTTTTCTGCCATTGAGTGAAAATTTTTAGCAAAATTACAGATTTTTTAAAGAAAACACCTATTTTTGTGAAAAAGTCTTTTTCGCTTTATGAAAAAAATTATTTTTTCGCTAATCTTATATTTGGCTTTGGAAAACGCTTTTTCTCAAAAAAATAAAAAAGAAAATCAAATCAGTTTTTCAGACTCCATTGAGCGATATTTGCCTACTTATCAGTACCAAAAGCCGATTTTCAAAGGCAAGCCAGAAACTTATGAAGTGCTCAGAAATCTTGAAAATACCAACCTACCCGATTCAGCACTGAATTTCAAATATGATATTACAAATGATTTGAATAAAATTTTAGACTACCGCCCCGAAGACGTTACAGTCAAACTAGAAAAACCTGGCTTTCGTGTACAAGTATATGCAGGCAAAGACCGCGACGAAGCCCAACGCATTCGAGGTATGTGCCTGAATATGAAATTTGATGACCAAGCCTATCTGCATTACGACCGCCCCAATTATCGCGTAAAAGTAGGTGATTTTCTTACACGCGAAGATGCCCGTGAGCTATACCGACAGCTCAAAAAGCGTTTTCCCGAAGCTATCATCGTCCCTGATATAGTTACTGTCATTAAAAAAGCAACTCCTGATGAACTGATTATGCTTCGCCGAAAAGAAGCTGAAGAAAAGTTCAAAAAGGGGCAAAAGTAAAATCAAGAAATAAAGTAAATAATGCCTTCAAAATAAATCTATACCCTCAAAATTATTCTTTCAAATCAATGCTCCAACGTCTTTTTCGCAAATATGTTACAGAAAAAAAATGGTTTCTTCGCTTGGATAATCAGCTTTCTAATTGGCACATTGGCAGGTCTATGCGAGTGCCTTTTTATACCTTCGGAAAAATTTTACTCAAAAATTTACTCAACAATGATTTGCACATTCGAGCAAGCTCAGTCGCATTCAACCTTACGCTTTCTTTGTTTCCTTTTTTACTTTTTTTGCTCACTCTTATTCCCTATACCCCGCTGAATTATGAGCAAATGATGAATTTTGTTCGCTACAATATCCCCAAAGAAATTTTTCAGTTTGTAGAAGCTACCATCAGCGATATTCTTTCTAACAAACGTACCGATTTGCTTTCTGTAAGTTTTCTTTTCACACTCTATGCTGCCACCAACGGAATGTCAGCACTAATTGAAGCCTTCAATAAAACCTTTCTATACGCCGAAAAACGTAGTTTTTGGAGACAAAGACTGATTGCCTTATACCTGACAGGCATTATTTCTTTTTCTTTTCTTTTTGCTGTAGTAATTCTCATAGGTAGTCGTTTTGCCCTAAAAACCCTTTTGAAATGGGGCATTCTGAACGATACTTTTTTATGGTGGCTTTTAGTAATTTCTAAATACATCATTGCTTTTTCTGTTTTTTTCTTTATTGTTTCGCTGATTTACTACATTGCTCCTACCAGCCACGATAAGTGGCGTTTTATTTCGGTGGGTTCTGTTTTTACCTCTATCAGTGCTATACTTACTACCAACCTTTTTTCATTTTATTTAGAGAATTTCGCCAGTTATAACAAGCTCTATGGTTCTATCGGAACGCTCATTGCCCTGATGCTATGGATTTATTTGCTCTCTTTTTTACTCATTTTAGGCTTCGAACTCAATGCCAGTTGGCTCGAAGCCAAAAAAACTACTTACGATTTTCAGAAAATTGAGTAGGTAAGTTTGCACTCTTGGAAAAATCAATCCATTTCGCTATTTTTGTAAAACTAATCATTTTCAAATGCACACCAAGCGAATTATTCCTTGTTTAGATATCAAAAATGGCAGAACCGTAAAAGGCGTAAATTTTGGCAATCTTATTGATGCAGGCAATCCTATCGAACTTGCTCAAAAATATGCCCAAGCAGGAGCAGATGAGCTTGTTTTCTTAGATATCAATGCAACCCTTGAAAATAGAAGCACGCTTATCAGTTTAGTAAAAGAAATTGCCTCTGTACTCAATATTCCTTTTACCGTAGGCGGAGGCATCGGCAGTAAATCTGATGTGTATGCTCTTTTGCAAGCAGGTGCCGATAAAGTTTCTATCAATTCTGCGGCTGTTCGCACTCCTGAACTCATCAATGAACTTGCACAAGAATTTGGCTCACAGTGTGTTGTAGTAGCTATTGATACCAAAATTATAGAAGGCACCCACTATGTTCATACACACGGAGGCCAAAAACCCACCGCCTTGCAAACTATACTTTGGGCAAAAGAAGTGTATCAGCGAGGGGCAGGCGAAATATTGCTGACTTCAATGGATGCCGATGGCACAAAAAAAGGTTTTCATGTACACATTACCGCCCAAATTGCTGAAAGTGTGCCTATTCCTGTAATTGCTTCTGGCGGTGCAGGAAAGCAAGAGGATTTTTTGCAAGTTTTTCAGCAAGGCAAAGCCGATGCGGCACTGGCGGCAAGTGTGTTCCATTTTGGCGAAATCTCGATAAGTTCGCTTAAAAACTTTTTAAGCCAAAATAACGTTTCTGTGAGAAAATAATGCTAAACGCAAAATTGAATTTTCAGGATAATATAAAACTCTTGGTATTATGGAAAAAGTACAAGCTATTTTAGAAAATGAAAACTACGTAGTAACCATTCAGAATGGCAAGCATACCCTTGTTTCTGATGAACCCGAAAACATTGGCGGCAAAGATAAGGGAATGAACCCACAGGAATTACTTTGTGCAAGTCTAGCTTCTTGTACGCTGGCTACGCTGCGTATGTATGCAGAACGCAAAAATTGGCAATTAGGAACTATTCTTATTGAAGTAGATATCAAAGAAATCAACGAAAACGGTACAAAAAAAGCTCATTTCTTTCGCCATATTCGTTTTGAAAAATCATTGAGCAATGAGCAAAAAGAACGGCTCAAACAAATTGCCGATGCCTGCCCTATTTCTAAAATTCTCAAATCAGGCGAAAATATTATAGAAACGTATATCGCCTAACTCATTCAAAATCAATTTTTTATTTTGAACTATGAAAAAACTACCCAAATTTTTAATGATTACTTTCGTGGTGCTTGCCGTTTTGCTTGCATCATTTGCTTTTTATGCTTATCAAGCCCTTTACAGCGGAAACTTGAATATTCAGACAAGCGAAAATAAACAAAACAGAATTTTGTATATCCCCAAAGGCACTAATTTTCAAGAACTTATTCAAATCCTAAAACGTGAGCAACTCATCAACAATGTAGTTTCTTTTGCTTTCATTGCCAAAGTAATGAATTACCAAGAACAAGTAAAGGCAGGTGCTTACCTCATTGAGCCTAACGAAAGTAATGTTTCTGTAATCCGCAAGTTGCGTAGCGGTCAGCAAATTCCTATAAGGCTTACTTTCAATAATTTACGTACCAAAGAAGACTTGGCAGAGCGTATCAGCGAGCAATTGCCTATCCCCAAAGATACACTGCTGGCTCTTTTACAAAGTGAAACCGTTGCCCAAAAATACGGACTAAATACGTATACCATTGGCACTATTTTTATTCCCAACACTTATGAAATCTATTGGACAACCACCGCCCAAGAACTCTTAGACAGAATGCACAAGGAATATCAAAAATTTTGGAACGAAGAACGCAAGCAAAAAGCCCAAAATCTTGGTCTTTCGCCTACACAAGTAATGATTTTAGCTTCTATCGTACAAGCTGAAACTACCAAAAACGATGAAAAACCACGCATAGCAGGCGTATATCTGAATCGTTTGGCAAAAAATGACCTGCTCCAAGCAGACCCCACCGTAGTTTTTGCTCATCAAGATTTCACTATCAAACGCCTCTTGAATAGCCATTTAAGCATTGATTCGCCTTACAATACCTACAAATACACAGGACTGCCACCAGGACCTATCAATTTCCCTGATATTAGCTCTATTGAGGCTGTTCTCAATGCCGAAAAGCACGATTACTACTATTTTTGTGCCAAAGAAGATTTTTCGGGCTATCACAATTTTGCTCGAACCCTTGCCGAACACAACCGAAACGCTCGTCTTTATCAAAAAGCTCTCAACGAAAAAGGCATCAAATAAATCGGAAGGTGAGTTTGCATATTTTTTGTGTTTCGGAGCTTACTTTGGCATATTCACTGCTTCGTAAGCCCGCAACATAGATAATTTCTTCGCCACTTTCTACTACAAAAATTCGCCTCTTCAAATTTTTGGGAACTTTACAATCTATCAAAAAATCGCTGATTTTCTTCTTACCCTTCATTCCCAAAGGCTGAAACCTATCGCCCCTATGCCATACACGCACACGCAAAGGAAATTGCAATTTCTCTGCATCAAAATAAGCCTCATTTGGCTTTTTATTGATAAATAGATTAGAATTTTCGAAATTTTCACTTTTTAATTCAAAGTATTTTGTTTTTAAAACTTCATTTTCTCGCAGTTCGAACGAAGTATTTTCGTTTTGGTGAAAACTTATCGGTACAATTATCCAAGCATGCCTATCTCTTACAAGCCAATGCGTTCGAGAAAAAAATTCTGCTCCCACTTGCTTACTTTCGTAGATATCTTGGCACTGCCGAAACGAAAAGCCCCATTTTTCTAAAAAATGATGTAAAATCGCTACGTCAATCTCATCTGAAAAACGTATTTGGCAAATTTCTCCTTGTTCTTGCATGTATCTTTGCTCAATTTCTTGCAGTTTATTTTGCCAAATTTTTTCGGCAGAAAGCAGTCTTTGAGTGGTTTCGGAAAAGTTTTGCAAAATATTCGGGTTGATTCGCTCTAAAAGCGGTAAAACCTTATGCCGAATAAAATTTCGTGTATAATCGCAAGAAGCATTAGAGCTATCTTCCAACCACTCTAAACCTTGCTTTTGAGCATACCGAAGAATTTCTGCCTTGCTTGCAAAAAGCAAAGGGCGAACAATAAAGCCATTTTTGGGCAGTATGCCTCGCAAACCTGCAATGCCCGTACCTTTGGAAAAGTTGAAAATAGCCGTCTCTAAGCTATCGTTGAGGTGATGAGCCGTAGCAATATACTCGTAATGCTCTCTCTGACGGATCTGCTCAAAAAAATCGTAACGAAGCTTGCGAGCCGCCATCTGAATAGAAATACCTTCTTTATGAGCCCAAAGGGCTGTTTCAAACTTTTGAAAATAAAAAGGAACTTCCAACTTTTCAGCCAAACCTTTGACAAACTCAACCTCTTTATCAGCTTCTGCTCGCAAAGCAAAATGGCAATGCACCACGCCTACCTTATAACCCAAAAGAACCAACAAATGAAGCAAAACCACCGAATCTACACCGCCACTTACTGCCACAAGAATTTTGTCTGACTTTTCAAACAAATTTTCCCTGAAAATATACGCCTGAAAGTCTTTGAGCAAATCCATTGAAAAAGTGAAATTTTTCTGTAAATTTGCATAGAAATTTATTCGAAACAAAAATTTAATTTGCACGTTATTTGCATAATCTGCAAAAAACATTTTTCATTTAATTTTTGCCAAAATGTTTCTTATGCGTAAATTCTTAATAACTCTACCTGTTGCCATTCTGACAGCCTGGGCAGTACAATGGGGCATTAGCCAATACAAACAAACAGAAGACATGCCCTCGGCCGATTTGTTTGTCCTTTCCAAAGAAAACAAAGTCTTTGTCAGTTTAGATACTTTTCAGCTCAAACCTACTGCTCATTACGAAAGAAAAGCTACTACTATTGTAGCTCTGATTGTCAATAGGCATTACAGACGAATGAACCTTGATGACAAAGTTTCAGAAATGATTTGGGATAATTTCATCAAAGATTTGGACGAGAATCGTTTGTATTTACTGCAAAGCGATATTGATGAGTTCAGCAAGTTCAAGTACACGCTTGATGACGAGTTGCGTCAGGAAAAAAATAATCTGAATACAGCTTATTTCATCTACAATCGTTATATGAGGCGAGTTTTGGAGCGTTTGGAACGCAACAAAGCTCTGCTGAAAGAAAAATTTGATTTCAGCCAAGACGAATATTTTGAAACCGACCGCAAAAAACTGCCTTTCCCCAAAAATATGCAGGAAGCCGATAATGAATGGCGAAAACTGCTCAAAAATAATATTTTAGAAGGAAAACTATCAGGCGAAAAAATAGAAGAAAGCATAAGTAAGTTAGAAAAACGCTATGAAAATTTCAAGAAAAACTTGCTAAGAACGACCATAGAGGATGTTTTCCAAACTTATATGAATGCCCTTGCTATGGCTTATGACCCCCATACCAATTATTTTTCGCCACTCAATGCCGATAATTTCAACAATTCAATGAAACGCTCTCTGGAAGGCATTGGAGCGGTGCTATCTAGCGAAAATGATTATATTGTCATTCGTGAAGTACGACCCGGCGGACCTGCTTTCAAGAGTAAAAAGATTTTCAAAAACGATAAAATTATTGCCGTAGCCCAAGGAGATGATGGTGAAATGGTAGATATTGTAGGTTGGCGAGTAGATGAAGCCGTTCAACTGATTCGTGGCAAAAAAGGTACCGTAGTAAGATTAAAAATTTTACCTGCTCGCGAGGGTGCCGCCGCCAAACCGATTGAAGTACGTATGATACGCGAAAAAATCACTTTTGAGGAACAATCTGCTACCAAGCAAATCATTGAAGTTGAAGAGGGTAAAAAGAAACGCCGTATCGGCATCATTAGCATTCCTGCTTTTTACATCAATTTTGATGAATATCGCGAAGGTAAGAAAGACTATAAAAGCACTACCAACGATGTCAAGAAACTTCTAGAAGAACTCAAAACCGAAAAAGTAGAAGGTATTATCGTAGATTTACGTTACAATGGAGGTGGCTCACTCAAAGAAGCCATTGATTTGACAAGTTTGTTTATCAAAGGTGGTGCAGTAGTGCAAATCAAAGATGCCAATGGCAGAATAAGCGTAGGCGATACCGATGATTTTGCACAAGTCTATACAGGTCCTTTGGTAGTAATGACCAATCGTTTCAGTGCTTCGGCTTCCGAAATTTTTTCAGGAGCTATTCAAGACTACAAAAGAGGAGTAATTGTTGGAGAAAATACTTATGGCAAAGGCACCGTGCAAAATGTTATAGATTTGGCCCGCTTTTTGCCCAATGAAAGCAATCCTAACCCCAACAGCAACGGTATAGGACAACTCAACCTCACCGTTTCTAAATATTATCGGGCTTCGGGTAGCAGTGTACAAAATAAAGGTGTAACGCCTGATATCCTTTTGCCCAGCCCTTTTGAAGCCAACGAGCTGAGTGAAGCCTCTTATCCTACATCATTGCCTTGGGACGAAATTAGTCCTGCAAGTTCTTTCAAACCTACCAATGAAGTAAAAAGCAAAACTTTGATAACTCTACAAAATAACTTCCAAAAACGCCTCAAAACAGATGAAGACCTGATAAAACTCATTGCAAGTACCGAAAAGGCACGCCAAAGACGTAAAGAAACACTTGTTTCCCTCAATGAAACCAAACGCAAAGCTGAAAAAGAAAAACTTGAAAAAGAACGCAAAGAATTGGAAGAACAAACCAGTAATTTAGAAGAAGATAGCAAATCCGAAGAGAAAAAAGCAAGTGAAAACACCGAAGAAAGCACCGAAAGCAAGCCCAAAATTAAACCTGTGGAGCAGTACAAAAACATCAAAGATTTGTATAAGAAAAACGCTATTCAAGTACTTTTAGATTTAATCAAACTCAATTCGTAACCCTAAAAAATGTAATTTTATGAAACGTTTATTCATTTTTCTGCTCACTTTTGTAGCTCTATCAAACTTCAATGAAAGTTTTGCTCAAAAGAAAAAGAAAAAAAACAAAGAAACCGCAGAAAATACTGCTCTGCAAGCGGGCAAAATCCTTTTACGCTACAATTTGCCCAAAGGTGCTACCTATACCCAATCTTTGGATATGGATATGAATATAGAAGTAATGGGTATGCAAATACCTCAAAAGCAAACTATGAGCCTGAAAGCAATTGTTACTGATATTGCCGATAATGGTAACCAAACTCACGAGATTACTTATGAAAAAGTTTACATGAAACAATCCTCTCCAATAGGCGATATGGAGTTTGATTCTGATAATCCTAGCAAGCAACCTGCCGAACTAGAAAGCTTGAAAGAACTGAAAGGTTCTAAATTTACAATGGTGATTAGCCCAAGAGGTAAAATCATAGAAATAAAAACAGATAAAAACTTGCCTCAGACCTCTACACAGCAAAACATAGAATATCCTGAAAGCCCGATAGGCATAGGCGAATCTTGGACAGGAGAAACCTCTGATAAAAATGAACAAATTGGAGAAATCAAAACCAAAACTACTTACAAACTTACTTCTATAAACAACGAAATTGCAGAATTCGAAGCAAAAGGAAAAATTTATATTGATAACAAAGAACAAGGTGAAACTAACGGCACCATCAAAGTAAATATCAAAACAGGTCTTACCATTGAAAGTAACATCAGACAAATAATGAATATACAGGCACAAGGTATGGAAATGAAACTCAATAATACTATCAAAGCTACAACCAAAATGTAATGATATGCAAGATATTGACGCCAAAGAACTCAACGAAAGGCTTTTGAAAGGAGAGAACTTACATATTTTAGATGTACGCGAAACTTGGGAGTACGAAGAAGAGAACCTCAATGGTAAGCTCATCCCTTTGGGCGAATTACCTCAACGCCTTCTAGAAATTGAAGATTGGAAAGAAAAAGAAATCATCGTGCATTGTCGTTCGGGTTCTAGAAGCGAAAATGCTAAAAAATTTTTGCAAAGCAAAGGTTTTCGGAATGTTAGAAACCTAATTGGTGGTATCAGCCTTTATTTAGAGCAATACGGATAAATCTTTTGCCAATGAACTTTGCTCTACTCAATGGCACCTTTAGCGAAAATTTTACCTCCAACCGTGCTTTTGAATATGGCGATGGTGTTTTTGAAACACTTATAGTACGGAAAAATAAAATTTTCTTTTGGGAAAAGCATTATCAAAGGCTTTGCGAGGCAATGCAGGCTCTTCAGCTTGAAAAGCCTGCTTTTTTTACAATGAACTTTTTGGAAAAAGCTATTTGGCAAGTAGCCAAAAAAAATGGTTTTACGGATACTTTTCGCATCAAAATCAATGTATGGCGAGATAGTGCAGGTTGGTATGCCCCCGAAAAAAACGAAATTTCGTGGCTTATACGTGTCTTTCATTATATTTCTAAAGCTCCCATCAAATCCAAAGCCATTTTTTTCGATCAAGTTCCTCTCGTAAATTCCTCTATTTCGCCCTATAAAACTTGTAATGCCTTGCCCTATGTACTAGCAGGCTTAGAAAAAAATAAACAAAAAGTTGATGAAATTATTTTACTAGACTGCTACGGCAATATTGCCGATGCCTTGGTTTCTAATGTTTTCTGGATAACAAACAACACACTCTACACGCCTTCAATTGCTTGTGGTGGCAAAAAGGGAATTATGCGAAGCGTAATTTTAGAATTTTGTAAAGAAAATGGCATAGAAATTAAGGAAAGCTTTTGCCGCAAAGAAGAACTCTTGCATGCACAAACCATTTTTACAAGTAATGTAGCAGGTATTGAAGCTATCGAACAAGTTGAAAACCAACACTATACAACCAAACATGAATTTCTACAAGCTATCAGCAAGTTAATAGAAGCCTAAACCGATTGGTATAAAAACAAAATGCTTTAGGCATATCCCACGATTTTATAGACTGCAAAACCAACTATTTCGTGTAAAAGCACATACCAGTAATAAAGCGATTTTTCATTGGGTATGAGCCAAGCCGCCGGTAGCCAACTACGATTTTGGCTATAAAAATCTACCGAAAAAACATCTACGGCAACACCTACTCGTTCAAAACATGCCTTGGCTCGCCGTAAATGAAAAGCCGAAGTAATCAGCAAATATTTTTGATTAGGAAACTGCTTTTGTAAAATTTTTGCAGAAAAAAGAGCATTTTCACGCGTATTCAGCGATTTTTCTTCTAGGATAATATCACTTTCGGCTACGCCTGCAAGCAATAAAATTTTCTTTATTTCTTTACCTTCATGAATATCTTTTTCAAAAAAATGCCCTCCCGAAACTAAAATTTTCTTGATTTTGCCCATCTTGTAAAGCAGAAATGTATGCGTAAGACGATCACCACCTTTGTTGAGATAAAGCCTATCGGCAGGTTCTTTCTGTGCATTTGAAATACCTGTGAGCAAAATACCTACTTCATAATTTTGCACTTTTTCCCAAGCTGTAGCAGGCACTTCCCAAGCCAACAGAGCTTCGTTGATAAAAAACGGATTGGTGAAAAATAAAAGCAAACCTATTCCCCAACGAAAAAACTTTTCCTTGCGTTTAGAATTTTTACTAAAAATACTTATCGCAAAACAAATCAGTATCCAAGTAAGCGGCATTAGGAAATAAAAAAGCGTTTTAGAAAGAATATAAAACATAACATCTCTTTTTGAAAGCAGAAAGTTAAGCAAACAATTTTACTTCTTTTATGTTTTAAGTGAAAAAGAAAAAGCTATGTTAGCACAGTTGTTTTATGTAAGCAAGCGTTCGCCAAAGTGTAGCGACGAAGATATTAAAAAAATTTTAGAAGTTAGTGTAGCAAATAATGCTAAAAAGAACATTACAGGCGTTTTACTGTATTCTAAAGAAAAGTTTTTGCAATGTATTGAAGGCGAACTGAACCATTTATTAGCCCTTTACGACAAAATCAAGTTAGACAAGCGTCATTCAGAAGCTATAATGTTAGGTCTAATTCCTGTAAAAGAGCGAAATTTTCCGAGTTGGCAAATGGCAGGTAAATCCGTAGATTTGAACAAAGTAGATTTTCAGTTGCAAATGAGTGCCGCCGAAAGAGAAGAATTTGCAGATATACTCTCGGGCAAGGCAAAGTCGGCAGAAAGAGTTAACAAAATCATTCAACTTTTCTTCAAATAAGCAATCAAACCTTCCTTTTCAAGGAAGGTTTAGTTATTTAGAGTGGTTCAACTAAGAACAGGGGTTGGTCATATTCTACGGGGCTGGCATTTTCTACTAAAACCTTTACGATACGCCCTGCTACTTCCGATTCAATTTCATTGAAAAGTTTCATTGCTTCTATAATACACACTACTTGTCCGGGTTTGATTTCATCACCTACATTGACAAAGTTGGGAGCATCGGGCTTGGGAGCTCTGTAAAATGTTCCAATCATAGGCGATTTGATAGTCAGATAGTTGCCCAAAGAAGTGGATTTGCTCTCTGTATTAGGTTGGACTTCTGTTTGTGGAGTTGGTTTAACATTGGGAGTAGTAGCTGTTGCCGCAGGTACTACAACAGAGGCTGAATTCGTAGGTAGTTCTATTTTTGCTGAGCCGCTATATCTTTTTACACTAATTTTGAATTCATCGGTTTCAATATGCACTTCATCAAGCGGTGATTGAGCGATAAAATCTATCAAGTCACGAATTTCTTTAGCTTTCATTGCGAAAAAATTTTGGTGGAATACTCTTTTGCAAAGTGCCTCAAATATGCAAGGTTTTCTTGTAAAAACAAAACAAGGTTTATAAATTTTTCTGCAATTGTTCGAAAGAAAGCAGGCAGTAAGAAGTAAAGTTTCAATGATGATGCATAAGAAAAAAAGCAAAACACGTAATCGTTGTAGCTCAACTTTTGATGTATAGTTTTGGATTTTTACAAGTTTTCTGCATTATTTCTATACCATTGAGCTTGCTCTACGATTTTCTGCAATTCTGTTGGGTGCATTTTAGAAAGCATCTGATATACGATTCTAATACGCTGATTTTTAGCAAGTTTTTCTCGGTGCCGATAGTGAAACTCCCAGTACAAACTATTCAAGGGGCAGGCTTTTTCGCCGTATCTTTTTTTCTTGTCGTAGTAGCAATTTTCGCAGTAGTTGCTCATTTTATCCATATAATTTGCCGAAGCTGTATAAGGTTTGCTTGCTATCAAACCACCATCGGCATATTGGCTCATACCTCTGGTATTGGTGATTTCAACCCATTCAATGGCATCTCTGTAAATTCCTAAGTACCATTTGTCTACTTCATCAGGCGAAACACCCAAAAGTAGTGCTATGTTTCCTGTAACCATGAGCCTTTGAATATGATGAGCAAAGGCTTCCTGCAGAGATTGCATAATGACTTGCCGAGCACAATTCATTCGAGTTTTGCCCGTCCAGTACCAAGAAGGCAAAGGAGCTGAATGCCCCAAATAATTATTTTGGGCGTAATCAGGCATTTTAGCCCAATACACACCACGCATATATTCACGCCAACCTAAAATCTGCCGTACAAAACCCTCAACCTGAGCTATGGAAATTTTTTCTGCATTATTTTGCCAAGTTGTAATTGCTTTTTCTAGCACTTCCAAAGGGTGTAAAAGTTTTACGTTCAAAGCAAAAGAAAGTTGTGAATGGAATAAATGAGGTTCTTGTGTATGCATGGCATCTTCATAAGTGCCAAAATAGGGAAGCAAATTGTTTACAAAATGTTCTAAAAGCATTAAGGCTTGCTTACGTGAAATAGGTACATTCAAGATATTATTGTTTGGCAAAAAGCCAATGGTTCGAACTTTCTGTTTTTGTAGCAGTTCAATCAAATCGGCTACATTGTTGGGTAAATACAGCTCTTTGGGTACAGGAACTTGATAGCTAAATTTCTTACGATTTTCAGCATCATAGTTCCAGCGTCCTGTAAGAGGCTGGTCACCTTCCATTAGAATATTGTACTTTTTTCGCATTTGGCGATAGAAACTTTCCAAAAGATATTTTTTAGCCCCGAAATGCTGGTCAAGGTCTTCTCTTTTGCTCAAAAAATGCTCTGTATCAAAAGCTTGGCTTGCAATAGGAATATTTTGGCAAAATTCTTTTAGTTGTGTATCCAAGCGATACTCATCGGGTAATTGGTATTCAAATCGTCGAATTGGAAATTTATGCATCAGAAATTCCAAATTTTTGCATAAGTCTTGTTGATTTTCAGGGTTATCTAATGCAAAATAAAAAACCTTATGACCTGCATTTTGCAATTCTTGGGCAAAATTTCGCATGGCGGCGAAAAAAGCAAGAATTTTTTGTACGTGATGCACAACGTAGTCAGTCTCTTGGCGAATTTCCATTAGCACGTAGAGCGTTCTTTCCTCTTTTTCTTTGAACCAAGAGTGATTGCTATTGAGTTGGTCGCCAAGTATAAGCCGAAGTGTCTGAAACATATTCGTAGCTGTAAGCCATTAGTGAAGGTTCAAAAATTGATAAATTTTTCAATCTGATTATCAATAAGTTGCAAATAAAAATCATTGGTTATTTGCTCATTTTTCATATTTTTTTCAATCTGAATAAGTTTCACCTTGTAGCCCAAAATGTGTGCATTGAGGTAAGAAAAAATATCAGTTAGATGGCTAAGAGCCAAAGTTCCGCCTTGTATTCCGGCTGAAAGTCCTACAAGAGCAATTTTTTTATCTGTAAAAGCATTGGGGTAAGGCATTCCATCAATGAAAGCCTTTAAAACTCCGGGAAAAGAGCCATTATACTCTGGAACGATAAAAATGAGCTTTTCAGAAGCCAAGACCTTTTCACGCAAAGCATTGAAAACAGGATTTTTGCCTTCGTTTTCATAGAGAGCTGAAACGATAAAATCGGGTGGTAAATCTTTCAAATTGATGATTTCGGCTTGGGCTTGCTTACTGTGTAAAACTTGTTGGTAATACTCGGCAATGATTTCAGAAGTAGAATCGTTTCGATTGGTACTTACAACAATGGTTATCATACAAACCAGATTTGACTGCTCGTTTTTCCAATTCAAAAACCTAAAAAAGCAGATAAAGTTTGCTTTTGCACAAATTTTTCTAAAAAAATTTGGATTACAGCAATTTTTCCTTGTATTTTGAAGGGCTAAATATTGAAAAAATAACAAGTATGCAGAAACCGATTACTTCTACAAATGCACACCCACCTGGATTGTACTTGCTTTTCTTTACTGAAATGTGGGAGCGTTTCAGTTATTATGGTATGCGAGGCATTCTTACGCTCTATCTTTCCAAAACTGTAATGCAAGGCGGGTTAGGATTTGCCAAAGATGATGCCCCCATTATTTATGGCTGGTTTACAGGGCTTGTTTATCTAACGCCTATCATTGGAGGTTATATTGCCGATAGGTACATAGGACAGAGAAGAGCTATTCTCATAGGCGGTATTACGATGATGTTTGGGCAATTTAGTTTGGCTTCAACTCCTCAATTAGGGGTTTGGGCTACTTGGTTAGGGCTTGCATTGCTCATTATTGGAAATGGATTTTTCAAACCTAGTATCTCAACCATTGTAGGGGCATTATATCCACAAGGCGACCCTCGTCGTGATAGTGCTTTTACCATTTTTTATATGGGTATCAATTTGGGAGCATTCTTTGCACCTTTGGTATGCGGTTATTTAGCAGAAGATTTATTTGCCGTAAAAAAAGTAGTTGATGGCAAAGAAGTTATTGAACGCTATGCTTTTGAATATGGCTTTTTGGCGGCGGGTATAGGTATGCTCATAGGACAGATTGTATTCAATACGCTAGCACCTCGCTTGCTTGGAAGTATTGGAAAAGGTGTAAAAATTCAAAGTAAAGAAGAGCAAGAGCTACACAATCAGCCACTTACCGAAGAAGAACGCGATAGAATGGCAGTTATTCTAACGCTTACTATTTTTGCGGTGTTCTTTTGGGCAGGTTTTGAGCAAGCAGGCAGTTCCTTTACCCTTTACGCCGATAGCTACATCAATCGCCAAATAGGCAATTTCGTCATACCTACGTCTTGGTTTCAGTCTGTCAATCCACTTTTTATTGTGGCTTTAGGACCGCTTTTTTCTATCCTTTGGTTGAATTTGGCAAAAAAAGGAAAAGATTTGAGCATACCCGTAAAAATGAGTTTAGGAATAGTTTTATTAGGCATTGGTTTTTTCTTTATGGTAGGAGCCGTATTAGAACGTGGTGGCAATAGCACCGATGTCAATATTAAAGCAAATTTGATGTGGCTGGTGCTTACGTACTTATTTCATACAATAGCCGAACTATGTCTTTCACCCATAGGTCTTTCAATGGTTACACGCCTTGCTCCCGTAAAACTTATTTCAATGCTTATGGGTGTTTGGTTTTTGGCTCCATTTTTGGGACAGACTGTGAGCGGTTATATTGCCAGCTATGTAGAAAGATTGGGAGCTTTGGAAATATTTGCCGCTATTGGAGGTTTTGCCATACTTGCAGGACTTGTGCTTTTTGCTATCTCTGGCAAGCTAGTAAAAATGATGCACGGCAGAGGCTAACAAAATCAATACAGGGACGCAACACAATGCGTCCCTGTTTATTTTATTACTGCAAAACTGCTGTTCGAGGGAATATCTGTTCTAAGATCTTGTATCGATAGTCAAAAATGTATTCCAGACGCTTACGCACAAAAAGAGCATTGGCTATTTTGCCCAAAAGCCCCAAGGGAATCTTATAGCTTACCAAGTCTTCCATTTCTACGCCTTCACGAACCTTGCGAAAATGATGCTGATGATGCCAAAAGCTGTATGGACCAAATCGCTGTTCATCTACAAAGAAGTAGGGTTCTCTAACATGGGTAATTTCAGTTACCCAGTTCATCGGAATGCCTAACAAAGGACGTACCTTATAGGCAATAATCATTCCTGCATACATCTTCTGTTCGGGGCTGATAAGTTTCACCTCGAAGCCCATATCAGGTGGCGTTATTTTTTTCAGATTGAAGGGTGATGAGAAAAACTCCCAAGCTTCTTCCAAAGAAATAGGCAGAACTTGCTTACGATACAATTGGTAGAGCATAAGTAGTACGGAATAAATTTTTCATTTTATACTACTTGTACAGATAAAATGTTTTGCTTTGATATAGGAAAGTTATCCTTTTTTACGCATCTGCTCCAAAAAATCCCACATTTGTTCGGGTAGAGCAACAAGGTCGTTAAATTCGCCTGCTCCCCGAATCCATTCGCCACCATCAATGGTAATCACCTCGCCATTGATATAAGCAGAGAAATCGGACATCAGATAAGCGGCTAAATTGGCAAGCTCTTGGTGCTCTCCTACTCTACCTACGGGAATACGATGTTCAGGAGCGAGTTTTTTACCCAAATCTGTTTCGGCAAGTGCAGGCGGAAACAAACGCTCCCATGCTCCAGGGGTAGGAAAAGGACCAGGAGCAATAGCATTGAAGCGAATTTTATACCTTGCCCACTCAACAGCAAGCGAGCGTGTAAGAGCCAGCACTCCTGCTTTGGCACAAGCCGAAGGCACTACAAAGCCCGAGCCTGTCCATGCATAAGTAGTTACAATACTTAAAACACTAGCTGGAATTTGCTCTTTTATCCAGTATTTACCGAAAGCAAGTGTGCAGTAATAGGTGCCTTTTAGAACAATGTCTACAACGGTATCAAAAGCTCTTGCGGAAAGTCTTTCAGTAGGACTAATAAAGTTTCCTGCGGCATTATTGACAAGCCCATTTACTTTGCCAAAACGTTCAATACTTTGGGTAAGCATTTCTTCTACTTCCTCATATTTACGCACATCGCAAGCAAAATAAGCGATGTTGGCATTATTGGTTTCTGATGCAAGTTTTTGAGCCGCTTCTTGCAAAACTTCTTTTTTTCGGCTTGTGATTACTACATTTGCCCCAAGTTCTAAAAAATACTTACTCATAGAATAGCCCAGACCTGTACCGCCGCCTGTAACTACTATGGTTTTGCCCGAAAGAGCATTTTCGCGTAACATTCCTTGTGTGTACATAAGTAAAAGTGGTTTATGGTTTAATGATTTTAGGAAAATTTAACTTCAAGCAATCACTCCCGAACCTATGAGTTCATTTTTTTCGTACCAAACTACAAACTGCCCAGGCGTAATGGCTTGTTGAGCTTGTTCAAAAATAACATACAAAAAATTGGTTTCCTGATAAAGTGTAGCCTTATTCAGCGGCTGTCGGTAACGAATACGAGCCGAATATTCTCTTTTTTCGCCTACTTGCATACGCAAATCTTCACGAACCCAATGCACATCTGCATTTCGTACTCGCAAGCCTTTTCGGTTCAGAGCAGGGTGGTCGTGTCCTTGACCTACATAAACGATATTTTCTGTAACATCGGTAGCTATTACAAACAAAGGTTTGGGTTTACCTCCTACATTCAAACCTTTTCTTTGCCCAATGGTAAAAAAGTGTGCCCCAATATGCTCACCCACAAATTTGCCATCAGAAGAATGAAAATGATAGGGTTCGGTAAGTGTATGTAGGTTGTCGTTTTTGCCGTTCTGCTTAAAAATGGGGCTGTTTGCGTCAATTTCAATAATTCTACCTTTTTTAGGAGCAAGCTGTTGTTGCAAGAAGTCGGGCAATCGAATTTTACCTACAAAACACAAGCCCTGTGAGTCTTTTTTTTCGGCAGTAATCAAATCTGCTTTTTTAGCAATAGCTCTCACCTCACTTTTCTGCAGATGTCCTATCGGGAAAAGAGCTTTGGCGAGTTGCTCTTGGGTAAGTTGGCAAAGAAAGTAGCTTTGATCTTTATTGATATCGTTTCCAGCAAGCAGACGATATATGGTTTTTCCTTCTTTGATAAAACTATCTTTCTGTGCGTAATGTCCTGTGGCTACAAAATCAGCACCCAATCGGAGAGCGGCATTCAAAAACACATCAAATTTTATTTCTCGGTTACAAAGTACATCAGGATTAGGTGTTCTACCTGCTTTATACTCTGCAAACATATAATCTACAATTCGCTGTTTGTATGCCTTGCTCAAATCTAACACACGAAATGGAATATTTAGTTTTTCGGCTACGATGAGAGCATCGTTGCTATCTTCTACCCAAGGGCATTCATTATTGATAACAACGCTTTCGTCGTGCCAATTTTTCATAAAAATTCCAATTACTTCATAGCCTTGCTCTTTGAGTAAGTATGCCGCCACACTAGAATCTACTCCTCCCGACATTCCAACTACTACACGCATTTGCTTATCCAGATTAAAATGATTTTCAAGATTTACAAGAATTTGTCATTAGGTTTTCTAAACCTTTTAAAAAACGCTCGAAAATAGTTTTTTGTTAAGCATTCTGCAAAAATATTTATTGAGCTGGCATTATGGATAAAGCCGTTTCTATTTTTATGCTTGTTGTTGGCTTTTCAAAACAATATCCCACATTTTACTCTTGCTACTCGGATTTTGTAAGAAAATTTGAATATTTTTTTGATTTTTTTTTGTTTTTCAGAAAAAAAATAGGTTCTTTGAAGAAAAATGTTCAATTCTCTCACAATTTAATTTTATTTTTATGAAAAGACTATCCCAAATTTTGCTTTTAGTGGTAGCTATTGCTATGGTAGCCTGCAAAGGAAATCCCAAGGATTTAATTGCTAGAAAGTGGGTCATTGATGTTGAGGCTTTGAAGAAAGAAAGTGAAAAAGAAGGTAAAAAAATTTCTGATACCGAAATGAAACTTGCTGTAGATATGATGAAGGATATGTATCTTGATTTCAAAAAAGATGGCTCTTTGGAAGCAAGTATGATGGGACAAAAAGCCAAAGGCACTTGGTCTATTAGTGATGATGGTAAAAAGTTGAAAATGAAAATTGAAGGTGAAGACAAAGAAAGTGAAATAGAAGTTCTTGAACTCACTAAATCCAAAATGGTAGGAAAAGGCAATAACCAAACTTTAACCCTTAAAGCCGCCAACTAAGTTTCAAAAAAGCCTTATTCTTTGACCCAAAAGCCCTGCCCAAGCAGGGTTTTTTATTGCTCCAAGAAAATATTGTAATTTCTGTACTAAAAAATTTATCTTTGCGTTCAGAACTAAACTTTGTTGGTTATGGCAACCCAAAACAAAAACACAAGTGGTATTAGCGGTTTGTTCAAAATTGTAGTTTCAGTAGCAGTTATTGTGTTGGTAATCACGATTATTTCAAGTGCTTGCAAGCGTATTGATGCAGGACATGTAGGACTGGTAGTTAAATTATATGGTTCGGAACGAGGCGTGCAAGATGTTACCGAAGCTACAGGTTGGGTATGGTACAACCCTTTTACTACTCAAATTTATGAATTTCCTACCTTTGTGCAGAATGTTGTTTTTACTCGCGATGCTACCGAAGGCAGTAGAAGCAATGAGGAATTTAGAGTAACCACCAAAGACGGCTTAGTAGTTTCTTTTGATGTATCGATGAATTACCGTGTGGCTCCCAATAAAGCCGCAGAAATTTTCAGAAAATACAGAAAGCCGCTGGAAGAACTGGATAAAACTGTGATGCGTAACTATATGCGTGAGGCTTACAATAAAGTTTCGGGCAAATATACAGCCGAACAACTCTATGAAAACAAAATTCAGTTTCAAAATGAATCGGAAGCAGAAATTAAAGGTTTTTTGGAAAAAGAAGGCTTTGTAGTAGAGCAGGTTGTGCTACTCAACGAATTGCGTTTGCCACAAGGCGTAGTAGATAATATCAATGCAAAAATCAATGCCCGCCAAATTGCTCTCAAAAAAGAACAAGAAGTAGCCCAAGAACGTGCCGAAGCTCAAAAAGAAGTAGAAAAAGCCAAAGGTTATGCCGAAGCTATGCGTATCCGTGCCGAAGCCGAAGCCGAATACAATCGAAAGCTCGCAGAATCTATCTCGCCCAATCTTATTGAATACGAAAAAATTAAAAAATGGAACGGACAAACCCCCCAATACGTAGGAACAGGCGGTGGAATTATCGTACAACCTAAGTAATAAACCAGCCACTCAATCAGTTTGAAATAGCTATGAGCAAGAAAAAAAACAAATCGAAAATTATTTGGTACTTAGTGGGAGTAGTATTTTTCTTAATTGTTTTTTCGATATTTTTAGGAACTAACAAGAAAAAACTTGAACAAGTAGAAATAGGAGAAGTAAAACTTGGTACAATCGCAGAAAAAGTAGGTGCTTCGGGGAAAGTTCAACCCGTTACCGAAGTAAAATTAAGCCCCGATGTTTCAGGTGAAATTACAGAATTGTATGTAAAAGAAGGAGATTCGGTAGTACAAGGACAGCTACTTTTACGTATTCGCCCCGATAATTATGAGCTTGCCGTACAACGCTCTCAGGCAACACTCAACAATAGCCGTGCCGCTTTGGCTCAGGCAGAAGCTCGCCGTATGCAAGCAGAAGCTCAACTCATTCGCAGTCAGGCAAATTATGAAAGACAAAAAAAACTTTTTGAACAAAAAGTAATTTCAGAATTAGAATTTGAACAAGCCACAGCCGAATACAAAGTAGCACAACAAGAACTCGAAGCCGCCAAGCAAAACGTAATTGCCGCCCAATTTAACATTCAGAGTGCTTCAGCTACTGTTAATGAAACTATCCAAAATCTTACGCGTACTTCAGTGTATGCCCCTATGAGCGGCGTAATTTCCAAACTTTCCGTAGAAAAAGGCGAACGAGTCGTAGGAACTGCTCAAATGGCAGGTACCGAACTGCTCCGCATCGCCAACCTGAACGAAATGGAAGTGCGAGTTGATGTCAACGAAAATGATATTATTCGGGTTTCGCTGGGCGATACAGCTGATGTAGAAGTAGAAGCCTACCGAAATCGCAAATTCAAAGGCATTGTTACAGCCATTGCCAATACTGCCAATCCTACGATTTCTGCCGAAGCTGTAACCGAATTTCAAGTGAAAGTAAAAATTTTAAGCGAATCGTACCAAGACCTGAAAACTAAAAGCGGTAGGCTCTCTCCTTTTCGTCCAGGTACAAGTGCTAGTGTAGAAATTATTACACAAACCAAAAAAAATATCCCAATTGTGCCTCTTGCCGCAGTAGTTGCCAAAAGCGAAGAAGAAATAAAAAAACAAAGTAACAAAAGCTATGAGGAAAACCAAACTAATGAAAAAAATACCAAAGATGATAAGAAAAACAAAACCGAAAACGAAAAAAAAGAATATGTTTTTGTCTACAATGAAAAAAACAAAAAAGTTAGCTTGCGTGAAGTAAAAACAGGTATCAGCGACTTTGAAAATATCGAAATTATTTCAGGCTTGAAAGTAGGCGAAAAAATTGTAACAGCCCCTTTCCAAGCAATTGATAGAAAACTCAAAGACGGTGATGAAGTAGAAGTAAAAAAGTAGATATTAAGGCTGGGTGGTTACTCTAAACTCGCTTCCGTAACG
Source organism: uncultured Cytophagales bacterium (assembly GCA_938002655.1). Taxonomy (GTDB): domain Bacteria; phylum Bacteroidota; class Bacteroidia; order Cytophagales; family Thermonemataceae; genus Raineya. The sequence goes on from CALLAC010000010.1 coordinate 127,809, forward strand.
TATCTGTACTCTTTTGGTATAAAATCTGAAATAATATGTGGTATTAGGTTGCAAGTTCGTAATGGTGTATGTTTTTCTAAATTGTGGGCTACCAGACAGGCAGGTTAAAAGAAAATCATCTGCTAAAACATCTGATATTTTTCCAATATGATTATTTTCAGAAGGTTGAGGTTGTGTATGATAATAAAAACCGAACTCTATTTGAAAGTTATAAAGAGCATTATTCAGACAGTCTTCACTTAAATCAATCACATAGTCAAACGTAATACTTGTAGAAGTAGAACTGATATTTTCAAAATAGCCATAGCTCAATTCTATTTTTTCTACATTTCCAAAATGTATTTGATTATCAAAAACATAACTTTTTACAAAAACTTTTTTAGTTTCATTAGGAGCAATAATCAACCTTCTATCGGTGTACAGAAGGCTAAAATGTTCCAAGTGCACCGAGTCTGGGTGAGAGGTAGAAAGGTTTATCGGACTTTGTGAAAAATCGGGGTTATTGATATTATCACTATCAAAGTAAATCATAAAGCCAAATTTTTTAATAGGCTTTTGTGGGTTGTAATCAATCAGATGTGCCTTTAAAATAAGCGTGCTATCGTTTTTTTCTTCAATAGGCAAGGTAACGAGCATTACTTTCCTTTCCAGAGGCTTGCACGTAGATAATACCAAAAAGGGTATCGATAAAAGTAAAAAATGTTTCATATTCGTAATTTGGTTATATGTGCAAAATTTAGTTTTTTTTCTGAAAAAGTCAATAAAAAGGCAGTATTATTTTCGTATGAAAGTATCATTAAATTTATTCTATGGAACTACTTGCTGAAATTATTCAAAGTTATGCCGAACTTCACACAAGTCCTGAAAATGAAGTTTTGAAAGAGCTCAATCGTCAAACGCACTTAAAAGTTTTAATGCCTCGTATGCTTTCAGGGCATTTGCAAGGGCGTTTTTTGGCAATGTTTTCTCGAATACTTCAACCTTATCGAATTTTAGAAATAGGCACTTATACGGGCTATTCGGCTTTGTGCCTTGCAGAAGGTTTGCAAGAAAATGGCAAACTCATAACCATTGACAAAAATGAAGAATTGGAGGATTTTGCTAACAATTTTTTTGCAAAAGCAGGTTTAGCACATAAAATAAAAATGCTCATTGGCAATGCTTTGGAAATTGTTCCTACACTCCAAGAAACTTGGGATTTAGTATTTATTGATGCCGATAAGCTCAATTATGCCAAATATTACGAAATGGTTTTGCCCCAAACACGCAAAGGTGGCTGGATTATTGCCGATAATGTGCTTTGGTCTGGTAAAGTAGCAGATACACAATACACCGATAAAGATACAGAAGCACTGCGAGCCTTTAATAAACTTGTACAAAACGATACAAGAGTAGAAAATCTGCTTTTGCCTTTACGAGATGGCTTGATGATAGCAAGAAAATTGTAATGAAATTGGAGAAATCGTATAAAAATTTTAACTTGAAACAAAATTTTCGCAATCTACAACTCTACAAGCTATGAGAATTCTTTTCAACAAAACTAAAATTATTGCAACACTCGGACCATCCACCAATACCAAAGAGAAAATCTTACAACTTGCCCAAGGAGGTGTAGATGTATTTCGGCTTAACTTTTCGCACGGCACTTACGAAGGGCATCAGGAAATTATCAATCATATCAAGGAAATCAACCGAGAGTATGGCTTAAATTTGTGCTGTTTGCAAGATTTACAAGGACCCAAAATTCGGATTGGAGCGGTAGAAAACAACGGCATAGAGCTAGAAGAAGGACAAGATTTTACCATTACCATCGAAGAAATGCTTGGCAACAAGCAAATGGTAAGTACGGTGTATCAGTTTTTGCCCAAAGATGTAAAAGTGGGTGAAACTATCTTACTTGATGATGGCAAAATAGAACTTATTGTTACAGGCAAAAATGAAAAGCAAGTCTTCACAAAAGTTATTCACGGTGGCTTACTCAAATCTAAAAAGGGAATGAACTTACCCCAAACAGAAGTTTCTTCGCCTTCGCTTACCGAAAAAGATACCGAAGATGTGTTGTTCGGATTAGAAAATGATTTAGAATGGATAGCTCTTTCGTTTGTACGAACAGCAACAGATATTCTACTTTTACGGCATTTAGTTCAACTAAAAGGCAAAAGTCCGAAAATTATTGCCAAAATAGAGCGTCCCGAAGCTATTGAAAATATTGACGAAATCATCAAAGTTGCCGATGGTGTGATGGTGGCTCGTGGCGACTTGGGCGTAGAAATGGATGCCGAATTGGTGCCTCTTTTACAAAAAATGATAGTAGAAAAGTGCCAAAAAGCCGCTAAGCCCGTCATTATTGCTACACAAATGATGGAAAGTATGATAGCCAACCCTCGCCCTACACGTGCCGAAACCAATGATATTGCCAACGCTGTTGTAGATGGTGCCGATGCCCTGATGCTCTCTGCCGAAACTGCCATTGGAATGTACCCCATGCAGGTTATCCGTAGTATGGTAAAAACTATTCAGTATGTAGAAGAACGCGTGAAAAAATTATATCACAAAAATTTAGAAGTAGATAGAAACTCTAAAACCTTTTATAGCGATAGCCTCATTGCGGCGGCTTGCAATTTAGCTCGCCAAACAGATGCCAAAGCCATTGTAGGTATGACTAACTCGGGCTATACGGCTTATCGTCTAGCAAGCCATCGCCCCGAAGCAGATATTTTTATTTTCACTAGCAACAAACCCCTAATGAACACACTTAACTTGGTTTGGGGTGTACGAACTTTCTTTTACGATAAATTTATTTCTACCGATACTACTTTCAAAGATATTATTGATATTCTCAAAGAAAAAAACTACGTAAGCGAAGGCGATGTCGTTATTCAGCTTGCCAGTATGCCTATTGAAGAAAAACAACGAACCAATGCTGTAAAAATTAGCCTTGTTTCCTAACAAATCAAATTGAAAGTAGTTTCTATGGAAAAAAGAACGTTTTATGCTGAAAAAACTCACTTTTTTTCTCTTTTTAGTAAACTACCAAGCTACGGCACAAGTTTTATGGCAAGTGAAAGATGCCCGAATAAACTTTAAAATCAAAAATTTTGGCAGTTATGTCAATGGTTCTTTAAATGGTTTGGAAGCAAAAATTTATTTTTCTCCCGAAAATCTATCTCAAAGCAATATAGAAGCCTCTGTAAAAGCAGAAACTATCAATACAGGCAACAAAACCCGTGATAAGCACTTACGAAAAGATGATTACCTAGATGTGATTAAGTTTCCATTGTTACGCATGAAATCCACAAGAATCATCAAAGAAGACAAAGACCTATTTCTAGGTTATTTTGAGCTTACTATTCGCAACAAAACCCAAGCAGTGCAGATGCCTTTTCGTTTTGTATCTAATGGCAACGAAGCGACTTTTTCAGGTAGTTTTAGTATCAATCGCAGAGATTTTGGCGTAGGAGGAAAAAGCTGGGTTCTAGGAGACGAAGTGATAGTAAACGTAGAAGTAAAAGCACAAAAATAAAAAACCCTTCACTTTGGCAAGTGAAGGGAATTCAATTAGTTTCCTAGTAAGTGCACCCTGAACATTTTAATAGCAATGGCAAGTAAAATAACACCAAAGACCTTACGCAATACGTCTGTCCCTGCTTGTCCGAGCTTGCGTTCTATCCAACCAGAGGCTTTCAGTACGATATACACTAAGATCAGGTTCAGTACAATGGCTACAAGAATAGAAAGTTGTTGATATTCGGCACGAAGCGAAAGTATGGTTGTCATTGTACCTGCTCCTGCAATAATCGGAAAGGCAATAGGCACAATAGAAGCCGAAGAAACATTTCCCTGCATTTCACTGCGGAAAAAGTGAATGCCCAACACCATTTCTAGCCCTAGAAAGAAAATTACAAGTGCCCCTGCAATCGCAAATGAGGGTGTATCTAAACCTAATACTTTCAGAATGCTTTCTCCTAAAAAGAGGAAAGCAATCATTATCAAACCTGCTACAAATGTAGCTTGCGTAGCATGTAATGCACCTGTACGCTTCTTCAAATCAATAATTACAGGCACCGAACCCAAAATATCAATTACTGAAAATAAAATCAGCGATACACTTAAAATTTCCTTAAAGTTCAACATAGCCAAAAACAGTTTTGTATTTCCAAAGCAAAATTACTAACAAATTCCTTGCCAAACAAAATTTTGTAAACAATTTTTATTTACAAACTTTTTAACCTTGAAAAATTCAACAATAAAATTGGAAAAATTAAAAAAAAAGCCGTAAAATGACAATATTTCAAACAATCGGATTTGAAAAATTTAATAACTAAAAAAAACAAAAAAATATTATGTAAAACTTGTTTTTGGCAATAAACCAAATTTTATTTTGTCTTTTTCAGATTACTTTCACAAAAAAATTGCAATATCAGCAAAAACCTTGTATTTTTGTCAGAAAAAATTTGTGAAAAGACAAAAAAACACTTATTTTCAGTTCAAGCAATTTCGTATAGAACAAGCCAACACAGCAATGAAAGTAAGCACAGAGGCTTGTATTTTAGGAGCCTGGGCTTTTGCAGAAAACCCACAAAAAATCTTAGATATAGGTGCAGGTACAGGCTTGCTCTCCCTGATGCTCGCCCAACGCTTCCCCAATAGCCAAATTGAAGCTGTTGAAATAGAAAATGATGCCTTTCGGCAAGCTCAACAGAATGTAGCACGTAGCCCTTTCTGTGCAAATATTCACCTTTATCATACCTCTATTCAGGCTTTTGCCCAAAGTCAAAAAATGCCTACTTACGACCTGATAGTCTGCAATCCGCCTTTTTATGCAAATTATTTGCAAGCCAGCAACCACAAGCTCAATATTGCTCTACACCAAAATACCCTTCAACTACACGAACTAGTAGAGGTTTTAGGTTTGTTATTAAAATCAGAAGGTAGAGCTTTTTTGCTATTACCACCCTTTTTTATGGATAAGTTTTGTGTTTTAGCCCAACAACGCAATCTGTTTCCTCAAAAAAGATTAAACATTTTTCACAGCCCCAAACATCAAATCTTACGTACAATTATCGCTTTCGGAAGCTCGAAGTGTAAGCCTGATACCGAAAATTTATTTATCAAAAACGAAACAGGAAAGTACACAAACAAATTTGAAGCCTTACTCAAAAACTTTTACTTGTACTTATAGGTTTGTACCTATGAAACTATGCTTATCGAAAGTTTCTACCAAAAATCTATTCAGCCTGAAGCACTCGACCGTTTTCTGTCAGAAGCCTGGCGGCATTTCGGCGAATATTTTTTTCGATACAAAGTTTCTAGCCTAGAAACAGGCAACACGGTGAAATTTGTTAAAGTAATTCCATTACGAATTTGCCTCGAAAACTTTCAATTGAGTAAAAGTCAGCGAAAAATTTTACAAAAAAACGCATTTTTTAGCGTAAAAAAACAGTTGATAAAGCTCTATCAAGCCAAGTATGCCTTGTTTAAAAAGCATGCTCTGCGTTTTTCGCCAAATACACGTCCTTCATCATTACATGATTTCGTTTCAGATAATCCTGAGAGCGTACCTCTTCCTACTTACGAAATAGAAGTATGGGATAAAAACCGACTTATAGCTTGTAGCTTTGTCGATATTACTACCAATGCATTTTCAAGCATTTATGCTATGTTCGATACCGACTATGCAAGATATAGTTTGGGCATTTTCACTCTTCTGAAAGAAATAGAATGGGCACAGAATTTAGGAAAAAAGTATCTCTATTTAGGCTATGCCTACGATGTAAACTCTTTTTATGACTACAAAAAACGTTTTTCAGGGCTTGAAAGCTACAATTGGGAGAAAAGCCGTTGGGAGCCTTTTACTTCTCATCACTAACTTTTTACACTACCTACAGCATAGGCTTTTCCTTCGGCTTTAGGTACACCTCCTTGTTTTTCGAGCGTAATAATAAACTTTTGTGGCTTTTTGAAACATTTGACAGGAGAGAACTTCCCCCAATCAAATACACCTGCGTCCCAAATTATATTGTCATCTGTCAGTGCCCACAGTTGATATTGTTTGCCTTGTGGCGGCTGTGGTAACGAATTTGTGAAAATAAAGGCTTTGTTTTCTTTTTCGTTCCAAAAAACTGTAGCATAAGACTGCGGAGCCACTTCTTGCAATCCCTGCAAATAGGTAATTTGATAGTCAGGATTTTGCAACAAAGAAAGTTTTTGCTCAGTAGTTTGGTATTGCGTTTGCAATAATGTAATTTTCTTTTGGCTTTCTACATTTTGGGCTTGAACAACAGATAGCTCTCGTTCTGTTTCTTTTAGGTTTTGGTACAATTGCACATTGAGCAAAGCACTGAAAACCAACAGAATTAGGGAAGCCGCTAAGCCGTATTTCCACTTTTGTATCGAAGGGAAAGGCACAATACGGCTGTCGGAGCTATGTTCAGATTCTAAATTTAGCTCTACATTTTCAGTATTGCGAATTTTCTCAAAAACTTTTTGTTTAAGATGAGCGGGTACAGGCACTTCATATTGAGCTAGATATTCGTTCATGGCATTTTGCAGGCTTTCCAACTCCTGTCTAACTTCGGGATATAAAGCCGCCATACGCTCCACTTCTTGTTTTTCTTCTTCTGTAGCCGCACCCAGTACATATACACTTAATATACCTGATTCTATAAATTTTTGCACTTTCAAGGTAGTAAATAATTTGAATTCAATTCAAAAAGTATCTTCTTCAAGCAAATTTCGTAAAAAATCTAAGGCGTTTTTGGCTCGAGTTTTTACGGTACCTAGGGGTATTCCTAATTTTTCGGCAATTTCCGATTGAGAATATCCTTCAAAGTACATCATTTCAATAATAACTCGATGTTCGGATTTTAGTTTTTCTGTTAGTTCTCTTATCCCAATAAATTCCGACTGTTTTATTGTATCGTTATCTGCTTTTTTTGCGATATTTTTCAGATTTTCAGCCTTGTATTTGGCTTCTTTAGCACGCAATTTATCAATGGCAGTATTTCGTAAAATATTTAGCAACCACGTAAAAAGTCTACCTTTGGTACTATCATAATTTTGAACATTTTGCCATATTTTCACAAAAGCCTCTTGTAGAGCATCTTGAGCCAACTCTTCATTTTTCAGGATTTGCAGAGCAACTCCATACATACACGAAGCATAGTGGTCGTACAGATATTTCAAGGCTTTTTCATTTTTAGCCTTGAGCTGAATTACCAACTCGCTTTCTATCCAAAATGTTTTTTCTTTTTTCAAATCTTGCAAAAATTAATTATTCGCATGTAAATTAAGCAAACATTTTGGTAGCAAGCAAATTTTTCAGGCGGCTTTCTGCGAAAGATGCCTCATAAATACTCTTTTTGCCACAGGCAAAAGTGTTTCCTGCAACGGATATGGCACTTTTGCTACAATCAGATACGTAGCTGGATTAGGAAATTTGGAATACTTACGAAGCAAAGTGATTTTTAGATTTTCAAATGTTTCAAAAAGGCTTTTTTGGATTGTTTCTAAATAATGCAAATGAATAGCTCGGTACGGATTTTCTAAATTTTCAAAGATAGAAGCCTGATACTCATAGACCTGAATATTTTTTAAGATTTCTTCATAGAGCATCAAATAACCTTCTTCTTGATAGAGCGGGGCAATTCCTACAACAGATAATTCTAGATGGCTCTCTACATAATCATAAAGATTTTTGCCTTCTTTGAGTAATTGGTGAAAATTGGGAATAGCAAATTCTACGATTTCTTCTAACGTTTGCATAATTTCGTCATCATCTACCAAAATTTCGTATTGCAAACGCAATTTTTCAAAATCTGCTTGTGTAATTTGTTTGGGAAAATTCTGACGCAAAAGATGCTTTCCCTCTTTGAAAGAAAGCAAGTTTTGATAATGAAAAACTAAATCGGAAAGATAAGGATAAAGCCGCATAGCTTCAAATTCGTTTTGAACATTTTTCAGATACGCCAGCAGTACATATTTTTTGTACTCAAAATCTATAAGTCCTTCGGTAAGCCAGTTGTGAGCTAAACTTTTCATAAGGTTTAAATGTTTTTTATGAAAACATCAAAAATTACTGCATAAAATACTAAAAAAACCTTAAATTTCCAAACAAAAATTCAAAATTTATGCCAAAACACAATTTTTCAAGTTCTTGCTCCTGTTTTTTGCTAAAAGAAAAGGTTTGTTAAAAAGTTTTGTAAAAATCAATAAAAACATTTTTTTTTGCTAAAAAATCAAAGAAGTGTTTTTATGGCAATAGAATTAAGTAAAGGAAGTAAACTCAACCTGACTAAAAAAGAGCCTACGCTCAAAAAAATTATGATTGGCTTGGGCTGGGAAGTATTACCCGGCAATACTATGGATTTAGATGCATCAGTATTTATGATAGGCGAAAACGGTAAAATTCCCGCTGATGAATATTTTATTTTCTACAACAACTTGCAATCGCCCGATGGCTCGCTGAAACACACAGGCGATAACCGAACAGGCATAGGCGATGACGACGATGAAATGATACTGGCCAATTTGCCCGCAGTAAACCCTATCATCAAAGAGCTCATCGTGGTGGTGAGTATTCACGAAGCCGAAACTCGCAAACATCATTTTGGTTTGCTCAAAAATGCTTATATTCGACTTGTTGATATAGAAAATAGCCGCGAAGTAGTACGCTTTCGTTTAGACGAAACCAATTCCTCTTTTACTGAAATTGAATTTGGTAGGTTGAAAAGAGAAGAAGATGGCTGGCACTTCATGGCAACCGGCCTAGGAACGGCTATCGGCTTACAAGGTTATGTAGATAAGTACGTATAAAAATAAAAACACCGTAACTTTTGTTTTAAACTGGTTCATCTATGGCTATTTCATTGAAAAAAGGTAATTCATTCAATTTGACTAAAAAGGAGCCTGCACTCAGAAAAATTATGATCGGTTTGGGCTGGGAAGTAAAACCAGGAAATGCTTTAGATTTAGATGCCTCTGTATTTATGATAAATGAAAGAGGCAAGCTACCTGCTGATGAGTATTTTGTGTTTTACAACAATTTACAATCGCCCGATGGGGCTATCAAGCACACTGGTGATAACCGAACCGGAGCTGGCGACGAAGATGATGAAATGATTCTTGCTAATTTAGATTTAGTAAACCCTGCTGTAAATGAGATTTTGATTATTGTAAGCATACACGATGCCGAAAACCGCAAACACAACTTCGGTATGCTCTCCGATGCCTATATTCGCCTTTATGATGTAGAAACTAAACGCGAAATTTTGCGTTATGATTTAGATGCCGACTACCCTACTTCTACCGATGTAGAGTTTGGAAGGCTCAAACGCGAAAATGGTGAATGGATTTTTACTGCCACTGGTATAGGCGGAAACAAAGGTCTGCAAGGCTACGTAGATAAATATGCATAACGTAGATGCCGCAATTTCTGAACTAATGAATACCGACAAGCCTGCTTGGCTTGTCATATTCTTATTTTTATGTTTTCATCAAAAACTTCAAACGAATAACTTCTTGTTGTGTAAGATATCGCCATTTTCCACGAGGCAAGTCTTTTTTGGTAAGCCCTGCGTACATAGTACGGTCTAGTTTGGTAACTTCATACCCTAAATGCTCAAACATACGTCTTACGATGCGATTTCTACCGCTATGCAGTTCCATGCCTAGCACGTTTGGTTCGAGTAAAACTAGTGCATCAGGTTTAATAAATCCATCTGTAAGTTCAAGTCCTTGCTCCAATTGTCTAAAATCTTCTTCGGTTATGGGTTTATGCAGAGTTATCTGATACACTTTTTTGATGTTAGAAGAAGGGTGAGAGAGTTTTTTGGCAAGTTCGCCATCGTTGGTAAGCAAAAGCAAACCCGTGGTATTTCTATCCAAACGCCCAACAGGATAAATTCTTTCGTTGCAGGCGTCTTTCACAAAATCCATTACGGTACGTCTTTCGTTTTCGTCTTCGGTAGTTGTGATGCAGTTCTTGGGTTTATTGAGCAAAACATATACGAATTTTTCTCTTTTCAGTAATTTACCCTGATAAGTTACTTTATCGGTGGGTTTTACCTGATAGCCCATTTCTGTAACTACCTTTCCATTCACCTTGATAGCCCCTTGCTTAATCAGCTCATCAGCCTCTCTACGCGAGCAAACTCCTGCATTAGCAATAAAGCGATTGAGCCGAATAGTAGATTTTTGCTCCTGCACTTCGTTTTTTCTGATATTTTTTTTCTTTTCTGCAAAGCTCTTGAAACGGTACGTAGGCGTCTGAGATTTACTTTCTTCTTGTTGTTTTTTTTGTAAAGGTTTTTTGGGCCAATACACCCGAGCATCTTCTTTTTTCTTTTTCATTTCTTACAGGTTGGGTTTTGAGCCTACAAAGGTAGGCTTTTTTTGCAAAAAAGCAATTGCAGAGTAAAGAACTGAATTTTTTTACTCTAACTCTACCACCAAATCGCCTTGTTCTACGATAGCTCCTGTATTTAGGTAGATTTTTTTGACAACTGCCTCGCGGGGGGCAGTAACAATACTTTCCATTTTCATCGCTTCTAGCACAAAAAGTGGAGTATTGGTTTTTACTTTTTCACCTTCTTTGACCTTTATTTCCGAAATTTTGCCCTGTAAAGGCGAGCCTATTTGATTTTCTCCCAAAGCCTTCGGGTTGGTTTTGAGCAAACTAGTCATTTTTCTATCCAGAATGCGTACACGGCGGGTCTGTCCGTTGTGTTCAAAATAAACGGCTACAATACCATTTTCATCGGGTTGCGAACAACTTACAAGTTTTACTAGTAAAGTTTTTCCTTCATCAATTTTAATCAGAATCTCCTCACCTGGCTTTAAGCCATAGAAAAAAGCAGGGGTAGGCAAATAGTACGCAAAACCATATTCCTGAATGTGGTTGTAATACTCTTCAAATACTTTGGGATAAAGCAGATACGAAAGCAAGTCTAAAAAGTTATCATCAAATTTTTGCTTGAATTGCTCAAATTCTTTGTTGAAATCGATGGGTTTTAAGTGGGCATTGGGGCGTTCGGTAAAAGGTTTTTCACCTTTTAGCACTATTTTTTGCAATTTTTCAGGAAAGCCACCATAAGGTTGCCCTAACTCACCTCTAAAAAACTCTTTCACCGATTCTGGGAAAGAAAGTGTATCACCTTTTTCCAAAATATCTTCGGCAGAAAGGTTATTAGCTGTCATAAATAAGGCAAAATCGCCTACGACTTTTGAGCTGGGTGTTACCTTAATAATATTACCAAAAAGTTTGTTGGCTTCTTGATAGTTTCTGACAACCAAATCAAATCTATCACCTACACCTACCGAATCGGCTTGTGCTTTGAGATTGGTATATTGCCCACCGGGCATTTCGTGCTCGTAGACTTCTGCCGAGCCTGTCTGCAAGCCTGCCTCAAAAGGATAGTAATATTTACGAACCGCCTCCATGTATTTAGAGACACGATTGAGTTTGTGTAAATCGTAAGGATTTTCGCGAGGGTGCCCTTGCAACATTGCCACCATAGAGTTGAAATTGGGTTGAGCAGTAGTGCCTGACATAGCGGCGATGGCTACGTCAATTACATCAACTCCTGCTTCAATGGCTTTCAGGTAGGTAGCGGCTTGAATAGAGGCTGTATCGTGGGTATGCAAGTGGATAGGAATACGTACGGTTTCTTTGAGTTTGGAGATTAGCAGTTCGGCGGCATAGGGTTTGAGCAATCCTGCCATATCTTTGATAGCCAAAATATGAGCCCCTGCATCTTCTAGAGTTCTTGCCAAGTCTAAATAATATTGCAGAGTGTATTTTTTTTCATTTTTAGAAAGTAAATCGCCAGTATAACAAATAGCAGCTTCGGCAATGCTTTCGGTGTATTTATTTACAGCGGAAATACTTGTTTTTAGGTTTTCAATCCAATTGAGCGAATCAAAAATACGGAAAATATCAATTCCATTTTCAGCGGCTTTTTCGATGAATTTTTCAATAAGGTTATCAGGATAAGCCTTATAGCCTACCCCATTGGCACCACGCAAGAGCATTTGCATCAGAATATTAGGAGCGGCTTTGCGAATCAGTTGTAATCTTCGCCAAGGGCATTCTTTCAAGAAACGTAAAGCTACATCAAAAGTTGCTCCTCCCCACATTTCCATAGAAAAGGTTTGCGGAAAATGGTAAGCTATCATTTCTGCATAGGGTATCATATCAATTGTTCGCATACGCGTAGCCAGCAAAGACTGATGCCCATCGCGAAGTGTAGTATCGGTATAGTAGATTTTCTTTTCATTTTTGAGCCATTCACAGAATTTTTCTCTGCCCAATTTCTGCAAATGCTGTTTTGTACCTGCGGGTGGCTCTTGCAAATTATCGTAATCTACAATGGGGGGTTTTTCAAACTTTATGCTGTCATCTTTCTTTTTTATATCAGAGTTACCATTGACAATCACGTTGGCAAGGAAGCGTAAAGCACGCGTACCTCTATCATAACGTTTGGCAATATTAAAAAGCTCGGGGTGTTCTTGAATAAAATTGACTGTGGCTTTTCCACTTTGGAAAACTGGGTGCGAAATCACATTTTCTAAAAAGCCAATATTTGTTTTTACACCTCTAATTCTAAATTCTCGTAAAGCTCTCTGCAAGCGTTGGGCGGCACCTTTGAGCGTTCTGCCCGATGCCGAAATTTTTACAAGCATAGAATCAAAAAATGGCGAAATTTGTACGCCTGGATAAACACTTCCCTCGTCCAAACGGATACCAAAACCTGCGGCATTACGATACTCTACAATTGTTCCAAAATCTGGCTTAAAGTTGTTGAGCGGGTCTTCGGTAGTAATACGACACTGAATAGCCACTCCTCGGGCTACTACATCTTCTTGTTTATGAATCCAGATGACAGGGTCTGAAAGGCGATGCCCTTTGGCAATGAGAATTTGTGAGCGAACAATATCGATGCGTGTAATTTCTTCAGTAATAGTATGCTCTACTTGTATGCGAGGATTTACTTCGATAAAGTATACGTTTTCGTGTTTATCTACCAAAAACTCTACTGTACCAACATTATTGTAGTTGACTTTTCGGCAGATACGTAGAGCATAATCGTAAAGTTTATTTTTAGTTTTTTGCTCTAAAAATGAAGGGGCTACTTCTACAACTTTCTGAAAACGTCTTTGCACCGAGCAATCGCGTTCAAACAAATGAACAATATTTCCGTAGTTATCGCCCATTATTTGCACTTCAACGTGCTTGGGGTTTTCAATGTATTTTTCAAGGAATATAGTATCATCACCAAAAGAGCGTTCTGCTTCGCCTTTGGCTTCATTGTAAGCTTTTTCCAATTCGCTTTCATTACGCACTACCCGCATACCACGCCCACCGCCCCCTGCCGAGGCTTTCAAAATTACAGGAAAACCGATGCGTTTGGCTTCTTTCAGGGCAATTTTGAAGGTTTTGAGTGGCTCTTTGTTGTCTTCAATGATAGGCACTTCGGCTTGAATTGCTATTTTTTTGGAAGCAATTTTATCGCCCAAAGCCTCCATTACCTCGGGTTCGGGTCCTATGAAAATGATACCTTCTTCGCGACAACGCCTTGCTAAATTTACGTTTTCCGATAAAAAGCCATAACCTGGGTGAATGGCATCGGCTTTTACTTTTTTAGCAAGAGCCACAATTTCCTCTACATCTAGATAAGGACGCAAAGGCTCATCATCTTTGCCTATCTGATAGGCCTCGTCGGCTTTAAAGCGGTGTAAAGAGTAGCGGTCTTCATAGGTATAAATCGCTACGGTGCGAATTTTTAGCTCCGAAGCGGCACGAAAAATACGGATAGCTATTTCGCCACGATTGGCAACTAAAAGTTTATTGAGCGGTTTTAGATTTTCCATGATAGCAAAAAATTCAATTTAGTGCAAAAGCAAGATTATGCATTTTGAGACAATTATGCAAACATATAAATTCTTTTTTTGAGCAAAGTAATTTTTCCGTACCTTTGCAGAAAATTTTTGTAATGAAAATCGGTCAAAATTTTTATCAGTATCAGATACAATCGTTGATAGCAGAAAGCAATACAGCCCGCAATTGGCTTGCCAAGCACCAAAGCCTGCCTCGCAATGTGCGTATCAAACAGCTTAAAAATGAATTTTTGCAAAGTGAACAGCAAAAACTCCAACTTCGCCATATAGCCGTTCAGAATGCCGAACTTGCACACGGACACATTCCCGTACTTTACGACTATTTGGAAAATTCGCAAGGGATATTTTTTGTGTACGATTACGTAAATGGGATTACCTTGGATAAGTTTTTGCAAAGCAACCCTTCTAGCGAAAAACGAAAAGATATTTTCTTGCAAATTCTTTCGGCTGTTGCTTATAGCCACCGAAAAGGGGTTTGTCATTTACACATCAGCCCTTCGAATATTCTCATTACTCCCGAAAACAAAGTGTTTCTGAACGATTTTGGTTTTATGCAACTCTCGCCCCGTCCCTCTTCTTTTTTAGCCCCCGAGCAATTGCAAGGTGGTTATACAGATACACGTACCGATATTTTCATGCTTGGTAAACTTTTAGCATATCTTTTCCCTACTGCTTCGCCAGAACTACAAAAAGTTATCCAAAAGGCTTGTGCCAGCGAAGCCTATCAACGCTATCAGACTTGCGAAGAACTACAAAACGACTTGCAACACGCTATTTTTGAAATAACACATCAACAACTGCCGAAAAAAAATGCTTGGGTTTCTGCTTCGGTAGGTATTAGCATTATAATTCTTTTCTTCGGTGGGGCTTGGTGGGGCTTACGAATTATCGCAAAAAATCAGCAAAAAAAGTCACAAGTCACAACCTTTCAGAGCGAAAACCCCCTAGTTATTCAGCAACCCAACGACACCACCGACTACACCAAACTCGCAGAAGCCAAACAACAAGAAGAGAAAGAACGACAAAGAAAAGAAAGCCAAGAAGAACGCAGAAAAGATAGCTTGAAGAAAAAACAAGAAGAGCGTAAAAAAATAGAAAAAGAACGCAAAGAAAAAGTTCTCAAAAATATAATTGTAGATGGTCAGTTTGTAAGCAATCTACTCGGTGAGTACAAAATCAATGTAGAAGTTTTCAATAATAACAAAGATTTAGAGCCGCAAAGAGTGGTAATTCTGATTTCTTACTTTGATACACAAGGCGAAGTAATTGCCAAAGAGGAAAAAGTTTTAGAAAAACTTCCTGCCCAACAGGCTATTTCTTTTGAAGTAGTTAAGAAAATCAATGCCGCACGCTTTTCGTGCAAAGTCAAAGATGCTGAGCTACCCCCTTTGCCCGAAGAGTAAATTTTATGAAGAAACAGGAAATGAAACATCAATCACGATTTTTTATTTCAAACTTTTCTCTTCACGAATCTCTTGACTTTTGCTAACTACTGCAAGCTCAAAAATTTCTTGTAAAATATGAATAACAGTGATTTATACAATTTTCAGAAATGATTTAACCTACTTTTCAGCGATAAAAAACAAATCCAAAGCTTTTTCGGTGTTTTTGGTCAGAAAGTAGTCAGTATAATCAATTTCTATTGCCATAGCATTAGGATTTTTCAGCAGATAGTTGCGATTGATACGATTGAGCAACGTGTAAGGTATTTGCAAAACATATCGAGGTAAGCGATATTCTAAATTTAAAATATCCCATTTTTTCCATTTGGCTACTGCTTTTCGGTTTTCCTCATGATAGCGTTCTACTTTTTCATTCCCCCATACTCCTTGTTTTTCTATTTTTTGAAAAGAAATTTTTAGCAATTTTTCTAAATCTTCTGCCGTATATTCTCGAATATGCCAAGGATTGCGGGTCAGGGATTGTTTGATGTTCGGAGTAGAAAGAATGAACTTGCCTGTGGGTCTTAAAACTCTATAAATTTCTTCAATCAGCAGTTTGTCGTTAGGAATATGCTCAATCACCTGAAAGCAAAGTACATAATCAAAACTATCGTCTTCTAAACTTTCCAGAGGGGGTATATGATGCGTAATAAATCTATGTTGAGGATATTTTTTTTGCAGTTGCTCAATGAGCTGTTCATTTTTATCCAAAGCCGTATAACTATCGCATTTAGGAAAAATAACTTCTAAACCTCTGCCCAAGCCACAACCAATTTCTAAAACATTGCCACTTATCATTTGAGAAGCCGCCCAATAAGCAAAAAAAAGCCTTTGATGAATGGGATTATCAGAAATAATTGTGTTTGAGGTGATTTCAGTGGTAGAAAACATATTTACATCCAAAGTTGCTTGTTTTGAAAAATTGCTTTGTTACTTTTTTTTCAATGTTTTTTCACGTTCCAAATAAAACTCATTTCTTTCTTGCTGAATTCTTTGCAATTCTTGATGATACCAAGACACATCTTGCATAATTACAAAATAAAAATACTCGCCATATTGTTCAAAAGAACGAATAATACATCGAAATTGCATGAGCTTGTCATATAGTTTGGTTTCAATGAAATTGATGCTTACTTCTTGAATATCTCTGGAGAGCAAATGTTCTAAAAAAGGGAAGAGTGTGTAAGCAGATTGACCATAGCTATCTTTTAGTTCCAGAAAAGAGTTATTGCTGTGCAAAATTTGGGCATTGATATCTAAAAGCATTGCTAAATGGGTATCTCTTGCAAAGAGGCGATAAGCCTGCTCAAAAATATCTTGATAGTTGATTTTCATTCTATCAAAATTTTGTTTACACTTTTTTTCCAATCATTGCTTCGGCAAGGGCTAAAAACGCATTTTCAACGTTTGCACCTGTTTTGGCACTGCACAAGAAATCGTAGCTTACAGGAAGTTGTTTTAATTGTTCGGAGCTGATTAAATCAGCTTTATTGGCTATTTTTAGAATGGGTACATTCGGTAAAATTTTTTGTACGTATTCTATATCTGCTTGCATATTTTCGTAGGTTGAAGGTCGGGTGACATCAAACACATACAAAATTCCATTCGAACCTAAATAATAAGAAGTGCTGACACGAGTTTGTGTAACCTCGCCTGCAATGTCCCAAATCATCAAGTTTACGATATCTTCTCCAAGTTCTACCACTTTTTTATCAATTTTTACTCCCAAAGTAGTTAAATACTCTTCTGAAAATTTTTGATACACAAAACGTTTGGTAAGCGAGGTTTTACCAACGCCAAAATTTCCAATTAAAATTACTTTTTTGCTGTACGTTTTTCCTGTATTCATTTATTTTTTGGGTAATTAGGTTGTAGTGTGGAAAGTCCTCAATATGTTTTTTAAGTATTGCATTCAAGTCAGTTTGTTGGATTTCTTCATCAGAGCGTTGGCTCAAATATCTTTCGTAAAATAACTGCATATAACTTTGCAAACGCTCCTGAAAACTTTTATCTGCCACTCCCGAAACTACTGCAACCAAATAAAAACGCACTGCACTGAATACAAACATTTTCAAGTTGCCATATTCCAGCGTTTCCAAATCGGCTTTATTTCCAAAAGCATCATTAACAAAAGATTTAATAGCCGTAAGCATGCCTGCTACCATATCGTCATCTACTATATCAGTTTGGCTATAATGGGCTTGTAAAATACCTGAATTTTGCCAAATTACAAAAAATTCTTGAATACTTGCTTGTGAAGCCTGAGCCAAAAGAATTTCTTCTTGTTTAATACCAAGCAAACTCAAAAGCTCTCGCCGAAGTGCTTGCCACGAAAAACTATCGTCTATTTGTTTGTTTATATTTTCGTTGAGTTTTTCCAGTTCAGTCTTGATAAACTTTTGTACAAGTTTGCCAATAATAGGATAGAGAGCATCAATGATTTCAGGTTGCGACTCGCGAATTTCACGCTTAATTGCCTGGCTGATATTGTTGAGCTTACCGACCTCGTTTTTTACTTTTTCAACTTTTTCCTCTAAAATAGGTTCAAGTTTGAGTAAAATTTTTTCTTCTTCTTTCGAAAAACTTTCTTTGATACTACGAATTTCTTGGGAAATTTTTTCTTGCACCTGCAAATTTTGTTTTTGCAAGACTTCCTCAAACATATCAAAGAAAACATTTACCTTCTCTAATGCATCATTCATTTAAATCTTGATTTTACTTTTGTCTTTTCATTTTGCAAATATTTCTATTTTTGGTGAAAAAAGCAAGCTAATGAAAGTTTTTATTCTTTTAGGAAGCAACGAAGGTGATAGAATACTTTTTTTGAAAAAGGCGATACAAGAATTAGAAAGTTTGGGCAAGCTTATTCAAGTTTCTTCTATCTACGAAACTGAGCCTTGGGGCAAAATGGAGCAAGCCAATTTTCTAAATTGTGTACTTGAAATGCAAACTACGCTTTCTGCTGAAAACTTACTTACACAAATTTTAAGCATTGAAAACTTTTTGGGCAGAGAGCGAAAAACAAAGTGGCAGGCTCGTACCATTGATATCGATATTTTGTATTTTGGTGATGAGGTTATTCAAACAGAGCATTTGCAAGTACCTCATCCTTTTCTACATCAAAGACGTTTTACTTTGGTGCCACTTGTAGAAATCGCTCCCGATTTTCTGCATCCTATTTTAAAAAAAACTAATCAGGAGCTACTGAATGAATGTAAGGATACTCTTTCGGTGTGGCTTTACAAATGAAAAAGCAGAACAATGAAGAAGAATAATTTAGTTTCTGAAACATTACGCAAAGACGAGCAGTATGTTTGGCATCCTTTTACGCCTCTTGTAAGAAGCGATGCTCCTTTGCCTATTGTAAAAGCCGAAGGGGCATATCTTTATACAGAAGATGGGAGAAAAATTTTAGATGCTATTGCTTCGTGGTGGGTGAATCTGCATGGGCATAGCCATCCGCACATTGCACAAGCCATTTTTACACAAGCTCAAAAACTTGAACACGTGATTTTTGCAGGTTTCACACATGAACCTGCCGTAAAACTGGCAGAACGTCTGCTGGCTATTTTGCCCTCTAACCAAAGTAAAGTTTTCTTTTCTGATAATGGAAGCACAGCCTGTGAAGTAGCTATCAAAATGGCTTTACAATATTGGTATAACTTAGGTAATATACAGAGAAAGGAAATTATTGCTTTGCAAGGGGCTTATCATGGAGATACTTTCGGCGGAATGTCTGTTGCTGAACGAAATTTATTTAATAAACCTTTTTCAGAAAAACTTTTTGATGTTCATTTTTTACCTTTTCCTGCTTGTTATGAGGTCGCTTGTTGTGCAGGAAAACGAAATAATACTCAATGTTTTTCGGCAAAGGCTACAATCCAAAAAATGCAAGAACTTGCTCATACAGGCAAAATTGCGGCATTTATTTATGAACCCCTAGTGCAAGGAGCCGCAGGTATGCGTATGTACAGCCCCGAAATCTTAGATGAACTATTGAGCATAGCCCAGAAATATGATATTCTTTGTATTGCCGATGAAGTAATGACAGGTTTTGGACGAACGGGTAAGTTATTTGCTTCTGAGTACTGTTCCCAAAAGCCTGATATAATGTGTTTATCCAAAGGTATTACGGGGGGAGCAATGCCTTTGGGGGTAACTACTTGCACCGAAAAAGTTATCAATGCGTTTCGTTCAGCAGAAAAAATAAAAACATTTTATCACGGGCACTCGTATACGGCAAATCCATTGGCTTGTGCGGCGGCAAATGCAAGTTTAGATTTGCTTCTACAAAAAGAAACTTTACAGAAAATTCATCAGATGACAGAGATGCATACAACTTTTGAGGCTCAAATACGCTCACAGAAGCGTGTTGCTAAGGTGCAAACTTTGGGTACTATTCTTGCCCTCGAACTCAAAAGTCAAGAAGAAACAAGCTACTTCAACAATATGGCAAAGGACATTTACAAACATTTTTTGGCAAAAAATATCTTACTGCGTCCTTTGGGGAATGTTTTGTACCTTATGCCTCCTTATTGCATTGAAAAAAGCGAATTAGAATGGGTGTATAGCGAAATAAGCAGTTTTTTAGAAAACTAACCAAGCAAGTTTTATTTGTCCAAAAACTTCCGAAAATGCTCAATCACGTAGCTGATTTCTTCTTGGGACATAGGCACGTATAAAGGCAAAATAATACTTCTATCGCACAAATCTTCCGAAATGGGCAGTTTTGCATCGGAATACCCTTTGTAAGCCGTTTCGCGGTGCGAAGTCATCACGCCCGAACGCGTAGCAATGCCTACGTCAAGCAGTTTTTGCATCAAATCGTTTCGGCTAATAGGGCAATTTTCTTTCAAATACACCGAATACGACTGATAATTAGAAAAATAACCTTTGCGTTCATAAGGCAGACGCAGGCAGTCAATATCTTGGAAAGCCTCGTGATACTGAAAAGCAATTTTGCGGCGTTCAGAAACTATCCAGTCTAATTTTTCTAATTGCCTGATGCCCACAGCGGCTTGAATATCAGTCATTCGGTAGTTGTAGCCCAGTTCCAGATGGTCGGTAAGCAATACTTTATTGCTTTCGTGGCGGATACGGTCGTTGATAGCCATACCATGTTGGCGAAGCAATTTGAGCCGTTCGGCATAGTCTTTTCGTGAGGTGCTTATCATACCTCCATCGCCTGTGGTGATTACCTTGCGAGGGTGAAACGAAAAACAAACCAAATCGCTATGCGAACCAATTTTTTTCCCTTTATAACTACTGCCTGCGGCACAGGCGGCGTCTTCAATCAAAATTAAATTTTTTTCTTTACAAAGAGCCTGAAAAGCCTCAATATCGGCGGGCATACCAATTTGATGCACTATCAATATGGCTTTGGTTCGTGGAGTGATTTTGCGTTTTACGTCCTCAATATCCAAATTGTATTCGGTATTGACTTCGGCAAAGACAGCTTTTGCCCCCACATAGCGAATACAATTTGCTGTGGCAATATATGAAAGCGAAGGACAAATGACCTCATCGCCTGCTTGCACACCTGCAACTATCATTGCCAGATGCAGAGCGGTGGTACAATTGGAAACAGCGACGGCATATTTGGCTCCTGTATACTCGGCAAATTTTTCTTCAAATTCGGCTACTTTGGGTCCTTGCGTTACCCAGCCTGTCAGGATAGTATCGTAAGCATATTGAGCTTCCTCGGCATCAAGGTAAGGTTTGGCTACGGGGATTTT
>CALLAC010000011.1 GCA_938002655.1 uncultured Cytophagales bacterium
TCGTCCACAATCTTGGCGTATATCTGTGTTGTTTTCAGGTCTTTGTGTCCTAACATTTTGGAAACGGTGTAAATATCTGTTCCGTTAGAAAGTTGCAAGGTTGCGAAGGTGTGGCGAAAACAATGAAAAGTAATGTTTTTAGTTATTCCTGCGGCTCCAATCCATTGGTAAAGGTGTTTGTTATGGTAGGCTGAATATTTCAACCCTTCAAAAACTTTGGTTGTGGGTTCTTTCCTTTCACCCAACAACTTTACTGCTTGTTCTGAAATTGGTAAAACCTCAACGCCTTTGGTTTTCTTTTGGCTGAAATTCAGGAAATACCCTCGCCCCTCAATGTATTCAATTTCACCCCAAACCATTTTTTGAATATCTGAAAACCTTAACCCTGTAAGGGCTGAAAACAGGGCGGCACGTTTCAATAAATCATTGTTGCACGGGGTTTTTACAAGCGTATTGAGTTCCTCAATAGTTAAGTATTCCCGTCTTGTTTCGGCTACCTTAATGGGGCTTATTTTAGCGTTCAGGTCGGTTTGTAACATGCCGTCCTTATAGGCTTGTTTCAATGCGGCTTTTACCTTATTGAAATACGAAACGACTGAATTTTGCGAAAGGGTTGTTTTGTTGCTCTTTTGGCTTTTGGTAGTTAATAGGTATTCTTTGAAGTCCTCTAAAAACTTTTCGTTGAGGTCGGCAAACCTCAATTTTCCGTTTGTAAACGCTTCAATGTAGTTGAGTGCTGAAAACCAATTATCGTGGTTACTCGCCTTGCGTTTGCTCGCTAACTTTCTGAAATACTCAATAAAACATTGTTCGCCTAATTCCTTTTTACGCAACTGTTCTTTTTCGTATTCGCTGTAAATTTCAGGCTTATTCAAAATGTTTTCCCGTTTTTGGCGTATACTTTCGCCCAAATACAGGGTTTCAGTATTATGCTGTTTTTCAATGGGTGTTTTGGGCTTCTCAAAAATGTAAAGCCCTAAAAATTCCCTTCTTGTGGGTTCGCCTGTTTGGGGGTGTGGTATTGCGGGGTAAAAATCTAAATACAGGCTTTGCCGTCCCTTGCTAATTTTCTTTTTCCTTAATGTTACTTTTATAGCCATTGTCCTTTATGTTTAGTTACTAAAGTTACTAAAGTTACTCTCTAAAAAAAGTGTCTAAATTTTTTTTGTTCAACTCA
The DNA here is from genome assembly GCA_938002655.1 of uncultured Cytophagales bacterium. Lineage (GTDB taxonomy): Bacteria > Bacteroidota > Bacteroidia > Cytophagales > Thermonemataceae > Raineya. The sequence goes on from CALLAC010000011.1 coordinate 1,178, forward strand.
AATATTTTGTCAATGATTGGTTTTGGTACATAGACGTACCAACCTTTTTTTATTTTGGGTATATTTTCCCTTTTGATAAGTTTTTGCAAGGCGGTTTGAGAAATTCCGAACTTTTTTTGTACTTCACCTATGGTATAACAGTCGTTAATATCAAACGCTCCTGCCTGTTTCCATTCTTTTAAATCCTGTTTTTGCTGTTCGGGTATGTTTTCAATTTCGGGAACTTCGTTAAATAGCTTATCAAGGTCGCAACGTCTTACAATGGTTTTTTTTATCAATATGTTTGTTGCTTTCAGCTTTCCCGTATTGATAAGTTTATACACGTTTTGACGGGAACAACCTACCAACTTTGAAACATCTGAAACAGTCAAAAACTCTTTTGCTTTCAGCTCCTCAATAGGTTTGTTTTTTATTTGTTTGGTTTCGGCGTTTGACCTTTGCACCTTTTCGGCTCGTTTCATAGCCTTGTGTGCCAAACTTGCACATCTATGGGAACAGTACTTTGTTACTGTGGTTCGGGCTGTGAACTCATTACCGCAATACTGACAAATACGCTGAACCTGTATATTACTGCTCATTGTATCTTTTTTTACTGTTTTATCACCCTTGAAAATGTTCCATTCTGTTTAAAAGTGTGTTATTTTGTAAACTTTGTAAACCAATGAGGTACAAATTTACTCAAAAAAATAAAACTTTTCACAAAGGTACAAAAAAGGTACAAAAGACAATAAAATAAAACAAAATAAAACAACATAAAAAAAACAAAAAAAAGCCTTTTTTTAAAGGCTTTTCCACGTTTTTTACTTTTTCGTTTTGCGTTGTTTTTATTAGTTACTTTCCAATGCAAAATTTTGAAAAAATGTAATTCAGCAAGTCTTCGTTGCTTACCTCACCGATAATTTCTCCCAAATGCCGAACAGCCTCTCGAATATCTGCCGCCAATAAATCCGTTGTAATTGCCGAATCAATATCTAAGAGCACTTTTTGCAGAGATTGTTGCGTTTTGGCAAGTGCTTCGTAATGCCTTACATTGCTGATAACTATATCTGGATGGTTTATTTTTTGCTCTTTTACAAGCCCAATAAGGGCATTTTTCAGTTTTTCTATTCCTTTTTGCTCTTTGGCAGAAATACACAAAGCCTTAGGGATTTGTTCAAGTTCGGCAATTTTTTCGGCAGAGAGTTTATCTGTTTTATTGAACAAAATAAAATAAGGTTTTTGCAATTTTTGCAATTCTTTTTGCAGAAAATCAAGATTTTCGTTCATTTCCGAGCTATCTATAAGGTATAAAATGAGCGAGGCTTCTTGCATTTTTTGCTTGGCACGCTCTACGCCAATAGCTTCAATAGTATCTTGCGTTTCACGCAAGCCTGCTGTATCAATAAATCGGAAACGAGTACCCTCCAGAGTAATTTCATCTTCAATAATATCGCGAGTAGTGCCTGCAATATCGGAGACAATTGCCTTTTCTTCTTGTAATAACGTATTGAGTAAGGTAGATTTTCCTGCATTAGGCTTTCCGACAATAACCGTAGAGATACCATTCTTGAGAACATTACCCCAAGCAAAAGACTGCAAAAGTTCATTTACATATTGTGTAACATTTTGCAAGAAATTTTTTAGTTCTGTTCGGTTGGCAAATTCTACATCTTCTTCGGCAAAATCAAGTTCTAATTCTACCAGTGCCGCAAAGCGAATCAGTTCAGCTCTTAATTTTTGGATTTTCTGTGAAAAGCCACCTCGCATCTGTTTCATTGCAATTTGATGAGAGGCCTGAGAAGTAGCGGCTATCAAATCGGCAACAGCTTCGGCTTGTGCTAAATCAAATCTACCATTCAAGAAAGCTCTTTTGGTAAATTCGCCTGGTTCTGCCATTCTTGCTCCTTTGGCAAGTAAAAGTTTCAGAATTTGCTCTACAATATATGGCGAGCCATGACAGGAAATTTCTGTGCTATTTTCTTTTGTAAAAGAATGAGGTTCTCGGAAAATACTCACTAAGACTTCGTCAATTATTTCACCATTTTCGCTCTGAATAGTGCCAAAATGAATGGTATGCGAAGATACCTGGCTTAAATCTTTACCTGAAAAAATTGCATTGGTAATTTCGATAGCTTTTTTGCCTGAAACTCTAATTACTGCTATAGCTCCTATACCAGCAGGTGTAGCAGGGGCAACAATGGTATCTGTAACTGAATGCCTAAACATTGGATTTTTGAGGCAAAATTACGCAAATTTCAATTTTTCTCTACTTGTAAGATAGAAAAAACGTCCTGTAAGTAGTATGGCCGAAGTAATAAGCCCCAAAGTAAGTCCTAACCATATCCCTTTTACACCTAAATCGGTGTATTTTCCTAAATAAAAACTTGCAGGAATACCTACTACCCAATAGGCAAAAAGCGTTATCATTGTCGGAATATTTACATCGCCAATGCCTCTTAAAATACCAACCCCTACGGCTTGCACTCCATCGGCAAGCAGATAAAAGACGAAAATAAATAGTAAACTTTTAGCTATTTCCATAACAGCAAGGCTATTGTTTTTGTAGAGAGCAATAATATTTTCGCCAAAAACTTGTAAAATTACCGAGCAAAGAATCATCAGAAGGCTTACTAGCAATATAGAAGCCATACCCGAACGCATTACCCGCTCACGACTACCAATTCCCAAAGCTCCTCCTACGGAAATAGCCCCTGCAAATGAAACGCCTGCCGCAATCATATACGTAATGGTAGCTATGCTCAAAATAATTCCGTGAGCGGCAAGAGCTTCCACCGCCAACCAACCCGAAGCTACCGTACAAAACACAAATACACCTGTTTCAAAAAAATACTGCAATCCGCTCGGAATACCTAATTTCAGAACCTGCCTAGTTTGCACCTTTATCGAATTGCCCGCCAAAATATTCGGTAAAAAAGACAGAAAAAAATTAGACTCCAAAACATACACTATCATCAAACAAGCCATTACTACCCTTGAAATCAGTGTAGAAAGCCCCGAACCATACAAGCCCATTTCAGCAAAGCCCAATCTGCCGTAAATAAGCACCCAATTGAAAAAAACATTTACCAAAAGCCCTACCAAAGTTATCACCATAGCAGGCATCGTAACACCTAAACCATCACTAAAATGCTTTACAGCTAGAAAAAACATCATCGGAAACATGGAAAAAGCTATTACCTGTAAATAACTTTTCGCCAAATTTTCTACATTTTCTTTTTGCCCAAACCAATGGAAGTTCCAACTAATAAATAGCAAAAGCAAGGTAAGCAAAAAGCCCAAACTAATAGAAAGCTTCATTCCTGCAAAAAGGTACAAGCCACATTCCTGCCCCCTACCCGAATTTTTGGCTTTGGCAACTAGCGGCGAAATCGTAGCAAAAACACCTATGCCCAAACAAGCTACCAAAATAAATATAATATTAGCAATTGCCGCTGCGGCCAAAGGAGCATCGTCACGTAGCTTCCCTACCATGACATTATCAGTCACTCCCATCAACACACTGCTAATTTGTGCTACAATAATAGGTGAACTAAGCCGTAACATCTTGACGATTTCTCGCCAATACAACCGAATAAAAAAATGAATACGCATAAAAAAGCGATTGTTTGAGTATTATCGCCCTCAAAGGCAAATATTTTTTTGCTTACTATACAAGGAATGTAAAGTTGTAAGTTTTTTTATAAAAATGCAAAAAAAATTATCAGGGTTTTCGTAAAAACTTTTTTGCTTAAATAATGCGTTTAGTCTTAAAAGCAACTACCTGCAACTTGCCCCCTCGACGAATAAGCAAGTGAAGCGTTTGCTCTTTGGTATCTAAAAGTTCGTAGATTTGTGAAATATTCAATGAAGAAGTGAAATAATTATTGATAGCCAAAATCTCATCACCTATTTGCAAGCCAGCTTTATAGGCTTCTGAAAGCGGATGTATAGCTACAATTTTGTACTCTCGATAAGACTTACCCTGTGAAATTAGTTCTATACCTGAAAAGCCCATATCAAAGTTTTTATTGTATTTCAGATTCGGCTCCAATATGCAGAGTTGTTGCGAATAACTGAGTGTTATATCAAAACGTTCTAAAATTCCTATTCCAATACTACCATTACGATTGACCCCCTCATTACGAAAAGCTATCAAAGAGCTATCAGGAAAGGTAGCTAGTACATTGAGCCAAGTAAAATTACCTATCTGAAACTGCTTGATTCGGGCAATTTTACCTAAAACCACCCCATTGACCGCCACACCCAAGTTGCTTTCGATATGCTTTTGAGGAAGCTCAATGCCCCTTTGCGAGCCAATATCCAAAGACACCGAATGTCCCGCTCCTGTATCAATCAGTAAGCGTAAAGGAATGGTATCGTTGCGTTCATTTACATATGAAGCCCCAATATAAGGCTTTTGTCGTTGCAGAGTAATTCTATGCAGTTGCGAATGTTTGTACTTGGGTAAAATTTTCCTTGTAAAATACTTTGGTTCGTAGACGAGCAATTCTTTTCTGATGTAATCAATTTTTACCACTAAATTCCTGAAAAAATCGTAGCCTACAATGCCGTGTATTCGTGTACCTGCATACTCGGAAATGTGGTGTAAGCTTTGTGAGCAAACTAAAACATTTTGCCGATGGGCTACCAAAGCACCTATTCGTAAATGTTGTTTGGGTACAAGGTAGCTTGTAATTACTTCCCCAATCCCTGCTCCTTTTATTATCACTTTTCGTAAGTTTGTAGTATCTGCTCTCATTATTTGCAAAAAGGCACTATCAATAAAAATACTCGCTCCTACTCCTGTATCAACAACGAAATTCAGTGTATCGATTTGTTCATTAAGAAATAAAGGCACAACAATAAGATTATTAGCAAGTTGAAAAGGAATTCGTGTAAATTTTCGGTTGGGCTTGGCAAAATTAAACCCACTGCTTAGCTCTTGGGCAAAAGCAGAAATACCTACACAAAAAAAACAAAAACAAGCAATTTTTAGCATATTTCTAAGAACCATCTTAAAATCCTATGAGGTTTTTACAAAGCTCGTAGAGAATCTAGTTGGAAAATGTATGTTTCAGAGAAAAATTACATTTTAGCAATAATTTTTTAGCTTTGCAAACGTTTTATGAGAAATTCAAAATCTAATTTTATGCTACACAAAAAACTTATTTTCTCTGCGTTAGGTTTGCTTGTAGTTTTTGGAACTATGGGACAAGCCAAGTTGGTGCAGAAGGTAACCAAAAAGGGTAATGAGATAATCATTCCTTACGAAAAGTATGTATTACCCAATGGACTTACGCTCATTATTCACGAAGATCATTCGGACCCGATTGTACACATTGATGTTACCTACCACGTAGGTTCGGCACGCGAAGAAATCAACAAATCTGGTTTTGCTCATTTCTTTGAGCACATGATGTTTCAAGGCTCAGATAATGTAGCCGATGAAGAGCACTTCAAGATAGTTACCGAAGCAGGTGGAACGCTCAACGGTACTACCAACCGCGACCGCACCAATTACTTTGAAACCTTACCTGCCAATCAGCTAGAAATTGCTCTTTGGCTCGAAGCCGACCGCATGGGCTTCTTGCTCGATGCCGTTACACAAAAAAAATTTGAAGTGCAAAGAGCAACCGTAAAAAACGAACGTGGGCAAAACTACGATAACCGCCCTTATGGCTTGGTGCAAGAAAACATTGCTAAAAACTTATATCCCTACGGACATCCTTATTCTTGGCTTACGATTGGCTATGTAGAAGATTTGGACAGAGTTGATGTAAATGACTTGAAAAATTTCTTTTTGCGTTGGTATGGACCCAACAATGCCGTTCTGACCGTAGCTGGCGATGTAAATCCCAAAGAGGTGGTAAAACTTGTAGAAAAATACTTCGGACCTATTCCTCGCGGACCCGAAGTGAAAAACATGCCTCCTATGCCTGCCAAATTAGAAAAAGACCGCTATGTTTCTTTTGAAGATAACTACATTCGTCTTCCTCTTTTGGCAATGGTTTTCCCTGTACCCCAAGCCCGTTCTGCCGATGAAACTGCCCTAGATTGCTTGGCAGAAATCCTTGGACAAGGCAAAAACTCTATCCTTTACCAAAAAATGGTAAAAACCCAACAAGCTCTACAAGCCTCTTGCTTTAATAGTACCAGCGAACTTGCAGGCGAATTCTTTTTCCAAGTTATCCCTTCCCAAGGAAAAAATTTGGCAGAAATGGAAAAAATGCTTCGTGAAGCTATCGCCGAGTTTGAAAAAAGAGGTGTAACAGATGATGATATCAAAAAATTTGTAGCTCAACGTGAAGCCAATCTCATCAATCGTCTTTCTAGTGTTGCAGGAAAAGCAAGTTTGCTAGCGGCTTATCAAACTTTTACAGGTAACGCCAATTACATTACAGAAGAATTCAAAAGGCTTCGTAGCCTGAAAAAAGAAGACGTCATTCGTGTCTATAACCAATATATTAAAGATAAACCTGCCGTTATTTTAAGCTATTACCCAAAAGGGCAACGCAATCTCATCGCCGCAGAAGATAATTACACCATCGATAAATCAGGTTATGTAGCTCCCGACTACGGCTATGCAGGTCTGAAATACAACAAAGCCAAAGATAATTTTGATAGAAGCAAAAAACCCGCACCCGGTCCTAATCCTGTGATAAAAGTACCCAAAGTATGGCGTTCGGAGCTCAACAGTGGCATTCAGATTTTAGGAACTCAAAACAATGAAATCCCTACGGTTACTTTACTTTTGAGCCTAAAAAAAGGTGGACATCTGAACTTGTATCCTGAAAAAGCAGGTACTGCAGACCTTTTGGAAGATATGATGAATGAAGGCACCGACAACTACACCGCCGAACAATTTGCCCAAGAACTTGAAAAACTCGGCAGTTCTATTTCGGTAAACGTAAACGACGAAGGATTGGAATTCAGAGTGCAATGCCTTAAAAAGAATTTGGACAAAACCCTTAACCTTTTTGAAGAACGCCTGTATCGCTCCAAGTTTACGAACCAAGATTTTGAGCGTATCAAAAAGCAAAACCTACAAGCCCTCAAAAATCGCCAAACTCAAGCTACTTTTATCGCTTCTGATGTATATGCCAAAGTTTTGCACGGCTTCAAAGAAATTAGAGCCTACGATAACGCAGGCACTATTGAAAGCTACGAGCAAATAAGCCTTGATGATGTTCGCTATTTGCACGAAATGGCAAACCTCAAGCCTGGTAAGGTAAGTGGTAATTTGATTATTGTAGGCGATATTACCGATAAGGAAATCTTACCTAAACTTACATTCTTGGGCAAAGTAGGCAAAGGTACTCCTGCCGATGATACCCCTGAGGCTCGTCAAGGTTTCCGTTTTAAATATACTCCAGAACCTATTCAGCCTATTGCCAAAACGCAAATTTATTTGGTAGATAAGCCCAAATCGGCTCAATCTGAAATTCGTATTGGCTATGTAACGCCTGCTGTCAAGTTTGATGCTCTGGGCGAATCGTATAAAATCAGTTTGATGAACTATACCCTGGGCGGGGCTTTCAATAGCCGTATCAATCTGAACTTACGTGAAGATAAAGGCTGGACTTACGGAGCAAGGTCTTCGTTCGTAGCAGGCGACTACGATATGCGATACACTGCCAGCGGTGGTATTAAAATTCAAGCTACCGATAGTGCTGTATATGAGTTTATGAAAGAAATTCGCAATTATGCCGAGAATGGCATCACTGAAAAAGAACTTGCCTTTACCAAATCTTCTATCGGGCAATCAGAGGCTTTGCGTTATGAAACTCCTTTTCAAAAAGCCACTTTCCTCAATCGTATTCTTACTTACAATCTGCCTACCAATTATACCGAAAAACAAAACGAAATCCTAAAAAACATCAGCAAAGCAGAAATTGATGCTCTGGCAAAAAAATATTTGCCCTACAACAATATGGCTATTGTAGTAGTAGGCGATAAAAATGTTGTGGGCAAAGGACTCATGCGTTTGGGCTATCAGATTACAGAATTAGATGTAAATGGTAAAGTGTTAGTTGAAGACTTAGCCGAAGCCGAAGCCAAGAAAGCTCGCTTAGAAGCCGAAAAAGCCGAAGCTGAAAAAGCTCGTTTGGAAGCTGAAAAAGCCAAAGCCGAAACTGAAAACCAAAAAGGTAAAAAGAAAAAGAAAGAACGTAAGAAAAAGAAATCCAAAGAAAAAGAAGCAGAAGCCGCTCAATAAAAAATCTGGCGAGCATCTGAAAGGCTAACCTTTGGGTGCTCGCTCTGATAATTCAGCCCTTTTACGTTTACTCTTACATATTTCGTCTGTACTGCCCACCTACTTCGTAAAGAGCCTTTGACATTTGCCCCAAACTGCAATATTTTGCTACTTCCATCAATGCCTCAAAAATATTGCCATTTTCTACGGAAATTTTCTGCAAATATTTAAGCATTTCAGGGGCTTTTTGGGCGTTTCGTTTATGGAAAGCATCACGCATAGCGATTTGGTATTCTTTTTCTTCCTTGGTAGAGCGTATCACTTCGGTGGGTACAATAGTAGGCGAGCCATTGGGGTCTAAAAAGGTATTTACACCAATAATAGGCAATTCGCCCGTGTGTTTTTTCATTTCGTAATACATGCTTTCTTCTTGCACCTTACTACGTTGGTACATTCGTTCCATTGCCCCAAGCACTCCTCCACGTTCTGAAATAGCCCTAAACTCATTCAAAACGGCTTGCTCTACAAGGTCAGTAAGTTCTTCTATAATAAACGAACCTTGCAAAGGGTTTTCATTTTTGGCTAATCCCAGTTCGTGGTTGATAATCATCTGAATTGCCATAGCCCGTCTTACACTTTCTTCGGTAGGCGTAGTGATAGCCTCGTCGTAGGCATTGGTATGCAAAGAGTTGCAATTGTCGTAAATCGCATACAAAGCCTGTAAGGTAGTACGAATATCATTGAAAGCAATTTCTTGAGCGTGCAAGCTGCGTCCTGAAGTCTGAATATGATATTTGAGCTTCTGACTTCTTTCATTGCCTCCATATTTGTATTTGATAGCCTTTGCCCAAATTCGTCTTGCTACGCGTCCTAAAACCGAATATTCGGGGTCCATACCATTAGAGAAAAAAAAGGAGAAATTAGGAGCAAAGTCGTCAATGTGCATTCCTCGACTTAGGTAGTATTCTACGAAAGTAAAGCCATTGGAAAGCGTGAGAGCTAGTTGGGTAATAGGATTGGCTCCTGCTTCGGCAATGTGATAGCCCGAAATAGAAACCGAATAAAAATTGCGAACCTTGTGGTCAATGAAATATTGCTGAATATCGCCCATCATACGTAAGGCAAATTCTGTGGAAAAAATGCAAGTGTTCTGGGCTTGGTCTTCTTTGAGAATATCGGCTTGCACCGTTCCACGCACTACCGAAAGCGTTTCAGCTTTTATTTTTTCATACACCTCTTTGGGCAAGACTTGGTCGCCTGTTACACCTAAAAGCATTAGCCCCAAACCATCGTTGCCTTCGGGCAAAACACCATTGTAGGTAGGACGAGGAACATGGAGATTTTTATAGATTTCATCAATTTTTGCCTGTACTTCTGCCTCCAAGCCATTCTTTTTGATATACAGCTCACACTGTTGGTCAATAGCGGTATTCATAAAAAAGGCAAGAATCATAGGAGCGGGCCCATTGATAGTCATGGATACGGAAGTTGCAGGGTGGCACAAATTAAAGCCTGAATACAACTTTTTTGCATCATCAAGTGTACAAACACTCACGCCCGAATTACCAATTTTTCCATAAATATCGGGGCGGTGGTCAGGATTTTCGCCATAAAGCGTAACGCTATCAAAAGCGGTAGAAAGCCTTTTAGCAGGCAAACCTTTGGAAACATAATGAAAACGCTTGTTGGTTCTTTCGGGTCCGCCTTCGCCTGCAAACATACGCGTAGGATCTTCGCCTTCACGTTTGAGCGGAAATACTCCACTGGCATAAGGGAAAAAGCCTGGAGCGTTTTCAGTCAGTAACCATTTAAGAATATCGCCCCAGTCTTCGTATTTGGGCAATGCCACCTTGGGAATTTTAGTACCTGAAAGAGAAATATGATAAAGCTCTTGCTCTATGATTTTATCACGTACTTGAAACTGATATTTTTCGGCTTTGTAGCGTTTTTTGGTGGCTTCCCAATCTTTGAGCATTGCCTTACATTCGGGGTCTAACTTCTTTTCAAGGTCGTTGTACTTATTGATAAGGTCGGCAAGGTAGTCGGGTTCGCCTTGAATATGCTCAATTACATACACCAAATCTTCGCTTTGCTCTTTTATTTCAATTACTTTTTTGCCAATTTCGGCACGAAGCATATCAATAGTACCTTTGAGTTGATACATCTGACGAGCAATAGTAGTTTGTTCTTTTACAAACTTATCGTAATTTTCAATAGTTTCGCAGATTTCTGCCAAATAACGTACTCTTTCAGGGGGAATAATATACACTTTCTCCGACATTTTCTCGGTAATCTCAAAATCGGATTGTAGAGCCGTAACACCTGTTTTCTCTACAATTTTATCCATAATGTTTCGGTACAAAACATTGGTGCCAGGGTCGTTGAATTGGCTTGCAATAGTTCCGAAAATAGGTAGCTTTTCATCAGGTGTATCCCAAAGATTTTTATTGCGTTTGTATTGCTTACGCACATCGCGAAGAGCATCGAGTGAGCCTCGTTTATCAAATTTATTGATAGCAATGATATCGGCAAAGTCGAGCATATCAATTTTTTCAAGCTGAGTAGCGGCACCATACTCGGAAGTCATTACATAAAGCGATACATCAGAGTGTTCTACAATTTCTGTATCGGATTGCCCAATGCCCGAAGTCTCCACAATAATCATATCGAAACCTGCAAACTTGCAAATATCAATGGCATCTTGTACGTATTTGCTCAAAGCAAGATTGCTCTGACGCGTGGCAAGGCTTCGCATGTACACGCGTGGGTGATGTATGGAGTTCATACGGATACGGTCGCCGAGCAATGCTCCCCCCGATTTGCGTTTGGAAGGGTCTACGGAAATAACTGCTATGGTTTTGTCCTCAAAATCTAAGATAAATCTACGAACAATCTCATCAATCATTGAAGATTTTCCTGATCCACCTGTACCTGTAATCCCTAAAACAGGAACTTTTTTAGGCTGACTGCTCACGATTTCGTTTTTGATAGTTTGATAGACGTCAGGGAAATTTTCAGCTACCGAAATAAGCCTACCAATTGCCAAATGGCTTTTTTCACTTGCCATTTGCAAGAGGGTTTGCAAATCTTCTTGGGGCTGGGCAGCGGCAGAAACCGAACTTCCTCCACTACTTTCATTTTTGTAGGGGTTGAAAGTCGGAAAATCGCATTTTTGAAGTAAATCGTTGATCATACCTTGCAAACCCATAGCTCTGCCATCGTCGGGGTGGTAGATACGTGCAATGCCGTAGGCATGTAGTTCTTCTATTTCGGAAGGCAAAATAGTACCGCCTCCACCACCGAAAATACGGATATGCCCTGCTCCTTTTTGTTTGAGTAAATCGTAAGCATACTTGAAAAACTCAATGTGCCCACCCTGATAGCTGGTAATTGCGATAGCTTGTGCATCTTCTTGGATAGCACAATCTACAATTTCGGCTACCGAGCGGTTGTGTCCTAAATGAATAACTTCAGCTCCTGTGCTCTGCATAATGCGTCGCATAATGTTGATAGCCGCATCGTGTCCATCAAAAAGTGAAGCCGCTGTAACAATACGAATATGATTCTTGGGCTTGTAAGGGGCAACTTGTTGCATACTATCTCAGATTTGCGTGAAAATTCTAAATAAAGTCTGTACAAATATAACCAAATTTAGAGCATTTTGCACAAAAACAAGAAAAGTTTTTACTTTTATTTGATGAGCAGGTTGTCCTTGGAAAAAACAAAAGGCAATAGGTCTTGTACTGAAAAGATTTTTACAATATGCTCGCCCATGTACAGCAAAACCTCAATAGCTCTGCCCTGCTTATTTTCAAATTCTAACATTACCTGCCTGCAAGCTCCACAAGGTGAAATATGTTTCCACAAGACTTCTCTGTGGCGAGCCATAATCAAAATTTTTTCAATAACTACATCAGGAAATTGCACACCTGCCCGAAATAAAGCTACTCTTTCGGCACACAAGCCCGAAGGATACGCCGCATTCTCCTGATTTACTCCTTCTACAAACTCACCATTCGCCAGATACAAACATGAAGACACCAAAAAATTGGAATAAGGAGCATAGGCTTTTTCGTTGATAGCTTTGGCTTTGCTGATTAAAGTTTGCTCTATTTCTGAAAGTTCTGTCTCACTTTCAAAAATTTCATAGCGAAAACTAAATTCTTTCAGTTGGCTCATCTTGAATAAAAGTTTTAACAAAATATGCGTTCAAAAAAACAATTCAAAAGCGGCTTTGTTACTTAAAGCCCTGTTTCTTTTTTCTCAAAACTCCTAAAAAATTCTAATTTTGCTTCTGAATTAACAAAGTTTTTTCCAATTTATTGTAAAAAAACCTCAAAATGCTCCTTATTCAGCAAGCTACGCTCAAAGATTTATCCACACTTTTGTACCTTGCCCAAGAAACTTTTCGTGAAAAATGGACACCCATTGATGGCAAAGAACTTGTAGAAGGCTATATTCAGCAAAATATGCAAATTTCTCATTTTCAAAATTCTCTGCAAAATCCCGATATTTCTTTTTGGATAGCCTTTTGGCAAGATAAGCCCTGCGGATACCTCAAAATTGTTCGTAATGCAATACCCAACAACTATACGCATTTGGGCAAAAGTTTCCTACAAATCGAAAAGTTGTATCTATTTGCTTTTGCACAAAGGCTAAAAATTGGCTCTGAACTAATGAAAATAGCTTTACAAGTTGCTCAAAATGAAAACTTTGATGTAATTTGGCTAGGAGTTTGGAGTAAAAATGAGCAAGCTATTCGTTTTTATGAAAAATTTGGCTTTCAGAAAATCAGTAATTGGATTTTTGTAATGGGTGATAAAATTTGCGAAGATGAATGGATGATGGCAAAAGTTCTACCCAACTAAAATACCCCCTTATGAATAAGGTTTATAGAAAAATGTTTGTCCTTTGCTAAATTGCCGAAGACGTTTATCTGTAAATCTCAGATGCAAACGCAACAAAGCTCTTGATTTGCCAGAAACGTATGATTTCGTTTTGCTCGGTTATCGTATGAACAAAAAACACATAGTGCTAAAAGCAGGTAATCCAAAAAAGCTACTTTGGCAATGGATTGATAATTTCTACGATTTGGAGTTGCCCAATTGCCTAAAAAAGCTAAAAAATGAAATACTTGGCTACACAGGATCGTAAGCCCATTTGAGATAGATTGCCCCCCAAGTAAATCCTCCCCCAAAAGCGGCAAGAATAAGATTTTGGCCTTTGCGAAGTTGGCTTTCATAGTCCGTTAGGCACAAAGGAATAGTGGCGTTTGTGGTATTACCATATTTATGGATATTGATCATTACTTTTTCGGCAGGAAGCCCCATTCTCTGATAAGTAGAATCTATGATGCGTTTGTTGGCTTGGTGTGGCACCAGCCAATCTATATCAGAAGATTGTAGGTTATTTCTTTTCATGACATTGAGGCAAGCCTCTGCCATACCTTGTACAGCGTGTTTGAAAACTACTGCCCCTTCCTGATAGACGAAATGCTCACGTTTTTCTACGGTTTCGTGGGTAGGCGGTCTGCGACTGCCCCCCGCTTTTTGGTATAAATGTGCCCAGCCTGCTCCATCAGAACGCATCCAAGCATCGATAATGCCCAAAAGCTCGGTGGTAGGTTCAAGTAAAACCGCCCCTGCTCCATCTCCAAAGAGGATACAAGTAGCTCTATCGGTATAATCAGTGATAGCAGACATTTTATCTGCTCCTACTACAATGATTTTTTTGTATGTTCCTGTCTCTATAAATTTGGAAGCTGTGTGCAGAGCATAAATAAAGCTTGAACAAGCCGCCATTACATCATAGTGAAAGGCTTTTTTGATACCAACTTCATTGGCAATGAGATTGGCAGTAGCCGGAAAAACAAAGTCAGCAGTAGCCGTAGCACAAATGAGTAGCTCTATTTCGTCGGGTTGAGTACCTGTTTTTTCTAAAAGAGCCTGCACTGCTTTTGCTCCCATGTAAGACGCACCTAGTCCTTCCCCTTTCAGAATACGCCTTTCTTTGATACCTGTTCTTTCTGTTATCCAAGCATCGGTAGTATCTACCATCTTTTCTAAATCTTGATTGGTGAGTACGTCCTCTGGAACGTAGGTGGCAATTCCTGTAATAGCGGCTTTTATTTGCATAGCATACGTAATATTTAAGTGAGAAAAGCATTTTTGATTTTCAGATGAACTTGGCTTTCAGCCATTTTTTTGGCTATACCTATCATATTCTGAATAGCCACAGCCGAAGAGATGCCATGTCCGATAATAACATTTCCATTCAAGCCTAAAATAGGGCTTCCGCCAATAGCTTCGTAATTGAGCTGATTGAGGAAATTATCGTTGATTTGCTGTTTTTGAGCAATATCGTAAATAGATTCTGCCATTTTGAGAATAACATTGCCTACAAAACCATCACAAACGATTACATCGGCTTTATCGAAGAAAATATCTCTGCCCTCTATATTGCCTGTAAAATTCAGTTGCTTATTTTCTTTGATAAGATTGTAGGCTTCTTTCACTTGTAAGTTGCCTTTTCCTTCTTCTTCACCTACATTCATCAGGGCTATACGAGGATTGGCAATTTGCAAAACATTTTCGGCATAAATTTTCCCTAAAATAGCAAATTGGGCAAGTACTTCGGGTTTACAATCGGTATTGGCTCCTACATCTAAAATGAGTGCTGTTTTGCCATTGAGTTGGGGGACGTGACTAATGATAGGCGGGCGAAAGATACCCTCTATGGCCTTGATACTGAACAAAGCCCCAACCATCATTGCCCCTGTATTGCCTGCACCACAGAAAGCATCTATTTTCCGATTTTGTAGCAAGTAAAATCCTACTGCAATACTCGATTTTTGCTTTTGTTGAAGGGCTTTGGTAGGGTGCTCGCCCATTTCAATTACTTCTTCGGCATGAATTATTTGCAGATTAGGCACAACACCATGCTTATTGAGCAAGGGTTGAATTTCATCTTGCTTACCAATTAGCAAAATTTGTGCATCTGAAAATTGTTTTGCCGCAAGCACAGCACCTTTTACAATAGCTTGGGGGGCAAAATCACCTCCCATTGCATCAATGGCAATTTTCATAAGGCTACTCCAAACATTAAAAGTGAAAAGACTTACACCTTTTCGTAGCCTTCAATCATCAATTTACCATTATAATACAAGTTGCCATCTACAACGTAAGCACGATGCATTACGTGAACCTCTCCTGTTTCCTGACAAGTAGTAAGTGGTACAGCTGTAATTTTATAGTGTGTTCTTCGCTTATCTCGACGAGTTTTTGATATTTTTCGCTTAGGATGTGCCATAGTTGTAAGATTTTAGGTTTTATGGTTTCTTATTGTCTAAAAGTTTTTTAAGTTCTGCCCATCGAGGGTCTATTTCTGTGTTTTTCTCTTGTGTTTCTTTTTGAACTTCCTTTTCTTCACTGCTATACACCAGCTTGATATCCCCTTGGTTATTTTTTTCTTGATAACGAGGGTGAAGTTTTTTCATAGGTATTGCAAGCATAATCAGCTCATAAATGTACTGAGCTACATTGATTTGCGGCGTGTTTCTGGCAATAAGTTCAAATTCATCATCAAGTACTTCGTTGTGGTCAGAAAATTGCAGAACCTGCTTGCCTTGCGTTTGAAAAGAGTACCAAAAGCTATCCAGACTCCTATCGCACACAAGTTCCATGTTTCCCTGAATATCAAAATCTAGTTGTAAAAGAGTTTCAGATTTCCGAAGCCTCAACTTTACTTCAAAATTACCCTTATGCACCAAAGATTCCTCAAAAGCATCAAAGAAAGTATCGCTTCCACTCCAAGTATAATGGTAATCTTTGTTGTGCAGTCGGGAAATCTCAATGGTATATTCCTGCAAAATATTCACCTTGCTCTAATTAAGGACGCAAAATTAGAGATTTTTCGGAAAATAAAAAACTTTTTTGGATTTTTTTATTTTTTCTCCTCTTCTTTTTTCTCTTCGGCTTGTTTCTTTTCTTTTTCTTCGCCGCCTGTCATTTTATTCCATACCTCCGCTACAAAATTTTTGGCTTTACCCAGAGCTTCTCCTGCTTCTTCTGCCAAATCACCTAATTTTTCTTTGGCATCTTCAGCCCAATTGCCGAGCTTTTCCATAAAACCCTCTTGCTGTGCTTCTTTTTTGAAAATTTCTACGGCCTTTTTGGCTTGCTCTTCTGTAATACCTACTTGAGCAACAAGTTTTTTTACTAATTCTTCCATAAAAATTAAGTTTAATTTTCAATTGAAAGCTACAAAAAAAATAACTTATCTACCAACTTTTTGCAAAAACTTATCAAAAATTTTATTTTCGGGCAAATTTGTAAATGCCTAAAATCTAAATTTATGCCCCGTATTCTTGCCATAGATTATGGCTCTAAACGAGTAGGAATTGCCGTTACGGATAATGAGCAAATCATTGCTACGGCTTTGAAAACCGTAGCCACAAGCGAAATTTTTGATTTTCTAGAAAAGTATCTGCAAAAAGAACAAGTAGAAGCTTTTGTAATTGGCAAGCCCCATGCTACCATTCAGAACGAAAGAACACTCGCCATAAAGAGTTTCGTTAGCAAAATTCAAAGTAAATTTCCTCAAATACCGCTTTTTTTTGTAGACGAAAGTTTTACAAGTAAAATGGCTATGCACACAATGCTTTCAGTAGGTAGCAAAAAGAAAGACCGCCGCAAAAAAACAGGAAATTTAGATAAAATCAGTGCAACGATTATTTTACAAGACTTCTTAGAACAACGCAAGCTAACGAGATAGTAAGAAAATTGTAAGTATAAAGGTGGTCATACTTGTTACAAGACTGATAATTGGTGATATATCGCTTACCGCTTCCAAGAAAGTTTTACGAATTGGCTCTACATAAATAATATCATCGGGCTGGATCTGTAAATTTATTCTTCGCATTCCCTCGATAGTAGAAAGGTCTATGACAAAAACATTCGGATTTTTCAAATCACCACGTATCAGGCGAATATTGGTAGCACGTGTATCGTTAGGCATTCCTCCTGTCTGAGCCAAAATTTCTACAAGTGTAGTATTTTCATTGATCAGAGGCACTACTTCGCCCCTTGCCCCTTTGAAAACAATTACTCTTTTATTGAGAAACTGCGTTCTGACAAAGCAGTTTTTATACAAAACCGAATATTTAATAGAAAGCAAACTATCGGCTTGGCGAGCCGTAAGCCCTTCTAGCGGCACTGCTCCCACCACAGGCAGATATACGTTGCCATCTACTTGTACGGTGTAAGCCGTAAAATTGACAGGATTGTTAGGATTTTGCAGCTGTTGGTTTAGTAAATTAGGCGTAATCGTACCTGTGGCAGGGTCTGGCGGATTTACCCCTTCCAAAGCACCTATATACTGAATAAGTTGCCCCTGATTGCTATAAAGGCGGAAAACTAATCTATCAAAACGCTGAATACGATAGTTATCCTCGGCGTTTATTTTGGCAAGAAGCATCTTGTCATAAATCAAATCACCATTGGTTTTGAACATTATATTTTGGTTGTAAATACGACAAGAAGCAAGCAAAGCTGAAAAAAGTAATAATCGTAAAACTCTCATAACTTTGTAAAAAAGCAAACAAACTCATTTTCAGAATTTGTCGGCAATATAAGCATTTAGCCAAAAAGATTTTATTTTTTTTCATTTTTGTTATTGAAAGCTATTCATAATTAGAACCAACATTATTGCCTTATACATTGCTATCAGCATTTCTATCCAAGAATTTCTGTATCGATTTATTTCTCACTAAAAAGCTTGCAGTAGCCTTTACAATATTTACCAAGCCTTTTATTTAGACTTTGCTCTTTTTTCTGTTGCCTCAAAAAGCCTAAAACAACTATGAAAGCCACTAACAAAAATAATTACTTACTTACTTGGGTTGAAACTGACATTGCCCTGCATATTTTTTGCGTGTATTACTTTGTGTTGTTTTTTCAAGAAACAACGATTATTAATAAAGATGCCACAAGTTGAAAATCTTAGATGAAAAACAGTCAAAACATATCAAAAAATTGTCATTGTTCTGGGTAAAACCTGTGATAGATAGAGAATAAAAAACGTAGCAAAATAGAATTGTGATTGCAGAATTATAATTTTTTCCTAACTTTGCCTCTCCAATCAGCTCTGAATATTTAATTGATTCGCTTATGTTGTATCCCGAATACAAAAATTTGCATTACGCCGAAGTAGCCCAAGAGATACTAAAATTTTGGCAAGAAAACCATATTTTTGAAAAATCTATAACCCAAAGAGAAAACGCTCCCGAATTTGTTTTCTATGAAGGTCCCCCCTCTGCCAATGGAACGCCTGGTATTCATCACGTAATGGCCCGCACCATTAAAGATATTTTTTGCCGTTACAAAACCCTCAAAGGCTTTCGTGTAGAGCGTAAAGGTGGTTGGGATACACACGGCTTGCCCGTAGAATTGCAAGTAGAAAAAGCTTTGGGTATTACGAAAGAAGATATTGGTGTAAAAATTTCTATTGAAGAATACAACCAAAAGTGCCGAGAAACTGTAATGATGTATACCGACCAATGGAACGACCTTACCGAAAAAATGGGCTATTGGGTAGATTTAGAAAATCCTTACATCACTTACGAAAATTCTTACATAGAAACGCTTTGGTATTTGCTCAAAAAACTTTACGAGAAAGGCCTGCTCTACAAAGGTTATACTGTTCAGCCTTATTCGCCTGCCGCAGGTACAGGTCTGAGCTCTCACGAACTCAACTATCCAGGTACATACCAAGACGTTTCTGATACTTCTATTGTTGCACAATTTAAGGTTATTTTGAATGAAAAATCCTCCTTTCTCTTTGAAACGGAAAGCGAAGATGTCCGCATTTTAGCTTGGACTACCACCCCTTGGACATTACCTTCTAACTGTGCTTTGGCAGTAGGCGAAGAAATTGCCTATGTCAAAATTAAAACCTTCAATCCTTATACATACAAGCCTGTTTCAGTAATTTTAGCCAAAGATTTAGTACCTAAATATTTTTCCGATAAAGCCAAAGACCTCAAACTCTCTGACTACAAAGCAGGCGATAAATTCATTCCTTTTCAAATCGTAAAAGAATTTCTCGGAAAAGACTTGCTCGAAATCCGTTATGAACAGCTTATGCCTTATGTAAATAATGAAGAATTGCAGAAAAATGCTTTCAGAGTAATTGCAGGTGATTTCGTAACTACCCAAGATGGTACAGGCATAGTACATACAGCTTCTGTATTTGGTGCCGATGACTTCCGTGTTTGCAAAGCAAATGGTGTACCTTCGGTGCTGGTACTTGACGAAAACGGCAAACCCTCTCCACTCGTAGATAAAAAAGGAAAATTCGTAAAAGAGGTAGGTAAACATTTAGCCGAAGGCATCAAAAAGTACAACATCAAAACACATAAAGAATTTGGCGAAGATGATTTTTATGTAAAAAATTATCTTTCCGAAGACGAAAAAGCAGAGAATTACAAATCTACTGATGTTATCATTTCTATTATTCTCAAAGAAGAAAACAAAGCATTCAAAGTAGAAAAATATCTGCACAGCTACCCGCATTGTTGGCGTACAGGCAAACCTGTTTTATACTACCCTTTGGATAGTTGGTTTATTCGTACCACTGCCCTCAAAGATAGAATGGTAGAACTCAATAAGACTATCAACTGGAAGCCCGAAAGTACAGGAACAGGACGCTTCGGCAGTTGGTTGGAAAATCTGGTAGATTGGAACTTATCACGCTCACGCTATTGGGGTACCCCCTTGCCCATTTGGCGAACCGAAGATGGCAGCGAAGAAAAATGTATCGGCTCACTTGCCGAATTAAAATCAGAAATAGAAAAAGCCAATCAAGCTCTAGGTTTAGAGCAATCTACCGAACTGCCCGATTTGCACCGACCTTACGTAGATAGGATTATTTTAGTCTCTGAAAAAGGCCAAAAAATGTATCGTGAGCCAGACCTGATTGATGTTTGGTTTGATAGCGGAGCAATGCCTTACGCTCAATGGCATTACCCCTTTTCATCTCAATCTTTGTTAGCAGGGCAAAAAGTAAAGCAATTCCCCGCCGATTTTATTTCCGAAGGGGTTGATCAAACAAGAGGCTGGTTTTTCACACTTCATGCTCTTGCCGTGATGCTGTTTGATAGTGTTGCTTTCAAAAATGTAGTTTCTACAGGGTTGGTTTTGGATAAAAACGGCGAAAAAATGTCTAAATCCAAAGGGAATGTTATCAATCCTTTTGAAACCCTTCAAAAACATGGTGCCGATACAGTGCGGTGGTATATGGTTGAAAACGCTAACCCCTGGGACAATCTGAAATTTGATTTGGACGGCGTTGTGGAAGTACGAAACAAATTCTTCGGTACGCTACACAATACTTACCATTTCTTTGCTCTATATGCCAATTTAGACAAATTTGTTCCCCCAAAGCAAACTTTCAAATTGCCACCCAATGCCTCTGAACTTGATAAATGGATTATTTCTAAACTACAAAGCACCATTTCAGAAGTAGAAAAAGCATATGAAGACTACGAACCTACCAAAGCCGCTCGCACTATTAGCGATTTCGTAACAGAACACCTTTCCAACTGGTATGTGCGTCTTTCTCGGAAACGTTTTTGGGTAGGTGAAATGACCACAGATAAACAAGCCGCTTATGAAACACTTTTTGAATGTTTGAAAGTAGTCTCGCAAATCATGTCACCTATTGCTCCTTTTTACGCCGATTTCTTGTATAAAAATCTGACAAACCCTTGGCAGTTAGGAAAAGAAACTTCTGTTCATCTGACCAACTGGCAAAAACCGAGCGAAACCCTCATTGATAAAGATTTGGAGCAAAAAATGGAACTGGCTCAACGAATCTGCTCACTTACACACGCCTTGCGTAAAAAAGAAAAAATCAGGGTACGACAGCCTTTGAGCCGTATTCTTATTCCTGTGCTAAACCCCAAACTCAAAGAGCAAATCAGTCAAGTTGCCGAACTTATCAAAACCGAAGTCAATATCAAAGCTATTGAATACGTTGATGATACCTCTGGCGTGCTTGTTAAGAAAATCAAACCAAATTTTAAGCGTTTGGGCGAGATTTACAAGACTAAAATCAAGGAAATAGCTGGCATTATTCAGAATTTTAGCCAAGCCGATATCAACCGATTAGAGCGTGAAGGGCTTTTTGAAATTCAAGTTTCAGATGGTTTTATTACGCTTACAATGGACGATGTAATCATTGAAGCAAGCGAAATTGCAGGCTGGTCGGTGATGAGCGAAAAAGGGCTTACCGTCGCTTTGGATATTACAATTACAGACGAATTGCGTTATGAAGGAATTGCTCGCGAAATGGTCAATCGATTACAAAACTTACGTAAAGAAAAAAATTTGGAAGTAGCTGATAAAATTCAGTTATTTATCGAACGCAGTACCTCTGAAATTGACACCGCTCTTGAAAAACACAAAGATTATATTGCAGGCGAAGTGCAAGCGGTTGCTTTCTGTCTAATACCTGCTCTTAATGGCAATGCCGATGAAGTAGAAATTGATGAACTGAAAGTAAAAGTAGCTATGAATAAAGTGTAGTACTTTGTTAAAACTCTGAAAATCAGATTTTTTTGAAAAATTTGTAAGTAAATAATCTAGTTTTTTTGGTGATTTCGAATGTTTTCTATAAAATAGCAAATCGAACTTTTACATAAAATTTATGAAGTGTACGCTAATACTGGATAAAAGTGGCTCCATGACCATACGCGACCAAAAAAATGGACGTTCTCGCTGGGAGGCTTGCAAAGAAGCTATCACAGCTCTTGCCTACAAAGCCGAACAAAAAGACCCTGAAGGAATGACCTTGTATATGTTTGCAGGGCGTTTCAAAAAATATGAAAAAGTAACTGCCGCCAAAGTGACAGAAATTTATGAAGAAAACGAGCCTGGAGGAGGTACAGAACTGGGGGAAGTACTAGAAGATGTATTTAACCAAATCGCAGAACGCAAAGACAAAGGTAGCACCGAACCCGAACTAGTGCTAGTAGTTACTGATGGCGAGCCCGATAATCGTGAAGCGGTTGCCCAAGCAATAGCTAAAATGTCGCATAAAATCAAAGATAGAAGCGAATTGGCTATTTCTTTTATTCAAGTAGGTTCAGACCCTGCCGCCACCGATTTCCTTAAAACTCTTGACGATGACCTAACAAAAGCAGGTGCGGCTCTGGATATTGTAGATACTGTTACTTTGGAAGAAATGGAAGAGTACTCTCTCACGCAAATCTTTGAAAAAGCCTTTACAGATTAAGAAAGCGAAAACATCACTCAAAATGATGTTTTCGCTTTCTTTTACCTAATATTTCAAACTTGCAAGTTTTTGTGGGTTTTTCAAAACAATTTTCCCTTCCTGAATTTCAATTAAGCCTTCCTGCTTAAAATCGCTCAATGTACGAATAAGTGATTCGGTTGCTGTACCCACCACCGAAGCCAAGTTATCACGAGAAATATACATTCCCACTTGATTTTTGTATTTTTCGTTCAGCATTACCAAAGTTTCGGCAACACGCTTACGTAAAGAATTGTAAGCCATTGAGGTCAGGAATTTTTCTTTTTCTGCCACCGCCCCAGCCAGCATACGGATAAATTTCTGTGCTACGCCCTGTTTTTTATGCAGAATGGTGAGAAATTCATTTTTAGGGATAGCTACTAAATCACTTTCTTCCAAAGTTTCGGCAGTATCGGTATGTGGTGTATCTTCTAGGATAGGGATGTAACCAAAGAAATCTCCTTCGCAAAAAATAGCCGTAATAAACTCTTTACCATCGGCAGTAGTTTGATAGGTCTTTATTTTACCTTTCTGCACATAATACAACTTATTTGCCTCGTTGCCTTCGGCATAAATGATTTGCTTTTTCTTAAAATGAAAAATTTTTCTATCCGAAATCAAAGATTGTAACTCAGAGTCGGCTTTGGTTTCGTTCCAGAAGGCTTCAAATTCGAGTTCAGAGGTGGTGTGCTTTTTTAGATTTTCATTGCGTTTAAGCCGACTTTCTACTGCTCCCAACAGTTCAGCTTCCGAAAAGGGCTTGGTCAGATAATCGTCTGCTCCCATTTCCATTCCTTTACGAATATCGGAACGCTCTGTTTTGGCAGTAAGGAATATAAATGGAATAGGCGAAAGTTCGGGGTTGTGCATAAAAATTTGCAGAACGCCATAGCCATCCATTACAGGCATCATAATATCACAAATTACCAAGTCGGGCTTTACGGCAAGAGCTTTCTCTACGCCTATTTTGCCATTTTCGGCAGTTTGTACCCGATAGCCCGCAAGTTCTAGCATCTCGGCTGTATTCTCACGAATTTCTTCATTATCTTCTATCAGAAGAATGGTTTTAGTAGCCATAACGAAAGATTTGGTGTAAAACTATGCAATGGTAAGTAATTTTTCTCAAAAAAGCAAGATGAGCTGTAAGTAAGAAATAAGATATCAGACATTTGCCCTCAAGTTTTACTTTACTTTTCTTTGCATTTGTAAAATATTTTCTACATGGTAGGTATGCGGAAACATATCTACTGGTTGTACTGCTGTAATTTGATATTTTTCGGCAAGCATTGCTACATCACGAGCCTGCGTAGCAGGATTACAACTTACATACACGATTTTTTGCGGAGCAAGTTTTAAAATTGTTCTTACTACGCTTTCGTGCATACCTGCTCGAGGCGGGTCTGTAATAATTACATCAGGTTTCCCTTGCTTTTGCACAAAATTTTCGTTAAGCAAATCTTTAATATCTCCTGCAAAAAATTGAGTATTATGTATACTATTGATTTCCGAATTTATCTTTGCATCTTCAATGGCTTCGGGAACGTACTCAATACCTATCACTTTTTTTGCTTTACGAGCTACAAAATTGGCAATTGTGCCTGTACCCGTATAGAGGTCATATACCACCTCATCACCTTGCAAACCTGCAAAATCCCTTACTACACAATAGAGCCTGTAAGCCTGCTCGGAATTGGTTTGGTAGAAAGCTTTGGGACTGATACGAAATTCTAAATCTTCCATGATAGCCCTGATATAGGATCTGCCCGCAAAAACTTGAATTTCTTGGTCGTAATAGCTATCATTCCTTTTCTGATTGATAGCATATTGCAAAGAGGTAATTTGCGGAAATCTTTCTTGCAAGAACCGCATTGTTTGCTCAATGGCGGGCAAGTTTTTTTCTGCAAAAATTACAAGCACAAGCCATTCCCCTGTATTGGTATTGCGAATAACTAAGTTTCTCAGAAAACCTGTATGATTTTTGAGGTCATAAAAACTAAAATTTTGCTTTAAGGCAAAATCTTTCAAGCTATTCCGAATTTGGTTAGAAAAATTGTCTTGCAGATAGCAAGTTTCTATATCTACGATTTTATCAAAACGTTCAGGGACATGAAAACCCAAAGCATTTTTTTCAAAAATCTGCCCCGTAGCAATTTCCTTATCAGAAAGCCAACGATTATTGGAAAAAGTAAATTCCAATTTATTCCGATAAAATTGTGTTTGCAAAGAAGCTAAAATTGGCTTTACTTCAGGAAATGGTATTTTTGCAATTCTTTCGAGAGCATCTATTACTTCTTGCTGTTTTTGCTCTAATTGCTTTTCGTAGCGTAGATGTTGCCACTTACACCCTCCACATTCGCCATAATGCTTACAAAAAGGCTCTTGACGAAAAGGTGAGAGCTGATGAATATGGGTAGGTCTGGCAAGCCAATAATTAGATTTTTTCTTGAAAACTTCAAGGTCTGCAATATCTTGCGGGGCTATATTGCCTTCTACTAAAATCACTCTATCTTTATAGCGAGCCAAACAACGCCCTTCGGCAACAGGTTTTTCTATGAATATTTTTTCAAGTATTATTTTCTTTTGCTTCTTTTTTTGCATAAATATTTAATTTCTTTGAAAAAGCAACCTTTCTCCTTTTTTGCTTTCATCAAATTTTCCTTGATGATACACCAGATGCCCCGAAACAATCGTACTTTCTATGGAAGTTTGGAAAGTATATCCTTCCAAAGGCGACCAAGCACACTTATAGAGCAAATTTTCTTTTTTTACAACAAAAGGCTTTTCTAAATCTACTACTACCAAATCTGCCCAATAGCCTTCGCGAATAAACCCTCGTTTTTCTATCTGAAAGCAAACAGCTACGTTATGCGACATTTTTTCTACAATTTTTTCCAAAGAAATTTTACCTTGTTTGTAGAACTCCAACATCATTTGCAGGGAAAATTGTATTAGCGGCAGACCCGAAGGGGCTTTCCAGTAGTTTTGTGATTTCTCGTCCCAAGTATGAGGGGCGTGGTCAGTGGCTATTACATCAAAGCTATCATTCAGAAGTGCTTGCCAAAGAGCCTCTTGATGATACACCTCCTTGATAGCAGGATTACATTTAATTTGATGCCCCAAACGCTCATAATCCTGCTTACTGAACCACAAATGATGTACACATACTTCGGAAGTAATACGTTTTTGGTGCAAAGGGATATCATTTCGGAAAAGTGCTACTTCATCGGCAGTAGTAATATGCAACACGTGCAGGCGGGTATTGTATTTTTTGGCAAGTTCTACGGCAAATTTTGAAGATTTTAGGCAAGCCTCTACATTACGAATTTCGGGGTGGCAAACAGCAGGAATATTTTCGCCATATTTATTTCTGCAAATTTCGCTTTGCTTACGGATAGTTTCTTCATCTTCGCAATGCGTAGCTATTAGCATAGGGCTTTGGCTGAACACTGCTTCCAAAGTTTTAGGATTATCTACCAGCATATTTCCCGTAGAACTGCCCATAAATATTTTTACGCCACACACATCACGAGGATTAGTTTTGAGGATTTCTTTTAGGTTATCGTTGGAAGTTCCCATATAAAAGGAATAATTAGCCAGGGACGTCTGTTGAGCTATTTCGTATTTTTGAGCCAGTAGTTCTTGTGTAAGCACGTTGGGAATGGTATTGGGCATTTCCATAAAGGTTGTTGTTCCTCCTGCTACGGCGGCTTTGGCTTCGGTATAAATAGTAGCTTTGTGAGTAAGCCCAGGCTCCCGAAAATGCACTTGGTCATCAATTACACCAGGTAAAACTACTTTTCCTGCCACATCGATTACTTGTTTAGCTAATTGAGCGGAGATTTGTGGGGCAATTTTTTCAATGAAACCCTCTTTAATCAGAATATCGGCTGAAAAAATCTTGCCTTCATTGATAATTTGGCAGTTGGTAAGTAGCAGGCTCATAAGCGTTTTTGGCAAAATTAAAGACTTTTTCTACAAGATTAACCATTTTTAATGACTTGTTTTTTGAGGCGATAGCGTTCTTTGGCAAGAGATTTGAGAAAAGCCAAATCTTTATCCAAACTCTCTTCGACAATAGTTCCGTAAATAGCTCTATCAATGTTTTGCAGACTTTCGGCAAGTTTTTCTATCTGCAAAACCTCTACAATTTCGCTAGACGTAAAAGAGCTATAAGGTTCTTCTTCAATTTGCTCTAAATGTTTTTTCCACAGTATAAAGGCTTTTTCAATATCTTTTAGTTGCTTTCGGGTGCGGATTTTGAGCATTTCTTTTTCAAAAGCGTCTTCAAAAACTATTTGCTTGCGTTTGAGATTGAACAGCATAATTTGTTTTCTTATCCAATCACCCAAGAAAAGCCAAATAATAGCCAAAATAAAAAATGAAGTAATTAGCCCCAACACCCAAGCATGAAAATTGGGTTTGGTAGGCAGTGAAGCATATTGTGTATTTGCTTTTAGAGGAATGGTATCTAATCGAGTAGAATGAATATACTGCTTTAAGAAAATAGAGTCTACATTAGAAAAAATTGAAACAGAATCGCCGTTGGGTTGTATGTAAAAAGCAGGTAAACGCAGTTTCTGTACAGGTTCAATTTCAAAACTTTTTAGCCAAAAAATAGCACTATCTTTGCTAATTGAGCCTTGGGTTTGGGTAGGGAAGAAATCTTTTCTATGCCATTCAAAGGGGCTATATGGATAAGCTGTATCAGGGAAAACTACCTGCCAATGTTTAGGATACTCAAAAGACAAGGCCACAGGCACGGGCTTACCCAAAAGTAAAGTATCTGTAAGAAATGAAAGTTTAGGTTTGTAAACAATACTATCTTGTTGAGAAAAGCCGAAAGCGTGGAAAAAAATACATACTCCTAAACAAGCATTCGCTTTTGTCATCTTGTAAATTTGAAAGGTTGCGACATTTTACGTTCTACCCATTCTTTACCTTTACGTGCTTCGGCAAATTGTCTACTAGCATTTGCCGAAATTTTGAAGCCGATAATGAGTTGGTCATCGAGTTGGCGTTCGTTGCCTTTCCACTCTTCCATTGTTTTATTCAGATGTAAGTGTTGAGCTTTAAAGTTAGGCATTTTAGATAGTTCTACAAATAGTTTTTTAAGATTGCTACCCAAAAATTTTTTACCTTTTGCTCCTCCAAATTGGTCGGCATAGCCATCGGTAGCTAAATAGACGTAGGTATCTACTTCGCCTAATTTGATAACTCGGTTATGAAAATGTTCTTGTCCGTGCTTTCTTGTGCCGCCAATTCCCATTCTATCTCCCGGAATTTCTTCCAACTCTCCATTTCTGATAAGGTACAAAGAACTGTTTGCTCCTGCAAATTCTAAAATGTTATGCAATTCGTGAAAAACTACCAGGGCAATATCCATTCCGTCTCGGGCACTTTCTTCTACCAAATCATCTTGTTTGAGAGCAAATTTGATTTCTTCGTGAAGTTGGTTTAAAATTTCTGCGGGGCGTGTAATCCCTCTTTCCAGAATTATCTGATTGAGTAGTATATTACCTATCATACTCATAAAAGCACCTGGAACGCCATGCCCTGTGCAATCAACTACTGCTACGATGGCTTTGTTATCTTTTTCGGCAAACCAATAAAAATCGCCACTCACAATATCGCGAGGCTTAAAGTAAATAAAGGCTTCAGGGAATACGCGTGTAAGTTGTGTTTTAGAGGGCAAAACGGCTTGCTGGATACGTTGGGCATAATAGATGCTATCTGTAATTTGTTTATTTTGCTCGTAAAGCTCTTGGGTACGAGCGGCAACTAATTGCTCCAATTTCTCATTTTGTTGCTCTATTAGCTCTCTCCGTTCTCGCTCTTTTTCTTTTTCTAAACGTTCTTTTTCTAGGGCTCTTTGTGCTATTTCTCGGCGAAGGGTGTTAATTTTATCAGCAAGAGCCAAAGAAAGCAAAATCACTTCCATTGCTGAACCTATCTGAATAGAGTAAGTAGTAATAAAATTTGTAGGGGCAATTCCTAAACCTCGTAAAGCTACCAAAATTGCTCCAATCAGGTATACAAGCCAAGCAATTACAAAAAAGCGTGCAGGGCGAAAACCTGCTTTGAGCGAAGAAAAGCCTCCATACAAAAGAGCTAAACAACTGGGTAAAACAAAAAATGTAGCAATCCGTAGAACAATACGCTGTGTAAGTACGAAAGATAGAATCAGTCCTATCAAAGAAATGCCTATCAGTATCAATAGAATTTTATCTAACACTTTTTGCTTGGTAGCTGTATTCAAAAAATCTCTTGAAAAGGCAATTCCACCGATAATGAGCAAATTTGCCGCTATTGGCATATTAAAACGATTGAAGTCGGGAAAATTGCTCCACAAAAATTGAAAGCCAATACCATTGAAAGTAAGCTGAAAAAGTAAGATTGCCAGAATATTGAAAATATAAAACAAGTAATTTCTCTCTCTGAGTACGCTGTAAATAAATAAATTGTAAATCAACATTACTATCATTATTCCATAATAAATACCAAAAAACCACATTGAAAGGCTTTCTGCCTGGATAAACTTATCGGGTTGCCATACATACACAGGAAAAGCAACCGTACTATCGTTTTTGATACGTATCAGCACATTATAATTGCTGAAAGCAGGCAAATTTACTCGGAAAACAAAATTTCTAGTTTTCAAATCTCGCTGTTCGAACGGCTTCCAATCTCCTGTTTGTACTTCTTTTACTATTTCTCCATTTTCATTAAAAACATAAAAACGAACTTCATCTAATATAGGATAATCTACTTCTATAAAAATCTCTTTTTCAAAACGATGCGGATTTTGAAGCTGAAATTTTGCAAAAAAAGCCGCTTTGCTGTATCCATAGTTAGGGCTTTCTTCATTAGGCGGCAAAAATTTATCGATATTCTGTAAGACCTCTTTGATAGTCATATAAGTAGTGCTATCCTTAAAAATTCGTAAATACTTCTTTCCTACTTGTATTTTTTCAAATTTTTCGGCAATAACCACAGGCTCTTGTTCTTGGGCAAGTAATAATAAGCCATGCAAAAGCAAACTGAGTAAAGGTACTATTATTTTCATTGATGATAAAGTTATGGTTTATTTTCAGGAAGAGGCTTTTAATTTAGGATAAAAAAAACTATCATGCAAGTTTTTTGCGATTTTTTTATAGTTTTCTTTCTACAAAGGCATATGTCTTTTTCATTAGCTCCTGAAAAAAAGATCTTTCAAAACTACTCACTTACCCACAAACTCTGTTAGTTCAAAATGCTCAATATGTTGGTAAAACGATTACAGAAAAAAGTAATATTTTTGAGCGAATTGTTTAGCAAGTTTTACAGATTTGCACTTTTTTTGCATACTAGCATTTCAGAAATGCCGCCGATTTATGTTTTTTACGAAGCTTTCATATTTTTTATTTTGCTTTATACTTGTAAGTACAAATCTTGCTTTTGCTCAGAAAAAAACTAAAAATGAGCAGATACAGCTATGGATAGAACAAGGCGAAGCCGAGTGGGAGGTATCTAATTATCTTGATGCTATTGCTTGGTTCGATAAAGCTATCAAGGCAGACTCAAACAGAGCAGAAGTTTATTTCAAAAGAGCAAAATCTTGGGTTCAGCTCAAGAAATACGAAAATGCTCTTAAAGATTTGCTTATCGCCGATAGTCTGGGTTACAAAGATAGCGAACACGATTTGTATTTAGGGGTGAGTTGGTTTGGCTTAAAACATTACGATAAAGCCTTAAATTTTTTTAAGAAATTTGAAGAGACAGTTCCCAAAGATAGCCTGCAAGAAGCTTCCTTGTATGTGTATTTAGCAGAATCTTACAAAGAATTAGGCAAGAAAAAAAATGCCGCCAAAGCCTATCAGAAAGCCGTAGAACTCAAACCCGACGATGCTGATATCTATTTTTTGAGGGCTAATTTTTGGGCTATGCAAGAAGAGTGGAAAGAGGCCTTGGAAGATGTAAAAAAAACACTTGCTCTCAATCCTCGTTTTTGGAAAGCCTATAAGCTCAAAGCCGAGATTTTATTTAAGCAAGGCAAAGACCAAGCCAGTACCGAAGCGTGGCAAGTGTATTTTTCCAAACAGCCTGATAAGAAAAAAATTACAGCTCAAGATTATAGCTTGTATGCATATAGCCTTGCTCAGCTCAAGCAGTATCCTAAGGCTATAGAAGCTATTGGCAAAGCTATAAGTTTGAATAAGGATAATCCCGAATGGTACTTTGAGAGGGCTAATTATTACATTTTGCAAAAAAAATTTTCTAAAGCTCTGCAAGATACACAACAAGCCATTGCCCTAGATAGCAAAGATTTATCTTACTTTCAACAAAGAGCATTTTTATACTACCAGCTCAAACGCTACGAGGAAGCTCTTTCCGACTATACTTTTTTAGCTCAACAAGATGAGAAAAACCCCGAAAACCATTACCGAGTAGCAGAACTGAAATTCTTACTCAACAAAACACCGCAAGAGTATCATCAAGATGTTCTTGCGGCGTATCAACTTGGCTATCCCAAAGAAAAAATGCTTCCTCAACTGCAACCTTATACCGAAAAAAAACTTGGCAAGCCCAAAAGAAAGCGGTTTCTGTGTTTTTTTTAGTTTTTATATGTGCACTTCACAGAACAGCAAAGCGATAACTTCATTACAAGTAAAATTATCGCTTTATTTTGCCAAAGAGCTAAAACAGGCTCTTGTTCAAATCAAACTCTTCCAGATAATCAGCCACACGTCTGACAAACATTCCGCCCAGAGCCCCATCTACTACACGATGGTCGTAAGAATGAGAAAGGAACATTTTATGTCTTACGCCAATAGTATCACCGAAAGGAGTTTCTATCACAGCAGGAATTTTGCGTATAGCTCCCAAAGCCAAAATACCTACCTGAGGTTGCATAATGATAGGCGTACCCAAAACATTACCAAAAGAGCCAACATTAGAAACTGTGTAAGTGCCCCCCACAAGTTCATCAGGTTTGAGCTTATTATCTCTTGCTCTACGAGCCAAATCATTGATTTTCTTGGTAAGCCCTACCAAATTAAGTTGGTCGGCATTATGGACAACAGGGACAATCAGATTGCCATTAGGTAAAGCCACTGCTATTCCGATATTGATTTGCTTCCGTTTGATAATTTTATCACCATCCACAGAAATATTCATCATTGGATAATCTTTGAGAGCCTTTACGATAGCCTCTACAAACATGGGCATAAAGGTAAGCGTTTCGCCTTCTCGTTGCAGCATTTCATCTTTCACTTTTCTACGCCAATACACCAGATTGGTTACATCAGCTTCTACAAAAGAAGTAACATGAGGAGCTGTATGTTTAGATTCTACCATCCTTTGGGCAATGATTTTCCGCATTCTATCCATTTCTACAATTTCATCACCTTCGTAAATAGGCACAGGTGTAGAGGTTTTCTTCGTTTCTATGGGCTTCGTTTCTTGTACGGGCTCACTTGCTTTTACTTCTACGATGGGTTTTTCTTGTACAAAAATATCTTTTTTAGCTTCAACAAATTGGGGCTGTGGAGCTATTTTTTGCGATTTTTTAGCTTCTACATAAGCTAAAATATCATTTTTAGTAACTCTGCCTTCTTGCCCTGTACCTTGGATGGTTTCCAATTCCATCATTGAAATACCTTCTTCTTTGGCAATGCTAAGCACCAAAGGCGAATAAAAACGCCCTTCGCTACTTACAGGTTGAGCCTGTATTTTTTCAGAAATTTCGGCAATTTGGTTAGCAATTACTTCTATTTCAGGGCCTGACATAGGCTCGTCAGAACCTCCTGCTGTATCGATGATAGCAATGGGTTTGCCTACCTGCACTACATCTCCCTCCTTCACAAGAATTTCTTTCAATACTCCTGCGTGGGTAGAAGGGATTTCGGTATCAACTTTGTCAGTAGCAACTTCCAAAATAGATTCGTCTTGTTCTACTTTATCGCCAACTTTTTTGAGCCAGTTCAGGATAGTTCCTTCCATTACGCTTTCGCCCATTTTGGGCATCAAAAGTTCTACAAGAGCCATAATTTTTGATTTTTTCTTTTTGCATGGCAATTTACAAATTAAACTGAATTTGCCAAACAAAAAAGCACAAATACCCGCAAAGAATATTTGTGCCCGCCAGAAAATTACTTATCAATTTTTCTTTTCGCCTTTCAAAGAAATACTCTTAAAGGGATACACATTATTAGCTCTATCTACATCTGCCATTCTTTCGGTAGCATCTATTTCAATTTTTTCAATATCATCAAAGTTGGCAGGGATTTTAAAAGTATATTCGGGATAAGTCCAGCCCCAGTCTGAAAGTAAAATCAGAGGAATGTTGTTGATGCTTTCTTTCTTTTCCCCTCTCATCAAATCCAAAGGTATGTTATAGATTTCTTTCTTGCCATTTTTGTAGCTAACCCATACATCGATAGGCATTATCATTTCGCCTTTACGTTCCAAGATTACTTCGGTTTCACTTCCCATTTTATTTACAGCTTTTATGCCATAATCAATAGTTTTGGTAGTGTAAATCCAGTACTCTTTGTACCAGTCCAATTCTAAGCCTGAAACTTGCTCCATAATACGTACAAAATCATTCGGATTAGGGTGTTTGAACTTCCATGTATTAAAGTAGTGTAGCATTCCTTTTTCAAAAGCCTCTTTTCCGATAATATAACTCAACTGATTCAAGAAAATCGAACCTGCCGAGTAGCTTGCTACACTATAAGCTCTATTAGTGCGGTAGTGGTCGGCATGAGTGCTCAGCGGCTCGTTTTGTCCTGCTTTTACAAGTGCAAAATAACTGCGATAGCTATCAATATGAGGATTTTCTTTATTGATACCCATTATTTCAGCCATTACATAATCTTCGGCAAATGTAGTAAAGCCTTCGTCCATCCAAGGATACAAACTTTCGTTGGTTGCTAAAACGCCATAAAACCAATTGTGAGCGGCTTCATGCACAGCTACTCCTACGAGCCCTGCCATTTCTTTGTGTCTGCCTAAAATGAGCGTTGCCATAGGGTATTCCATTCCCCCATCACCTCCCTGAATAAATGAAAATTGTTCATAAGGATATTTTCCAAATTTTTCGTTCATAATTCTAAAAAAGCGAACCATATAGTTGGGCAGTTCTCTCCACTTTTCTACGATTTGTGGCTCATTTTTGTAAAAAAAATGCATTTCGGGCAAATCAGCTTCTTTGCGAATGGTATGCAGAAACGCAGGGTCTGCCGCCCAAACAAAATCGTGAACATTACTGGCTTTAAAGTGCCAAGTAAGTTTGGGCGAACTAGGACGCTTTACAGGTTTACCTTTGGTATCGTAACCTTTGCCTATTTCTTGCGGATTTTGCAAAATGCCCGTTGCCGCCACCATATACGAAGAGTCTATGCTGATTTTTACATCAAAATCGCCAAAAATTCCATAAAACTCTCTACCAATGTAAGGATGAGCGTGCCAGCCCTGATAGTCGTATTGAGCCATTTTAGGATACCATTGAGCCATAGAATAACGCACACCTTCGGCATTATCTCTACCTGTACGGCGGATTTGAATAGGCACTTGTGCCTCAAAATCCATTTCAAAAACTACTTGCGATTTGGGGGCGATAGGCTTGGCAAGTTCTACCTCCAAAACTGTACCTTCTACTTTGTATTGCAAAGGCTTTCCATCTTGTTTGAGTGAAAGAACTTTCTGATAACCTATTTCATTTGCTTTAAGCTTAGAGATTCTATCACGCACACGCCCATCGGGGTCTGCAATAGTACGCGAGCGAACGTCCATTAAACTATTAGGCTGAAAAGCATTGAAATATAAGTGATAAAAAACTTTATCAAGCACATCTGGCGAATTGTTGAAATAAACTAATTTTTGCTTACCCTTGAAACGATTGGTTTGCACGTCCATATCTATTTCCATAGTATATTGGACACGCTGTTGCCATCTATCGGGTTGAGCAATTGCACCCAAACAAATAAAGCTCAAAACAAACAATAATAGCAGATTTTTATTCATTTCTGTATGATTTAGTAAACTTTGGAACGCAAATATAACGAAAGCACACAGACTTTTATTTTCAAGAGCCGAAAAAGTTCAAAATAGCTAAAAAGTACTATTCTCAAAACAAAAAAGCAATTTGCTTGTGGCAAACTGCCTCTAAAAAATTGGCTTGTTGAAAAATTTATTTTTCTTTGGTGGGGGTTTCGGAAATTTCTTCTTCAATATTCTTTTTCACTTCTTTGGTTGCATCTTTAAATTCGCGAATACCACGCCCCAACCCACGTGCCAGTTCAGGGATTTTCTTTGCACCAAAAAGAAGTAGCAAAGCGAATACTATAAGAAAAATCTCGGTGGGCTGTAATCCTAAAAACAAAAGACTTGCTTGCATATAAAAGCGATTTAATTGGGGCAAAGTTAAACATTTTTTGCAAAACCTACAAAAAATGTTTTTATTTTGGCAGATACACCACTTGCTTTTCCAGCTTTTCTTTACTCAAAGCAAATATTTCTTTGTTTCGCAAACAAGGATAAAACTGATAAGCCTTGTTGGCAAAGGAAAGCGAAGCCACAAAGTTTTCATCTGTATATGCTTTTACAGCCTCATTGTAATAAAAGATACCCACAAGATTTTCCAAAGAAATGATTGAAAGATAAGCCAAATCCTCAATTCGTAAGTTATCTGAAAGCAAACCTTCTGAAAAGAATGCAGTTGTTTCTATCATAAAAACCTCCCCTGTTTCGCCAATTGCACACAAAAAAACGTGATTATTTGTTTCATGTATCTGACAGACAAAACCTGTTTTTTCAAGAAAATAAGCAAAAAGAGCCACTCCACCTACGCAATTGTAAGTACCATTCTGAAAAATATGATGCCAAGAGGCATTTTTTTCGTAAGTTTTCAAATACTTTTGATGCAAAAAGTGGAATAAATGTCTCAAAAATGCCTTTTCACTCTTGAAGCGTAGCCGTTTGTGATAAAGTCTTTGAGCATCTTTTTCTAACTTTTTTTGCCAATTTGTTACTTGTTCATCAGAAGTAAAAGCCTGAGAAAATGCCCATAATTGCTTCCAAGACAGCTCTTGCGAAAAAGCCTCCATAAAAATAGCTGTGTAAAGCAATATGGTAACAAGTAATTTCAATGTTAATTTTATGTTAAATTTTCAACTTCCTAAACTTAACAAAAAATTAACAAAGAAAAAAGTATAAAATGTAAATTTTGCTTACATTTGGCTTTTGGCTAAATTTGGATACTTATCTATGAAACACCAACTTCCTTGCGGCAACTATTTGTATTACGAGCTACACGGAAATACCAATGCAGAAATTACCCTTGTATTTCTGGGCGGTCTTTCGCAATCTACAATAGCTTGGCAGGCTTATTTACCCGCTTTTTCCGAAAATTATAGAATTTTACTTGTAGATTTAATGTTTCAGGGGCAATCGGATAATCCTTCGCAGTTTAGAACTTTCAAAGAGCATGCCGAAGACCTCCACCATCTCTTACAAAATTTGCAAAGTAAAAAGATTGTACCCATTGGCATCTCGTATGGAGGAGCAGTAGTAATGCGTTTGATGTACTACTTTCCTGAAAATATTTACAAAGCAGTTCTTATGGCTACCTTTGCACACAAAACTCCTTTTTTTGATGCCGTAGGCGATGCCTGGCAGAAAGCCTTGCAAGCAGGCGGATATCCTTTAATGCTCGATGTAATGCTTCCTTTTGTGCTTGGGCAACACTATTTCCAAAATCCGCTTATTCCTATTGAAACACTTAAACAACTCCGTATCAGCAACGATTTAAGCATCGACCGCCTCTCTAAACTCATGACAGCCACCGCTATCAGCGAAGATTTCCGTTCTTATTTGCAAGAAATTCAAATCCCTACACTTGTGATTTGTGGAGAAGAAGATATTCTATGCACGCCCGAAATGCACCAAGAAATTGTAAAAGCTATGCCCCAAGCCATTTATCAGGAAATACCTAACGTAGGACACACTCTTAATCTTGAAGCCATTCCGCAAACTATCAAACTTATCAAAGCATTTTTGGCTACATAAATCCTTGTCTCAATAAATAAGCACCAACCTACTCTTACAAAAAATACTTTCAAATCTGCTTGACTTTCGTGTTGCACCCTGTACACCTTCAAATCTGTCTAATTTTCATATCTGAAAACAAATACCTTGATATCTGCTCGCAAAGCATATTTAGTTTCATATACTTTTTGTGCTTGTAACACACTAGGCAAAGCAAAAGTAAAGATTAAAATTCACACAACTTTTAGCATAAATTTTCGTTACTTAAAGGTAAAATTATGTAATTTTTATGTAATTTTTTTTGCTTTTTCTAATCTTTTTCTCTATCATTGTACGCAAAAAGTTTATTGAACAATGGCAAAACTAAAAAACATCATTAAACAACTTACCAAACAAGACTTTGAAGTGATTTTCAATAACTTAATGGAAAGTAATGCAGAAAAGTCAGCCTATTTACTGCAAATGCTTTATCAAGAAAAAATGTCTGACTCGCAAATTATGGAGCGTTTAGATGTGAATAGCAATGCCTATTACACACTCCGCTCTCGCCTGAATCAGCGTATAGAAGAATATCTTTTAGAGCAAGTAGAAAACCCGCGTGCCAATTTGCTCAAAAAAGTTGCCAATATCCCTGAAATTATTTTTACCAAAAAAAGAACTATTGTAATAGCTACGCTCAAAAAACTTGAAAAAGAACTAATAGATTACGACCTTTCCAACGAACTTACTATTGTCTATAAAACACTTAAAAGACTTCACGCTCACACTTCCGACTACTTCACTTATTCCCAACTTTACAACAAGCATGTTGCCTATATGCTTTCGGTGGATAAAGCCGAAACGCTCATCACCGAATACTTCCGTAAGTTTGGTAGTTTTTTCTTTTCGGGCAACGAAACCGAAAAACTCGAACTTACACTTATTCACAAAGAACTTCAATCTATCCGTAATCTTTACAATTCGCACCGCTTGTTTGTGTATCAAAGTTGCGTTGGTATTTTTCATTTGCTTTTTGTAGAAGGAAAAGATTCAATGGACGAAGAAGCCATTGAAAATACTATTGCCAAAGTAGAAAGAATTTTTGGTATGTATCCGATGGATACCATTTACCATCATCTCAAAATTGTGTTTGAGTTCCTAAAACTTGAATATTACAATAACTACAAGCTGTACCGCAAAGCCGAAGATTACTACGACGAAGTCAATGATTCCATCAGTACGCTTCTTTCTAGTTATACTATTTACACCTTCCCTGCTCGTTTTCTTTTTACTAAAATTGAAAGAGCATTACGTTTGGGCTTGCAAAAAGATCTTTATGCCGAAAATATTCACATTTTTGAAGATATAGAAATGGATACCCAAGATACACCCAACTACGTGAGCTATGTGGTTTATCGGGCGTTGGGATGCCATTATGCCGAAAGGCACGAAGAAGCGGCTCGCTTGCTCAATAATTTGCTCAATGATGTTTCTATCAAGAAATATCCTCTAGCTCTTATTGAAGTAAAATTGATTTTAGCTTTGCAATATGCTATCAATAAAGAAAATGAACTGCTCACCCAACTGCTCGGTAGCATACAAAGGCAAATTCGTATGATAGGTAAACAGCAATGTGCGGCGGCGGCTTTGTTTATCAAACTTATCAAACTTATTGTCAATCAGAGCAAGTCTGATAGAGCTAACAAAGCTCGTGCTTTAATAGATAGGATTAGCCAAATTCCACGAACAGGCTTTGCCCCTACCAAATATCTTTCTATTGATGAAAAATATTTCAAGTAAAAAATGATTATCGCAGAAAATATTTTCAAAAGTTATGGCAAATTGCAAGTGCTGAAAGGCATTAGCTTGCAAATAAAAAAAAGCGAAATTGTGACTATCGTAGGAGCTTCGGGTGCAGGAAAAAGCACCCTTTTGCATATATTAGGCACTTTGGATAAAGCCGATTCAGGTAGCATTTATATTGCAGGCGAAGCAATTCAAAAACTCTCCGATAAGAAACTTGCACAATTTCGTAATGCTAAAATTGGCTTTGTATTTCAGTTTCATAACCTTTTGCCCGAATTTACAGCACAAGAAAATGTAGCTTTACCTGCCTTACTGGCAGGTAAAAAAAGCCAAGATGCGTATCAAGAAGCTGAAAAATTGCTCGTAATGCTGGGATTAGCAGAAAGAATGAAACATCTGCCCGGCGAACTATCGGGCGGAGAGTGCCAAAGAATTGCCGTAGCTCGTGCTTTAATCAATAAGCCAGAAGTCATTTTTGCAGATGAACCTAGCGGCAATCTGGATAGCCACAATGCCGAACAATTGCACCGCATTTTCTTTCAAATTCGTGAAAAGTTTCAAACTACCTTTGTCATAGTTACGCACAGCCATACCCTTGCTCAAATGGCAGATAGAAGCCTCTTGATAAAAGATGGACAAATACAAATCTGAAACGAATGCAAACAAAATTTTACTAGAAACGTTTAACACCCAAAAACTAATGCTTATGATTCGCTACAATGTAGAAAACCAAATTGCTACCATTGCGTTCAATATGGAAAACGCCCCAATGAACGTTCTCAATGAAGATTCTATTAAAGCCTTTGACAAAGCCATCGATAAGGCTATCAACGATACCAATGTGAAAGGTATCATCATTACTTCCGACAGAAAGGAATTTGTAGCAGGTGCTGACCTGAATATGCTACTTAAAAATGCTTCTTTGGAGCAAAGCTATGCAATGATAAGCTATCTGCACAAAGTTTTTAGAAAATATGAAACTTGTAAAAAACCCGTAGTAGCCGCTATCAATGGAACAGCACTCGGCGGAGGCTATGAATTGTGTTTGGCTTGCCACTATCGTATCGCTCTAAACGATAGCAAAATACAAATTGGCTTACCCGAAGTATTGATAGGGCTTTTCCCAGGTGGAGGCGGTACACAACGCCTCCCTCGTATGATTGGCATCGAAAAAGCCTTGCCCTTGCTTTTAGAAGGTAAAAAGCTCAACCCAGAACGTGCCTTGAAAGAAGGGCTTATCAACGAACTCGCCCAAAGCAAAGATGAACTTTTGGAAAAAGCTAAAAATTGGATTTTGGCTAATCCTCGTGCTTTACAGCCCTGGGACGAAATTGATAAAAAAGGCAATGTGGTAGGTATGCAAAACTACAAAGTTCCTGGTGGCAATGTGCAATCGCCCAAAGGCGTACAAACGTTTATTGCAGGAACAGCTCTTTTGCAAAGCAAAACACAAGGCAACTACCCCGCCCCACAAGCTATTATGGAGTGTGTATACGAAGGCTTACAAGTTTCGGTGGATAATGGCTTGATGATAGAAGCTAAACATTTTGCTCGTATCAGCCAAACCCCCGAAGCAAAAAATATGATAAGAACACTCTTTTTTGCAATGAACGAAGCCAATAAAGGAGCGGCTCGCCCCAAAGATATTCCTACTGCCGATGTGAAAAAAGTAGGTATTTTAGGAGCAGGTATGATGGGTGCAGGCATTGCCTATGTAAGTGCAACAGCAGGCATTGAAGTAGTGCTTAAAGATATAAGCCTAGAAAACGCCGAAAAAGGCAAAGACTATTCTCGCAATTTGCTTAAAAAGGAAATGGAAAAAGGTAGATATTCGCAAGCACAAGCCGAAGAGATTTTGGCTCGTATCCATACCACAGCTTCCGCCCAAGATATGCAAGGTTGCGATTTGGTTATTGAAGCCGTTTTTGAAAACCGAGAACTCAAAAACCAGGTTACCCAAGAAACAGAAGCCTTTTTGAGCCCAAAAGCTATTTTTGCCTCCAATACTTCTACTTTACCTATCACAGGACTTGCCGAAGCCTCCAAACGCCCTGAAAACTTTATTGGTTTGCATTTCTTTTCGCCTGTGGACAAAATGATGCTCGTAGAAATTATTATGGGCAAGAAAACCTCGCCTTATGCTTTGGCAGTAAGTATTGATTATGTGAAAAAAATCAAGAAAACGCCCATTGTAGTCAATGATAGCCGTGGGTTTTACACTTCAAGAGTATTTGGCACTTACACTGCCGAAAGTATTACGATGCTTTCCGAAGGCGTTGCCCCTGCCCTCATTGAAGCCGCAGGAAAAGCGGCAGGTATGCCTGTGGGTGGGCTTGATGTCTCCGATGCAGTTTCTCTTGATTTGATGTACAAGATTTACCTACAAACCGAAAAAGATACAGGAATTAAGATTACCGATACGCCTGACGGCAGAGTCGTGAAAAAATTCGTAGAAGAACTTGGCAGGGTAGGTAAAAAAGCCAAAAAAGGGTTTTATGAATATCCCGAAGATGAGCCCAAGCGTCTTTGGAGCGGCTTGAAAGAGATTTTCCCGCCTGCACCTGCTCAACCTGATATTGAAGAACTTAAAAAGCGTATTCTGTACCGACAAGTAATTGAAACCGTCAAATGTTTTGAGGAAAATGTTGTTACAACACTTCGCGATGCTGATGTAGGTTCTATTTTGGCTTGGGGCTTTCCGCCTTATACGGGAGGGGCTTTGTCTTTCATTGATTATGTTGGTGTAGAAAATTTCGTAAAAGAAGCCGATAGACTTGCCGATACTTACGGCGAACGTTTCCGACCTACGGCTCGCTTGCGAGAAATAGCTCAAAGTAGAAAAACATTCAGAGCTTTTTACGAATAGTTTTTCAGAACTCTCGATGAAACATCGGGAGTTTTATTTTTGTAACACTTTTCCCAACAGTGTTTTTATTGCTTGGCAGGCAAAATTGTTCCTTCACACTCGCCGAAGCCAATTCTAATGCCATTTTTTTCAGCAAAGCCCCGAATAATTACGCTATCTCCGTCTTCAATAAATTTTCGCTCTGAGCCATCGGCAAGTTTGAGCGGCTTTGTACCTTTCCAAGTAAGCTCAAGCATCGAACCATAAGAATTAGGCTCTTTGCCGCTGATAGTGCCCGAAGCACACATATCGCCTACACGTACATTGCACCCATTGATAGTATGATGAGCCAATTGCTGACACATATTCCAATACATATACTTGAAATTGCTCTGACAAATAAGTGTTTCTTTTTGAGCATTTTCAGGCTTCAAATATACCTCCAAATGAATATCATAGCTTTTTTTACCCCTAAACTTCAAATAGTCGAGTACTTCGGGTTTTTGCTTGGGCGAAGCTACACGAAAAGGCTCCAGAGCATCAAGAGTTACAATCCAAGGTGAAATAGTTGAGGCGAAGTTTTTTGCTAAAAAAGGTCCCAGTGGTACATATTCCCATTGCTGTATATCTCTTGCCGACCAATCGTTGAAAAGTACCAATCCAAAAATATAATCTTCGGCTTCGGCAGTGCTAATACTTTCGCCAAGTTGGCTTTCTTTACCAATAATAAAAGCAACCTCCAATTCAAAATCTAAAAGTTTGGTAGGGGTAAAATAAGGCTTTTCGGCATCAGCAGATTTTACTTGCCCTTTGGGGCGATAAATAGGCGTACCCGAAACCACAATAGACGAAGCTCTGCCGTGATAACCCACAGGCAAATGCAACCAATTGGGCAAAAGTGCATTTTTCGGATCTCTGAACATTGAACCAACATTGCTAGCGTGCTCTTTGCTGGAATAAAAATCGGTGTAATCGCCAATATGCACGGGTAAGTGCATTTGTACGTCTTTAACATTGTAAAAAGCTAATTTTTGCGTTTCTTTATCTTTTTGCAAAGTTTCATTTTCTTTCTGAAAAAGTGAAGAAAGCAAATTGCGTGTTTTACGCCAAAAAGGTTTGCCCAAAGCAATAAAATCGTTGAGTGTTTCGGCATGAAACACAGAAGCATCGGGCAATCGTAGACTATCCAAATAGCCTTGCTCCATAAGCACGCTCAAGTCTATGACTGTATCGCCTATGCGTGTGCAAGCTCGTGGCGTACTATTTTCAAAAGAAAAAATACCAAAAGGAATATTCTGAATAGGAAAATCACTTTGCACAGGAACTTCTATCCAAGAACAAAGAGCAGGATTATTAGCTTTGATAGTAGGCATATTTTCGGGTATTTAGCAAGTAGAACTTCGCAAAATAAAAGATTTTTTTCAGCTTTCGAGCGTAAGATATTCAAAAAAACTTTACTTTCGCAAGGTTTTTCAAAAATAAAACAAGATATGCAGTATTTAGGTCTGATTGCCATTTGTGCAACTACTTTACTTACGTTTGCTTGCAAGGAAAAAGATAGCCCTAAAAAACAGGAGGGCAGTAGTAGCCAAGTTCAGAAAGTAGAGGAAAAACCTATTCAGATTGATAGGCTCGCTACCAGCCAAGCCGAAGTTTTGGCGGCTCTTATACCCCAAGATACTACAAAATATAGCAGAATTATCAATAGCGATATATTCAAAAAACATCAAGAAGCCTTCAATAAAGGTTGGGAAAATTTAGAAAACCAATATTTGAGCAAAATTCGCCCTTGGCGAGATAAAGAACTTGCTGATATGAACAAAGAAGGCGTTACGGTATTTTATCCGTTCAGCGGTCCTGATATTCTCAATGCCTACAATCTTTTTCCGAATGCAGATAATTTCATCATGTTTGGCTTGGAAATGCCTGGGCTCTTAGAAAAAGATTTGTATGCCAAAGACAATAAATTTATCAATGCCTATTTTACTGATGTTCGGAATGCTTTGGAAGATATTTTTGCTCGTAATTATTTTATTACCAGCTATATGGGTTCAGATTTGTATCGGCGTGCCAATGGAGTTGCTCCCCTCATGTGTGTATTTTTAGCTCGCACAGGCAATGAAATTGTAAATATCCAAAGGGTAGGTATAGATAAAGATGCCAAACCCATTTTCAAGGATATTTATAACTCCAAGCCTGATACAACCTATTTTGGGCTATTTTTTGAGATAAAAAACAAAAATCGCAAAACAACGCAAAAAATTTACTATTTTTGGGGTGATGTCAGCGATTTTGCTCTTGTGAAAAAGCCTCAATTTGATAAATTCATTCGCAGCTTCCCCAATAAAGTAGGATATTTGAAATCAGCCTCTTATGTGCTTTTCAACCCTAATTTTCAGATAATTAAGAAAATTCTTTTGGAAGATACGAGTATCATTTTCCAAGATGATACAGGTGTGCCATATCGCGATTTTCTTGCCGCA
Source organism: uncultured Cytophagales bacterium (assembly GCA_938002655.1). Taxonomy (GTDB): domain Bacteria; phylum Bacteroidota; class Bacteroidia; order Cytophagales; family Thermonemataceae; genus Raineya. Next base: position 44,799 of record CALLAC010000011.1, read on the forward strand.
GGCAACTGGGATATACAACTTTATGGCAAATATTCGCGTCCGATTGCCGATTTCGGTAGCTACACGTACCAACCCGACCTACGCGATGCTTTCAAAGACAGTAGCAAAGTCAAGAAAATTGATTTTCGTTATGGCTATCATTGGAAAACAGACGGAGCAAGCCTTATTGTAGCTCGCCGAAACAGCAATCCGCCCAAGTACATACAACCTACGGCAGAAGAAAACATGAAAAAATACCCCCCTTCCAAAAAGAAATAACGCTTTTTTTAAATACTTTTCAGGGTGGGCTTCTCAAAGCTCATCTAAACTTTCAAACATTATGAAACTTCATCGCAATCTTTGCGAAGCAGTAGTTTTAGCCTTGCAAGCCATTTTCAACCAAAAGCAGTATGCCGATAAAGTTTTAGAAAAACTGCTCAAAAGTAATCCGAAATGGGGGGCAAGAGATAGAGCATTTATTGCCGAAAATACTTATGAAATAGTGCGTTGGTGGCGAAAGTTACTATTTTTGGCGAATGAAACTTATGACGAACATGATTCTAACTATGAAAACAGTGTTTTTTGGCAAGTTTTAGGGGTGCATTTGCTTTTACAGTATAAAAATGTTCCTACTTGGCAAGAATGGCAAAATCTTTCTCTGAAAGAAATTGAGCAAAAAGTCGCAAATATTCGTGAAAGAGCCGTTTTGTATGCTATTCCAGATTGGCTGGATGAGCTGGGTGAGCAAGAACTTGGAAAAGACGCTTGGGAAAAAGAACTCAAAGCACTCAATACACCCGCCGAAGTAGTCTTGCGAGCTAATACACTCAAAATCTCTGCCTTTCAGCTTCAAAAACTATTGCAAGAGCAAAAAATTGAGACAAAATTTACTCCACATAGCCCCGATGCTCTGATTTTGACTGCAAGGCAAAATATCTTTCAAAATCCTTTGTTCAAACAAGGCTATTTTGAAATACAAGATGTAGGCTCGCAAGCAATTGCTCATTTCTTGCGAGTACAAGCAGGCGAACGCATCGTAGATGCTTGTGCAGGTGCAGGCGGAAAAACTCTACACTTGGCAAGCATAATGCAAAACAAAGGCAGAATTATCGCAATGGATACCGAAGAGTGGAAACTTGCCGAACTCAAAAAACGAGCTAAACGCAATGGCGTAAATATTGTAGAAACTCGCCTTATTGAAAGCAATAAAACTATCAAAAGATTAGCCAATTCGGCAGATAAACTGCTTTTAGATGTACCTTGCAGTGGTTTGGGGGTGCTTCGTCGCAATCCCGATGCAAAATGGAAATTATCAGAAAAATTTATAGCAGAAGTGCAGGAAAAACAAAAACAGATTTTACAGCAATATTCACAGATGCTCAAAAAAGGAGGTTTTTTGGTATATGCTACATGTAGCATATTGCCTTCGGAAAATGAAAAACAAGTAAATAACTTTCTGATGCAAAATAAAAACTTTCGACTTCTTGAAAGCAAGCACCTCTTGCCTTCTGAATATGGATTTGACGGCTTTTTTATGGCTTTGTTGGAAAAAACGAGCTAAAAAAAGGCAAATTTGCATTTGCCCTTGTTTTTAGCCCTCGTATTTGATTTTGGTAACTTCTTCATCAATCATAAACCTACCTACACCTTCTTCACCGATTACATCAAAAAGTTCTAAGGCACGGCGAGCTTTGAACTCTTCTTCAATTTGCTCTTGCAAGAACCAGTGCAAAAACTTTTCAGTCATATAATCGTGATTTTTACGACATACATCAATAAGGCGATTGATGGCAAGACTTGTTTCTACCTCCGATTCGAGTGCTTTTTCAAAAACACTTCTGAAAGAATCAAAGTCATTAGGAACATTTTTTACATCAGGCGAGATAGCTGTGCCACCCATATCGGCTACATAACGAAATATTTTGAGCATATGCTCACGCTCTTCTTCCGATTGCTTATAAAAATATTCTGCACTGTTATCGTAGCCGTTTCTATCGCACCAAGAACCCATTGCCAAGTAATGAGCCGAATTAAAGGCTTCCATAGCAATTTGAGCATTGAGGGCTTTTTCTACATCTTCTTTCAGAGAAGATTTCAAACGCATTACATCTTTCATATGACTTGGTATGTTTAATTTTTAAAATAAGACAAGTTTGTTTGCAATTTAGTTTCAAAAAATTACTCACAAAAACTAATTTATAGCAAGTCTAAATTTACGATGCTTCTTTTTTAGTACGCTTAAAAGCCTCTAAACCCGCTTTCAAGTACTTTTCAAACTCTTTTACATCGGGTTCGTAGCCTTTGGGAGGGCTAACAAGCAGATTGCCATCTGTATCCAAAAGGCAATAATAAGGCTGAGCAATATTGCCAAAACGCTCTGCTTCAAAATGTAAATTGATTTTCCCGATGGTTTTTTTCACTTTCCCGTCCATTTTAGAAACAACCCATTCGCTTTCAGGGAGTTCGGTTTTGTCGTCGGTATAAAGTGAAATAATCACGTAATCGTTTTTGAGCATAGAAAGAATTTCGGGTTTTACCCATACGTATTCTTCCATTTTGCGGCAGTTGGCACAGCCGTGCCCAGTAAAATCCAAGAAAACAGGTTTATTCACCTTTTTGGCATAAGCCATACCTTCTTTGTAATCAAAGAAACCTTTTAAGCCATAAGGCAAGTGTAAAAAATCCCCATATTTGACTGATTGGGGGAAGTCATCTGTGGTAGAAGGGGTTAAATTGTAAGAAATTTTTTCAATTTGTGTATCTAAACTAAAATCTTGGGTAGTTTCAGGTGGAATGATACCGCTTAAAAGTTTCAGATTGGCTCCCCACAAGCCAGGTAACATATAAATTGTAAAAGCAGAAATTAAAATAGCTAGCAAAGTGCGAGGAACAGAAAGGCGTTCTATTTTGCTATCGTGAGGCAGTTGGATAAAACCAAACAAATACAAGGCAAGTGTCCCAAAAATGGCTATCCATATTGCTAAAAAGATGTCTCTATTAAGAATACCCCAATGGTGAGCCAAATCGGCGGTACTCAAAAACTTAAACGCCAAGGCAAGTTCTAAAAATCCTAGAAATACTTTTACAGTGTTGAGCCAACCTCCTGATTTGGGCAAACTTTTCATTGCTGTAGGGAACAGAGCAAAAAAGGTGAAAGGAATAGCAAAAGCAAGCGAGTAGGCTACCATTCCTACCAAAGGCTTTATGACTTCCCCCTGTACCGAAAGCAAGATAATACTACCTGCAATAGGTGCAGTACAAGAAAAAGATACCAAAACCAAAGTGAAAGCCATAAAAAATACTGCTCCATAGCCACCTCCATCCGCCTTACGGTCAATTTTATTTACAAAACTGCTAGGAAGCATAATTTCAAACATTCCAAGAAAAGACATTCCAAATAAAATAAAAATTGCAAAGAACAAGAGGTTGGGTATCCAGTGGGTACTAAAATCGTTGTTGAACTCAATTCCAAAAACCAACGAAGTAAGAAGCCCCAAAATACCATAAATAAAAACAATAGAAAAGCCATAAATTATCGCTTTGATAATTGCTTTTCGGCGGTTTGCTTTTATTTGTTTTTCTTGCTCGGCAAAGTCAGTTTGTAAATTGATGGGCTTATCACCTTTCATAAAAATAGATACCGTCATGGGTATCATCGGATACACACAAGGTGTAAGCAAAGCCAAAAAACCTGCAAAAAATGCTCCCAAAGCAAATAACCCTATACTTCCTCCGTCTTGCTTTTGCGTATTTTTTAGCGTTGCGGTAGTATTTTCCGTTTTCAGATTACTTTTACCTGCCTGATTTTCGGTATTTGAAGTCTGAACAATAGTTTTTTCTGTGCTATCGGGATTTAACTCTTGCTTTGTTTGAGGATGATTTTCTGTTTGAATTTTGTTTTGGGCTTGGATATTTTCATTTTTTTTCTCGGTGTCATTGCTTATGTTTACAATGAGATTGCTGAAATTAAAGTCATATTCACAAGGAATGCACTGCCCTGTTTTATCTGAGCAAGTTTGGTATTCGATGGTACCTGCGAGTTGAAAATCTTTTTTTAGAATTTTTACTTTTTGCCGAAATTCACCTTTCTTTTTGAAAAAACGAACTTCCATGTCAAAAATATCATCGTACTTTTTTTCTGCACCTATGGCTTCCAGATTGCCCAGCAAAGCATATGAAGCATTCGGTCTGAATTTGAATTTGGTTACTTGAGGACCGCCTTCCTCAAAATCAGACGAATAAACATACCAATTGGGTTTAGGAGTTACAAAGAAACGAATTGTAACTACATCGCCAATTTTAGCTTCTTTGGGAGTGGCTTCTATTTGCCAATCAGCACAACTGTTTTGTGCGAAAAGTTGAGTATTCACAAAGAAAGCTAAAAAAACAAAGAGAAAATACAACTTCATAGCCGTAAGGAATTATTTTTTTTGAACATTTACAAAGAATAAATCTGTTCTAACGGAAAAAGGTTCATCAAAAAGCGAGTTATTTCTGTCTTGGCTATCCGAAACAATAATTTGCCACTCTGTAGAAGTATTGAGTATCATTTCGGTAGAGCCAAATTTTACCACAATAGGCATACGAAAATCTTTTACGTCAGCCTTGAAACGATACTGCAATTTTCCTTCTTCCATTTTATACTCGAAAGTGGGTATTTGCGTAAATTTGAGATACTGCATAAAAAAGGGATACAAGTCCATATTTGTTTTTTTGCTCCAAAAAGCAACTACTTCATCAGTATTTGTAGATTTTCCTTTGAAGCTGTGATAGAACTCTTTCAGATAAGCAAACCACTTTCCATCGTCAGCAATCATATTTCGCAGGGTATGTAGCATCAAAGCACCTTTGAAATACATATCACTACTGCCTTCCTGATTTACATGGCGAGGTGGCAAAATGGATTTATCATTTCGAACGTTTTTTTTCCAACCATTGGCATACGCATAGGCTTTGGCTTTTCCCCACATACATTCTACGTAGAGAGCTTCGGTATAAGTACAGAAGGCTTCGTGTATCCACATTTCGGCACGGTCGTCGGCAGAAACACTATTTCCCCAATACTCGTGCCCAGTTTCGTGAACAATAATAAAATCAAAGAGCTTACCAATGCCTGTACTGGTAAGGTCGCCGCCTAGATATCCTTGCAGATATTGATTTCCATAGGCAATCGCCCCTTGATGTTCCATACCTAAATAAGGTGTTTCTATTAGTGCAAAACCATCGTTCCAGAAAGGATATTTATCGAAGAGTTTTTCATAACAAGCAAGCATAGGCTTCACCTGTTGAAAGTGTTTTTGGGCTTTTTCTATATTTTCGGGCAACACATAGTAATCTATTGATAGCTTGGAACCATCTTGGGCGGTGTAAATATCTGCGAAATGGGCATATTGAGCAACGTTCAATGTTATATTGTAATTGTTGATAGGATAACTGACTTTCCAGACGTAGCGGGTATAGCCATCAGTCAGGTTTTCTATTTTCACCAAATTTCCATTTGCTACTGCTACAAGCCCTTTGGGAACTTCGTAGGTGAGTGTTACACTATCAGGTTTATCTGCCCAGTGGTCTTTGTTTGGAAACCAAATGCTTGCCCCCACGTTTTGGCAGGCTACGCCAATCCAAGGGTTGCCTTGTTTATCTGTTTGCCACACAAAGCCACCGTCCCAAGGAGCTTTTTTAGCTTCTTGGGGCTTTCCTTCATAAATAATGGTAATTTTGTCTAAACTTTCTTTTTTTTGCCTTTTGAGCAGACGAACAAAAACGGCTCTTTCGTCTCGTTTGAAAGACAAAGATTTTTTTCCTTGTAAAATTTTTTTGATGTAAAGTTCTGGGGCTAAATCTATTTGTATTTCTTGGGTATCATCGTTGAGCAAGTAAGTAATGGTATTTTGTCCTGAAATAAACTTTTTTTCGGGGTTGATGCGTAGGTGTAAATCATAATGTTTTACATCATAACAAGCTCGAGCAGGAGACAGATAGCCCAAAAGACTATCGTTGCGAGAAAATTGGGCTTTTATCTCCAAAGGAAAAACAAGGGCTAAAAAAAAAGCAAATTTATTCATTCTCGTTCAGGTTTGCCTTTGAGATGTTTCACGTTGAGGTGCTTGCGTATCATTTCTGTATTTATCAGTTGCGATTCGGCGGCATTATCCTCTTCAATATCTTTTACGTATCGCATACGCAAGCGAACAGCTTGGGCTTTTTTTACCATCCGCATATTAAGCATTTCTACAAGCAAGGCGAAAAACATCGCAAAGTATACATAGCCTTTAGAAATTTCCTTTTTTAGTCCTTCCATAATGAGTACTGTGCCAATCATTACCAGAAATGCCAAAGCAAGCATTTTTACGGTAGGGTTTCGGCCCACAAAATTATTGACAGGATTAGCAAAAAATATCATTACCACCATAGAAAGCACTACAGCTATAATCATTATCCATAAGTTTTCGGGTTTAGAAGCATCTACCATACCAATAGCCGTCAGAATAGAATCAAAAGAAAACACAATATTTAACAACGCTATTTGAGTAATTACAGCAATAGGAGAGGTGCCTTTGCCATCTGCCTTGATGACCTCTTCGTGCCCTTGCAACTTGTGATGAATTTCAGAAGTAGCCTTGTAGATAAGGAAAAGACCTCCTGCTAAAAGAATCAAATCTCTGCCGCTGGGGTGAAAATCGTAGTCAATGAGTGGCATTTGCCAGTGGAAAAGCGGCTTGGTAAGCCCTATGATAAAAGAAAGCAAAAAAAGCAAAAATACACGAGGAATAATCGCAATGATTAGCCCGATGTTGGTAGTTTTCTTGCGTTGCGATTTTTCTAGCTTATTGGCAATCACGGAAATAAAAATGATGTTATCAATCCCAAGCACTACTTCCATAAGTGTCAGGGAAATAATCGCAATGAGCGACTCGGTAGTAAGTAAATGGCTAATCACTTCGTTCATAAGTAGGACAGCTATTTGGGCAAAAGTAAGAAAATACTTTGGGTATAAAAACATCACAATTAAATTTTAGTGTATCAAACCTGATAGGTTTTAAAAACCTATCAGGTTTTTGAGTACACAAAACTTTCATCGCTTGATAACCAAATAGCTACTTACAGGCTTTGAGCCATCATTGAAATCAATCACATAATAGTAAGTACCATCGGGCAGATTTTCGCCTGTGTGTAAGCCTATGTTAGCTGTTCCGTTCCAATCATTCTTATAATTTTCATTCTGATAGACCAAATTCCCCCAACGATTGAAAATTTTTAGGGTTACTTTTTTCTCTTCTATGCCTTCAATTTTAAAAGTATCATACAAACCATCTCCGTTGGGTGAAAAGGCTTCGGGGATAAAAATTTTATCACTATTTTGCACTACAATACAAACATTGGCTTTGGCACAAGCATTTTGGGGATCACATACAGTGTATTCGAAACAATCGGTGCCTGCAAAACCATAAGCGGGAGTGTAGGTGAAAGAACCATTAGGCTCAATTTTGATAGTACCTTGTGCCGAAGTTGTAAATGTACCTGCTTGATAGTTGAGCCTATCGCCATCTACATCAAAATCATTTGTAGCAAGAGAAGCAGAAATAGGCTGACTTTGTTTGGTGGAAAACTCGTCATTTTGAGCCACAGGAGCATCATTTACAGGACGTATCGTAATACTCACGTCAGCTTGCGAACAATTGTTTTGCAAATCGCAAACGCTGTAAGTAAATTGAACTACCCCATTAAAATTTCGATTAGGCACATAAGTAAAATTGCCATTAGGTAGCAATGTCAGACTACCATTTTGCACAGCAGTATTTCCATTTACCAAACTGCAAGATAGTTCGTTGGGGGGGCTATCGGGGTCGGTATCATTGCTCAATACATTTTCTTGCAAAGTAGTATCCTCGTCCATTGTAAAGTTATCAGCATTTGCCACAGGTGGCTGACTTTGTACATTGATAGTAACTATTGCTTGCGAACAGAGATTACTGGGGTCGCAGACCTGATAGACAAAAGTTACAATCCCTGTAAAATTTGCATTGGGCTGATAGAAAAAAGTGCCATCTGAATTAAAAATAAGCATACCATTTACTCCCGCCGAAGAAGTATTCACAACTGAAAAAGTCAGTTCAGCAGGGGTATTATCCACATCTGTATCGTTCAGAGCTACATTTCCGTTCAAAAGTGTATTGGCAGGTATGGTGAAGTTATCATTTTGGGCCACGGGAGCATCATTTACAGGATTTATGGTAATGGTAGCTGTCGCAGTTGCACAAAGAACAGGCGTGCCATTATCACAAACTTGATACACAAAGCTCACCGTCCCATTGAAATCTGCATTCGGAGTGTAGGTAAATGTGCCATTTGTATTCAGCATCAAAGTCCCATTTGCCGATGCCGTGCCGCCGCTTATCAGTGTATAGGTTAATGTTTGTACAATTTCAGGGTCGCCGTCATCATCATTCAAACTAACATCGCCATTCAAAACCGCATCTTCATTCATGGTAAAATTATCATTTTGAGCCACGGGCGGGTCATTTACAGGTAAAACCAGAATAGTAATGGTTGCCATAGCACACTGGTTGGTAGGTTGTCCATTGTCGCAAACCGTATAAAGGTAGGTATCTGTTCCGTTGAAATTTAGTAAGGGTGTGTAGCTAAAAGTTCCATTGGTATTGATGACAATCGTTCCCCCTTGCGAAGTGGTAAATGTACCTGCCTGATACGTAAAAGTCAGACTTTCTAAATCGCTATCGTTGCCTGCTACACTACCACTCAAAGGAGTATCTTCGAGGGTGGTGAAGTTATCATTTTGAGGTGTTGGAGGCAAATTGCAAGAAAGAATAAAATTGGGCACAGCTGAAAAAAGGCTTCCAATATTGCCAGAAGTAGCCCCATTGGCAGGAAATTCAGTAAGGGCGGCAGAGGTAGTTGTTCCGTTGCTACCTCCTGCCACATTTTTGCTTGAAAGGTCGGAAGTAGCTAAAACGGCTATAACGCCGCCGCCACCGCCACCGCCTGGTCCTTGGGCCTGATTGGTTGTAATTAGCTGATTTCCACCATTACCACCTTTTGCTTGAATGTTGATATTACTTACGGTATTAGCCTTAATCACCACTGTACCACCTGCACCGCCCCCACCTGCACCGTCGGCATGTGTATTACGGGTATTTTCGCCATCTTCGCCATTAGCGAGTATTTGCCCGTTTCCTGTAATTTGGTTAGCCACCAAAAAAACAATTCCCCCACCGTTTCCTCCTCTACCGCCTGCATTGTTGTTTTGGTCGCCTGCACCGCCACCACCACCGAGAAATATTCTATTTTCAGGATTAGAGTTCAAAGGTCTACCGCCTAATCCTCCGTGAGGTCTGCGGGCATCACCTGCCCAAGAGGCTGTACCAGGAGCAATCACCAAAGCATTTTGATTAGAGGTAGAAGTAGTATAACCACCTCTCCCTCCTCCTGACGAATTCGTAAGAGCATTTCCATTAGCAGTATAATCGGGGTCTATACTCCAAGCGGCACTGCCTATACAAACACTACACATTACCCCTGCCCCACGAAACCAATTAGCAGGATTTCCTCCGTTGGCACCACCACCGCCGCCAGCATTGTTACCGTTTCCACCGCCACCGCCATTAGCAGGTGCCCCTCTTCCGAAACGTCCTCCTAAAGCGGTGTATTCAGTTTGATAGCCTGCAATACTTTCACCTTTTTCTGCTCCTGCGGTAGCATTGGGCGAAAAATAAATGGTTTGGTTATTCGCAGTGCTATTATCTAAAACTCCACCTCTAAAGCCTAAATTGGAAACATTGATAGTTCCATTGAGTTGTAAATTTTCAGCATAAATAGCAACTATACCTCCTCTTGTGCCGTTCCAAGCAAGAGCAGTAATAGACGCACTCGGCGAAATAGTCAGATTCTGGTATTGAGGTACTTTTACAACTTGCGTTCTACCTGATACACTATAGCTCTGACTTAAAGGGCAAGAAAGATAAATCGTATTTCCTACTACTTGTGTAACATAGGCAAATTCGTAATTGCCAGCTCCATTGTAACTCAAAATATTACCGTAATCGATACTATTACTGTTATCAATAATTGCTCCTTGCATTTGAATGATTAAGAGCAAATCGCCTCGTTCAAGTGGCTGAGGGCTATTAAGGTCTGCAACATTAGTAACCGTAATTTGCGTACTACCCGAAGGAGCATTTACTTGCAGAATAGCGTATTGATTGAGAATCGTACTTGGTGAGCTAATAACTTGTGAGCCCAATTTGCCGAATTGAGCAAGAGAAAAGCGAAAAAGAAAGGAGAAAAAGCATAAAAAAAGTAATAGTTTTTTCATAAAATTTTTGTTTTTAAGCTACCTAATAGGCAAAAAGGCAGAACAAGTTTAGTTCTGCCTTTTTTTGAAAGAGTACTTACATTAGCATACTATTCTTGCTTTTGCAACTGAACTGTGATGATATTTTCAGGCTTACTTGGTGGTGCAACATTTACTCGCAAGGTAAGATTAGGTGAAGCCAACTCTGCTTGAAAGGTATAAGCGGCATTGCTATTGGTAAATTTAGAAGTACCAGCAGGTGTAGCAGTCAAGGTTTTAGCAGAAGCATCATATACATATGAGCCTGTTTCTGCATTGGCACCTGTATTATTTTTGAATTCATAGTTAGTATCACCAAATATAGCCGTACCATTCACCATATCAGCAAGATTGGCAGGAGTGCTACCCGCAGAATTCGTTACAGAGACTATTTTCCAGTTGCCTTTGATGCTTGGAGCAGGTTCATCTTTCTTTTTCTTTTTGCATTGTCCTGCTGAGAAAACTATCCCTAAAAGAGCTACAAAGAGTAGAATTTTCGTGCTTTTCATAAAATTAACAGTTTTAAGTTTTTACTTGAACAGAATTATTATTGCAATATAAGCGATTTTTCTGAAAACTACCAAAAAAAATTTTGTTTTTTTTTATAAAGTTTGTTATTTACTGCTTTGGGGTATTTTTATATTACCTAAATGCAACCAATTCAAACTTGAAAGTTCGATCGGGTATTCTTCCATTGATAGTTCTACCTTTTCGTGTAAAGGTAAAGTGCAAATTACTTGCGTCTAACTTTGTAACTGTGGCTTTTACTTGCCCATCAAAATCAATCACTGAAAGTGCGGCGTTATCAAAGCCCCAACGCCCCTCGGGAAGCGGGAACGCCTCGTATCCATTGCTTACAAAATACTTTTCTCCTTGAAAAGCAATCGTAAAACCATTGTATTTTGCCACATCATCAGCAGGCAAACCATTTTCAGTAACTTCTATTCTTTGCAAAATCCAAAGCTTTTGGATAGTTTCTCGTAAGCTTACAGGTTCTACAAATTCATACTTTTTGCAGGCAAAAAGTAGTCCAAAAAGAGGTAAAATCAGCAAAATATTTTTTTTCATAAGCCTTAAAATTTTGAAAATCAACTTTTATTTTTGAAAAACCTGCGAGTTTGCCGCCAAACTCACAGGTTTTAGGTTTATTCAGTGATAACTAACTTTCTTGTAAAGATTTTTCCCTCGATATTTAGTTGCAAGATATACATTCCTTTGGGCAGGCGAGTATCTACTTGCAAGTTTTTACCATTGATAGCAAGCATTTGCTCACAAGCTATCTTTCCTTGCAAATCTACAATACGGACCTGTGCAGAAGTGTAGAGATTATCGCTCAAGCGAATAGTAAACTTGCCTTGCGAAGGGTTAGGGTAAACCACTGCTCCACTAATGTCGTTAGGTTCATCAAGAGCGAGCAGATAAGCATCACGGAAGTTGGTAGCCTCAAACCAACGCTCTCCGAACTCCTGACGATACATATTGGCAATTTTAGCATCATGAATGATAAGCAGATTCTCATCGTTTGTTGTTTCGGCGGCACTTGTCCAGTTGAATGAACCTGTGATCACAAGCGGGTCTGAGTCGGTACGTACTGCATCAATTACAGCATATTTGTGATGGAATTGGCGTGTAGGTCCGCTTGGGTAAGATTGTACATTTACGCCTCTATCACGAAGCCAAATAAAATCGCTTCCTGGAACAACATTATCCGCAACAGCATTTTCATCTTCAATCAAACCTTTTACGTCCCAACCTACGTTTTGCATAGAGTCTATGGGGACTCTCAATTCATCGGCAGTAAGAATTAGCAAGGCAAAACGCAAATCGTTATCAGTACTATAAATAGCATTGCGAATGGCATTGGTAGGTCCATCGGTAGGCGAGAAGTAAAGCTCTACCAATCTATCCCCAATCAGGAATTTGGAAGGCGTATTTTTAATTTTCTGCCCACCAAAACGAGAACGAGGCTGTCTGTTAAAATCCGGATGACCGGGACTTGCTTCAGTACTACTCGAATTTACAGGACCTTCGCCCCACATTTCATCAAATTCTATTCGGTAGGCTCTGGCAAGTGCTTGGTCTTGGATAATAAGGAAATTGTTGGGGTCATCAAAAAATCCATTATTGGTAAAGTTCCCTGAGCCTGTAATTACGTAAGAGTTCAAGCGGCTATCAGGGTCTATTACTATAAATTTATTGTGGTTTCCTGTACCTGTTCTTTGCAGAGCGGCAGGACCGCCTACGTTTCTATCTCTCATTCTTGGAATACCATCGAGCAAAGGATGAACTAAATTGGCAAGCTCTCCACCAAAAATATAACGCACCTGAACCCCTCTGGCTTTGGCATTTTGTAAGGCAGTGGCTATTCTGGTTCCTCCTGCTATGTTAGAATTGTAAATGGCTACATCTACTGAAGTATTGGCTCTATCAATATAGCTTGCAATAATCGCGTCCATATTATTTACTACGATAGCTACCGCCCCATTACGAGAAAGAGAAACATCAACAGGTTTATTGAAAAATACTTTTATTTCGCCTGTCGATTCAGAAGCGGTTGTGTAGACGTCGGTATAAGTTACTTTTTTGCCTCTTGCATTTTCGCAATATATTTCTACAAAGTAAGGAGTAGCTACGTTTAATCCTGTAATACGAGCTATATGATCTCTTTTGAATTCATTATCAACGATTTCACCTACGAATGTAGTATCGTAATCAGCAATGTAATTACTAGGGTCTGATGTGTCAACATTGACAAGGAAAATCGTTCCCCAGCGTACACGAGATTTAACACTTTGGTTGGTAGAAAATGCAAGCTCAAAAAAGGTTGTTTGTATAACGGTTTGCTCTACTTTTTCTATGGTAAGACCCACTTCAAAATCTTTAATACCTCTTACTACAATCTGATAAGCGGCGGCAAACTGCCCCAAATTTCCTGTAAGGCTTACCAAACCACGAGGTACTTCTACGCCCACCAAGCTATTTCCAGGGTTAATACGCATTACAGGACCCGCATTACAATCTGCTGATACAGGGAAACAATTTCCTGGTACTCTGTTATTAGGTTCATCAATATCATAGCTTCTACCCGCAGAACCACTACCAAAAATTCTATCGCCTGTATCTATGATTACATCCTCCAAACGCACCAACATACTTTCCAATGGCTCGGCAACCGCAGGATTTTGCAAATCTGCAAAACTCACTAAAATTGGGGCAGGTACAGGCCGATTGGTAGCTACCACCTGAATGTTGAGTGGTTCAACAAGTTGTTTCAAGTTATTAAACTCTGCTAATACACCAGTAACTACAATACTATCTCCAGGCTTGAGAGCTTGTAGGGCAGGTGCCGATGGTGAGTTTTGAGCAAAAATGTTCAAACCTCCCGTCGCATCTTGAAAGCATCGCGTACGGTTACGATTGTCGAAAAAAGCATCATTGGTTACAATCCCCGTGACCGTAACGCTTACACCATTTGCCTTCAACCGAGCCGTTCCGATAGGCTCAATAGTTTGCGATAGTGCAAAATTTGCAATAAATAGCGTGAGAAACAGACAGATTTTTTTCATATCAGTTATTTTTTTTGCCTATCTCCTATCCCCTCTCTTTATTCCAAAAAAAGGATAAAAGAGAGGGGATAAAAGAAGTAAATTATTTTTGAAGTACCAAACGTTTTACAAATCTTACATTTTCGTTGGTGAATTGTAAGAAATACAATCCATTAGGCAAACTTTCTACATTGAGGCTCTCATTGCTACTGAATTGAGCTACTTTTCTGCCTGTAATATCTTGCATTTCTACCTGATAAGTTCTATCGGTTTTTATTTGGATAGATTTATAGGCAGGATTAGGGAAAATTTGCGTCTGGGCGGCAAGTTCATCGGCAAGGGAGAGCGGTGC
>CALLAC010000012.1 GCA_938002655.1 uncultured Cytophagales bacterium
CCACCCCCAAGTAACTTAGTTGTTTCAGTAAATCCGGCGATTGCAACTACCACAGACCCTTACCACGATTATACATTCAGTGGCGAGGTTACGGGCATCCATGTAAATAGCGATGTAATTCAGACCTATTGGCGTGCTGAAGGAGGTAATCCTGCAAGCATTGCTTTGCCGCATACGATGGCTTCACCGAACGCTATTCCTATCGGAACGACTAGCTTCAATGAGTCGATTACGATGAACCAACGGATTGTAGAAGGCACGTACGAGTTTTGGTTTGTAGCCAAAGATATTTTCTACAACACGGGCGATTCGGCAAAAGTGCAAATTATCGTAAAACCGGGCGAGAGTAGCTTTGCTTTGAATATTGACCCCAGCCCCGAGAAACGCGTAGTGAAAACTCCGGAAGGTTTTATATTTAACGAGGGTGAAAATCCGGAAAATGTGCCTTTTAGCGTAAAGGGGAGAGTAACAGGCATCAGCGATAAGACGGATTATGTGCGTACTTATTGGCGTATGCAGTACGAGCCCGAACTTGCTGACCAAGACGAACAGCTACAACCCACTTTGCCCCATACGGCAAGTGCTATGAAAAGCATAGATTTGGGCGTAACAAGTCATGAAAGTGAAGTTGTGTTTAATTTGGGTAATTGCTCGGCGGGCACTTATACTTTGCATTTTGTGGCTCGTGATGTGTTCTACAATACAGCCGATTCGGTTTCTACAAAAATTATTGTAAGCAAGCCTGTAAGCATAGAGCCTGCGGCGATGTTCAGCCCGAATGGAGATGGACAAAATGACATTTGGTTTGTGAAAAATATTGAAAGTTTTCCATTCTTGGGGGTAAAAATTATCAATGAACGTGGAGAGATAGTCTTTGAGACAGAGTCGATATCACGCTTGCCAGGCAAAGGTTGGGATGGTAGAAGAAAAGACGGCAAACTTGCCAGCGAAGGGGCTTACTACTATCAGTTTTACGACACAAGAGACCAGAAAATCTTTAATGTCGGTTCGTTTGTCTTACTGAGATAATTTTTGAGGACTTCACCCAAAAGTGAAGTCCTCAAACTTTTTGTATTTACTTTTCAGCGATAAAAAATAAATTTAAAGCCTTTTCGGTGTTTCTGGTCAGAAGTAGTCAGTATAATCAATTTCTGTTGCCAGAGCATTAGGACTTTTCAGCAGATTGATGCAATTGAGCAAAGTGTAAGGTATTTGCGAAAAATAATGAGGCAAGCGATATCCTAGATTCAAAATATTCCATTTTTCCCATTGGGCTACTGCTTTTCGGTTTTCCTCGTGATAGCGTTCTACTTTTTTATTTCCCCATACTCCTTGTTTTTTTATTTTTTGAAAAAACTTGCAATAATTTCTCTAAACCCTTTGCCGTGTATTTGCGAATGTGCCAAAAAGTAATAATGTGCAGAACTATCCAATGTTGATTAGAGGTAATTTCTTTATTGGAAAAATCATTAAAAAATTTACTAATTTTCTTTAAAAATGCTTATTCTATTCATAAAATTTTTAATTTTGAAAACCATTAAACCCTTAATCCAATGAAAGAAGTATATGTAATTTCAGCTGTTAGAACACCTATCGGAAGTTTTGGAGGCGTACTTTCTCCTTTTTCTGCAACGCAGTTAGGTGGTTTTGCTATCAAAGGTGCTATTGAAAAAGCGGGCATAGACCCCCAAGAAGTGCAAGAAGTGTATATGGGCAATGTAGTTTCGGCAAATTTAGGACAAGCTCCTGCTACACAAGCGGCAGTATTGGGCGGCTTGGGCTACGAAGTTCCCTCTACCACAGTAAACAAAGTGTGTGCTTCAGGTACAAAAGCCATCATGCTTGCAGCTCAGAGTATTATGCTGGGTTTGGCTGATGTGATTGTAGCTGGGGGTATGGAAAGCATGACTAATATTCCTTTTTATGTGCCCAAAGCTCGCTTCGGCTATCGTTACGGAAATGGTGAATTTCTCGATGGCTTGGTACGCGATGGTCTGGAAGATGTGTACGATAAAAAGGCTATGGGAGTTTTTGCTGATGCAACTGCTAAAAAATACGATATCTCTCGCCAACAACAAGATGAATTCACTGTACGCTCCTACGAACTTGCCACCGAACACACCAAAAACGGTGCTTTCAAGAATGAAATTATTTCCGTAAAAATTCCTCAAAAAAAAGGTGACCCTGTTTTACTTGATGAAGATGAGGAGTATAAAAATGTAATTTTTGATAAAATCCCTACTCTCAAACCTGCTTTCACACCCGATGGTACCGTAACTGCCGCCAACGCTTCCAAAATCAATGATGGTGCCGCCGCACTTGTACTCATGAGCAAAGAAAAAGCAGAAAAATTAGGTTTAAAGCCTATTGCTAAAATTGTAGCTTTTGCCGATGCTCAACAAGAACCAGCTTGGTTCACTACCGCTCCTACCAAAGCCGCTCCTATTGCCGCCAAAAACGCAGGTATTTCTCTGAATGAAATTGATTTGTTTGAAGTAAATGAGGCTTTTGCCGTAGTTGCACTGGCTTTTGATAAGGTGTTGGGCATTCCTTTGGAAAAAACCAACGTAATGGGTGGTGCTGTAGCTCTTGGGCACCCTCTCGGAGCCTCGGGAGCAAGAATTGTCACTACGCTTATCAATGCTCTACATCAAAAAGATAAGAAACGCGGCATGGTTGCTATTTGCAACGGTGGTGGCGGTGCTTCTGCTCTTATCGTAGAAAAAATGTAGATTTATTATTGCATAAAAAAGCCCTCACACACAGCGAGGGCTTTTCTCTTTTACATAAATTACTTTACTGCACAACCAACTTCTTGGTAACTTTTCCTTGTTCTTTGGTTTCTATCTGTACCCAGTACATACCTTTGGGCAAATGAGCAACCCCAATAGGCTCTCCTGTATAATTTACTTGCAATACTTTTTGCCCTAACTGATTAAATAAGATTACGTTTTGCACTTTATCGCTACTATTTAGTTCTATCTGAATATTGGTACTTGCAGGGTTAGGATAAATCTTTGTATTTTTATCTAACTCTTGAGTAAGGCTTGTAATAAAACTTATCGTCAGGATACTGACCGTATTAGAAAGCACTGGCGGTAAAAATCCTTTCGTTGCTTTTACTCTGTACACGTAGTTTTTAGAATCTGCAACCGTATTATCCGAGTAGCTTGTAGTATTAGCAGGCAAAGTTGCTATGGTAGTAAAAAAATTATTCGGTTCATTTAGCCTTCGCTGCACTTCAAAGTTGGCTTCATCAGAATTATCTTGCCAAACCAAATCTACTTGATTGACTACATAGTTAGTTGAACCGTTGTTGAGCACATTAGTAATTTCTAAATTGGTAGGGTTGGCTAGGCTGATATCCACACTAGAATCGAAGGTATCGGTGCTTATGCCATTAGAAACCGTAAGACGAACCTGATAAACTTCGGATTTTGCAAAAGTTACAGGAGGAGGAGTTTTGCCGATAAAGGTAGCTGGGCTTGCCCCACCGATACCCGTCCTATCAAAATTCCATGTCCAAGTAGTAATAGCAGGCGAACTGCAAGAATAGACTAAAGAGGCATCTGTAAAGGTAACTACTTCATTATTTTTTCCTTCTGTTTTATCTTGATTGAATTTAGCAAATACCGCAGGTGGAGGTGTAGCGGTAGCCACTGCAAAACCTGTTCCGCCTGTTACAATCATTGAAAAGGCTTGGCTACCTCCTTGTAAGGTACCTTTGTGGCAAACTTGTATGTAGTAAGTAGCACCTGCCACAGGATTATCAATAATGATTTTTTCAACATTATCTCTAAAATTATCGCCGCGTGTAGCCGCCGCCGAAGGCTTAGCAGGGTCTAATACCCAAGGCAAATGATAATCGGTGTTATTTCTCCAAACTCTCAAATCTAAATCATTTACAAGCATTAAGTTAGGTGGGTTTACTATATTAGGAGGAGCGGGTGTTCCTTTGGGGTCTGTCCAAGCAATTGTGATTTCCAAAGGAGTAGAGCCTCCCATAGCAACAATTTGAAAAGTTTGAGAAGTAGCATTGTTTAGTGTTCTTTCTTCAATGAAGGCAGTTGTTCCTTTATTGGTAATAACCTGTGCGGCTTTTTTGGCATTCACCAAGCCCCAACCGAAGCTATAATCGGGTCCTGGGGCAGCACCTGCTTCATCAGCTGTATGAATTGTAAGAGCTTTGAGTGTAGCAGAACGCATAAATTGCCCTGAATTCATATTTTTATAATGTTGTTGCAACAAAATAAGCGTACCTGCTACATTGGGTGTAGCCATTGATGTTCCATTATAGGTTGAATAAGCATTATCTGCATCGGCTACCGAAGAATAAATTCCTACCCCTGCTCCTACTACATCAGGTTTGATGCGTCCATCATCGGTAGGTCCCCAGTTGCTAAAACTTGACATCACCACTGAGGAGGGTCCTGTGTAGTTAGTTTGAATATTCACTGCTCCTACGGTGAGCACATTTTTTGCTAGTCCTCTGCCTGTAATTAAATCATAGCCGCCAGCACTCGGATTAGGGTTGCTGTTGCGATCGTTACCTGCCGCAATACAAGGTAAGTAGTAGGGAGCATTAAAGCAGAGCTCGTCCCAATTAGCGGCATTGGTATCGTAGTAGCCAAATTGCCATTGTTGTAAGGCACTTGTTAAATAGCCATACGAGTGATTAGAAATTAGCAACCCATTGGTAGCTTGCGAGTTTGCCTCGCTGAGGTCGCTATTCCAGTCGTTTGCCCAAAGTGTAGCTTGGTGAGCCATACCTTTAGCATTGCTTTGCACACCACTTGCTATGAGCGTACCTGCTACGTGAGTAGCATGGTTAGTATTTCCGTTTATAGCGAAAACGGCTCCATCTTGCTGAATTACTCGTGTGCCAAACTCTTGGTGGGTAGTTCGCACGGCACCGCCGTCCCACTCACCAACTATCATTCCTTGCCCATTGAGGTTCAAGCCCAAAGAGCCGCCTGTCCATAAATCAGAGGCTCTGGTAGTAGCAGCAGCATTGAGATTGCTAGTAGTAACAAAGTAGATAGGAACATCTTTTTCAAAATATTGCAATTCTGCAATTCTGCCATCGGTAAGTTTTTGGAAGATAGGCAAACCTTTCTTTTTAGCCAAGGCGTAAGCCTCTTTTTTGGCTTGTATTTCTTGATTTCGGAAAGTATGTAAAAGTTCTTGCAGTTTGGTGGTATTACTGCGTTCTTGTATCCACTTTACTTGCTTTTCGTTTTGGGCAAAGCCAATAAGCGAAAAGCTCAGCAAACAGAGGGTAAGAGTTTTTTTGAGCATAAACCTTTTGCGTTTTAGTAAATTTTTTGAAAAAAATTTTAGGATAGCAAACCTATACAAAATTTTCGATTTCTGAAAAAGAATTCCTTAAAACTACTACAAACACGAAAGACAGTTTGCTATCGGTTTTTATGGAAAAACTTCAAGCATAGCTTGCCAAATGAGGTTTTTATATTTCTTATGTATTTCAATTTCCTGCAAAGAATGGGCAAAGAGCATCCATACTGCTTTTATTTTTTGCCAAGAATACATTTCTATTGTCAGACCTATGTTTTGAGCAGTATTTTCGCCAAAAATTAGTACGTATTTTATTTTGGTTTTCTCAAAATCCCACCGAATATGTTTTTTTTCAGGGAAAATAAGAATTTCTTTTTCTATATTTTTTATTGAAGGCTCGCTTGTTTGCTTTGCGGCTAAGGCATTAAACATGCTATCCAAAACTTTCTGATTTTGAGTATTGAGCGTATTTGCATCAGTTTCCGATGTAAAGAGTAAAAGCATTTCGGTTGATTTGCTAGCAAGTAGCGTTGAAATTGAAGTGTTGTAATCGGGCACTATAAATATCGGGACATCCAGAAAAAGCGAAATTTCTTGCAAATTCATTATCTTTTCAGTTTCCAACTTCCGAAATAAACTTGATTCTCATGAGGCGAATTTCTTCCTCTGTGAAATCGTCGGCGGCAAGGTCGCGAATAGCGGCTTGAATATCGTCTATTTCACTATTCATAAAATATTCGTAAAGCTCTTCTTGGCGTTCTTTTTCAATTACTTGATTGATATAGTAGTCTAAATTTAGCTTTGTACCTGAGTCGCAAATGTGCTCAATCTCACTCAAAAGTTCTTCGAAGGTAAGGTCTTTGGCTTCTGCAATTTCTTCCAAATCTACTTTTCTATCAATTTGCTGAATAATAAAGATTTTGGTTTTAGATTTATTAACGGTAGATTTGACAACGACATCTGAGGCTGTTTCTATTTCATTTTCTTCAACATATTTTACAATCGCCTCTAAAAAGGGTTTGCCAAATTTTTGTACTTTTCCTATGCCTACTCCATTGACTTTGGCAAGTTCTTCTTCGGTAGTAGGATACGTAGTAGCCATTTCTTCGAGCGAAGGGTCTTGGAAGATGACGTAAGGCGGCAAATTTTTTTCTTTGGCAATGCGTTTACGAAGATTTTTGAGCAAATCAAAGAGAACTTCATCATAGGCTTTTCCCGAATTTTGTGGAACAGTGTCTTGTTCGTTTTCTTCATTTTCTTCGGGATTGCTGAAATCGTAATCTTTGGTGAGTGTAATGGCATGAGAGTTTTTGAGAAACTTTTCACCTTTGGGAGTTAGTTTCAGCACGCCGTAGTTATCAATATCTTTCTTGATGTAATCAAAAATAAGAATATGGCGAAGCAAAGAAAGCCAATTTGTATCGGGGAAATCTTGCCCTTTGCCAAAAACTTCTAATTTATTGTGTCCGTAGCTTTTCACGTATTCATTGGCTATGCCCATCAACACATCGGCGATATGTTTGGCTCCGAAACGCTCCCCTGTGAGCTTGATAGCTTTCAAAGCTAGAAGCACTTGCTCTTCGGCTTCATATTTTTTATGAGGGTGAGAGCAGTTATCGCACTGGCCGCAATTATTAGATTTAAATTCTTCGCCAAAATAATGCAAAAGTTGTTTTACTCTACACACCGAGCACTCTGCGTATTCAGCAATTTCTTGCAAGAGGTGGCGAGCGTTATCTCTTTCTGTTACGCTTTTGTCTTTATTGAATTTTTCCAGCTTGTAGATATCTTCTTTATCAAACAACATCAGGCAATGCCCTTGCAAGCCATCTCTACCTGCTCTACCTGTTTCTTGATAATAGCCTTCCAACGATTTGGGAGCATCGTAGTGTACAACAAACCGCACATCGGGCTTGTCGATACCCATTCCAAAAGCAATGGTGGCTACAATTACATCAATATCTTCATTAAGAAAAGCATCTTGGTTTTTCATTCTAACCTCTGCCTCTAAACCTGCATGATAGGGTAAAGCCTTCACATCATTGACTGTCAGCAGTTCGGCAATTTCTTCTACGGTTTTTCGGCTCAAACAATAAACAATTCCCGATTCGCCTTTATGTTGTTTTACAAAACGAATAAGTTGCTTTTTAGGGTCTCTTTTGGGTTTTACTTCATAGAAAAGATTAGGACGATGGAACGAGGAAATAAAGACTTTGGCATCTTCCATTTGCAAGTTTTTCTGAATATCTTGCTGTACTTTGGGTGTTGCCGTAGCAGTAAGGGCTATAATAGGCAAGTTTTTATTCAAATTATCTATGATACCGCGAATTTTTCGATATTCGGGGCGGAAATCGTGCCCCCACTCAGAAATACAATGGGCTTCGTCAATAGCTACAAAAGAAAGTTTCGCTTTTTTGAGAAACTCTAAATTATCTTCTTTCGTAAGTGATTCGGGGGCAACATAGAGCATCTTTACTTTGCCACTCAATACATCTTTCTTTACTTTGGTAATTTCCGATTTACTCAATGTAGAGTTGAGAAATCGGGCATCTATTCCAAAAGCTGTGAGTTGGTCGGTTTGGTTTTTCATCAAAGCTATCAGTGGAGAGATAATAATTGCCGTTCCCTCCATAATTACGGCAGGCAATTGGTAGCAAAGCGATTTGCCTGCTCCTGTGGGCATAATAACGAAAGTATGGTTGCCAGCCATCAAATTCTTAATAATAGGCTCTTGCATGCCTCTGAATTGGCTGTAGCCGAAAACTTCTTTTAATTTCTCCTTCAAATTCATTTCTTGTGCATTTTGCATTGCTTTCATTTGTATTTCAAAAATTTTGGCAGGTTTGCATTTTGAAGTCTGTGAAAATCTTTATCACCAACTGCTCATTTATAGGCAAAACCTTACCTCCTTTAGCAATCGAATTTAGCGAAAAATATTGTTTACACAAAATTTTCTAAAAAAACTATCAGGTTTTTTGAAAGTTTTCGAACAGTGACCAAATTTACTCAAACTTCAAAGCTCTAATTTTCAACTTTTATTGCTTGAATTAAGGTTGCGAATGTATAAAATATTTAGCATATAGCAAGCTATGCGTAAGAAAAATATTGATTTTGTAGAAAAAGTTTTTTAGCTTCGGTATCTAATTGCTTTGCCATTTGTTTTAAGCAATTTTCCATTCTGATAAGCAATTTCTCCATTGACAATCACGCAGTCTATTCCTTCTGAAAACTGATTAGGATTGGCTACAGTAGCTTTGCCTTTGATATTTTGGGCATCAAAGATAGTTATATCTGCCCAAAAGCCGTCTTGCAGTTTGGCTCTATCTTGCATAGCAGGCTGAATGAGCTTGGCTGGTCTATCAATGAGGCGTTCAAGGGCTTGTTCAAGGCTCATACCTATATTTAGGCAGTGCCGAATAGCTGTAGCGGCAAAGCCTGCTCCCCGTGGGTGAGAGTTGGCTCGCGGTTCTTTTTCGATGCCTCCATCAGAGCCAAACATACAGAAATCTGTTTGTAGAGCCAAATTGATAGTTTTTTCAAAAGGCATAGTACCTTCGGGTACTGCTACCAAAAGCCCTGGACGCTTGCGGTAGATAGGAAAAGTTTGTGCTGTAATTTTTTCGCCGCTTCCTACAATCTGTAAATCTTCATAGGTAATTCCATAACGTTTTTGCCAGTCGCCGCTGAAACGTTCTGAAATCAGATAAGTTGCCCAAAAACTATAAGGATACACACAACAAGTAATTTTAGCTCCTTTGGCGTTCGCATTATTGATAAGCTCGAGAGCCTTGGGCATATTGAATGTGCCACCCGTAGAATTGAGATGGTCTATATGAATTTGGCAACCTGTTTCTTGGGCTATGCGTATAGCTTCTTTTACTCCTTCTAGTTCTTTTTCTTTGGAAGAGTAGCGTAAGTGCAAAAAATAAGGTCTTTCGTATTTTTTAGCAATTTCAGCATATTTTTTCAATTCCTCATAGCTTGTATCGGGCTGATATTCAGGGCTATGAGCCATTGCTAAAGCTCCTTCCTTCAATCCTTGTTCAGCCATCTGATAGCGTTGAGCCAATGAAGCATATTTCAAACGCAAACGCATTACAAATACACTGACACCATAATTTACCCGATGAGGCAACTTATCAAAATAATCATGAAATTTTTTAGGAAATTCTGCTCCGCCGTGCATTTGCAAAACGGTAGTCAAACCATCAGTAACCTTGTATTTTTCAAAGATGGTATAAGTTTGTTCAGGATTGGAAGCATTATCAGCAAGAATATCAATAAACCCAGGACTTACGATTTTTCCCGTAGCATCAATTTCTTGTTCAGCCTGTAAAGGCTCCTTAGAAATTTTAAGTTTTCCATCAAAATCAATTCCTATAAAATAGCCTTCTATCAGCTTTTGATTGATGTAAGCTCTGCCATTCTTGATAAGAATTTTGTAGTCGGCTTTGTCTCTTTTTTTACTTACTTGTACTTGATTTTTGCTGTTTTTCTGATTTTCTGCTAAACAACTCGGTGCTAATAACAAGCCCGCAGAACCTACACACAAATCTTTGAGAGCCTTACGACGAGTAAGTTTTTTCATTGATTTTCATTTTACAAAACTTTGCCAAGATAAGTTTTTTTTCAAAAAAAATGTATCTTTGAGACAAATTCCAAATAAACAGGAATGAAAAACAAATACAAGAACCCAAGTAAAAAAAGTATTCAGTAAATTATGCAAGCCTATCACGATTTACTACGTTTTATTTTAGAGAAAGGTGTGCAAAAAACTGACCGCACAGGCACAGGCACTTTAAGTGTTTTTGGGTATCAGATGCGATTTAACCTGCAAGAAGGTTTCCCACTCGTTACAACCAAAAAAATGCACGTCAAATCTATTATTCACGAACTTTTGTGGTTTTTGAAAGGAGAAACTAATATCCGCTACTTGAAAGAAAATGGCGTAAGTATCTGGGACGAATGGGCCGATGAAAACGGAGAACTAGGACCCATCTATGGCAAACAATGGCGTAGTTGGCAAACCCGCACAGGCGAAAGCATTGACCAAATTTCAGAGGCTATTCATCTTATTAAAAATAGCCCCGATAGTCGTAGAATAGTAGTTTCAGCTTGGAACGTAGAAGATTTACCTAAAATGAAACTCATGCCCTGCCACGTACTTTTTCAGTTTTATGTAGCTGAGGGCAAACTCTCTTGCCAACTTTATCAACGCTCGGCAGATGTCTTTTTAGGTGTTCCCTTTAATATTGCCTCTTATGCCCTGCTTACAATGATGATAGCCCAAGTTTGCAACTTAAAGCCATACGAGTTCATTTGGACAGGTGGCGATACGCATTTGTACCTCAATCATATTGAACAGGCAAAACTGCAACTCACACGTACACCCAAACCTCTGCCTACTATGAAGCTCAATCCTGCTGTCAAGGATATTTTTGCTTTCAGATACGAAGATTTTATTTTGGAAAATTACGACCCTTACCCCGCTATCAAGGCGGAAGTAAGTGTTTGAAAATCCAAAAAGATTTGACAAGAGTTGACAATCCCAGTCTTGTATCTTGTATCCTGTATCTTGTATCTTTCTTCTTGTTTCTTGTATCTTGCTTCTTGTATCTTGTATCTTGCTTCTTGCTTCTTGTTTTTAATTCAAATTTTATACCTGAACCATTAAAATTTACGGAATGTCTAGTAGTTATGGCAAACTTTTTCGTATTACTACTTTCGGCGAATCTCACGGGCTTGCCGTAGGCGTAGTGATAGACGGATGCCCCGCAGGGCTTGAAATTGATACAGCATTTATTCAAAAAGAATTAGACAGACGAAAGCCCGGACAATCGGCTATTGTTACACAACGTAAAGAAAGCGATACCATACAAATTCTTTCAGGTGTTTTTGAAGGCAGAAGTACAGGCTCACCCATTGCAATGCTTGTATGGAACCAAGATGCCAAAAGTAAAGATTACTCGCATATTGCAGAGGCTTTTCGCCCCTCTCATGCCGATTATACCTATCAGGCAAAATATGGTATCAGAGATTACCGCGGTGGAGGACGTAGCTCGGCAAGAGAAACGCTCGCCCGAGTAGCCGCAGGAGCTGTAGCCAAACTCTTTCTCAAAAAATTAGGTGTTGAAATTCAGGCGTATACTTCCCAAATCGGAGAGTTAATCTTACAAAAATCTTATCAGGAATTAGATTTGAGCAGTGCAGAAAGCAACGAAGTACGTTGCCCTGATGAGCTTCTTGCTCAAAAAATGATTGCCTACATCAAAGATATTCGCAAGCAAGGCGATACCATTGGGGGAGTAGTAACGTGTGTTTGCCGAAATGTGCCTGTAGGATTGGGAGAGCCCGTTTTTGATAAACTTCACGCCGAACTCGGTAAAGCAATGCTTTCTATCAATGCTGTGAAAGGTTTTGAATATGGCAGTGGCTTTGAAGGTGTAAAAATGAAAGGTTCGGAGCATAATGATATTTTTTTCAAAGAAAATAATAAAATTCGAACCAAAACTAACTTTTCAGGAGGCATACAAGGAGGCATTTCTAACGGCGAAGATATCTACTTTCGGGTGGCTTTTAAGCCCGTAGCTACGCTAATGCAAAACCAAAAAAGTATCAATTTGCAAGGCGAAAGCATTGAAATTGTAGGCAAAGGCAGACACGACCCCTGCGTAGTACCACGTGCCGTGCCTATCGTAGAAGCTATGGCGGCTATCGTACTGATGGACTTTTTTTTAATTCATAAAGCACTCAACAACAAAAATTTACAATAAGGTTTTCAAACTTTTTACAAAAAACAATTCGTTTTGTTGAACCAAAATGTAACTTTGTGTAAGTTGTACACGTAATTTAATAAAAAAGATGAACCTAAGCATCGAACGTCAAGCCAATGTTTATTTGTTGCATGTAGAAGGCGATTTAGACGCTTCTTCATCTATTATTTTAGATAATGCTATGCAAGAAGCTATTCAACGCAATGAAAAGGCAATTATAGTGAATTGTGAAAAATTGAATTATATTTCCTCAGCAGGTCTGGGAGTATTTATGTCGTATCTTTCTGATATAGAAGAAAAAAACATATTTTTTGCTCTTTGCTCTATGAACGAAAAAGTGAAAAATGTTTTTGATATTTTAGGACTTGGCGACCTCATAAAATATTATCCTAATCAAGATTTAGCCTTGCAAGCAGCAAAGTAATTCTTGTGAGCTTGATAAATTGCTTGTTGGTATGTATTGTAAACCTGCTCAATTGCAAAGTATAGCCTAGTAAATTGAAAGTAGAAAATGTAAAACCCAGACGCTTTATTATCGCCCAAATACTACAAGCCCATAACCTCTCATTTGCATGCAGTACAACATCAGCATAAAAGCAGAAAAGAAAAATCTCAAAAAAGTACGTACTTTTCTAGAAAATATCTTTACTCAAATGCAGATACCCGAGCTAGAAAGAAACCAACTGATTTTGGTTGTTGATGAAATACTGGCAAACCTTATCATTCATTCTGCTAAAAATGATATACACAAAAATATTGATGTTGCTTTCTACGAAAAAGAAGGTGAAATAACCTTTGAAATTTATGATTACAATTCACCTTATTTCGATATTACTCAGCACAAAGAGGTCAATCTGCAAGACCTCAAAAAACAAAAACGCAAAGGGGGTATGGGGCTTACGCTTGTCAAAAATATTATGGACGAAGTAGAAGTCTATTACAAGGATAATACCAACATTTGGCGATTACAAAAAAGGTTACCATTTTTACTGCTAAAAAACAAAAGTAAGTAAAAAATGAGCAAACGAGTTATGTTCCGAATTATTGCATTTTTGGGTGCTACGGCAGTAGCCTTAGGAGCCTTTGGTGCTCACGGCTTAAAAGAAATGCTTGCTCAAAATGGTTATACTGAAATATTCCATACTGCTAATCGCTATCATTTTTATCATACTTTTGCTCTTGCTTTGGTGGCTATTTTGCCGCAAAATAAAATAAGTCAAATTGCTTTTGGGTGCTTTATAGCAGGTATTCTGATTTTTTCAGGTTCTTTGTACTTGCTTGCCCTCACGCAAATCAAAATACTAGGAGCTATCACGCCCATAGGAGGAGTGGCTTTTATAGCAGGTTGGCTCTTTGTAGGCTTTTCAATAAAAAATGTCCCCCTCTTTCATACAAAATGAGTATTAAAATTTTCCTTAATTTGGATAAAAAAATGCCTGTATTGAAAATTGAAAAAAGATTCTAGTCTCAGGTTTTTATCAAAAAATCATACAGATTGGCTTTTTCAAGAACAACTATTTGCCTTTTATTTGAATAATTATTGTTGGTTTCATCTTTTCTTTACAAAAGTTTTATTTGTAGAAATGAAAAATTTTTTTTTATTTCGAAAAAAATTACGTATGGGAAAAATTCTTATTTTGTCTCTGTTAATGGGCTTTTTTTATTTTGTTTCCAGTGCCCAACAACAAGAAATAATGATGGTAACCACCGTAGAGTATATGGATTTTTTAGACGGTGGAGCTTCTAGAATGTATGTCAATTACCCTGATGGCAGGACCGAAGAAATTGATTTGAAAGGTTTATGGGCTTTTGCACGCTATATTAGCGAAAAAAAAGTAAAAGCAAACGATAAAACCTTGATAAATAAAATCAATGAACTTATGAAGGCGGGTTGGAAAATCGTAGCGGTAACCTCTTCTACTCAACCTAAAAGTGGTGAAGGGAATTCCGCTCCAAGTTCTATACTAACCCGATACATACTAGTTCGCTAAGGTTGAGATACAAACCTCCCAATCGCTAGGTTTGTCCTGACAAATCGGGGCATTTTCAATAGCAAAAACTTGCTTTTTAGGATAAATCGCATATTTTCATAAAAAATTTGTGAGCCTATCCTCATTTGTTAAGTTGCTACTGCCTTTTGCAACAGGAATCATACTCGGCTATCACAGCCAGTGGTATGAAGAATGGTTTCTGTGGGTTTGGTTTCTTTGTGCCGCTTTGTATTTTATTTTATGGAAATTTTTGCCTAAAAGCCTTCGTTTTAAGTTTATACTTTGGCAAAGCTTTATAGGGCATGTTATTTTAGTATTTTCAGGGATTATTTTAGTGCATTTTCGCAACCAAGCTAATTTACCTCATCACATTCTCAACCAACAAGAAAATTTTTCTTATTTCAAAGCACGCATCGTTTCTGAAATTCAGGAAAAGCCCCAAAGTTATCATTTTGTTGCAGAAATTACAGAAATCTATACAGATAGCCTTTGGCTGAAAGCAATTGATAAAATCAATGTTTTTTTAGAAAAAACAGCATCCAAACCGCAGTTTGGAGATGTTTTTATTGCCAAAAACAAACTTCAACTTATCAATGAACCATTGAATGAAGCTCAATTCAATTACAGAGTATTCCTTTCGCTGAAAAATATCTATCATCAGCAATATCTCAAAGCCAACGAGATAGTATGGATAGGCTCACAAATTGCATGGTACGAATATTTTGAAAAATGGGCTATTCAACTGCGTAGCATTTGCGATAAGATTTTTGCCGAAAATATCAAAAATGAGCAAGAATACAGTATTGCGGCGGCTTTGGTCTTAGGTATTAAACATCATTTGGACGAAGATTTGAAGCAAGCTTACACCAATGCAGGCGTTACACATATTTTAGCTGTTTCGGGTATGCATGTAGGAATTATTTTTGGCTTGCTGAACGTATTTTTAGCTTTTTTAAAGAAAAAACCAAAAGGGAAACTCCTGTACATAGCACTGATTTTGATAGCTTTATGGCTTTATGCTTTTGTTACTGGTCTTTCAGGTTCGGTACTGCGAGCCGTTACGATGTTTTCACTTATCACAATTGCTCAAAATATTGGTCGGAATACGAATATTTACAATACACTTGCGGCTTCAGCTTTTTTGCTATTACTCTACAATCCTTTTTTGCTGATGGACGTTGGCTTTCAGCTATCCTACTTGGCTGTGTTGAGCATTGTGTATTTTTACCCCAAACTTTATCCCTTGTATGAGCCTACGAATAGAATTATCCATTTTCTTTGGCAAATGACTTGCGTTTCGGTAGCGGCACAAATTTTTACACTGCCTATTACACTATACCATTTTCATCAGTATCCTAATTATGGTATTTTAGCAAGTGTGCTTGTAGTGCCTATCGGACAAATTATTCTAATTTTAGGTATAGCTTTGCTTTTATGCTCTTTTTTGCCTTATTTGCCTACAATCATTGGTTTTGTTTTAGAAAAAACTATTTGGATTTGCAATAAAATTGTGTTTGGTGTTGAAAATCTGGACTATGCCACTACGAGTTTGGTATTGGAGGCTCCGCAGGCAATCGCTTTGGCACTTTCTATCTTGCTAATGATAGCTTTTTTCGAAGGAAAAAAGTTTATATTTTTAGTAGGAAGCGTGTTCGCTTATGCTTTTGTAGCATTTTCTTTTTTCGCAGACAATATAGAACAGCACAAACAAAAAGTTTTTGTTGTGTATGCAATTCCTAAAAGTTGGGCTTTTAGCCTTACAGAGGGCTTTCGTTCTCAGATTTGGTCAGATACAACGCTTTCAATAGGCAGACTTAACTTCAATAGCAAAAATCTTTTAGATAAACTGGGTACAAAAACTAAAATCTATTCTAAGCCACCTTATTGGCATAACTTCGGAAACTGGAAATTTTGGCATTACGCAGGAAAAAACTTTATTTTTTTACAAGACAAGATTAGCAAAAATGATTGGCTGAAAATCAATGCAATACCTGAAATAGATTTTTGCATCGTGCAAAGAAATGCGATTAAAAATTTAGATAGATTTCAAAAAAAACCCAAAATGCTGATTATAGATGGCTCAAATAGCATTTATTTGGCAAAAAAACTTACATTAGAAGCCCAAGAAAAGCAAATACAAGTACACAATGCCTTTGAAAAGGGTAGTTTCAGGATAAATTTGTAAATCTATCTTCTATTTCTTTTCGCAACGCTTCAACTTTACTCTTACTTAAACCCGTAGCTTGAATGATAGTTTTGTCATCAAAACTCAATTTTATTAGATTTTTAGCAGCAGTTTGCCCAATAAAAAAGTACTCTTTTTCCGTAAAATTTGCTTGAAGGAATTTGCATTTCAATATCAAAAAGTCTGCCATTTACGTTTTCAGCTTCAATATCTAAAACTGAGAGCTTGCCTTGAATGTAATCAGCAAAGTTGTAAGGTTTTTTTAGGGTAATATCGGCTACTTGTTAGTCAGGTGGTAAAATAGCGTTTATCAAAGACATCAAAACATCTTTGTTTTCTTTAAAGCCCAATCACTTTTTAAAGAGCAAATCAACTTTCGGATTGAGTATCATAGTCAAGTTTTCTACAAATATACGTATTTTCAGCCAAACAAAAAGGCAACCGAAGTCGCCTTTTTGATTTTATACTTGTAACAACATTCTTTCAGGTTCTTCTAAGAGTTGTTTTACGCGTACAAGGAAACTTACCGAATCTCTGCCATCAATAATGCGGTGGTCGTATGAAAGAGCTAAGTACATCATTGGTAAGATTTTTATTTCGCCATTTACTGCCATAGGACGCTCCACGATGTTGTGCATACCCAAAATAGCCGATTGTGGCGCATTGATAATAGGAGTACTCATCATAGAACCAAAAACGCCCCCATTCGTAATGGTGAACGTACCGCCAGTCATTTCGGGAATTGTCAGTTTGCCTTCACGAGCCTTGGCGGCAAGGCGAGCTATTTCGCGTTCAATATCTGCAAGGCTCATCTGCTCTACATTTCGCACTACAGGTACCACTAAACCTTTATCTGTAGAAACTGCTACGGAAATATCTACAAAGTTGTGATAGACAATATAATCACCATTTACTTGGGCATTAATAATAGGAAACTCTAAAAGAGCTGTGGCACAAGCCTTCGCAAAAAACGACATAAAGCCCAAGCCAATACCATGCTTTTCTTTGAATTTATCTTTATACTTGGCTCGCAAATCCATAATAGGCTTCATATTTGCCTCATTGAAAGTTGTGAGCATTGCCGTTTCGTTTTTTACGGCTACGAGCCTTTTGGCAATGGTTTTACGCAAAGAGCTCATTTTTTCCTCTCTTTGCTCACGCTCACCTTTTACTTGTGTGGCTACTTTTTCAACCTTTTCAGATTTTGTTTCAGAAATAGGCTTTGCTTCTTTCTTTTCTGCTTTCAAGGCGTCTTCTTTGGTAATTCTGCCTCCTACACCCGTTCCTTGCACATCGGCGGGTTCAATACCTTTTTCTGCTAAAATTTTAGCGGCAGCAATAGAGGGGTGCCCTTTGGCATAGCTTTCTGTATTCGATTGAGCAGTATTACTACTACTTGATAATGTTTGGGCAGTTGAGACGGCTGAACTATTTTCAGTAATTTCAATTTTACAAATTTCATCGCCAATTTTCAGGGTAGCCCCCGATGGAGCAGTAATGCGTAAAATACCTGTTGCTTCGGCAGTAAGTTCGAAAGTTGCTTTATCCGACTCAATTTCTGCAAGTACTTCGTCCATTTTTACAAAATCTCCATCTTTTTTGAGCCAATTACCCAGGGTAACTTCGGTAATAGATTCGCCCAAAGGTTTTACTTTCATCACAAGTGTTTCGGCTTTGCTTGCAGGCTTGGTAGCAGAAACAGGTTGGCTCTCAGACTTTTGAGGGCTTACAGCAGTGGTTTCTTCGGTTTGTATTTTGCAAAGTACTCCTCCAATAGGTAAGCTCGAGCCTTCGGGAGCAACAATTTCTAGGATACCTGCCTTTTCGGCAGTTATATCAAAACTGGCTTTATCCGATTCCAAGACCCCAATCACTTCATCTAATTCTACGCGGTCGCCTGTTTTTTTAGACCAAGCACCCACCGTAACTTCGGTAATAGATTCTCCCAAAGCAGGGACTTTTTGCTCAATGGTTGCCATAACAAGTTGAATTTTTATTTTTTGCTCTGCAATATAACAACATTTTGCGTGAAAAAAGATTTTTTCAGAGGGTTTTTCATAGAAAAAAACAAAAGCCTTCTGTTGAAGAAGGCTTTCAGTAATTTTATGACGAGGCTTTGCTATCCTAAATAAGGTTTTAAGGCTTTACTTCGTGAAGTATGACGCAAACGGCGAATGGCTTTTTCTTTAATCTGGCGTACTCGCTCGCGTGTAAGATTGAACTTTTCGCCGATTTCTTCTAAGGTAAGGGCATTTTCTCCATTCAAACCGAAATAAAGGGTAATCACATCTGCTTCGCGTGGGGTAAGTGTAGATAAAGCTCTTTGGATTTCTTTGCGTAGCGAATCGTTTATCAGACCTGTGTCAGGACTTTCTTCGCTATCATTTTCTAAAACGTCTAAAAGGCTATTTTCTTCACCTTGCACAAAGGGAGCGTCCATAGAAACGTGCCTGCCCGAAATTTTCAGCGTATCTACCACCTCCGAAGTAGTTACTTCCAATACTTCTGCTAGCTCTTCGGGTGAAGGTTCTCTTTCAAATTTTTGCTCTAATTCGGAGAAAGTTTTAGAAATTTTATTCAGTGAGCCTACACGATTCAAAGGCAAACGAACAATACGCGATTGCTCGGCAAGAGCCTGCAAAATCGATTGCCTTATCCACCAAACAGCATAGGAAATAAATTTGAAGCCACGTGTTTCATCGAAGCGTTGAGCCGCCTTGATAAGCCCTAAATTGCCTTCATTGATGAGGTCGCCTAAGGAAAGCCCCTGATTCTGATATTGCTTGGCTACCGAAACCACAAAACGCAAATTAGCTTTGGTAAGTTTTTCTAATGCTAAGCGATCGCCCTCGCGGATACGTTTGGCAAGCTCTACTTCCTCGTCAGGTGTAAGCAAATCTACCTTTCCAATTTCTTGAAGGTACTTATCCAGAGATTGACTTTCACGATTAGTAATTTGTTTGCTAATCTTGAGCTGTCTCATTTTTTTGATGGTTTGGTTAAAACATAAAAAAACAGATGCACAGAAACTGCTTTCACAATCTCTGTGGTTTCTGCTCACAAGCACATGCATAACAAAATGCAAGGCAAATTAGTTTCAAAAGTGCAGAAAACTAAGTAAAATAATCACACGCAACGATAATGTCGCTGTGAGCGGTCTTATCACTTTCGGTCAAAGAGCTAAATTTTCTAATTTCCGCCCTTCCCAATCTGCTCTCGTAGATTTTGATAGATTTGGTCTATTTTTCTTCTTTCAAACTTTCAATTTGCTTGTGAATTTTTTCTTTCAAACTTTCCTTGAAAGCTACGAGTTTTTGATAAATTTTTTCATCGGAAGTAGCCAAAATTTCTGCGGCTAAAATGCCTGCATTTTTTGCACCATTCAAAGCAACCGTTGCCACAGGCACACCCGCAGGCATTTGTAGAATAGAAAGCAATGAGTCCCAGCCATCAATAGAATTAGAAGATTTGATAGGCACGCCAATCACAGGCAAAGCCGTAAGCGAAGCTACCATACCCGGCAAATGAGCCGCCCCGCCTGCCCCTGCTACAATTACCCGCAAACCTCGCTGATATGCAGTTTTTGCATATTCAAACATTCGTTCAGGTGTCCGATGTGCCGAAACAATCGTCAGTTCAAAAGGAATTTGCAACTCCGATAAAAAATCTGCCGTCTCTTGCATAATAGGCAAATCCGATTGGCTTCCCATGATAATTCCTACTTGTGCCATAATTATTTATTTGATTTCTTCAAAATCAACATATTCGCCTTCATCTTGAATTTTTTGCTTATTTTTTTCCGAAGCAATAGGTTCGTGCGTAATATGCAGATGAATTTTTTGGGTTTCACTTCCCAAATTTCGGCGAAGCCAAGCAAAAATAACTCTCCAAAAACGCAAAAACAAATACACAAAGACTATTAGCAACAAAATTTTTTTCCACATGTTCGTATGATTTGAGCAAAATTTGCCAAAGATACAAAATTTTTCTAAAATTGCATTTTCAAAAGCATTATGATTGCCACCACTGATAAGAAAATTCATTCCGCTCTCCAAAAAATTTTCCGAACAGAAACAAGCCAAAAACAACTTCTTTTTGCAGGTATCGGCTTTTTGTTAGGTTTTATCCTAATGATTGTCTCTCTTCACGTATACTTACAAATAAGCAAAACTTTCAGCAGCCAAACCAACCTTCCCAACTACATTGTTTTAAGCAAAGAAGTAACCATTCTGAACCTATTGGGAGCTTCTCGTTTTTCGCAAACTGAACTCGAAGAGCTCCGCAAACAACCTTTTACAGAAAAATTAGGCGTTTTTCAATCAGGCAATTTCAAAGTATGGGCTTATGGAAACGATTTTATTCAGTTTCAGACAGAACTTTTTTTTGAAGCCGTTGCCGATGAATTTCTGATGAAACTTCCTCCTCAATGGCACTGGACGCCCGAAAGTCAATATGTTCCTGTTATTATTCCAAAAGATTTTGTGGACCAATACAACTTTGTGTATGCACCTTCGCAAGGATTGCCACTCATTAGCGAAAGTATTTTGCCTACCTTACCTACCATTCGGGCACGTATATACACAAACAGAGGCGAAAAAATCATCAATTTGCGTATAGCAGGTTTTGAAGAACGTATTCCTTCTATTCTGGTACCTGAAAGTTTTTTGAAGTGGGCAAACGAAACCATCGGCAACCAAGACACTCCTCCCAACCCCGCTCGGATTATCCTGAAAGTAAAAAACCCTGCCAGCCCCGAACTTGCTCAATATTTACAAGAAAAAAATTATCAAGTCAGCAAAGAAAAAACACTCATCAGCCAGATTGCAGGACAAGTAGTAGAAATAGTAGGAGCTATTGGTGTCTTGGGAATTGCCTTTATACTACTTTCGATAGTAATTCTTACATTGACTTTCAGACTTATTTTGAGCGAAACTCAAAACGAACTTGCTTTACTCTTGCAATTAGGTTATACGCACAAAGTTTTAGCAAACCATCTGATTGGCAATTTTTTATATTTTATACTGAAGTTCGGTATATTGGGAATAGTGATGGCAAATGTTCTCATCGGGCTATTGTATAGCTTTATGCAACAAAGAGGCGTTAGCTATTTTTCTAATTTTGAGCTTTGGGTTCTGATTTTCCAACTCCTATTCCTTGCCTTTACTATCTTTTACAATATTTGGAACATCCGTAAAATGGTAGAAAAATATTGAAGTTGCATCTACTTGGTAAAACCTGTAATTTTACATCATGCAAGCTAAAATTTGGCTTTTACGCTTTAGTACATTTTTGTTTGTAGGGCTTCTGATGGCCTTCGGAGTACTTTTTGCTCTACTTCCTAAACAAGAAGTTTCAGAATATGAAAAACGCCAACTAACCCCTATTCCCCAATTTTCGTGGAAATCTTTTTGGAAAGGAACTTTTATGGATAGCTTAGATTTGTATGTAGCTGATAATTTCCCTTTTCGCGATGGTTTTGTACAAACCAATTTCACTTTGGCGAATTTAAGAGGTTGGAAAAATAAAGAAATTAGTTTCTACAAACAAGAACTGATTACCAATGCCGAAATAAATCCACTTGATAGCTCTATAACTGATAAGCAAGTAGCCATAAACTCTGAAAATGAAATTATAGAGGGAGAAGCTGAAAAATCACCTGTAAAAGGCATAATGATTTACAATGCAATGGCTATACAACTTTTTGGAGGTACAGATGCTTCTGCGAAATATTGTGCTGAAATAGCAAATTTTTATCAAAAAACACTACAAGGAAAAGCACAAGTTTATTTGGTAGTTGTTCCTACACATCAAGAATTTTACTTACCTCATAAGTACCGACATAGCTCTGAAAAAAAGAATATAGAATATTGTTACAGCCAACTTGATAAAACTATCAAAAGCGTTGACGTAGTAAGTACGCTCTACAAGCATAAAAACGAATACATCTATTTCAATACCGACCACCACTGGACAGGACTGGGAGCCTATTACGCCTACGTAGAGTTTTGTAAAAAAGCAGATTTCGAGCCCGTACCCTTAGAAAAAATGGAACGAAAAGTTATCAATGGCTTTTTAGGTTCGTTGTATTGGCTTACTCGCGACAAACGCCTGAAAGAAAACGTTGATTCGGTAGTATATTACAAACCTACCGTAGAATACGTTGCTTTTTGCAATAGTAAGAAAAACCCCGAAAAGCGTATGGGAGCATCGCTCTTTGCAGAATTTGCCAAAGGACCTGCCGCTTACAGTGTTTATTTGGGAGACGATTTTTCTTTGGTAGAAATCACTAACAAACATCTCAGAAATGGCAGAAAAGCAATGATTATCAAAAACTCTTTTGGCAATGCTTTTGCTCCTTAT
Organism: uncultured Cytophagales bacterium; assembly: GCA_938002655.1. Classification (GTDB taxonomy): domain Bacteria; phylum Bacteroidota; class Bacteroidia; order Cytophagales; family Thermonemataceae; genus Raineya. Next base: position 22,605 of record CALLAC010000012.1, read on the forward strand.
TTGGTTTTGCACTACGAGCAAGTTTGGGTGGTAGATTATCGGTATTGGAACAAGAACTTACTCAAAATCATTGATGAGCATAAAATTACCGATGTCATCTTATTTCACTATTCATTTTCGGCAAATACCATTCCCGATTTACAGCGTATCAAACAACTACTCACCGAATGCAAGGGTAGTAGCTCTACCAAAGCTATTCATAAAAAACAAAGCCCAAAAGATAGCCTTCCGTAACTTAAAGGAGTTCTTTTTGAAAAGTACTTACCCCATTTATTGCATTTGTTTTACCTCAGCTTCAAGGCGGTCTTGCATACGTTTGCAGATATTTTCCATTTCCATAGCCATTACCTCATCACCCGTAGCGATACGAATGGTATCAGCAAGTCCTGAGATTGTTTCTATGCAAAAACGTTTCATTTCCATTACTTCCATTTCTTTTGTCCAAAGGTCTATTTTAAGCGTACCTTTGCCCCATCCGTCCCAAATGGCAAGCGAAATGGCTTTAGCTTGCTCCAAACCAGGTTCAGGTTTCTGCGTAGCGTTCCAGTGAATTTTTTCACAAACGTTGTTCTCATCAAGGGTAATATTGAGTGTAATGGTTTCTTTTCGCATAGAATAAAAATTTCTTATAAAAACTTTTTTTAGTGGCAAAAAGTTCAACAAAGGCTTGAAAAGCAACACAAATTAAAGCTTTTCTACCCTTTCCAAAGCCAAGCGGATAAGTTCGTCTATGGTTTTTTCAGTATTTTTAGAAAATTCTTGAGTAATACGATTGGCAACAATAGCATTAAGCGAAAGCATTTCATGCCCCAAGAGACGAGCCATTGCGTAATAGCCTGCTGTCTCCATTTCAAAATTAGTTATCCAAGTATCTTGGTAATGAAAATAACTCAGTGTATCAACCATATTTGGATAGCGAATAGGTAACCTCAACTTTCTGCCTTGTGGGGCATAGAAGCCCGGTGCTGTTATCGTAACGCCTTTCATCATATCAGAAGCAAAGGTTTGTAAGAGTTTTTCCGAAGCACTCACACAATAAGGCGTAAAAGGCAGTTGTAAGTTTTTTTGAAGGTTCAGACTGAAATTTTTTTCAAAATCGGTTTGCTCCAAGTTGTAGAAAGTCATCAAAGTATCTATGCCCAAGCCATAAGCAGAAGCTACGAAAGTATCTAGACCAATTGCCGCCTGCAGTGCTCCTGATGTGCCAATTCTAATAATTTTTAACGTAGTATGCTCGGGTTTGGGTTGCCTTTTTTTCAAATCAATATTCACAAGGGCATCAAGTTCGGTGAGCAAAATTTCAACATTATCTGTTCCCATTCCCGAAGAAATCGCCGTAATTCTTCTGCCTTTGTATACTCCTGTATGTGTGATAAACTCACGCTTATTCATTTCAAATTGCACTTTATTAAAATACTTACTGATTTTATGCACACGATTAGGGTCGCCTACTACAAGAATAATTTCAGCAATATTTTCGGGCTTTAGATTTAGGTGGTAAATACTGCCATCTTTATTGATAATCAGTTCGGAGGTAGGAATTGTAATCATAGATGGAAGGCATAAATTGTGCTATGCAATATTTGGGTATTAGTTTTCGCGTTCCATGAGCCAAGTCATAAAGCTAGCTAATTTTTCTTTTGCACTTTCATCGGCTTGCATTTCGGCAAGGCTATCAAAAGCCTTTCTGAAAAAACTATCTATCAGGTTTTCTGTTTTTTCTTTTATGCCGAGCAAATTGTATACTTTCGTAACTGCTTTTACTTTTTCTTGTGGGCTAAACGTTTTAACAGAAAGCCACTTCAATAATTCAGTTTTAGTATCATCTTGAGCCGTTTGCAATGCCTCAATAAGCAAATAAGTTTTTTTGTTGGCAATAATATCTCCTCCTACCTGCTTACCAAACTTTTCAGGATTTCCATACACATCAAGCAGATCGTCTTTGAGTTGGAAACCTACACCCATATTTTCACCAATCAGGCGAAGTTTTTCTTGTTCGGTTTCGTTAGCTCCTGCGAGCATAGCCCCTAGTTCTAAGGCAAAGCCTAAAAGTACAGCTGTTTTGAGGCGTATCATTTCCAAATATTCAGGAATGCTAACTTCATTTTGGGTTTCAAAATTCATATCCCATTGTTGCCCCTCGCACACCCACGTAGCACAACGGCTGAATTTTTGCATGGCAGCACGCAAAAACCTATCCTCAACTCCTTGAAGTAATATTTCGTAAGCCTTCACGAGCATCACATCTCCCGAAAGAATGGCAATGTTTTCATTCCATTTAGTATGAACCGTAGCATGATTGCGGCGAAGTGGGGCTTTATCCATTATATCATCGTGCATGAGGGTAAAATTATGAAACACTTCTACTGCCACCGAAGCAGGAATGGCTTTCTGCCAATTTTCGCTGAATACTTCATAGCCCAAAAGCACTAATATAGGACGCAATCGCTTGCCTCCCAAACTCATCATATAGCCAATAGGCTCGTAAAGTTCGTTAGGATTGGTGCCATACGTATATTTTTCTAAATAAGCCTCAACAGCTTGCAAATAGGGTTTTAAGTTCATAAATTAGATTGCATAATTCTATCAAAGCTGATTTTACAAAAATATCCCCTTGCTCAGGGCAAGGGGCAAATTTGATACTTATTCCAAATGCTCATTTACATCAACCAAAGGCAAGTTGAAGGCATCGGCAACGCCTTTGTACACTACATCGCCTTTAATAACGTTCAAGCCGAGCTTGAGTTCGTTGTTTTCGCGGCAAGCCTGTTTCCAACCTTTATCGGCAAGCTGAATAGCATAAGGCAGCGTAGCGTTTGTCAGAGCTACCGTAGAAGTATAAGGCACAGCTCCAGGCATATTGGCTACACAATAATGTATTACATCATCAACAATGTAGGTTGGATTATCGTGCGTAGTAGGTTTACAAGTTTCAATACAGCCGCCTTGGTCTACGGCTACATCTACCAGCACTGTTCCTGGACGCATCAGCTTGAGCATGTCACGAGTTATGAGATGAGGAGCTTTGGCACCAGGTATCAGCACCGCTCCTACAATCAGATCCGAAACCTTGATTGCCTGACGAATATTGTATTCATTCGACATTACGGTTTGTACATTGCGAGGCATAATTTCGGCAAGATAACGCAAACGAGGCAAGCTAATATCCATAATAGTTACATGAGCCCCCAAACCTGCCGCCATCAGTGCCGCATGAGTGCCCACAATACCACCCCCCAAAATAAGTACATTCGCAGGTTTTACGCCAGGTACCCCCCCAAGCAATACGCCACGCCCTTTGAATTGCTTTTCCAAGTATTTTGCTCCTTGCTGAATAGCCATTCTGCCTGCTACCTCCGACATAGGTATCAGCAATGGCAAACTTCTATCAGCTTTTTCTACGGTTTCGTAAGCCAAACAAACCGATTTGCTCTCAATCATTGCACGCGTGAGCGTTTCTGATGAAGCAAAATGAAAATACGTAAACACCAAATGATGTGGTTTGATGAAGCCGTATTCTTGTTCAATGGGTTCTTTTACTTTGATAATCATTTCGGCTTTGGCATACACTTCTTCTATGGTAGGCAAAATGGTAGCACCTGCACTGCGATACTCTTCATCAGAAAAGCCACTACCCTCACCCGCAGAAGCTTGTACATATACCTCGTGATTGCGTTTGCGAAATTCAGCTACCCCCGCAGGCGTAACCGCTACACGATTTTCGTTAGCCTTGATTTCTTTTGGCACTCCTATTAGCATAGAAATTAGAATTTTAGTTCAAGGCTCAAATATAAGTTTTTTTAGTCTGAATTGCATTTTTCTTGAAAAATTTTACCAAAACCAAATTGGTGAAATTTCCGTATGTATTTAGCAGAGAAAAAAGTCCATTTCACCGAAAAAAGATTGTATACAATCAAATTTGTCTTTATCTTTGTTTGTTTCAATTTTTAAGCTACACATAAAATCAAATACAAGTAAAACTATGTTTTCAGGTCTATTTTCTAAAAGCAAAGAACAGAACAACAATTCTGCAAATTTTGCACAGGTTCTTCGTAAAACCTTTGAAGGTAAAGATTGCCTTTATTTTGAGTTCAAAGGAGTTTTTGATGATAAGCTCGCTGAAAAAGTTTTACCCCAAGCCGAAAAAATTTTACAAAGCGAACTAACCAATAATGCAAACGATAAAACCCTCTGTATAGTTTGCTCTTGCAGAGAAATGCAAGATTACGACCCAATAGCAAGAATAAAATTTCAGAAATTTCTGAAAAACTATGAAAAAAATATCAAAACAATGTGGATAATCACAAACTCCAAAATTATCAAATATGGCGGTTTACTAATGAATATGGTACTTCCTTTCCCTGTAAAAGTCGTTGAAAGCGAAGAAGAAATCAAATTCTAAAAATCTCTAAACTTTTTACATAACTTACACAAATTGCGTTTGGATAAGTTTCTAATCTTTAAGGCAACAAAATACAATAGAAAATGCTTTCTAAATAATTTCATTTATGACAACTCCCCCCTTACCCACTAACGAAAAAGAGCGTTTGGAAGCTCTATACGCTTACGATATTTTAGATACCCCCGCTGAAAAAGAATTTGATGAAATTACGCAACTGGCAGCAATGATTTGCCAAGTGCCCGTTGCTCTTATTTCGCTCATAGATAAAGACCGACAATGGTTCAAATCTCGGGTGGGAGTAGATATACAAGAAACCCCTCGTGAAGTAGCTTTTTGTAGCCACGCCATTCTACAAAACAAACTGATGATAGTGCCAAATGCCTTGCAAGACGAACGTTTTGCAGATAATCCTTTTGTTATCAAAGAGCCTAAAATTCGGTTTTATGCAGGCTGTCCACTCTCTACCAGTCAAGGATTGAATTTAGGAACCCTTTGCGTACTTGATACCCAACCACGTTCGCTTTCCGAAGAGCAAAAATTTGCTCTCCAAGTGCTTGCCAAACAAGTAGCAGAAAAAATAGAAATGCGTCTTAAAAACAAACAACTGGATTTTCAGAAAGAACTCTTACAGAAACAACTGGATTTTCAGAAAAGGATTTTTTTACTAGTTGCTCACGATGTTCGCTCTCCGCTGATTTCTATGTATGGTATTGCCAAGCTACTCACAGAAAAAGCCATAAACCCTGATGAAGCTAAAAATTCTGCCCAAAAAATTCAAAAAGATATACAGAATGTTTTAAGTAACTTGGACCATATCCTTACTTGGAGCAAGTTACATCAAGATAGCAGTGCTATCAATCCTCGTATAGAAACTTTTGCAGTTTCAGAATATCTGACACCTATCTTGGAGTTTAAGAGTAGTAAAGCTCAAAAAAAAGGTATCCATTTCAGCTACTGCCTCAAAAATTGCCCAGCAACTATCCAAACTGATCCTTTTCTTTTAGGAAGCATTCTTCGTAATCTGCTCAATAATGCCATCAAATTTACCCCGAAAGGCGGTAGCGTGTTTTGTGAGATTAGTCAGGAGTATCAAAATTTGAAAATTGTTGTCAAAGACACAGGAATAGGTATGAGCGAAGAAATACAACAAAGTTTCTGGACAGGCGTAGGTATTACTCCTCGTAAAGGCACCAACGACGAACAAGGTTCAGGTTCAGCCTTACAACTTTTAAAAACATTTATTTATTTGCTCGGCGGCAAAATTCATTTGGAAAGCCAAGAAAACCAAGGAACTACCTTCACTGTGCTTCTCCCCCTCAACGAAAAATACTGAAATCTTTATCTGATTAAGGTATTTTTTTGTAAATTTGCTTTCAAACATACAAATATGAGATATTTTTGGGCATTGATTTTTCTTGGATTTTCAACTTCTGTTTTTGCTCAAAAGAAAAAAAACGATTTGGGTACTAAAATTATCAAAGAGAAATCGCAAATCACAGGGCAAGAAAATGAGTGGAAAATTACGGGTAGAGATGCCGTTGTAATGCGAGATTCGGGCAGTCGTTACATTCAAATTCATATCACAGAAAGCAAAGAAGCCTTGTATGGCAATCGTTGTGCCGAAATGCAAGCCCAAAAAATGGGAATTGAGTTTATTATCATTCCCAAAGATATTGGCTATGGAATGAGCAAGAAAAATATTTTTTTCACCAACCTCAATGCTCATTTGAGGGCTTTTTGGAAAAATGGTTTTTTTTGGAAAAAACGTCTCAAAAAACGCATACGCCATTGCCGAGATGCAACCGCAGATTACATAAGATAAAGTTTCTTTTCTATGGCAGTTCGATAGGTTTATTCATATAAAAATCTAACACTTTTATTCGAAACACATACTCATATTTTGCTCGAATAAGCTGGGCTTTGGCTTGGTCTACATTGAGTTTAGCCAAATTGTAATCTATGGCATTACTGGCACCTGCATTAAAACGGCTTTCCACTGCCTTGAAATTCAGCTCAAGGGCTTCTACTTGTTTTTGGCGTGCTTCAAAGTTGCTTTGAGCCAGTTTCAAATCATTGTAAGCCTGCTCTACGGCTTGGCGAAACTGTTGGCGAAGTAAATCTGCCTGATACTTTTGATTTTTTTGCTGAATACGAGCCTGTGTAATAGCATTACGCGTACGCCCTTGCGAATAAAATGGAATATTCAAGTTTAACACTACAAAGGAACTGCGATTGAAATCCATTTGATTAAAAAAGCGATTAGGCTCAATTCTACCATTGGGCACAGCCCGAATGGTATAAACCGTATCAAAAGAGCTACCAACATAACCAATGGGCACTTGCACAAGCGTACTTGTGCCATCGGGGCGAAAAAGCTCGCTCGGGGCGGCACTCGAATATGCCGAATTGATACCCACCCCAAGCGTAAGCGTAGGATACAAAGCCGAACGTGCCACCATCTCGTTGTATTTCAAACTTTCTATCCGCAAATCGGCACTCTGAATGTTGTACTGATTTTTTTCGGCTGTATCATAAATTTCTTGTGGACTTTTGTCGGCATACTCATTGATAATTTGCTCAATATCGACTTTCTGAATTTCAATATTTTGTGTAGCAGGCATATTCATTTGTTGTAAAAGATTGAGCCGAGCAAGGCTTACTTGGTTTCGTGCTGTAATCACATTTACCTCATCATTTGCTAGTTGCGATTTCAAATTCAAAACTTGTACTTCTGCAATAGAACCTGCTTTGAATAGCTTTTCTGTACGTTCCAACTGATTTTTAGTAATTTCTACTTGCACCAAACTGGCCTGTTCGAGTTCTTGTGCTAAAAGCAGTTGTAAATAAGCATTGGCTATGTTCAGCGAAATATCGCGTTTGGCCTGCTCTACATCAAGTTGATTGGCTTTCAGAAGCGTTTCATTTTGCCTGATAGCATTGATAGTGCCAAAACCATTAAAAAGCACAATGTTGCCATTAAGAGAAACATTTGTTGAAAAAACATTTTGCGTAACAAATTGGTTGGTGAAAGGGTCAATAGAACGACCAGTACGCACTGCCTGCGAAAGCGAAGCCGATACCTGCGGAATAAAACGACTTTCACGGCTTTGCAGAAGATTCTGACTTGCACTCTCTACTTGAAGTTGCCTTTGCCTGATGCTAATATTATTTTCAATGGCATAGTCTACACATTTTTGTAAAGACCAACGCTCTTGGGCAAAAACAGAAAAACTTGCAAAAATTAAAAGAAAACGTAAAGTCTTTTTCATAGATACACGATTATCATTCGGCATCAAAGAAACTCAAAAAAAGTTTTCGTATTGCAAATTTGTGAAAAAAAATCTTTATTTTTACGCCTGCAACCTCAAAAATACCGCTATGGCTCTCAAAATAGGCACTTTTGCCCCCGATTTTACTCTACCTGCAACCAATGGTAAAAACATCACTTTAAGCAAAGATTTAGCAGGCAAACCTTGTGTTTTGTATTTTTACCCCAAAGATTTTACCCCTGGTTGTACCAAAGAGGCTTGCGAGTTCAGAGACCAATTCGCTACCTTTCGCAATCTGAATGTTGATGTTTTGGGCATCAGCAGAGATAACATAAATACCCACCAAAAATTCAAAGAAACTTACAAACTCCCCTTTGAACTGCTGGCTGATGTAAGTGGATCGGTTTGTAAGGTTTATCAAGCACTCATTCCTATTATCGGTATTCCCAAACGCATTTCATATCTTTTGGATAAAGACCACAAAATAGTGGCAGTTTATCAAGATTTTTTTGGAGCCGAAGAGCATATCAGAGCCATGCTAAAAAAATTGCAAGTAGAAGGGTGAATTTCATCTTTATTATCAGACTCCACAAATTTTTTGAACAAAATAATTCTTTAATCTTTCGGCTATGAGTAAAACGTTAATTCAAAGATTTGTAAAAAGCAAATCTTTTATTCGTACCACTAGCGTAATGATTATTGCTTGCTCTATTTTGCTCGGCATTGAAGCCTCTTTTACACAAGAAATCTTACTTTTTAGCATTTTAGACATTGCTTTCACTTCTTATTTTATCTTCGAAATCGTTTTACGTATTTTTGCAGAAGATAAGCCTTGGAAATTTTTCAAATTATTTTCGTTCAAAAAGCAGATTAGCTCCAAAACTGGCAATAAACACACCCAAATTGTATTCCACGAACACGGCTTTTGGAACTGCTTTGATTTTTTGATTACAGCATTCAGTGTTTTTAGCCTTGTTGTACATATTTTCGAGCATCCCGAATTTTTAGTAGTAGGGCGTTTGTTCCGAGTTTTACGTATTTTACGACTTTTAGAAATCAGTAATGAACTCAAAGATGTAGAGCGAAAAATTATCAGTATTATTCCCACGGTATTTTCGTTTGCTTTGCTTTTAGGCATTCTTTTGTACATTTATGCAATTATAGGCATATACTTGTTTAGCCACCACAAATACGAAAATGCCGATTTCAGCAGTTTGGGGGCTTCCTTTCTTTCTCTCTTCCAAGTAATGACCCTCGAAGGATGGGTAGATATGATGTACCAAGCCAGTGAACACTACGAACATTCTTGGTGGATAAAAGGGTATTTCATCAGTTTTGTTATTCTCACCGTTATTGTAAGTTTCAATGTATTTGTAGCAGTACTTACTTCGCAGGTGCAAGAGAAAATCAATGCCAAGCAAGTACTAGAAGAAAAACAGCTTTTTAAGGAAATGAATGGTATCTTGAAAGAAATGCGTAGTAAAATGCTTAAAGAAATTGAAGAATTGCGTGCAGAAATTCAAAAAATGCGTGAAGAATTAAACAAAAGCCAATCTTGACTTCTGCAAGTATGACTTACCAGCAAATCCGAGAAAGCATCGTTGCTAAAAAATCTTTTCTTTGCGTAGGTTTGGATAGCGATTTGAACAAATTGCCTACATTGCTACCCCAAAATGCCCAAGGAATACTTGCTTTCAATAAAGCTATTATTGAAGCGACTTTACCTTTTGCCATAGCCTACAAAATCAATACAGCTTTTTACGAAGCTCTTGGAGCAGAAGGCTGGAAAACAATGGAAAAAACTTTGGAACTTTTGCCAAAAAATGTTTTCAAAATTGCCGACGCCAAACGTGGCGATATCGGAAATACCTCAAAACTTTATGCCAAAGCCTTTTTTGAAATACTGAATTTTGATGCCCTCACCATTACTCCTTATATGGGTGAAGATTCTGTTAGCCCTTTCTTGGAATATGAAAATAAATGGGTGATTCTGCTCGCTCTTACTTCCAACGTGGGTAGCAAAGATTTTGAAATGCTCAAACTTTCCAACCATCGCTATTTGTACGAGGAAGTAATACTCAAATCGCAAGAATGGGCTGATTGCCATAAAATGATGTACGTAGTAGGTGCTACACAAACCGAAAAAATACAAGAAATTCGCCAACTTGCACCAAAGCATTTTTTGCTTGTACCCGGCATTGGCACACAAGGCGGTGATTTGGAAAAAGTGATAGAATACGGCTCTAACGAAGCGGGAGGTTTGCTTATCAATGTTTCCCGAGATATTTTATTTGCTTCGCAAGCCAAAGATTTTGCTGAAAAAGCCCATCAGAAAGCCGAATTTTGGCAAAAACAAATGAAAGAAAAATTCGCATCTCTTCTTAAAAAAAATGAATAACTCTTTTCAAAAACTTACATCTTCTATGATTTTTTCTATTTCGTTGCATTCTGTAATCCGAAAATGAGCTTTCTTGTAAAAAGGCAACCGCTCTTGATAAAGTTTTTCAAGGAAATCTTGAATTTGGCTAGCAGTTTTTTGAGCAAACATAGGTCTTTGTTGTTTTTGGCTCAAAATTCTTTCTAATAAAACCGAAAGCGGAACATCAAGAAAAACTACTTTACCTACCCCAAGCATATAATCTAAATTCTGATGAAAACAAGGCGTGCCTCCTCCCGTAGCAATTATTTTTTGAGACCTGATAGGGATTTTTCTCAATGTTTCTGCTTCAATTTTTCGGAAAAATGGCTCACCTTCTTTTGCAAAAATTTGTAATATAGGTTTTTGCAATATTTTCTCAATTTCTTCGTCTAAATCAATGGCTTGCCATTTGTATTGACTTTTAACTTTACGAGCCAAAGTACTTTTACCTGAAGCAGGCATTCCTATCAAAAAAAACATACGCTTTATTTTTTTCTAAACACCAGTTGCAAAGGCACACCTTCAAAATCAAAATTTTTACGCAGTTGGTTTTCCAGGTACCGCTGATAGCTTTCCTGAATATATTGAGGCAGATTGCAGAAAAAAGCAAAAGTAGGCGTATGCGTAGGAAGTTGGGTTATATATTTGATTTTCACATATTTTCCTTTAATCATAGGAGGCGGATAGCTTTCAATAGCGGCAAGCATTATATCATTGAGTTGTGAAGTAGGAATACGCTTTTTACGATTTTCATAAACCTCGCAAGCCTTTTCTACCACTTTGAAAATACGCTTTTTCTCTTTTACAGACGCAAAAACAATGGGCAGGTAGTCCATCGGAGCAAGTTTTTTACGAATAGCTTCTTCGTAGTGTTTAGCGGTTTTGGAGTCTTTTTCAATCAAATCCCATTTATTGACCACCAGCACCATTCCTTTTTTAGATTTTTCGGCAAGGCGTAAAATATTTACATCTTGCGACTCGAGCCCTTGGGTAGCGTCGATAAGCATAATACAGACATCACTCTCCTCGAGGGCACGCAAAGAACGCATCACCGAATAAAACTCAATGCTATCGCGTACTTTAGTTTTTTTTCGCAAGCCAGCCGTATCGGTAAGGATAAATTCTTTGCCATACAAATTGTAGTGTGTATCAATGGCATCACGAGTAGTGCCTGCTATATCGGTTACGATACTACGCTCTTTACCCACAAGGGCATTGAGCAGTGAAGATTTTCCTACGTTAGGCCTGCCTAAGATTGCAAAACGCGGCAAACCTTCATAAGGGTTAGGTTCTTCTTCTTCTTTGAAGTGCTTGATTACTTCATCAAGCAAATCACCTGTACCACTTCCTGTTTCGGCAGAAATAGCAAACACTTCTCCCAATCCTAAAGCCGTAAACTCATAAGCCTGTTGGTTGCGTTCAAAGGTTTCGGTTTTATTGGCAACAACAATCACGGGCTTTTTAGAACGGCGAAGGATATTGGCAAATTCTCTATCCAGCGGGTGCAATCCTTCCATTGCATCAACCATAAAAAGCACCACCGAAGCTTCTTCTATGGCAATACTTACTTGCCTACGGATAGCGGCTTCAAAGATATCTTCCGAGCCTACTACATAGCCACCTGTATCAATAAGGGTAAAAGTTTTGTTGAGCCACTCGGCAAGCCCATAGTGACGGTCGCGGGTTACGCCTGCTTGGTCGTCGGTAATAGCATTTTTAGTTTGCGTAAGCCTATTGAAAAGCGTTGATTTCCCTACATTGGGTCTGCCTACAATTGCTACAATATTCGCCATAGTTTGGGGTTGAAAGTTTGAAGGTTGTTGTGATTTGAGAGCCCAAGGTTAGGGCTTGGAAACAAATTGCAAATTTACAAAAAACCACACAAACGAGTTTGTTGTGTAGTGGTATTTCGTGCTATTGTTAGAAGAGCTTATTTTACCAAATCTACTTTATACACAAAGTATTCGCTATCACCCTGCCAAGGAAAAACCCAGTATTTCTGTTTGTAATAAAGTTTTATTTGCCTACCGTTGTAATCTTGCAATTTTTGGATAAGTTCTTTTTCATTATCATTTACCGAAAACACAAACCTTTGCGGATTTATTCTGTCTTCTGTACCAATTCGCAACTCTCCTTCCCAAGTCTTGAAAACAACTCCTTTTTTGCTAAACTTATCCAGTATTCCTACTCGTATCCCTTCGCTATACACTCCGAAGGTCATTATTAGAATCCAAACAAGAAAAGCAATCAGCAAGAAAGCAAGAGCGATGAAAGTATACTTTTTACCTTTACTCATACATCAGCAGACTTTTTTTCTTCCATCATCGTATTTTCAATAACTTCTTTTTTAGGAAAAATCAGCGAAAGAACAATGCTAGTAGTAAGGATACTCAGAATAATATAGATGGAGTAAGTAGGCTTGAAACCAATTTCTTGTAGAGGATATTCTAAGACCATTTTCAAACCAATAAAAGTAAGCAGAACTCCCAAGCCGTATTTAAGATAGTGAAAAAGATGCATAATATTGGAAAGCAAAAAAAACATTGAACGCAAGCCCATAATAGCAAAAATATTAGAAAAATACGCTATGGGTTGGTCTTGGGTGATACCAAGCACCGCAGGCACAGAATCTACTGCGAAAATAAGGTCGGTAAATTCTACAATCAGCAAAACAATGAAAAGAGTAGTTATCATCCTTTTGCCGTTTTTTATTACAAAAAACTTATCACCTTCATAATGCGGATACACCGCAAAGTATTTTGAAGCAAAACGTACAATAGGGTGCTTCTGCGGGTCTATGACTTCTTCGTCGTCTTCTTCTTTTTCGAAGAAAATCTTCACCCCCTGAAAAATAAGAAATGCTCCGAAGATGTAAAGAACCCAATGAAATTGTTTGACAATTTCAATTCCTAAGAAAATAAAAATAAAACGCATAACGATTGCTCCAATCACTCCCCAAAAAAGTACTTTTTTGTAATACTCTTCACGCAAGCCAAAAGAAGAGAAAATCAGGATAATGACGAAAATGTTATCGGCAGAGAGGGCATATTCAATAATGTAAGCTGTAATGAACTCAATAGAAATGTAGTTTCGATAGATTTGTAAATTTTCTTCTAAACTTAAATCAGGGCTCACCTTGACATCTGCTCTATCTCCTATATCAATACGTTCGACTATCTCTTCATAGCTTTGTGGGTTATGAATCCAATGACCTTCGTACCGCAAGAATATAAAAAAAATCATGGCAAGGCTGACCCAAACAAGTGTCCATAATACCGCTTCTTTGAAACTTATTATATGGCTTGATTTGGAGAATACTCCTAAATCTAAGGCTAAAACAAAAGCAATAAATACTAAGAAAGCGGAAAAAAAGAGGATTTCGCTGCTGAACATAGTTTTTTGTGCAAAACGCTTTGTAAGTTACTACTTTTCGCTAAAGTCAGAAAACATATTGATAAAAATTTTTTGATTTTTCTACACGGTACTTGAATACTTTGCAGAAAATCGTGTAAGTTTCAATTACAAAAATATGAAATATTTTCGCCTAACAAAAATTTTGTACAAATATTTCTTGATTTGAGGCAAAAACAAAAAATACATTTTCCACAAATTATTGAAAGTCAAGATTTTGATTTTATAAAGGAAATAAGTAATAATTTGGCTATTTTTAACTAAAATTTTTCGCTTCGTTCCAGAAAATATCCATTTCTGCCAAACTCATTTCCGATAGTTTGCGGTTATTTTCTTTGGCTTTCTTTTCAAGATACTGAAAACGTTTCAGAAACTTTTGGTTAGTTCTTTCAAGGGCTGTTTCAGGATTGATACCTAAAAAACGAGCATAATTGACAAGCGAAAAAAGCAGATCGCCAAACTCTTTTTCTGCTTCTTCTAAATCAAATATTTGTTTGTGGTTGTAGGTCTGCTGAAATTCTTGCATTTCTTCTTCTACTTTTTGCCAAACTTGCTCCTTCTGCTCCCAATCAAAGCCTACGGCACGGGCTTTTTCTTGCATACGCATAGCTTTCAGCAGGGCAGGCAAACTGGCGGGCACCCCTGCCAATACCGATTTTTCGCCTCTGCCTTCCGATTTTTTTATTTCTTCCCAATTCTGACTGACTTCTTCTGCACTTGAAACCGAAACATTTCCGTAAATATGAGGGTGGCGGCGAATGAGCTTTTCGCAAAGTTCATTGATAACATCAACGATATCAAAACTCTGCGTTTCTGAAGCTATCTTCGCATAAAAAATAATATGCAAGAGCACATCTCCAAGTTCTCTCTTGATTTCCTGCATATTTTCAGAAAGAATAGCTTCGGAAAGTTCAAAGACTTCTTCAATAGTAAGATGACGCAGCGATTGGAAAGTTTGCTTTTTATCCCAAGGACATTGACTACGCAAATCTTCCATGATATTCAAAAGCCTAAGAAAGGCTTCTTGTTTTTCTTCCTTGCTGTGCATATTTTTATCTGGTAAAAGAATAATAAGCAGAACTTCCGAATCGGTCAATTCCTTCTATGGTAATTCGGCGATGTGCTTTGTTCAAGATTTCAACTACTTCTTTGGGTTCTTTAATTTCAATGCCATTGATACGCAAAATAATAAAACCATCTTCAAAGCCATTATTTTTGAAAAAACCTCTACGTAAATTATTGATTCTCACACCGTTTTTGATACCAATTTTTTCAAGTTCAATTTTAGGAACTTTTTCCAAATCAGCCCCTAAGTCATCATCCGAAAGCACTTCTTTTTTGCTTGTGTCGGTAGTACCTTGTTGATTAGTGAGCTTAATTTTCTTTTGTTCCAGTTTCCCTTTCCTTTTGAAAGTAATGGTAATTTCGTCGCCAGGTCTGAAATAACTCAAATTTTCATCAAAATCTGCTCGGGAATTGATAGGCTCTTGATTGATTTTCAGGATAACATCACCCTTCTGCAAACCTGCCTGAAAGCCTGCCCCTTCTTTCATTACTCTATCTACCAGAACCCCCTCTAAATCTTTCAGGTTATACTCTTGTGCCACTTCCGAATTGATATCCAAGACTTCTACACCTAAAAAGGCTTTTTGTACCTCACCAAATTGTATCAAATCGCTTACTACTTTGGCAACAATATCGGAAGGGACAGCAAAACCATAGCCCGTATAACTGCCTGTCTGCGAAAGTATCGCCGTATTGATACCCACGAGCTCTCCTTTCAAATTCACCAAAGCTCCACCACTATTGCCAGGGTTGATGGCGGCATCTGTCTGAATAAACGATTCAATCGGAAAGCGAGTGTTTCGAATAAGCCGTAAAGCTCTGCCTTTGGCACTCACAATGCCTGCCGTAACAGTAGAAGTAAGATTAAAAGGATTTCCTACGGCAAGTACCCATTCGCCTACTTGTACATCACGCGAGCGAGCTATGCGTATGTTGGGCAAATTGCGGGCATCAATTTTAAGCAAAGCCAAATCGGTGGAGGGGTCTCTGCCTATTACTTTGGCTTTGTAAGTTTTTTTATTATGAATTACTTCAATGCTTTCCGCTCCTTCAATAACGTGATGATTGGTGATAATATAGCCATCTGCCGAGTAAATCACTCCCGAACCCGAAGAAACTACTCTTGAGCTATATCCGCCTCCACCAAAGTACCAATCAAACCAATCCATAGATTGTCGTGAAGAAATATTTTTGATATACACCACACTGGGAGTTGCAATTTGTGAGGCTTGTACAAAATCAGGTGGCAAAAGTAAAGACATAGCACTTACTGTATCATTCCCATTGCCCTTAGTAAGCATTACAGGTATTTCGGCAGAAGAATTTTGGCTTAAAACTGCCTCTTGCCAAGCAATTTGTTTGGGCTCTATGATAAATTTATAGTATAATGCCGCCCCCAATACTCCCGAAAGTAGACTGATAAGCACTTGAAACACTAATTTTTTCATAGGTGTAAGTTTTTTACGAAGCCTTTCGCTATAAACGTTTTTGCAAAAATAAAAGTTTTAGGTTTGAAAGCCTAAATACAAAAGAAAGTTTTAGCAAAACTAATATATTGGAATACAGATGTTTTTTTCTTCGGTAAAAAAGTTGAGAGCCTGAAAACCTCCTTCACGCCCCAAGCCCGAACTTTTTACTCCTCCGAAGGGCGTTCGTAAATCTCGTACAAGCCAACAATTTATCCAAACAATTCCGCTTTCAATTTTATGAGCGACACGGTGAGCTTGAGCAAGATTTTGCGTCCAGATGCTACAAGCTAATCCATATGGTACACTATTAGCATATACGATAACTTCCTCTTCGGTTTCAAAGGGAGTAAGCGTTACGACTGGTCCGAAAATTTCTTCTTGATTGGTACGACAATCGTAAGCAAGCCCTTCTATTACGGTAGGCTCTACAAAGAAACCGCCTGCGTTTTCACCTTGCAAAAAAACTCTTTTTCCGCCTGTCAGAATTTTACCGCCTTCTTGCTCGGCAAGTTTGATGTAGCTCAGAACTTTCTGTAAATGAGCTTCTGAAATCAAAGCTCCTATGAAAGTAGTTTCTTCTTTGGGGTTTCCTACTTTAAGTTTTTGTGTTTCACGAACAAAATCCTGCTTAAACTGCTCATAAATAGGCTTCTCTACAAAAATTCTTGAACCACACAAGCAAATTTCGCCCTGATTAAGAAAAGCGGCACGTACAGCCGTTTGCAAAGCCTTTTCATATTCGGCAGAAGCAAAAATAATGGTTGGATTTTTGCCGCCAAGCTCTAAGGAAAGTTTTTTGAATTGCGGAGCGGCAAGCGAGGCAATTCTTGCTCCTGTACGTGTGCCACCCGTGAAAGAAATTGCTTTTACTTTGGGATGCGTAACAATGGCTTCTCCGACCTCTCCTCCGTAGCCGTGCAAAATATTTAGCACGCCTGCGGGCAAACCTGCTTCTATACAAATCTGAGCCAAGAGAAAAGCTGTATAAGGGGTTTGTTCGGAAGGTTTGGCAATCACACAATTTCCCGAAGCCAAAGCAGGAGCAATTTTCCAAGTAAAAAGATACAAAGGCAAGTTCCAAGGTGAAATACAACCCACTATTCCCAGAGGTTCTCGCAGGGTATAATTCAAACTGCCTATTTGTTGGTAGCTCTCATTTGCCCAATGCAAAGACGCAGTAGCATAGAAACGCATATTTTGTGAAGCCCTCAGAATATCCATTTGCCTAGCAAGCCAAAATGGCTTACCTGTATCCCGACTTTCAGCTTGGGCAAGCACTTGAGCATTTTTATCAATCAAATCTGCAATTTTCAAAAGAATTTTTGCTCTGCCCTCTGCTCCTAAATTTTTCCATTGCTCCGTAGCTTTTTGAGCCAATTCAATGGCGAGAGCTACATCTCTTTCATTGCTTCGGGGTAACTGGGCAAATATTTTGCCCGTAGCAGGCTCAATATTAGGTAAAAAATCTCCTGAAAGCGATTTTTGCAGAGCTCCACCAAGGTAATTAAAAATTTCTATCATCTAAAAAAATTTGTAATGCGTTGATATTTTTATCTGTCTGCTTAACTATTCTCTCATTTTTCGCAACTCTTTTGCGTCAATGTGCCGTATAGCTTCTTGTTTAGTAAATTCTAAAAGCCAAACTTTTTGAGGAGCATTTGCAACTTTATTTACGAAAATAAAATCTTCGTTTTCAAGTTTTTGTAAAGTAGGTTCAATAGTTTTCCCCTGTTCCAATTCATAAAAAAAGGCTTCCAAAAAGGCTTTACGTTTGCCCTCCGAACTTTGCAAAAGGTTTTTATCGTCAGCAGAAATTTGCCAAATTTTGATAGCATAAGCCTTCTGCAAAGAATCTTGCCATTTTTTTTGTATTTGAGCATCCCCAGCCTGATTGAGCATTTCTGTAATCAGCATGCTTTTTTGCAAAATCCAAGTTTGTAGTTGGCTAGAAGTGACTTTCTTAATTTTCCTATCTTTGATTTCTTCGGCAAGTTTTTTAGTATCATAACCTCTTTCTTTCAAATCAGGTACGCAAGAAAAAAGCAATAGTCCGATGATTATACTTGCAACATGAACAAAACTTTGCATACAAATTGATTTATCGACAAAATTACAATATGACTGTCTGTTGAGGGATTTGATAAATTATCAAACGGCATTTATTCAGGAAGTTTTCTCACGATGAACCTAAAAAAATGCCAAATTTATTGGAAATCCTGCTGGTTTTACAAACAGAAGTTTTTGTTGCAAATATAGCAAAATTATCCAAGATAACTACAAGCATATTTCGTTTATGTGTTTCTGTAACCACAAGAGCCATAGGTCGTATTGGGAAGCTATCTACCCGTACCGTAGAGTAATTTTATGCCCAAGAGCCATTGTCTTGGCATTGATACGGGTCTTGCTGTTTTGAAGTTTTCTGTTTGATTTCAGTGCGACGTATCTATATCAGATGAAACTACCGAGAGCAAAGCAGGCCAATCTTCTTACAGTTCAAGTTCTTTCTATTCTTCGCTGTCAGGAAAAGTATTTAGACAATATTTCACAAGTTACAAAAATTAAATATCAACAACTTGCATTTGGGCACAACAAACTTTATAGCCAAAAGAAAGCTACATCAAAAATATAACTGAACTTAAAAGCAATTAAGTGCCTGTTTACCGTATACTTGTATTCACGAAACATTTATCTATTATACTTTGCAAAAAACACTAATGATTGATGAAATCTTTCTTAATTTTGTTGAACTGCACGCCGTCAATATACACTAATTTTCATAAGTTGACGGACACATTAAAAATGTGTAAATTCAAAACAAAGCATTTTACTCAAACACACAGCCAGTTTAATGATTATAATCAAGGATTTTAACAAATAGTCTCCATTTCAGAGTAGAAATATCTTCTGTTGCCAAACTTACAAAAAAGTTTAAAGAACTGGCGAATGATCTCTTTGTCATGCAAACCCAAACGCTTATTGAAGGCAAATTCGGAAAAACGAAATTCCCCAACCCATGAATGACTATGTATTTGCATTTATCAAAACTATTCAAAACCTTTCAGAATAACAAAAAAACTACAGAAGAATGTATATCAATTTAGCTCGGTATTTTAATCTTTTATTTCCACAGCATCATAAAGCACAAAATTTAGTTTCTCCAAATCACTAATGTTGATTTTGAGCCTGCCTTTTACTTTTACGAGTTTGTCGGTAGGGTAGATAGGAACATTCTTTCCTTTGGGGAAATACACCTCTACCACACTTTGCGGACCTGCCCCGCCACAAAAAAAGCACATTCGGTACGGAAATTTGGAAATAATCATTACGTTGTGTTCTGCCCCCAACGGAATGTAATAGCCCCGAATAGTAATTTCTTTGCCATCAATAGATTTGGCGTAGCTATCCATAATGGGCGTAAGCAAATCGGTTTTAATTTGCTCAAAATATTTAGGCGAAAACTTCACTTTTTCCAAAATATCCCAACCACTTACTTTTTGGCTAAAATCTTGCCCAACAATTTGGTTGGAAAGAAAAAAAACAAGTAAAAATAAAAATGCTTTCATATTTTACAATTTTT
The DNA here is from genome assembly GCA_938002655.1 of uncultured Cytophagales bacterium. Taxonomy (GTDB): domain Bacteria; phylum Bacteroidota; class Bacteroidia; order Cytophagales; family Thermonemataceae; genus Raineya. The sequence continues at coordinate 42,217 of CALLAC010000012.1, forward strand.
ATGCGTTCGATAATTTTTGAAATGTAAAATTGCCAGCCCGATAGACCCCAAATAGCTCAAAATTATCCAATTTCCACCCAATAAAATGCCACAAGCAAACACCAAATAAGCTACGTAAAACAATATTTTTCTGCTTTTACTTACTTTTTTAGTAGCTAAAACCACAGCAAGCAATCCTACTGCCAAAAATACAAAATCGAGCCATTCCCACCATGCGTTTTCTTCTAAATCTTTCACAAAACTAAATATTATCGGTTGTAGCATCAAGAGCAAAGGCAATAACAAACAATGCACAAGGCAAATAACAGAGCTTATCATTCCGAGCATATCGGCATTGAAGGAAGAAAAATACCTACTACGATTTGATGAATATAATTTCATAAATAGAATTTTATGATTAAATTTTGCAACAATGTTGCAAAATTAGTTTATTTGCGAGAATAATTTTACTTTTAGTACAAATTTATTTTGATACAAACTTATCTTAAACGAAAAAATGTTGAAAATCAGGAATTTGAGCCATTTTTACCAAGAAAAGCAAGTTTTTTCAATCAGTAATTGGGAAATACACAAAGGCGAAAATTGGCTTATTCTGGGAAAATCGGGTAGCGGAAAAAGTACTTTGTTGCATATTTTGGCAGGTTTGCTCTCACCTACACAAGGGCAAATCTTTTTTCAAGACACTGAATTTACCCAACTCAAAGGTGAAAAATTAGACCTTTTCAGAGCTCAAAATATAGGTTTTGTATTTCAGAAATCGCATTTAGTTCAGACACTTTCAGTTTTAGATAATCTTTTGCTTGTGCCTTTTTTGGCAAAAGAAAAAAGTAATAAAGAAAAAGCAGAAAATTTACTTAGCAAACTCAATGTTTTGCACAAAAAAAAGGATTTACCCAAAAATTTGAGCCAAGGTGAACAGCAACGCATCAGCATTGCCCGTGCCTTGATGCTATCGCCCAAACTCATTTTGGCAGACGAACCCACTGCCAGCCTCGACGACGAAAACGCCCAAGAGGTGATTGCTCTCTTTAAGCAAGTTAGCCAAGAACTGAACGCTACTTTGCTTATCGCTACCCACGACCAACGCATCAAAAATCAGTTCTCAAATATTTTTCAAATGTAAAAAATTTAATTTAATACGCTGTACTAAAAATGAACTTACTGAAAATCAGCATTAAATACATTCAGCAAAAATGGCTTGGCACAAGCCTTAATGTATTGCTTTTGGGCTTGGGTTTGGGGCTAATTGTAATTACCTTGCTTGTATTTAAGCAAATAGAGCAAAATTTTTACCGAAATACCCAAAACATTGATATGGTAATAGGAGCAGAGGGAAGTCCTCTGCAATTGGTTTTATCGAGTATTTATCACATTGATGTCCCGACAGGCAATATTTCCCTTTCGGAGGCAGAAAAGATTACGCAAAACAAACTCTTCGTCAAAAAAGCTATTCCTATAAGTCTGGGCGATAATTTCAGAGGTTTCAGAATTGTGGGCACTACGCTTGCTTATCCCGAAAATTACCAAGCCAAACTGCAAGCAGGCGTTTGGTGGCAAAAAGAAATGGAAGCAGTACTTGGAGCAGAAGTTGCCAAAGCCGAAAACTTGAAAATCGGAGATACATTCTTCGGCGGACACGGTACGCAAAACGACAACAACGAAGACCTGCTCCACAAAGACAAACCCTACAAGGTTGTAGGCATTATGCAAAAAACCAATACCGTATTAGATAGGCTTGTATTGACAAGTTTGGAAAGTGTGTGGCACATTCACGAGCACCAAGACCACGAACACCATCACGAGGAAGGCGAAAATCACGACCATAACCACGACCACGAAGAAGATGACAAAGAAATTACGGCTTTGCTCATTACGTTTGGCTCACCGATGGCGGCTATCAATCTGCCTCGCCAAGTTGATGCTCTGGACAATATGCAATCGGCTGTACCGATGGCAGAAGTGGCTCGTATGCTCACGATTTTAGGCATCGGAGCCGATGCCCTCAAAGCCTTAGGCTATGTGCTTTTGGCAGTGGCAATGCTGGGAGTTTTCATTGGTATTTACAATGCTTTGCAAGAACGCCGCTACGATTTAGCTCTAATGCGTTTCTTGGGTGCATCTAAAGCTCAACTTTTCGGACTTATCATTTTAGAAGGTTTTTTAATTACTTTTTTAGGGACAGCTTTCGGATTATCTGTGGGGCATTTCGGATTAGAATTGCTTGCTCAAAGTTTTACTCAAAACCTTTATTTTGAGCTCAAAGGCTTACTTTGGGTACAAGAAGAACTTTGGCTTATTGCCTTTGTGTTCTTGCTTAGCGTAATCATCTCTACAATTTTAGCTTTGCAAGTCTACAAGATTGATGTAATCAAAACCTTGCAATAAAGCAAAAAAGGTGATTGAGCGGAGCCGAAATCACCTTTTCTTGCAAAAAGATTTATTTTTACGAAAACTGCGGGAAAGGGTCTTTGAGTTTTTTTCCTTTCTTCACTTCTTCCCACTCTTGCGGCGTACAAAGGCAGGCTTCCAATTCTTTTATAATCAAATCTTTATTCATATCTTGCCCGATAATGACGATTTCGTTCATTCGGTCGCCAAATTCTTTATCCCAGCGAGCTTCAATGAGGTCTTTATTTTCTACGAAGGAAGGGTACATCATTCGTTGCGAGAAAGGCATACTACACCACCACACGCCTGCGGGGTCGGCACGGAGCGAGCCACCTGCCTGCCCCCAACTCAAAGCCATATCGGGGCGAGAAGCCAACCAAAATAGCCCTTTGCTACGGATAATTGTTGAGTGCCAATCGTTTGCTAAATAATTCCAAAACCTTTCGGGGTGAAAAGGACGCTTATTTCGGAATACAAACGAACTGATGCCGTATTCTTCGGTTTCGGGGGTGTGGGTATCTTTGTTGAGTTCTTGTATCCACCCTGCCGACTGCGAGGCTTCGTCGTAGTTAAAAAGTCCGGTGCCTATTACTTCGTTAAGTGGCACACGTCCAAACTCAGCAGGAATGATTTTTGCCGAAGGATTGAGTTTCTGCAAAACTGCTTTCAACTCGCCCAAATGATGTGGGGCAATCAAATCGGCTTTATTAAGAACTATTACATTAGCGAACTCAATTTGGTCGGTAATACGAATGAGGGGGAATTTTACTATCATCATGCAAAAAATGAGATAGAGTTTGCAAACAGCACGGGCGATTTACTTTGATAAAGCGTTATCCGATGAGCTTATCTCACACAAAAATACAAAATTTTTCCGTCAAAAACTAAAATTCTATTAAAAATTCTCTATCACAAATAGTCAAGAATGAATAAGAGAGAGCCAATGATAATGATAGTTTGAAGTCAATCAAGGAGGCAAAAAATATTTGTTACACATTGAAATTCAGAGCAAAGAAGACGAACAAATGCTCAAACGAATGTATATGTACAGTGCCTTGCTTCACGATAAATTTTCCTTACCTGTCAAGCAAGTGGTATTTTCTTTGCTTGAAAAAACCTAAATGCGGCATGCTTTGGATATGGGCTATTTTACGTATTCATACAAGTTAGTTAGTTTGTACGAAATTTTTCACAAAGAGTTTCTAAAAGAATTGGAAAATCTTTTTCTTGAAATGCTATAAGATAATGTTCTGTAAGTTATCAAATTAAATATCAATTTCTCATAAAAATTTTCGTAGTGGTGTAAAAAGTATGATGATAAAATTTGATTGATTTTACAAGTTTTAAAGACCTTACAGGTTTCTAAATTTTCTAAAAATTGCTACTTTTGCTAAAAAATATAAACCTTAAAACCAATTATGACGACTAATAGCGTTCAATACAACGAAGAAAGCATCAAATCATTAGAACCTCGTGAGCATATCCGTTTACGTCCAGGAATGTATATTGGTAAATTAGGTGACGGTTCTTCGCAAGACGATGGTATTTATGTACTTGTCAAAGAAATTATTGATAATTCCATTGATGAATATACGATGGGTTTTGGGAATAAAATTGAGATAGAAGTCAGTGAAAATAGAGTACAAGTACGCGATTATGGGCGGGGCATTCCTTTGGGAAAAGTGATAGATTGTGTTTCCAAAATCAATACAGGTGGAAAATACGACTCATCAGTTTTTCAGAAATCTGTAGGTTTGAATGGCGTAGGTACAAAAGCTGTAAACGCTCTTTCTAAATATTTTATGGTACAATCTTTTCGTGATGGACAAAGCAAAAGAGCTGATTTTCAGCAAGGTATACTTGTAAAAGACTATCCAATACAACCCACTACCCAACCCAATGGTACACTTGTTATTTTTGAACCTGATGATACTATTTTCAAAAATTATAGTTTTATTCCTCAATATCTTGAAGAACAAATTTGGAACTATGCTTTTTTGAATGCAGGGCTGAAAATTATCTTCAATGGGCAAACATATGTTTCTAAAAATGGTCTTTTAGACCTTCTGAAGCGTAAAACTAATGAAGATGAAATTCGCTACCCAATTATTCATTGCAAAGGAAACGATATTGAGTTTGCTCTTACGCATGGCAACCAATATGGAGAAGAATATTACTCTTTTGTCAATGGACAGCACACTACTCAAGGCGGTACGCATTTAGCGGCTTTTCGCGAGGCACTTGTAAAAACTATTCGAGAGTTTTTCAAGAAAGAATTTGATGCTTCGGATATTCGTGCTTCTGTAGTAGCCGCAATCAGTATTCGTGTGCAAGAACCCGTGTTTGAATCGCAAACGAAAACTAAATTAGGCTCTACCAACCTTTCCCCTGACGAAAACTCCCCAAGCATTCGGGCATTTATCAACGATTTTGTCAAAAAAGAATTGGATAATTACTTGCATAAAAATCCGCAAACTGCCGAAGCTATGCTCAAACGCATTTTGCAATCGGAGCGTGAGCGTAAAGAAATTGCAGGCATTAAGAAACTTGCTAACGAAAGAGCCAAAAAAGCCAATTTGCACAACAAAAAACTTCGCGATTGCCGTATCCATTACGACGACTACAAGCACGAACTTCGCCAAGATACTACGCTATTCATCACAGAAGGTGATTCGGCAAGTGGCTCTATTACCAAAGCTCGTAATCCACTTACCCAAGCTGTTTTTTCTTTGCGAGGCAAACCACTCAATTGCTACAATATGAGCAAAAAAGTAGTATATGAAAACGAGGAGTTCAATCTTCTCCAACATGCCCTCAATATTGAAGACGGCTTGGAAGGCTTGCGTTACAACCGAGTTGTCATTGCTACCGATGCCGATGTAGATGGTATGCATATTCGCCTGCTTTTGCTTACTTTCTTTTTGCAATTTTTCCCTGATTTGGTACGAAATGGGCACTTGTACATTTTAGAAACTCCACTTTTCAGAGTACGTAACAAGCAAAAAACCATTTATTGCTACTCGGAACAAGAAAAACAAAAAGCTATCCGACAGCTCGGCAGAAATTCCGAAATTACACGCTTCAAAGGTTTGGGAGAAATTTCTCCCGATGAATTTGCTGAATTTATTGGCGAAAATATTCGTTTAGAGCCTATAATACTTAAAGAACATACCCATATTCCAAAAATTTTGGAATATTATATGGGTAAAAACACACCTGCTCGCCAAGAGTTTATCATCAACAACTTACGAGTAGATTTAGAAGCCCTCTCCGAAGAAGAAATTATCGCAGAAATGGAAATGGTGTAGCCTCTACACCATTTCATTTACAATATCCCAGACAATATCGCTCTCAAATCCTTTACCAATGGCATAATAAGCAAGTTTTTGTTTGCGTTTCAGTGGATTTTTTTCACTGATCTTCTCATTTTTCTTCATCAGCAATTCTCGCACAGTGGCTTCATAATCTTCATCAGCAATTTCGTTGAGGGCTTCTTTGATGCAGTATTCTGTAATATGATGCATTTGCAAAGCTTGGCGAATTTTGCGTTTGCCCCATTTTTTTATGCGAAACTTACCTCCTGCAAAAGTCTTGGCAAAACGCTCTTCATTGATAAAACCCTGCGTAACAAGTTCGGCAATAACCCACTCTATCTCTTCGTTATCAAGCCAATACGTTTCTTTTAGTTTTTTTCGGGCTTCATACTGAGAACGTTCCTGATACGCACACCACGATACCATTTTTTGCAAAGCCTCTTTTGCCGAAACTGCTTTTCTGTTCATAGTTTTGCTAGTTTCATTTGTTTGTATTGTTTTGGTACATTTTCAAGTTTTTTGCATAAAAATTTTGATAATTCGAGGCAAATCTATATCTTGCTAACATTCAAATTTTGCCGTAGCAATCTGCAATTATATCATCTAAAAAAGAAATCTATATGCGTTCCGTTTGTATATTAGCCACTAAAAGTGAATTGGGTGCTGGCACCCGAGGAGCTAGCTTGGGTATCGATGCGATACGCTTTGCTAGCCTGAACAAAAATAAAAAATTTTTTCAGCAATATCCTTATTTAGAAATTTCAACCAACAACGAGGCATTATTCTACGATACTCCTCACATATTCGCAAAAAATATTGATGCTATTCTCAAAAATCAGACTGAAATTTGCCAAAAAGTTTATGAATGCTTAAAAAAAGAATATTTTCCTTTGGTTATTGCAGGCGACCACTCTTGCTCCAACGCTACCATAGCAGGTATCAAACAAGCCTTTCCTGAAAAAACCTTGGGAGTAGTATGGATAGATGCCCACGCTGATTTACACTCGCCTTTCACTACCCCTTCGGGAAATATGCACGGTATGCCTCTTGCAATGGCTCTTGCCGAAGATAATTCGAGCCAACAAGTAAACAATGTAAAGCCTGAAACCCTTTTCTATTGGGAGCAAATCAAAAATTTAGGTATACCAGGGGCAAAAATCTCTCCATCATATTTAGTTTACATAGGTGTACGCGATACCGAGCCACAAGAAGAAGCCTTCATCGCTCGACATAAAATTCGTAATTACACAGTCGAAGAGCTCCGACGCCGAAGCATAGAAGTAGTGGTTAGAGAAATTTTGGAAGAAAAACTTGCAAAATGCGATTTAATTTATATCTCGTTTGATGTAGACAGTTTAGATAGCAGTATTTCGGTAGGCACAGGCACACCTGTTTCGGGTGGTTTGAGCGTAGCCGAAGCCAAAGAAATTAATGCTTATTTACTACAAGATATGCGTGTATGTGCTTGGGAAATGGTAGAAATTAACCCCTTGCTGGATACCAAAGGCAATAAAATGGGCGAAGTAGCTTTTGAAATTTTAGAAAGTAGTGCAAATGCATCGCAAATGGTTTATCCTCCTAAAAAATTTCAGATAAGCCCCTCATTTGCATAAATTTTTGTATACAAGTAAATCAGCATATTATTCCATAGTAGAAAGTTCTTGCAAAAAACCGAAGAAAATTACTCTGAATAGCAAAAATTCTGTAATTTTTCGTGCAAAATTATATGAAAACGCATGAAGAAAAATTACCGAAAAATTCTTGTTATTCAAACTGCTTTTATTGGTGATGTAATTCTTGCTACGGCTGTAATAGAAAAATTGCACTCTTTTTATCCTGATGCAGAAATTTTCATTTTAGTGAAAAAAGGCTATGAATCGCTTTTTGCAGGGCATCCGTTTCTGGCTGATACTTGGGTGTGGGAAAAAGGCAAATATAAGTACAGAAATCTTTGGCAAACTTTACAAAAAATTCGAATTGAACGCTTCGACTTGCTTATCAACTTACATCGTTTTGCATCATCAGGCTTTTTGATGGCCTTTTCGGGAGCAAGAGAAAAATATTGTTTTCGTAAAAATCCTTTTTGGTGGCTAGCGAGCCGAAGTTTTCCCCACAAATTTCAAAAAAATTTACACGAAGTTGAACGCAACCATCAACTTATTGCCAAGCTCACCGATGAAAAACCTGCTTTCCCTCGCCTCTACCCCACAGCTACCGACTATGAAAGTATCAAGCCTTATCTTACGGATAATTATATTTGTATTGCTCCTGCTTCGGTATGGGCTACCAAGCAGTTTCCTGCTCATAAGTGGGTAGAATTTATCAGAATGCTTTTCCCTTCGGAAATAAATATCTATTTGCTTGGAGCCAAGCAAGATAGCAAGTTATGTGAGCGAATTATTGCCGAAAGTCGCTATCCTTTCATACAAAATTTAGCAGGTAAATTGAGCCTTTTGCAGTCGGCGGCACTGATGAAAACAGCAAAGATGAACTATGTGAACGATTCTGCTCCTTTGCATTTAGCCTCTGCGGTAAATGCCCCTGTATGTGCTATTTTTTGCTCTACCATTCCTGATTTTGGTTTTTTCCCTCTTGCAGAAAAATCATATATTGTAGAAACCTCGCAAAAACTGCGTTGTCGTCCCTGTGGTTTACACGGCTACAAGGCTTGTCCGCAAGAACATTTTGCCTGTGGTGAAACTATTGCAGTAGAAAATTTGGTAGAAATATTGTAAAAATTTATGTTTCAATGGCTTGCAATAACATTTTTTTTGTTTAGTTGCTGTGTTTTGCAAGCTCAAACACAAGAAAATACTATTTTACAAGATAGCATCTATACATTTGCAGAAATAATGCCTCAGCCTGAAAGCGGTTATGCCAAATTTTACAAATATTTGCAAGAAAACTTGTACTATACCCAAGAGGCTCTGGATAAAAAAATTGAAGGATATGTGTTTGTGAGTTTTATTGTAGACAAAAGAGGACAAATTCACAACATTAAGATAATCAAAGGGTTAGGTTATGGATTAGACGAGGAAGTTATCAGGGTATTTTCGGAAAGCCCCCCGTGGAGAGCCGGTTATCACAACAAAGAGCCTGTAAATGTAAAAATGACATTCCAGGTAGTTTTCAGACTGCCGCGATAAGTCTTTTTAACTCATCTCGCCGCGTAAAGAAGTAGCGAGTAACGTTTCTATTTCTTTTTTCTGCAAATTTTGCCCCAAAAGAAACATCGTTTTCGTTACAGCCGCCTCGGTGGTTATATCTTTTCCGCTTACTACGCCCATATCTGCCAAAGATTTGCTGGTTTCGTATTTACCTTGCATTACCATTCCTCCGTAGCACTGCGAAATATTGAGCAATATTTTTCCTTGTAAAATAGCCTTTTCAAGCGTTTTAAGGAAGTGTTCGTGGGTGGGTGCATTGCCCGAACCGTAGGTTTCTAAAATAATTGTCTGCAAATCGTTTTCTAGAAGAGCCTTTTCTAAAAAAATATCAGGCATACCCGGAAAAATTTTTACTAAACCTACCGAATTTTGCATTTGCGTATGCACACGCAGAGGTTTAGTAGGCAATGGCATGATGGCTGAAAAATTGTACTGAATATCAATACCTACCTCTGCCAAATGAGGATAATTCTGCGAACTGAATGCATCAAAATGGCGACTTTCTACCTTTCGTGATCGGTTGCCTCTCCAAAGAAAATAATCAAAATAAATACACACTTCAGGCACAAGAGCCTTGCCTTCAGCATTTTTAGAACCTGCTATTTCTAAAGCCGTAACCAAATTGGTACGAGCATCGTTGCGAGCTTGCCCGATAGGTAATTGGGCACCTGTGAGAATGACAGGTTTGGCAAGATTTTCCAATAAAAAACTCAAAGCCGAAGCTGTATAAGCCATCGTATCGGTACCGTGTAGAATAACAAAGCCGTCGTAGTTTTCATAATTTCTTTCAATGATTTCTGCTAAAATAAGCCAATGGTTTGGCAAAATATTGGAAGAGTCCAGAGGTTTATCAAAAGCAATTACTGTAATTTCATAATCGAAGCGATTAAGCTCGGGAATACGTTCCTGAATTCGCTCAAAATCCAGCGGGCTCAATACTCCTTGTGCGTTATAGCCCATTCCCAGCGTACCACCTGTGTATATTACTAAAATTGCCGCTTGCGGAGGCAATGGAGTAGCCGTGTTGATAGTGATAGTTCGCATAACAATAAAAATGCTTGATTAGCAATTTTGTGGGCCTAGAATATTTATTTTTTAGTTTTTCGCGGTCTTTTGCTTTTTCTGTATTTTTCTGAACCAATAAAGCCTCCTGCACCGTGATAAGCCTCACAAACAAGCATCAACTTTCTTTTACATTTTTTGCAAAACATTTCAATATGAGCATAATCAGTGTTATCGCCCATATCACAAGTAATTTCTAGGATACCTTCTTTGGCTAATGTATAGACCAAATCTAGGTAATAATCAAGCGAGCTACGGCTACCAATACTCTCGTAACGTGGAATATCCCTACAAATGCATTGAGCCATAAAAATTACATTCAGCATCTGCTACTCTTGCTCCCAAAATCGCTCGCCTGCCGCCCAACGAAGCATTGCTTTGGCTTTCTCGTATTTTGCTTGCAGAGCAACAAGTTTCACTTGCAAATCGATCAGTTTACTTTCACGTGCATTGACAAGGAACACCGAACTTTCACCATTTACAAAACGTTGTTGTTCGGCATCACGCAATTTTTGCTGGTTGTTCACGATATCTTCTTGCAAACGCAAATTTTGCTCCATCAGTTTAAGTTCATTGTATGAAGCTCGTACTTGAACAAGAATTTGTCTTGTAAGCTGGCTTTGCTCAAATTCTGTTTGATTGATTTTGAAGCGAGTTTGAAAAATTTTACCTCTTTCTTTACGCAAAAAAAGTGGAAAGCTGGCATCTAAACCTATCTTATAGTTGTTGGCAAAATAATCGGCATTTACTGCAAACTTCATCGAATTGTAAGCCGTAAGTACGTTGTAATGTAAATTGATACGTGGCTTTATTCTATCTAGCTGAAAGCGTCTTTCGATATCCAAATGTGTAAGTTTGAAACGAATTTTTTGGATTTCGGGGTGATTTTGCTCGGCAAATTGTAAGAGTTCGTTGAGGCGGGCTTCACTGAAAGGTTCAATTTGGCTGATAGTTTCAGGAATAGCATTTTCGGGCAATTCTACGGGTGTACTTTCGTTCCACAAATGTACCGAAAGCAGCAGTCCTGCGTTGCGAAAGTCTATTTCAGCTTGGCGAAGCTGAATGGTACGCTCTTGCAGTGCTATCTTTGCCTCTACCGAATCAATTGTAGCGGCTTCTCCAAATTGTACAAGCTCTTTGATGAAATTGAATCGCTCTTCGGCAAGTTCATAGCCCTTGCGAATAAAAATTAGTTCGTTGTAACGAGCATACCATTCCCAATAGTCTTTGGTAGCCGAAAAAAAAAGTTTATTCAACTCCTTAATTCTTTCAGCCTCTGCCATTTGTTGCATCACCTGAGCTTGCCGAAAAACAGCACGACGAGCATCGATAAGCAAATCTTGCCCCAAAGGAATGCTTATCCCTGCATACAGCAAACCTCTGTCTGGCGATTTGTTTTCGGTATCGATGAGTTCTCCTTCATTTAGCTCGTAGCCTGCTTTCAGTTCTCCTATCCAAATAGGAGTTTTCAGACGGCTATCCCAATAGCTATAATAAAATTTATTTTTAAGCGTTTTTTGCAGGTAGTCTACTTCGAGCTTTGGGTCAAAATTTCCACGAGCTATGCGAATTTCTTCTTGGGCAATACGCGGATACAAGTCAATTTGTTTCACTATCGGATGATGCCGAAGCATTTGAGCATACAAATCTTTTAAGGTAAAAATTTGTAAAGTATCTTGGGCACCAAGCATACCTTGCCACAAAAAAATACAAATCAAAAAAACTATCTTCTTCATAGCTATTCTTTTTTTGCACTCGCAATTTAAGAAAATCGACTTAAAGAAAAAGAAAGTTTTAGAAAAAACGCATATTTTTGCTCAAAAACAATATGCCACAAGTTTTTATTACAGGAGCTACCGGACTTTTGGGAAGCTATCTTGCCAAAGGATTTTTAGATGAGGGCTATGCCGTAAAAGCTCTCAAAAGAACCCATTCTAAAATGGATTTTTTAGGCGAATATGCCTCCAAAATCCATTGGATAGAAGGCGATATTTTTGACCTTTTGATTTTAGAAAAAGCGATTGAAGAAAATGATTTAGTCATTCATTCAGCGGCAGTAGTTTCTTTTGATAGTGCCGATAAAAATTTGATGATGAAAACCAATGTAGAAGGCACTGCCAATGTGGTAAATGTTTGTTTGAGCAAGAAAATAAAAAAATTCGTACACATCAGTTCGGTGGCGGCTTTGGGCAAAAAAAAAGGGCAAATATACGTAAATGAAGAGAGCCGTTGGGAAGATTCGGATTGGTATACCAACTATGCCCAAAGTAAATATCTTTCGGAAATAGAAGTATGGCGAGGAATTAGCGAAGGTTTGCCCGCTGTGATAGTTAATCCGTCGTTAATTTTGGGTGCAGGTAATTGGCAACAAACCAGCCTGAAAATATTTCATTATATTGCCAAAGGTGGTAAAATGTACCCCACAGGCCTTGCAAACGTAGTAGATGTACGCGATATAGTGCGAGCAGTGCTGCTGCTTTCAGAAAGTCCTATTTTGGGGCAGAGATTTATACTAAACGGACATACTTTGAGCTACAAAGAGCTTTTCGAAAAAATTGCTCTATTGATGAATAAAAAACCTCCTTTTCTGAAAATAACTCCCCTGCTAGCAGAAATTGCTTGGCTAGTGAGCAGTTTACTTGCTTTGCTGACATTCCGTCGCCCTTTTATTAGCAAAGAAACAGCTCGCAATTCGCAAAGAAAAGTGATTTATGAAAATGAAAAACTCCAAAAAGCTATACCTACTTTTTCTTTCACACCTCTACACGAAACTTTAGAGTGGGTCGTCAGTCAATCTGTTCAACCTCTCTGAACTTCATGCACCTTATCTATAACTTCGTGAACTATTGTATCTAGTTCTTGTGTAGCTTGAATCAAAAAGTTGAAATACTTCCGATTTTCTTCACTCATTTCTTCGGGATTTATCAGTTGTATCAAGCCCAGAATGTTGGCTACAGGCTTACGAACTTTATGCGATTGCACATAAGCAATTTCGCGGAGTTGCATATTTTGTTTTTCCAAGAGTAATTCATATTTTTTGCGTTTGTCGATATCGCAAGCATTATATGAAACGCCTATTAAATTACCCTCGGTATCGTAGGCAGGAAAAAAAGAAACCAGAAACCACAATTTTTCTTTTTCATTTATTTCTATGCAAACTTCCTCTACAATCGTTTCTCCTTGTAAGGCTCTTTCTGTGTAATTTTGAAAGTCTTTTTCCCTACTTGGTACTACATATTTTCTAAAATCTTCGCCTTCTTTCATTTCAGCACCAAATACTTTTTTGATATTCTCAAAAGCTCTCCTGTTGAAAGAGAGAATTTTGTAATCAGTGCCTATCAAAATGTTATTATCGTTAGTACTATCTATGATAGCTCGCAGTTTGGTTTCTGAACTTTTGAGTTTATCTCGCATACGCTTTTTTTCATCGATATCGAAGGTACTCAATGAAACTCCAAGTACATTCCCATTTTCATCATACACAGGGGCGTATTTCATTTTTAGCCAAAGTTTTTTTCCTTGAAACTCTCTTTCTTGCTCCAATTCAATCGTTTCGCCCTGCATCGCTTTTTTGAAAGCCTCTATAAAATCTAAATAGGCTTCTGGTAAAATATATTCTAAAAAATTATCATTTTCGCTTACATTTTTATTGAAAATCATCTGCGAAAGTTCTTGTGCTTTTTTATTGTACAGAAGCACTTTGAAATCGGGGCTAATAAGCACCTGACTATGCTCCGAACTTTCTAGTAAAGCTCTTAGCTTGTTTTCACTTTTTTTAATTTTTTCTTGGCTTTCAATAAAAAAAGAAACATCATATCCAATTCCTAAAATTCCACAAACCTCTCCTTCTTTATTTTTAAAAGCCGAAAATTCCCAATGAGTAAGCGAGAAATTTTTTTGTTCAGATTTTTGCTTATGTAAGTATAAAGAAAATGTTTTTTCAGGATATTGCATACATTTTTTTACTGTTTCAATAGCTATGTTACAATCTTCGGGAGCAATTGTAAGCAAAGCACTTTTCCCAAGAATTTCTGTTTCGTAAAAAAAATTTTTCCTAAAAGTTTCATTGAAATAGAGATAATTACTTTCTAAATCTGTAATTATTACAGCAAGAGTGGTACTGTTAGCCAAATAAGATGGAATCATCAAAACTATTTCTGAAATATTCATAAGCAAATTCAAAAAATATTATCAAATGCAAATATAATTATTTGTGTAAGTAATTTCAAAATTTTATAAAAAAAACTGCCGTTAGAAACAGCAGTCTTTTTACGTATGCTTATTAAAATCAACTTATTTGGTTTATTTTTGCTTTTTACCTGAAAACGCTTTGAGATAATCTTTGACAGCATTCATCATTACATTGTAGCCGCCCACACCTGATGCTGAAAACTCTTTGAAAGGACGCATAAAAGGCTCGAACCATGCTTCATATATTTTATTCCATACTTCGTTGATTTGCTCTATGCTTCCCGTTTTGAAGATATCGGCATATTCACCTGCATTTTCTCTGATATAATCAAACCAATTTTTGCCGAAATTTTCTTGCATTTTTTGTAAATCCAAAAGATGGCTGGGCATTGAAATACCTGCGTGTTTTTGTAAAAGCTCATTCATTTCTCGCATCAATTTGGTTTGTTCATCAAACCAATTTTTATAGGCTTGTGTGAATTTTTCTACAAAATTTTCTTTTCCCCAAGCCTCTACTATCTGACGAACCGCTTCCAAGAACAGTTCCATCTGTTTGGATTGTACTTTCGTCAGAATCTCTAGCACTTCTTTACTTTGATTCATACATGCCCGATTTCTCAACACAAAAATAGTAAGAATGTTTTTGCTTTCAAAAAAAAATTTACTTTTTTTTGATGTAAAATTTTTATTATTTCCATATTTCAATATTTTTTTTGTACTTTTCAAATATTTTACAAAAATGTTAAACAAAATTTTATTGGGCTATTGTATCATTTTTTTTGAAAATATTTTTTTTTACCAAAAAATTCGGATTTTTCTTTCAGAAATTCAGCAAATATGCTTTTTTTGTTTGATTTTGGCTTTTTCTGCTTGTAAAAAACAAGAAAAAATAAGCCAAAATTGGTATCATTGGAAAGGAACGCTTCGTCTGGATAGTTTAGAGCGTATGTATGCCGAACAATTGCAGAGCCAAACGCTTTATCTACGCTTTTTTGACGTAGATTTTCACCCTGAGCAAAAAGCTATTCCCATAGGCGATTTGCAAATACTAAATGCAAACATAAGCCCTTTTCAGCAGGTGGTAGCTGTTGTTTTTATTACCAACCGCACTATGCTGCAAACTACCTCGTCTGAAATAAAAGATTTAGCCGAAAAAATCATGAACAAAATCTTTGCCAAATCTCGAACTCATCAGTTACTTTTGCAAGGCATACAATTAGATTGCGATTGGAGCGAAAAGTCTCGTAATAACTTTTTCTTGCTCTGCAAAGCTGTAAAACAAATTTGTCAGACGAAAAAACTCAGATTCTCTGTAACTATTCGTTTGCATCAGTACAAGTATTTTTCCCATACAGGCGTTCCCGATGCCGACGAAGGTATTTTGATGCTCTACAACATAGGGAATGTAGAAGGGGAAAATACCCAAAATTCTATTTTAGACCTCAAACTTGTAGAAAAATACTTGCAGAATGCTGAAAAATACCCTTTGCCACTCAAAATAGCTTTGCCTTTGTTTCAGTGGGCAGTTGTAAAACGAATGGGCAAAGTGGTGCATTTACTTTCTGAAATCACCGAAAAAGATTTACAACAAAATCCTCATCTAAAAAAAATTCAAGAAAAGCATTACAAAGTGAAAAAAAATCATTACTTTGGAGGTGTTTTTTTGTATGAGCAAGACGAATTGCGTTGGGAAAGTGTGAGCCTTGAAAGTTTAGAACAACTTAACAAAAAAATTGCCTCTAAAATACTCACTACCGAAATAATTTTCTTCCATTTAGATAGCCAACTTATTCAACAATATCCTTATGAAAAACTTGCAAATTTGGTTTGTTATTGGCTTTAATGTGTTTGCTCTCTGCAACACTTGGCACGTGGAAAGTTGTGGCTACTTTGAGCCCGACTGGGAAATTTATCGTTTTTTTAATCCTGAACTATCTCAAAATAGCCGCTTTCGTCCCTTGTATTTTTCTTTTAGCCGTTTTTATGAAAACGAAGATATAATACAGAAAAATGAAAAAGACGAAAATCTTGTAGAATGGCAAACTTTTATGGAAAATAAAGTTTCTACCAAGGATTTAGAAGCTATTATCTACAAATCTACCCAAACCGATTGGGATAAAATTCGCAGTTTTATCCTTTTACAAAAACCGCTCAACGACAAAAAACTTGCCGAAAATAGTGTTGTACAATATTGGGCAACCCAAAAAAAAGATGCCGAAGCCATTGAATACCTTTCTTTTGCTAAAAAATGTGAACGTTATGTCTTTATCGAAGACCCTTGGGCAGAAACACCTCCCAACGCCCAAGAAAATCTTTTGGCTTATTCCAAAGAAGCAGAAAAACGTTTTTCCTCTGCCAAAGATGTGTTCATCAAACTTCGCTATGGCTACCAAGCCGTGCGTTTGGCTCATTATGCCAAAGATTACAAAAGAGCCATTTTACTCTACGATAATCTGTTGGAACCACTCAAAACTGAAAATATCGTGAAATATTGGGCTTTGGCTCATAAAGCAGGAGCTTTACAAAAAATGGGACAAAATGCTCTTTCTGCTTATCTTTTTGCCCTTGTATTTGAAAAATCTACCGCTAAGCGAATTAGCTCATTTCTAAGTTGTAAAATCTTTACCGATGAAGACTGGAAAAAAGCAGTAAGCTATTGCAAAAACAATCATGAAAAAGCAACTTTATTTTTGATTCGTGCTATACACCCCCAAAATCTCATACTTCCTGAAATGATGGCTATTTATAGCCTTGTTCCTGACTCCGACTATCTGGATATGCTTCTTTTGCGAGAAATAAATAAAATTGAAATGACCCTAATGCCCCTACGTAGTACAGAAAGTGGTTTTGCCAATACCGACCAAATTGCCCTATACCGAGCTTATCTGCCTAAACTTCAATCTTTTGTAATGCAGTACCTCAAAACTGCCAAAAATCCTCAAAAACAAGCTCTGTGGATAATGGCTTTGGGATATTGCCACTATTTAATGGAAAAGCCTCAGGAAGCTCGCAAAAGCTTCGCTTCACTCAAAAAAGAAAACCTTTCTCCCGATGCCCAAAAGCAAATACAAGTATTTGAAATAATGCTTGAACTGGCTGAACTCAATATTTTGGAAAAAGATACCGAAGAGAAAATTTATCAGAAAGTAGTAGCTACGCAAAATAAAGCCTTGAAGGAACTTATGCGAGCCACTTTTGCACGTCTTTACGAAAGACAAGGCGAAAAAGCCAAAGCCTATCTTTCACAAGCAGACCTTTATCGAATTAAAACTGAACAAAAACTACTTGATGAACTCATTGCTTTTGCTTCGCAAGATAGCTACACAAGCTACGAAAAGGAACTATTATCCAAAATACATGCCCAAAAACCGAAAAATGTTTTACAAGAAATTAAAGCTACTTTGCTTTTGCGTGCAGGTAAATTAGAAGAGGCTGAAAATTTATTCAAACAATCAGGTATTGTAATAACCCTTGAAGGCGACCCCACCAGCGATGAACTGATTGATTGTATCAACTGCCCTCGTAAAAAAAACTATACCAAACTGAACTTGATTAACCAAATCAGAAATTTAGAAGCACAAGCTCGTAAAGGCTCGGCAGACGCCTATCATAAACTCGGTAATATCTATTACAATACTACCTATTTCGGACATGCTTGGCAAGCAATGGATTATTTCCGCAGTGGAGCAACATTAGGTAATCATACCGATTGTTCCAAAGCTCAAGAATATTACGAAAAAGCCGCACAACTCTATGAAAAAGCAGGTAACCGAGAAATGGTGGCTCGTCTCACTTTCCTTGCCGCCAAAGCTGAGCAAAATCAAATGTTCTTGACAGATAAATTCAAAAAAGAGCAAAGCGAAAAAATGTTCAGCAACGATATTGGTTATATGTTTATACCTGAATATCGCACCAACTTTCAAAATTTAAAAAACAAATACCGAAATACGCAGTTTTACCGAAACATCTTGAAAGAATGCTATTATTTTAGCTATTTTGTAAGATAGCCTTCTCTTACCAATGTTATACAGATGTAAATTTTTGAACATATATGTCTTTCGCTTTTACTTACTAAAACAATAACAACCCTGAAACTAACACACTGATATGAGGTTTTTGTATTTCTTGAAGATTTTCGGACTTTTTTGGCTTTTTTCACTTCAATTTGTTTCTGCTCAACTAAAACCTTATGAAATTCCTGAAAATATTGAAGTAGAAAACATTAGTAAGTATTTTGTGTATTACGAAGATGCTTCCAAACTGATGTCGCTGAAAGAAATAGACAAAATGGAAGCAGAAAAATGGAAACCCATTACCAGAGATGACCCCAATTTAGGCTTTAAGAAAATCAATCTATGGCTTAAATTTCAGTTATACAACAATTCTAACAAAGCAGAAACTTTCTATTTAGAGTTTGACTATCCTCTTTTGGATAAAGTAGATATTTTTAGTAAAAATGGGGAAAGTTCTTGGGAAAAAGTAATCAACACAGTTGGAGATGCCGTTCCATTTAATACAAGACCTTTTTTTTACAGAAATTTCATTTTTCCACTCAAATTAGAACCTTTTGAAACTCGCTCTTTTCTTATCAAAATTAATAGTGATAGCTCTTTGCAATTTCCTGCTTATCTTTACTCACTACCAAGGCTTATCAAACACATAGCCATTACAGATATACTCTTTGGCTTTTTTTATGGCATTTTACTCATAATGGGCATTTACAATTTGGTGCTATTCTTTGCAATTCGTAACAATAGCTATTTGTATTATGTAGTTTATATTGCTTTTTATGGTACGGTGCAAGCGGCACTCAACGGACACGCCTTTCAATACTTATGGCCCAATGCCACTTGGTGGGGAAATACCGTAGTACCTGTGGGTTTGTGTGCAGGCGGAGCAGGGGCTATTCTGTTTATGATTTCTTTTTTAAGCACAGAAAAATATTTGCCTCGTTTTAATAAAGTTTTATGGGGCATTATAGCACTATTGGGAGTATTTTCTCTACTCGGCTTGGTACTTCCTTATTCTATTTCAGTAAGAATAGGTACCATAGCTATGCTGGTGGTAGGGATTGTGGAGTTATCAACGGGTTTGGTAGTTTGGCGTATCGGAAATAAATCGGCAATTTACTTTATTTTATCTTGGGCATTTTTTCTTGTAGGTATCATGACGGTAGCTCTTATTGCCGCAGGAGCTATCCCTAATCATCCTTTTTTACGTATTTCGCACCTTATAGGGGCAATGTTTCAGGTGGTAGGGTTGTCTTTTGCTTTGGCAGACAGAGTAAATACCATTCGCCGTGAACGTGCTTTGGCACAAGCAGAAGCCCTACGTGCTTTGGAAGAAAATGCTCGCATCATCAAGGAACAAAATGAAATGCTCGAACAAAAAGTTGCCGAAAGAACACGCCAGTTGCAACAAAAACAAGAAGAAATTCTTGCTCAAAACGAAGAATTACAACAACAAAGAGAAGAAATTATGGCTCAAAGAGATTTTATTGCAAAGAAAAACAAAGAACTCACCGAGTTGAATACACATATGAGCCAAAGTATTCAATATGCCAGTCAGATACAAAAAGCTATTCTGCCTACCGAAGAAACCATTAGAAAATATGTAAGCGATTTTTTCCTTATTTATTTGCCCAAAGATATCGTTTCAGGAGATTTTTACTGGTTTTCTCCAATAGAAAAACATCTGTTTTTTGCTGTCGTAGATTGTACAGGACACGGCGTACCAGGAGCTTTCATGAGTATGATAGGCAATACCTTGCTCAATAAAATTATTAACGAGAATAAAATTTTTGACCCTGCTCAAATTCTTTCTGCTCTCAACGAAGGAGTAATCACCTCGCTCAGACAAAGAGAAACAGGCAATAACGATGGCATGGACGTATGTTTGTGCCGTATAGATGCAAAAAACGAAGAAGAATTTGAATTATATTTTGCAGGAGCCAGACGCCCCTTATACATCTTTAAAGACGATAACATTATTGAACTGAAAGGCTCGCGTAGTCATATCGGAGGCAGTGGTTTAGGAATGATGCAAAACCCTTACCAAACTTATCATTGCTCACTTCAAAAAGGTGATGTTATTTACCTTTCTACTGATGGCTATACCGATAGTCCGAACCCCGATAGACAAAAATTTGGTACCGATAAACTCAGAACTTTACTTTTACTTTATGGCAAAGAACCCTTAGATAGACAATGCTATTTTTTGAAAGAAGAGCTTTTGATGTTTCAGAAAAATGCCACCCAAAGAGATGATATTTTGGTAATGGGCATAAAACTATGAAATTTTATCTTGCAAGTACACACAAAACAAAAAAATATTTTATTTTTTTCTTGCTTTTCTTAAACTTTTGTTACACTTTTGCATAGTCTTCTTACGTATGCTTATTAACATCTCTCACGACCCTCTTTTGACAGAGGGTATTTTTTTGCTTTTTCCAAGTTCATGTTTAACTTTGCTCATTGAAAGCACAAGCACATTGAAAAAAGTAATTATTAGTGGTGGGGGTACAGGCGGACACATCTACCCTGCCATAGCTATAGCCAATGAAATCAAACTACAAGCTCCTGCTACCGAAATTTTATTCGTAGGTGCGAATAATCGTATGGAAATGCAAAAAGTACCGCTAGCAGGCTATAAAATTATTGGTTTAGATATCGCTGGAATTGAGCGAAAGCTAAGTACTGAAAATTTACGCTTCCCTCTCAAACTCCTGAAAAGTCTTGTACAAGCTCGCAAAATTTTACAAAAATTCAAGCCTGATATATGCATAGGTGTAGGAGGATACGCCAGTGCCCCTACATTGCTAATGGCCTCCCTGATGAATATTCCCACACTTATTCAAGAACAAAACAGCTATGCAGGTATTACCAACAAACTTTTATCAAGAAAAGCTAAAAAAATATGCGTAGCTTATCCCCAAATGGATAGATATTTTCCCAAAGAAAAAATTGTTCTTACAGGCAACCCCGTACGGAAAGATATTTTAGAGCTTGAAAATAAACGGCTTAATGCTTTGCAATATTTTGGTTTGCAAGAAAACAAAAAAACTATTCTGGCGATAGGCGGTAGCCTCGGAGCAAGAACTATCAATTTAAGTATACAAAAAAATATAAACAGACTTATAGAAAATGATATTCAGATGATTTGGCAAACGGGTAAAAACTTCTATGAAACTGCTCAAAAAAGTGTATCTGAAGCCCAAACAACCCTTATCAAGGTTTTTGATTTTATCAATGTAATGGATTTAGCCTATTCGGTGGCAGATGTAGTTGTTTCCAGAGCAGGGGCTTTATCAATTTCAGAATTATGTTTGGCAGGAAAGCCTTGTATTTTAGTTCCCTCGCCCAATGTAGCCGAAGACCACCAAAGTAAAAATGCCAAAGTGCTTGTAAGTAATAGAGCCGCCTTAATGGTTGCCGATAAACACGCCGAAGCCTTTTTAGTAGGTGATGCGATTGATTTGCTCTTTGATGAAACCTTACAAAAAGAATTACAAAGAAATATTCGACGCTTTGCCAAACCCAATGCCGCCCAAGAAATCGTCAGAGAGATAATGCAGATTTGGTAAAAAAGAAAACGACAGGCTCGCGAACCTGTCGTTTTCAGTTTAGTTTTTGATAATTTATGCAGTTAGCTCCTTCTTTTTAGCAAGTTTTGCAAGTTCGAGAGTTGTATCGTGTGGCAACATTTCCTCTTTTTCCAATGCGATCATTTCGTTTTCGTGAGGCAGATTGGAATGAGGTGTCATTGAATAAGGTACATTTTGAGGGATAAAGTCGGTGAATCCATCTTTTTCAGCATTAGGTTTGCTGTAATCATAAGCCCAACGATACACAAAAGGAATTTGACCAGGCCAGTTTCCATGTCCGGGTTCAAGAGGGGCTGTCCATTCCAAGGTATTAGAATTCCAAGGGTTTTGGGTGGCTTTTCTACCTCTCCACATCGAGTAGAAGAAGTTGAAACCGAAAATCAGTTGAGCACCAAAGGTAATTACAGCGGCAACACTGATAAATTGGTTCAAATTCAGATATACCTCATCACGGAAAGCGGCATATGCTGAAAACTCATAATAACGGCGAGGGAAACCAGCAATTCCGATAAAGTGCATAGGGAAAAATACCAAATACACACCTACAAATGTAAGCCAGAAATGAATATAACCTAGTTTCTCATCCATCATTCTACCAAACATTTTAGGGAACCAGTGATAAATACCCGCCATCATTCCGAAGAAGGAAGCCGAACCCATCACCAAGTGGAAGTGAGCTACTACATAATAAGTGTCGTGCAAGTAAATATCCAGGGCGTTGTTACCTAAAATGATACCTGTTACTCCACCTGAAATGAACAAAGAAACTAGCCCAACAGAGAAAAGCATTGCAGGTGTGTAACGAATATTTCCTCTCCAAAGCGTAGTAATATAGTTGAAAGCTTTTACCGCCGAAGGAACTGCAATGATAAGCGTTAGGAACATGAAGATACTGCCCAAGAAAGGGTCCATACCTGTTACAAACATGTGGTGAGCCCAAACAATGAACGAGAGTACTGCAATTCCCAACATTGAACCAATCATTGCTTTATAACCAAAAATAGGCTTGCGAGCATTAGTTGCAATGATTTCAGAAGTAATACCCAAAGCAGGTAAAAGAACGATATACACTTCGGGGTGCCCGAGGAACCAGAACAAGTGCTGATACAAAATCGCACTACCACCCGTATGGTCCAGAGCTTGTCCAGCTACATATATATCTGATAAATAAAAGCTTGTTCCCAACATTCTATCAAACATCAAGAGTAAAGCCGCAGAAAAAAGTACAGGGAAAGAAAGCAAACCAATGATAGCAGTAATAAAGAACGCCCATACCGTAAGCGGTAGACGAGAGAAAGTCATTCCTTTGGTACGAAGGTTGATTACTGTGGTGATATAATTGATGCCCCCGAGCAATGATGAAACGATAAACAAAGTCATGGATATGAGCCAGTAAGTCATTCCTGCTCCTGAACCTTTGAGAGCTTGTGGCAAAGCACTTAATGGTGGATATACTACCCAACCTCCTGCGGCAGGACCGCCGTCAAGGAAGAAGGAAGCCGCCATAACTACACTCGAGGCAAAGAAAAACCAGTAAGAAAGCATATTCAAAAATCCCGAAGCCATATCTCTAGCTCCTATTTGTAAAGGAATAAGGAAGTTAGAGAACGTTCCGCTTAAACCTGCTGTAAGCACAAAGAACACCATAATCGTTCCGTGCATTGTAACCAAAGCTAAATAGAATTCAGGATCTAGTTGTCCTTGTCCAGGATCACCTGTGACCCACTTACCCAAGATTGGCTTGAGCCAAGTGTAATCCATTTCAGGAAAACCAAGTTTCAAACGGAACAAGATAGAAAGTAAACCACCTACAAAAGCCCATAAAATGCCTGTTACCAAAAACTGCTTGGCAATCATTTTATGGTCGGTAGAAAACACATACTTTGTTAAAAAAGTTTCGTGATGATGCTCGTGATGTTCGTCATGAGTATGTACATCGTGAGCGTGTGCAACTGCTGTAGCCATAATATTTTTTTTTGGATTTTACTATTCAGTGCAAAAAATTTACACAAATATATTAAAACATATATGATTATACAAGTAAAGATAGCTGATTTTAGTCAGTATTTTTGACATTTTCTACAAATGCCTGACCAGCGTTCTGTTTCATCTTCATCTGACGCTTAACAGCTTCTAATACATATTCTTTGTTTTTCACTACAAAGGGTTCTTGTTTAGCTACCCAAGCCTCGTACTCTTTCTCATCAAGCACTACTACTCTCATACGCATACTGAAATGACCTCTTCCACAAATTTCCTGACAAACAATCTCATAATCAAAGGTTTCCCAACGAGCTTTGATATCAGCAGGATCACCTTTGGTGGTTGAAGGGTCTGGCTTTAGATATTCAGGGTTTGTTTTGAGTTCTTCACGCATTTCTTGGGTAGTTTTGGTAGGGATAAACCACATTGTAGTAGGCTGGCCAGGAACAGCATCCATTTTCTGACGGAAATGAGGTAAGCTAACGCTGTGGATAACGTCGCGAGCACGTATCTTCAGCTGAATAGGCTTTCCTTTCACCAAAACAAGTTCAGTAGCCTGAAAGTCGTCATTTACATTTTTATCGGTGAAATCCAAACCGAGCTCGTTTATATCATCAGTGTAGCGGAAGTTATAGCCACCAAATTTACCATCTTTACCGGGATAGCGTGCAATCCAGTTAAATTGCTTGCCTACCACTTCTATCTGAATAGCATTTTCAGGAGCATCTTTGGTAACTTTTCTCCACAAATTCCAACCTGTGAACACTAAAATTGCAAGTATAATAGCAGGAATTATAGTCCATACTACTTCCAACTTTGTGTTGTCTGGATAAAACGTAGCTTTATTGTTTCGTTTGTAACGATACTTGTAAGCAAAGTAAAACAAACCTGTGTTGGTTACTAGAAACATCAGGATAATAATCACATGAGCAATTTTAGAAAGCCAGTCATACTCGGCACCGTGTACAGAGGCCTCAGGTTGTCCCCATAAAGTCATATGCCGACTAGCATACCAAAACGCCCAAATAGTACCTGCTAGCGGCAACAACAAGAATAAATATGCATGAAAATTGTTGGTTGATATATCAACCTCTTCATTTTTCTTGTTTTTGCTACGCAAGATAGATACTAGGTTCGACATTCTGAACACAATAAAGAACATCGCTAGTACCAAAGCTACAATAAAAGTTAGAAGCAGACCGTTCATAAGTTTTTATTTTTTGCTATTATAAAAAAATGTTCAGCGAGTTTGTTTTCAAAAAATTAAAGAATTTTAAATGCTGTGATGCAAACTTTCTTCCATCATAGGATGATTTTTGGCAATCAGGCCTTGTCTTGAAAGTTGATTTGCAAATACATACACAAATGCACAAGCAAAAAGCATCAGTGTACCTATTTCTATAAGGAAAAATCCGCCGTTTCCTTTTACTGTACCAGGCATCACCATCACAAAGAAATCTAAATAGTGCCCCATCAAGATAGCAAAAGCAGTAATTTTCAAGAAAATTTCTTTACGTTTGGCATCTCTTGTCATCAAGAATAAAAATGGGAAAAGGAAGTTGATAATTACATTCATCACAATCATTGGCGAATAGACGCCTTCTAGACCATCGTGGCGAGCTACCCAATATTCAATTTCTTCGGGAATATTAGAGTACGCTTGCAACATATATTGAGCAAACCAAATGTAAGCCCAGAATATGCTGAATGCAAACATAAATTTACCTAAATCGTGTAAATGGTTTTCGTTAACCATTTTCAAATAGCCATTCTCTTTCAGATATACTACTGCTAGCGTAAGAACAGCCAAAGCCGAAACCCAGCTACTTGCGAATACATACCAACCAAACATTGTACTGTACCAATGCGTATCAATACTCATTACCCAATCCCAAGCAGAAACAGATTCGCTCAAACCAAAGAAAACAATAAAAATTGCTCCAATAGTGATATTGCGTTTGTGATAGCTAAAATCTGTCTTATCTGTCAAATAATCTTCTGCTACCGAATTTTTAATGAGCATACGATACAATGCGTACCATATTCCAATAAAAGCTACTAAACGTAAGACCCAAAACAGCGGGAAAGAACCTGCCGCAAGTGGGAAGAAGAAAAATCCTGCTTTTCCTGCGATAATAGGGTCATAAGTGGCTTTACCTTTTTCGTAGAGGTCGTGGTGTGTCCAGTGAAAGAGGTCATGCCCACCTAAAAAGAAAGTAATCAGCAGAACAGGTGCAGTAAAAGGTAAAAATGCTCCGAAAGCCTCTGCAACCCTACGAATAGTAGCCGACCAACCCGCATAGGCTACGTATTGAATAGCTACAAATAAAACCCCCATTGCGGCAATATACGTAAAGAAAACTCCATTAAGCCATAAATTAGCCCAAAGACGCGTAAGCGGTGTTGCTCCGTGATGCCCTACTTCTGCGTGTTTTCCAGCATCTTGAGCGGCTTTGCCTGCTTCGTGAGCTTCATGATGACCAAAACCAATACCTGCATACGCCAAGATAACTCCCAAAACAAGCAACACAAGTCCCACACCCATTCCAATTGCAAGTTTCTTTTTGAGTTCGGGAGTAAAAGTGTATTTTTCGTTCAAATTGTAATGTACGTGTACCTCTGCCATAAGTATAATTTATTAAAAATTTAGACACAAGACAGTAAGCACAAGATGGGCTCTTGTGCGAAATTACTTTTTAGCTTCCTCTTTTTTCTCCTCTTTCTTTTCTTCTTCTTTTACCACAGGCGTACCATCAGGATTGATTTGCCCTTGCAATACGTGAACATAGCTCACAATTTTCCAACGCTCCAAAGCATTCATTTGTGAGGCGTGTGGCCACATTCTACCTTTTCCGTGGGTAATCACGTGGAATATATGACCGCCATTAACTTTGGCAAGCTGGCCTCCTGCCAAGTTGGCTACCCCACCATATTTTTGCCCTACTTTGCCATCACCTTTTCCTTCGGCTCCGTGGCAAGGCTGGCAAAAATATTCATACAAAACTTTACCTTCTGCTATTACTTGTTTGGTAATTTTCAGAGGATTTTTCAAATTTTTTGCGGCTTCTTCCAAACTATCAGGGTGAGTGCGATAAACCATTAAGCCTAGATCGTACTCTTCGCCTGTGCTTGCATCTTTATAAATGGTTTTGTAGTTTCTACGAGCTACCGTACCTTGTGCAGGCTCACGCAGATTGATACCATAAGGATTGATTTTATTGATACTATCCTTTACTATACTATATGGCTCATATGCCGTAGAAACATACATATTAGGAGCAAACTCGGTACCAGGGTCATTCGGACCACGCTGACACGAATGTAACACAAAGCTTGCTACAATCACTGAAAAGACAATATATTTTTTCAAGTTCATTGTACGTTTTCGTTTAATGTATTAAGACTTTTCAACAATACGCGGAGGAGGTGTAGTTTCTGCACCATATTTGATAAGAATCTGTCTGATTTCTTCAACAGATTTGGTATTTTTATCCAAATCAACTACCAAAGCGTACTTATCATCTGTGGTGCGTCTATCGAACATAAATTCTACTTTTCCGGGTCCCATATTATTCGTAATCAAGAAAGTAGCTACCATACCCAAAGCACAGATTAGTACGGTTGCCTCAAAAGTTACGGGCACCATCGTAGGAGGATACAGAGGATTTTTTCCTCCAATAATCATAGGCCAATCTATTTTCATCATAAAGGTTATCATCGTAATAGCCAGTATAGTACCCGTAGCACCAAACATAAAAGCGGCAATAGGAATGCGTGTACGTGGATGCCCGATATATGTATCTATGTGATGAATAGGATGCGGTGAATACACCTCTTCTACTTTTACTCCTTCTTTTTGTACCTTTTTTACGGCTTCTACTACCTTTTCTTCATGGTCGTAGATTCCTACCAGATATTTTTTAGGTTCTTTACTTTTGGCCATTGTACTCGATTTTTGTAAGTTTTAGAATTATACTTGGTTTCCTTTGTCGTAAACAGGCGTTGCTTTAAGCGTTTCTGCACCTGCTTTTAGTTTGGCAAATGCTTTTTCTCTTGCCTCCTCACTTACAGAGTTCAATACAGTTTTCACTTCTGCCATATTGATTACAGGCAAGTATTTTGCAAATAAGAAAAAGCAAACAAAGAATAAACCAAAGCTGAACACATAGTCGCCTACATCATAAATAGTAGGAACAAAGTAAGTCCAACTGGAAGGTAGATAATCTCTATGTAAAGAGGTAACAATAATTACAAAACGTTCGAACCACATACCCACATTCACCACAATAGAAAGCACAAAAGTCCAAACCAAATTGGTACGAATAGATTTGAACCAGAAAAGCTGTGGTGAAATTACATTGCAAGACATCATTGCCCAATATGCCCACCAATACGGACCGAAAGCACGGTTGATAAATGCATAACTTTCCGCTTCTACTCCCGAATACCAAGCAATGAAAAACTCTGTAATATATGCCACCCCTACAATAGAACCTGTAAGCATCACAATTTTATTCATCAGCTCGATATGTTCCATTGTGATATAGTCTTCTAATTTGTACACAACACGTGTTACAAGCATGAGTGTAAGCACCATTGCAAAGCCCGAGAAAATCGCACCTGCAACAAAGTAAGGAGGGAAAATAGTAGTATGCCAACCAGGAATTACAGAGGTGGCAAAGTCAAAACTCACGATGGTATGCACAGAAAGTACAAGCGGAGTAGAAAGACCTGCCAAAATCAAGGCTACATATTCGTATCTTGCCCAAGTTTTTGAGCCACCTTCCCAACCAAAAGAGAGCAATCTGTAAATAAATGCGGCAATAGGACGTCGTTTTTTGAGTTTGGCTTTGCGTTCTTCGGGGGTATCGGTAGGGAGCAAAGGGTTTTCTTCCAAAGTACGTACAAAGCGGTCGCGAATAGTACCCAAATCAGGAATGAGCCCTACGTACCAAAATACCGTAGAAACGGTAAGATAGGTAGAAATCGCAAATACGTCCCAAACAAGTGGTGAGTGGAAATTCACCCAAAGCGAACCGTATGTATTAGGCAAAGGCAAAGCCCAATGAGCAAGCCAAGTACGCCCCATGTGCATCAGAATAAACGTACCTGCACAAATCACAGCAAAGATAGTCATCGCTTCGGCGGCACGATTGATAGAGGTTCTCCATTTTTGGCGGAAAAGCAAGAGAATAGCAGAAATGAGCGTACCTGCATGACCGATACCAACCCACCACACGAAGTTGGTGATATCCCAAGCCCAACCTACGGTTTTATTTAATCCCCACACACCTATACCATACCACCACGTATGAGCTAGGGCCAATCCTCCTACTACAAAAAGTAATACTGATACTCCAAAAGCCATTAACCAGCTTTTGCTAGGAGCTTCTTCTACCCTCTTACAGATGTCTTCTGTAATATCGTGCATCGTTTTACCACCTGTTACGAGGGGCTCTCTTATGGCTGATGTTACTTGCATATATCTTGTTGGTTTTGAATACTAATGAAAAAATTAGGCTTTTTTGTTTTCGTCTTGATTTCTAATTTTAGCTAAATAGGTAACATTGGCTTTCACATTGATTTCTTCAAGCAAATGATAAGCACGAGGGTCATTGGCAACAATATCTTTCTTTTCGTTTTTGGTAATATCCACCATTTTCACAATTTCACTTTCAGGGTCATTCATATCTCCAAAAACAATCGCTCCCGTAGGGCAAGCCTGCTGACAAGCAACCTTAATATCACCATCTTTTAGTTTACGTTTCTCTTTTTTCGCCTCTAATTTACCTTCCTGAATACGTTGCACACAAAGCGAACATTTTTCCATAACCCCACGAGAACGCACCGTTACATCAGGATTTAGCACCATTCTACCCAAATCAGATTGGGACATAAAGTTCACGGTAGTGAATTTTTCATCGTTGGTGTAATTGAACCAATTGAAACGACGCACCTTGAAGGGGCAGTTGTTCGCACAATAACGTGTACCTATACAGCGGTTATAAGTCATTTGGTTCAAACCTTCTGAACTGTGTGTAGTGGCTAGCACTGGACAAACTGTTTCGCAAGGAGCATTATTACAATGCTGACACATTACAGGCAAGAATACTACTTCGGGGTTATCAGAAGGTTCTTCCATTTTCTTATAGCCTGCAATACTTTTATCATTGGTATCTGCATCGGTACTGTAATAGCGGTCTATACGTAGCCAGTGCATTTCACGGGCATAAACGATTTCTTGCCTACCTACCACAGGTACGTTGTTTTCAGACTGGCAGGCTATCAAGCAAGCACTGCAACCCGTACAAGCGTTGAGGTCGATGGCAAGCCCCCACCAATGGTTTTTATTGTAGGCTTCTTCATGTCCTTTCCACATGGTAAGCTCGGTAGGCTTTTTAGGACCCTCAGAAGTCTGAATATACACATCGTATTTCTCACGAATAATTTTCGGATTTTGGGTGTATTCAGCAAGTTTAGCTTCTCGAACATGCCCTCTACCCATAAGCGTTTGATGAGTTTGGGTAAGAGCCATCTGTACTTTTTTATTAGTTTTGCTCAAAGCAACTTCATCGGATGCATATACTAAACATTCGCCCTTCATAGCGACTGCGGGATAAGCATTTTGCCCTACACCGTTACCACATTTACCTATATCGGTATGTCCGTAGCCTAAAGCAATAGAGACAGTATCTTTTTGCTGTCCGGGCTGAATAAGCACAGGAAGTTCAAAAGAAAAGCCTTTGGTCGTAACTTTCACAATATCTCCTGTTTCTACACCCAATTCTTTGGCATATGCCTTAGAAATAGCGGCGTAATTATCCCAAGTAGCTTTGGTTATAGGGTCGGGAAGTTCTTGTAGCCAGGGATTATTAGCGAATTTGCCACTACCCAAGCCAATTTTTGTGTATAAGTGCAATTCTTTACCCTTACTTTCCTTGAAAGCAATGGCAGAAACTGCCGCATTTACATCAGCTTTAAAGACAATTTTCGTATCTTCGGCTACCGAAGTAGTTTCGAATACACCATCGTGCAGTGCTTTTATCCAAGCATTTTCAAAATCAGTAACTTTGAGCAAGTTGTTTTTCCAATAACTACGCAAGAAATTGTAGTAAGTAGTTTTAGAGCCTGCCCAAGTGAGGAAACTATCTTGTGCTTGACGTGTGCCTTCGGGATAGATAAAAGTAATAGCAGGTTGTTGCAAGCTATAATGCCCCGCACAAGGCATCGCATCGCCCCAAGCCTCTAAGAAATTGGCATCAGGACAGATGTATTTGCAAAGTTTGGCAGTTTCATCGGCACGATCAGCAAGAGAAATGCTCAAAGGTACGTTTTTTAGTGCTTCGGCTATTTCTTTACCACGCCAATAATCATAGACAGGATTAGTACCATAAAAGATTACTGCCCCCACGCTACCACCTTTGAGTTCATCAACGAATTTTGCCATTTCTTCGTCGTTACCTTGTTTGGTATAATTGGGATGAGCCAAATCGATGGTAGAGCCATAGCTTGATAGTTCGTTATTGATAGCATTGACTAGAATTTGAACATTGACATCGTTTGAGCCACACACTACAAGAGCTTTACCTTTGGCATTTTTAAGGTCGTTGGCGGCTTTTTTGATTTTTTCTACTACTGCACTATCGCTGATAGCAGGTATGCTCAATCCACCAATTATTTCATTGTACAAGTGAGCTACTACCAAAGCCTCTTGCGAAGGACGAATAGTAACCCGATAGTCGGCATTTGCACCTGTAAGCGACATCCCGCTCTCGAACTGGTAGTGGCGAGAGATAGTAGTTTTATCTTTATTGAGGCGACGCGTTTTTGCATATTGCCTACTGTATTCCAAGGCATTGAGCCAAGTACCCAAGAAATCAGCGTTGATACTTACAATCACATCAGCTTTACTGAAATCGTAAGTAGGCAAAGCATACACACCAAAAGATTTTTCGTTTGCCTTCAAAATACCATAAGCTGAAATAGCATCATAAGTTACTACTTTTGCAGAAGGATACTTTTTGGTAAATTCAGCCAAAACAGCCTTTGTCGAGGGGCTAATAATAGTGTGCGTTACAATATAAATAGTGCCAGAGACGCTTTGCAGAGCATTGATAATTTCTCGGTCGGCATCTTTGATTTTGATTTTTTGGTTTCCTTTCATAAAGGAGTCAAGGCGGGCAAGGTCGTACAAATTAAGTACCGAAGCCTGTACACGTGCCGAAGTAGCCCCTTTGGTAACTTTTGAAAGCGTATTTCCCTCAATTTTGATAGGTCTGCCTTCACGAGTTTTTACCAAAATACTGCAATATTCACCATCAGCAAAATAAGTACTTGCATAATAATTGGGAATGGAAGGGTCAATTTCTTCGGGTTTATTCAAATAAGGAATAGCATTTTTTACAGGAGCTTCGCAAGCCGCCAGCGATACTGCCGCAACGCTAAAACCCATTAGTTTCAAAAAATCGCGTCTTGACGTATTACCACTCTCATCTTTTTCGGCAATGGGCAGAAATTCGGGAAACTCTCTATCTGCCTTTTTCACAAACTCAAGGTCGTTATTCAGTTCTTCAAAACCTTTCCAATATATTTTTTTGTTTTCCATACGTTAAACTTGCTTTAAGTGAGCCTCGCAATGAGGATTGAAGTAAGTTTTTATGTAATTTTGTTAGTAATGACACTTTGAACATTCTAAGCCGCCTATATCTTCTACTTTGAATTTGATTTTCCCTTTGGATTTATGGAAAGCAAGGAGTTTCTCATAATAAGGGTTCAAAACATCTTTGCCATCTGCATCTTTTGTAGTATAGCTTACGAGTGTTTGGCGATGGCAATCTATACACCAGCCCATAGTGAGTGGTGCACGTTGTTGAATTACTTCCATTTCTTTTACTTCGCCATGACACTGCTCGCAGGCAATTTGCCCTGCAACGGTATGTTGTGAATGATTGAAATAAGCTAAATCGGGCAAATTATGCACTCTCACCCAAGGAATAGGCTGATTGTTTTCGATGTAGCTGTAAATTTTTTGTATGTTAGGCGAGCCAGTCTTAATAGCATTGTGGCAGTTCATACAAATATTTGTCGAAGGAATGCCCGCAGATTTTGCCTTCATTACAGTAGTATGGCAATACTGACAAGCTATTTCGTATTTACCAACGTGTAGCTTATGAGAGAAAGGGATGGGTTGGGTAGGAGCATAGCCAATCTGCATGCCTACGTCCATCACTTTATCAATACCCGCTTTGGCAACGATAAGGAAGATGATACCTGCTACTGTGCCGATAAAGGCTTTACTACCCAAAATTTTAGCCAAATCAAATTTAGACTCTACAATTTCTCTGTCTGCTTCGTCCAAATCGTCTCTTTGTTTGAGCAATTTAGTCAGCAAGGAAGTAAGTACCAAAAGCACTGCAAGAATAACGAGCAAAACAGCCGCCAAAGCACCCAAAATAATATTAGTATAACCACTATCAGCCACTACGGCTGTGGTGGCTCCGCTCGTTTGTGTAGCAGCGGCAGTAGCTTTTACAGGCTCTTTTTTGCTTTCTTCGTCGATATAAGCTAAAATATTTTTAATATCTTGGTCAGAAAAATCGGGAAAAGAGTTCATTGCAGTCTGATTCCACTCTTCGTAGAGCTTCACTGCAATAGGATCACCGCTCTTAATCATAGATTGCGAATTGCGAATCCATTTAATAAGCCACGCTTCTGTACGACGCTGGCTTACATCTTTCAGAGCAGGACCTGTGGCATTAACATGAATTTTGTGGCAAGTCGCACAATTTTGTGCATATAACTCTTTTCCTTTGGCGACATCGGCTTTGTCCTGAGCCATCAGAGTACTGGAAAGTAACAATACCCAACAAGTTGCCATCGCCAAGATATACCGAGTGAAAGTTTTGTTGTGCATAGAGGTAAAATTATTAGCGTGCATTTTTTCTATTGAAAAAATCGTTTCTTTTAGCAGTACAAAAATAATAGGCGTTTTTTTACTTACAAACACAATTCGTAACAAATTCAAAATTTTCAAAGCAGATTTTTTTAGCTTTTTCATAAAACACTGATTTTCAGTTTTTAGCCAAAAAATATACAGATAATTTAGAATTTTTCTAAACAAGCTCTCCATGCTTTCAGAAGAATTTGCGTCAGATGCTTTACATTTTGTTGCAGAAGTTTGTTTTGATGTTTTAATACTTTTTCTGGAAAAAACTTTATTTTCAGAGGGGCAACACAACCAACCAAATAATGTTGCATATTAAGCTCAATACTCCTGAAAGTTAAGGTCTTTGCCAAAAGTTTCCTCCAGCTGACTTACCGACCAAATAGCGAGAGCAAATACCACAATACCCACCACTGCGGCACTTTCCAGCCTTCCTAAAAAATTTTTGAGTAAGTTGTAGCTAATATCGACAAGTACAAAAGAACCTCTCACAAAATTGGGAACAGTAGTGGTGACAGTTGCTCGCAAATTCGTACCAAAATGCTCTGATACCGAAGTAATAGAAATCACCCAATATCCCGAAGCTATTCCCAAGGCAAAGCATAAGGCATAGAACAACTCTAATGAAATACCGCCACTCAACAGATAAGTAGCACTGAAAATAGCTCCAAGTATCAGGAACAGGAATTGTACTTTTTTCCGAGAGCGTGTCCATTGGCTTATTAAGCCGCTTGCCATATCCCCTACACTCAGCCCTGAATAGGCAAAAAGTATAGCCCAACGAGGCAATGGAATTTCAGACATTTGCAGGGCTTCGCCAAACTCTTTACAGAAAGAAACTAAAAGCCCTATCACGTACCAAACAGGAATGGTACAAATAATAGAATACAGATAAATTTTCAATCTTTTTGAGTTATTGAAAATCATTGCAAAATTGCCTCTCTGTACATTTTCTATTTTGGATTGAGAAAACAAGCCAGATTCAGCTACTCCTACCCTCAAGAGCAATAGGGCAATTCCCATACCGCCCCCTATCCAAAAGGCAGGTCGCCACCCAAATTTATTGCTTATCAGTGAAGCTACTACTGCCCCCAAGAGCCCTACCGAAGCCACCACCGTAACTCCATAACCTCGCTTATCTTTACTCATAATTTCATTTACAAGCGTAATACCTGCACCCAACTCGCCTGCTAAGCCAATACCTGCAATAAAACGCAATACTACATATTGTTCAATATTTGTGACAAAACCATTGGCAATATTGGCAAGCGAATAGGTAATGATAGAACCAAAAAGTACCGAAAGGCGTCCTTTTTTATCTCCTAAAATCCCAAACACAATACCACCAAGCAACAGCCCTATCATCTGCGTATTGATAAGCAAATGCCCATAGTTTTCAATATCTTCGGCAGAAGTATAACCCAAACCTTTCAGACTTTCTATGCGAATAATACTGAAAAGCAGCAAATCATAAATATCTACAAAGTAGCCCAAAGCCGCTACCATCACAGTAAGCCAAATTTTTTGAGTAGAAATTTTGCCCTCCATAGATTTGTTGGTTTGTTGTGTTTAGTATGAGTTTAATATAGAACTCGCTATGCAAAGCTAAAAAACTTTTCAAGATTTACTGAAAATTTGACTAAAAAAACAAAAAAGGCTTGAATATTGGGAGAATATTCAAAGCCTTTGA
Organism: uncultured Cytophagales bacterium; assembly: GCA_938002655.1. Lineage (GTDB taxonomy): Bacteria > Bacteroidota > Bacteroidia > Cytophagales > Thermonemataceae > Raineya. The sequence goes on from CALLAC010000012.1 coordinate 77,558, forward strand.
TTTTGAGCTGTAGGGGAAGGATTCGAACCTTCACAGGGAGATTAGGCAAAGGGCTTCGTAGCCGTAACATCTACAACTACCGAGCCATAGCTTTTTTTCTGTATCCCTGCCCCCGAGAATGGAGGGTGTGGCTGCCAGAATTTCACCACCCTACAAGGTAGTAACTGAATTTTTGCTACAATATTAGAGGAAACCCGATATTATTGCAAATTTTTTCAAAAAAACTTTCAAAAAATTATGATTTTTTCAAAAATATTCATTTTATTTAGAAAATTTTCAAAAACATCTTTCTAATATGCCTGAAAATTATCAATTTGATAAAACCGACTTTCGCATCATCAATCTGCTTTTACAAGATGCCAATCAGCCATACAGTAGTGTAGCAGAAAAGGCTTTTGTTTCCAATGGCACCGTACACGTACGAATGGAAAAGCTCAAACGTTTGGGTGTAGTACAAGGTGCTACGCTCAAATTGGATTATCACAAATTGGGCTGGGACATTACTGCTTTCATTGGTATTTATTTGGAAAAAAGTTCGCTATACGAAGAAGCTGTAAAAGCCTTGGAGGCAATCCCTGAGGTAGTAAATTTACATTATACGACAGGAGCATATAGTATCTTTGCAAAGATTATTTGCAAAGATACCAACCATTTGCGAGCCGTACTAAATGAGAAAATTCAAACCGTGCCTGGCGTACAACGCACTGAAACATTTATTTCTTTGGAAGAACGGCTCAACCGCCCCCTTTTACTCCATTAGTGCCTGATAAACAATATCTTGCACTTTTCGTCGCGTATGATATTTAACGATACGATTATTATCGTTGGGATGCACCCGATTAGAAAGAAAAATAATAATAAGTTGTTTTTCGGGCTCTACCCAAGCTACTGTGCCTGTATAGCCTGCGTGTCCGTAAGATTTTTGAGTAGAAAATTGCGAAATATAAGCAAAAATTCCTTCTTTGGGAGGTTTATCCCAGCCCAAGCCTCTACGATTGAGGCTATCTGTTTGTGAAGTAAAAAGCTCTATGGTTTCGGGAACAAGATAGCGAACTCCGCCGTAGTAGCCTTTTTGCAAGTTCATTTGCAAAAGTTTGGCAAGGTCGTTGGCAGTACCAAAAAGCCCTGCATGGCCCGCCACGCCGCCTACAAGAGCGGCAGTAGGGTCGTGCACGGTACCCCAAACCAGTTCTCTGCGAAAGTATTTATCATTTTCGGTAGGAACAATTCGTTCTTTGGGGAAATGCTCCAAAGGTCGGTAGCAGAGGGTATAAGCCCCTAGAGGCAGATAAAAGTTTCGTCGCAAGAATTGCTCCATAGGTTCGTTTAGCAATTTGTCAGCAATTTTTTTCATAATGAAAAACCCTAAGTCGCTGTATTCGTAAGGATAGCGTTTGCGTTTCTTTTTAAGTAATTCGGTTTCAATTACCCATTTCCATACAATTTCTTCGATATCTTTACGAGCGAACAAATTAGGGGCAACCTGCACGCAAAAAGTATCATTTTTGGTATATCTGAAGTATTTTTCGGAAGGCTCTCGCATTTTACCCAAAGTACGCTTATAAAAAAGTTCATAAGGCTTCAGCCCCGCCTGATGCAGCAAGATATCATGAACAATCAAGTTTTTTTTGTTGCTTTGGGCAAGCTCGGGTAGATAATCAGAGGCTTTGAGCGAAAGGTCTAATTTACCTACATCAAAAAGAAACATCAAAGCCTGCACTGTACCTGCTACTTTACTGATAGAAGCTAAATCGTAAATGCTTTGTAAAGTAACCTTTTGCGTGCTTTCATATTCGTGATAGCCATAAGCTTTGTGCCATACCACCTTTCCTCTACGAGCTACAAGCACTTGGCAACCTGGAAAAACTCTATTCAAAATGGCACTCTGAATAAGCGTATCCATTTTACGAAGTGTATCGCTACTCATTCCGACACTTTCAGGGCTGAAACCATATTGCAGGCGAGCTATTTCTGAGGTTTTTTGTCCATCTCCTTCTTGTATATTTTCTACGGATACAGGCATCTCTCCTTCTGTGCCAAAAGCTCCAAAAACCATTTGAGGAACGTATTTGAGCGTAAAATCATTCTCTTCGTAAGCTACCAAAACATTGCGAGGCTTAAAAAAACGTATAGCATAAGGATTACCAAATATGCAAAGCAAGGTATTTTTATGCTTTCGTTGAATTTGCTCCACCGCTTGGATAGTAAGGCTATCGATGCCGTATTTCTTCGTAGCAAGTCTGCTCATTCCAAAAATACCTACAACCAAAGTTTTGCTACTATCCAATTTTTGTAGTTTTTCAGCAATATTTTGCCAATTTTCTTTGGTGGTTTGCAAACTCAAATGCTCAAATTCGGTATAATAGGAAAGCATTTCTTGCCAAATTTGCTCACTTTTTGGACTTGCATTGATTGCCACCGAAGCAAAGTGATGGAGGTCTAAATGAACAAAAGGCACCAAACTATCCTGATTGCGAGCCAGTGTGATAGACCTCTGATAGATTTTTTCAGTAAGTTTCTCAAATTCTTTTTCAGGATTAAGTTCTTGGGTTAGATTTGGCAAAGTAATGGGTTTGTAGCAATGAAGCTCTGCTTGGTACTTAGCTCTCAAAATTTTCTTGACACTTCGCTCAAAATCCTCTTTTTTGATTTTTTTCTTTTTCAATGCTTTTTTGATTGCTTTTACTGCCAAAGGGATATTGGTTGGAAATAGCAAAACATCATTTCCCGCTTGCAAGGCGAGCATTTCCAATTCGCCTGCGGGAAAATAATCGCTTACTCCTTTCATATTGAGGGCATCGGTAAAAATAAGCCCCGAGAAACCCATTTTTTCTGTAAGCAAAACTTTCACTACATTTTCGGAAAGTGTGCTTGCATAATTAGGACGTGTTTCGTAGGCAGGGATATTCAGATGAGCCACCATTATACCTTGTACACCTGCCTCAATCAGTTTGTAAAAGGGATAGAGTTCAAGGCTATCCAAACGCTCTGTACTGTGTTTGAGTTGGGGCAAAGCATAGTGGGAATCTTGGTCGGTATCGCCATGTCCGGGAAAATGCTTAGCAACTGCCATGATACCACTTTTCTGTAAGCCTCGCATATAGGCTATGCCTTTGCGAGCTACTTTTTCTTTGTTTTCTCCAAAAGAGCGAAACCCTATGACAGGGTTAGCAGAATTGTTGTTGATATCCACTACGGGAGCAAAATTTATGTGTATGCCTAAGCGTTTGCACTGCCTACCGATTTGCTCGCCCATTGCTTCAATGAGGCTATCATTTTCAGCTCGTAAAGCTCCTAAGGTAATCTGATACGGATAGGCCAGCGTACTATCCAGACGCATAGCCAGCCCCCATTCAGCATCGATGGCAATGAGTAGTGGTACTTTGCTTTTGGCTTGATAGCGATTTGTCAGTTGAGCTTGTTTGTAAGGGTTCCCTTGAAAAAATATCAAACCACCGATATGATATTCTTTAATGAGTTTTTCTATTTCTCGGTAGTGTTTTTCGTCTTTATTGGAATACGCCGCTACCATAAAAAGTTGCCCGATTTTTTCATCAAGGCTTAACCTGCGAAAAACACTATCTACCCAACGCTCTTGCGGGCTAAAAAAAACAAAACTCGGCTCAATAACATATTTTTCTGCAAACGAAACTACCTTGTTATGTTGTAATAGAGTAAATAAGGGAGTTAGAGCAGGCAATAAAGCCACTGCTACCAGTTTCTTATACATAGCATAGTGTAGATTATTTTCTACCCAAAGTAAGGCAAATTTTGTTCCAAAAGAAAGTTTTGAAAGAGGATTTAATGATGAAATTTAAAGCAAAGTGGAATACATTCAGGGTATTCCACTTATAGTTTCAAGAAATTAGCCCATTACAAAACCATTAGCCAATGATGAGTATCTTCAATTTCACCATTACGAAGTTGGGTGAGGTAGTTGTAAATTTTATTGCCCAAAGTACGTTTTTCGAGAGGTGGGAGTTCAAAATCTTTGCCCTCGTAGTGCATAGTTTTCACGTGAGCTACTACTGCCGCTGTGCCCAAACCGAAGGCTTCATCTAATGTACCATTTTGTAATGCTTCAACAATTTCTTTGACACTTACTTTGCGTTCTTCTACTTCGTAGCCCCATTCACGAGCCAAAATAAGAACACTATCCCGTGTAACTCCTTTCAGGACAGTATCTCCCAATTCGGGGGTAAGGACACGGTTGCCTATTCTGAACATGATGTTCATTGTACCTACTTCTTCAATATACTCGTGGGTAAGGCAATTAGTCCATAGTGCCTGATGATAGCCCATTTTTTGCACTTTTACAGCCCCATACAAAGAGGCGGCGTAATTCCCTGCGGTTTTTGCACAGCCCATGCCTCCTTGGGCTACACGAGAGTAATGGGTTTCTATTTTCAAGCGAACAGGCTCAGAATAGTAATTGCCTACGGGACAAGTAAAAATGATAAATTTGTATTCTTGGGAAGGTCTTACTCCCAAAAATTCTTCGGAAGCAAACATAAAAGGGCGAATGTACAAAGTTGCACCTTTCTGCTTGGGTATCCATTTTTTATCTATTTCTAATAGTTGTTTGATACCACCTATGAATAAATCTTCGGGAACAGCAGGCATACACATTCTTTCGGCAGAAGCGAGCATACGCTTGTGGTTTTCCCAAGGTCTGAAAACAGAAATACGCCCATCTTTCATGTATTGAGCTTTCAAGCCTTCAAAAATACTTTGCCCATAATGGAGTACAGACATTGCAGGGCTCATGTACAAATTACCATAAGGCATAACTCTGGCTCTTACCCATTCACCGTTTTTATATTCTGCTACGAGCATGTGGTCTGAAAAAACTTTCCCAAAACCAAGATTATCAAAATCTACACTATCTATACGAGATTTTGAAGTAAGTTCAATGTCTAATGGCAATGTTTCAATCATAGTTTCATTGTTTAATTATTTTAGATACGTGGTTTCCAGGGTATTTCATCGATGCCAAGTTCTTGATGCATTTTTCGGCAAAGCATAAATAAATAGTCTGAAAGTCGATTGAGATAGCGAACAATCAGTTCGCCTGCTATAATTTCTTCTTCGTGAGAAAGTTTCAGCACTAATCTTTCGGCACGACGACAAACAGTGCGAGCAATATGCCCAAACGAAATGGAAGGATGCCCACCGGGTAAGATAAAAAAACGCATTGCAGGCAACTCCTCGTCCATTTTATCAATTTCTTTTTCTAAAAACTCTACATCAGCATCTAACAAATCAGGTATTTTCTTTTTTTGATTTTCGGGTTCAGAAGCCAAAAGCGAGCCTATGGTAAAAAGTCTATCTTGAATTTCTTTCAAAATATCTTTTCGCTTTTCATTCACTTCTTGGTCGCGAACTAGCCCTATGTACGAATTAAGCTCATCTACGGTACCATAGCTTTCGATACGTAAGTGAAATTTGGCTACTCTTTTGCCACTTGCAAGAGAGGTTTGCCCTTTATCACCTGTTCTAGTATAAATTTTCACAGAAAATTTTGTATTTTTTTACTAACGCAAAGAAAAGTATTTTTATTGTAAAACCCAAATCAAACAGAAAGAGTTGAAGCAAGCATGCATGCAGATTTTAAGCTACGAAAACAGATACATCGTCAGCAAAGTGCAAAATTTTTGCAAAGAGAGTGTACAATTGCTCTTATGAGGCTTAGATGATGTTGTCGCAGAAAAGCGACAACATCGTTAGAATTAAATGTGCAGAGGTCTATTTTCGGAAGCGGCAAGGCAAGCCTCTTTTACAGCTTCCATATAAGTAGGGTGAGCATGGCTTTGGCGAGCAATGTCTTCGGCAGATGCTCTAAATTCCATAGCCGTTACTCCTACGGCAATCATATCGGCGGCTCTTGCTCCGATAATGTGCATACCTAAAATTTCGTCTGTATCTTTGTGAGCAAGCACTTTTACAAGTCCGTCTGTATCCATACTTGCTCTTGCTCTGCCCAATGCCTTGTAAGGGAACTGCCCTACTTTGTAAGGAATGCCTTTTTGTTTGAGTTCTTCTTCGGTAAAACCCACTCCTGCTACTTCGGGCCAAGTATAAACCACATTCGGAATAAGCAAATAATTGATATGCGGCTTTTGTCCTGCAATAGTTTCAGCAACAAAAATGCCTTCTTCTTCGGCTTTGTGAGCAAGCATAGCACCACGTACTACATCGCCTATGGCATAGATGCCTTTTACTTGGGTTTCTAGATGCTCATCAACTTCTATTCTGCCCTTTTGATCGGTTTTCAGACCTGCATTTTCCAAAACCAACCCTTCGGTATAGGGCTTTCTACCGATAGCAATAAGGCAGTATTCGGCTCTGAACTCTTGCGTTTCGCCTTTGGCATTATCGGCTTTTACAATTACTTCTCTACCTGTGTTTTCTACTGAGGTAACCTTATGATTGAAGTGGAAATCGATGCCTAACTTTTTGGTTGCTTTGAATAGTTCTTTGCCCATCGTGCCGTCCATAGTAGGAATCATAGAAGCGGCGTATTCTATCATTGTAATTTTTGTACCCAGACGAGCGTATACCGAACCCAACTCTGCTCCAATTACACCTGCCCCAATTACAATCATTGATTTGGGGAGTTTTTCCATACTCAACGCTTCTGTGGAGGTAATGATGCGTTTTTTATCAATCTGCACACCAGGCAAAGTTGCAGGTTTAGAACCAGTAGCGATAATGATGTTTTTGGCAGTAATCTGTTCGCTAGAACCATCTGCTTTCGTAATTTTGAGTGTATTTTTATCTACAAAGGAGCCTAATCCATTAAAAACACTAATTTTATTTTTATTCATTAGAAACTGTACGCCATCGCAAGTTGTTTTTACGACTTCGTTTTTGCGTTTTATCATTTGTGTAAAGTCTAATTCTATCTCCTTTATCCGAATACCATGCTCAGCGAAAGTATGCAAAGCATTGTAATAGTGCTCCGAAGAGTCTAGTAAGGCTTTGGAAGGAATACAACCCACATTCAGGCATGTACCGCCTAATGTATTGTATTTTTCAATAATAGCGGTCTTTAAACCCAATTGAGCAGAACGAATAGCGGCTACATACCCGCCTGGCCCTGAACCAATGATGGCTACATCAAATTGAAACTGCATTTTCAGTAAGTTTATGGTTGAAAAAAAATCTGCTGTGAAAATAATTAACTTAACCAATATTCCCAAAAGCTGAAGCTAACTTTTTAAGATAAAACAGACAAAAGCATTTTGTACAGCAATGATGAGATAATCTTTCGTAGCCCCGGCGGGAATCGAACCCACATCAAAAGTTTAGGAAACTTCTATTCTATCCATTGAACTACGGGGCCTTTGGTTATTCGAAAACTGTTACAAAAATATCTTTTTCACTTCAATCCTACAAATTTGCCATCAAGTTTTTTGAAATTTCTTCCAAGCGTATTCCGAAAAACGCTAACTTTGCAGTCTTCAAAAGTAAACTATCCAAGAATGAAACCTGTGAGAGTTCGTTTTGCTCCCAGTCCTACGGGAGGTTTGCATATTGGCGGAGTGCGTACAGCTCTTTACAATTATCTATTAGCCAAACAAACAGGCGGAACCTTTATCATACGCATTGAAGATACCGACCAAACTCGCTACGTAGAAGGTGCAGAAGAGTACATTATCGAAGCTCTGCGTTGGTTAGGCATTGAAGCCGACGAAAGTCCTGAAAAAGGTGGCAAACATGCTCCTTATCGACAATCGGAAAGAAAGCCTATTTATCAAGAATACGTAAAAAAACTTATCGAAAATGGCAGTGCTTATTATGCTTTTGATACCGAAGAAGAACTAGAAGCTATGCGTCAGCGATTGGAAGCGGCAAAAGCCAAAAATACTTCTTACAATATAGTTTCGCGTATGCAAATGAAAAATTCCCTCACTTTACCTGCTGATGAAGTAGAAAAACACTTACAAAGTGGGCATCCTTATGTTATACGCCTAAAAGTACCTGCCAAACAAACCATTCGTTTCAAAGACCTCATTCGGGGTTGGGTTGCCGTAGAAAGTACAACGCTAGACGATAAAGTGTTGCTCAAATCTGATGGCATGCCTACCTATCATCTTGCCAATGTAGTTGATGACCACCTGATGGAAATCACGCACGTAATTCGTGGCGAAGAGTGGTTACCTTCTGCTCCTTTTCATGTGCTTTTGTATCAGATGTTTGGCTGGGAACACCCCGAATTTGCTCATTTACCGCTTATTCTTAAACCTGACCTCAAAGACAGCAAAGGGAGAATTATTCAGGAAAATCATGGTAAACTTTCCAAACGCGACGCCGAAGCTATGGGCTTTCCTATTTTTCCGCTTACTTGGCAAGGTTCTATTGGCTATCGCGAAGCAGGGTATTTGCCCGAAGCTATTATCAACTTCTTAGCTCTTTTGGGCTGGAACCCAGGCACCAATCAAGAAATTTTTTCAATGCAAGAACTCATACAGCTATTTTCTGTAGAGCGTATTGGTAAATCTGGTTCAAAATTTGAAATTGAAAAAGCCAAGTGGTTCAATCAGCAATATTTGCGAATGAAATCAGGCAAAGAGTTGCTCCCATATTTGATAAATGGCTTACAAAAAGCTCACATTCCTTATACCCAATACACCGAAGAACAACTTATCGCTATTTGCGAAGTAATGAAAGAGCGTGCTACTTTCCCTGATGATATTTGGCAAGAAGCTCGCTACTTCTTTGAAAAACCTACCTCTTATGATGAAACTATTATCAAGCAAAAATGGAATCAACAAACTTGCCAGATAATTGCCTGGCTCAAAGAAAAATTTGCCCAAGAAAATGATTTTTCAGGCCAAAAAGCAAAAGAAGCCTTACACCAAGAAGCTGAAAAGAAAGGTTTGAAAATGGGACAAGTAATGCCTGTTTTACGAGTAGCCCTCACAGGCACAAGTGCAGGACCCGATTTAGCCGCTATTATGCAGATTTTAGGTAAAAATGAAGTAGTAGAACGCTTGGAAAATGCTTTGAAAAGCATCGCTATCCCACAATAAGCCTTACTTTTTATGCGAATAATTCCTGCCATAGATATTATTGACGGCAAATGTGTTCGCCTTACACAAGGCGACTATGCCCAAAAGAAAATTTACAACGAAAATCCACTAGAAATAGCCAAGCAATTTGAAGCGGCAGGTTTTCGTTACTTGCACTTAGTAGATTTGGACGGAGCAAAAGCCAAAAAAGTTATCAATCTGAAAGTTTTAGAGCAAATTGCAAGCCAAACTTCTTTGCATATCGATTTCGGCGGCGGCGTACAATCCGATGAAGATTTGCAAAAAGTTTTCAAAGCAGGAGCTAAACAAATTACTGCTGGCAGTATCGCTATCCGAAACCCCGATTTAGTACAAAAATGGATAGATTCGTACGGAACAGAGCAGATTATCTTGGGAGCAGATGTTCGCAATGAGCAAATTGCCGTAAGTGGCTGGCAAGAAGTTGCCCGCCAAAGCCTTTGGGAATTTTTAGATTTTTACGAAAAAAAAGGCATACAATACGTAATTTGTACGGATGTAAATAAAGACGGGCTCTTGCAAGGAACAGCCACAAATTTATATGAGAAAATTTTACGAAAATTCCCTCGTCTCAAACTCATTGCAAGTGGTGGTGTAGCTTCTTTGCAAGATATTCAGGCTCTGCAACGTATCGGTGTAGAAGGTGTAATTATCGGTAAGGCTATTTATGAAGCCAAGATTTCCTTGCAAACATTGAAATCTTTTTGTTGATTTTTGCCCTGAGAAACAGATTTCACCCCGAAATATTGCACTTTTCAGAAAAACCTTGTAGTTTTCGCAAAAAAAGCTATGGCAAAGAAAAGTGTAAGTAAAAATCGTACCCAAGAAAAGCATTTGGCTGTGGCTTTACAAGGAGGTGGCTCTCACGGAGCATTTACTTGGGGAGTTTTAGATAGACTCTTGGAAGAGGAAAATTTGAAACTAGACGGCTTTTGCGGTACCAGTGCAGGAGCTATGAACGCCACCGTGTTGGCGTATGGCTTAATGCTTGGTAGTAGAGAAAAAGCACGTGAACTTCTGCATACATTTTGGACAAAAATTTCACAATCCTCTCGTTTTTCGCTTCTGCAACCCACCTGGCTTGATAAGCTCAACAGCAAAGGCAATATGGATTATTCGCCTGGTTTTCTCTATTTTGAGTTCCTTTCTATGTTCTCCTCGCCCTTTCAGTTTAACCCTATGGATTACAACCCCCTGCGAGATGTACTTTTGGAAATTGTAGATTTTGAAAAACTTAAAACTTGCCAAGAAACCAAACTCTTTGTATGTGCTACCAATGTGCGTACAGGCAGAGCCAAAGTTTTTGACTTGAAAAACATCTCCATCCATGCCGTAATGGCTTCAGGCTGTTTGCCTTTTTTATTCAAAACCGTAACTATCGATGGCGAAGATTACTGGGACGGCGGCTATATGGGAAACCCGCCCATTTTCCCACTCATCGACGGCACAAATTGTAATGATATTCTCATTGTACAAGTCAACCCTATTCATATTGAAGAAAGCCCCACAGATGCTCCCGCTATTCGCGACCGTATCAACGAAATTAGTTTCAATACGCCCCTCATGCTCGAAATGCGTAAAGTAGCTTTCATAGATAGACTGCTAGACATGGGCATCAACCCTGATGGTAAATTCAGACGTATTTTTATTCATCATATCAACCCTGAAAAAGATATTGCCGACTACAACGTCTCCAGTAAGCTCAATGCAACCTGGGATTTTATCGAACACCTTTTCCGTATGGGCAGAAAATACGCTTCCGATTGGCTAGATTTACATTATGATAGCATCGGTGTTCGTTCTTCCTGTGATATTCGCAAAACTTTTCTATAAACTCAAAACCAAATTGTATGAGTAAGTTTTATGAAAATACCGAATTAGACAATATGTTCTTTGAAGCTGATGAACTTATCAAACAAAACCGTATAGGCGATGCTATGAATAAATTGATGGAGATTGTTCAAATCAATCCTGATTATGGCAGAGCCTACAACCATTTAGGATGGATTTATGAGACAAAATTTAAAGATTTTCTCAAAGCAGAAGAATATTACAAGAAATCTTTGGAGAAAAGCCCCGAATATCTGCCTACTTATATCAATTATGCCATTTGTCTTTCTACTATGAATAAATTTGATGAGCTGAAAGTACATTTAGAAAAAGCTCTCAAACAGCCAGGCATTGCAGTCAATCAAGTATACAACGAATACGGCATCATGTATGAAATGCTCGGTAACTACGACGAAGCCATAGAAAATTATCAAAAAGCGATAAGTTTATCACTCAATCCTAATGATATCCAAATTTACCAAGATTCAATCAGCCGTTGCAATATGAAAAGAGGAAGATAAAATTTTAATATTTGAGCACTAAATTTTTTGTATCCAAAAAATTTCAGAAATTTTCTGATGAAAACTTACCATGCACTGGCGCTGATTTCAATGCTTTTTGCTGGGCTTACTTCTGTAATTGCCAAAGCAGGCCTGAAAAATGTTTCGGGAGATACAGGGCTGGCTATCCGAACACTTTTTGTTTTTACTTTTATATGGCTCAATATTTTTGCCTTCAATTCATTGAAAGATTTTTCAAATCTTACCAAGAAAGATATTTTATTTCTCGGCATTTCAGGACTTACCACTTCACTTTCATGGATTTTCTATTACAAAGCTATCAAAATAGGTTCAGTTTCAGAAGTTGCTCTTATTGATAAAGGAAGCATACTGATTACACTTTTGCTTTCTTTTATCTTTTTGAACGAAACGTTCACCTGGCGAATACTGATTGGAGCTTTGCTAATTGTTGCAGGAATTTTGGTACTTACATGGAAATAAAATTGGTTGAAACAAAATCGTCGTAAAAGAGGAGAAAAACTTATGAAAAAAATATCAGAACAAATAGCAGGCTATCTTTTAGAGATTGAAGCTATACGACTTCGCCCCCATGAACCTTTTCAGTGGACTTCGGGCTGGCTTTCGCCCATTTATTGCGATAATCGTCTTACACTCTCTTTTCCACAAATCCGCACTTTTATCAAAAATGCCTTTGTTGAAACTATTAAGCATCATTTTCCCCAAGTAGAGTGTATTGCAGGCATAGCCACCGCAGGCATTCCCCAAGCCTCACTCATTGCCGATGCAATGGATCTGCCTTTGGTATATGTGCGTTCGGAAGCTAAAAAACACGGCTTGGGAAATCAGATTGAAGGGAAAATTGTACCTAAACAACAAGTGATTGTTATTGAGGATTTGGTTTCTACGGGAAAAAGCTCGGCAAAAGTCATAGAAGCTCTTCAAGCCGCTAACTTCAAGGTGCTCGGACTTATTTCTATTATGAGCTATGGCTTTGAACAAGCTGAAAAAGTTTTTCAAAATCTACATATACCATTTATCTCACTTACTACTTTTCAAGAGGTTGTTGTAGAGGCTATGAAACGAGATTTGGTAAGTGAAAAAACTATGGCTATTTTGCAAGAATGGCGTAAAAATCCCGAAAACTGGGGGAAAACTATTCAAATTTAATTTAGAACTTATTGATTTACCTTATGCGTTGGTTTGTATTAGGAATAGTTTGGGCATTTGCTTTTCCTCTTTTTTCACAGAAAAAAGCTCTCATTGATAGTCTGCAAAAAGAACTTGATAAACACCCCAAGCCTGACAGCATACGTCTAAAAATTCTGATAGAACTAGGCTGGCAATATCGCAATGCCAATATCAATAAAGCTTTCGAATACAACCAAGACGCTATTTACCTTGCCAAAGAACTAAAAAACGAAGCTATCTTAGCCAAAATTTTCAATCATAGGGGTATTTTATACCGCAATATTAGCGACTTTCTCGAAGCAGAGAAAAAATTTTATGAAGCTCTGCACATTGCCGAAAAATACCAAAATTTACAAGAAATTGCTTATGCCTATAACAATTTAGGCGATTTGCTCCGAATTACAGGTAATTCTACCGAGAGTATCAAATTTATGCAAAAAGCCCAAGAAATTTTCAAAAAACTCAAAGATAAAAGAGGCGAAGCCTATACGTACATTCGTTTGAGTGAGGCTTTTCAGAAACTTGGCGATTTGGAAAAAGCCGAAGAAATGGCTCTAAAATGCCTCATGTTACGGCAAAATTTGGGCAATCAGCAAGATTTAGGGGCGGCTTTCAACAGAGTAGGCGACGTTTTGGTTATCCGAGAAAAATACAACGAGGCTTTGGAATATTACCAAAAAGCCTTGGATATTGCTATCACACAAAATGATGCCACAGCCAAAGTTTCTGCCTTACAAGATATTGGCAAGGTATTTATTCGCACTCAACGCTACAAAGAAGCTGAAAAGTACTTGATGGAAGCCCTAGAAATTGCAAGAAAATTTCAGAGTAAAGAACAAGAAAGTAATATCTACGAACTTTTGAGCGAGCTGTACGAAAAACAAAACAAAATAGATAAAGCCTATTTCTACTACAAAAAAAGGCAAGCTCTGCGTGATACTATATTTAGCCAACAACGTATGCTCCAAATAGACCAAATGCGTGTCCGCTATGATTTACAACAAAAAGAAAGCGAAAATAAAATCCTGAAAGAAAAACTTCAAAAAGAGCAGATTATTCGGGTTTTGGGTTTTATATTTTCGTTTGTAGTACTTTTAGGCGGAATTTGGATTTTCTTGAACAATCGCAAAATCAATAAAATCAACTACCAACTTGCCCAAAAAAATGACGAAATAAAAAATACTTTGAAAGAATTGGAAGAAGCCAATCGCCAGATTATAGCTCAAAGCCAAGAAATTGAAATTCGTAACCAAGAAATTGAGTTAAAAAATCAAGATTTTATTCAAAGTATTGGGTATGCTTTGGTTATACAAGAGGCTATGCTACCCAATAAAGCAATGCTTGATAGACTTTTGGGAGAATATTTTGTGATTTGGGAGCCCAAAGATATTGTAAGTGGCGATTTTTATTGGATAGCAGAAAAAGAAGATTTCCTGATTCTTGCTGTTGGCGATTGTACAGGGCACGGCGTTCCTGGAGCCTTGATGAGTAGTTTGGGCATAAATGCCCTCAATGTGGTAGTTCACGAAAGAGGTGTTATCCAACCTTCTGAAATCTTGGAGCAAATCCATCAAGAAACTTTTATTCTTTTACACAAAGAAGCCAGCCAAATCATCGATGGAATGGAATTAGGCGTTTTGGTTATTCATAGAAGCAGAAATATGTTGTATTATGCAGGAGCAGGCATACCACTATATTACATACAAGAGTATCAGTTGCATGTATTAGAAGCCAACAAGAGTTCGGTAGGTAGCAACTTCCGCAATACAGAGCCTTTTAGCGAACATAAAATTTATTTGGAATACCCCACTTATTTTTATCTAGCTTCCGATGGCCTTAAAGACCAATTTGGTGGGAAACAAAAAAAGAAATTTGGCTCCAAACAAGTTAAAAACTTACTCAAAGAACTCAGCTCCTTGCCTATGTCGCAACAAAAAGAGTTGATTTCCAAAACTTTGTATCTATGGAAAAAAGAAGGCAACGAAGCACAAACTGATGATATTACGCTAATTGGTTTTCGCTACAACCCTATCAAACACTTTTCAAATACATCTTCTTACGAAAATCACTATCAGACAAATTAAAAACATCACAATAGAAATTCGATTGATGCCGTGCATTATACGAATATTTTGATTGATGGGGTAGCGAGGGTCATGTTTTTTAAATACTCTGACGAAATATGCAAAAAACTCACCTAGCTTGAAATAATGCAAAAATTTTGACATATCCTGTAAATATAATATCCGAACATAGTTTGTATTGCATGAAATAACATTTTTGAGAGAAACTTTGTTACGAAATTCTCAACAATTGCTCTTATTTTTTACAACAATAGCCTAGCAATTGCCTCTCTACTTGCTTTTTTCTTTTCTAATTTTTGCAGAATAGTAGCTTTTGCCACTCTTTCGGGACAATTATGAGCAATACAACGCTCGCAAGTTTCGCCTACTTTTCGGGTAAACAAACTTTTGCTTTGCAAAAAACTTATCAATTTTTGCGAGTGAGAAGTAATTTTAATGCCTACTGCCACACTACTTAATGCAGGTGTAGGCGAAAGAGAGCGAGCCATTGCCAATACCCAATACCGATTATCCGAATTATAATACTCTGAAATTTGCGATTTGCATAAGATTTCTTTCCCAAGTGTAGATGTTTGTTGTAAATCTTTTAAGATACTGATGGAAATCCAACGTCTACAATAATGCTCACCAAGTGCCGAAGCATGAGGATTGTGCAAACCCGAAAGATGAAGTTCTTTTGTTAGATTAAACTGATTTTCAGCGTTATCAAATCGTAAGAAAAAAAGTTCATTCAAGCCAAAGTGTTTCGGTAACAAATTTGTAAGACGATACAAAAAAGTTTCAGGACTAACGTGATATTTAGCAAGTAAAGCTGTAAGAAACTCTGCCTGAAAAGTTTCTTTCTTAAAGAAAACCTCTAAGTCTGCTATCAATTCACTTTCGGGCAAAAGCAATGCTCCTGCAAAATAAGATGCCCGAAAATTATTCAGAACTTCTTCAAAAGATTTTACCTCGACCCAAGAAAAAGTATAAGTTCTTTGAGCAGGTTTTAGCAGGGCATAGCCTATTTCTCGTGCCAACACAAAAAGTCTTTGCTCTTCATTAAGTAAATGATTGATAAACAGCGTTTTACCTTTTAGTAAAGAACGCAGATGTTGCAGAGAGGGTTCAAACTCAAACTCTTGTACCTGAATATGAAAATTTTCTTGCAAAACTTCTTGTAAAACTTGTATTTGCAGAATTGTACTATGAGGAAAATACATTTCCCGACATTTTTTAGCTTCTATCTCCAAATCTGGAAAATAATTTTCGTGCATTTCCTGATAAGAACGCAAGGCTGAAAAATAAAACTCTTCAATTTGCATATCATAACTGCGAGCAATTTCTAGAAGCGTACTGATAAAAGCCGTTACCTTATCAGGAGCATTGACAAGAATTTCTAAAAACTGAGCTGGCTCGATACCAAAAATTTCAAGCGGAAATTCTTCAAAAAAGCCCGAAGCCAGCAATTTACTCAGCGGTAAGAGTTTTTTGTTGAGTTTGAGCGAAACAAGCCAGTCGTAATTTACGCCCAATGCCTCAGCAAGGGTAACAATTTTTTCGCTTTGCGGATATTTTTTGCCTTTTTCAATTTCGTTGAGATAGGAAACAGAAATACCTGTTTTGTGAGCAAGTTCAGAAAGCGAAAGCCCTTTTTCTTGTCTTGCCTGCTTGACCTTCAAGCCTAAAATAAGCCGTATGTATTCTTTGCTTATCAATTTTACAAAAATACTTCTCGTAAATTACAAGTAGATTCTACACCAATTTTTTCATAATTTTCAGAAAGCCATTTTTCGGCGGCTTCTCTGCCATGGGCACGCAAACGCAGTAGAAATTTCCAATCGGCGTTGAGCTTACTTGAAACACTCATTTCGCTCATAAGCTCTTCGGGATTGATGTGATGAATATTGATTTTACGCGACTTGCCATCCAAATTCAAACCTAATTGCAGAAGCCTTTGTATAAGATTTACACGTCGCATTTCGTGCATTAAGCTGGTATTAAAACTCAATGTGTTGATGCGATCGCGTATTTCATCGGCAGTACGAGGCACTTCTTTAATTCGTATCGGATTGATTTGTATGAGTAAGATGTCGGAGGTTTCGGTATCATTGATAAGCGGGAAAATAGGTGGATTACCCATGTAGCCGCCGTCCCAGTAATAGTTGCCATCAATTTCTACAGCTTTAAACAAAAAAGGTAAGCAAGCCGAAGCCATAACGGCTTTAAGGCTGATTTCCTCACCTGAAAAAATCTTTGCTCTACCTGTACAAACATTCGTAGCACACACGAATAACTTACAACCTTTGTAAGATTTGAGAGCCTCGAAATCTACTAAACTTTCTAAAATACTTTCCAAAGGGTTGTAGTCCAAAGGATTAAACTGATACGGGGAAAACATCATTATAAAGAAATCCAACATTTGGTAAGCAGGCGAATAATCTAACTTTCCACCATCACCAAACCATTTTTCATACAAACTAGGTTGTATGAAGGAAAATTTTTGCTCATCAGCAATTTTTTTCCAGAATTTATAGAGTAAATCAATGGCTCCTTTTCTACCTCCCTGCATTAAGCCATAAGCTACAACGGTTGCATTCATAGCTCCTGCACTTGTTCCACACAAGCCATCAATTTGCAAGCGTTCATCTTCTAAAAGCCTTTCTATTACGCCCCAAGTAAAAGCCCCGTGCGAGCCTCCTCCTTGCAATGCCAAATCTAGTGTTTTCATTAAAAATATGATTTGCTTGCAAATATAAAAAACTTGCAAGGCAAGTGCAAAAATTGTAGCTTTGAAGAAAAAATAATTCCTACAACTTTATTCAGATGTACTTACTCAAAAAAACGTCTCATTTTTCTGCTCTTAAACTGAAAAAAATGTTTAGTTTCCAATATTGTTATATTTTGCAAAGCAAGATATCTTTTTTTATCGTTTGTAGAATTTACTTATTTTCGTTGTGTTTTTGTTTGCAAAATAGTTTTGCACAAAAAAAGGCTTATTCTGCTTTGGATAGCCTTCCACCTATTTTACTTATGGACGAAAGCCTGCAAGCCGAGCTTGCCGATGCCCTTGACCAAATGTATAACTTTCAGTTTCCAACCGCCGAAAAAGAATTCTTACAAATACGCCAACGCTACCCAGAGCACCCTCTCCCTTATTTCCTGATGGCTTTGAGCCAATGGTGGAAAATTATGCCCAATACCGATAATAATGCTTACGACGATATTTTTTTAGCTTACATTGATACTACACTTCGCAAAGCCGAAACTTTGTACCAAGCCAATCCGAAAAATGTAGAAGCCTCTTTTTTTTTGGCGGCGGCTTATGGCTTCAAAGGCAGGCTCCACGCCGACCGCGAGCAGTGGCTCAAAGCCGCTTCTGCAGGTAGAAATGCTCTGCGAAGCATGCGTAGAGGCAAGGAAATCAATGCTTTAAGCCCCGAATTTCTGTTTGGTGATGGGCTGTACAACTATTTTGCCGAATGGATCCCCGAAAATTATCCTTTTCTTGCTCCTATTGTAGCCGCTTTCCCAAAAGGCAATAAAGAATTGGGCATCAAGCAATTGGACGAAGTAGCTCGTAAAGCCTTTTACACGCGTGTAATGGCAAACTATTTCTTGATGTTCATTTACAATAGTGAAGGCAAAACGCATCTGGTTGCTCCTATCGCCAAAAGAATGTACGAAGCCTATCCACAAAATCCTTATTTTCACCGTATACATGCTATAAGTAGCTTCTTTATGGGACGTAGCGAAGAAGCCGAAACGCTTGCCAAAGAAATTTTAGACAGAATCGAAAAAAAACAATTTGGCTACGAGGCTATCAGTGGGCGTTTTGCCGCTTATATTTTAGCCCAGACGCACCTGGGAAAAGATCTCCTCAAAGCCATTGAATATTTTGAAAAGGTTATTTATTTTGCCGAAACCATAAAAGCATACGATTCAGGCTACTATCATACATCTTTGGAATGGCTTTACAAGCACTATCGCCAGCAAGGCAAATTAGAAAAAGCAAGAGAATATCTAGAAAAATTAGCTCGCCATGCTGAAAAAAAAAATAAAAAACGCAAAACTGCCCGTAAAGAGCTCCGACAGCTCAAACGTGATATTAGAAAACAAAAACAGATTGAAGGTTTGTAAAATTATTGGTAAAATACACCCGAATATTCACTTTGCTCTCCCTGTTTACGTATTTTTTCACGTTTTTCTACTACAAAAGGATAAATCACAAAGTAAAACATCACCAACACCAACGAACCTATAATAATGAGTAGTTTCAGAATAACGTGCATATCCGCATAACGCGTAACAAAACTTTCTATGAAAGCGGCCAGAGTAATAAACGGCAAAAGACTTAACATGATTTTCCCACCTTTTTCTGCCCCTCGCTTGAAAGACTCACGACGCGAGTAGGTTTTTGGAAAAAAAATACTATTACCCATTACAATCCCTGCCCCTCCTGCTAAAATAATAGACCAAATTTCAATGGTGCCGTGCAACCAGATAACACTTGCCGACTCCCAAAGCAAATTTTCTTTGTAAAAAAGTGTTTGAAAAGTACCCACCATTACACCATTTACAAAAAGAATGTACGCCGAGCCAATAGAAAGCAACAAAAAAGCATGAATTCCTACAATGCTTACCAAACCTCCCCAAACAAAACTCGTAAAAGCAACACTAATGTTGTTGTAAGCTATCGCCAAAAACATCATTACAGGCTCTTTTTCATCATATACTGCCATTGGCTTGCCTTCTTTGATGTTTTGCAGTGTCATTTCTACGTAATTGTTTCCTAAAATACCCCGAGCAAATTCGTATTCGCCTGCTTTATCGTTGAGGGTAGAAACTACGCCGATAGCACAAGAAATTGTAAAAATCAAAAAAGCCACGAGCATCTGCTTACGTACCGAAGCCATCACCAGCGGTACGTCTTTTGTCCAAAATTGGGCAATTTGCAAAAAACGAACACTTTGCTGTTTGTAGATAGTTTGATGTATGCGTGCTGTAAGTGAATTGAGGTATTTAGCAATAGGACTATTACCATAATGCGTACGAGCATACGAAAGGTCTTCGCAGAGTTCAATAAAAATTTCGCTGAGCCTATCTGGGTGAACCTTACTTAAATTGCGAGTTTGTTGCTCAATTTCTTCCCATTTTTTTTTATTTTTGCCTAAAAATGCTCCCTCTTTCATCGGATATTTTCAATTTTGCCTGCACTCAACAAAAGCTGAAACCGCCAAATTTCGAAAATTTCACGCAAATATATTTTATGATATTGCGAAAGCCCTGCAATCGCAATATAGCCTTCATTTCTCAAACGATTTTCAGCTTTTCCGTAAATTAAACCTTGTTTTTGTGTAAGAAAAAGATAGGTTTCGCCTGTTTGTACGTTGTACCAATTTTTCAGGTACGAGCCTATGCAAATAGATTTTTCCATCGGAAAAGTTTTATCCATTTCAAAAGCCCTGTATTCCTGATTTCTGGGGAGCAGGCTTATTTGG
This sequence comes from uncultured Cytophagales bacterium, assembly GCA_938002655.1. GTDB lineage: Bacteria > Bacteroidota > Bacteroidia > Cytophagales > Thermonemataceae > Raineya. The sequence goes on from CALLAC010000012.1 coordinate 97,714, forward strand.
ATTTTCGGCAAACTTTCTATAAATTGTCTTTCAGCGTAATGAGCCAAATAATTGATAAGATTATTTTGCTTGACAAAAGGAATGTCGCCTTTATCGGTATCTGTAAAAAATTCAGTCTGGTTTTCTTCTGAAAATAAGCCATCATCGAGCGTGGGATAAAATTTCTCCTTAATTTCTTCGTATTTTTCTTCTCGGCGAACTTTTTTGGTTTCGGGGTGGATTTTTCCTTTCTCTAATGCTCGCCAATCGCTTTTGGCTTCAGGCTTTTCAGTACGAATTTCTTCTTTATGCAAAACTTCTAAAATCTCTTCGCTCAAAAGTTCATCTGTTGTACTTTCATTACTTGCCGCTATCTTTTCAGGAACTTTGATAGGACTAATTTCCAAAGTACTTACATCAACCGACATGAGTTGCTCCATAGTGATACCAAACATTTTGCAGATTTGCATCATCACGGCAAAATTTGGATTGGCTCTACCCTCTTCATACGACCCCAAAGCCGAACGCTTAATACCCAAAATTTGAGCAAATTCTTCTTGCGTACAATCGCTCATGTGGCGTAAATAACGTAAATTCTTGCTTAATTGGCTCATTCCTCCTTGTGAAAGTTTTTCAAAATTTGCAAAAACCTGACAAATATCAAAAGGTTTTCCGAAAAAATAAAACAAACATTACCCAAATATAAGTTTTTTTCTTAAAATTGTGCAAAAACTTTTGCTCATGAGCAACAATATATTTTTCGCTGTTTTACACCTGATATTAACCTTACTTTTAGCCATACTTGTAACATTTAGCACTACAAGGCTTTTTATACGTGCTTTACGCCGAAAATATCAAATAACCACCAAAAACACGGCATTTGCTATTCTTTTGGCATCTGTAATTTTTGCCGTAGGTTATATTTTATCAGGTTTGGTAGAGCCCATTTTCAAGATGGTGGCTATGGTAAAAATGATTGAAAAAAGCAGTACAGATATATTTTTTACAGTTTTGAAGTACAGCATTATTTTTGTTGTTTTAGGTTTTTTGCTTTCATTTTTGGTAGTTATTACAGGAATGTATCTTTTCAATCTTATCAATACAGAAATTGATGAGCTACAAGAAATTAGCGAAAACAATATAGCCGTAGGAATTTTAGTAGGAATAATTATTACAGTGATTACACTTTTTGTGAAAGGAGCTGTAGTGTTTCTGGTAGAAAATCTTATTCCTTATCCCGATTTGCCTATTAGAACCTAAAATCTTCTTGCTTTTGTTCAAAAACATCAAACGATATGTCCGATTTACATCAAGATGATTGTTTTGAATTGGGTAAAATCTTAAAAACTCACGCTCTTTACGGAGAAGTGAGTGTTTTTTTAGATGTAGATTATCCCCAAGATTACCAAACTCTACAAGAAGTTTGGGTAGAAATAGAACAAAAACTCCAAAAATTTGAAGTAGAAGGCGTACGTCTGTTGCCCAACAAACCCCAAACCGCTCTGCTCAAACTCAGAAATATTGATAGCATTGAGCAAGCCCAAGAAATTGTAGGTGCAAAACTTTTTTTGCCACTCACTTTTTTACCCGAACTTGGCGAAAAGCAGTTTTACTTTCATGAGATTATTGACTTTTTGGTAGTTGATAAAGTTTTGGGTAATTTAGCTCAAATCCAAGATGTTTATACTACCACGCAAACAGCTTTACTTGTAATGCTCTACAAAGGCAAAGAAGTGCTAATCCCTATCCATGACGAAGTGATTTTGCAAGTAGATAGAAAAGAAAAAAAACTATACGTAGCTCTGCCCGAAGGGCTACTAGATGTATATTTGCAAGGTTAGAGTTTGCCTATAACTTGCATCATAATAGGCTTTCTTAGCTCAAAGTTTTGTTTATTTAGATTGATTTTAGCCAAAAATTATCTTAATATTGTGCCATATCCACAAACAATTTTAATGAACAAGATTTTTTTATAGTAAATAAAACCTATCACAACTATGGCAGGTAATAGCACTCAAAAATTAAATCTGACTCTTAAAATTTGGCGACAAAAAAATAAGAACGACAAGGGCAGAATGGTAGAGTATAAAGTTACGGCTTCTCCAGATATGTCTTTTTTGGAAATGCTTGATGTACTCAACGAAGACTTGATTCGCAAAGGTGAAGACCCCATTGCTTTCGACCACGACTGCCGTGAAGGTATTTGCGGAATGTGTAGTTTGTTTATCAATGGACAGCCCCACGGACCCAAACAAACTACTACTTGCCAACTTCATATGCGTAGTTTCAAAGATGGCGACACCATCTACATTGAACCTTGGCGTGCCAAAGCCTTCCCTGTTATCAAAGATCTGGTAGTAGATAGAAGTGCCTTTGACCGAATCATTCAAGCAGGCGGGTACATTTCCGTAAATACAGGTGTAACCGTAGATGCCAACGAAATTCCTATCCCCAAACACGTAGCCAGCGAGGCTATGGATGCTGCTACTTGTATTGGCTGTGGTGCTTGTGTGGCTTCTTGCAAAAATGCCTCGGCTATGCTTTTTGTTTCAGCTAAAATTGCTCATTTGGGCTTACTACCCCAAGGGCAAGCCGAACGCAAACGCCGCGTACAAAAAATGATTGCTCAAATGGATGCCGAAGGCTTTGGCTCTTGCACCAACACAGGTGCTTGCGAAGCCCAATGCCCCAAAGGAATTTCGCTTCGCAACATTGCTCGTATGAATAGAGATTACTATGTAGCTAAACTCACTGCCGAAGAAGAATTGGTATAAAGTAAAATCTTGCGACAGCATCAATCTGCATGGTGTTGTCGCCTGATTTCTTTTTAAGCTCAAATTTTCTTCAATGCTTGCTGAGGGCGTGCATAGCTAAAACGTGCTATCTCTTGAGCTTGGTAGTAAGCATCCAAACCACTTACTACTGCTGTGCCTGCTTTCTGCAAATCAATAAAGCCATCTGAACGCAAGCATTCATCAGGTACAAAAAACTCTTGTACTTCGCCGATTATCAAATATACTTCGTTGGTAGGGATAAAAATAGCTTCTACAAATTTCATTCCTATCTGAATGAGGCTCTCAGCTACGAAAGGAGCAGGAAAGTTGTTCTTGTAGACAGGTGTCAAACCACAAGCCTCAAACTCTGAAACCTCTTTGGGATATTTGGCGGAAGTTTGATGAGCCTTCTCTACCCAACTTGTATGCACGTGATTAAAAGTATAAAAGCCCGTTTGGTGAATATTGTCGTAAGTATGCCTTTCTACGGTAGTAGGTCGCATTACAAAGGCAATATGCGGCGGATTTGCCCCCAAATGCACCAAAGAATTAAAGATAGCAAGGTTTTCATTACCTTTTACATCTTTTGTACCTATAAGGTTGGCATTTTTGAAACCTAAAAGAGTATTCATTAGGTTTCGGCGATACAAGGTTTCTAATGCTAGCAAAGATTTTTTTGTAAAATGAGCCATAATAAAACAAATTTTTCATCTCTGTTTGAAACTGAAATGCTGTAAAATTGTTTGAAAAATAAAAACCCATCAGGCAAGCGAGCCTGATAGGTTCTCAGTAAAGTTTTTTCAGAAAGACTTATTTTTTTAAGGCAAAGGCTTTGCGGATAGCCTCTACGTAATCCAACTTCTCCCAAGTAAAGAATTCAACTTCTTTTTTAGTTTTTTTACGGATTTCTTGCTTGCTATTTTTATCTTCTTTTACTTCCACATACGAAATATCGACTTTGGCTTTGTAAGGCTCTCTGCCCATGTGTCCGTAAGCGGCAGTAGGAGAGAAAATGGGATTTTTCAGACCTAAACGCTCAACAATAGCTTTGGGACGCATATCAAACATTTCTGCAATTTTTTCAGCGATTTGGGCATCGGTCAGTTTGACTTTGGCTGTACCAAAAGTATTTACATTGAGCGAAACAGGTCTGGAAATTCCTATTGCGTAAGCTACTTGCACCAAAATCTCGTCAGCCAATCCTGCGGCAACGATATTTTTTGCAATATGACGAGCCGCATAGGCGGCACTTCTGTCTACTTTGGAAGCATCTTTGCCTGAAAATGCTCCTCCACCATGGGCACCTTTTCCGCCGTATGTATCTACAATAATTTTTCGCCCTGTAAGTCCTGTATCGCCATGCGGGCCACCAATAACAAATTTTCCCGTAGGATTGATATGGTAAATGGTTTTTTTATCTAAAAGTTCGGCAGGAATAACACGTGCGATAACGTGCTTTTTCACATCTTCGCTAATTTTTTTGAGCATTTTAGCTTCTGTATCAAACTCATCGTGTTGGGTAGAAACCACAATGGTGTGCACTCTCTTGGGCTTGCCTTTATCGTCGTATTCAATAGTAACCTGCGATTTGGCGTCAGGACGTAAATAAGGCATCAGCTCGGGCTCTTCTTTTCGGATACGAGCCAACTCCTTGACAATTCTGTGTGAAAAAGCCAATGCCATCGGCATATATTCGGGGGTTTCGTTAGTAGCATAACCAAACATCATTCCTTGGTCACCTGCTCCTTGGTCTTTATCCAAACCTTTTCCTTCGTCTACTCCTTGGGCTATATCAGGCGATTGAGCATGAAGAGTCACCATTACCCCACAAGATTTAGACTCAAATTGATATTCGGCTTTGGTATAGCCAATACGCTCAATGGTTTGACGTACCACTTCGGGGATATCTACATAGGCTTGTGTAGTAACTTCACCTGCAATTACTGCCAACCCTGTGGTCACAAGCGTTTCACAAGCAACACGCGAATTGGGGTCTTGGGCAAGCATTGCATCAAGAATAGCGTCAGAAATTTGGTCTGCCACTTTATCGGGATGTCCTTCAGATACTGACTCAGAGGTGAATAAATATGCCATTGATTTTTGAAATTTTAGTTTTTTTAGTAAAACAACATTTTTTTCGCAAAATAAAATTTTGAGTGGCAAATTTATAGATTTTTTCAAATTTGCTGTATCTTTTTACAATTTTTTGATTTTCAAAAATAAATTCAGCCTTTTTGTAGAAAGTTTTTCAACACTTCTTCTCCTACATTACTACTTTTCTCGGGGTGAAATTGCACTGCATAAAAATTTTTATATTGTAAAGCGGCACTAAACGGCAAAATGTACGTAGTTTGAGCCGTAGTAGCCGAACCTAATTCTGCATAATAGCTATGCACATAATACACATACGAACCATTAGCTACATTTCTAAAAAGCTCTGTTTGCAAATTTTCAATGCTATTCCAACCTACGTGAGGCACTTTATTGCCTTTATCCGTAGGAAATTTCTTAACGCTCAGGTCAAAAATACCCAAGCACTCCGTATTTCCTTCTTCCGAATGCTTGCAAAGTAATTGAAGCCCCAAACATATTCCCAAAACAGGCTGAGTAAGACTGCTGATAACTTTATCTAAACCTTTACTTTTCAGATAGTTCATAGCAGAGCTTGCCTCTCCTACACCAGGGAAGATTACGCGGTCAGCTTTTTGTAAAATTTCGGCATCATCGGTTAAAATCCCTTCTGCTCCTATACGTTTCAAAGCAAATAAAACAGATTGTACGTTTCCTGCGTTGTATTGTACGATGGCGATAGTCATTTTTAATAGTTTAAAATGTATGCAAAAAAGCAAAATTCAAAATCAAAAAACAAATGCTCACGCTCTACACCACAACCGATGGCTCAAAAACACTTCTAAATACAGCTCTCAACGAAACTTACCATTCTCGGAATGGTTCTATTGCTGAATCTTTACACGTATTTTTGCAAGCAGGTCTGTACGATTGGCTCGCCTACCATCCTGACTTTCAAGATACAATAAAGATTTTAGAAATAGGGTTTGGTACAGGGCTAAATGCTTTACTCACTTTACAAAGTGCCTTGCAGAAAAATCTTTTTATTTACTATCAAACTTTGGAAACCTACCCCCTTACCTACGAGCACGTAAAGCCTTTGCAATATGCTGAACAGATTGATAGCCATTTAGAGCCTTATTTCCAAGCAATGCACCAAGCCGAATGGAATAAAGCCGTTCCTATTTCAGATAATTTTGTTTTAGAAAAAAGAAAAATTGCTTTGCAAACATATCAAAGCCAAGCAATTTTTGATATTGTATATTTTGACGCCTTTGCCCCCAACATACAGCCTGAAATGTGGGAAATAGAGCAAATCAAGCGTACTACCGACGCTATGAGGCAAGGTGCTTTTTGGGTTACTTATTCTGCCAAAGGGCAACTTCGTAGAGATTTGAAAGCCCTTGGATTAGCAATAGAAAAATTGCCTGGTGCTTTGGGAAAACGAGAAATGACCAGAGCTAGAAAATTATAATTTTTTTTGATTTCTACACAAAACTGACTTTCTGCAAGAAAGATTTTGTGTTTACAATATTTTTTTATGAAAAATACATCATAAGTTGGTGTTTAAAGATTTGCCAAAATTAGCACAACAGGATAACTTGTAAAGATACGTGAAAGATGCCATTTCCGAGTAGGCTTCGACAGGAGCAACAATGAAATCATATTCAAACAAAAGTAGTTTTTACAAAAATACATTTGTAACGATTTTGAAACCCCATGCTTCAAACCTAACCAAAAACCTGATGGGTTTTAAAAACCTTTACGTAAAAGAAGCAAAGCAAAAAAATAAAAAACACATTACGGACAGTCTCACAACTGCAAACTCTTTCTCTAACAAGATAGAAGCAGTTCGTTCGGTCTTTAAAGACCTTACAGGTTAGTGGCTAGTATATTGAATGCTATTGTAAAATTCAAATAATGTGGCGAGTTGCGGTAATTGTGCTTGGCTTAAATGCATGCTTGTGGTACGAATGGTGGTTGGCATTGTCATTCGGGCATTGGTAGCTTTTAGGTTTTCAAAAGCAGTTTGAGCGTGGCTCAATTTGTAGGGGTTCGGGATTTCGCCCAAGATACGAATTTGGGGCAGTTTTTCAGCGGTTTCCATAGTTGGCTCAATTTTCTTTTTCTGACAAGAAAACACCAACAAGGCACAAAACAGAGCTACATAGCGAGTAGCGTTGTACGTTAGAATTTTTTGAGTTCATAAAAATAAAGATTTTGGTTTGAAATACAAACGCAATATAAAATTTGCAAAAACTTAAATTTCATTTCAGTATCGCCACTAACACAATTTCACGTAGCTCCCCAAGCACCTGATTTGCCCTTCGTATTTTTCTAAAATTCTTTGTACGTTTTTGTCTTCAATATGCCCTTCAAAATCAATGTAAAACCAATATTTGAATTGAGCTTCATTTTTTCGGGGGTGGCTTTCAATTTTATTGAGGTTGATGCCGAAGCGGTCGAATTCTTGCAAAAACATCGCCAAACTGCCTGGTTTATCGGGTAAATCTACCAAAATAGTGGTTTTATCGTTGCCGCTGGCTTGGTTGCTGAAAGTTTTACTAATAATTAAGAAACGGGTGGTATTGTGGGCATTATCTTCTACATTGTCAAAAAGTACGGGTAAATCGTAGATTTTAGCGGCGATATGCGAACACAAGGCGGCTGTACCTACTTCTTGGCTTGCTTGCTCGGCGGCTTTGGACGTAGATTCTACATTCACCAACAGGGCATTGGGAAAGTAGTCGTTCAGGAACTTTCTACACTGCCGAAACGCAATTTCACGAGAATAAATTTTGCTTATTTTTTTAATGTTTTCTTCATTACTTGCCAAAGAAAAATGAATAGGCAAAGGGATTTCCGCTACTATCCGAACATCAATTTGGTTGAGCAAATCAATAGTTTCGGTAACGGTTCCTTCTTGGTTGTTTTCGATAGGCACCACCCCAAAACGCACTCTTTCGGTATGGACGCTCTCAAAAACAGCTTTGATGGTAGGCAAAGAAATGTATTCGCTCATTGCCCCAAAACGGCTTTCGGCGGCTTGGTGCGAAAAACTGCCCTCAGGACCTAAAAATGCCACTTTTTCGGGCATCTCTATATTGCGGGCTACGGCAAAAATTTCCAAGAAAATAGCATCTATCGCCGCCTGATTGAGCAAACCTTTGTTTTGTGAGGCGAGTCTTTGCAGAATAGCTCTTTCGCGTTCGGGGCGGTAGATGAGTGCATTATGCGTTTTTTTCAGTGTCCCGATTTCCTTCACAATGTCCATTCGGGCATTGAGGAGTTCTAAAAGTTGGGTATCTATGTCGTCTATTTTTCTTCGGAGTTCTTGCAAAATACTTTCTACGTTCATACATTTAGCTGATTGAAAAGCTAAAATTCAGAAAAAAACACAAAAGAGAAAACAATTTCAAAGGATTTTTTATTTCATTGTACACTAAAAACCTATAAGGTTTCTTAAACCTTTTAGCGTAAGCTACACGTTTGCAAAGCTAAAAAGTACAATAGATTGGACGGGGAACGTGTTCAGCCCGATGCCTTTGGTAGTGGTAGAAAATGATTTTCGCCCCGAAAAATCCCCTTGGTATAGCATTCAGAATGTACAGATTACGACTAAAATCAATGAAAAATTACAGATTTATGGA
>CALLAC010000013.1 GCA_938002655.1 uncultured Cytophagales bacterium
TAGAACTTATCAAACAAGTAGAAATCAATATCGATTATATCCTGAAACTTATACAGAAATATAAAAATGAACATATAAAAGATGTTGAAATTATCACTAAAATCAACAAAGTTATCAATGCCACTGTTAAACTACGGGACAAAAAAGATCTTATTAACGAGTTTATTGAATCATTTGATGCCAGCTCCATAATAGAAGAAGAATGGCCAGAATTTGTACATGAAAAAATGAAAAAAGAACTGGATAAAATCATTGAAGAAGAAAAGTTAAACTCACAAGAAACTTATAAATTCATAGAAAAATCTTTTAGTAATGGTTTTATAACAGATATGGGTGTAGAATTTGCTCAAATTTTGCCCCCCATCTCACGATTTTCAAAAGAAAACGAGAGAGGGAAAAAACGAGAAAGAGTATTAGACAAATTACAAAAGTTTTTTAATATTTTCTCTGATATTGTTAGAAATAAACTAGCTATTTAGGTATATTTTAGAAGTAGCTCATTATTGCCATAGATATTGAGCAGAGCTTGAAGGAGATGAAGCCCTTGTTTTCTGATAGTATTTACAAGCAAACAAAGATAAACGCCCCTTGTAAGGTTCTGAAACAGATTTTTATCCTCCGAATAGCTTATTCAGCGACATTGTGGGTAAAAGAAACTTCTCTGACGCAAGCAAAACAAGCACCTGCCTTTCATCCGTTTTCAAAAGGTTCAAAAGATTTCTGCTTTGGCTATTTTTGGATTTTTACGACTACAACAACTACGGCTCTTGGCATAATGAATAACCTCCTTGCTGGCTCGAGCTATTTGTGCTAATATCTTGCCTTGATGCCCCAACTGACCGCCCTGAATTTGCTCAGATGACTATGGCTACTACTCGAGTTCTGCTCTAAACGACGACGTAATTCAGCATTTTCTGCTTTTAACGCAACGTTCTCTTTCCAAAGCCTATTTATTACAACTCCTAAAAGTATTTGCTATTACTTCTCTATCGAGCTGGGTAGTTTCCTCTCCGAAAAATGAAAAAATTTTTCTCAATTTCGCAAGTACTTAAATAGTTACAATCTTTCTCAATTTGCTTACATTGTATGCTGTCAATATCTACTAAATCAGGTTTTAGTTGATCATATTGATTTTGATTGCTCGAATATCCCTCCTGTATGTATGAGAAGCACCTTGCTGTTTTCGGCAAAGTAATTTTTTCCTAATAAATCAAAGAAAGCAAAAAACATTTTTCCCGTATAAACCGATTCGGTAGGAATTTGAAATTTCTGCTTGAAATTTTCTAAAAAATTCAAAAGCTCATTTGTTTTTTTAGCATAACCGCCAAAATGATAGTCTAAAAGCAACTCAAAAGGTTGAAAAGATTGATTTTGTAGCAGGTTTTGTATGTCTTTGTATAAGAAAGAAGCATTTTTTAGCACAGGAATTCCCAGTAATTTAGTATTTGTACCCAAGAGACTTTTGGCAAGCCCTGCCAAGGTTCCACCTGTTCCTACGCAGCAAAGTACATAATCAAAACTGAAAGAAAGTTGTGGCAAAAAGTCTAATATCTCGCTTGCACCCTGAACGGCTAATGTATTAGAACCTCCTTCGGGAATGAGATAAAATTTCCCAAATTTTTGCCTCAAACTCTCAACAAAATCCACATTGTTTTTTTCACGATAGCTTTGCCGACTAACAAAATGCAGTTCCATTCCCCATTTTTGTGCTTGTAATAATCTTGCGTTAAGAACAGACGGTTTTTCTCCTCTGATAATCCCGATGGTTTCAAAGCCCCAACGCTCTCCCGCTGAAGCAACTGCTAAAATATGATTGGAATATGCCCCGCCAAAAGTAAGTAGTTTACGCAAACCCAATTTTCTTGCTTCTTGTAAATTATACTTTAACTTAAACCATTTATTACCCGAAATGTAGCTATCAATTTTATCCAAACGCAAAACGTAAGTTTCTACTTTTTCTGTAAAATTCACCTTTTCTAAAACATTGAAAGAGTTGATAAAAATCATACTTTCGTTTTGAAAATAATCGTAATTTGAGGAAAAATACATAACTCTTATGACAGCCGAACAATCTGAAATCATTAAACAATCGTTTCCCAAAGTGCTTGCAAGAACATTCGGGAATGTTCGTCTTCTTTACGAAAAACTCTTCGAGCTTGCCCCCGAAACCAAAGAGCTTTTCAAAAATACTTCAATGGAACGACAATCGCAAATGCTTGTAGCGGCAATAGGAAAGCTTGTCCGAAGTATTGATAACTGGGAAAATGTAAAACCTGATCTAGAAGCCCTTGCCAAACGCCACGCAGGTTATGGCTTAAAACCCGAACACTTTGTTTCCTTCGGAATAGCTTTTTTACATATGCTCAGAAGTATCTACGAAAACGAATGGAATAGCAGTTTGGAAGAGGCTTGGAAAGCCGTCTATCAAAGAATTTCGGAAGTAATGATTAGCACACTCTTTGTTAAATCTTAAACTTACTTTGCAATAATTTGCTCTTTGGCTGGTTGTGCTTTCCACAAAGAATCTTGTAGGCGTTTCATTCGCTCTTGTTCCAATTTTTCTTTTAAAAAATAGAATGCTTGGCGAGCTATTAAATCTTCGGCATCTTGCTTGATAGCTTTCCGATAAAAATCTAAGGCAAGCTCGTTTCTACCTAATTTTTCATGACAGAGCCCCATAAAATAATTGATTTTGGGCAAAGCAGGAGCATACTGATAAGCATTTTCCAAAAAATGGAGTGCTTCTTGGTATTTTTCTGTTTTGAGAGCCTGTTCTCCTAAGAAAAAAGAAGCTTGATACAAACGATTATTTTGCTGATAGGCTTTCAGAAAATATTTAGCGGCACTATCTTTTTCTTCGAGCTTCTGAAAGGCAAGGGCTTTTTCCAACAGCAAACTATCGTATAAATTTCTTATTTTCAAGCCTTTATTTGCCCATTCCAAAGCCTTTGTAGGCTGGTTTTGCTCATTATACAATTGGCTCAACAGTTTGTAACTTTCTGTATTTGTAGGGTTTTGCTCAATGGCTTTTTGCAAAAAATGATAGGCTTGCAGAGTGTCATTTTTCAAAAAAGCAAGTTTCCCTTTGGCAAAAGTAAGTTGAGTGGCTTCGGGATAATTTTTTTCAAATATTTGTAAATATTTTTCTGCTTCTTGCCACTCGCTTTGCTCTACGGCAAAATGAAAAGCAAAAAGCAAAGTCAGAAAGTCATTTTTTCGAATTTTCAGGGCTTTTTGCAAGTTTTTTCTTGCCTCTACAAAATTTTTCAAGCCATTTTCGCATTGAGCTTTTAAGAGATAGTATTCTGCTTTTTCGGAAATTTCAAGAGCTTTTTCGATGAAATAATTGGCTTTATGATACTCTTTGTGATAGAGATGCCAAACAGCCAGTTGGTAAGCAACCATATCTTTTTTAGGGCTATTTGCCCAAGCCTCTTGAAGTGTCTGTAAAGAAGCAAATGAATACAATGCATCTATGGGAGGATTTTCGTGTACGAGAAAATTAGCTTTTTGTTCTGTACAAGCCCCCAATATCAAAATTGCTTCAATTATGTAAATGCATTTTAATTTGAGCATTTTAGACAGATTATAAAGGTTGCAAATTCGAATAAATTTGAACTTGAATTCAAGCCTTGCAAATTAGTAGAGCGGAGGAAATTTTTGAGGATTTGCTTCGCTCATCATAGCATAGATTTTATCAAAGATGTCTTCGGCATTGGGTTTAGAGAAATAGTCGCCATCAGAAGCATAGGCAGGGCGATGGTCTTGTGCATGAATGGTTACAGGGGCAGAATCCAGGTATCGGTATGCTCCTTGCACTTCCAAAACTTGTTGCATCATAAATGCCGAAGCTCCTCCTTCTACATCTTCATCAGCAAATACAACTCTATTCGTTTTTTTGACAGACTGCAAAATACTATGATGTATATCAAAAGGTAAAAGCGTTTGAACATCTATCACTTCTACACTTATACCCACTTCGGCAAGCTGTGTGGCGGCATCAATTGCTATTCGGCACATTGAGCCATAAGTAACTAACGTAACATCAGTACCTTCGCGTAAGATTTCAGGTATTCCTAATGGTACGGTAAATTCGCCCAAATTAAGTGGCATTTTTTCTTTCAAACGATAGCCATTCAGGCACTCAATAATAAGAGCGGGTTCATCAGTTTGAAGCATTGTATTGTAGAAGCCCGCCGCAATAGTCATATTTCTTGGTACAAGTACTCGAATACCACGAATAGCATGTAAAATCATGCCAATGGGTGAGCCCGAATGCCAGATACCTTCTAAACGATGCCCCCGTGTGCGTATAATTACAGGGGCTTTTTGCCCACCTTTGGTACGATATTGCAAGCAAGCCAAATCATCTGACATGATCTGAATGGCATAGAGCAGATAATCTAAATACTGAATCTCGGCAATAGGACGCAAGCCACGCATTGCCGCACCAATTCCTTGTCCTAAAATAGTACATTCACGAATGCTGGTATCGGTAATACGAATTTCACCAAATTTTTCTTGCAATCCTGCAAAGCCTTGGTTTACATCGCCTATTTTTCCTACATCTTCTCCAAAGGCTACTACCAAGGGATTTTTGCGGAAAATAGCTTCAAAATTGGCTTGTAAGACTTCCCTGCCATCTACCATTTTAGCATTGGGTGCATAAATAGGCTTTATTTCTTTTACGTGTAAAGCATTTTGAGCAGATTCGCTGTAAAGAAAAGAGTTGTATTCATCGCGAGCTAGTGCTTGCTTATCTTTGAGTGTTTGAAGCAACTCTTTTTTAGCAAATTCAGGCTCATTACGCAAAATGCGTATAGCCTTTTTGAGAGCGATAATTGAGTCTTTTTTGATAGGATTGACAGCACTTTTCAGCTCTTGCTTTACTTTCTGCAAAGCCTCTTGGTAAGCAGGGTTTTGAGCAATTGCCCAATCCAATGCTTTTTCGGTATCATCTTGATATTTTTTGATAGATTTGAGAAAGTTGTTCCATGCAGTAGTTTTTGCTTGTTTTACACGCTCTTTGGCTTCTTCTTCAATGCGAGTAAGCTCGGTAATGGTAGCTATGCCATGTTCTAAAATCCATTCTTTAAACATTCGGTTACAATCAAAGCTCATTTCCCACTCTAAGCGTTCTCTGGATTTGTAGCGTTCGTGCGAGCCTGAGGTGGAGTGTCCTTGTTGTTGGGTGACTTCCACTACGTGTATGAGTACAGGAGTATGCGTTTCGCGACAGATTTTAGCGGCTTTTTGGTAAACATCAATGAGTTTCAGATAATCCCAAGCTTTTACTTTGAAAATTTCAAATCCTTTTTGTTGGGGATTTTCTCGCTGAAAGCCTGCCAAAGCATCAGAAATACTTTGCTTGATGGTATGGTATTCTTTGGGAACAGAAATGCCGTATTCATCGTCCCAAACCGACATCAGCAGAGGCACTTGCAAAACACCTGCGGCATTGAGAGCTTCAAAAAACATTCCTTCGGAAGTAGAAGCGTTACCAATGGTTCCGAAGGCTATTTCATTTCCTTTGTTAGAAAATTGTGAAAACTCAGAGAGTTCGGGATTGAGACGATACAATTTAGAAGCCCAGGCTAGTCCTAAAAGGCGAGGCATTTGCCCTGCAGTAGGAGAAATATCGGCAGAAGAGATTTTCAGTTGGGTTAGGTTTTTCCACGAGCCATCTTTATTGAGTATGCGAGTAGCAAAATGCGAGTTCATACATCTACCTGCCGAAGCAGGTTCATTTTCTAGCTGCGTATCGGCATAGAGCTGAGCAAAAAAGGCTTCCAAAGTGAGTTCGCCGATAGCCATCATGAAGGTTTGGTCGCGATAGTAGCCCGAACGCCAATCCCCTACTCTGAAGGCTTTTGCCATTGCAATCTGAGGTAACTCTTTGCCATCGCCAAAAATACCAAATTTGGCTTTTCCTGCAAAGACTTCCTTCCGTCCCATAAGACTTGCCTCTCGGCTTTCGCAAGCAAGGCGGTAATCGGCTAAAATATCTTCTTTCGTCAGGCTAATCCCCGTAGCCGTGTTCTGAATATAAAAGCTCATAAAATACAATGTTTGGAGTGGCAAAATTATACTTGTAAGGCAATATATCAAAAAAATCTTTTTTTACAAAGGAATGTTACCGTGTTTCTTTTTAGGTAAAGAAGCTACTTTGTTCTCTAACATTGTGAAAGCTCGTATGAGTTTTTGGCGAGTTTGCGAAGGCATTATTACTTCATCGATGTATCCTCTGAAAGCGGCTCTGTACGGGTTAGCAAATTTTCGTTCGTATTCTTCAATTTTTTCTTGCAATTTAGCCTCGGGGTTTTCAGCTTCCATAATTTCTTTGCGGAAAATAATTTCAGCGGCACCTTTTGCCCCCATTACTGCAATTTCAGCTGTAGGCCAAGCGTAGTTCATATCGGCACCGATATGTTTGGAGTTCATTACATCGTAAGCACCGCCATAGGCTTTGCGTGTAATCACGGTTACTCTGGGCACAGTAGCTTCGCAGAAAGCATATAAAAGTTTAGCTCCATGATTGATGATGCCGTGCCATTCTTGGTCGGTACCAGGCAAAAAGCCAGGCACATCTTCAAAAACAAGCAGTGGAATATTAAAACAATCGCAAAAACGTACAAAACGAGCCGCCTTGATACTGGCATTGATATCCAGAACACCCGCCAACACCGCAGGCTGATTGCCCACAATACCAATGCTTTTCCCTGCCAAGCGAGCAAAACCTACTACGATATTTTCAGCAAAGTTTTTATGTACTTCTAAAAACGACCCTTCGTCTACCACACTTTCAATGATTTCCCGCATATCATAAGGCTGATTAGGATTATCGGGAATAATATCGTCAAGATGAGGACGCAATTCATCGTCTTTGCTAGTATAAAGGTAGGCAGGCGAATCTTCCTCACAATTTTGAGGTATGTAAGAAAGCAGTTTTTTGATAGTTTCCAGCGTTTCTATTTCGTTGGCACAAGCAAAATGCGTAACTCCCGATTTAGTACTATGTGTAGAAGCCCCTCCCAATTCTTCGGAAGTTACTTCTTCGTGGGTAACGGCTTTTACAACATTAGGACCTGTTACAAACATATAGGAAGTGCCTTCGGTCATCAGGATAAAGTCAGTGATAGCAGGTGAATAAACGGCTCCTCCTGCACAAGGTCCCATGATAGCTGAAATTTGCGGAATTACTCCCGAAGCAAGAGTATTTCGGTAGAAAATATCAGCATAACCTGCAAGCGAAACTACCCCCTCTTGTATTCTTGCTCCTCCCGAATCGTTCAAACCAATTACAGGAGCACCATTTTTCATGGCCAAATCCATTATTTTACAGATTTTCTCGGCATAGGCTTCGGAAAGTGAGCCACCAAACACCGTAAAATCCTGTGAAAATACATACACCAATCGTCCATTGATAGTACCATACCCTGTAACTACCCCATCACCCAAATAGTGCTGTTTATCCATTCCAAAATCACGAGCTCTGTGCATGACAAACTTGCCAATTTCCTCAAAAGAGCCTTTATCCAAAAGTAATTCTATACGCTCCCGAGCCGTGAGTTTGCCTTTTTTATGTTGTGCTTCAATTTTATCTTTTCCGCCTCCCAAGAGGGCTTCGGCATTTTTTTCTGCTAAAATCTGATATTTTTCAGCTTTGGTTTTTCCTGATTCCATCATTTTTGCAAAGGGTTTTTTGCCAAAAATACAAAAAGGTTTCTTTCAGCAAAAAATATTTTGTAGAGTTTTCTAGAAGGCAAAAGTTGAAGTAGATAAAAACTAAAACGACCACAGCTTGAATAGCTGTGGTCGTTTTGATTGCATAATTACTCTTTTTGTTCTTTTCTTATGGACTTACCAAGTAAATACCTACGCTCAGGTAAGGTGTGTTACCAATATCGTTATTAAGCAAAAATTTCTTGTTAAACAGTCCTTCTTTTATATCACGAGCTTCCGAGAGGTTGAACTTATAATTGTAGCGAAAACCTGCTTGTAGCGAAATCCAGATAAAGTTTTTGAGAGACTGCTCGTAAATAGCCCTGATTTTAATTTCAGAACGACGAAGCTGTAAGTCGTTGTAAGGACGTAAATCACGGCCTATTTGGTCGCTAGTGTTACTGATATGATACGAGTTTCCTACTATTTCATAACCTAACTGTAAAAGAGATTTAGGTGAGAAATTTCGGCGAAAATGTACTCTTGCAGGGAAAAGTACTTCTACGCCCCAGCGGTCATTAAAGGTACGATTATAAAGCAAAATAGGAATGTGCAAAGTTTCGCCCCCACGATAAGTACGTGTAACCCCAATACCCCACATGAAGCGGTCGTTTTTCTTCCAACCATAAATGAACGCTCCGCTGAGTGTTAGTCCACTGCTAAATGCCGTGCCCAATTCATTGAGCTGAAAATCGCCGTTAATATCTCCTTGAGCTTGGAAAATCATAAAGCGAGTTTCGTTAATAGGCTTAAAGATGGTAGTTCCTATTCCTCCTGTACGCAAGCCTCTATCATTAAGGCTTCGGTACAAGCTATATTCTTTCGGGTCATCAATGATGAAACGACTTTCTTGATACTGAGCCATTAAACTTACAATGATACTAGATTTGGAAATAATAGGATAATTTACGTTGAAATGCAAACCGTGAACAGCTTTCACATTTACATCATTAGGGCTATCGACTACATCGTTGTAGTTGGCGTCATTTTTATAGGATTCTCCTTTTTTTGATTGAATACCGAAAGGTCCTTGTACTTCGTAGCCTCCCCCATAGAGTTTGGCAGGCGTGAGGTTCTGAACTTTTTGCGTGCAATAACGCTTTACGCCCGAACCAACATCTTCATAATTGCTAAAATCATCATCAATAGGTGGAGCATCCACCCCTGTGCTATCTTGAGCATAGGAAAGCTCTGCTGTAAAAAGCATTGTAAAAAGTAATAAGATTTTTCGCATAAGCATTTTTAGGTTTAAGTTGTAAAAAATGTTTTGATATATGCAATTTAACAAATATTTAGAAACTGCAAGTTTTTTTGTAAAAAATTTTAGGCTTACTTACTTAAAGAGGAATATGAAAGTTTATTTAATTAAATCTGCTGTGATTTTTGCTGATGAGAGACATAAAGGAATGCCACCCCCTGGATGCACACTTCCACCTACAAAATAAAGATTTTTTATTTTTCTTGAAAAATTAGCATGTCTCAAAAAAGCCGCATAGCGATTGTTTGAGCTGTTGCCGTATAAGGCTCCTTGTGTACTAAATGTTTTAGCTTCGATGCTGCGAGGTTCTAAAATGCCTTCAACTTCTATGAGTGTTTCTATTTCAGTTTTGAGCAAACGGCTCAATTTAGCTAAAATGTTTTTTCGGGCTTCCAAGATAAGTTTATCCCAATCTTGCCCTGTATTGTTGGGAGTGTTTATCATCACAAACCAAGTTTCGGAGCCTTGTGGTGCATCGGTAGGTTCGTATTT
This sequence comes from uncultured Cytophagales bacterium, assembly GCA_938002655.1. Lineage (GTDB taxonomy): Bacteria > Bacteroidota > Bacteroidia > Cytophagales > Thermonemataceae > Raineya. The sequence goes on from CALLAC010000013.1 coordinate 9,473, forward strand.
TGAGCCAATATTTACATATACGGTGGGGTCGTGATAGATAGTTTTTTTCTGAAAAATATGCTCAAATTCGGCTTGATAATCTTTACTGAAAAAAATATTATGCAAACGCAATTCAGGAAAAGTTCTACCTATTCCCCAATAGAAAATCAGTGCCGAACTAGATTTGGGTTGCTCCAAAATTTTGATAGGTGCAGGCACATCAGGTAATAAATATTTATAGGTTGCTACTATGTCCATATTGCTCACTACTACATCAAAGTTTCGTTTTTCACCTTTTACTAAAATCCCTACTGCTTTTTGATTTTCAAGGAAAATACGTTCTACTTTGCTTTGCAAATGAAACTTTATACCTAAATCTCGGGCAAGTTGCACCAAACTTTGCGTGATAGCATACATTCCCCCTTGAGGAATAAAAGCTCCTATGTTGTGCTCCAAATGAGGAATAATGGTGAGCGTAGCGGGTGTTTCATAAGGATTAGAACCATTGTAAGTAGCAAAGCGATTGAAAAGCTGCACCAAACGCTTATCTGTGAAAAATTGGCTATTGGCTTGGTGCATTGTCTTGAAAATTTCTAACTTATGTAGATTTTTATAGCCCTTGAAGGCGTCGGCACAGAGCCAAGTATTTATTTTGTGCAAAGATCTTTTCAGAAATAAATTTGCCGTAATTTCGTACTTTTTGGCACTTTTTTGTAAATACTGCAAGATTTTTTCAGCTTTTTCGCCTGTTTTAGCCTCTACCTCTTCGGCAAAACGTTTTTTATCAGCAAAGGCTTCAAGAATAGTACCATCTTCGTAAAAATACTTGCAAACAACTTCCAACTTCTGATAAGAAAAATACTGCCTAATATCTTTTTTAGCAACTTGGAAAAGCTCTTCTACCAAATGAGGCATCGTAAAAAGCGAAGGACCTGCATCAAAACGATAAGCTCCTAAACGAATTTCAGATAGCTTTCCACCTAAATACTTGTTGGCTTCAAAAACTTCTACCTCATAGCCTTTACAAGCCAAACGTATGGCTGTGGCAATCCCTGCAATACCTCCTCCAATGATACAAGCGTTTTTTTGCATAGTTTTTCACCATTAAACCGAAAGCAAGATTTTTTGTTTTGACAAAATTAAGGGCTTATGTAAAAATTTGTAATTTTGCAAGCAAATTTTTTTCAAAAAAGCTATGAATACACAACATCAAGACGAATGGATAGAAGTCATTTCTCCAAAAACAAGATGGTTTGATATCAACCTTTCTGAACTATGGCGATACCGTGATTTGGTAGGGCTTTTTGTGTACAGAGATTTTGTTGCTATCTACAAGCAAACTATTCTCGGACCCCTTTGGCATATCATTCAACCTCTTTTTACAACGATTGTCTTTTCAGTTGTTTTTGGAAATATAGCCAAAATACAAACTGATGGCATACCGCACTTTCTTTTTTACCTCTGTAGTATCACGATTTGGAACTATTTTGCTAGCTCGCTCAATAGTACCTCCAATGTTTTTGTAAACAATGCAAATATCTTTGGAAAAGTATATTTCCCTCGTCTGACGGTACCCGTAGCAAACGTAATTTCAGGTTTTTTAGCTTTTAGCATTCAATTTACACTATTTTTGGGTTTTTATCTGTATTTTTGGCTTTGGCAAGGTAATACGGCAATACAACCGAATTGGTATATTTTACTGGTGCCTGTATTCGCTTTGAATATGGCAATTTTAGGACTTGGAATAGGTATTATCGTTTCTTCCCTTACAACAAAATATCGAGACCTCACATATGCCGTAGGTTTTGGAGTTCAACTTTTGATGTATATTTCGGGAGTTATTTACCCACTTTCGTACATTTCTGAAGAAAAACGTTATTGGGTACTACTCAATCCTATTTTCAGTATTGTAGAGGGTTTTCGTTTTGCTTTCTTCGGACAAGGCGTATTTGAAATTACGATGCTCTTGTATAGCCTAATCGTGAGCATAGCTATTTTTCTGATAGGTGTAGCTCTGTTTCATAAAGTAGAAAAAAACTTCATGGATACAGTATAACGATGAAATTTGCAGTTTTCAAGCACTCAACAGGTATAAAAAAATAAAGTCAATGAAAAAATATGAAATTTTAGGCAATAACGATACGCGTTCAGGTTTTGGAGCCGGACTTTTAGAAATTGCTAAGCAAAACGCTGATGTAGTAGCTCTTTGTGCAGACCTTACAGGTTCGCTCAAAATGGACGCTTTTCAGAAACATTTTCCCGAGCGTTTCTTTCAAGTAGGTATTGCCGAAGCCAATATGATGGGCATTGCGGCAGGACTTGCTATCAGTGGGAAAATTCCTTATACAGGTACATTCGCTAACTTTTCCACAGGAAGAGTATATGACCAAATCCGACAGTCTATTGCTTACTCACATAAAAATGTTAAAATTTGTGCTTCACATGCTGGTATTACACTTGGAGAAGATGGAGCCACCCATCAAATGTTAGAAGATATTGGCATGATGCGAATGTTGCCAGGAATGGTAGTTATCAATCCTTGTGATTACAACCAAACTAAAGCCGCCACTCTTGCCATTGCCGAGCATTATGGACCCGTATATCTGCGTTTCGGCAGACCCAAAGTGCCTATCTTTATACCCGAAAATCTGCCTTTTCAGATTGGAAAGGCTTTACTATTACAAGAAGGTACTGATGTAAGTATTTTTGCCACAGGGCATTTGGTATGGAAAGCCTTGCAAGCCGTAGAAATACTAGCTCAACAAGGCATTAGTGCCGAAGTTATCAACATTCATACCATCAAACCATTAGATACAGAGGCAATTTTAGATTCTGTTGCCAAAACCCGCTGTATAGTTACTGCCGAAGAGCATCAATGTTTTGGTGGTTTGGGCAGTGCCATAGCCGAACTCTTAAGCCAAAAAATGCCTGTACCACAAGAATTTGTTGCTATAAATGATACCTTTGGCGAAAGCGGTACCCCCGATGAACTTATGAAAAAATATGGATTAGATACTTCAAACATTGTAGAAGCAGTAAAAAAAGTTTTACAACGAAAACATAACTTTCAAACTTACCACTATTGAGCCTTCAAGAAAAGTATAGCCAACTTATCAAGCAAAAAGCCGCTGAAATTGGCTTTGATTTCTGTGGTATTGCCAAAGCCGAATTTCTAGCAAAAGAAGCTCCACGCCTCGAAGAGTGGCTCAAAAGCAATATGCATGGCGAAATGAGTTATATGGCAAAGCATTTTGATAAAAGGCTCAATCCAAAACTTTTAGTAGAAGGAGCAAAATCTGTTATCTCTTTGCTACTCAACTACTTTCCACAGCAAGATTTAGCCCGAAAAAATGCCGATAACTTCAAAATTTCTAAATATGCCTATGGCGAAGATTACCATTTTGTCATGAAACGCAAACTAAATCTATTACTGAATTTTATTCGAGAGCATATCGGCGAAGTAAACGGCAGAGCCTTCGTAGACTCAGCCCCCGTAATGGATAAAGTGTGGGCCCAACGAAGTGGATTGGGCTGGATAGGTAAGCATACCAATCTGATTAACCGAAAAATAGGAAGTTTCTTTTTCATCGGCGAGCTAATTGTAGACTTAGAACTTGCGTATGATGCCCCCACAGGTGATTATTGCGGTACGTGTAAGCGATGCATAGAGGCTTGCCCCACAGAAGCTATTGTGAGCCCTTATGTTGTAGATGGAAGTAAATGTATTTCTTACCTGACTATTGAGCTAAAAAAAGAAATCCCGCAAGAGTTTCAAGGAAAAATAGAAAACTGGATTTTTGGCTGTGATATCTGCCAAGATGTTTGCCCTTGGAATCGTTTTGCAAAGCCTCACCGAACCCCCGAATTTGAGCCTAATGAACACTTAAAAACTATGCAGAAAAAAGATTGGTTGGAAATTACCGAAGAAGTTTTTGCCAAAGTTTTTCCCAAATCAGCAGTAAAACGAACAAAAATAAAAGGCTTGCAACGCAATATTCATTTTGCAAGCCTTGAACCAAAAAATCCTTAATTCTTTAAGAAAGCACCATTTTGAACTGATTGTTGAGAACTTGATGATAATTGGCAAATTTTACATAACACCAACGCCGTAAATCTTCGCGTTCGGTAGGTTTCAGTTGTGCCAGAGCCTTGCGTAGCTCTTTCTCAAACAATAATTTATCAAAACTTACTTTCTCTAAAATCATTTTAAAATACTCTAACATAGGCGTTACATTTTGAAACTTTGAAATAATGAATGAAAGTTTTAGTTTGCATTGAGTTCAGTGTAGCATTATTTCATAAGCAAGTGTAGTTTCAGTTCGGATTGCTAAAATACATAGAAAAAACTAAACTTCCAAATGTTTTCTCAAAAAAGTTCAAAAAAAACTTGGATAAAGACTACTTTTCAGTTATTAGCATTCTTGACGATTTTGCAGAGCTATTCGCAAGAAATACGCATAGAACTTGTCCGAAAGAAAATCAAACAAAATGAATTTTTGCAAATTCGTGTGTTATCAAATTATGAAGATTTCAAAGGCATAGAAGGCTTTCCTGAAATCAAAAATTTTGAAAAAACGTTCCAAATAAATCTTGAATATACCAGCGACAAAGGAGAAACTTGGAAAGGCATAGAGCAAAACTACAAACCACTCAAAGTAGGTAAGTTCAAAATTCCTGCTTTTGAAATAAAAATCGGAAACCAAAAACAAATATTCAAAGAAGAAGAAATTTTGGTAGAAGAAAGCCCCGAAAATACCGAAACAGACCTGCTCTCGCAACTAGAAGAAGAAAGCCTAGAAGAAGATTTAGTAGGTTTAGGCAAATTACAAAACATATTTGTTGCCCTTACGGCTAATACCAAAGAAGTTTTTGTTGGTGAAGAGATTAACCTTAATTTTGCTTTATACATCGCCCAAAATGCCCCCATAGCACTAGATTTGTACGATTTGGATAGACAAATCGCTCAGATTGTTCGGCAAATCCACTTACCTAAATCTTGGCAAGAAAGTTACGGACTAGATAGCGTAAGCACAGATGAAATCGTTTTAGAAAAAAGAACTTACAAACGCTACAAGTTTTTTCAGAGTGCTTTTTACCCTACCGAACCTCTGCTTTGGAATATTCCTGCTTTGGAACTCAAAGTTTGGGATAAAGAAAAAGAAAAGCTACTTTCTTTGCGAAGCAACCCTCTTTCTATCCTGATAAAACCCTTACCCCAAAATATCAAAATACTTACAGGAAGGTTGCAAATGCAAGAAATTATCACTTATCTCAAGATTCAGACAGGGCAAAGTGTAAGTTACCAAATCAATATTGTGGGCAATACCAACTTTGCAAGGCTCAACTTGCAAGCCCCCAGTAGCAACAATTTTTTAGAGTTTTACGCTGCTGCTACCGAGCAAACTTTACGCAAAATGCCTTCGCAAATTATTGGTATAAAATCCTTCAAATACATTATTTTAGCCAAAAAACCAGGCAAATATCCGCTCAAAAATTACTTTTTTTTGCCTTATTTCAATCAAGAAACTAAAAAAATTGATACGCTACGCTCTAAATTGGTTTTGGAAGTAAGTGGCAACCCTTTGGAATTTTCCTCGTTAGAAAATAGTGAGCTACAATCTTGGATTGAAAAAGCCGATGATACACCCGTACAAATGCGTACCTACTCGCGTATGCGTTGGATAGCCACCAGCTTGCTTGTACTACTTTTTTTGGTGGTTTTGTACAAAGTCTTATCTACTTTCAAAGAGTAGTTTTTGTTTCTTGCAAAAACACTTGCCAAAGGCAATATAATTTCATAGATTTGCTTTTTCAAAAAATCTGCAAACACTGCTTATTTATGGAAGAGGCTATCAAACACATAGAAACTTTGCCCGAAAATAGTGAGCTTAAATCTGCCCCTGATGCCATTTTGCCCGAAAATACGCAAAACAACCCCGAAAATAAGCCAAACACGCAAATCACAGAAACTACTGATAGCATTTCTGAAAAGCCCCCCATTATAAACCTTTTTGAAGAAGCCTTACAGAAAAATGATAATTACCAATCAGGCTTTTGGAATGGCTATTTTGGGCTTTCCAAAGATACTTTGGAAACCTATCTTTCAGAAAAAGGACGCTACGACAAAATTTTTGACCAATTACTTTATCAAGAAACATTATTGCAAGAAAATCTGCAAAAAATAGCTAACCATAAGCAAAAATACCAAGATACTTTCAGCGAGCTTACCCAAATCAACTATCAACTAGACTACCAAGTCAATCTCAGACATAGACGTGGCGAAGAACTTGCCGAAACCGAAAAGCAAATTCAAAGCTATAAAACTGAAAGAGAAAATCTACGTAACAACAATTCATTTTTAGGGGGTATTTTGTTTTTGCTGGCAGCAGTTGTATTTATTGCAGGCGATTTGATTATCTCTCATGAAATTGTTGCCTATGCCCTCAATATCAAAAATAATATAGAGGCTTGGGCTTTTGCCGTAGGTTTGGCAATGGTTTCGGTGCTTCTCAAACCTGCTTACGACAGATTGATTGAATACCCTTACTTAGAAGATAAAACCCTTCGCTCTAAACGTATATATCTGATTTTCAAAATTTTGGTAGTTATATTCACCATAGTTACGCTTTGCATCTTAGGCTATTTTCGCTATGAAGCCTACCGAGCCGACCAGCTCAAAAATAGCCTTAACAGCACTATTCTCACGCTACAAGAAGAAGAAAGTTTGCAAAATTTGACACTCATAGAAGAACTTTCTCGCAAAACCGAAAAACTAAGCCAAGATTTGGTAGAAAGTCCTTCGGGAATGTGGGCTTTTGTACTTTCGGGTGTGATGTTTGCTATTGCAGGAGCTATCTGCTTGGGTATTGCATTCCCAATAATTGTAGCATATGTTAGAATTTGGTTTCAAATTCCTATAAAGTTGCGTAAATTGCAAAAAATTCGTGCCTCACAGCTTAGTAGTGTAGAAGAATTAGAGCAAATCATCAGCGAACAAACAGCTATTGCCGAAGCCAAAAAAAGTCAATTGGAAGCCCTTGGCAATTTGGAAGAATTAGAAAAACAAAGACAAGAAATTGCTGATACTATTCTCAAGCTCAAAAAAGATTTGCATACGTGTAAAGTAGAACTGCAAATTTATGAACTCAACTTGGGCTATGAAAAAGGGCAACATGCTTTCAAATTGGAGGAAAATAAAAAGCAAGAACAAACACAAAATTCAGAAAATCTTGCCAAAGAACTCTCAAACCTTGAAGAAAACTTGAACGGTAATGGGAAAGCGAACCTTCAAGAAGTTTTGAAAAAAGAAGAACAGAAAGAAAATACAGAAAGCTCGGAACCCAAAGAAGAAGTTGTAAGTGAAAGCTCTACCGAAACACCCCAACCCAATCGTACTATTAGCAGTAAAGTTTTAAGTAAAATTAGAAAAAAATAAATCTCACTTTCTCGATGAAATCCTTGCTTACTACGCAGTTAGCTATATTTTGTTTGTGTTCTATTTTTTTGAGTTCTTGCGGAGGAAACAATCAGCCTTTGCAACAGGTCGCCCCGCCCAAACCTTCACCTAATATTTATTCGCTGATTTTTATAGATAAAACCGTAAGCGTAAGCCTAAAAGATAATTTTACACGCGAAAAATACAAAAAAGCCCTCCAAATGATTGTTCAGCAAAATATTCGTCAGAAAGGTGATAAAATTGAAGTCTATTTTCTGCACGAAAATACTTCGCAAGCACGTGTATTCGCAATGCAATGCAAAGTAGAAATGAAAGATACCACAGGGCTCAATCCCACAGATATTAAATCTATCAAAAATGCTTATCAAGTAAGTTTGAAAAAAGAACAAAACAAAATGCAGCAGCGTTGTATAGAAGCCCTTCTAGATGATAACCTCACCGAAACAAAACAGTATACCGATATATGGGCAATTTTGCCTATTATTGATAAAAAAAATGCCAAAAAGCCCGAAAATTCGCTCCTGAAAGTTTTTATTCTCAGCGATATGGTAGAAAGTATGCCCGGTCTGGAACGCCGAGATTTTTATAAAAGACCGCCTTTCAGCAGGCAAGAAGCCGAGCAATGGGCAGAAAAAGATGTCAAACGCTTTACTGATATTGATTTGAGTGATGTAGAGATATTTTACATTTTACCTCATTCACCTTTAAGCACTACCAACCAAAACAATCCAAATGTTTTGTATTACTGGGAAAAAATGCTTACCAAACTTGGTTTGGACGAACTAAAAGAATGGAATGTAGAATAATTTTATTACAAAAATTTTGAGCCTTATGCCCAAGTTTTATTTACTGTGCCTATTGCTTTTTGTTTTCTTGCAATGCAAAGCACAAGAAACTGCTCAAAATTCTGCTGATACGCTTGCATATCCTTGGCTCAAACCCTCGCTGAACTATGTGCAGTATTATCAAAGAGATGTTTTTGCTTATTTGTATTACAAATGGAAATTAGCTCCTAAAAAGAAATTTTCAGTAGTTTTTTTCGGCGACTCGCACTTGCAACAAGGCTCTTACCCCAATGCTTTCCGCAAACGATTACAAGCCACTTTGGGTGATGGAGGCAAAGGTTTGCTGACAGCTTTTTCGGCCGCAAATACTTATTCCAATACCGACTACAAAACCTCTCACGAAGGCAAATGGCTATACACAAAGAGTTTTATGAATACGCTCAAATTGCCCCTAGGGGTTTCGGGAATGAGTGTGCGTACTGAAAAACTGCCTGCTTCGCTTGCCTTTTTTTTCAAAGAAAATCTAAACGCCGAAAACAACTTACTTACCATTTTTTGCAAAAAAAGTTCTGAAAGTTTTGATATCAAACTTATTATTGACGAAACCCACACCATTCCGATTGCTACCGATAACACCAATGAAAGCTCTTTTATTCGTGTTACTATCCCTCCTGTCAGGCAAAGTTTGCGTTTAGAACTAGAAAAAAATCGTGAAAACCAGCGTTTTTTTGAATTTTATGGAATGATTTTAGAAAATAGCCAAAATAAAAATGCTATTCTACACAATGCAGGCGTAGGAGCGGCAAAATATGGCTCTATGCTACGCAAAAATCTTTTGGCAGAACAACTGCCCTATTTCAAAGCTGATTTAATTGTACTGGATTTCGGCACTAACGATTATTTATATGATGATAAAATCAGTTCTACTCTGGAAAATCAGATTCGTGAAATTATTACAAAAATTCGCAGAATAAGTCCTGATGCTGTAATTTTACTCACTACTGTCCAAGATTTGTATTGGCAAGGAGTGAATATTAAGTCGGGGCTTGCCTTTTCGGAACTCATACACAAAATTGCCGCTGAAACGAAATGTCTTGTCTATGATTGGTATTGGGTAGCAGGTGGGCAAACTGTAATGAAAGATTGGCTCAAAGCAGGTCTTGCTCTGCCCGATATGGTTCATCTCAACGCCAAAGGCTATACGCTGAAAGGTAATTTGTTCTTTGAAGCACTGCTCAATAGCTTTCAATATTTTGAAAAAAATTCCAAACAGCCCCAATTGGTGCTTAATGTCGATAGCCTCAAACAAAAACAAGCTCATTTCCAACAGAAACGCATTTTTGCCTATGACTACTCGGCAGGTAATATCAAAAAACCTGCAAAACACAAATCTATTCTACCTGTAAAAAATCAGCCTAAAACCAAAAATATTACTTATATCGTAAAACAAGGAGATACGCTTTTTGCAATAGCTCAAAGGTATAAAGTGAGCGTATCGCAATTGCAAACTTGGAATAAGCTAAACGATAGCAATTTGCGTATTGGGCAAGAGATAATCATTCAAGTTGAAAAATAAACTTTTCCTTTTGCTTTTCTGATAAAATTTTTCTATCATTACACCAAAAACATAAACCATTCTGAAAATTATGAGTATACAATTGGATAAAAAAACAGGCATTAACCTTTCGAAAGGAAGTAAAATTTCTTTGGAAAAAGAAGGTAAAAAGCTCGAGGAAGTTTGCATAGGTCTGAATTGGGGTGCTATTAAAAAATCCATATTATTTAATCTTATCAAGCAAACCATAGCCGTGGATTTAGACGGAAGCGTAACGACCTATGATGAAAATAAACAAATCGTAGAAACCGTGTATTACAGAAAGCTACGTTCCAAAGATGGAGCTATTGTACATAGTGGCGATGATAGAGATGGCGATATCTACGGAGATGATGAATTGGATAACGAAGTAATTGAAATTAACCTCAACAAGGTCAATCCGAAGGTGAAATATATTGTTTTCTACCTTAATTCTTACAATGGACAAGACTTCTCTGAAATTCCTTACTCCAAAATTCGTATTTTTGAAGGAAATAGCAAAAGAGTAGACTCCGTTTTTGCGACTTTCAACCTTTCTGCCGAAGAAGCCTTTAAGAAACACGTTTCGATGGTTTTAGGCAAACTTACTCGCAAAGAAAACGGACAATGGGAGTTTACTGCTATCGGCGAAGCTGTACCAACTAAAAACATAGACGAAACTATTTTATACATTCAAAAGCATTATCTCAATTAAATTTCATTGCTGGATGTTCAAAAAAATTGGCATAGGAATACTGATTGCATTTGTATTTCTATGTCTATCTGTTTTACCTTATGCTTTTCCCTACACGTCAATTTCCTCATTTTTTAGAGCAAAAAAACGATTTCCCTAAAAGTAAATTTATCGAAATTATTTAGTTTCTTGCGAAATTGGGAAAAATTTTTCCATTTTTCAGAAATGAAACTACCTAACTCGATAGAGAAATTACAGCAAATGCTTTTAGAAGTTTTAGTCAAGTTATCAAGAGAAGGTAAATAACTTCGGAAAGAGAACGCTGCGTTAAAAGCAGAGAATGCCGAGTTACGTCGTTGTTTAGAGCAGAACTCGAGTAATAGCCATAAGCCCCCGAGTAGTGATGGATACAAGAAGAGAAAAATAGTATCGGCATTGCCAAAGTCATCAGAGCAAATTTGAGGGGGTTAGTTGGGCATATTGAGGCAAGACTTTGGAGCAGATATCGCAAGCCAATAAGGAATTGATACATCACACTTCTGAATGAATACGACAGGCACACACTTGCCCCACTTTAGCCCAAGTGGAAAAATTAGTGGGCAAGTCGCCTCATTTAGTCAAGGTGGATAGAGGGTATCGGGGTTGTAGTCAAATCGCAGAGGCGAAGATATTAGTTCCCAGCCCTTCAAGCGTATGAGTGAATATGAGCAAAGGAAATTACGCCAAGAACACAGGAAAAGGGCAGGCATAGAGCCTGTGATAAGGACACTTGAAAAAAGAGCATAGATCTCTTGCTTGCGGCGGCTTTCAATTTCAAAAGGATAATGAACCAATGGAAATCTTTTTTGTCGATTTTTTTACGTTTATTTTTACACAAGTGAAAGCTTTTTGGATTGCTGTTTTTATCAAAAAATCTTAAAACTGACTTTTTCGAGAACGACTAGCTAGCCCTTTCCGTGAAGAAATGACAATAGTTTGCATAGGCTTTGCAAAAAATAGTACAAGGGACCCCAATTGATAGGTGTCCCTTGTATTTTTCGGATATAATTTTGCTTATGAATTATTTAGTTGTTATTTCATAGCAACCCCAGTGGTAGGTAGTATTCCCTGTTTTTTCATCAATTTCAAATGGATTTTCGGGGTCACCTTCTATAAAACTGACTTTTTTCACCACATCAGTTAAACCTTCAAAGTATAACATAAAAGTGTGCATTTCGCCATAAGCCGAAGACTGGCTGTATGGAGAAAGGGCAATATTAAATACTTTGGTTACGGGATAAATCTTTTTAGTTACTAAATCGTAAGCGTTGAAAGCCCCCTTACCACCAGGACCATCAGTACGAATGGCAGAACCTCTGACAAAAGTAGTGTTGACAGTTTGGAAATAAGCAATAGCTCCCTTGTCGGTATATTGAATTTTATCTAGATAAATAAGTCCACTACCTTTGCTATCACATTCCATCGTATATTTTACTTCCTTTACAATTTTTTGCTTGCTCAAAAATGAAGGAAAATCAAAAGTTTCATCTTTAGCTTTTCCGTTGCTGTATTCAATGATGCGAGTTGGCTTCCATTCTTTTTTATCGTTTTCGCGAAAATTATCTTGGGTTTTACCTTCTCTTATACCATTTTTAACTTCTATCAAAGCGATTTCTAATTTACCACTCAAACTCATTTCTTTTACTACACCTGTGAAAGGTTGTCCGTCTTTGAAGAATTTTTCAGAAACAATAATGTCGTTGTCGTAAGTAATAACGGCTACTATACCATCGTTGTAGTAGCTTTTCCATTCTCCTACACGATTATTCTTACTGAAAGTACCTTCTTGTACGAGGGTTTCTTTATCTTCCCAGATATGGAATTTTTTGTAAGCTCCATCATAGAAATTAGAAAAAGAGCTTGTTAAAGGGTTGATTTGCTGGTAACCTTCAATTTCTAGGCGTCTGCCAAATTTTTTGCCCGTAGGTTTTTTGTTTTCGTCCAAGTGGTCGGCGATGTAATAAAAAAACATCTTCACTTTACGAGGGAACTTGCTTGCATCGGAAAGGAATACGTATTTATGATCTAGAACTTTGGTTTCAGGGTGGTAGAATTCTATTTCTTTCAAATCTCCCTTGTCAAAGGTCTCTATGGTTTCAAGGATACCTCCTATAATATAGTTTTCGATTTTCCCATGTTTTAATCCCGTAAAGTAATTTCCTTTTTCTATCATTTCCTTTCCTTCTATTCCCATTGTGTAGATTTCCAAAGAGCCGTGCAATAATTCGCCTTGGAAAGAGCCTTTGCTATTGCCTACTTTGCCTCCTTTTACCCAGTAATAGGTTTTACTAGGGTCAGGAGTAATTTTACAACCTACACATACTTCGGCTGTACCTTCTTGGTCGCCATCTTTGATTTTTACTTTTTTGGTTTGGTATTGTCCTAATACGAAGCCTGTAGCTATAAAAAATAGCATTGCAAGCAGGTAAAACTTTTTATTCATAACGATTTTTTGTGTTTTAATAAGAATTAATCAAGTGTTAACACAGTTTGTGCCGAAGTTACAAAAAATTAAAGAATTTTTCACACAAAAAAACGTTTTTTTTTCGTAGTTATTGCCTAAGCTATATTTTTGCCTGAAAGGAAAAGGATTCTTAAAAGAGCGATTTTCTAATTCTCCACTCCGAAGGGTAATAGTTATTGAAACGGTTTCCAATATTTTTGAGCCAACCTAAACCTAACTGCTGATAGCTTGCCAAGTACCAGCCTTTTTCGCCTAATGAAAGAGAAAAATCTTGTTTGCTTAGAAACTGTAAAGCCTCTTTTTCAGATAATTCCAATCTTTTTATTTCTTTGGAAACATTGGAACTTAATGCTAGTTCGGCACTAGGAATAAAATCTTTACTTTTGAACTTACCAATTTTAAGAGCAATTTGTTTGATATAGGCTTTTTCAGCTAAATGACTTATCCAGGTAGTATGGTCTGGGTTTATCAAGAATATTTGATTTTGGTAGCTGTAAAATTCTTTGTTTTCGGCGAAAGCCCATTGCTCCATTTCTCTTTTTTCTTTTGAACTTAAAGGTTGAAAAAGATTCTTGTTTTTGTAAGTTTTTGAAGAGGTGCTTGTATGTTTTTTTTGCAAACAAGCTACGAAAAAGCCTTCTCCTTGCAAGTAATGAGGGAAAAAACGATAAGCAAATCTGCCTTTTTCTTCGATTTCGATGATATTCCACTCTGCTGAAAGAGGAACTCGTATGCTTTGCAGTTCAAAGTTTTGGCAGAGCCAGTGTAAATTTTCTTCATTTTCTTGGCGGTTGAAGGTACAAGTGCTATAAATCAGATAACCTTCGGGGGCAAGTGCAGGAAAAATTTCTGAAAGAATATATTTTTGCCTTTCAGCACAAAAAAGTACATTTTCTTTCGACCATTCGCTAATAGCTTCTTTATCTTTACGAAACATACCTTCGCCTGAACAGGGGGCATCTACCAAAATTACATCAAAAAAATGTTCTAATTTAGCCAAATTTTCAGGACTACTTTGAGTAACTACATAATTGGAATAGCCCCAATGAGCCAAATTTTCAACAAGCACCTCAGCTCTGCTTTTTACAATTTCATTGCTTATCAGCAAGCTATCAGAGTTCATTAGCGAAAGCAAATGCGTACTTTTTCCACCAGGAGCGGCACACAAATCCAGAACCCTCAAAGATTTTTTTGAAGCAATTTTTGTAAAAATTTGCTCTAAAAACATTGAAGAAGCCTCTTGAACATAAAAAGCTCCTGCCCAAAACAAAGGATTTTCGGTAAAGGAAGGTCTTTGAGAAAGATAGTAACCATTTGGGCACCAAGGCACTGCACACATAGGCGAATAAGGCAGTTGGAACGTTTTTTTTAATGGATTAATCCTCAATGAAATTACAGGTGCTTGAGAAAGACTTTCTAGAAAAAGTTCTTGGTTTTCGGACAAAAAGCTAGATATGCTTTTCAGAAATTGAGCAGGCAAGAAAGTCATAAGATAAGGTTTCTGGCAAAGAAACAGAGTTTTCTTCAAAAAGCAAACTTTTATGCTTGGTTTGTGAGTTCATTCTGTACGGCAGATATGCTTTCAGTAAGTTTGCTCGGAAAGCGTTTGAGAGTAACTCGGAAGTTAGAGCCTTTATCTACTTTACTTTCAACTTCTATGATACCTTCGTGGGCATCAACGATTTGCTTGACAATTGCCAGCCCTAAACCACTGCCTCCTTTTTCTTTGGAACGACTTTTTTCTACTCTGTAAAAACGTTCAAAAATACGAGTTAAGTGCTTTTTCGGAATACCTGTGCCATTGTCTTCCACTTCTATTATACAATGCTCTTTGGTTTGGAGCAGCCAAACTTTTACAAAGCCGCCATCTTTTCCATATTTAATACCATTTTCTACCAAATTGATTAGCACTTGCCTGATACGATTTCTATCAGCCCACACAATACATTCAGCACTAGTGCGTTCGTCGATAATGAGAGTGATATTGCGTTCATTCGCTTTTTCTTTCAATTGTTCAAGTACTTCTTCCAAAATCAGGTTCAAGTTCGTCTCTTGAAATTGCATCTTAATAATGCCTGCTTCCATTTGAGAAAGCATAATCAGGTCTTGTACGAGATGGTCAAGCCCTTCAAGACTTTTAGCGGCTTTTTGTAAAAACTTATCCCGCACCTCGGGGTCTTCTATGGCACCATCTATCAAGGTATGAATGAAGCCTTGTGCAGCAAAAATCGGGGTTTTTAGTTCGTGAGAAACATCTGCCAAAAATTCTCTTCGGAAAGCCTCTAATTGCGTAAGATAATCAATTTCTGCTTGTTTTTTTGTAGCATACTCGTATAGTTCTTGATTGAGCTGTTGCAGGGGGCTTGCTGTAAGTGTAGAAAGCCTTCGGCGAGCTAGTTTGAAATCTTTTTTCTTGATTTTCTCAAAAGAAAGATAAATTTCATTGATTTCGCGAAATACCAAAAATTCAAGTGCTGTGGCAATAAGAAAATAAGAACATGCAAAGCAAATCAGGAAAATGACAATCAGGATAGTGGTTTCTACATCGAAAAGAGCTGAAAAAGATGTAGTGATAGTAGCTATCAGCAAAGCTAAAAATACAGGCAATATGCGAGATTGCCATTTCATAAAGATTATTCGTTTAATGAAAACTTATAGCCTACTCCCTTGACAGTCTTGATGTACCCTTCGCCAAGTTTTTCGCGGAGTTTTCGTATATGCACATCTACGGTACGAGCTAGCACATACACATCACTGCCCCAGATTTTTTGTAATAGTTCTTCTCGGGAGTATACTCTTCCAGGATTTTGGGCAAGGAAAAAGAGCAACTCGAATTCTTTGCGAGGCATTTCAAAAATATTTTCGCCTTGTGTAATGGTGTAGCTTCGCTTATCGATAATCAAATCACTTATTTCCAGAACTTCATTGGTTTTATTTTTCTTATTTTCTCTGCGAAAAATAGAAGCAATACGGCTCATTAGAGCACGTGGCTTGATGGGTTTTACGATGTAATCATCGGCACCAATATCAAAAGCGGCAATTTCGGAGTATTCTTCGGAGCGAGCTGTAAGGAACATAATGTAGGTTTCGGCAATTTCGGGAGTTTCTTTGATAATCCGACTTGCTTCTATGCCATCCATCTGGGGCATCATTATATCCATCAGTATCAAGTGTGGCTGAAAAGAAAGGGCTTTTTCTATGGCTTCTTTACCATTACTAGCAGTTTTGACTTCGTAGCCCTCTTTCTTGAGATTGTATTGCAACATTTCTACAATATCGGGATCATCATCAGCAATGAGAACTTTTTGGAGTGTTTTTACTGCCATACAATACAAATTTTTATGCAAAATTAAGCAGAAATTTAGTGCTAAAAAAATTTTTACAAAAACTTCATTATTTGTTTATCGAGACTTAAAACTGGAGATAGTATTCAAAAAAACTAAAAAACCTATGAGCATTAAAAAAAGCACTCGGATAAGTGTAGGCTTTATGATTTTTTCTTATTTTTGTTGCTATCAGAAACAAAGCAATACTAAAAACATTTCTTGAAAAAAATTAGCAATGAAAAAAATTTGGGTAATTATTCAGCGAGAGTACTGGGTACGGGTGCGTAAAAAGTCTTTTATTATTATGACTTTCCTGGCACCTATTCTTTTTGCCGCTTTAATGGTTATTCCTGCCATTTTGGTTCATTCTTCTTTTTTACAGGAGGATAAAACCATTCAAGTTTTAGATAAAAGTAATTTTTTTGCCCCAAAAATTAAAGATGAAAAAAAAATTAAGTTTGCTTACGTGCAAGGAGAGATTAGTGAAGTTCGCAAGCGTTTTGAAGCAGATGAAAAGGCATATGCCTTACTTATTATTCCAGAAATGACTTTGCAAGAGCCCAAAGGCTTTCGAATGATTAGCAAAAAAAGTATTAGTTTAGAAACTGAAATGTACATAAAAGAAGAATTGGAACGTATTATCCGTGAGGAGCGAATGCAGGCTTTGGGCATCAAGCAAGAAGATTTAGAAAAAGCCAAAGCTCGTGTAAGTATCATTACCGAAACACAAGAAGGTAAACAAAGTAGCAGTGGGTTAGTATATGCAGTGAGTTTTATTGCGGCACTGCTCATTTATATGTCGGTATTGCTTTATGGCGTACAAGTAATGCGTAGTGTAATTGAAGAGAAAACCAATCGTATTGTAGAAGTAATAGTTTCTTCGGTAAAACCCATACAATTGATGCTCGGGAAAATTATTGGCGTAGCAGGAGTAGGACTTACGCAGTTTTTGCTTTGGATAATTCTTTCTTTTGCACTTTCTAGCGTAGCAAGTAGTATTTTTTTGAAAAAGCAAGCCGTAGAAAATACGTTTGAAAAAGTACAAAAAATGACAGGTAATGATATTGAAAAAAAAGTAGACGAAGAAACTGAAAGAGAAATTCCTTTGGAGAAAATCGGCAATGCTCTTGCTACGCTCAACCTGCCTTTAATTTTAGCAAGTTTTTTGTTTTATTTTGTAGGAGGGTATTTGTTGTACAGTGCCTTGTTTGCGGCAATAGGTTCGGCAGGAGATAACGAAACCGATGCTCAACAATTTACGCTTCCTGTTACATTACCGCTAATTGTAGCTTTTATATTGGCACAAGCCATCATCAACAATCCTCATAGCAATTTGGCTTTTTGGCTTTCAATGCTTCCTTTGACCTCGCCTGTTGTGATGATGGTGCGTATTCCTGCCGGTGTACCTGCTTGGGAGATTGCTCTTTCTATGTTTTTGCTTGTAGTAGGCTTTATTTTTATTACTTGGCTTGCCGCTCGTATCTATCGCATCGGTATTTTGATGTATGGCAAAAAAGTTTCTTTCAAAGACTTAGGCAGGTGGCTTGTGATGAAAAACTGAGATTACTTCTAAAAATTCAAAAACCTAAAAACCTGCCCTTTGTTTAGAGCAGGTTTTTTGTTAGAAAACTCTTATATTTGCAAAATTTTTCAGCAGTTTATGTCCAATCATCAAGGCAAACTCATTATTTTTTCAGCTCCTTCGGGCTCGGGTAAAACTACCATTGTAAAACATTTGGTTCAAGAATTTCCTAATTTGGGCTATTCTATTTCGGCTTGTACGCGTCCGCGTAGAGGTAGAACCGAAGAAGACGGCAAGGACTACTATTTTATGAGCAAAGAAGAATTTGAACAAAAAATTCGCAACGAAGAATTTGTAGAATGGGAGCAGGTATATCCGGGAGCTTATTATGGCACACTGAAATCTGAAATTCAACGAATATGGAACGAAGGTAAACACGTAATTTTTGATGTAGATGTAGTAGGAGGCTTGCGAATAAAAGAGTATTACGGAGATAAGGCACTGGCCGTTTTTGTAAAAGTAAAATCCGTAGAAGAGCTACGCAAAAGACTTTTGCAACGCCAAACCGAAACCGATGCCTCGCTGGAAACTCGCCTTGCCAAAGCTGAATACGAAATGTCTTTTGAAAATAGATTTGATGCTGTCTTACTGAATGAAGATTTAGAAGAGACTTTGCAAAAAGCCCGAGAAATGGTCAAAAAATTTCTAGAAGAAAAATAATAACACAACTGCAGGTTTCGTTTTTTGTAAAATATCAAAAACAATGAAAACATATTGGCTTGTTTTCAGCCTGTGGGGAATAGTGCTCGGAGAAAATGCTTTTACACAAAAACTTTCGAGAAGAGCTTTCTTAGGCATTGAAACTGAAAATAAGGAAAATAAACTGCTGATTACCCGAGTTTTGCCCCAAACCGCCGCCGAAAAAGTAGGCTTGCAAGTAGGAGATGAAGTTCTGACGATAGAAGGTATCAAACCTGCTAACCAAACAGATTTGGTAAAAATAATCAGAACGAAAAATCCTCGTGAGGAAATTAGCGTTGTAATACGTAGAAATCAGCAGATTTTTACACTCAAACCTATTTTAGAAGAAGCACCCCAAGAAAATTCTACCGCTTACTTCAAGGTTCTGTACGATGAATTTCCTACTCAAGATGCTGTTTTACGGACTATTATTACCTCGCCAATGAAAACAGGCAAGCACCCTGCGGTGCTTTTTGTGCAAGGGGTTGCTTGCTACCCTATTGATACCCCCTTTGATACCACTTACGGACACGTTCAGATCGCTCGCCAACTAAGCCGACGCAACATCGTAACTATGCGAGTAGAAAAATCAGGAGTAGGTGATAGCCAAGGGATTGATTGCGAAAAAATGGACTGGCAAACAGAAATCAAACATTTTTCCGATGCCTTGAAAATACTGCGAAGCTATCCATTTGTAGATAAAGACAATATCTTTGTTATTGGGCATAGCCTTGGTGGCGTGATTGCTCCTATCATAGCCAAAAAAGAAAAAGCCAAAGGTGTAGTAGTTTTTGGAACTATCGGGCAAAATTGGGTAAATTATCTCATAGATTCTCGCAGGCATATCGCTTTGCAAAAAGGTGAGGATTGGGAAGATGTAGAAGAATGGACTAAAACCGTCACCGATTGCAGTGTGCGGTTTTTTATCCAAAAGCAAAACATGGACAGTGTAATCAAGCAGAACCCCGATTGTAAAGATTTTTTACGCCGCTTTGCTTTTCGAACACCTGCTTATTGGCATCAACTTACCGAAGCTAATATTGCTCAAATTTGGAAAGAATACGATGGATTTGTGCTTTCGCTCTGGGGTGAGAAAGATAGAGCGGCTCTAGAAAAAGAACATCAACTTATTGCTGAAATTGTAAACAAGTTCCGTCCTCAAAAAGCAACTTTTCTCAAAATTAGCCGTACCGACCACCGAATGGCTCTACAAAATGGTGAGCAAAGAGAAAAAGACTTCAACCCACAAGTAGCAGAAACCATTTACGAGTGGATACAAAAAGTAAAAACAGCAATAGAGTAAAAAAAGCTCATTGCTTACGCAAAAACTCTAATGCAAGATTATTGAACTTTTCTGCTTATGTTTCCATTGGGCAATGCCCCGCTTGTGAAATAATTTGTAAAGAAATAAAAGGATATCTTTTAACAAAATTCTCGGCTAATGATTTTTTCATCCACAAATCATTTTCGCCCCAAAAAAGTTGCAATCCGTCTATAAAATCTTGATAACCAACAGAAGTGCTGAGTATATCGGTAGAAACAAAAGTATTCAAAATAGCTTCGGTAGTTCCTTAGAGTTATGCTTTGGCTATTTTTAGGTTTTTTCTTTTGCTGTTTTTTCGGGAGGAGGTTCTTCTCGTTCTGCCTGCTGACAAATCTCCTCGTATCGGTTTGAACATTTGCCACCCATGGATATTTTTCTTTCGAAGTTGTTGATATTCTAAAATTGCGGAAAACGATTTAACTTCTAAATGCCTGTTTTCTGCCTTTTTTACCTAGTACTTTTAAACAAGCCCCGACCCATTAAACACTTATCCTTGCCTACGATTTTTGGCAAGTTCTTTTAGCTGATTTACATTGAAATACTCGCTGATAGGTCTGCGGAAGCCCAATTTGTGAGCCAATTTTTCAAGATATTCACTATTTTGCAAATAGGTGCGAACTTTCTTTTCCAAAGGCACCAACGAAACTGCCAAAAGAATATTCATTATCAGCTTGAAAATGAACACTCCACCCACGAAGTCGTCAATTACAGGCTCTAAAAGTAAAATGATGAACTCAAAAATCGTAATAATTGCAACAAGCGTAATAACAGAGGCTACTCGCGACTCTGCTCCACGCTGGTTGTAAATAACTGCCGCCAAAAGCAAGCCTATCATTACTCCAATTTGTATGAGGTAAAACCACCAAGTCTGCCAAAAGGGAGCTTTCACAATAAAAGGGAAATGATACACACTACTCACGATACCTATTGCATTCCGAGAGCGTATTTGCAATTCATAGTTGCCATTGGGAAGAAAAGGAAACTCAATCAGAGATTGATTTCGCCACTCCGACCACTCGTCGTTATCATCAAGCCCTTTCAAACGATACTGAATTTGTGTGTTCTCTTCACCAATAAAAAAGGGTGAGGCTACTCTGATGCTTACCTTTTGCCCTTCGTTATCGCTTTGAATAATAGCATTTTCCAAACTTAAAAGGTTATCATTACCCTCAATTTGCCTGACAAAAAGATTAGGCTCTTTCTCCTCTTTTTTTGCTTCCAAAGCATTTATCCAAAAAACTCCCGAAGCTGTGGCCACCCACAGATGTCCATTGTCATCTTGAAAAATATCTTGTACTTCGCTAAGCACCGAAAGAAAGCGAGTAGCAGGATTGGCTTGGGAAACATTCAGTTCTTGCCAGTTTTGTTCTTGAAAAGCCCAAATCTGCTTACCAAAAAACAAATTAGCTTCCCCTAATTTGAGTGAGCTGTATTTTGCAGAAGGCAAGAATAAGTCAAATACTAAATTTGTTTTTTCCAAAACAATTTTATTGGAAAAAAAGACAAGTTTTTTTTGTACAACATGCGAATACATACGCATACTGCTGTTTTTTTCCAGAGTGTAAATAGCTTTTATTTTGGTAGGCACCCCTGCTTGCGAGAGTTCAAGTTTCCATATTTTACCTTGCCCTGCAAGCCAGAGATGTTTTTCGTACTGCGAGCAGTTGAATACAAAGCCTTGCAAGCCGCTTATCCATTGCGGTTCAGACCAGCTATCTCCATTTTTAAGCAGATAGAAAAATCCTTTGCTACTGCACACATACAAAACATTAGGATTGGTTTCTGCAACTTCTAGATACTGAATGGTTTTGTCTTCTAAAATATTTTTTGCCATTCCGAAGATAACTTCGTATAGTCCTGTACCTGTGAGAGCAATCAGATGATCCTGAAAATCAATAATTTGTTTACATTTGCTATCAATACCTGAAATTTTGCGAAAGTTGAAGGGTATTTGCTCTAAAAGGAAATTGCTGTAATTGTATTCGTATACGTTTGCCTCTACTACAACAGTAACAACTTTGGTTTCAGTTTTGGGCTTTTCGTCTTTTTTCTGAATAGAAATTTGGGATAAAAGGTTTTTCAAGCCTTTTTTCTTTTTTTGTTTAGCTCTTTGGCGGGCTTGCTCCCAAGCTAAAATTTGTATTTGGCGTTGCTTTTCATAAGCTATTTGCCTTGAAACATCATCTTTATTGCTTCGGCTCAAATAAAATAGTCCTACATTTGTACCTACATACAACAAGTCTTTTTTCTTAAAAATGCTTGTAGGTTTTCCTTCAAGGCCTGGATAATGTGAAAAACTATACACGGGTAGGTTCATAGAAACTTTGGAAATACCCTCGGTGTGGCAAAGCCAGATATCCTTTTGGCTATCTACCAAAACTGCGGAGATTTCGTTGTCGGCAAGCCCTGTTTCTTGGTTAATGATATGGCGAATGCTTCTATCTTGCTTGTTTAGAATGAGAGCCCCTCCTGCAAGTGTAGAGATTACCCATTCTTTTTCGGAAAGTTGAGTTATTTTTTCTAAAAAATTTTCGTTTAGGTAGCTACTTGCAAAATTGAAGTAGGTATCAAAACTTTTGCCATCAAAAATCCAGACAAGGTTATCATCGCAGGCAAGCAAGAGGCGGTTTTTATCAAGACTAACAAAATTTTGAATGTATTTTTCTGCAAAATCGCTACGAATAGGAACTAGATTTTTACCATTTAGCTTGCAAAGCCCTTTTTCAGCAATGTTGAGAAAAATTTCATTATTCAGTAAGCACCATCCTTGCATTTCACCATTTTCTTGCAAGAAAAGTGTTTCTAAACTTGTACCATTCCACTTACAGAGAGCTTTATCGCTGTAAAAATATACCTGCTTTTCTTGAACAAAAACACTCTTGAAAGTACCAAGCTCTTTCTCAAAATCCTGATTAGTGATAGGCTCAAATTGCCACTTTCGGGCTTTATCCAAAATGCCTCTGCTGATAGAGCCTTTACCTGCTACCCAAAGCTCATCTTCTATGCCGAAAGCTATCGTATGCGGGCTAAACGAAAGGGGCAGGTTTTCCCAAACAAAGCCATCGTACATCAGGATGCCTTCCGAATGAGCAAAATACAAAATTCCTTGTTTATCTTGAGCAATCTCCGTAACTTGAGGAGTAAAGTTGAGACGATAGTTCTTTACCCACAAATTGCCTCTTTGAGCAAATGAAAAAAATGAAAGGAATAGCAATCCAGACCCTAAAAATGCCTTCATACCCGTTTAGCTTAGTTATAGAAATTTGGTGTAAAATTAACAAAAAGTAAATAGCTTTCAGCGAAAATTGTTTTTAATGTTTTATGAAATTCTGCTATGTTGGTTCAAAAGTTATTTGCCCAAACACTTTCCGTAGAGCTTACCCCCCAACAGCAAGATTTTGTCAAGATTTTAGAAAAATTTTTACAAACCGATCACCCCAAGCCTGCTATCCTTTTGCATGGCTATGCAGGTACAGGTAAAACTCTGATGGTCAGTACGTTTGTAAAAATAGCTTCACAACTCGGTTATAAAACGGCTCTTTTAGCCCCCACAGGCAGAGCCGCCAAAGTATTGGGGCTTTATGCAGGCAAAAGAGCTTCTACCATTCACCGTAAAATTTATCGACAAGTAGATACACAGCAGGGGAGGTTTGTCTTCAAGCTCGTCACAAACACTGCCGAAGATACAATTTACATTGTTGATGAAGCCTCCATGATTTCTGATAAGCCTGTTACAGGTAAAAAAAGCCTTTTAGACGATTTGATAACTTTTATTTTTGCTCGTTCTAAAGCAGGAAATAAACTGATTTTGCTAGGAGATATTGCCCAACTTCCGCCTGTGGGTGAAAATACCAGTGTAGCTTTAGACAAAGATTTTTTAGAAAAAAAATACAAACTGCAAATATTTTTCTGCGAATTTACCCAAGTGATGCGGCAAGCTGAAAATTCGGGCATTCTGTATAATGCCACCAACATACGCAACCTTTTACGTGAAAACAGCCTAAAATTGGCTCTGAAAACCAAAGGCTATCCTGATTTTTACCGAATGACTTACGATAAATTGGAGGACGGCTTACGATATGCTTACAAAAAATATGGATTAGATGAAACCATTCTGCTTTGCCGTTCCAATAAGAATGCGAATAATTTCAATCGCTATATTCGTCGGAATATCCGATTTATGGAAAGTGAAATAGAAGCAGAGGACTATTTGATGATTGTCAAGAACAATTATTTTGTACTTGCCGAAAATGGCATCAATGGTTTTTTGGCAAATGGTGATATGGTAAAAGTTCGTAGCATAGAAGATACCGAAGAAAAATATGGTTTTCGCTTTGCTACGATGCTTTTGGAGCTATTAGATTATGAAGGCGAAACTTTTGAGGCAAAAGTAATTTTGAATACCCTTTACTCAGAATCTCCTTCGCTTTCTGCCGAAGAATACAACAAACTGCACCAAGCGGTAGCCGAAGAATATAAAGATATAGGCAACAAACGCTATAAGCTAGAACTACTGAAAGATGATCCTTATCTGAATGCTTTGCAAATTAAATTTGCTTATGCCATCACTTGTCATAAATCACAAGGGGGACAATGGAAAGTTGTATTCGTAGAACAAGGCTTTATGACAGAGGAAATGATAAATACTGAATTTTTGCGTTGGCTTTATACGGCTATTACCAGAGGCGAAAAAGAGGTTTTTCTTATCAATTTCAGAGAAGAATTTTTCCAAGCCTAATTGCTAATGCTTGAAACTTGAAATATCAAATCCTTCAGCAACCAGCAAAATTGTTACTTCAAAACAAATTTTTCGTTTTTCTGTGAATTTTTTAGCAAGCTATTCAAGATTTTTTTATTTTTCCGTCTTGAAATTTTTTACACCGAAATTGAAGTCTAATGAAACAACTTTTTCGTAAAAAAAGTATTGAGCAAATACTTTCAGATGTTCAGCACGGTTTTGGTGAAGGCGAACACGGAGCAGGTCTGAGCAAAGAACTCAGTCTTTTTGACCTTACTTCGCTTGGCATTGCGGCAATTATAGGAGCAGGCATTTTTGCAACTATCGGGAAAGCCTCTTACAACGGTGGTCCTGCGGTTTCATTGCTTTTCATATTTGTAGCGATAGCCTGTATTTTTTCGGCTTTGTGTTATGCTCAATTCGCTTCGCTTATTCCTGTAAGCGGAAGTGCTTATACGTACTCTTATGCTACGTTCGGCGAGCTAGTAGCTTGGATTATCGGTTGGGCTTTGATTTTGGAGTATTCCGTAGGCAACATTGTAGTAGCTATCTCGTGGTCGGGGTATTTTACAGGTTTTTTGCAGGGCTTTGGGATAGATTTTCCTGCGTATCTTTCTACTAACTATGGTGGAGCCAAAGAGGCTTTTAAGCAAGTTTCCCAAGACCTTGCTCAAGGAGTACCTCTCGATAAAATCTCTTCTAGTTTGCAAGAAGGATATCTTGCTTGGAAAAACGCTCCCGAAATCGGCGGATTGAAAGTGATTTTAGATATTCCTGCTTTCTTGAGTGTGGTGTTGGTTTCTGCACTTGCTTACGTGGGCATTAAAGAATCTAAAACTGCTAGCAATATAATGGTAGCGGTGAAAATTTTGGTAGTAATTTTGGTAGTGCTTGTAGGAATGTTTTATGTAAACCCGAAGAATTGGTCGCCTTTTGCACCGAATGGAATAGAAGGGGTTTTGCAAGGAATAGCGGCAATTTTCTTTTCTTACATTGGCTTTGATGCCATTTCTACCACTGCCGAAGAATGTAAAAATCCACAAAGAGATTTACCCAAAGCAATGATACTTTCCGTAGTGATTTCCACCATTTTGTATGTAAGTCTTACCTTGGTGCTTACAGGAGTGATGAACTACACACAGCTCAATTCTGAAGACCCACTTGCTGATATGTTTCACTTTCTCAAAATGGACTTTCTTTCGGGAATAGTAGCAGTAAGTGCCGTATTTGCAATGACGAGCGTTCTGCTTGTATTCCAACTCGGACAGCCCCGTATATGGATGACTATGAGCCGCGACGGACTGATGCCACCTGTTTTTGCCAAAATACACCCTCGCTTTCATACACCTTCTTTTGCAACTATCATAGCAGGACTTATGGTGGCTTTGCCCACACCTTTTATCAATATTGATTTTGTAGTAGATTTGACAAGTATCGGAACACTTTTTGCTTTTGTACTTGTGTGTGGCGGTGTTCTGATTTTACAAAATACAACTAAAGGTAAGGAGCAAATTGAAAAAGCACGCTTCAAAGTGCCTTATTTCAATGCCAAGTTTATTGTACCTGTGCTTTTTGTGGTAGGATTTGCACTAGCTTGGCTTTGGAATACTGAGCCAATGAAAGATTTTTTTGCATTTAGCAATGCTTTGCGAATTGAAACTTTACAAAAAGAACTTGCTAGCAAGCAAACCGAACTTGCCCAAAATGAAACCAATGAAATAAAAATGGCAATTACTACGCTGAAAGAAACTTTAAAGGCAGAACAAGAAAAATCTGCCCTCAAATTATTTTTTGAGCGTTTGCCTTTGTGGGTGTTTTTAGCAATGTGCGTAGTAATGAGTTGGCTTTCTTGGAGAAAAAATCTTTCGCTGATACCCGTTTTGGGCTTACTTGTAAATTTTTATCTGATGTCCGAAATAGGTATTGCCAACTGGATAGGCTTTGTAGTTTGGCTGGCTTTAGGGCTAATTTTCTACTTCAGCTATGGCTATAAAAAAAGCCGATTTGCTTAAAATCAAACACAAATGAAAACAATTTTTAGAGTTTTAGGCATTGTAGTAGTTGTTTGTTTGCTTGTGCTTTCTGCCCGAGCACAATTGCCCAAGCGTAAGTGGTTGCCCCAACGTTCTTACCAAGAGCCCAGAGCCTATTGGGCTGTGCAGTTATCTCTGGGAGCAAAGCAATTGGCAATGACACCCACACTCTTTGCTCTCAATTACGACCATCCCGATACCGATACACTTTTTCTAAATCAGGAAAATATCACAGCGACTACCTTCAAAGGGGGGAGCAGTATAGCTTTCAATGCGAATTTTGCTTTGGAAGCAGGTTTTACAAAAGGTTTTTTTGGTGAAATCCGTTTTGATGGCATTTTCACTAATCCGTTTCTAAATAGCATAGAAGTAGGCGGTGGTTGGAATTTTGAACTGACTTACTACGAAAACGAGCGACTTCTGACCATACGTCCCGCTGTTGATTTTGTTTGGCTTCTCAATCAGTTCAAAATTGGTTCATACAATTTTCCTGAAAATACTCGCCAAATTGCAATGCTTGATGCAATTTACGAAAGAAGGGCAAATCTTAATTTCTACTTACGCAATCAGGTATTGGGCATAAAGCCACGCCTAAGTATTTCACTTCCTATTTCGCCGGGCTGGATGCTTCGTGCCGATATAGGCTACTTGTTTGTTTTGAACAAATATAGTCGTTTCTATATTACACAAGAAAGTGTACACGAAAGTCCTTATGTACTTTCGCCTGATGAAGAGCGTTTAGGCTTTACGATGAATGGTATTCGCAGCCGTACGGATTTATTTACATACAGCGGATTTGTGTATACTATTGGCATTGCCCGAAAATTTGGCGACAATCGCGATAATGGCAGAAGATACAAAGGTCGTTATGCAAAATACAAGTAAAATTATTCGTTATGCAATAGATCAGCAGGGGCTTGTAAAGCGGCTTTGTGAGCAGGATACCAACCAAAAACAATGCCTATGGCAATAGGAATAAACATCACTACAAGTATCCCTTCCCAATCAAAAGCTATACTAATTTGCATTTGGCTACGAAGCAAAAAAGAAAGTAGATATCCGAAAACCAAACCTACCAACCCTCCCAAAAAGCAAATAAATACGCTTTCAAAAAGAAATTGCAAATGAATATCGCTTTGCTTAGCTCCTACGGCTTTGCGAATGCCAATTTCTTTGAGCCGTTCTAGCACCGCAGTAAGCATGATGTTCATAATGCCAATACCGCCAATCAGTAAGGCTATACCTGTAACTACTCCTAAAAGTTGTGTGAGCATACGTTGTGTTTTTTGCTTTTCTCTCAAAATTTGTTCGGGTACAATAACTTCCACATCACTCTGTCCTGCATGCAAGCGAAGAAAAGTTCTTTGCAAACTTTCGGCAGTTTTGAGCAGTTGGCTATTTTCGCTTACTTGCACTACAATTCTGTGTAATTGATGCGTAAGATTACCTGAAACTTGAATGAATTTTTTGTAGGAAAAACGATGCACAAGGCTTTCTATAGGAACATACACTGAAAGGTTTGTAGAATGAATACCCAAATTTTCTGCAATATTTTGAGAACTATATTGTGTTTGAATAACCCCAATCACTTTGAACCACTGGTCATCAAGGCGAATGTATTTGCCCAAACCCGAAACGCCACCAAAAAGTTTTTTTTCCAAAGATGCCCCAATTACACACACAGGTAACAAATTTTGAATTTGATAGTCATTAAAAAAATTTCCTTTCTGGCAAGAAAGTTTAAGCATATGGAAGTAATCCTTTTTTACCCCATACAAGTCTGTATTAAACCACCTGCCTTGCGAAGAGGCTATCGTTTTCAAGTGAATTTCAGGGCTAATAAAACTTACATTGGGGTAGGTCTGGGCAATGCTTTCAGCGTCTTGCAGGCATAAACCACGAGAGTTTTTAGTAAAATTTTTCTTTTCTGTCGAAGGAATTATGATGATTGTATTGGCTCCAATAAGTTGCATTTCTTGCTCCAATTCTTTTTGCGAACCTTTGCCAATTGCCAAAATAGCCACCATTGAAGCTACAGCAAATGTTACACCCAAAGCCGCCAAGAAAGCTCTGAGTTTTCTACCTTGCAAGGCTTGCCAAGCAGTTTGAATATGTAGAAGCAAAGGAAACATTTCTACTGCAATAAAATATTATGCTCAAAAGTATAAAATTTAGCAAACTTTGCCCTTGTATACAATCAACTTGTTAGCACTACTTACAAGTTTTAGAAAAGTGTTCAAAAAAAATGTAAATTTTGTATCGTAAATTTAAGAATATAACTTAAAAACATTTTGAGAATTTAATAATCAGTGTTTATTTGCCTAATTTAGATAATTTATGTTACACAGATGTTTATTTATCTATGACAAATTCAAAAAAGTAACTTTTTTCAATAAAAATCAGCTAATTTTTTTCTTGACAACAATATAGCCTGGATATTTGATATAGCCTTTACCTACGGAAATAGAAGGTTTTACTCGCAAAGTCAAATTTTTAGGTTGGTTTTGTTCATCTTTGATACCAAGAGCTTTGGCAATTAAATCACGTCCCTCTTTTTGAGAAAAAATCTTGTATAAATCAGAACTAATTTGTAAGGGCATCACAATACTTCCTTTGGCAGGTATTTCGTAACGCTGATTGACAAATCCTCTGGCTATTTCTACTTTATCAATCTCGGCAATCCATTCTAGATAGTTGAGTGCGGCAAGTTTATCATTAGGATTATTGATATTGATATGGAAGGTAAAGCTTAGATGCAAGGATTTTTGTGAAAAAGATTTAAGTAAAGAGGCTATATCTAAAATGCTCACTTCATTGATATCTGTTTTTTCCTGCAAATTGATACCTGCCAAATGTAAATTATCAATACCCATGCTTGTAAAATCGCATTGAGCAAGATTTTTTAACTCTCTGAAAGTACGACAAGAAAAAATAAATAAAAATAAAAATGCCAACAGAGCAATTTTCTTCATAATGTATGCTAAACTCATAAGGATAACGTCGTAATAGCTTTTGAAGAAACATCAAGTGAATTTTGAGTTTTTCTTTTTTTACGCAGAATCAGCAAAATTTGTGTAAAAGAAAGCATAATTACAAATAAAATTGCAAAATATGCATATACGTTCAACAAATTGGCGAAATATGCGGCAATAATGATACATATATTGAGGGCATACAAAATAAAACTGGCTTGTAAATGCGAGCAACCTATGTCGAGCAAAAGATGATGTAAATGATTTCTATCTCCTGAAAAAGGGGATTTACCTTTTGCCACTCTTACAACGAATACTCGCAAGGTATCAAAGAGAGGTACTACCAAAACTGCAATGGCAAATAAAGGAGCTTTCCCTCCTACAAAGGAAATTTCAGTTTTGTTCATTTCTATAAATTTGATAGCAAAAACAGCAGAAATAAATCCCAAAATCAGCGAACCGGTATCGCCCATAAAAATTTTACCTACAAAGTTGTAACGCAAAAAACCGAGAGTTGCTCCACAAGTAGCCATAGCCCAAATGAAAAGGCTTTCTTCGCTATGCCTGAAAAACCATATTCCGAAAGTAGAAATCACAATACAAGCTACACCACCTGCCAGCCCATTGATGCCGTCAATCAGATTGAATGAATTGATAATCACAAGCATAGTAAAAATTGTAGCACCATATAGCACAACAGAATGAGCCTCGTAGGTAAAAAAGAAACCATATAAGCTGCTTAGTTTTACATCACCCCAAAAAACAACAATACACACAGCTATAAGTTGTGCTAGAAATTTTTTATAAGGCGTTAAAGGAATAATATCATCTTTAATTCCTGTAAAAAATAAAATAGTAATTGATGAAAGAAAAGCTCCCAAATCTAAATTTTTACTATGATGAGCAAAAAAAGTAGCAGAAATCACTGTTCCTGCAAAAATGGCTATTCCGCCAAGTGTAGGAATTTTTCTTATATGAATCTTACGAATTTCATCGGGTTCATCATACAAATGTTTTTGTTCTGCTACTTTGATGATGGAAGGTATGCTCATCAGTGCAATGAACAGCGAAATAACAAAAGTAATAACAAAGATAAAAATCATCATAAACACCTGTTTTCACGCCCGCCTCAAACCTTTTGAATTAAAAAATAACACTTTTTCAAAATAAATTTTTAGAAGGCATTTTTGTCGCCTTTGAAAATTGCTTTAATTGTCCATAAAATAATAATAATATCCAACCAAAACGACCAATTTTCTATGTAAAACACATCCATTTTCACCCGATTTATCATGGAGCGAACATCACGAGTTTCGCCACGATATCCCTTTACTTGGGCAAGTCCCGTAACCCCAGGTTTTACCAAGTGCCTCAGCATATATTTTTCTACAATATGCTGAAACGTATTGTTGAGTTCCAATGGATGAGGACGAGGACCCACCACGGTCATATCGCCTAAAAGTACGTTAAAGAACTGCGGTAATTCGTCTAAACTTGTTTTTCGTAAAAACTTCCCAATTTTAGTTACTCGGCTATCGTTGCGTGTAGCTTGCACAAATTCTGCATCTTTTTGGTAGGTCATTGTGCGAAATTTGTACACCCAAAATATTTTACCATCTTTGCCCGCACGCTTTTGCTTAAAAAAAACAGGACCTTTGGAGGTTAGTTTGATAAGCAAAGCGATAATCGGAAACAGCCAAGTAAAAATAAATATAATTACCGAAAGAGAAAAGAAAATATCAAAACTTCTTTTTAAAAATTGATTAAAAGCATCATTCAAAGGCTCTCGGCGTGAAAGTACTACAGGAATGTTCCCGAAATGTTCTACTGCTACTTCTGATACAGTAAAATCTTTCAGATTGGGAAGCAAGCGTATGCGTTTAAGATGATTATCAGCAAATTGAGTGATTTTTTTGAGTTGCTCGCGACTGATGCTATCCAAAGAGCAATAGATTTCATCAACATGATTTTCTAAAACAAATTTTTCCAAATCTTTGAGTTTTCCTTTTACTAATGAGTTATTCTCTTCTTTTTCATCAAAAAAACCTAAAAACTGATAGCCTCTATCTTTGTTTTTGGTAACAAAATTATATAAGTCTAATCCGGTTTTTCCATAACCTACAATGACAATGCGGACTTGGTTGTAGCCCATTTTTCGATAAATCCTTAAAAGCCATAAGATTAGTATTCGCCAAATTGTAATAAATACCGTAAAAGTAGAGTAGGAAACAATGAGGTGAAAACGTGAGTAGGCTTTTTCTTGAATAAGTACTAAAAAAACAGCCATCAGAGCAAAATGCCATGCTATGGCTTTGAGTATCTTACGAACGATTGTCCAATATTCTTCTAAACGAGAAATTTGGTAGGTTTTCGCAAAAATAGCAATGCATATCCATACTATATTTGCATAAATACCTACATACCAATAAGGTTCATTAAAAATGCCATCAAAGCTTTTGAAACGAATAAAATAAGCTATCAAAAAAGCCAAATTCAGAGCTAATACATCACCCAAGGAATAAAAAAAGCGGACAAATCTTCTGTACGAGGCGTGCATATTACTCTGCAAAGGTTTATTTACAACCACCTAAAAATGGGCTTGAAAGTTAAAAGTCTACTTTTTAGTAGAGTTTTAGCTTGCGTAATAACAAATAAAATAGAAAGTTAGCGTCCTTGGCTTAATTTTTCCATTTCAGCCTCAAAGGTTTTTTTGAATTTTTCATAATCGTAATCAATCTTGAGGCGTTCTTCTTGGGAAAGTTTTTGCATACGTTTGTTGTAAGATTCAAGCAAATCGTCTGTGGTGAGTTCTATGGCAATATAGTATTTGTACGTACCTTGCTGCGTTTTTACGAGCTTTTCGCAGATGGTTTTTGTTCCTGCGATTTCTTGGTCGATAACTTCGCGGGTAAGATTCTCGTAGCGTTCTTCAACTTCTTCTTTGTTGTTGAACTCACGAGAGTTTATGTAGTTATCTATAACTGCTTTTATACGTGTACTGATACTACGAGCTAGTTCATCGCGACAATTGCTTAATGCTTTTCGTTTGGCAACCATTTGGTCTTGGCTTTCACCCATTGCATTGGCTCTGAAAGTTTTTTTATCTGTGAAATACTGCGGACCCGAACAAGGAACTACTACTTCTTCCTCACCTTTGGGAAGTTTTACTTTTTCTTTCTTTCTACAAGAAAAAGAAACTGCGACTACCAAAGCTATGAACGTGAAATAGATAAAAGACTTTTTCATAAAAACATTTTTTGGGGTTTGCACTATTTGTAAAGCATGAATAATGCCAAAGTTGAAAAAATTACAAAAAAAAAAACGAAATTATTTTGTAAACTTAATACGCATAATTTCACTATCTTGATTTAAGACTATTACAATCTAATGTACTCTTATTTTTTGCCCTACGACAAGACTTTCGCCTTTGAGTTCGGGATTTAATTTTCGGATTTTCTCGACAGAGCCGTTGTAACGTTTGCTGATACTCCAAAGCGTATCGCCTTGTTTGACAACATGGTACACTGCTTTTCTTGCAGAAAGCGTGTTTTTGTTGGTAGCTACTGCTCCTACGGGTGGGGTTTTAAAGGCTACTTTATGAATAGGAACTTTGGTTTCTGAGCTATTTTGAGCCTCTTTTTCATCAATTTCTGTTTTGTTATTGTTTTGAACTAAATCTTCTTCGCTATTTTTAGGTGTTTCCTCTTTGTTTTTTTCTTCTATCCACAACACAAGGCGTTGCGAAGCCATCAGATTTTGAGAGCGAAGTTTGTTCCAAAGCATTACATCGCGAGTATGTACTTGATACAATTGGGCAATTTGAGCGAGTGTTTCGCCTTTGCGTACCGTATGAGTAACTTTCTTTTTACCTTTGGTACTGGCAAGAGCCTCATTATAAATAGTAGGATAGGGAATGTACTGATAACTTCTTTTGCTAGCGGCTTTTAGAATCTCTTCGCGATGTTCGTTGAAATATTCTATTTTATCTTTGGGAATACGTAAGGCATAATCTTTATAGTGGTGAGGTACAACATTTTTTTTCAGTTGAGGATTAAGCACTTGTAAAATCTCAAAATCAACATCTAATTGTTTAGCAAGTTCTTTTACATTAACAAACTGACTGACCACTATGGTATCGGCAGGAATGTAGGTATGTACCTCTTCGGGGAGTTCGGCAAAATGCTCGTGATAATAGTTGAAAACGTAAGTTACAGCAATGAAAATAGGTACATAGGCACGTGTTTCGGCAGGAATGTAAGGATAGATGTCCCAAAAATTTCTTTTACCACCCGCTCTCTTGATGGCTTGGTCTATTCTTCCCGGACCCGCATTATAGGCGGCAAGAGCTAAATGCCAATCGCCAAATCTTTCATACAGATATTTCAGAAAGCGAGCCGCCGCTTCGGTAGATTTGTAAGGGTCTATGCGTTCATCAATATAAAAATCTTGCTTTAAGCCATACATTTTGCCTGTGAAAGGCATAAATTGCCATAAGCCCACTGCCGAAGCCCAAGAGGTAGCTTTCGGAATAAGAGCCGATTCCACTACCGAGAGGTATTTGAGTTCATCAGGCATATTGTATTTAGCCAAAATTTCCTCAAAAATAGGGAAGTAGCGGTCTTTTCTCATCAAATAATACTTGATTTGCTTGCGTTGTTTTACGCAAAACCGCTCAATCTGCTTTTTTACAATATTATTGTAAGTAAGCGGAATTTCATTTTCTATACACTTCAAACGCTCTGCAATGAGGTCGTCGTGAATTGCGGGGATATAATCTTTAAGTTCAGCATCAATTTCTGAGTTTTTAGCGGTTTCCGGCTGCCCATATAATTTGGGGCTTACACAGGCAAATGCTAAAAAGCCAAACAACAGAACCTTCGCTACTTTTTTCATCGGTAGAGTATTTGGTTTTTTACAGAACATTTGTCGTGCCACAACAAGTCAGCAGTGTAAAGGTATAGAAAGTTTTTTACACTGCCAAACTCTACAAAAGAAAAGTTAAGATTTTCAAATTTTAATACCCATCAGCAGAATATCATCTCTTTGCATAGTACCACGCTGGTAATTATCTAAAAATGCTTCTAGATGCTTTTTCTGTTCGTTTATAGGTAGCTTGCAGTTTTGAGAAAGCAAATACTTAAACTTGGCTTCTCCGAGTTTGATACGCTCTGCGTTGTTTTGGTCTGTGAAGCCATCGCTACCCAAATAAAGTAAACTACCTGATTTGAGGCGAAGTTCTTGGTTGGTAAAAGGGATATTTTCGTTTTGAAAACCTCCGATGCAGCGTCTGTCGCCTTTAAGCATAAAAACTTGGTCGTGGTCAGCTTCTATGTAGTAAAGAGGTCTTTTAGCACCAGCATAAGTAATTTTGGTGAAGCCATCGGGTTGCTTTTCCAGTGCACACACAGATAAATCCATTCCGTATTGGTTTTCGGTTTTGTCTTGTTGGAGAGTAGAGCGGATTTCTTCGTCCAATTTTTTAAGAATTTCAGCAGGTTCAGTGACCTGATATTGCTTGACTACTTTGGTAAGCATCATGCTGCCAATGATACTCATCAAGGCACCAGGTACGCCGTGTCCTGTACAATCTACGGTAGCTACAATTACTTTGTTTTCAACTTGTTCTACCCAGTAGAAATCTCCCGAAACTACATCGCGAGGGCGGAAGATAAGGAAATATTCGCCAAGTAGGTCTTTCATTTTATCTTCATGAGGCAGAATGGCTTGCTGGATAGTCATTGCGGCGTTGATACTTTTTTCAATTTTCTCGTTTTGCTCGGCAAGGATAGCATTTTTTTCGGCGATGGCATCTCTTTGAGCCATAATTTCCTCTTGATTCTGACGGAGTTCTTCGTTTTGAGCGGCGATTTGATTAGCTTGCTCTTGGATAGCCACCGATTGTTTTTGAATTTCTTTGGATTGCTTTTCAATTTCTTGGGCTTGGCGTTCAATAGCTTCTTTCTGCTTGCGAATGCGTATGTAAGTGTAAATACTGTAGGCAAGCCCTATTACTGCCAAGGCAATGATAATCATTAAGAGTTGGTTGATAAGCTCATTGGCACGGGCTTCTTTCTCGGCGGCTTCTTTTTGTTGTTTGGCGATTTTTTCTTTTTCTTTTACTTCGGCAAGTTCTTTTTCTTTGAGGACTTTTTCTTTTTCTTGGGCTTGAATTTTGATGGCTTGTAGTTCTTTTTCACGTTGCAAAAGTTCGTTTTCTTGCTTTTGTTTTTCGGCTTCTGCTCGTTGTTTGGTGATTAGTAGAGCTTGTTCTATTCGCTTGCGTTCTAGTTCTTGGTTTAGTGCTTTTGCACGGCTGATTTCGCTTTCTTTACGAGCCAAATCTGCTTCCTGCTTAGCTTTTTCTCTTTCCAAAGCGAGTTGTTTCAAGGTCATTTCTTGCTTTTCTTTTTCAGCGATATCCTGTTTGAGCTCATTTTCTTTCTTTTCTACGTTAATTTGTTCTTCAAGCAATTTTTGTTGATTAGCGGCTTCTCGCTGTCTAATCTTTTCGCGGGTATCTTGATACAGTTTGTTATATTTTTGGTATTGCGAGAAATCTTTTTCTTTTTGATAGATTTGAGCTAAAATATTGTAACTAACTTCCAAGATATTATCGCCATTGGGCAAATTTTGAGCAATAGAAATGGCTTTTTCAGCTTGAGCAATAGCGTTTCTGTTTTTTCCCGAAACGTAGTTGTTAGCAGCTAAGTAATTGGAGAGATTGGCAATTTCATAATCATTTTTCTGATTTTCGGCAATTTTATAGGCTTTTTGGAAATACTCGCCTGCATCATCAAATTTGCCAATGTAGCTGTAGGTTACGCCCAAATTGGTGTACATTGTGAGTTGCTGCTGTGGACGCAAACGGCTTAGTTTGCCATAAATGGCGAGTGCCTCCATAAAGTGATCCATAGATTTTTGTGTGTTGCCGAGCTGTCGGTACAAAAATCCTAAATTGTTGTGGGTATCGGCAACTGCCATCTCGTCGCCCAGTTCTTTGTTGAGTTGCAAACACTCCAAAGTATAGTTTAAGGCATCTTGATTTTTATCGGCGGCTTCGCAAATTTCAGCAAGTTTGTGTAGAGTATTTACTTCGTCTTTTTTACGATTTTCCTTTTTTTGCAAACGCAAAATTTTATCATAAGTTTTTTGGGCATTGCTGTAGTCTTTGAGAGCCATTTGTGAATTACCGATTGCATTTAAAATAGCAATTTTAGCAGAGTTATTATCATTGTTTTGCTCTTGCAACTGATACACCTGCTCAAAATATTCAATGGCTTTTTTATGAGCATTTTGCTTTTGGTAAGTAAGTCCTAAACGTTCTAAAATATTGATACGTTCAGGAATATCTTTGGCTTTGTTAAGTTCGGCAAGTAGCGTATTGATGCTATTTTGAGCGAATATTTTCAAGCATAAACAAGTAAAAATGAGTAACAGGGAATACTTAATAGGTTTCATAAACATAAAGTTTTTAGTGAATTACGTAATTGAAACTAAACATAAACCTTCTACCGAAATCAGGTATTTGGTTAGGCTTGTAGAATATGGCACTATTCCAGCCTTGAGCATCGGAATTTAGTACATTCCAAACGGGCGAATTTAGCAAATTATTTACTTTTAGCTCCATAAATAAGCCTTTTATGTTGAGCAATCTATCAAAATTTTGTCGGATGTATAAGTTGAAATAAATACTTGCAGGCACCTTGTGTTTGGTGAAATTATTAGGATTGACATCTGGGTTTTCAATAACTTGATTGCCTTGTACAATAATGGCTTCGGGGCGGGTTTCTCCTACATTGTTATTAGCAGGAGCAAGCATTAAAATTTTACCATTAAAGTATCCTTCTAAGCCTAGAACGGTTCCTTTTTTGAAAGAATGACTTGCTCCACCTTTTATCATTAGGTCAGGTGAGTCCAGAGGTAGAAGCATATTGGGTAGTGGATCATAAACGGGTGCTACACCTCCTGAACCGATAGTTCCCAAGATACCTGTTCCTGGACGAGGATTTTTGTAATCTCTCATAAAAGGGAAAGCATCAGAAGGGCGTCGAAGAATGTAATACGTTGCCGAGCCCCATAAATCAATAGCTTCTAAATTATGGTGAGCTGAAAGTGTAAAACCTGTATTATTCCAAGCACTACCCGCATTGAAAGACTGCAAAGCAGGATTGAATTGATACAAACGATTATTTTGCAGATAAAACACATTGAAAGAAACATTGCTTCGCTTTTTATTGAAATTATGGCTTACAATTACCTCATAATTATCTGTAATTTCGGAGCGAGGCTGAATATCCAAAGGCAAGCGAATTATTTCTTGTGGTGGCACTGCCCGAAATGCACGAGCAAAGATAGCTCTTATATTGGTATTTTCTGTGAAACGATAATTCACAACAATTCTTGGTGTGAAGTTTTTATCTGTTTTATTTTGAGCTTGAATAGGCGTGTATTCGCCAGTGGTAGAGTTAAACGTATAGACTACTTGATTACCCAAGTTACGATAAGCATCTTTAATAAATTGATAGTCGTAACGAACCCCTGCGGTGATGATAATTTTGGGAATAGGGGTGTAAATAGCTTGTAGCCATAAACCGTAGTACCAACCATTATCAGAAATGCCTCCCGAAGGTCGATAGAAAAGAAATTTATTGTTTCTTGCTGAAATCCATTGGATATTTTTGTAGTCGGCAATTTCTAAATTCCCTCCTAAACTTATGTTAATTTTTTCAGTTTTATAAGGTATCATCTGAAATTCAGCTCCCCAAGATTTGGTAATTCCTGCATAATTTATGCGTAATCCGCCACCATTATATGCCAAAGTACTATCATTCAATAAAGAAGCATCTATGAGCGTATTATACCTAACGAAATTACCATCTATTAACAAAAATCTATTTGCATTACCTCCGCTGAAAGGATTTAGAAAAGTATTGAGTGCTGTGGAAGCCAACGTTTGCCCATTGATAGGGTTTCTATCGGTAAGGCTAAAATCTTGAATTTCGCGATTAGTACTCAAGTTGTAGCTAATACGAGCAGTTATTCCCCATTTGGTAATAGGTTTGAGCTCTATGTAAGCGG
Source organism: uncultured Cytophagales bacterium (assembly GCA_938002655.1). Classification (GTDB taxonomy): domain Bacteria; phylum Bacteroidota; class Bacteroidia; order Cytophagales; family Thermonemataceae; genus Raineya. The sequence goes on from CALLAC010000013.1 coordinate 48,197, forward strand.
CACCGTGGCTCCATTGTCTATCATTATCGGGGTGGTTGAAAGTTACATTATCTTTGGGTTGTACCCACGAAACGGCTCGGCTGTGCATAAACGCTCCTATGGAGAAATACTCACTATTAAAACGCATATCAAAATTAGGAATATCATAACCTCCATTAAAGCTACCATCGTTAGGAACATCAAAATATACTTGATTTCTGTAAATAATATCGGCAAGCCCTGCTCCTTTTTTGGTAAAACTACTTTGCCAAGGGCGAGCTGTGTTACCCGTTTTGGTATCATATTCTAACCCTCCTGAAAAACGATAAAGTGTAAGGGAAAGATTCGTTTTGTCGGTAATACCAAAAGTTGTTCCCATCGAATATCGTTGTACGATAGAGTTTCTACCTAATTCTTCAAAAACAGCAGACGTATAAATAAATTTTAGTACGATTTTCACGACTTAAAAATACAGGGTCAGCATTACGAGTAATAATATTGACAACACCCTGTACTGCTACACTACCATACAAGGCACCGCCAGGTCCCCTCAATACCTCTACTCTTTCTATATTGTTTAAGTCGCCAATAACATCTGCATAAAAATCGCCAAAATGGAAACGCTCATTGATACGATGGCCGTTGATGAGAAAAAGTACATTTCGTCGGGTATTATTAGTAAAAAAGCCCCTGAAATCTGTATCAAAATTGTTTCCCGTATAATGTGTATAAACTTCGGGAACACGAGCTAAAAGTTCTGCTAAATTTCGATAGCCATATCTTTCTATATCTTCGCGGGTAATTACCGTGATACTTGCTGGAGCATCGCTCAAATTTTCACTGATACGCGAAGCTGTAACTACTTTGATTTCTGCTTCTTCATCTTTTTTGAGCCTCAAAATTTCTCCTACTTCAGGAGTAAAGAGCCTAATCTGAGTGCTATCATTTTGTGCATACGCATACAGTACAGACAGCACAGCAAGAAGATTAAAAAATAATAGCTTAAACATACGTGTAAAATTTTAGTTTCTGTTACCACCTTAAACGAAGCGTAGCCCAAAAGGTAGTATTTTCCCACCCGGGCGTTCCAGGCGAAACGTCTGGTCCGCCTGCATTACTGTTCATGGGATATAGATTTGTATTGTTGGTCAGGTTTTTAGCTTGAAAGTCTAGAGAAATTTTTTCTGTAAAATCGTATCCTACACCAGCATTAAGCACGAAGCCTCCTTGGGCAACAGTACCTGCTGGTGAGTACCAACGCGAATAGTAAACAGAATGGAGTCCTGCATTGAAATTTTTTAAAGGTTTAGCTATCACACTCAAACGTGTTACGTTTTCAGGAAAAGCTTTGTAATGGAGTTTTTTATTTTCATCAGCGGCAAGATACATACTATTGGCATTGATAGCTAAATTTTTCTGCTCTGTAGTTGCTTCCATTACTTTTACTAAGGCATTACTTAAATTGATGTACACTTTTTCATGTTTGAAACTGAGTATAGTTTCGTTGCCAATTTGGGAAAAAGTGCCGGGGGTATTTTTGAAGAACCAATAACCGTTCCAATCGCCAGGGATATCTGAACCAATATTGACCATTGTAAAGTCGTTGGGATCTTGATAAAATACACCTACATCAATTACGTTCTCTACGATGTTGTAAAAAGTTACGGTTTGAATTGTAAGATTAGGTATCGCATTCCACTGAAAAGCGAGCTCAATGTTATTGATACGTTCAGGGGCTATTAAGTCTATATTTCGGGCATTGGGTATGTTCGAGGCATCTACCAGTGTATAGTTTTCGGCACGCAGGAAACCGTCTCGGCGATAGCCCCCTGAATAGTGCAATCCAACAGCTCCACGAAAACCTGCTTGATAAGATGCACGTACCGAAAAATTCTGGTTGGGAGTAAAAATTATTCCCAAACGAGGCGAAATATTCTGCCCCCAAAAAGGATGTTGGTCGTAGCGAAAGGCGGCGAAAAAGTCTAGTTTTTCTGTTGGACTGAAATAATTTTCACCAAAAATGCTCAATAAGGTAATATTTTGCCTATATGCCATTGTTAGATCTTGATTAGCGGTAGCGGGGTTAAACGAACCTACTACATTGGCAATGTAGTTGTTACCAGCTCGGTTGGGTAAGCCCATAGCAAAGATTCTGTATTCTGCCCCTATGGCAGTTTTATTGTTTTTCCATATGTCTAAACTGAAAACACTCTTTACTCCGTAACGTTGTTCAGCTGTTCCGCCCATAGTAGTGCCTGTAAGCGAGTATAAGCCGTAATCGTCGTTGATGAAAGAAACACTGCTTATGTTATTGATTTTTTCGGAAATTTTAAAGTTGTAGCCTAAAGTAAGTGAAAGTAAATCTTGGCGAATGACTTCGCGGTCGCGATAGAAGTTATAAAGGTCGCGGCGTTGCCCTGTTTTTAAGATATTGATAACTAAATCTTTGACTTGGGTACTATTGATAATAGTAGTATTTTGACTTCTTCGCAGCCTGTGTCCCATATCAGCTACTTTTCCTCCTGCGAATCCCTGATTACCTTGCTGTGCCGCCCAACCCTCGTTACGAAGAGCTTGCCCATGATAGGAAAGTCCTGAAATATAAGTATAAGAACGAATACCTTTGGTGTTGATTTTGATACCTACACTTCCATTGTAAAAGTCGTTCAAACCTGCTGATGCAGAAAGTTCGTAACCTGCATTTTCGGCATCTTTGCCGTCTTTGGTAATAATATTGATAACTCCCAACAAGGCTCCTTGTCCGAGTGTAACCGAGCCTGGTCCACGTATGACTTCAATTCGTTCAATATATTCTAAATTTGAGCTATTCAAAATGGCGTCAGGTGGTCCCCAAAAAAATTCTGTATTTAAGTTTTGTCCATTGATAAGCATTAAAACTTTGGAGTTATTATCAGGAGCCAAGCCTCTGAAACCTGCAATTAAATCGTCTTGGTCTTCAACTGCAAAATAGCCAGGAGCCAAAAGCGTGAGAGCTTCGGAAAGTGTTCTTGCACCGCTCAAACGAATTTGCTCTTTGGTGATTACGGTTACTGAGGCAGGTTGTTTGTTGATATCCTTCACAACGTTGGAAGCAATGCTTACTTCTTGTGCCTCTTTGACAGGAATTTTCAGAAGTTCTTCTGGAGTAGCTGTGAATAACTTTATACTAGAAGAATCTTCTTGTGCATAAACTTGCCAAGATATTAGTATCAGGTAAATTCGAAGTAAATTTTTCATAAAGTGTTGAGCACTAGTGTTAAACTTAAAAAATACCGCAAAAAAGGTAAAAAATTTCTAGGAATTTTCCAAAAAAAAGAACGAAAAGTTTTGGATATGTTAAATTTATTTGAAAATTTTTTTGACATATTTTCGTTAAAAAATTGTAAATCAATTCTTTAAGTAAAGATAAAAAAGCGATTGCTTGGTGTAGCAATCGCTTTTTACCGAAAATATTTTGTTTTCGTTAGAGAATATAGGATTTATTCGAGTTCAACTTTCTCATTTACATCTTTGGGGGCGTATTTTGGAGGAGCGTACAAAAACCCAAAGGCTTCAGCACCTTTTTTTCCTAGATGCTTATGATGAATTTTATGAGCTCGTATCATACGACGGAGATATGGATTTCTAGCAACAAATTTAATCTTTACACGTCTGTGCACCAAAATATCATGGAAAAGTACATAAAAAATGCCGTAGCCTAATATACCAAAACCTATCCATTTCAGAAAAGCAAGGTTTTCAAACTCAAAACCTGCAATAATCGTAGCAACAGAAGGAATACTAAAAACTACTGCAAACAAGTCATTTTTCTCAAAAAAACCTTTGCGAGGTCTGTGATGCGATTCATGCCAACACCAAAGAAAACCGTGCATTACGTATTTGTGTGTAGCCCAGGCTACTCCTTCCATCAGAAAAAAAGTAGCAATCATTAGCAATATGTTGATAAAAAGTTCCATAGGTACAATATAATTTAATAGTGGCTGAAAGTCATGATAGCTTTGTTTTCTGAAATTTTTTCAATCTGGGTTTGATTATTGAAATACACGTCTAATCCTTTCACAAGCGATATGTACAAATCAAAGAGTTTGCGTTGGGAAATATAAGTTACTTCGTATTTGTTAGGTGCAAGCTCTTTGTATTCAAAGCGAGGTGGCAAGGCTGTTTCACGTAATTTACCAAACATTTCGTGAATTTTAGTTAGTTTAAGAACCATATCTTTGGTAGTATTACATCCTATGTAGAAGCCTGAATACAATTTAGGAGCATATTCTGTACACCAATAGACACCAAAATCATCAAATAGCTGTTGTAAAGAAATTCCTAGTATTTCAGCAGATTTGAATATGAAGTTAATGGTTTGTTTTTCATCAATATCTTCTTTGAGTTGGGTAATAAAAGAATAGTTAGGTGGCAAATTGCAAGATTTGAGGCATTCTTGCCACTTTTCTTTACCATATTTTTGAATGATAGTTTCTTCAAGACAGTAATGGATAGTACCTTGCATAAATTTATAGTTTTTCAATAATGGCTTTTACTTCTTCCATTAGCCACATAGGGGTAGAGGTAGCTCCGCAGATACCCACCTTTTCGCCTTCGTTGAACCATTCTTTTTTCACCTCGTTGGGGTGAGAAACAAAATGCGTATTTGCATTTGTTTGTTTGCAGACTTCGTACAACACTTTGCCATTAGAAGATTTAGTTCCTGCTACAAAGATGATTTTATCAAATAATTTAGCAAAATCTCGCAATTCAATGTCACGGTTCGAGACCTGCCTGCATATTGTATCATTAGCTTCTACTTCTATACCTTGCTTTTCTAAGAGTGCTTTGATTTCATAAAATTTATCTGTACTTTTTGTAGTTTGGCTATAAAGCGTAATTTTGGGTGGGAGTTTTTCAATTTCTAGTTCGCTTATATCCTGAAATACGATTGCTTCGTTGTGTGTTTGCCCTAAAAGTCCTACAATTTCGGCGTGTCCATGTTTTCCGTATATGTAAATTTTTTCATTTTTATCATAAGAATTCTTGATACGATTCTGCAGTTTGAGTACCACTGGGCATGAAGCATCAATGAGTTCTAAATTGTTTTCAAGGGCAATTTGATAGGTGGAGGGGGGCTCACCATGAGCTCGGATGAGTACTTTTTCATTTCGCAACGATTTGAGCATATCGTGATTGATAATCTTCAAGCCTTTGGCTTGGAGACGTTTTACTTCTTCGTCGTTGTGTACTATATCACCCAAACAATACAGCTTACCTTCTTGGTTCAGAATTTCTTCTGCCATTTCAATAGCATAGACTACGCCAAAGCAAAAACCTGAGTGTTTATCAATCGTAACAGAGAGATTGAGCATATGATAGCAAAAAATCTTCCTCCAATATACGAAAAAGTTCGTAAAATTGTTTAAAAAAAACAATTTTTTTTCAAAATCTTCAAAATTATTCCTGAAACATACTTTCCCATACTTGCATTTTTTCGTCAAGTTCTTTGCAAGTTTGCTGATATTTTTTTTGGATTTCTTCAAGTAAAGCTATTTGCTCATAAATTATAGGGTTAGAAAGTTCATTTTCAAGTCGGGATTTTTCTGTTTCTAAAATGGTAATTTCTTGTTCAATTTTTTCAATAGCTTTTTGTTGTTGTTTCTGAATGTTTCGGGTAGTTTGCACAGAAATAGCTTTATTTTTTTCTATGGTTTTTTCTTGCACAATTTCTTCTTCTTTGCTCTTTTTTTGTTTTTGTTCCTCTTGCCAAATTTCGTATTCGTCAAAGGTACCCAAAAATTCTTTAATTTGCAGATTTTCAATATACCAAATTTTATTGGCTATTTTTCGGATAAAGTTTCGGTCATGAGAGACAACAATGAAGGTTCCTTGAAAGTTTTTGAGTGCTTGTGCAAGAATATTGACCGAAATCATATCCAAGTGGTTGGTGGGCTCGTCCAATAGCAGAAAATTAGCATCAGAAAGAAGTGTTTTGGCAAGAGCTACACGCGATTTTTCTCCACCCGAAAGCACGCAAATTTTCTTGAATACGTCTTCGCCCGAAAATAAAAAGCATCCTAAAATGGTTCTCAACTCAACTTCGGTACGAGTGGTGCCTGTCTGATGAAGTTCGGTGAGTAAGTCATTATCCAATGTAAGTGCTTCAATTTGATGTTGGGCATAATAAGTGCTTTTTACGTTATATCCCCACTTAATTTCTCCTTCATAATTTTCAGAACCTTGCAGAATACGTAAAAGGGTAGATTTCCCTTTTCCATTCGCCCCGATAAAGGCAATCTTATCGCCTCTTTCTATGGCAATAGAGGCATTTTTGAAAATTTGTAAAGAGCCATAACTTTTAGAAAGATTTTTAAGCTCTACCACTTGCCTGCCCGAATTTTGGGAAAAAGTAAAACGAAAATGCAATTTGATATTTTCATCTTTTACTTCTTCAATGCGTTCTAGGCGTTCTAGCATTTTTATCCGAGATTGTACCTGACGAGCTTTGGTAGCTTTGGCACGAAAACGATTGATAAAACGTTCGGTTTGGCGTATCATTGTTTGCTGATTTTGATAGGCATTTCTTTGTATTTCTGCTCTTTCGGCTTTCTGTTCTAAATAATCGGAGTAGTTGCCTGTGTACACATTGAGTTTCTTTTGAGCAACTTCTACAATCGTTTCGCAAGTATTATCCAAAAAATCTCTATCGTGCGAAACCACTAAAACTGCTCCTTCGTATTCAGCAAGATATTCTTCGAGCCACTCAATAGAAGGTAAATCTAAATGGTTGGTGGGCTCATCAAGCATAAGTAAGGCAGGTTTTTGCAGTAAAAGTTTGGCAAGCATCACACGCATACGCCAGCCCCCTGAAAATTGTTGCAAGGGCTTCTGTAAGTCTTCGGTACGAAAACCTAAACCTGCTAACACTTTTTCTGCCTGCGATTGGAGGTTGTAACCATCAAGCATAGCAAACTCTTCTTGTAAAGCACTTAATCTATGCAAAAGATGCTCGCCATAATTTGTTTCCATTTCTGAAAGGACTTTCTGAATTTGCTCTTGCAGAAAATTTTGCCTTTCGAAGGCTTGCATAGCTACTTTCAGAATAGACTCCTGACTTTGATACGAGAGCAAGTCTTGGTTTAGAAAGCCAATAGTACACTCTTTGCTTCGGCTAATGGCACCGCTATCAGGTTGGTACTCGCCTGCAATCAAACGTAAAAGGGTAGATTTGCCTGTACCATTCAAGCCAATCAAGCCGATTCTATCTTTGGGTTTGATTTGTAAAGAGGCATTTTCGTACAAAATTCTGCCGCCAAAAGCAAAAGACAGATTGTGAATAGTAAGCATAAAGTGTTTTTTTATTCGGCAAAGTTCGTAATTTTTAGAAAACTCCCTGTTGTGCAAGGATTTTATTTTCTTGCACCACTCGGATTTTGCCTGTATCATCAAAGTAAAAATACGTTTCTACTTCGGCTTGGTAGGGGGCTTGCCCGTTGTGTTGCCAGCCCAATACTATCGGCACGATGGCTAAATCGCCATAGATTTTCACTTGCAGATGCTCTATTTGGGCAGAATAATGAATATTTTTTCGGTTTTTGAAAAAATTTTGCAAATTCTTGGCAATATGTTCGGGCGTATGGTCGTAGAGTTTGATGTAGAGATGCACGTTTTCGGCAAAAAGTGCCTTCCAATTTTCCCAATCTTGCAAGGTAAGGTACTGACAATACAGCAAAATACTTTGCTTGTAGTGCATTATTTTGGCTAAAACGGGGTCTTTGTTTTCTTCTACTACTTGCACGGGTTCAGCAAATTGCGTAACTTTTTGGGTGCGTTTGCTTACATTCAAGCCTTCTTCAAAAAACCATAGCATGGCTTGCTCTAAAAGTCCTTCGGCTTGGGTTTGGGCGAGTTTTTCTTTTCCTTTGTTGTAGGCTTGCGATAGCGTAGGCTCATTTTTTTGTAAAATTGCCTTCATCGCCTCCTGAAAAGCATTTAATTTGTATTCGGTGCGTCTTTGAAAATTGGCAAGGTCTTTTTTGAGTAGCGTATCTACTTGTTTCAAATCTTTTTCTTTGTAAAATAAGATGCCTGCCATTAGCTTCAAATCTGCCCAATAGTGGGGAAATTTTTTATCAAAATTTACTTGCAAACACATTTGCTCTATGCTTTGCAGGCAAATTTTTCTATTTTCCTCGTTATTTTGGTAAATGCAGAGGCGGAAATTGAGTAAAATATTATTGAGTTCAAATCGCCACAAGAGATTAGCAATATGCTTTTGGGAAAAAATTTTGAGATTTTCGGCGATTTTTTTACTTCTGAACTCCAAAACTTCCGTTTCCGACCAATCAGGATTTTGTTTGAGTTGCTCATTGATTTGGCGGTGTTCTAATCCGAAAACTAGATTTTCTAAAAAATACCCAAAACTCGTAAAAAGGAGGTCTTCATTGTGTTGGAAAAAGCGTTTTTCTTTGCGTATAAGTTCTAAAATACGTTTACTTTCTTCAAAATCGGCTTTTTTAAGGGTTTCAAACAAATGTCTAATCAGTAGCAAAAGGCTAAACAGATGCCCCAGAGGGTTGGCTGTAAAGCTATCGTATTGTTCTTTATAGATTTCGGTGAGGTCTTCAATGGCTTGAATACGCAATCGGGCTTTTTCGCTGATTTGCAGAAAAATAAGCAGTAAATTGTAAAATGAAAAGCCAAAAAAACCATCTTGCGAAGTATTTTTCCAATAATCATAATCTTTTTCTTCTTGGACTTGTTGCAGTCTGAAACCTAAAAATTCTTTCAGGCTTCGGTAAATATCTTCCTCGTAGGCTTCTTTTTGAAACAGATTGAGCAGTTTGTTGCGTTTTTCTTCGAGGGCATCATATTCTTTTTCGGCGATGCGTTCAAGTTCGTGGCGTATTTGCTCAAAATTTCGTTGGTCGGTATTTATTTCTTCGGTCTGACTTTTTTTCGCATAAAAGTGAATAGCCGTCTCAAAGAAATCTCGCAAAACGCTTTTAAGTTGTTTGTAATTGATGAGGTGCGGTGTATGGACAATTTTAAAACTTGCCAATCGCATTTCCAAATCAAAAACTTTGTCGTAGAGGTAGTAAATTTTGTTTTTCTGCACAATTTTTTTGACTTCCTTAAAGATTTTTTCAACTATCCCGAATTGTCTGCCTTCCAACAAAAATTCGGCTGTCCATATCATTTTGAGAGCTTTTTGGGCAGTAATTTCTTGCAAAAGATTTTCGGGCAGTTCTCGTAATTTGTTTTCGGGCAAGTGCTCGTTTAGATGTGCAATCGTATTTTGTAATTTTTCTAAAAGTGTTTCGGTGGCATCATCAACCAAATCGGAAAAGTTTTTGGAGAAATTCTTGTCTTGATGAAGATTTTGGTAGGTTTCTTCATTTGATTTTTCGTTTGCAATAGCTTGGCAAATACCACTAATGAGCTTTTGTTGCTTGCTTTCTTTGCCATTTGGCTCGGTCAGCACTTCTCTAATATGGGCATTGCTTGCTAAAAACTCGCACAAATCAAATAAATCGGCAAAATTTTGTGTCATAAAAAGTATATTTTGCTTTGCTTTTTAAAGTAAAATTCCTCTTTTCTTATTTCAGACGTTGAAATTTTTTTGGCACGTTGCACGGGCTTTGTAAAGGTTTAGGCGAAACCCTAAACCCAAGCAACTATGCACCCTAAAATCAAGGAAAAACTTCAAAAGAAAATTCTAGAAAACGCAACAAAGCAAGATAAGCGTTTTGCTGAAATTCTCCAAAGCATCTCTCCAAAACTTTTGAGAAAAGACCTCGTAAGACTCGCCGAACTAATTGGGATAGATGCAAATACGCTGTTTCGGTTTTTTGGCTACGGCTCTTGCAAGCCCTCCTACCAACTCCAACCACACAACGAACAGCTCATTGCTCAATTTCTCGGTTACAACAGCTACGAAAAACTTTTAGAGACTCTTATGCTCGAATACACTCTTGAAATGCTCCAAAAAACCCTTAAAAACCTCAAAAATCTGTAAAACTATGGGAAAACACTTTTTCAGAACTCCACACTTCAGAAGAAGATGCCAAGAAAGGCAAATTTCTGAAAGCCTTGTAGGTATGATAGAACGCAACCTTGCTCACAACTGTGATTTCATTTTGCACAAAATTTTTCACGAAGAAGATAAAATTGTAGTTACTCCTCCCTACTATTTTATCCCCAATCCACACGAACCTTATCTAATCATTGTCAGATACGGAAAGCACTTTATTACAGCGTACTGGGCTTGCTACGAAAAATTTTTAAGAATACAATTCCGAGAAACCTATTTCTACCTCAACCTTGAAAACCCCGATGAAAACAGCACTTATTATTTCTTTTGACCTCATCAGAGAAGGCGAACTGCCCAAGTCTTTGGCAGTCGCCTCTCTGCTTGCCTATCTGAAACAAGACACTCGTTACGGCACCGAATTTATAGCCGAAAGCAAAAGTATCAATATGTGGCACTATCGTAATAACATCACTAACGAGTTTCTGTGGGATTTAGTAGAAGATTTAGACTTACACCGCTACGATACACTGGCTATCTCTTGCTACGTATGGAACGAATATGTGATGAAAGATTTTTTGCAAATTATACGTAAAAGTGGTTTTCAAGGAAAAATTGTACTTGGTGGGTATCAAATTTCTTACACCAATCGCCCCGAGCAACTTTTCCAAGAATACCCCGAAGCCGATATTTACATAAAAGGTTATGCCGAGAAAAGCCTTTTAGAAGCTATCCTAATGCCTCGCCCCATCGAAAAGAAAATACTGAAAAGTGAAGTAACATTTTCGCAAATCCCTTCGGTGTATTTAACAGGAGAGTTTCCTATTGAGCAAAATACAAAAATGATACGTTGGGAAACACAGCGAGGCTGTCCGTATGTGTGTACGTTTTGTGCTCACCGAGATTTGGAAAAAGGGAAGGTTTACAAACACGAGTTGGATAAAATTTTTGAGGAATTAGCTTTTTTCAAAGAAAAAAACGTGCAGAAAGTCAATGTGTTAGACCCAATTTTCAACGGAGGCAAAAATGCTGTACTCATTTTAGAAGAAATTGCTCGCTTGCAAATGAATACGATTTTTTCGTTTCAGGTACGCTTTGAAAATTTAAAAAATGCACTGGGTAGAAAATTTCTTGATTTAGCCGAAAAAATCAATATCAATTTAGAGTTTGGCTTGCAAACCGTAGTAGAAAAGGAATTTTATGCCATTGAGCGTCCGAACAACTTAAAAGTTGTAGAAGAAACAATTAACGAACTCAATGCAAAAGGGATTTCGTATGAAATTAGTATGATTTATGGCTTACCTTATCAAACTTTGGAAAGTTTTCAGTATGGAATAGATTGGCTTTTGCAAAGAAATGCAGAAAATATCCTTGCCTTTCCGCTGATGCTCCTGAAAGGTACAAAACTCTACGAGCAGAAAGAACAATTTGGCTTTGTAGAGAAAGTTTTAGGAGATTTCAACATTCCTACGGTAGTGAGCAGTAATAGCTTTTCTGAAAATGAATGGTGGCTAATGAAAGAAATAGCAGGTGAGCTAAACCCCAAAGTCAGATTTTAGGACACTGCTCAAACTGCGAATAAAAAAGCCCTCAAATAGCGATTAAACAGCATTTTCACTGCAAAT
>CALLAC010000014.1 GCA_938002655.1 uncultured Cytophagales bacterium
TATAAAAGATATCCATATCCCCTAATTGACCGAAAGCAAAATTGAGAAAGGTTGTCAGTATCATTAAAGCCAAAAAAAGCAAACCATAAACAACATAAGTGATGAAAACTCTATGGTAATTTCGGAACGTAGCTTGTAGCACTTTTGTAATACTCGGTTTTTTGCTTGTATCGTTTTCACTCAAAAGGTAATAATTTAAAAAAATGCTCGTGCTATACGCATATACAAGTAAGAAAATAGAACCAAAGACAGATACAGTAATAAAAATTTGAATAGGGCTTTCCATAATGAGGCTGATAAGACTCATCAAAAAATTAGTTGTAAAAATTGATTTGACACACCAATAAATAAAGGCAAAAATAGGTAAATGGGTAATGAAGATAGTTGTAAAAAAATGAACAAAGTTTTTGCCTATAAATTTGAATGTAAAGCCAATAAGTTCGCCCAAATCTCGTTTTTGAAAAAATGAAAGAGTATTTGCCATTCTGGCACTGATTTTGTGGCTTGCAAAAATAGTCAAATTTTCGTAAAAAAGTATGCTTATGAAAAATATACTAATTTTTTTGCTTTCAGTTCTTGTATTTTGCTTGTTGCTACTTACAAGCTATCGCTTTCCTGTGGTTTTGCAAGATGATAAGGAGCCTGAAAATATGAAAGGCATAACAGAAAGGCACAATTACTGGAGAGCAGAATTGGGCTTACCACCCCTCAAATGGTCTAGTGCACTTGCCAAAGTAGCCCAAGACTGGGCAAATGAACTCAAAAAAAGAAACTGTATAATGAAACATAGTACCAATGAATATGGTGAAAACATTTATTGGTACAAGGGGTCAAAACGTTCTTCCCCACAAAAAGCAGTTGATAGTTGGGCCTCAGAAAAACAATACTTCAATTTTGAAAAATTGGAATGCAATGGACATTGGAGCAAGTGTGGGCATTACACGCAACTTATTTGGGAAAATACTAAAAAAGTAGGTTGTGGTGTAGCCTACTGCGGAGATGAGGAAATATGGGTCTGTAACTACGAGCCCGCAGGTAATGTAGTGGGGCAAAAGCCCTATCGTAAAAAGTAAAATTTTCTTGGCAAACTCAAAATTTTTGCGTTTCTTTATAGTTGCAAATAAGAAAGCTAACTATGCTAAGAATTTCAAACGAAACTATCAATGCCAAAGAAGTCGAAAAAAAAGTGTATTCTTTGCATTTGGTGCAAACTCCTAAAAGTGCAAGAATACTTACCTATTGGATTGTTGGCATACTGATCTTCATTCTTTTTTGTATGTTCTTGCCTTGGCAACAAAATGTTCGAGGGGGAGGTAGGATAACTGCCTTTGCACCTCAAGATCGCCCCCAAGATGTAGTTGCTGTGATTGCTGGACAGATTAAAGAATGGAAAATTCAAGAAGGGCAATTTGTAGCACAAGGTGATACTATTCTAGTTTTGGAGGAGGTAAAAACTGAATACTTCGACCCCGAACTTACTAAACGTCTAGAAGAGCAGGTAATTGCAAAAAGCGAGAGCATTCAAGCTACCCAAAGAAATATTATTGCCATAGAAAACCAAATTGTTGCTTTCAGGCAAGCACAAATGGCAAGCCTGGAAAAAGCCAAAGCCAAAATTGACCAAAATCGTAATAAAGTAGCTATTGATAGCATAGAACTCTACAATGCCAAAGTGCAATTAGAACTAGAAGAACAACAGTACAAAAATGCTGTGGAAATGGTGAAAACGGGCGTAATTGCACAAAACAATTTCTTGAAGCGAGAAGCGACTTACCAAGAAAAACTCAATAAGTTTCTATCTGCTAAAAACAAATTGCTTGCCAGCAAAGATGAACTCTACCAAAGCATAGCTGATTACAATAATATTTATGCTGACTATATTGGTAAGATACAGAAAGCCGAAGCTGAAAAAAGCTACTATCAGTCTTATCTTGCCAACACCAAAGCCGAACTAGCCGAAAAGCAAAATAAACTTGCTAGCATCAACATTCGTAACCAACGCTATTTTATTTTAGCACCACAATCAGGCTATATTGTAAAAGCTTTACGAGCTGGTATTGGCGAGCAGGTGAAAGAAGGCGAAGCAGTTGTTACTATTCAGCCTGCACAGCCTCAAAAAGCTGTTGAGTTGTATGTAAAAGCAATGGATTTGCCATTGATTACCAAGGGTACCAAAGTACGTCTAGAATTTGATGGATTTCCTGCCTTGCAATTTTCAGGATGGCCCGCAGTAAGCATAGGTACTTTTGGCGGCGAAGTAGCAGTGATTGATTACGTGAATACCAAAGACAATAAATACCGCATTTTAGTTATTCCTGATAAAAATGATAGACCTTGGCCCAACCAATTGCGTATAGGTACAGGGGTTTATGGCTGGTTTATGCTCCGAGATGTACCGATTTGGTACGAAATTTGGCGACAGCTCAATGGTTTCCCGCCAAGTTTGGAAGAAGAACCTCGTGTAAAAGACGAAAAACTGCCTTCAAATCCCAAAGATTTGAAAACAGAAAAAGATAAAAAATAAAAAATTACTCCTGTAAAAAAACAAAAACGTATTTTTTATTTCCGAAATATACGCTTATTTTAACATCATTGCTTCCAGACGTGCTTTGTATTTTTGGGCATTGGGACGCTCTTGCGAATTATAATGTTCTTTGATAATCTCTTCATACACTGCAATGGCATTCTTATAATCGTTTTTCAGTTCATAAGCCAAAGCTAATTTACTCAAATACATAGGTGAATAAAACTGATTGATATAATAGTTGGAGGCTCTACGGTAATAATTGATAGCATTATCTAATTGATTTAGCTCCATATAAGCGTCGCCAAGCAGGGCATAGGCTCTTGCCTGAATAATTTTATCAGAACTACTGAAACTTTTCAATTCTTTGATAGCCTCTTTGAATTTTGCTTCTCGCAAATAGGCTATTCCTGAATAAAAATGTGCTAAATCAGCAGATTTGGTAAGAGAATATTCTTGAGCGACTTTTGGAGCCGACCAGTATTTTTTACCTTCGCCTCTCAAAACCTTGGCAAGCGAATCATTTCTGAAAAATTGTTCAGCAGGAAATAGTTTGGCAGAAGCAGATTTTTCTTGCTCACTAATGTAGTAACGCCAGCCCAAATACCCCCCCACTACCACCAAAATTATCGTCAGAATAATGGTAATATTTTTTTTGTTGCGGCTGAAAAACTCTTCTGATTTATTCCAAATGATTTGAGCGTTTACCTCGCTTTCTTTTGCTTGGGTAAATTCTACGGGAGAGTTATTGGTTTGTTCTTGGGCTTTCTTTTTAGCCTTTTCTTCCAAATGTTTGATTTTTGTCATTGCCTTCCAAATTTTGAACGGCAAATTTAGAGATTTTTGTTATTTTTACCAAACTTTTCTACAAAAATCACATTCTACAAGCCGCCTCCTTATTTCTGTTTTTTTCTTCATTGCGTTTTTTACGTAATTCTTCATCATTTTTCCGTCCTTCTTCTTGCTTGCGTAGTAGTTGTAAATCTTTTTGTGTTTTAGCAGGAGGGTTATTAGTAGCTACTTCAGTGGGCTTATCAATAGGTTCAAGATCAATGATGATTTCAATAATGTTCTCGTTGGATTTGGGATGAAACATCTTCTTGAACGGCTTAAATTTGCTATCGCCATCGAAAGTTGCTTCAAAATTTTTTATTTTCTTTTTGATGATAATCATCAATTCGCCTGTACCTGCTTTGCTGTACTCGGTGGCAAAGTTGATATTATTTTCATAAAAGTTGATTTCTTTACGCAATGGGGCTTTAGTACGGGCATTGCGTACGATACCTTTGATAATGAAAGTATAGTTAGGCTTCATTTCGGGAGGAGATTGGCTGACATCAGCCATATAAATATCACTATTGCGAATAAAATACACTTCTTTGCCGTCAGAAGTAACAATAAAGCCATAATCATCTTGGGCAGTATTGAAAGGAGAACCCACATTGTAAATGGTAGGATTTTTGCCTGCTAGCAAATCGTTGAGATTTACTTTGTAGATATCCAGACCGCCAAAACCTTTGTAGCCATTGGAAGCAAAATACAAAGTTTCGCCATCGGCGGCAATAAAGGGAGAGCGTTCATCGAGAGGAGTAGAAATAGATAGTTTTTTGGGGTAAGTCCAAACGCCATTTTTGAAAAAACTAACGAACAAATCCATATTGCCATCGTACTTGCCTACGGCAACAACCATTGTTTTTCCGTCAGGCGAGATAGTCATTCCGTCTGTGGCAAGTTCTAGGTCCTTATCTTCTCTATCTTTGAAAAAAGAGGTAATTCCCCCTCCCAAGCCTTTTACATTTACCCAATGATTATTGCCAACTCTATCAGCTTTGTAATAAGGACCGCCGTTTCTTTGCCAATTGTTCCAACTCTGAAAATACACGGTTCTACCATCGGGCGATATGTTGGGTTCATCTTCTCCTGAACTAGTATTGATATTTTCACTTAAACACTTAGGACTTTGCCAAGTTTTACCTATTCTTTCAGAATACCATATATCTCCATCGGCTTCCCATTTGCCCTTAAAACGAGTGTAACGGGAGTTACTCCAAGGCATTTGGCCACGAGAAGACATAAAAAACAAATATTTACCGTCAGGGGTGATGTTGAGATTTACTTCACGAAAAGAGGAGTTGAGTTGCGACAATAAAAAGATTGTAATTGTGGAGGGTTGCTTCAAAATTTGAACATTTTGGGATTTAGCTAAGAAAGCCCATAAAACCATGCACGCTATACAACAAGATGCTTTCATAGTTTGATTTAATAGCCCAAAAAGCAAAGTTCAAAGCATAACTACTTTGAAGTATCAGACATTCAGAGTTTTTAGACTTTCAGGAGAAAGTGGCTTATTGAGGTATTTTTTTACATACTGATATTTTTTAGATTTGCTCATATCTTGCGGATTGATAGAAGAGGTGAGCATTACTATTTTGCAATATTCTTTGGTGGCAGGGCTAAGTGTTTCAAATTCATCAAGAAACTGAAAGCCGTCCATAAGAGGCATATCAATATCCAAGAAGATAAGTTCGGGTAAGCCTTGGTTTCCTGTTATGGGTGCGATTTTTTCAATGTTACGCAAGAATTCAATAGCACTTTTACCCCCTGTGTGCGTAAAAATATAGTCGCAAATATTAGCCGCCTCAATAATTTTTTGGTTTATCAGGTTGTCTATTTCATTGTCATCAATGAGCATAATCGCTCTGTAGGTTTTTTGCGTAGCCATACTTTTTATATTTAAGTGCTTCAAACAAATATATACAAAAAAAGATTTAAGCAAAAGAAATGTTTCGCTAAAAGTCAAATTTAATACCTTGTGCCAAAGGTAATTCGCTGCCATAATTGATAGTATTGGTTTGCCTACGCATATAGGCTTTCCAAGCATCAGAGCCGGATTCTCTGCCTCCTCCTGTTTCTTTTTCACCGCCAAAAGCCCCTCCAATTTCTGCTCCTGAAGTACCAATATTCACATTCGCAATGCCACAATCCGAACCTACACAAGAAAGAAAGACTTCTGCTTCTAAAAGGTTGGTAGTGAAAATTGCTGAGGAAAGTCCTTGTTTTACATCATTCTGGATAGCTATTGCATTTTCAACACTGCCTTGATATTTGATAAGATACAAAATAGGAGCAAAAGTTTCTTCTTGTACGGTTGGATAATGATTTTCTACTTCTACAATAGCAGGTTGTACATAATTACCTTTTCTTTCGAGTAGCTCTCCACCTACAAGTAGTTTTCCTCCTTCTTGTTGAACCTTTTGCAGAGCGAGTTGAAAAGCCTTCACAGCCTCTTTATCAATCAATGGACCTACTAGCGTTTTGCTATCTAACGGATTGCCAACAGGCAAAGTAGGATAGATTTTAGTTAAGCGATTTTTTACTTCTTCATATACTTTTTCATGTACTATGAGACGACGGGTACTAGTACATCTTTGCCCTGCGGTACCTACGGCTCCGAACAGTACTGCTCGGATAGCCATTTCCAAATTAGCATTTTCGGTAATAATAATTGCGTTGTTTCCACCAAGTTCTAATATGCTTTTACCTAGACGCTTGGCGACAGCTTCGGCTACTTTTTTACCCATTTGGGTAGAGCCTGTTGCTGAAATAAGCGGCAATCGGTGGTCTTTACTCATCAATTCTCCGATAGAAGCATCACCTAAAATAAGACAAAACACTCCTTCGGGCAAACTATTAGCACGGAGTACATCTGCAATGATATGCTGGCAGGCTATTGCTGTCAGAGGTGTTTTTTCTGATGGCTTCCATATACATACATCGCCGCAAACAGCGGCAATCATAGCATTCCACGACCATACTGCCACAGGAAAATTAAAAGCTGAAATAATTCCTACAATACCCAACGGATGCCATTGCTCATACATACGATGCATAGGACGCTCCGAGTGCATAGTAAGCCCATAAAGCTGACGAGAAAGCCCTACGGCAAAATCGCAGATATCTATCATTTCTTGCACCTCTCCCAAGCCTTCTTGCAAAATTTTACCCATTTCGTAGGTAACAAGTTTACCAAGAGGTTCTTTGTAAGCACGCAGTTTATCTCCGATTTGCCTGATAATTTCGCCACGTTTGGGGGCAGGTATCTTTTGCCATATCTTGAAAGCCTCCTGAGCTTTTTGTACAACAATCTCGTAATCCTGTGGAGTAGCTAATTCTACACTAGCGATAGGCTCATCATCAATAGGAGAGTAAATAGTTTTTTTTGTTCTATTGTCTATTTTTGCCCATTCTAAACCTGTACTATAGGCAGGATTTTGAGATTTTATACCTAATTGGACCAGAATTTCTTGGATAGAGGCTTGCGAACTTGTCATAAGTTAAAAAATTTCTACATACAAAACTAAAATTTTTCAAGAAAAAATACAATTTCAAGTAAGAAAATTCCCTCATTTGAACTTTTGTGTAGCAATCATTCGGAGCATATCTTTCTTGACAAAGTCGATGACAGGAGCTAGAGAGTCGTTATCGTTAGCAGTACGAAAGTAAATAGCGGCTCGTAAGAAATGTTTGACTGAGTCGGTAGTATAAAATTGTAAATGGCTGGGGATTTCTCCTTCAAATCCAATGGCAAGCACAGGTAAGTTTTGAGCATTTTTGTATTCATAATATTTGAGCGATTCAGCCCGATAGAGATGTTTTGAAGCAAGACGATGTGAGTCATCAATAAGTTCAGCAAGTTTTTTTCTCGGATTATCGCTGATGTTTTTATAGGTAATTTGAATTTCGGATTTACCAAGTTTGGGATAGATAATGTGTATCCAATAGGGTTCTGCAAAATACGAGCTATCGGGGCGAATAATGGCTTCTTTGGAATACTCAAAAAAGTACGGGAAACTATCGGGTAGAGGGCGGTATTCGTTTCGGGGTAAAAGAATACGATTGTAGCCCTTGGGTTTGGGAGCAAAGCTATCTTGTTCATCTTGGCTTTTCCACCACCAAAAAGTGAGAGCTATTAAGGAAAATAGTGCGAAAATGGCAATAGAAACTTTTACTTTTGCTCTCTGAAAATTCATAGCTAAACTGAAGGCTTTTGAAGGCTTACAAAATAAGTAAAACCAAGAGATTATGCAAATTTATTCTCGGATAAAGTCAAGGGCATCTATAATGTTTCTGCCTTGTGGAGAGGTTTTTATTTTCAGAAAAACACGATAATTGCCATTAGAAGAAGCATATTTTACGATAGAGTAGCTCAAACCAGCCGAATGCCCTCGATGGTAGCTTTCAAAACTTTCGGGAATTGGCGGATTTTTACTGAAAAAATCTTTTATTACAAATTCAGCTTGGGTTCGGCTATAATTTTGCTTTTTTCCTTCGATACTAATTTCTACAGTTTCGTTGAAATAACGTGCCAAATTATGAGCGTCTCCTTGTTTGAGAAACCTTTCTGCCTCATTCATTTCTTTACGGACTTCTATACCTCTAGATTGGGCAAAGAGTGCATTCGCTGAAAAAATCAATATTCCAAGCAGTAGAATGGTTTTCACAAAATTTTTCATCTTTTCAAAATCATCAGATGTTCAAGCATATTTTCTGTATTCAAATTTGAGGTTTGAAGGATAATCTTTTTAAAACGAGCCAAACACTACAAAAGTAGCAAATTTCGTGCTAAACTCTTCTTATATCAAAAAAATCAGAAAATTTGGCTTTGATTTCTATTAAGAAACTGATGAACAACAAACTCGATGGAAAGGAAACTATTGGAAAGTAGGTTTTTTATTTCTTCGGGCGATATCCAAAGGATTTTCTCAATATCTTCTTCGGCTTGGGGTCGAGCTTGTTGTGGGTTGGCAGTTGTCATTACATACCATTTAGTTTTTTTGAGCACGATTTTTCCTCCTACCCAATAATGATGCCAAGTGGTACAAAGTTTTTCTTGGATTTGTGTTGGAAGGTTACATTCTTCGGCTACTTCGCGAACAGCGGCGGCTTTAGCTTTTTCTCCTTTATCTATTTTACCTTTGGGCAAATCCCATTTACCTCGTCTAAAAATCATCAAAATTTTATCATCATTTACTACTATTCCCCCCGAAGCCTTGATAATTTCAAAATTTTTGCTTAAATCTTTTTTGAAAGCTTTTTTATTTTCTACTACAAAAGAAATTTTGCAGAGAAAGGGGTTTTCTTGCTTGTCTAAAAAAGTAACAATTTGAGAAAACAAATCAGCATTGGTATTCAGTATGAGTACATTACCAGTTAAACCTTTCAGCAAAGTATCGCTAAAAGCTATCTGATTTAAATCTATGATGCTCTGGTAGGAAGCATAATTGAGTTCTTTCTCGATTACTCGTAAATGGTAGCGATGAATAAAACATTCCATTAATGTTGAACGGTTTATGAAAAAGTTTTGCAAAGATTGAGGAATTTAGAAAAAAACAAATAGTATATCAAAGAATTACCCAAAACATATTGTTTTTATCCAAAAAGATATTTATTTTTGTAAGAAACGCAAAAATAATAAAACTTTTATGAAAAAACTAGTACTACTACTTATTGCCTTTTGGGGATTACATTGGGCAATAGCACAAGAAAAGTGTGCCTCGCATATCTACGAAAAACAACTGCGAGAGCAATATCCAGAAATTTACAGAAGTAAAGAAGAATTCGAGACTTGGATGGCTCAGAAAGTAGCTGAACGCAGGGCAGGTATCAGCCAACGAAGCGGACCCTACACTATTCCTGTAATTATTCATATTGTTTATGATAATGCAAGTTGGCAGATACTAAACAATACAAGAAATATCACCTATGCTCAAGCAGAATCTCAAATTAGAGTATTAAACAGAGATTTCAATAAGACCAATCTCGATTTTTCAAGTGTAGTAAAGCCTATATTTCAGCCCAAAGCGGGTTCGCTTAATATTACATTTGTGCCAGCTACCAAAGACCCCAACGGAAACTTTCTTACCGAGCCAGGTGTAGAACGTATCAATGGAGAAGCTCTCTTTAATATTCAGAAGTGGGCTGGTCCTGGTCTGAATAGTAATACAGATAATATCCTCAAGCCTCAAACAATATGGGACCCTACAAAATACTTGAATATATGGGTAGTGGAATTTCAAAACAGTGGTTTGTTTGGTTATGCTACTTTTCCACCCTATCCCTCTTTACCAGGCAACCCAGGTGGTGCAACCAGCTCTAACGATGGTGTTGTAATTACTTGGCGAGCTTTTGGCTCAAATGTAGACCCTGATACAAACACTCCCACTAATTTTGTGTCACCTGCCAATCTTCTTTGCACAGGCTGTGACAGAGGACGTACCACTACCCACGAGCTTGGTCATTGGCTTGGCTTACGCCATATTTGGGGAGACGGAGAAGCAGGCTGTACAAATGTTAACTTTAACGATTACTGCCAAGATACACCTTTTACTACAAGTAGTAACAATCCTTCGTTCCCTTGCCCTTCACCTGATAAGTGTCCTTCCACTCCTGAACCCGCTTACGGCTCGTCTACGAGTGTACCAGACCAAAATGAAAATTACATGGATTATTCGGCAGATGCCTGTATGGGAATGTTTAGCCAAGATCAAATAGCTCGTATGGAAATTATTATGGATAACTCTCCTCAAAGAACGTCTTTAACAAGCCCTGCTAATATTTCAGCAGTAGCCCCTACTCGCCCTGCTGGTTTGTACGTAACTATTTATCCTGAAAAAACAAAGATTTTAGAGGGAGAAAGCATCAGCTTTGTACAAGTAAATCAAGCTGAAAGTGTACCAGCTCCAACGACTTACACTTGGAATTTTGATGTAGATGGCTTAGGCGGTGTTTCGCCTGCTACTTTCAGTGGTGCTACTCCTCCAGCGGTTACATTCAATAAAGCAGGAACTTATAAGGTAAGGCTTACTATTAGCAATGGAACTAACACAGCTCAAAGTAATATTATCAACATCGAGGTAGGTCTAAAAGCTCCTAGCAATTTACAATTCTTAGATGCTACGGGTAGTGGTTCTAATTTAGCAACTGCAGATGTAGCCAAACTTAAATGGAATGATAACTCAAATAGCGAAGATAACTACATTATCGAGCGTAAAAAGAATACCGAACCTTTGAGTGCATATGCCGTTATCGCAACATTACCGCCTAATACTACTACTTACAACGATAATTTTGCTACTAATCCTTCTATTGTTTCTGGTGAAAAATACAATTATCGCGTAAAAGCTGTAAAAGGCAGTTTGGAAGGTTCCATTTCAGGAACAATCAGGCTTGATAAGGTTACTGCCTTAGACGAAACTCCGCTTGCTCAGCAAATTGGTGTATATCCCAACCCTACTCGCAATAGTTTTGTGGTAGATTTGCAAGGCGTTCAGGTGCAACAAGCCCGCCTACAACTCTACAATCCCATAGGACAAGTAATAATTGAACAAATTACTCAAAATGGTCAAGCTCATTTCAGCGTAGAACGCCTGCCCAAAGGAATGTACTTGCTTAAAATCCATACCGAAAAAGGTGTAGCAGTTAAACGTTTGAGTGTGCAATAAAAAATTGTAATCTTTTCCTTGTAGATGACAATATCTACAAGGTTTTTCTTGTTTTTCATAAGGTTTTTTCTTAAAATTAAACTTATGTTCAAAAAATTACTTTCATTTGTATTGTTTGGCGTTGTAATTGGGACTACATTTACAATGGCACAGGAGAAATGCTTGTCTCATATTTATGAGCAGCAGTTGCGAGAGCAATATCCGGAAAATTTTGGTACTGTAGAAAGCTTTGAAAGCTGGCTCAAATCTAAAATGGGCAATGGGTATCTTTCTCAACCTGTAAAAATGCCGAATGGCAGATTAGGGGGAGGACCTTACAAAATCAAAGTCATTATCCACGTAATTTATCAGACCAGCCAAGCAACTATTGGCAATGGAAGTGAGAATATTCCTTATGCACAGGCAATATCTCAGATTAGGGTACTAAATGAGGACTTTCAGCGTACCAATGCAGATGCTTCCCAAACTCGCAGTATTTTCCAAAATGTAGCGGGAAGTTTTCCAGATATAGAATTTGAAGCCGCAACCCATGATCCCTTTGGAAATCCTCTTTCAGAACCGGGCGTAGAACGTATCAATGGACAAACTGTGTTTGGAATTACAAGCTGGGACGGACCAGGCACTAGCAGTAATACAGAAAATACTCTGAAACCTGCTACAATATGGAATCCTAATATTTATCTCAACATATGGTCTGTTAATTTTTCATCTTCCGGACTTTTTGGGTATGCACAATTTCCCGAAGGTTCGGGATTGCCAGGAATGCCTACTGCTGGCCAACCAAGTAACAAAGATGGGGTAGTTATCAATTACAGAGCTTTTGGTTCTAATTATCAAGCAGATGGTACACCTGACCCAGCAGGTCCTTTTATTACCTCTCCGCTTGCCGCAGGTACAGATAGAGGGCGTACAGCTACGCATGAAATAGGGCATTGGTTGGGCTTACGTCATAACTGGGGTGACGGTGGTTGCTCTGTTGATGATTACTGCTCTGATACACCATGGCAAAATGGTAGTTCTCCTCTCACAAATAATTGTACTTCCTCTTATAGTCGTAACACCTGCTCTACCATCGACGAGCCTTGGGGACAAAAT
The DNA here is from genome assembly GCA_938002655.1 of uncultured Cytophagales bacterium. GTDB lineage: Bacteria > Bacteroidota > Bacteroidia > Cytophagales > Thermonemataceae > Raineya. The sequence continues at coordinate 12,121 of CALLAC010000014.1, forward strand.
ATGCCCGACCAAATCGAAAACTATATGGACTACTCAGCAGATGTATGTATGAATATGTTTACACGACAGCAAGTGGATAGAATGCGAATCGTATTGCTCAACTCACCACGTAGAAAACAACTCATCGGAAATACAATGTTTTCTATCTTTTCGGCTAACGTAATAGGTGGGTTTAATCCGCTGCAAGTAACCTTCACAGATCTTTCTGGGGTTACAGGTACCGAACCTGCCATTACTTCTTGGAGTTGGAACTTTGATGTAGATGGCTTAGGCGGTGTTTCACCTACTACCTATACTGCCAGCTCTGCCGCTACCGCAAATCCTCCTTTGGTTACTTTTAATAACGTGGGTACATACAAAGTAAAACTTACAGTGAGCAATGGTTCTAAAACTGATGTTTCTGAAATGCTTATTTATGTTCGTCAAGCACCTTTACAAGCCCCTACCAACTTAATTGTAACTAATCAGCAGGGAACAAGTCCTAATTTCTTTGCAACAGATAAAGTAGATCTTCAATGGAATGATAACTCCCCTGATGAAAATAACTTTATAGTATCTCGTAGAAAAGATGGTGCACCCGTATCTTCTACCGTAGACATAGCTACACTTCCAGCTAATACTACTACTTACAGTGATAATGATGCTTCTTTGGAAGATAACGTAGATTATATTTATCAAGTAAGAGCTACTCGAGGTACAGAAACAGCTTCATCAAATACTAGAAAAATCAAATTTAGAAAATCTGCTATTTTATCTTTTGATGAAACACCATTGGCTCGTGAAATAGGTTTGTATCCTAACCCAGCTCAAAGTAGTTTCGTAGTAGATTTGAAGGGTACTCAGATGCAAGAGGCTCGTTTAGTACTTTACAGTCCTTTGGGGCAAATGATAAGTGAGCAAACCACTCGCAATAGCGAAGTTACTTTTAATGTAGAACGCCTGCCCAAAGGAATGTACTTGCTTAAAATCCATACCGAAAAAGGTGTAGCAGTTAAACGTTTGAGTGTGCAATAAAAAAGTTTGTATATCCAAGAAAAAGAGGGCTTTACAGAAAAAAGCTCTCTTTTGTTTTTTTATTGCTTTCTACTCAATTTTTATGCGTATCCCTGACGAGTGGCTCGTAAATTCGGGAGCGTACATACATTGAATAGTCGTGATACCATTGGAGTAATTGCCTTTCAGCGAAGCACGCAAAGGATATTCAAAAACATACGTACCTTTTCGTAAGTAAGCGATAAAGAAATTGGTTGCCATATCGCGAGTGCTTTCGTAATACCATAAGCCATCTTGGTAGCGATAGCCCGAAAGTACATTCGTAGGCTCAAAACCAGCGGCACGCATATCTTTCAAATGCACATACTCCATATCTCTATCCACACGAATTTCTACACGCACCTTCACCAAATCGCCTACTTTGATAGGATTTTTTTCGGTAATAGGCACTAAAATTTTGCCTTTGTCGCTATCCTTTTCCAAAAATAACTCCTTTTTGATGCTGATAGGTGTTTCGGCAAAGGTGATTTTATCTAATTGCTCAAAGTATTGCCAATACACTGCTCCCCACGCTACCCCTTCATCTTTTTTAGTAACCTTGATATTTCCCATTTCGGGGCGTACTTGCTCGGCGTTCCAAGCTGTTTTGAAATAGCCTGTTCCTGCTTCTATTTTCGTTTCGGTAGCCTCCGAAGGGCGAATTACCTCGCCACCTATACTTACTTCTACGAGTTGCTCACTTGCCAAAGCATCGCTACCTCTACGCAAAAGAGCATAACAGGCTTCGGCAGTGGCTCGGGTAGTTTTCCAATCTTGGGTTTGTTTTTGCTTCAAAAGCCAAACCTTCAAATCTTCAACAGCTTTTTGATTTTTAGCAACTTCATCATAAACTTCAATCATCAAGGCTTGCGTCTCGATAGGAGCGTGATACCACCACCACGAACGCTCTTGTTTCCAATACATGCCAAATTCTTCGGAATGTAGAGCTTTTTCGGAAAAAGATTTAATCATTGCTTGTGGTGTTTGCTTATCGCCAAATCTATCCAAAGCCAAACACAACATTCCTTCGGTGTAGAGCGGGTACGAAAGCCAAAACTTCTTAGCTTGCCCCAAATAATAATCAAAAGCAGTTTTTGAGCCATTAGGAATGGCTATATCTTTGAAATAACTGCGAGCATACAAATACTGAATTTGTGTGTAGCTCAAATTATTGTTTTCAAATTTACAGGCTCCACGTTTTACGCAGGCTTTGAGGCGTTCGTAATCATCGGCTATCATTCTATCGGCGTAAGCAATGGCTTTTTGAAGCATTTGCCAAGTTTGGGCATCTTGACGAATAGATTTTACTTTCATCACGTCCAAGTGTCCCATTTGTGCAATGATGTGTTGGGTGATGTATCTATCTTCGGGGAAGCCGGGAAACCACGTAAAACCTCCACTTGAAAGTTGATGTTTGCGAACTTTCTCCAATGCGGCGGCTTGTTCGTTTGCCATTCGGTTCAAGTCAAAAAGTAGAGCGATTTGGCGTTTGCGTTGGCTTTCGTCTTTGGCATTGAGTACCCAAGGCGTTTCTTCTAAAATCGCCGATTTGAGTTCCTGATTTTTCTCTAAATTAGAAAGCAAAGCATCGGGCTGATAGTTTTTCCACGTATCAAACACTTGCTTGATTTTCGGATTGCTGTTGGCTACGTGCGTAGCAATAGAATTGGCATAATAACGGCTAAAAGTCTGCTCTACGCACTCGTAAGGGTACTCCATCATATACGGTAAAGCCTGTACAGCATACCAAGCAGGGTTTGAAGTAAATTCCAACGTAAAACGCTGATGTTTGAGCGTATTGGAATTACCGCTGGTAATGAGTTTTTCAAACTTAAAGTTCTTTTCTTGCTTTCCACGAATGGGCAGAGGCATTGTTTCGGTTACGAGCATTCGGTTCGTAACTACGGGCAAGGTCATTTCTTCGCCGTCAGAGAATTTGCCTGATTTAGCCACCACTCGGTAGGTAAGAGCCTGCACGCCTTCGGGAATACGAATTTTCCACTCCAAATTCTGACTTTGCCCTGTTTTGATAGCAAAAGATTTTTGCTCGGAGGTCAAATTGAGTTTTTTGCTGGAAATCGCATCAAAAAATTCTAATTGAGCCTCGCCTTTAAGTTCGGTTTCGGCAAGCGAAGTAACTTTTACGGCAAAAACCATTTCATCATTTTCTCTGTAAAAACGTGGCTGATTAGGCACAACCATCAAATCTTTTTGTGTAACCAAAGAATTTTGTGCAAAAGCATACGCCAACTCTTTGGTATGCACAAAGCCGAGCATTTTCCAACGGGTGAGGGCTTCGGGAACGGTAAACTTGACGATAATTTCGCCGTTTTCGTTGGTACGCAGTTCGGGATAGAAAAAAGCCGTTTCATTGAAATTCTTGCGAATTTGAATGTCGTCTGTTTCAGTTTTTTGGGAGGGACTTTTTTCTGTTTTTGCAATAGTTTTTGTTTCAACTTCTTTATCATCAAGTTGATTGCCTGCGGGTGCTTCTGCCGCCATTTCCATTACAGCATCTTCTTCTTTATCACTTGCATTTTTTTTC
>CALLAC010000015.1 GCA_938002655.1 uncultured Cytophagales bacterium
CTGTTACTGAATAGCCTATCTTTTCAATAGCTTTTTTAATTTCGTCAATGTCAGTTTGTGTTTTGTCAAATTCAATGATTGCGTTTCCGTTTTCATAAGAAACAGTCGTCTTAACTATTCCTGTCAATTTATTTACTTCACGATTAACGTGTTTTTCACAACCCGAACAAGTCATTCAGTCAATCATAAATTTTACTGCTTGAATGTTTGCTTGGTCTGTTGCAATTGTTTTATTCTTTGTTTTTGGAAAGAAAATATTTGCATTAAAAACCTATGCATTAAAAACCTATGAGGTTTCTTAAACCTCATAGGTTTGGTGTATGCAAAACTGTATTTTTCTATATTAGTACATCTTTGCTTGTCAAAGCACTCACGTGAAGTTAAATGGTCATATCCATAATGGCAAACCAAACCATCAATATAAAGATTGCGGTGGGCAGTTTGTTTTACACCCCTACTCATACAGACGCCGCAGGTCCTGCCATCGCAGCCTTGACCTTTCAAACCGCCGTGCTAAATCCGTTTATACCTAAATATCAACAAGCGGGGTATCCTCTCAGACGTATGATTTGGAAAGGTATTAGTGAAAGCAAGCCCATTGCTACCAACAACACCAAAGAAGGCAGAGCCAAAAACAGACGTGTAGAGTTTGAGATGCCTAAAATAAACGAAGAAGGCATAGAAATCAAAGACCAATGCGACCTCAACCTCCAATGAGAAATTTAATAAGAAAAAAGCTATGGAAGAAGAAAAAACAAACAAAAGCCAAAACAAAATAAACCCTAATAAATCTGAAAAACCTGTTCGCCCTGTGTTCAGTTTTTTTTATTCACAATTGTTGCAGAAGCCTGTGCCGTTGGGAAAATTACCATATCCGCAATTTGTACATGAGCAGGTGCCGAAACGGCATACCAAATGGCATCAGCAATGTCTTCGGCTTTGAGAGGCTCGTAACCTTCATATACTTTTTGAGCTCTTTCAGCATCTCCTTTGAAACGAACCAATGAGAATTCAGTTTCTACAAGCCCTGGAGCTATTTGTGTAACTCTTATACCAAAAGGATTTAAATCTATACGCATGCCTTTGGTAAGGCTATCCACAGCCGCTTTTGAAGCACAATATACATTTCCGTTTGGATACACCTCTTTGCCTGCAATAGAACCAATATTGATAATATGGCCTTTCTCTCGCTCTATCATTTGTGGCAACACAGACTGCGTTACGTAGAGCAACCCTTTGAAATTGATATCAATCATTGCTTCCCAATCGCTCAATCTGCCCAACTGAATAGGCTCTAATCCGTGAGCATTCCCTGCATTATTTACTAAAATATCTATATTTTTCCATTCGTCAGGCAAGGAATTAAGGCTTTGAGCAACTTCTTTTTGCTGGCTTACATCAAAAGAAAGTGTGTAAACTTTCGTAATTTTTGAAAGTTCGGCTTCCAATTCTTTCAATCGTTCTTTTCTTCTACCACAAACAATCAATTTCAAACCTTTTTGAGCAAAAAGCTGAGCCGTAGCTTTACCAATACCCGAAGTTGCTCCTGTAATGAGTGCAATTTTTTCATTTGTCATACTACGAAATCTTTTTTAGAGTAAGGAATTTTTTAATCGCAATTAAGTAAAATTTGATTTTCCAAGCAAAAAACTATAATTTTGCGATAATATTACAGCAAATCATTCTTGCTTTGTAAATCTTATTTTCTGACTGATATTTGGGTTATGAATGGATTAGTACGTTTTGCTTTACCACTGATAAAAAAATATTTGCATCTACCCTATCGTCGTATTCATCACTTTATGCAAAACGCCGCCGAAGTGCAAGAAAGGCAATTTTTTTATCTCATCAACAAAGCTAAATCTACCGAATGGGGGAAAAAATACGAGTATGCTTCTATCCGCAATATCGAACAATTTACCAAAAGAGTACCTGTATCAGCTTATGAAGAGATTGCTCCCTACATTATGCGAATGATGAAAGGCGAGCAAAATATTCTTTGGAGTACACCTATTCATTGGTTTGCCAAATCCTCAGGCACTACAAATGCTCGTAGCAAATTTATTCCTGTTTCAAGGGAGTCGCTTGTAAAATGTCATTTTCGAGGAGGTAAAGATTTAATTGCTTTATACATAGAAAACAACCCTCAAACCAACTTTCTATTAGGTAAAGGTTTGGGCATAGGAGGCACTTTTCAGGAAAGTTCTGAAAACAGAGGTATTTTTTATGGTGATGTTTCGGCAGTGGTTACACAACAATTGCCTGCCTGGGCTCAAAAACTGCGTGCTCCCAGCCTTGAAGTAGCTATGCTTGCCAAGTGGGAAGAAAAAATTGAAAAAGTAGCCCAAGAAACCATTGGGCAGAATATTACAAGCCTTTTGGGCGTACCTACATGGATGGTAGTATTACTGCAGCGAATTCTTGAAATTACAGGTAAAAAAACAATTCACGAAGTTTGGGAAAATATAGAAACCTTTTTCCACGGAGCAGTAGCCTTTCAACCTTACAGACCGCTTTTCAATCAGATTGCCCCTAATCTCAAATATATGGAGGTTTATAATGCTTCAGAAGGCTTTTTCGGTATACAAGACGATTTGAGCCGCGATGATATGCTACTAATGCTGGATTACGGTATTTTTTATGAATTTGTACCTATTGATGAATGGGATAAGCCCTTCCCTAAAACATTTACCATTTCAGAAGTAGAAGCAGATACCAACTACGCTATGGTTATTTCTACAAATGGCGGTCTTTGGCGTTATAGAATTGGTGATACTGTAAAATTCACTTCGCTCAATCCTTACCGTATCAAGATTACAGGCAGAACCAAGCACTTTATCAATGCTTTTGGCGAAGAGCTAATGGTAGAAAATGCAGATGTAGCCATTGCCAAAGCCTGTGAATACACACACGCTACTATTGTAGATTTCACTGCTTGTCCTATCTACATAGGCGATGGCACAAAAGGAGGGCACGAATGGCTCATAGAGTTTGAACAACAACCTACCGATTTGAATTTTTTTATAGAAATTTTAGACAAAACCCTCCGAGAAGTCAATTCCGATTACGATGCCAAACGCTATCAAGATATAGCTCTGCAAAAGCCCATTGTACATTGTTTGCCTGCGGGTACTTTTTACGAGTGGCTCAAACGTAAAGGCAGATTAGGCGGGCAATACAAAGTTCCACGCCTTTCTAATAGCAGAGAAATTGTTGAGGATATTCTCAAAATTGTAGCTACTGCTTAAAAATTTTCTCTAAACCATTCTACTGTGAGTTTTAAGCCTTCTTTGGCAAAAATAGTAGGCTGGTAGCCCAAAAGATTTTGAGCATCAGAAATATCTGCAAGACTATTGCGAATATCTCCTTTACGAGGTTCGGTAAATTGAGGTTTTACTTGAAGAGCAAAAATTTCTCTTAGCATCTCAAAAATTTCCAGCACCGATAGTTGCTCTCCACAAGCAATATTATACACCCGATTCACCGCCTCTGGGTTTTCTACAAACATTGCCCTGATATTGGCTTGTACAGCATTTTCTACAAAAGTAAAGTCGCGTGTTTGCTTGCCATCACCGTGTATGATAGGCGATTTTTGTGATAGCATGGCTTTTATAAAAAGTGGTATCACTGCCGCATAAGCCCCTTCGGGGCTTTGGTTGTAACCAAAAACATTGAAATAACGCAAGCCTATGCTTTCCGTGCCATACACACGTGCAAATACTTCTGCATATTGCTCGTTGATCAATTTGGTAAGAGCATAAGGCGAAAGTGGCTTGCCTATTTGGGGTTCTTTTTTGGGTAAAATGGGGCTATCACCATATACAGAAGAAGAAGAGGCATATACTAAGCGTTTTACTTTGTTTTCTTTACAAGCCCAAAGAATATTTAAAAATCCAGTAACATTGGCTTCGTGGCTTGCTAGTGGATTCTGAATACTACGAGGCACCGAACCCAAAGCGGCTTGATGAAATACATAATCCATCCCTTCGCAAGCACGCAAACACACTTCTGACGAGGCTATATCTCCTTGAATAAACTCAACATTCGGAAGGCTCAGAAAGGGTTCTATATTTTTCAGGTAGCCCGTGGATAGATTATCTAAAATTCTAATTTTTTTCGCTTGATTATCAAGCAGATAAGCAACAATATTAGAGCCTATAAAGCCTGCCCCACCTGTAATTAAAAAACTATAACGACTTATATCTTGACTTTGATACTGCATAAAATTTAGCTTCAAGGTCTTGCAAAGGTATGTTTTTGTAATATGCTGTGCAAAAAAATAAAATTTTTTGCAAAAAAATTTGCAAAGTAAATTTTTATTCGTAGCTTTGCATCCGCAAATTACATCGCGGGGTAGAGCAGTTGGTAGCTCGTCGGGCTCATAACCCGAAGGTCGCAGGTTCGAGTCCTGCCTCCGCTACAAACATAAAAAAGACGAAGCCTCTCTCATGAAGGTTCGTCTTTTCTATGTTTATCGAGTTTATACACGCTCAATAATGGTAGCTATACCCATCCCTCCACCAATACAAAGTGTTGCCAATCCTGTTTGAAGATTTCGGCGTTCAAGCTCATCTAAAAGCGTACCTAAAATGATAGAACCTGTTGCTCCGAGAGGATGCCCCATTGCAATAGCACCACCATTCACATTTACTTTATCGTGAGCTACTCCAATCATGTCCATAAAATACAAAGGTACTACCGCAAAGGCTTCATTTACTTCATACAAATCAATATCATTGGGTTGCATACCTTGTTTTTTAAGGAGTTTCTGTACGGCAGGCACAGGACCCGTAAGCATAATGGTAGGTTCGGAGCCAATAATAGTAAAAGCTTTCACTTTTGCTCTTGGCTTCAAACTTGTTTTTTCACCAAATTCTTTGCTACCCAAAAGCGTAACAGAAGCCCCATCTACAATACCTGAGCTATTGCCTGCATGGTGCAAATGCTCAATACGCTCTACTTCAGGATAACGCAACTGAGCCAAGCCGTCCAAACCGCCCATTTGTCCCATCATAGCAAAAGAAGGTGGCAATTTGGCAAGAGTTTCCAAAGTAGTATCCGGACGAATGGTTTCGTCTTTATCCAAAATCACAAAGCCTGCTTGGTCTTTTACAGGAACCATAGATTTCTTGAAATACCCTTCGGTTTGTGCCTTGTAGGCTCTTTGATGAGAATGTACAGCATAAGTATCTAAATCGGTACGAGAGTAGCCATATTTGGTGGCAATCAAATCTGCTGAAATGCCTTGTGGTACAATTTTATGCTTGGCAATAATAGCAGGACTGGTAAATAACGCCCCTCCGTCTGAACCCATAGGTATTCTTGACATGGACTCTACGCCTCCTGCAACAATTGCTTCCATTTGCCCCGACATGATGTATGCCGCCGCCATATTGATAGCTTCTAAGCCCGAAGAGCAAAACCGATTGATTTGCACACCTGCCGTAGTTTGAGCATATCCGGCTACTAGAGCCGCCGTACGAGCAATGTTTGCCCCTTGCTCCCCGATAGGTGTAACACAACCCAAAATTATATCCTCAATCAGGCTGGTGTCCAACTGATTTTTTTCTTGTAATGTTTTCAGTAAAGTACTCACCAATTCCACAGGTTGAATGGTATGCAAAGCACCTTCGGCTTTGCCTTTGCCACGTGGTGTACGAAGTGCATCATAAATATAAGCATCTGCCATAGAAGTAAATTTTAGGGTTGAAACATTTTTTGCTTGCAAAATACAACTTTATCTGTAAAAAAATGTTTTCCTTGTGCAAAATCTTTTAGACAAATTCTTGATTGTTTGGAACGATATTTGCTAACTTTGAGCCAAAACTAAACACTGAAAATCGTACAATGAAAAACGTAGCCATAGATTTAGGAAATACACGCTCTAAAACAGCTCTTTTTCAAGACAACCGTTTGGTAGAAGGATTAGAAACTACCGACACCGACTTGCTCCTGCAAACTATTGAAAGCTACAATGCCGATAATTTTATTGTAAGTTCCGTAAGAAAAGATACTGATTTGCTTGCAGGAAAGCTACCCAAAAAACCGCTCATTTTTGATAATAGCATACCTGTTCCTATTGAAAACTGCTACAAAAATCCACAAACCTTAGGAACAGATAGATTAGCGGCGGCAATTGGAGCAAAAGCCCTTTTCCCAGACAAGCCCTGCCTTGTCATTGATTTGGGAACTTGCATAACCTACGACTTCGTAACGGCTGATAACAAATTTATCGGCGGGATGATTGCCCCAGGCATAAGAATGAGGCTCAAAGCTATGCATGAATTTACTCAAAAATTACCTCTTGTAGAGTGGAAACCCGAGCAAGAAGTGCCTATTACTGCTACTACTACCGAAGAAGCTATCCTAAGTGGTGCCGTAAATGGCGTGAAAGGTGAAATTCATAGCTTGCGTGAATATTATCAAATCTTGTACCCCGACCTACAAACGATTTTGTGCGGTGGAGATAGTATTTATTTTGAAAATATCAAAAAAACAGGTACTTTTGCAATCCCAAGACTTGTACTCTACGGATTAAACCAAATTCTGATGTATAATCTGCCTTTGGCAAGCAATTAGTCCGTTTCGGTTCGAAGTTTTAAACTGTACAAAACTCTTTCTGAACAAAACTTGCAGATTTTTCAGATGCAGAAAGAAAAAATTTCAAAAATAACTTTTGTGAGTATAAAATTTATCTATGAAAAATTTTTCAACAAATTTACTTTTTTTCATTATTTGTTCTTTATTTACGCAAAAACTTTTTTCTCAAAATTCCCCTTTTTCTGGATTTGGTTTGGGTATACTCGCTCCCCAAGGCAATATAGCCCAACAATCTATGGGCAGTGTAGGCGTAAGTACTAGCAACTCTTTTTGGGTAAATACCCTCAACCCTGCTCTACTTGTTCGCAATGGAAGTGTAATTTTTGATGCAGGATATAATTTCAAGTTGCAACAACTACGTTCGGAGAGAGCTGAACAAGGCTTTACTACGGGCAATTTCAATTATGCTATACTAGCTTTACCCATAACCAAAAAATGGACAAGTGCCATTGGTTTACAACCTTACAGTTATTTGGAATATCTTACTGAAACTTCGGCAAAAGTAGAAAACTCTGATTTTTTTGCCTATTATACGTTCAAAGGCGAAGGTGGCTTAAACAACCTTTTCTGGGCTAATGGCTTCACCCCTATCAAGCATCTGAATGTAGGCGTAAAAATGTCTTATCTTTTTGGAAACCTCACACGCGAATCGGTTACAGAACTGATTGCCTCGGGGCAAAATAGCCGAATAGCCTTTTTACAAAGAGATAATTTCAATCAAGTTGTTTGGGCTTTTGGAGTAGTTTATCGCTATCCATTAGAAAAAGACCGCAAGTTTTTGAATTTTGGGCTTACTTACGACCTTTCAGCACAAATGAAAACCAAGCGTTTTGAGGCTTTTGAAAAACGTGATTTCTTTGGCAATAATCTTATCGCTCCCTCTTTTGTAGATACACTTACTATCATAAAAGGTAAAACTGCTTTCCCTTCACGCCTGCGAATAGGTGCTTCTTACGAAAAATTGAACCACTACACCCTTCATGCAGAAATTATTTCTCAAAATTGGTCTACATTCAAAAAGTTTGATGTGCCTGATAATCAACTCACCAATCGCCTAACTATCGCCATAGGTGGCGAATGGACACCCGAGTTTAGCTCTAATAAATTTTGGAATAGAAGTACCTATCGCATAGGCTTCAATCATACACCTCAAATCTTTCAAATAGAAGGTAAAACGCTTGCAGAAACCAACCTTTCAATGGGAGTTTCCTTGGCATTTTCGGGTGGGCAAGGCAAACTCACTTACCTGCATTTGGGCATTATAGCGGGGCAAAGGGGCAATCTTGCTCATAACGGCTTACAAGAACGTTTTGTAGAAACACGTTTAGGCATTTCTTTGAGCGATGTACTTTGGTTTTATCGTCCTAAAATTGATTGAAACCAATTTTTTCTTGCAAACTTTTGCAATTTTTATTTTTGCCTTGTAAGTTTGCACAATGAAATTTGCCGCAATAGATATTGGCTCTAATGCCGCTCGTATGCAAATCAGTAGCGTACTACGCCACGCTGAAAGCATTTCTTTCAAAAAAGTAGAGTATGTCCGTTTCCCATTACGTTTGGGCTTAGAGGTCTTCAGAAACAAAGCAATTAGTACAAGCAAAGAAAAAGAGATTCTCAAACTTTTACAAGCTTATAAAATTTTAATGGAACTACACCAAGTTGATGATTACTTAGCACTGGCTACTTCGGCCATGCGTGAGGCTCGTAATGGTCCTGAAATTACCGAAAAAGTCAGGAAAGAACTTGATTTGCAGTTGCAAATTATTTCAGGAGACCAAGAAAGTGAAATTGTCAATAAGGGACTTTTGCGAATTTTAGATGATAAGAACTATTTACACATAGACGTAGGAGGCGGCAGTACAGAAATTACACTCTTTTCTCAGAAAAAAGTCATTGCAAGCAAATCTTTCCCCATAGGTTCGGTAAGGCTTTTAGAAAATGCCGTTTGGGAAAAAGATTGGCAGGAAATGCAAAATTGGGTAGAAAAAAATATCCGTGATGCAGTACCCAAAATTATTGCCGTAGGCATTGGTGGCAATATCAATAAAATTTGGGAGCTTGCCCGAAAAAAATCTAAATCACTCACTATCAAAGAAATTGAGGAAGTTATACAAAGACTTTCTAAATATACTTTGGAAGAACTCATCAATGAATGGGAGCTCAACCCCGACCGTGCCGATGTAATTACACCTGCTTCTAATGTGTATCTTTCTGTAATGAAATGGGCAAAAATTAAAGAAATTTTAGTGCCTGGTCTAGGCTTAAAAGATGGGATTATGGAAATGCTTGCCGAAAAACATAAACTCGGCATCACCACTTATCAAAACATCCGTGTTGGCGAATGGTAAATAAGATTTGAATTTTGAAACCTAAAACTCTTTATGTCGCAAACCAACATTCTAATTACTGGCGGTGCCGGTTTTATTGGCTCTCATGTGGTACGCCTTTTTGTAAAAAAGTATCCCAATTACCACGTCTTCAATCTTGATGCTCTCACATATGCAGGCAATTTGATGAATCTGCAAGATATTGAAAATGAACCTAATTACACTTTCATAAAAGGCGATATCTGTGATATTGATTTTTTAGAAAAACTCTTTGCCCTATACGATTTCAAAGGCATTATACATTTGGCAGCAGAATCGCACGTAGATAGGTCTATACTTAACCCTATTCAGTTCGTAATGACCAACGTTGTCGGGACGGTCAATTTGCTGAATGTTGCCAAGAACGCTTGGAAAAGAAATTTAGACGAACATATTTTTTACCACGTTTCTACCGATGAAGTATATGGTTCACTTCATAACCCCGATGAATTTTTTACAGAAAATACGCCCTACGCCCCCAAATCACCTTATTCAGCTTCCAAAGCTAGCTCCGACCACTTCGTACGAGCCTACTACAATACTTACAAAATTCCTATTCTCATTTCTAATTGCTCCAACAACTACGGACCCAATCAGTTCCCTGAAAAACTTATTCCTTTGTGTATCAATAATATTCGCCAATACAAACCCTTACCTATCTACGGAAAAGGTGAAAATGTACGCGACTGGCTCTATGTCATCGACCATGCCCAAGCCATAGATTTGCTTTTTCATAAAGGTAAAATCGGAGAAACTTATAACATTGGTGGCTTTAATGAATGGAAAAATATCGATGTAGTACGTTTGCTTTGTAAAATAATGGATAAAAAACTCGGTAGAGCCGAAGGTGAAAGTGAAAAACTCATTACTTTCGTAACCGACCGTGCAGGCCATGACCTTCGTTACGCTATTGATGCCTCTAAAATTATGAATGAACTTGGCTGGAAACCCACTTTACAATTTCAAGAAGGTTTAGAAAAGACCGTAGATTGGTACCTAGCAAATGAGGCTTGGCTCCATCAAGTAACTTCGGGTCAGTACCAAAAATACTATGCCGAGCAATATGCTCACAGATAAGATTTTTGCTAAAAAACTGGTGATTCGTCATATATTTTCAAAAAGAATTGTAAGTTTGCAAAAAAATCTCTATGGCTAACTCAGCATTTGTAAAACTTTTTTCAGGTACAGCCTCACGCTATCTAGCAGAAAAAATTGCTTTCGAATACGGAAAAGATTTGGGCGAAATGATTGTACAGCGATTTAGCGATGGCGAAATGAGCCCAAGTTTCACTGAATCGGTGCGTGGTTGTAATGTATTTCTGATACAATCTACTTTTCCTCCTGCCGATAACTTGATGGAACTGCTCTTAATGATAGATGCGGCAAGACGTGCTTCGGCTCAATATGTAACCGTCGTAATGCCCTATTTTGGCTATGCTCGCCAAGATAGAAAAGATAAACCCCGTGTAGCCATTGCCGCCAAATTGGTTGCCAATCTGCTCTCTGCCGCTGGTGCCGATAGGCTTATCACCTGCGATTTACATGCCGGACAAATTCAAGGTTTTTTTGATTTTCCTGTGGATCATCTTGATGGACAAGTGATTTTTGCTCCTTATTTGCAAAGTCTGAACTTATCCAAACTTGTTTTTGCTGCTCCCGATGTAGGCGGAGTTGGTAGAGCTAGAGCTTTTGCTACTATTTTCGCTGCCGATATGGTAGTATGCGATAAGCATCGCAGGCGTGCCAACGAAATTGCCTCTATGCAAGTCATTGGTGATGTAGAAGGTGCTGATGTAGTGATTATTGATGATATCATTGATACAGGCGGTACAATTATCAAAGCCGCACAAATCATCAAAGAAAAAGGTGCCCGAACCGTAAGAGCTGTCTGTACGCATCCAGTTCTTTCTGGAAAAGCCTACGAAAATATTGAAAATTCGGTATTAGAAGAAGTAATTGTTTCCGATACCATTCCGCTCAAACGCGAGTGTGCCAAAATTACGGTGTTGAGTGTTGCTCCACTTTTTGCCAAAGCTATCCGTAGCGTACACGAGTATGAATCTATCAGTTCGCTGTTTATTGTTCCACAAAAAATATAAATGAAACCTTATGAACTTTCCCGATAACCTCAAATACTCCAAAGAACACGAATGGGTACGTCTTGAAGGTGAGTTTGCCTATGTTGGTATCAGCGACCATGCCCAAAAAGAACTCGGTGATATTGTGTATGTAGATATTACTAGTGTAGGGCAGATTCTAGAAGCCAACGCTGTTTTTGGTACCGTTGAAGCAGTAAAAACCGTTTCTGACCTTTTTATGCCCATAAGCGGTGAAATTATAGAGTTTAATGATGCTCTCTCTTCAAGCCCCGAACTTGTCAATTCAGACCCTTACGGCAAAGGCTGGATGATAAAAATTAAACCCAAAGACCTTTCTGAACTCAATAACCTAATGGATGCTCAAGCCTATAAGGCAATGCTAGGAATGTGAAAAACAAAAAACCTATGAGGTTTTTTAAACCTCATAGGTTTGTATCCATTTTACTACAATCTTATTGCTATATTCAACAGAAAATTTGTGCCCGCTTGTGGATAATAATAGTTTTCCCAAGCTCTTTCCCCTCTTGTAATATAGCTGAACGTATAACCATTGGGTTCGTAGAGTTCGTTGAAGATATTATTCACCAAAAGCCCAACTTGCAGTTGTTTGAGCCCTTTTACAGGTAAGATATAAGCCAAACGCAAATCGTTCACAAAAAAGGCGTTGAGTTTTCGTTGTTCGTTTTGTGTATTATCCAGGTACTGCTTGCCAACATATTTGGAAAGAAACCCTATTTCAAACTCATTGATAGGCTTAAATGTAAGTTGAGAAGCGGCAATCAGACGAGGAGAAAATGAAATATCTACGTTCTGATATGTTATAGCAACTTGGGTATTATTATCGTAATCATCTACGTATTCAGTAAATTCAGGAATTTTATTCTGACTTACAGTTAAATTTGCTTGCCAAAGTAGCTTTTTCGTAAGTTGCCAATTACCTTCTAGCTCTACTCCCATTCGCCGACTGCGAGGTACATTGGTACGAATATATGCCCCAACATCATTCACTTGCCCTGTTAGTACAAGCTCATTCGTATAATCCATTAAGAATGTATTTACTTTGAAATTTGCTTTGCTCCAAGCAACCGAATACCCAAGTTCTAGATTGTTAAGTCTTTCTGCTTTAGGACGACTTGCCGGCGTAGAATTTACAAAATCTTTGCGATTAGGCTCACGATGAGCAATGCCCCACAAAGCATACACTCTGTTTTTTCCCCAAGAAAAATCTGCTCCCGCTTTGGGATTGAAAAAGTGTAACTCAATTTCTTGTTGTGTATTTTGCAAGTTTTGGTCAAAACCTAAAAAGTTGTAGCCGATGTAGCGGTACTGTGCGTCGGCAAAGGCAGAAAGTTTTCCTGTACCTATATTCCATTCATTTGCTACTTTTAGAAACTGATTAAAATCTACTTTAATGCCATCATTATCGTAGTATCGGTAGCGAATGGGGATATTTTTAGAAATTTCTGCCCAAATAATTTCGCCAAAATGCTTACCAAAATAACGGTTCCAACCGCCGCCCAATGTAAAATTCCAAGATTTTTGTGTATAGTCTATGGAATATATTCCGCCGTAGAAGTCGTTATCTAACCAACGCCTGCGAATAAGGTCGGTTCGCTGGATAACAGTATTTCCGATAACTACATCAGGCAAACCATAGCGAGAGAATCGGTCTTTCTCTCTAAATTCTTCATAATATCCGAAACCTTTTACATAGAAAAGCGAAACATTCGCTTTAAGTTTTTCATTAAACTGATGGTCTAGAATAGCTTGATAATGATTTTGGTTGTAGTTATCTACTTGGTTATCGTAGGTATAGAAATTGAAGCGTCTATTTTCTTTGAGGATATCTTCACGTATGCCATACCAAGCCTGATAGGTACGTTCTCTGCCTTGCAAAGTAAGCAAGCGAAGTGTAGTTTTTTTACCATAATAGCCAGCTGAAAGATACACTCCCAAAAGGTCGGAAAAGGCTCTTTCGATAAATCCGTCAGAAGTAATTTTGGAAAGGCGAGCATCTACCACAAAGCCATTTTTCATTTTGCCTGTGGAGGCTTGCAAGGTATGTTTCCAGGTGTTAAAACTTCCCCACGAATGGTTGAGTTCGGCAAAAGGCTCGTTGGTAGGTTCGGCAAAAGTCTGTACATTCAGACTTGCTCCAAATGCACCTGCTCCATTAGTTGAAGTACCTACGCCTCTTTGCAAGGAAATGGTTTGTGCCGAAGAGGCAAGGTCAGGCAAATCAACCCAGAACACTCCATGCGATTCGGGGTCATTGAGCGGAATACCATTGATAGTAGTATTGATACGCGTAGCATCAGAGCCACGAACGCGTATACCTGTGTAGCCAATTCCTGCTCCGGCGTCAGAATATACGACTACCGAAGGGGTGAAATTGAGCAAGAAAGGTAAATCTTGCCCATAGTTGCGTTTTTCAAGGTCTGCTTTTTTGAGTGTAGAACGGGTCAGCTCTGTGATGTAAGGAATACCCGTAACAGTTACAGCTTCAATTTCTTTTTCTTGAAGCAAAGAATCTACGCTTCCTTGTGCCAAAGCTAGGCAAGGCACCAGCAAGCCCGCTGAAAGGCTTAAAACATGGCGTTTCATTGATAAATTGTGATTTGAAAAGTGAAACAAAAGGAGCTTCAAGGGGGTAGCTCCACCTGCTTCTTACCTTAACTCCCTGCGGCAGCATTACCTGCATCAGGTTCAAAGGGTATGTTCTCAGCCCGTTGTATTAAGGCACCCCTGTTTCGGAAAATTTTGTGCAAAATTACAATTTTTTCAATTGCTTCAAAAACAAACAGAAAAATTTTTCTTGAATACTTTCTTTTTCGCAGTTGAAAGCATCAAGCCTTGGAACTTATACTTATTCTTGTTGCAGAAATTTGATAGTTTCATCAATTACTTCTTCGGTATGAATAGGCAACAGAGCTTCGGTATAGGGCTCTTTTCCGCCGAAGGTGTGGTCTGCATTTTCAAGAATAATAAGTTCGGCATTTTTTGCCCAAGATTTGAGCTTATAGGCACTTTCTACGGGCACGGAAAGGTCTTTCTTACCATGAATGAAAAGCAATGGCACTTGTATTTTAGGTACTTGTATTTCTAGGTTGTAGTGCACAGCATTTTTCAGAAGATCTTCGTACACTTCTCGATAGATAGGCATTTGTTGCTTGGTACGAGCATTTTCAATATAAATTACGCCATTTTTTTCAATTTCAGCGATGCGTTCAGGAGTAAAAAGAAATTTCGTATCAGCAACAGATGCCCAGGTAACAACCTTTTTTACACGACTATCTTCTGCGGCTTTCAGCAAAGCCAAAGCCCCACCCCGACTGTGCCCAATAAGAAAGAGTTTGTCTGAAAGCGTAATATTTTTGAAAAGATAATCATCGGAGAAAAAAAAATCAAGTACTGCCTCAATATCGTTCAAATCTTTGGTGTAAGTTTCTCTGCCGAAAGCATCTAGATCTACAAATTCTCTTTTATGTGTGGGGGTAGTTCCATTGTGCGAAAGATTGATTTTAGCAAAGATAAAGCCTTTTTGGGCAAAATGCTCGGCAATCATATTGAAATGCCCCCAATCTTTAAAGCCTTTAAAGCCATGAATAAACAAAATGATCGGCTTGGGGATATCGTCAAAAATCAACCGAATATCCAAACCAATAGGGCGAGCATGCTTGATAGAAGTAATCTGAATTTCTTGCTTAAATAGAGGTTCTTGTAAGTTCTCGGAATACATTTTCAATGGTTTTTTCCTCATGTTTGATTTCCAGAATTGTCCAGTTCTGCACTTTTGCTAGTTGGAACAAATCTGCTCGCAGGTCTATATCGCTGGGTGTTCGGATTTCCCACAAATTGCCTGCAATATGCTGAATTTGCAAAATTTTTTCAAAGTTTTTTGTGATAATATTTTCATCAATCTTTTCTGCAAATTCTACTTTCAGAATTCGCTCTGTTTGAGCAAGTTTAGTAATTTCGTTCACAGGAGTATTGGCTACAATTTTTCCTAAATGAATAATAACCACCTGATCGCAAATCGCCTGCACTTCTTGCATAATATGTGTAGAAAGCAGAATGGTTTTTTCTTGGGCTATTTGCTTGATAAGATTTCGAATTTCGATGATTTGGTTGGGGTCTAAACCTGTGGTGGGTTCATCAAGAATCATCACCGAAGGATTGTGTATCAAGGCTTGTGCCAAACCTACTCTTTGCCGATAGCCTTTGGAAAGCATACCTACTTTTTTATGAGCCTCACGTTCTAAGCCACACATTTCAATCACTTCTTTGATACGATTTTCTAAATGAGCCACTTTATAGATTTTCCCCATAAAGCTCAAGTATTCACGCACATACATATCTAAGTAAAGTGGGTTATTTTCAGGTAAATAGCCCAAAGATTTTTGAGCTTCTTGGGTTTGGGTAGCAATATTAAAGCCTGCTATCTCGATGGTGCCTGCGGTAGCTTTCAGGTAGCCTGTAGCAATTTTCATTGTAGTAGATTTTCCTGCACCGTTGGGTCCTAAAAAACCTGTAATTTTTCCAGTCTCGGCTACAAAGCTAATGTTATCTACTGCTTTTTGCACACCATATATTTTAGTAAGGTTACTGACCTTAATCATCGTATTTGCATTTAATACCAAACGATTTCTCTAATCTGATTTCATTTGTTCTTCCCACTGTTGAGCAAACGATTTTTCTGCGATTTCAGGCATAAACCGATGTTTGCCCCAAGTTTTTGCAAAGAATTTTTTAAGCCACATCTTTTTGGTTTTAGCTGAAAAAAAGTCCATCAGTTTTCGGCTAAGCATAGCTATTTTCCACAAACGAAAGCCGCATCGTTCCCAAAAATTATTTTGCTTTTCTTCTACACTTTGCTTTCTGTTTAATAAAAGCAAGTGATGAATAGGAACTTTTACAGGGCATACCGAGCTACACGCTCCACAAAGCGAGCTAGCATAGCTTAGATGTTGGTATTCTTTCAATCCTGCAAGATGCGGCGTAATCACCGAACCAATAGGACCGCTATAAGTAGTATTATAGGTATGCCCTCCAATATTCTTATACACAGGGCAAGCATTCAGACAGGCCCCACAGCGAATACAATTCAGAGCCTGACGCTTCTCGGCATCGGCAAGCAAATGGGTTCTGCCATTATCCAAGAGTATTACATACATTTCATCGGGTCCGTCTAATTCTTCAGCCTGTCGGGGTCCAAAAAATATGGAATTGTAGACTGTAATTTTTTGTCCAGTGCCACTTGTAGCCAGTAAATGCCAAAACAAATCCAAATGTTCTAGTTTAGGGATAACTTTTTCAATGCCTACAATAGCAATATGTACTTTCGGAAAAGTAGTTACCATGCGGGCATTACCTTCGTTTTCGGTAATTGCCACAGCCCCTACGTCAGCTATCAAAAAATTTCCTCCTGTAATACCAATTTCAGCCTCCAAATATTTTTCTCGCAAAATACGGCGAGCCGTGAGTGTGAGCTCTTGGGCGTCATCAGTAGGCTTGATACGTAATTTTTCAACAAAAATATCAGCAATATCTTTTTTAGAAAGGTGCATAGCAGGTGTTACGATATGATAAGGCTTTTGCCCTGCCAGTTGCACAATAAATTCTCCTAAATCAGTTTCAATGGGTTCAATGGTCTTTTTTTCTAAAAATTCGTTCAGATGAATTTCTTCCGTAGCCATCGATTTAGATTTTACTACGGATTTGGCTTGATATTTTCTACAAATTTTTTCGATGCTTGCCAACGCCGATTTAGAATTTTCTGCCCAAATCACTTTACCACCACGTTTGGTAAAATGCTCTTCAAAATCCAAGAGCAATTCGCCCAAATGATTGATAGTTTCTGTTTTCAGATAAAAAGCACGTTCGCAAGCCAAATCGTGATTATGGTATTGCTCCAAACCTTGCCGAACTGCACTGTCGTACTTGCTGATGTTATGATTGATGGTTTGCCTGTGTTTCAAATCAAAGGCTTTTTGTTCAGCATCCTTTAAAAACTTTTCTGCCGTAGGATTCATTGCTTTTATGCTTTCGCAAAAATTTCACAAAGAAAATAAAAATTTGATTTGATTGTTTAGAATTGGCGGTAAGATTTTTTTAGAAAATGTTGTAACGTTAAAAGTTATCACATATATTTGCAGGAAAATTTTAGTTTTTCACTAAACCTTTTACAACCATGAAAAGTTTAAAAATCTTTGGAATTTTCTTGTCAGGAGCTATTCTTTTTGCTTCTTGTGAATCTGCTCCTAAAAGCGATGAAGCCAAAACAGGCGAAGCCCAAAAAGTAGATAGCACCCAATCTGCTGATGCTCAAGTATTGAAAGTAGATTTGGCTAATAGCGTAATTACTTGGGTAGGTACAAAACCCACCGATAAGCACAATGGTACTTTTAACCTTTCAGAAGGTTCAGTATCAGTAAAAGAGGGTAAAATTGTAGCTGGAAAATTTACGATTGACATAAACTCCTTGAAAGTACTAGATATTCCTGCCGAAGACAAAGACAATGCCAAACTCACCAAACACCTAAAAAGTGCCGATTTCTTAGATGCCGAAAAGTTCCCTACTGCAAGTTTTGAAATAGTTTCCGTAGAGCCTTACAAAGCCGATACTACTCAAAAAATGAAAGAAAAAGATAAAGAGTATACCCTAGCAAACCCTACACATAGTATTACAGGCAACCTGACTATGAAAGGTGTGACCAAATCTATTACTTTCCCTGCAGTAGTGAAATTAGAGGCTAATAAATTGGAAGCAGAAGCTAAATTCAATATCAATCGCAAAGATTGGGGTATGGAATGGGGCATTACCGATAAACTTATCAGTAATACCGTGCACATGGGCTTTAAAATCTTAGCAAATGTAGCCCAATAGCAAAATTGATAAAATGAAAGTAAAACAAGAGCAATAACAAGCACCAACAGTGCTTTTATTGTTCTTGCTTAAATTTTCAGAAGTTTTTGTAAGATACTTGTCAACGGCAATTTAGTTGTTCTTTGAATTTCACTAAAAAATTTGATATACTTATGGAATACATATGGAAATCTGACCCAATACATTCCAACCTTACTTTCGCTGTACCTCATATGATTATCGCAGAGATAGTAGGTTTTATGAAGGATTTCGACATTACCATTCGCACTACACAATTAGATTTTTCTGATGCAAAAATCGTTGCCGAAATCAAGGCTAATTCGGTTTATACCAACAACGAACAACGCGACCAACATCTCATTTCACCCGATTTTTTAGATGCCGAAAAATTTCCAAGTATCAAATTCATCAGTAATGGTTTCAACAAAGTAGCCGATCGTAAATTTCAAGTTACAGGTAATTTAACTATCAAAGGAAGAACTTTGCCTGTTATTTTAGAAGCAGAATACACAGGACAAGCCCGCGACCCTTGGGGCAATGTAAAAGCTGGCTTCAAAGTAAAAACACTTATTCGCCGCACCTCTTTTGGTCTTACTTGGAACCAATTGCTCGATAATGGTGCTTGGCTCGTAGGCAACGAAATTAAAATAAATTTCTCAGGAGAGTTTATCAGAAGTAATTAGTTGTTAAAATGAAAACCATCGAAGAAGCTATCCAAAGCCGCTTTCGCAACGAACAACACAAGGCTTTGGTAAATATTCTTTACACTGCTAAATTCATAGAAAGCAAAGTACAAAAATATATCAAGCCTTACCAAATCACTATGCAACAATATAACATTTTGCGTATTATCAGGGGAGCAGGTGGAAAGCCTGTTTCTCTGAAATACATCAAAGAACGTATGCTCGATAAAATGCCTGATGCTTCACGAATTGTAGATAAACTCTACAAAAAAGACTTGCTCAAACGCAAAGAATGCCCTCAAGACCGCCGCAGCGTAGATATTACTATTACTCAAAAAGGCATAGAACTACTCGAAGCAATAGATAAGCACGCCTCTGAAATCGATAATATTTGTAAGGCACTGAACGAAACAGAACTTCAAAAGCTCAACTATCTGCTTAACCTTTTGCGAAATGAGTAAGTTTTACACTTTTACTTTTTGAGCAGGGTTACCAAACACTGTTTCTCCTGCTTCTACATTTTGCACAACCACCGAACCTGCTCCTATACGTGCATTTTTTCCTACTTTCACTCCTGAAACAATTGTAGCTCCTGCTCCAATGAAAACTCCTTCTTCTATGCTTACACTATCGCCTACAACGCTTGCTGTACCAATCTGTACAAAGTCGGCAATTTTGGCATTATAGTCAAGAATTGCCCCTGCACGAATAATATTGTGGTTTCCTAGTTGCACGCCTGCATTCAGTACGGCTTTGGCATCAATGAGGTTACCATGTCCCATAGCTAAATTGCTAGAAAGAAAAGCCGTTGCATGAATAGCATTGACTGGCATTACTTTTCGCCGCTCAATGAGCATTTCTACGAGTTTTTTGCGGAGTTTGTTGTCATCGGTGGCTACAAAGGCTTCACATTTTTTGCCAATCAGTTTCAAAAAGCCTTCATCATCAGTGCTTCCCAATACGCTTACAAAGTTAATTTCAGTGCCATGTAGTTTTTCGTCGTCATCAAGAAAACAATACACATCAATTTTGTGGCTCTGAAAAATCTCCAAAGCAACGATTCCTAAGTTTTTTGCTCCTAAAATAATTACAGGATTATCCATAGCTTTCGAACAATAATTCAAGTGCAAAAGTATGAAATTTCAGTACTTGCTAAAAAATATTTTCAAAACTTATCAAAAATCCTTTTATTTGCACTATAATTCACCAAACAATAATCTTATGCCCGGAACCGAACTATTTGGAGCAGAAGAACGCAAAGAAATCAATGATGTATTAGAAACAGGGATTTTGTTTCGCTACAATCATGATAATCTTCGCAATGGACACTGGAAAGCCAAAGAATTTGAAGCTGAAATTGCTAAATTCACGGGAGCTCGCTATGCTCACTGCGTTTCGAGCGGCTCTACTGCAGTGGCTACCGCAATGGCAGCTTGCGGTATTGGAGCAGGCGATGAAGTAATTGTACCACCTTTTACTTATGTAGCCACTGTTGAAGGAGCTTTACTAGGGGGAGCTTTGCCCGTATTTGCCGAAATTGATGAAACCCTCTGTCTTTCTCCCGAAGGCATTCGTAAAGCCATTACTCCCAAAACCAAGGCGGTCATAGTAGTACATATGTGCGGCAGTATGGCTAAAATTGAGGAAATCATGCAAATCTGCAAAGAGCATAATCTTTTGCTTATTGAGGATAGCGCCCAAGCCCTTGGAGCAAGCTATAAAGGCAAAGCCGCAGGCACTTTCGGAAAAATGGGCTGTTTTTCGTTTGATTTCTTCAAAATTATTACTTGTGGCGAAGGTGGTGCTGTTATTACCGATGATGAAAACTTATACCACCTAGCTGAACAATTCTCCGATCACGGCCACGACCACATCGGCGATAATCGTGGTATGGAAAAACACCCTATCGTAGGCTTCAACTATCGTATCGGTGAAATCAATGCCGCTATCGGACTGGCTCAAATACGCAAAATCAATTATATTTTAAGCCAACAACGCAAGCATAAAAAAGCTCTGCAAGAAACACTTGCCAAATTCGATGTAGTTAGCTTCCGCCATATCCCCGACCCCGAAGGCGATGCCGCTACTTTTATGGATTTCTTATTACCTGACGAAAACACAGCTCGTACCATCGTACAAGCTTTACGCAACGAAGGCGTAGGCGAGCTTACAGGTATTCAGTATTGGTGGGATAATCAATACCATTACATTCGCAATTGGGAGCACATCAGATTTCTGAAAACCCCTATGAAAACCGTAGCACACCTTTTAGGTACACCACAAGACTATGCAAACCTACATCTGCCTCAATCTGATAATCTCATTAGCCGTTTAATTTCATTAGTAGTAAAAGTAACCTGGACCGAAGAACAACTACATACTTTATGCCAACGCATTGAAAAAGCCATGCAAAAAGCTATGACGCAATCAAAGTATATTTAAAAGCAATGAAGCCAATTGTACACATTTTGATAAGTAGTTTTCTTATTTTTGGATTTGCCTCCAACAAAACAACAGAAAACACCCAGCAAGTAAACCATGACGACAAAGCTAACTCCAACGTTATAGAGCAAAGAGGAGATTCTATCTTGTTTGATGCCGAAAAAGAAGTGAGTGAACCCAAACACACAGAAAAAACTATCATAGAAAAACCTTAGAAAAAGTATAATCTGCAATTTTTTCAAACTCAACCAAATCCTTCAAGCGACTATGAAAAAAGTAGAAACAATCGCTGAAAAACGCAAAAAACTTTCTTTTTTAGACCGCTATCTTACACTTTGGATATTTCTAGCAATGGCAATAGGTGTAGGAATAGGCTATTTTGTGCCAGGCGTAGAAACCTTTATGGAGCAGTTTCAAAAAGGTACTACCAACATTCCCATTGCTATTGGTTTGATTTTAATGATGTTTCCGCCTCTGGCAAAAGTAAAGTACGAAGAACTGCCCAAAGTATTTCGCAATAAAAAAGTTTTACTGCTTTCGCTTGTTCAAAATTGGCTGATAGGTCCGATTCTGATGTTTCTGCTATCGGTAATTTTTCTACCTGATAAGCCCGATTACATGATAGGCTTGATTATGATTGGCATTGCCCGATGCATTGCAATGGTAATTGTATGGAACGATTTAGCCAAAGGCGACAACGAATACGTAGCGGGTTTGGTGGCATTTAATAGTATTTTTCAGGTGCTATTTTACAGTGTCTATGCCTACGTATTTGTTACGTACTTGCCACCACTATTTGGTTTGAAAGGAGCTTTGGTAGAAGTCAGCATCGCCCAACTTGCCGAAAGTGTGCTTATTTATTTAGGAATTCCGTTCGTGGCAGGTGTATTTGTCCGCTATCTTCTCATTAAAGCCAAAGGTGCCAAGTGGTATAATCAAGTATTTATTCCAAAGATAAGCCCTATTACGCTTATTGCCTTACTTTTTACCATTGTTGTAATGTTTAGTTTGAAAGGCAACTTAATTGTAAGCATTCCGTTTGATGTACTCAGAATTGCTCTCCCTCTTGTCTTTTATTTTACGATTATGTTTTTTACAGCCTTCTTTTTGAGCAGAAAAGCAGGTACCGATTATGCCAAAGCTACTTCTTTAGCTTTTACTGCCGCAGGCAATAATTTTGAATTGGGTATAGCAGTTTCTATTGCGGTGTTTGGTATCAATTCGGGGCAAGCCTTCGCTTGCATCGTCGGGCCGCTTATTGAAGTACCAGTACTTATTCTTCTTGTGAATGCGGCTTTGAGACTTCGTCATAAGTTCAACTAAACAAAAAGTCAGAAGGCTTTTTCAAGTTTATCAGAAAAATACCTGACAGTTGCTTCTTAAAAAAGTGAACCTCATACATTTACTTGTATTGGTTCACTTTTTTGTTATTTCCAAAATCCGTAGAAGTATCTATTCATTCATTTTTTTTGACAGACTTTCTTCGTAGATGCGTTTAGCCTCTTTTACTGAAAGAATTTTTTTGCCGTCAATTTCAAAATCGCCTGCTGTTACTCTACCCAAAAACATAAACGGCACACCTTTTTTTTCCAAAAATTTTTCAAACTTCATTGTATTGCGAGGTTTACCTTTTACCGAAACTACTACTCTGCCCTGCCCTTCGCCAAAAAGAAAAGCATCTTTACGATAAAGTGGATGCGTAGCAATACTAAATCCCCAACCTCTTGGTAAAGCCGCTTCTACCAAAGCAACCCATAAACCTCCGTCTGAAACATCGTGAGCAGAACGAATGAGTTTATTGTGAATTAGCCCTTTAATAAGCTCTTGTAGCTGATACTCTTCTTCTAAACTAAATTCAGGTGGAGGTGAACCTTTTATGCCCAGATAAGAATACAAATATTCTGACGAAGAAATACAATTTTTTACATAGCCTAAAAGATAAATCCAATCTCCTTCCTCTTTGAAATCCAAAGTAGTTTGCCATTCTCTTTTTTCTAAAATTCCAAGCATTCCAATAGTAGGCGTAGGGAATACAGGTATTTCTTTGCCGTCTATGTTAGATTGATTATAAAAACTCACATTTCCTCCTGTTACAGGTGTATTGAACTTACGGCAGGCTTTTCCCATTCCTTTAATAGCACCTACAAATTGCCAATATACTTCGGGATTGTACGGATTGCCAAAGTTCAAGCAATTTGTAATTGCTACGGGCTCACCACCACTGCATACGATATTTCGTGCCGCTTCAGCAACGGCTATCATAGTACCTATTTCTGGGTCGGCTTGTACATATCTTGAATTGCAATCTACGGTGAGAGCAATCGATTTACTTGTACCTTTTACAAGTAGAATTGCGGCATCGGAAGGAGCATTTGTACTCTGATTGGCTGTTCCTACCATTGAGTCATATTGTTCATAAACCCATTTTTTAGAGCAAATATTAGGGTGAGCAAGTAAAAATTTGGCGATTTTAGGAATATCTTTATCTGTAATATCAGGAATGTTGTTGATGTTGAATTTTTGATATTCGGCATAATATTTAGGTTCTTTGTACTCACGTACATACACAGGAGCACCGCCCCCCAAAACCAAACTAATCGCAGGCATTTTGGCAACCGTATCGCCCAGTACCATAAAACGCAACATACCTGTATCGGTAACCTCACCAATACAACTACAATGCAAATCCCATTTTTCGAAAATGGCTTCAATTTCTTTTTCTTTTCCCTTTTCAACAACCATCAGCATACGCTCCTGCGATTCGGAAATCAGTATTTCAAAGGGTTGCATGTTTTCTTGCCTCAAAGGCACTTTATCCAAGTAAATATCCATACCTACTCCACCTTTGGCACTCATTTCTGAGGTAGAGCAGATAATACCTGCCGCTCCCATATCTTGTATGCCTACTACGTAGCCTGTAGCGATAGCTTCAAGGGTGGCTTCTAAAAGCAACTTTTCCTGAAAAGGGTCGCCTACTTGTACGGCAGGTAAGTCTTTTATACTTTCGCCTGTAATATCTCTAGAAGCAAAAGCCGCCCCTCCTACGCCGTCTTTACCTGTAGCCGAACCTACAATATACACGGGGTTACCTATGCCTTTGGCAACGGCTCGGGCAATTTTATCTGTCTTCACAACTCCTGCCGAAAAAGCATTGACAAGCGGATTTATCGTAAAAGAGTCATCAAAGAATACTTCGCCTCCTACGGTAGGCACGCCGAAAGCATTACCATAGTCGCCAATGCCTTTTACTACGCCTTTAAGCAGAAAACGTACTTGCTCGTTATCCAAATTACCAAAGCGAAGCGAATTGAGCTGAGCGATAGGTCTTGCTCCCATTGTAAAAATATCACGATTGATGCCCCCCACACCTGTTGCCGCTCCTTGATAAGGCTCAATTGCCGAAGGATGATTGTGCGACTCAATCTTAAAACTTATCGCATAGCCATCTCCAATATCTACCAAACCTGCATTTTCTTCGCCTGCCTTGGCAAGCATGCGGGGTGAATCTTTGGGCAAAGTTTTCAGCCAAAGAATAGAATTTTTGTAAGAACAATGCTCCGACCACATTGCCGAATAACAACATAGCTCGGTAAAATTGGGCTTTCTGCCAAGAATTTCAACGATTTTATAATATTCCTCCTCTAAAAGTCCAAGTTTGAGGGCAGTTTCTAGTAGATCAGGACGAGTTGCCATTGAAAATTTTTTTTAGATTTATGAAAAACCCTTTTTCAAGCCTCAAATTTCTAAAAAATTTTGAAGCCTGCAAATAATTACCGAAACTTGTAAGATTTTTCCGCCGAACAAAGACCCTACAAGTTTTGTTTGCTTTAAAAAAAGAAATCATGGAAACAATACTTCCCTACAAATCCAGTCAGAAAAATAAAAAAGAGCAAGTCGCAGAAATGTTCGATAAAATTTCACCTACCTACGATTTGCTCAACCATTTGCTTAGTGCAGGTATTGATAAAATTTGGCGAAGAAAAGCCCTCGCAATGCTCAAAGGCAATCAGCCACAATTTATTTTAGATGTAGCCACTGGCACTGCCGATCTAGCAATTTTGGCACAAAAAATGCTTAATCCTAAACAAATCATAGGAATTGATATTTCGGAAGGTATGCTAGCTTTGGGCAGAGAAAAAATTCAGAAACTTGGTTTATCTGAAAAAATATTGCTTCAAACCGCCGATTCCGAAAATTTGCCATTTGCCGATAATCACTTCGATACCGTCATGGTATCTTTTGGCGTTCGAAATTTTGCTCATTTAGAGCAAGGTTTATCAGAAATTTACCGGGTAATTCAGCCCAAAGGGAAAGTAATGATTTTAGAGTTTTCTAAACCTTCGGTCTTTCCGATTAAGCAACTGTATCAGTTTTATTCCAAAACTTTTTTGCCTTGGCTCGGAAAACTTATTTCCAAAGACAAAGCCGCTTACCAGTACCTACCCGAATCGGTAGAGGCTTTCCCCGAAGGTAAAAATTTTGTACAAATTCTTGAAAAAATTGGCTTCAAAAATGTAATTTGCAAGCGGCTTTCTTTCGGAATTTGCTCGGTGTATATGGGGGAAAAGTGATGTTGGGAGATAAGAGACAATTTTGAACTTTTACACGCTCAAATGCAAAATAATTACCAAATCCCTACTATATGACAAAAACTTGCATTGCATTTTGCTTGCATCTTTTGAGCCTAAATCTAGTTTGTGCACAAGGATATGTTACCCATTTAGACGACTACGACGAACAACCCATGCACTATGGGTTTGTACTAGGGCTGAATCATAGCTGGTTTTCTATCAAAACCTCCGATTTGAATACCTCCTCCCATTGGCTTGTTAATAACAAACCTGCTTGGGGCTTTTCGGTGGGGCTTGCGGCAACTTTTCAGCCTGCCGAACTCTTGGCAATTCGTCTTTCACCTACGGCTGTTTTCGGGCAACGTATCATTCAATTTCAAGATGCAACTACTAGACAAATTACTGAAAAAATTGTAGAAAACACCACTGCCGAGTTTCCCTTT
This sequence comes from uncultured Cytophagales bacterium, assembly GCA_938002655.1. GTDB lineage: Bacteria > Bacteroidota > Bacteroidia > Cytophagales > Thermonemataceae > Raineya. The sequence goes on from CALLAC010000015.1 coordinate 26,091, forward strand.
ATGCTGAAAATCAAATCTTTACGCAGGCATAATGCCCGTATGTTTATGATAGCAGGCATAAAGCCTTACTTTTCGCTTGGCACAAAAGCCTCGCAAGAGCCCGAACGCATACGCATACGCAATACAGGTTTTGCTATTGAATACGGCTTCGGAATAGAACGCTTTTACGAAATGTTCAAATTTGCTCCCGAAATTCGTTTTACCCATACATTGGGCAATTTACTTATTCCCGACAACAACCAATTTACCAATCAAATACGCAGTTTGGTTTCGCATAGCGTTTCGGTGTATTTGTTTTTTGAATAAAATTTACTTTTCTTTGAGAAATTTTTTTTCGGCTATGAAACTAAAAATCAGTAATGAGTTCAAAGTAGGCGTATTAGGACTTACCTCCCTTGCCTTGCTGTATTTAGGATTTAATTTTTTGAAAGGAAAAGATTTTTTTGCCGCAAGCCATTACTATTACGCCCTTTATGATGATGTACAAGGGCTTGCTCCTGCCAGTCTGGTAAAAGTGAACGGCGTAGCTATTGGCAGAGTGCTTGATGTAAAACTTTTACAAAACACTCAAAATCCTCGTCTGAATGGTAAAGTGCTGGTTACTATTGATTTGAACGAAAAAATCAACATGGGCAAAAATACTCTTGCCCTCATAGACAAAGACCTTTTGGGAGGAGTAAGCATTGATTTGCAGTTAGATTACAAAGAACCTTTCTTGCATTACGACGATACGCTCAAAACGGGTATCAAAAAAAGTTTACTAAGTAGCGTGCAAGACCAAACCAGCCCTGTGCTTGTCAAAGTAGACAGTATCCTGATAAAAGTCAATGGTATTTTAGCTGATTTTGAAGGAATTGGCAAAAATGTAAAAAGTACGCTCCAAACTTTTGAAAAAACTGCTCAAACTTTGGAAGGAACTATTACTGAAAATAGAAACAACCTTTTGCATATTACAGGCAACTTCAAACAACTCTCGCAAGACCTTACCCAAACCAGCAAACAATTGCCCGACATTCTGAAAAAAGTAGATGCTTTTGCCGATTCTTTACAAAAAATTCATTTCAACAAAACATTAGACAAGGCAGAAAAAACTCTTGCCGAATTGCAAACCTTACTTGCTAAACTCAACAAAGGGGAAGGTAGTTTAGGGCTCTTACTTAAAGATCAAACTTTATACGAAAACCTTACTAAAACTTCGGCAGAACTCACCAAATTGCTTATTGACTTACGTCAAAAGCCGCAAAGATATATTCGTTTGCGGTTTTAGTAATTGGTAAAAGCATAAAAAAGGATATTTGCCCCCATTTTGAGAGCCTGCTGACGCAACTCTTCGGGATTGTTGTAAATAGATTGGTCTTCCCAGCCATTTCCCAAATCACATTCGTAAGAGTAAAAACAGACTAATCTGCCTTCGTAAATCAAACCAAAACCTTGTGGGGGCTTGCCGTCGTGTTCGTGTATTTTGGGCAAACCATTCGGAAAACTATATTTAATATGATAAATGGGGTGATTGAACGGCAGTTCTACAAAATCCAGCTCGGGGAATACCTTTTTCATTTCTGTTCGGATATATTTATCCAAGCCATAGTTGTCGTCAATGTGTAAAAAACCACCTGCAATCAGATAACGGCGAAGGTTTTGGGCTTCTTGGGGTGAAAAAGTAACATTGCCATGCCCTGTCATATACACATACGGATACGAAAAAATTTCAGGGCTTCCCACCTCCACTACTTCATCTTGGGGATGCAGATTCATACGCAAATTTTTACGGCAAAAATCAATCAGATTCGGCAGAGCCGTTTTGTTGGCATACCAATCACCACCGCCATTGTATTTGAGTTTGGCAATTTTGATAGTAGCTGTACGCTGGGCTAATACAAAGTTTGTAGCTATCAGTAAGCTAAGCAAACAAAGCAAACGTTCAACAGACTTTTGCATCAATTCTTTTAATACCTGTTTTTTGTTCAAACCAACGAAGCGATTCTTGGTTTTTATCGCCTGTTTGTGTATCACAAACGAAAAAAAGATAAAAAAGTTGTAGATTTTCGTTCAAACGGAACAAAAGTTTTTCTAAACGTTCGTTAGCTTTTTGTGGATTTTTGCAAAAATATTCTTCTCGCCAAGCATGATAGGCTTCGTCGTGCACTTCGATGATATCCAAAGTAGCTGTATCGACGATGTATTTTTCTGCAAACTGACGAGCGATAAAACCATGATGATTGGCTCCGATGCGGGGCTGGCTTTCATCAACTTTGTGTTTAAAGGTATCGTGAATGAGTGTAATTAAGCGTAATTTTTGGTAATCGGTTTCAGCGATTTTCCAACGCAAATTATCCACATTCGCCAGTACCTCGTAGATATGAGCTATGATTTTACCTTCGGGATGTCCGTAGCGAGGTTTTCCAAAAAATAGCCCCTCTTGCCATTCTACATCTTCCACAATGGCTCGTTCCAAATCGGAATGTATATCCAACTCAAAATAGCCCCAAGGCGTTTGAATATATTGTAAAGTTTTTATCATAGGCTACCAAAATGCATTTTTAAGAAAACACTTACAAAAATACTGCCAAAAATGCAGTTTCAGAAAGTAAAAATTATTTTTTTTCACTTTTTGAAGTAAATCTGCGATATTTTGTATCTATCAAAGAGCGGTTTTGTATTTTTCTTATTTGTAAAATTCAGCTACTTTTTGGGCTGTCTGATAAACCTCTGTAAAAGTATTGTAAAGTGGCACAGGAGCCATACGTACAACATTGGGTTCTCGCCAATCGGTAACGATACCATTTTTCAGCAAAAAATTATGCAATTCTTTTCCTCTGCTTTTGGCAAAAATAGAAAGTTGGGCGGCTCGATGCGGTAGATTTTTAGGCGTAATAATTTCAATATGCTTTCCTGCAAGCTCTATAAGCCATTCGTAAAGATAATGCGTAAGCCAATTGCTTTTGGCTACTAGTTTTTCCATAGTAGCCTCGTGAAATATTTGCAATGAAGCCTGATGTAGTGCCATCGGCAAAATGGGTTCGTTAGAAAGTTGCCAACCATCGGCATCAGCAATAGGCTTGAACCCCTTTTTCATCAAAAAACGTTCGTTTTCTATTTGCCCCCACCAGCCTCCAAAGCGAGGTAAATCAGCATGATGATGCTTTTCATGGATAAAAATACCCGAAACCCCACCAGGACCCGAGTTGAGATATTTGTACGAACACCAAGTTGCAAAATCTACTTGCCAAGCGTTGAGCTCAAGTTTTACATTGCCAACAGCGTGGGCGAGGTCAAAGCCAACTTTTGCTCCTACTTCGTGGGCTTTTTGCGTGATTTTCTGCATTTCGAACACTTGTCCCGTATAATAATTCACCCCGCCAAACATCACCAAAGCCAGCTCATCGCCTATTTGCTCAATAGCTTGCAAAATGCTTTCGGTTCGTAATGTATGCTCGCCTGCAAGTGGAGCTACTTCAATGATGTTTTCATCGGGCAAAATGCCTCTTGCGTGCAAATGCGTTTCCAAAGCGTATTGGTCCGAAGGGAATGCCCCCGCTTCCATAAGCACTTTGGTACGCTTGCCCACAGGATTGTAGAAACTTACCAAAAGCAAATGCAAATTGGTAGTAAGGCTATTCATTATAGCTATTTCGGAAACTTTTGCCCCCAAAATTCCAGCAAGCAAAGGCTTGATAGGCTTACGAAACTGCCACCAGGGTTGCTCTCCTACAAAATGCCCCTCAACACCATATTGAGCCCACTTGTCTAATTCTTTTTGTATAGCTTCGCTTGCGGCTTTCGGCTGAAGCCCCAAGGAGTTTCCACACAAATAAATTACTTCTTTTCCTTCGCGTTTAGGAATAAAAAAACGATGGCGAAAGTGCTTCAACTCATCTTGGGCATCTAAATTTTGTGCCAAAGCAAGTTTTTCAGACATAAATGCTTGTTTGAGTTAATTTACACGTTTTCAGTCTGTGTAAATTTCTGATTTTCAAATTTTTAAAATGGAACTTGTCTAAAAATTTTCTTTTTTATTTTCTGTTTTTAGCCATTTCAAGGCTTTTTTTCATTTTTTCGCTGACTTTCGCAATTTTTTCTTTTTCTCTTTCTAAATAGGCTTTTTGCTCGTCGGGAGATTTTTTATCCCAGTTTTCATCAAACTCTCTCATCCACAAATCCATTGCTTTGTAGGCATAGTCTAGTTCTTGCTGAATTTGTTTGAATTTGCCTATTTTAGTCGTATCTTTTTGCTTTTCAAGCTCTTGCAATTCCATTGCGAGCGTATCTCGGTATTTGGCAATGATGTGATGCGAAGGCATTACTTCATCGTGAATAGCCATTACCTCTTCAAATAATTTTTGGTGTGGCGAGCTATTTTCTTTTTTAGTTTCACTTACCTGACAAGCAGAGAGTAAAGTGGAAAGCAAAATTATCTTTTTCATTGACTTTTAGTGTTTAAGTTAGCAAATTAAGCAGGCGATATGTAAAACGAAGAAGTTGCTCTATTGTTGTTCAAGCCGAGCCTTATAAAATTTTTAGGCAAGCGATTTATTCATTGCCGACGCAAACTCTATGAATTTATCATCTTTCCAAACTATAATAGGCTTCATTTGTCCTTGCCAATAGAGAATTTCTCGGTAATCTTTGGTAGGGAAAATAGCAATATCAGCTGAAAACCCATTTTGTAACCTTCCCTTACTATGATGCAAATTTAAGGCTTTTGCGGCACGAAAGGTAATGCCTGCCAAAGTTTCAGCAGAAGAGAGCTTCTCACTGGCGGCAAGCACCGAAGCCTGCAAAAGCAAGTCGCCCATAGGAGCAGAACCTGGGTTCCAATCGGTAGAAATGGCTACACAAGCCCCTGCATCAAGCAACTGACGAGCAGGGGCAAAATTCATTCCCAAGCCCAAAGAAGCACCGGGCAAAACAACTGCCGTTGTTTCACTATCTGCAATCATTTTTATTTCAATCTCTGAACTTGCCTCCAAGTGGTCGGCACTTAGGGCTTTCATTTCCACTGCCAAACGGCTTCCACCCGTAGTGAATTGATCGGCATGAATGGTAAGTTCAAAACCCGCTTTTTGGGCTTTTTGTAAGTATATTTTTGCTATTTGATACGAAAAAGCCATTTCTTCTACAAAGATATCTATTCGCTTGCAAAGATTTTCTTGTCGTAAAATAGGGAATAAATCATTTGCCAAATATTCTAAATAAGCATTTTTATCTGAAAATTCGGGTGGCAAAGTATGAGCGGCAAGGCAAGTTGGCACAAGGTCGGCAGTAGTTTGTAAAGAAGCTCGCCGAATTGCACGTAAAATTTTCACTTCTTCTTCTACCGAAAGCCCATAGCCCGATTTTACTTCTATGGTAGTAATGCCTTGTTTAAGTAAAAAATTAGCTCTCAGACGAGTGTTTTCGATGAGCTCATTTTCGGAGGCTTTGCGAGTTTTACGTACCGAATCTAAAATTCCGCCACCTGCTTTGGCAATATTTAAGTAGGTTTCTCCTGCTATTCGTAAGGCATAGTCTTTTGCTCTGTTGCCTGCAAAAGCCATATGCGTATGGCAGTCCACTAAACCAGGCAAAGCTACCAAATCGGTATAAGGAAATTCGATAATTTCAACGTTCTGCTTTTGGGCTTCTTTGGCAAGTTTTTCAAAGTGAGCTACCTGTTTTATTCGCCTGTTTTCAATCCAAATGCCTGCATTTTCAACAATTTCAAGTTGTTCGTCTTTCAAAGCTCCTTTGAAAGGCAATCCTTGAAAGGTAAGCACTTGTGTAAATTTACCTAATAGTACCTGCATTGGTTTTAGTCTTTTTTTCAGAGTGTTCTATTTAAGTTTTTGATTTAGATAGACATGGGAACAAGCTTTATTTTTCAAACAACCTTTCTTTAAAGGAAATATTCATTTCCGAAAGTTCTTGCAGAATTGGCACATAGATTTCTTTATGCAAGGGCAATAAAACACCTCTTGAAGTAATTTTTTTCTCTAAAACGAGTTTACACGCTATTCCCAAAGGTAAACCCACGGTTTTAGCCATTGCCGTATGCAGGCTATTTTCACCTATTACTACGAGTTCAGAAACAATCTGTTTTTGTTTTTCTTCTTGCTCAAAATCGAAGATGTGCTGCATAACAATCATATCTTTGTCTTGTGGCTCTAAGTGCCATTTCTGTTCTAGAATAAACTGCAAGATTTGAGCAGGCGTAGCTTCTTTTTGCGGATAGTTGAGCGGTTTTTGTTCAAACATTTCTAGATATTCAAATTTTTCTAAAATTTCTTGCTCGTCGGTTTCAGCAATTTGCAGTGTTTCTAAAAAATTAGTTTGCAAGGAAGCATTACGAGAAGGCAAAAAGGTGGCAAGAAATTGAGCGTAAGTCAGGTTTTGGGTGGGCAGAAGGATTTGGTTGTCCGTCATTCCAAGCTGTACGAAGCAATCCCAGGCCTTGCAAAAACCTTGTTTGCGAAGGGTACCACGCAGTAGCGTCTGCACTTTCTGCAAGCCATAGACTTCCCGATAGCTCAAAGAATCGCGGTTGGCATAGCCTTCAAAAATACCATATCCTTCCAGTTTGCAAATTTCAACACGCTTGAATAACTGCTGATAAGGAATATACTTGATTTGCCCATTTTCAAGGTATTTGGCTACGCCCTGCCCTGCCAACACTACATTCTGTGGATTCCAAGTAAATTTATAGTGCCAAGGGTTGGTATCGTATTCAGGAGCAATCAGACCGCCTGTAAAAGATTTGAAACCTATAATTTTCCCTTTCTTTGCTCTGATACTATCTAAGATTTGCATTGCCGAAAGGTGGTCAATGCCAGGGTCTAGGCCTATTTCATTCAAAAAAATTAAATCTCTTTCTTGTGCCTCTTGGTGTAAAGAAAGCATTTCGGCAGAAATATAAGAAGCTGTAAGCAAATGTTTTCGTTCTTTCAGACAAATGCGGGCTGCCGATATGTGCAAAGCAGGTGGCAACAGAGAAATCACGACATCATTTGCCGCTATGAGCTTTTCAGCCGCTTGTGTGTTCTCAATATCAAAAGCAAAAGCTTTCAGATGTGAATAAGGTTTAATTTTCTCTTGTACCAATGCTTTCTGCATATCGGCTACACTTACTTGCCATTTGTATTTTTGAGCATTTTCAGCCAAATATCTGATAAGTGTAGAAGCCGAACGCCCTGCTCCAAGAAGTAAAATTTTATGGTTCATAAACTTGCGTTGTTTGCTTTGCAAAGTAGCACAAAGTTTCAAATTTTTCAGAAAAAAAAGTATTTTGGTAAGAAATTTTATATTTTTGAAGCATAAATTAGTGTAGAATGCTCGAAAAATTTGTTTTGAAAGTTGCTGTACCTTTTTTTCTGCTTATTTATTCAAGTTGTGCGATTGGTTTTCGTTCGGGAATGATGAATGCCAAATATCCCACAGATATTTTTTGGGACAAAGAAGAGCCGAAACGCCCTTACGAAATATTGGGTGATGTGAAAATGCAAAAAGAAAGCTATTATACCTCCGAAAAAAGACGCAAGAAACAATACTATGGCGATTTGCCCAAAGGGTATAGCTACGACGAGAAAGAAATTATGATTTTTCATCTTTCCAAAAAAGCTAAAGAAATGGGTGCTGATGCAATTATGCGTATCAACTATCAAGTATTTGTAAGCCAAGACAAATACGGCTACGATTTGAGTGCCTTAGCCATAAAATACAAATAATCTTCAAAATCTTCTCAAATGAAAATTGCTATTATTGGTGGTGGATTGGCAGGCAGTTTGCTTGCTATCTATATGGCTCGCCGAAACTACGAAGTTCATATTTTTGAGAAACGCCCCGATAGCCGTAAAATAGGTTATAAGGGTGGGCGTTCTATCAATTTAGCCCTTTCGCACCGAGGCATCAGAGCTTTGCAAGATTTGAATATTGCCGAAGAAATTTTGCCGCTTGCCATACGTATGCGTGGGCGTATGATACACGATTTGCAAGGCAATCTGACCTTCCTGCCTTATGGTAAAAATGAAAACGAGTACATCAATTCTATTTCTCGTGGTGGCTTAAACGAAGCCTTGATGAATATCGCTGAAAGATACCCAACAGTAAAGTTTCATTTTGAGTGTCCTTGTTTAGATGTTGATTTTGAGCAAAGCATTGCTTATTTCAAAGATTTCAACTTTCAGGCTGATGCTATTTTCGCTACTGATGGAGCAGGCTCCATCGTAAGGCAGAAAATGGTGGAAAAAGGATTTTGCAAAGATAAAACTGATTTTTTAGCTCACGGCTACAAAGAACTAGAAATTCCTGCGGGTTCTAATGGCGAATTTCTCTTGGATAAACATTCTTTACACATTTGGGCAAGAGATTCGTTTATGCTTATTGCACTACCCAACCTGAATGGCAGTTTTACGGTTACGTTATTTCTACAAAATGAAGGCGAAGAAAGTTTTGCTTCGCTTGATACGCCCTATGAGGCTCGTCAATTTTTCCAAAAATATTTCCCTGATGCTCTGGCACTTATGCCCGATTTTGAGGAAGATTTTTTCCGAAACCCTGTGGGTTTGCTCGGTACACTGAAAAGCTATCCTTGGAAAGCTCACAAAACATTACTTTTGGGAGATGCCGCTCATGCTATTGTTCCTTTTTACGGACAAGGCATGAACGCCTCTTTTGAAGATTGCTATCTGTTGGATAAACTCATTGATGAGCACAACCAAGATTGGGAACAAATCTTTGAAGTATATCAACAAAACCGTAAGAAAGATACCGATGCCATTGCAGATTTGGCTTTGGAAAATTTCATAGAAATGCGTGATAAAGTCAATGACGAAGATTTCCAAAAAATGCGAAAATTGGAGTATTTTCTAGAAAACAATTACCCCGATTACCATTCCAAATATTCAATGGTTACCTTTCACCCCGAAATTCCTTATTCAGTAGCTCAAAAACTGGGAAATAGGCAAAATGAGTATCTTTTAGAGCTCTGTCAGAAATACGAAAACATTCAAGAAATTTCTTTGCAAGAAATTTATCAAAATCTTAAAAATTTGCAAAAGCAAGTTTTAGTTTAATTTTTTAAAAATTTCAGAGAAAATACTTGTTTCCACGTAAAAAAATTGTAGTTTGCGGCAGTATGCGAGGTTCGCATTTTTCTCTTGAATTTTAATGTATAAAATTTGCAGATGAAATCTTCTGATACAAGCTTTTTCGTGTAGCCAAAAATGAAATTTTATCTTTTCAAACCTTTGAACCCTCAATTTCTCCCTTGTACTTTTATGTAAATAGTTTTTTAACCTTAAAAATTCTCAATTTATGGCAAATGGAAAAAATGCACTCGTAACAGGAAGCACCAGTGGTATTGGTTTAGGCATTGCCAAAGCCCTTGCACAAGCAGGCTATAATGTGATGTTTAATGGATTGGTACGGAATGACGAAGAACGCAATGCCGCCGAAAAAATTACCCAAGAGGTAGCCCAAGAATATGGCGTACAAACGCTCTTCAGCCCTGCCAATATGCTGAAAGGCGAAGAAATACGAGCCATGATAGCCCAAGCCGAACAAACTTGGGGCAGTGTAGATGTGCTAGTGAATAATGCAGGTATTCAGTTTGTTTCACCTATTGAAGATTTTCCCGAAGATAAATGGGATGCCATCATAGCCATTAACCTTACTGCCGCCTTTCATACTAGCAAAGCCGTATGGAAAGGAATGAAAGCTCGTGGCTGGGGCAGAATTATCAATATTACTTCGGCTCACGCTTTGCAAGCATCAGAGTTTAAATCGGCTTATGTAGCTTCCAAACACGGCGTAACAGGACTTACCAAAACCCTCGCACTCGAAGGAGCTACCTGCGGAATTACCTGCAATGCTATCTGTCCAGGCTATGTACTTACCCCACTCGTAGAAGGGCAAATTCCCGACCAAATGAAAGCCCATAATATGACACGAGAAGAGGTTATCCAAAAAGTAATGCTCTACAAACATGCTATCAAAGATTTCGTTACCGTAGAGCAAATCGGTGCTTTGGTGGTGTTTCTCGCCTCCGATGCCGCTAAACTCATTACTGGTGCTTCTATTCCAATTGATGGAGGCTGGTCAGCTCAATAAAATTTTTCGCAATTTCCAAAGGACAAACCCCGTTTTGTCCTTTTTTCTATTCTTGCTTGAAGGTTTTCTCTAAAAATTTGTATCTTTGCTCATAAAAGACAGACCTTGTTATTTCATTGCTCAAAACTTGCTTCAATATGAAAAAAATTCTCAAAAAAATACTTATCGGAACAAGTATCTTTTTGATATTCTTGTTAGTAGTAGCCATAGCCGTGCCTTTTCTTTTCAAAGATAAAATCAAGGCAGAAATAGACAAGCAAATTGCTTTGTATGTAGATGCTCAAGTTAATTTCAAAACCGAAGATTTTAGCTTGAACATTTTTAGGAACTTTCCGCATATTACAGCCTCTTTGGATAATTTCAGTATTGTCAATAATGCTCCTTTCAAGGGGGATACCCTGCTTTCAGTTGGTTCTTTTCGGATTACGGTGGATTTATGGAGTTTGTTTGGTCAGAAAATGAAAATCAATCGCATTTCGCTTATCAAGCCACGTATTTTTGCCAAAGTCAATAAAGAGGGCAAAGCCAATTGGGATATTGTTCGCCCCCAACCCATCGATACCACACAAAAAATTCAAGATACTACTTCCAAATTCAGTTTAGCTATTCAAAAATGGGAAATCAAAGAAGGTACTATCCTCTATGATGACCGCACCCTGCCCATGAAAACCAAAATTGTAAATCTAAACCACATAGGCAGTGGCAATTTGCAAGCCAATGTATTCGATTTAGGCTCTGAAACCGAAATTCAAAAACTTTCTTTTGAATACGCAGGCACAGAATACCTCACCGAAAAGAAGCTCACCGCCGATATTACTCTCGGAATGGATTTGAAACAAATGAAATTCACTTTCAAAGAAAACACTCTCCAACTCAACGATTTCGGTTTGCACTTTGATGGCTATGTGGCTATGCCCGACACCAATATCAACATGGATATCAAATTCGCTACTACCAACAAAGATTTCAAGGCTTTGCTTTCGTTAGTGCCAGGAATTTATACCGAAAACTTTACAAACATCAAAGCTGATGGCAAAATCAGCTTCAATGGAGAAGTAAAAGGCACTTACAATACTGGCCAAATGCCCGCCTTTTCTTTGGGCTTGGTGGTAGAAAATGGCTCTTTCCAATACCCGGCTGTCCCCTCTCCTATCAATAATATTCAGATTGACTTAAAAATAGGCACTGCCGATGGCAACATGGAAAACCTAATTGTAGATTTGAAAAAGTTTCATATTGATTTTGGGCAAAACCCTGTTGATGCTACCGCTTACCTCAAAGGTCTGAACCCAACGGATATCAAAGCCAATGCCAAAGCCAAGCTCAACCTTGCTGAGCTCAACAAAATGTTTCCTATGCCTGGGCTTACGATGTCGGGAATTTTCAGTTTAGACGGCCATGCACAAGGAATCTACGACAGCAAACGTATGCCTACACTCAATGCCGTAATGAGCTTACAAAACGGCTACATCAAATCCTCTGCTTTTCCCGAACCTCTGGAAAAGCTAAATTTGCAGGCAACAGCCCGTAGCGATGGCTCCATGAAAAATACAGAATTTGCCGTGCAAAGCTTCACCATGAGCCTGCAAAATGAGCCTTTTAGTGCTTCGGCAGTTTTCAAAGATTTTGAGGATATCAATTTTGATATTAAAGCCAAAGGGGTGGTAGATTTAACTAAAATCACTAAAATCTACCCACTGGAAGGTATGAAACTACAAGGACGTTTGGTGGGAGATATTGCTTCACAAGGGAAAATGTCTTACATTGAAAAAAGCCAATATGATAAAATTACCAATAGCGGCGATGTGCGAATGTCGGGTTTTGTGTATGAAACTGCCGATATGCCTCTTGTCAAAATCAATGAGGCTCATTTGCAGTTCAATCCCAAAGAAATGGTTTTAGAGAAATTGGAAGGCTCGGCAGGCAGAAGCGATTTAAGCTTGCAAGGTATACTTACAAACTACCTGGGCTATGCATTCAAAGATGAAACTATCAAAGGTAAATTTACTTTCAAATCACAAAAATTTGATGTAAATGAATGGCTCACCGATAGCCCCACTCCTACCCAACCCAAACCCGAAGACGATGTGCCTCTTACCGCCATTCCAATTCCTAAAAACATCGATTTTTTGCTCCATAGTACTATCAATGAGGTAATCTATGATAATCTGAATATCAAAAATTTACAAGGTGATATTATTATCAAAGATGGTAAATTGAGCCTGAAAGATGCCTCTTGCCAAACACTTGGTGGCGACTTTGTACTCAATGGCACCTACGATACCCAAGACGAACAAAAACCCAAATTTGATTTTGATTTTGGTATCAAAAACTTGGAAATTGGCGATGCCGCAAAGGCTTTTGCTACGCTCAAATATTTAGCACCTGTGGTGCAAAACATCTCGGGCAAATTTTCTACAAAATTCAACCTATCAGGCGATTTGGGTAAAGATATGATGCCCATTTTCGGCAGTTTGAATGGCAATGGCTTGCTGACCATCGTAGAAGGAGCCATCAAAGATATTCCATTGATGAACCGCATTGCCGACGAAATTAAAATGCCCGAACTGAAAAGTGCCAAGTTTCAAGATTTACTCACTACTGCCAAAATTAAAAACGGACGCTTTATCGTAGATCCTTACAATGTAACTATTGATAAATATGTGGTAAATGTTTCGGGCAGTAATGGTATTGCTGATGGTTCTTTGGAATATACACTTAAAATGGAAGTTCCTGCCAAACAAGCAGGGCAAGCCTTGAACCAACTCGTGAGCAGTCAGCTTGGAGCAAATGTAAGTTTTGATAAAGTGCCTCTCATTATTTCCATAGGTGGTACTTATACCAAACCACAAATCAAGATTACCGTAGATAAAAATAACCTGAAAGGAAATGTTCAAAATCTGGTTGATACCAAAAAAGACGAGCTGAAAAATCAGTTACAAAACGAAATTGATAAGAAAAAGCAAGAAGCCGAACAAAAAGCCAAAGAAGAAGCCGACCGCTTGCGTAAAGAAGCCGAAGAAAAAGCCCGTGCCGAAGCCGAACGCTTGAAAAAAGAGGCAGAAGAAAAAGCCAAAGCCGAACTCGAAAAAATCAAAAACGAACAAATAAAACGACAAGCCGATAGCCTAAAAAAACTTGCCGAAGAGAAAGCTAAAAAAGGCTTGAAAGATAATTTACCTCCTATCCGTATCCCGAGATAGGGCAAAATTGAAAAAAATAGAAAATTTCAGACTGCAAAAGCAATGTAAATTTGAAGGAAATTTTATTACTTTTGCAAAACTAAAAATTACCTTACCATGATAGTTGTTACAGGAGCCGCAGGCTTTATTGGTAGTTGTTTGATACGCAAACTGAATGACGAAAATTTTAATGCTATTGTAGCCGTTGATGATTTTTCCAAAGCCGAAAAACTCAAAAATTTAGAAGGCAAACATCTGAAAGAAAAAATAGAGAGAAATCATTTTTTTGAATGGCTTGCTGATAATCAAAAAGAAGTTGAATTTATTTTTCATTTGGGAGCTCGCACCGATACTACTGAGTTCGATGTAAATATCCTCAACGAACTAAACGTAGAATATTCTAAAAAAGTTTGGCAGGCTTGTGTAGAGTATAACATTCCTTTGGTCTATGCTTCTTCTGCCGCAACCTACGGATTGGGTGAATTTGGTTATGATGACGACGAAAACAAAATCAAACTACTCAAACCACTTAATCCTTACGGACAATCTAAACAAGATTTTGACCTATGGGCTTTGGCACAGCCTCAAAAGCCATTTTTTTGGATAGGTTTGAAGTTTTTTAACGTTTACGGACCCAACGAATACCACAAGGGCAGAATGGCTTCGGTAGTATTTCACGCTTTCAAGCAAATTCAAGAAACAAATACCGTAACACTTTTCCGCTCTCATAACCCTGATTTTCTAGACGGGCAACAAAAACGTGATTTCATTTACATCAAAGATGTAACAGAAGTCTGTATGTTTCTGATGAAAAATCGCAAAAACTCGGGCATTTACAATCTGGGAACAGGCAAGGCTCGTACTTTCTTAGACCTTGCCAAAAATACTTTCAAAGCTATGGGCAAAGAGCCACAAATCAAATTCATTGATACTCCCCTAGATATACGTGATAAATATCAGTATTTTACAGAAGCCACTATGCGAAAACTCAAATCTATTGGCTATCTCAAACCTTTCACCACTTTGGAAGAAGGCATTAAAGACTATGTCCAAAATTTTTTAATGCAAGATTTCAAACATTTCTAAAACAAGTCCCAATATTATGCGACTTTCCGTAATGATTCTTTTGCTCTCGCTGATTTCACAACCAATCTGGGGGCAAGTAAAAAAAAACAGTGGTACGATAGAAGATGAAAGCGAAATCTACAATCTTGATATATTGAGCATTCGCTTCAAAGTAAATATTATCGATGCCGACGAAAAGCAACCGATGAAAGCTTTTGCAGAAGTAAAAGATGTTCAGAAATCAGATATTATTTTTACAAACCCTTCGGTGCAAAACTTTGAAGTCGTTTTCTTGAAAAATAGGATTTATACAATGCGTTTTTCTGCACCCAAATACACCGATACCCTAATTACTCTGAACTTTTTCAAAGATACGCTTACTACTCTTACCGTAGCACTACAAGCCAAACGTGTACCTTTTAGTATAGAACTTATCGATATAGAAACAGGTGAAGACTTACCTTTTGGTATAACTCTCATGAATAAAAACAGAAACGAGGTTATCAACCTTGAGCCCAAAGATAGCAACAAAGGCAAATACAAAGTTCGCCTACGTGAAGATGACGAATACGAAGTAGAAGTAAAAAATCCCAAAGAATACATCTTTTATGCCAATACCATCAACCCTAAAAAACAGCAAAAGCTACAAGCCAAACTCCATACACTCAAACTCGGGGCTAAAATTCCTCTCTACAACATTTCTTTTGAATACAACAGTGCAGAACTCAATGCCAATTCTAAACGCGAACTTGACCGCATTACCAAAATGCTCAACGATAACCCCACGGTACGTATTGAAATTGCCGCTCATACCGATAACAAAGGAACACTCCAATACAATATGGAACTTTCTAAAAGACGAGCCAAAGCTGTTCACAATTATTTAATAGCCAAAAAAATCCCTGCTAAACGATTCATTACCAAAGGCTATGGACCTACTCGCCCCATTGCTCCGAACGATACCGAAGAAGGACGAGCTATGAACCGCCGTTTTGAACTTATTGTAATAGGCATCTAAACTATACCAATACAATATAATGCAAGCATTTTTCAAGCGTCTGATTCGTCTGCGTACCTATTGGGAAAGAATTGTTGAGCATATCTTACGATTTCGTCTGCCTATTCTTATCTCGATTATTTTGCTTACCAGCCTGATGGGCTATTGGGGCAGTAAGGTAACTATGAAATATGAATTCGTACCTGTTATCCCCCAAAATGACCCCGATATGGTTAATTTTAGAAATTTCAAGAAAACCTTTGGCGAAGACGGTAACGTATTTATTCTTGGATTTAACGACAAAAGAATTTATCAATTAGCTTATTTTCAGAAATACTATCAACTTTGCGAAAAGTTGAGTAAAATCGAAGGTGTCAGGCAAGTACTTTCAATGGCAGTGTTGAAAGAAATTCTTAAAGATGATTCCATCAAAACATTTTACTCTCGTCCTATTTTTGCTCATTTACCCCAAACTCAAACCGAGTTAGATAGCGGACTTGCCAAAATTAGAAGCATTAAACTATACGAAGGACAAATCTTTAACCAACACAACGATGCTACTATTATCGGTATTACTATCGAAAAAGCCTATCTCAACTCAGCGAAAAGGCTTAAACTTACTCCACAAATTATTGCTCTTGCCAAAGAGTTTGAAAAAGAAACGGGCATTAAAGTTCATTTTGGGGGCTTACCCTATGTACGAAGTATCACCACAGGCAAAGTAAAAGATGAACTACAACTATTCTTAGCGGCGTCAGTGTTAGTTACTTCGCTAGTGATATTATTCTTTTTCCGTTCTTGGCAACCACTTGTCGTTACGCTTAGTGTCATAGCTTCGGCAGTACTTTGGGCATTGGGAATAATGTATCTCTTTGGCTATCAAATTACCGGGCTTACAGGCTTGCTTCCTCCTTTGCTGGTTGTCATTGCAGTACCAAATTGCATTTATTTAATAAACAAATATCAGCAAGAGTATCTTAAAATCCAAAAGCAAAGAGAGACTATCTTGCAAACGCTCAAAAAGTTAGGGCTAGTAACAATTATTGCCAATCTTACTACCGCCGCTGGTTTTGTAGTATTTGCCTTTGGCAATGTAGATTTACTTTCCGAGTTTGGTTTGGTAATGAGTTTGAGCATTTTAGCAACATTTGTGCTTAGCATTACACTGGTACCAATTATCTATTCATTTTTACCTGCACCTTCTACAAAAACTACAAAATATTTAGACATTCGCTATATCAAAAACTTTTTGAATTTTTTGGTGAAAGTAGCTCTCAAACACAAAAAGTGGGTGTATGCTATCAATGTTTTGATTGTAGTTTTGGGTTTGTGGGGTATGAGTATGCTACGCCCTCTTGCCTATTTGGTAGACGATTTGCCTGAAAGTAGCGGTGTACGCAGCGATTTACGATTTTTTGAACAAAATTTCAAAGGAATAATGCCATTAGAGGTAGTTATTGATACCAAAAAGCCCAAAGGTCTACGAAAAAGAGGTGTTTTAGAAAAAGCCGACTCGCTGGAAACTCAACTCAGCAAGCTCAAAGAAATTGGCAAACCTCTTTCTATCGTTTCGTATCTGAAAAGTGCCAACCAAGTCTATTTCAATGGTGATACAAATTTTTATGCCCTGCCCGATAGCCGCAACTGGATATTTTTTCAGCAATACATACGCCGACGCCCTGACGGAGCAGATAACCTTTCGCAATTCTTTGTAGATTCCTTAGAGCAAAAAATGCGAATTTCTTTCAAAACCGCTGATATGGGCTCTATACGTGTACGACAACTGTTAGAAACAGAAATTTACCCAACTATCAACAAAATTTTTGGTAAAACAAACATAGAAGTACAAGTTACAGGTTCGGTGCCAATTTTTGCCAAAAGCAATCGCTATCTTATCGATAACCTCATCAATAGTATCATAATTGCTGTAATTTTAGTAGCCATAGCTAACTCTTTGATTTTCAACAGAATTAGCCTCATTATCATTTCGCTTATTCCCAACATTATCCCAATGATTGCTACTGCGGGGCTTATGGGCTTTTTGGGCATACCACTCAAACCTAGTACAATGATTTTATTCAGTATCGTTTTAGGAATTGCTATTGATGATACTATTCATTTTCTTGCACATTATCGTATGCAGTTGGATAAAGACCCCGACCACATTCATGCTATCATAACCACCCTGAAAGAAACAGGTTTCAGTATGATTTACACTTCTATTATACTTATTGCCGGTTTTAGTATCTTTACTTTTTCAGAGTTTCAAGGAACAGTATCGCTAGGATTATTGAGCAGTTGCACGTTTTTGGTAGCAATGCTAACTAACCTCACTATTTTACCTGCACTCTTGTTAAATTTTGACCAACAAAAGCAGAAAAAAACAGATGAAGACTATATCCAAGAAAGCGAACAGGAAAATGGCATTTAAGCCCTTTTTAGGATTTTTCCTACTTTTTTTCTGCAATGCTTACAGTATCTTGTACAAAACCGCCAAAGAACAACTTATTGATGATTTTTACAAACAAAAAATCAATCGAAAATCGCAAAAGGTTTATATCAATGTGCAAGACGATACACTTTATGTATACAAGGCACAAAAACAAAATCGTAAATGGCAAGTAGATACATCTATGCAAATTGATACGGCTTTTCCCAAATTCATAGAAGTAGAAAAAAGTTTATCCTTGCATTTCAATAAAAACTCCTTTGGTATTGATTTTCTGACTACCCCACTCAAATCACGACCTTCACAAGCAGACCTTCCACTCCAACCCAATACCAATCTGAACGAGAGTTTGTACATAGGTTATCGTCTTGATAGCTACATCGTAGGCTACAAGCAAAATCCACTTCACGAATGGGAACGGCATATTCACCATTTCAGATTTTCAGTAGGTATTTTCAATGGATTGGGAAACACGTTCATTTTCCCTAATACAACACAAAATCTCATACAACAAGAATACGATGGTGTTATTTGGAACAAAGGAGTTGCTTTTATTTTTGCTATCAATCGCCTAACTTGCAGAGTAGCCATAGGGGCATAGATTACTTATTGGATAGCAATCGTAGTTTTTGGATTTATCAAAATAAAATTTGGTATGGTTTACTGAATTTAAACTAAATGTTGTATCTTATTCCCAATCTTTTAGCTCCTGAAACACACAAGCAAGTGCTTACACCGCAAGTGTATGAGGTGGTGCAATCAATACAATACTTCATTGTTGAAGATATTCGCAATGCTCGGCGTTTTTTGAGTAGCCTGAAAATAGGACTTGATCTTGATAAACTTGTTTTCTTTGAAATTGGCAAGCACCACGATTTTGCTCATCTGCAAAATGCTTTGGATTTGCTCAAAAAGAATGTTGCCGTCGGGTTGCTTTCGGAAGCGGGTTGCCCTGCCATCGCCGACCCTGGTAATTTGGTAGTTGCTTGGTGTCATGAAAATAATATTCAAGTAGTGCCACTTGTAGGGGCTTCTTCCATTTTCCTTGCTCTAATAGCTTCGGGCTTCAACGGGCAAAACTTTTGCTTTCATGGATATTTGCCTATTGAAAAAAATCAACAAATACAAAAAATCAAGCTTTTAGAAAAAGCTATCTACCAGAATAATCAAACGCAAATCTTCATAGAAACGCCTTTTCGTAACCATAAACTTCTTGAAAGCCTTCTGCAAAGTTGCCAAGCACAAACCAAACTTTGCCTTGCTGTAAATCTTACTGCCCCCGATGAATTCATACAAACACAATCTATAAGTTTTTGGATAAAACACACACCCAACCTGCATAAAAAACCATGTGTTTTTTTACTTTACAAATGAGGTTGGTAAACTAAAAAAACTCTAAAATCGTTTCTTAAACAAACCAAAATCTGCTATGAATTGGATACAAATAGAAAATTCTTCACAGATAAATGAAATCAAGCAAAAGCCTTTGGCACTTATTTTCAAGCACAGCACACGTTGCTCTATTAGTAGTGTGGCTTTAGATAGGTTGGAAAAAAACTGGAAAGATGAGGAAATGCAATTGCTTTCGCCGTATTTTCTAGATTTATTACGCTTCCGAGAGCTTTCTAACCAAATTGCTCGAGAGTTTAATATAGAGCATCAGTCGCCACAAGTAATTGTTTTACAAAATGGTAAAGTTCTCTATCATAATTCTCATTTTGGAATTAGCTACGAAGAAATAAAGCGTAGCATTCAACAGCACAAGGTTACATGCTAAAAAAAAGCCTTCGGCAAGCGAAGGCTTCTTTTAGTAGTTACAATTTCGGCAAACGTTATTTTCCTAAGGAAAGGAAATGATGAACACCAAGTTGGATACCTATTTGCAGGTTGGCTCGCCTACCGAATAAATCTCCGGTAGTACCATTTTGTACAGCATCAAACAAATCTTGCCCACGTGTATCCATAATACTGTAATTGGCACGAATAAGTGAAGATGCGTACCATTTGTCATTGATTTTAATATCTACGCCCATACCACCTGCAAGTTGCAATTCGGCATCACGGAAGCGTTTGAGGGGGTCTAAACTACCTTTTTCGGCAATTACTACTTTGGGCTGTTCGGGTAGGTTCCAAGTGCCATCAGGGTTTTGAGTAGCATCGGGTACTTGTGAAAGCGGCACACCAGTAGGCAATTCATTTACATTTTGGGGAATTCTGAATGTACTTGCCGCATACTGAATGGTTTCTCTACCCATTGTAAGCAAAGAAAGTTGCGGACCAAACATAAAATTGAAACGTACAGGGGCTTCTACGTTTCCTACAAAACGCAAGAGCAAAGGCAAATTGATATAGCTCAAATCTATGCGTCTTTCGCCTACTACTTGTTGGGCAACATTGACAATTTGGTAAATCTGACCATATTTTGCCCAAATCCCTTCTAATTGCAATGAAAAACCTCTACTAAAATCTGCTCCAAACGAAACACCAACGGGCGAAAGCGTATAAGTCATTTTAGAGTTGTAACGAGGATCTTCTTTCAAGCCCTTATCTAGTACAAAAGACGAATTAACCCCCGTATTAGCCCCAATGTGCAAACGCAACTGAGCAAAAAGCGTTGCCTGAACCAAGAATGCAAGAAGCAGCAGTACACTTTTTTTCATAAGAGTAATGGTTTGGTTTGTAACAAAAATCGCATCAAAAATTAAGCCAAAATACAGCCGATTTGTAAAATAGTAATTTCCATAATTTTGAAAAAAGCTATTTTCGAAAAATTCACTTCAAGAAAATATCTGCAAAAAGTACAAAAGCCATCAAAGCCAGCAGCAGAATCATACCGATTTGTTGAGCAGTTTCCAAGACTTTTTCAGGGGCAGGCTTACGAGCAACAATTTCATAGAGTAAAAACAGCACATGCCCACCATCTAGGGCAGGAATCGGCAAAAAGTTCATAAATGCCAGCACCATCGAGAGCATGCCTGTAAGGGTCCAGAAACGTGTCCAATCCCAATGCGATCCATACATTTCTGCAATTTTCACGGGTCCTCCTACCGATTTTGCAAACGAGACTTCTCCTCTGAAAATTTTTCCAAAGGCTCTCATATTGTCAAAAATCACCCCAAAAGCTCGTGTAGTTCCTATACCCACAGCCTGCAATAGGGTATAATCTTGCTTTTTGTAGAGTTTTTCAAGTTCAGGGAAAGCTGGTACAAAGCCAATCCGTCCTTCATCTGTAACCTGACAAGCTAACTTATATACTTGTTCGCCACGTACTACGGTAAGTTGAACGGTTTTGAGTTTATTTTCAGCAAGTTTACTTTGCAATTCATCGAAAAAAGTAATTTTTTCACCATTGAGGGCAACAATTTTATCTCCTTTCTGCAAACCTGCTTTTTCAGCAAAAGATTTTTTCTGCACTTCTCCTACAATAAAATTTCGTTGTCTTGGAATAAGGCTGATAAAACTCTGATTTTTACGAAAATCGCTCAAATGTTCTAGCAAATCGTTTGGCAAATGTATACGAATTTGCTGGCCGTTTCGTTCGACGGTATAATAAGCATTTGAGCTCAAAAGCACATTAGGGCTGATAAGGTCTAAAAATTTTTCATAGGGTTTTCCGTTGATGTTAATAATTTTATCACCTGTTTGCAATCCTATTTTTTGAGCTACTTCATTGGCCACGATACCATCTTTGGCCGCTTCGGCAGGTAAGTAGTAATCTCCATTCACAAACGTAAGCACAATAAAGATGAGAATGCCCAAAATTAAATTGACAATAATGCCTCCCATCATTACAATAAGGCGTTGCCAGGCAGGTTTAGCACGAAATTCCCAGGGCTTTGGAGGCTGAGCGAGGGCTTCTTTATCCATCGATTCGTCTATCATACCTGCAATTTTCACATACCCTCCCAAAGGGAACCAACCTATCCCAAATTCGGTATCTCCTTTTTGTTTTTTCCAAAGAGCAAAATTCATTACTTTGGGCAAAGGAAAGAGAAAGTCAAAAAATATGTAAAACTTTTCTACACGTATGCCAAACATACGAGCCGTAATATAATGACCCCATTCGTGCAAACCAACTAAAATAGAAAGTCCGAAAAGTACCTGAACAATCATGATGAGTGTATCCATAAATGTACAAACTATAAGTGAGTTGTTATTAAAAAATTGAGCTTTTGTTTAAATTTCGTATACCAAAATCTGAATTTTAATTTGTTACTAAAATTTG
Source organism: uncultured Cytophagales bacterium (assembly GCA_938002655.1). GTDB lineage: Bacteria > Bacteroidota > Bacteroidia > Cytophagales > Thermonemataceae > Raineya. The sequence continues at coordinate 48,092 of CALLAC010000015.1, forward strand.
CAGTTCAAGCAGAGAACGTCTTTACGATAAATCTTGTAAATCTTTTCTTACAACAACAACTGAGCAAGTACATAATCTGCAAATAAAATGGCAATAGCACTTGCTGTAACAGCTTTGGTACTGGATTGCCCCACTTCCAAAGCTCCCCCACGCGTATAATATCCTTTGAAAGCCGAAATAGAGGTTATCAAAAATGCAAATACTACCGATTTTATCAGAGCAAAAGTAATATTGTAAGGCACAAAATTCTGACGCACCCCTACAATATACTCTTGTGCCGAAACTACGCCTGTAAGCGTTCCTGCTACATATCCGCCCAAGATAGAAAGAAAGCCCGCAATAATCACAAGCATCGGAAAAGTTATCATGGAAGCAATAATTTTGGGAAGTACCAAATACGAAACCGAATTGATGCCCATTACTTCCAAAGCATCAATTTGCTCGGTAATACGCATTGTGCCCAAATTGCCTGCAATATTCGAACCTACTTTGCCTGCTAATACAATACTGGTAATGGTTGGGGCAAGTTCCAGCAGCGTGGTATCCCTGACAAGCAAGCCTATTACGGTCAGCGGAATAAGTGGACTTATCAAGTTGTAAGCCGTCTGAATAGCTGTTACTGCTCCTATAAAAGTGGAAATAATCGTTACAAGCAATATTGAATCCGTACCAATATACACACATTCTTCAATGGTGAGCTTGACATATACTCTGAATTTTTCTCGGTGAATAAATAACTGACGTAAAAATAAAAAATATCTACCAACTTGTTCCATAAACTAAACCAATGTAAAAAATTGAAAGCAAAAGTATAAAAATTTACTCAAAATCCTTTTCTTTTCGATTAAAATGTTTTTGCTTTGCAAAAATTATGAAAAAGTTTGCATATTCTCTCATTTCAATTCTAATTTGGCAAACAAGTTTTTGCCAAAACGAAGGAACTATCATTGATACAAGTTATTGGAGAAAGTCAGCTCAATTAGGTTTAGGCTTCAACCAAGCTTCTTTTTCAGATAACTGGAAAGCAGGGGGAGTAAGTTCGATAGCTCTGGCAACATTTTTCTATGCCGATGCTAATTATCTCAAAAATAAAATTTCTTGGGATAACTCCCTACGACTTAACTACGGAATTGTAAAAAATAAAGGGCAAAGTTTACGCAAAAACCAAGACCGAATTCTGCTCGATTCAAAATTCGGCTACAAACTTTCTACAAGTTGGAACCTATTTGCCTCCCTAAATTTTCTCACCCAATTTGATGCAGGTTTTGAATATGAACGTGTCTACAAAGATAATGCAGGCAACATCGTAGCAGTACGCGACAATCTGATTTCCAAATTTTTTGCCCCTGCGTTTCTTACAGAAGCCATAGGTCTTGAATACAAGCCTGTTAATTATTTTTGGCTACGCTTTGGTGCGGCAAGCATGCGTCAAACTTTTGTACTCGAACCCGCATTTAACAACAACCGAGCCATAGATGCCAATGGCAACGGAATTGTCGGAGAACCTGCCGACACTTTTGACCCCAAAGTAAATTACGGTGTTGCCGAAGGAAAAAGCATACGTAACGAAATAGGACTTTTAACATTAGAAGCAAACTTCAATAAAGAAATACTTAAAAATGTAGTTTTTCAAGCCAGCTTTTGGTCATTTACTACCTATGAAAATCCCAGTGCTACCGATATCCGTTCAGAACTTGCACTTATTGCTAAAATCAATAAATATGTAGATGTAAAAGTAGGTGCTATTCTATTTTACGACCAAGACCAAGACCTCAAAACACAATATGCTCAAAACTTTACACTCAATTTTGCTATGAATTGGGACAATAAGAAAAAGTAAAAACGACGACAGTGTTCAATAAATAACATACAGCCTATGAAGTCTTCAAAATCTTATAGGTTTTTAGATGTTGAACACCTATCTAAATAACTAATTATGCACAAAATCGATGCTAAAAAGACGTGCACAGTTATCAGCGTATTTAGCAGAGATAGGTGCAAACATTACCTCAGAATTATCTGCAATTTTCAAAGAATGTGGTTGGTAAAAAAGTTTTGCCAGATTACAATTCATGTGTATCATAGCTGAATGATGTGATTGCACTTTCAAAGGTGTATTCTCAAAAGAAAGTACAACAGAACGAATATTATTCAATGTTCGTTCGGAATATCCTCCGTAGCCTCCTATATGGTAACGAAACCTACCCTCGGCATTTACAGGAGAATTTCCTTCCAACTTAAAGAAAATATACCCTGTATTCCAATTCCAGTACATACCCTCAGCAGCACCGCCCACGTCTAAACTTCCTGTTCGCTCACGGGGGCTCATTGTATTACGAAGGCTATCGATACCTATCAGAAAAGAAATTCCCTTGTATTCGCCCAAAGGAACATCTGAAAAGAATAATTTATGACTACTGGGCTTATCCAATTCTACTAAAAAATAGCATTTTTCTTGAGGTACTACGTATTCCGAACCATCGGAGCGTTGCAAACGAAAATTACTTACATAATACCTTAGCAAACTCACCGAAAGTTGCTCGCCAAAGCTATTGGTATAGGTATTTTCCAGCTGTAAAGGTTCATTTTCAAAAAAATGAGCAATTTCTATCACAATACCTTTACTTTGTGTATTATCTTTATTTTTGCAAGAAATTAAAAACAACACAGTCCCTAAAACTGCCAACCAAATGTTTTTTTTTCTAAACATAGACAGTTTTTTTTAGAATTCAACCAAAAAATCTGTTGAAAAATTGACTTTTTTCGTAATTTTACTTGCAAAACAACTCTATCTATGAAAAAGTTTGTTTGGGGATTTTTTTGCTTGTATTGGGCAGTGGGGGCAAGCAATTGCTCCAAACCCAAATGCCCTACATACATGACACCCCAAGAGTTTGCTAAATTTGAAGCCGAACGAATGCAAAAAGGTAGCAGGCTCAAAAGAGATAGCAAAGGACACATCAAAAAGTCTAAAAAGCGAGTAGATAAGTTCATCTATTAGTTTGTAAATTCCTTGACACGTATGCTTTACTACTTTGCCAGTATTTTGTTCTTTTTATGGAGTACATTTTTCGTTTTGGCACAAAAAAAAGAAAACCTCATTCCCAATGGCAGTTTTGAAGCATATCAAGATTGCCCTGATGAATTTGGCTGGGTACGTATCGGAGGCGTAGCCCACTGGAAAGCTACCCCACCCGACTGCACACCCGACTATTTTCACGAGTGTAGTAGCCAATTTTCACCTCACAACAATTCCTGTGGCAAAATTAGTCCTCAAGAAGGGAAAGCCATGATAGGCTTAATTGTACGTGTAGGACATTCGCCTGCTAAAAGCACCGATGAACTCTTTTATCGCGAACACGTACAGGTACGTCTCAAAGAGCCACTCAAACATCGTAATCGCTATGTTTTCACAATGTATGTTTCTTTGGCTGAATATTCTTCTTACGCCCTAAGTAAAATTGCTGTGCTTTTTACCAGAAATCCTATCTTGGTAAATGATAAGTTTTCTGCCAAAGCACAAATTGAAACAGGCTTCATTGAAACCAAAGGTTCTTGGGTAAAAATTACTGATACGCTCATAGCCGAAGGTGGTGAAGAATATCTCACTTTAGGCGAATTTTCAAGTTTTTCTAAAAAAGATATTCGTAAAATAGACGAAAACCCAGCTTACGAGAAAATGTTTAGCTATCATCGAGCATATTATTTCTTTGATAATCTTTCTCTGTATTGGTTAGATGCATTACCCGAACCACTTTTGGGCGAACCTCCCATACCCCCCTTCAAACTTACTGCTCCCGCTTTTACAGGAATAGAAAAACCCTGGCAACTAGAACCCACCGAATTCGGATATCTAGAACCCAATAAGCCTGTTGTCTTGAACAATGTACTCTTTGAATTTGGCAAAGCAGTAATTTTAGAAGAATCAAAATACGAATTGGATAAGCTTATCCGTATAATGAATGAATACAAAGATATTCATATTGTTATTTCAGGACATACCGACGAAATCGGCGATCCAATCAAAAATCTTAAACTTTCGGAAGATAGAGCCAAAGCTGTATATGATTATTTAGTTTCGCAGGGCATCTCTGAAAAAAGATTATATCACACAGGTATGGGCTCATCTAAACCACTTTCATCTAACAAAACCGCCGAAGGTAGAAGAAAAAACCGACGCGTCGAATTTTATATAACAGGCCAAGAGTAAGAATTTCAATGAAAGATTTGATATTCTTACCAAAATTTTTCAACTTTGAAAGTTGTTTTTATCAACTTTCAATCTTATCTTATGAATTTACACTGGGAAGCTATCGGCTTATATTTCCACCTGCTTGATAAAAGCTATCATAAACTTTTGAGCTACGACCTGTGTTTTACCGGCTTGGAACGCTACTTCTTTATTCTTTGGGCAATTAGCAAAGCCGAAAAACCGCTTTCTCAACAAAATTTAGCCGATTTACTCAAAGTAGATAAAGCTGCAATAGTTCGCATTATCGATGATTTAGAACAAAAGGGGTATATCAAACGATGCTACAACGAAGAAGATAAACGAGCCTACGTCTTGACACTTGATAAAAAAGGACAACGCTACATCAAAGATATTCAAGAAGGTATCCGAAACCTCAACGAAGAACTACTTTTTAACTTTTCGCCTCGTGAAAAGGAAATTTTTTTAGAACTTTTACGCAAAGCCTATCAAAACCTTTCCCAAAAACCTCAAAGCGATTTTTTCTTGAAATTTTTAGAAAAAGATAAAATTATCGATTAAAATTTCGGTACCCGTTTAGGTATACTTCAGTTACAAAAAACCTATGAGGTTTCTTAAACCTCACAGGTTTGATGCAAATTAAAAAACCTATGAAGTTTCTTAAACCTCATAGGTTTGATGCAAATTAAAAAACCTATGAAGTTTCTTAAACCTCACAGGTTTGATGCAAATTAAAAAACCTATGAGGTTTCTTAAACCTCACAGGTTTGATGCAAATTAAAAAACCTATCAGGTTTCTTAAATGAACATAACCTGAATTGAACCTGTTTTTAAGCCTTCTTTGGCACTATTGATTTCAATACTGTAAGTTTTAGGATTACCACGCAAAATCCAACGAACTTTC
>CALLAC010000016.1 GCA_938002655.1 uncultured Cytophagales bacterium
TTATGTGTTCAAAATGAAAAATTACATTTTTACAATTTTATGGAGCTCGGTCTGCGAGCCATCAGAAATTTGCAAGAAATACACCCCTGCCGCCAGATGAGGCAGTCTTTCCGAAGGTTTGAAATGAATTTCTTCGCCTTCCAAAGTAGTACGCAGATGCGTATTGCCCAAATTATCGGTAAGCGTGAGCGTAATACGATTTTTTTCAGGATTGTAAATTTTTACGTTTAGCTCGTCTTTGTAAGGATTGGGATAAATACCTACCCAGAATGCTTTATTGAAATGAACAGCTTTGCTGGGGGTTGTACGCTTGAAGCCATTTTGTTCTACTTGCACCAAACGATAGTAAAGGATATTTTTGCCTAAACTCTTGGCGTTCCAGTCGGTATGGAGGTAGTTGTTTTCGGGTTGGTTTTTGGCAGGTACAGAAGTAATTGGCTCAAAATGGAGATTATTGAAGCTACGTTCTACAACATAATGGCTCAAATTGAGTTCGTTTTTGCTATTCCAGAGCACTTCTACGTCTTGCCCTTTTACGAGGCGTACATCAAAGGCAAGCAAATCTACGGGAAGCGGATTGACTTGGTCGGAGAGTGTCCAGCCGTTGCGTAAAGCTGAAAGAGGAATATTACTTTCGGTGTGTATACGAGTAGGAAGGTTCAACAGCCCTGCATTGTACAAAAACCAAGGCGAGGCAATCGTGAAAGGTGAATTGGTACGCCAAAGTTGCATTTGAGCAAGATTTCTGCCGTTATCCCAATCCGAAATCCAAGAAAAAGTAGCATTTCTTGTGCCTGCGGCGGTGTTGGAAATATCTACAACCCAGTGAGCGTCAATACTTTCAAAACCTATGGGATTGACAAAACCTGTCGTAGGGGTAAAACCTCGACTGGTAGTATTGCCACGCCCCGAGCGACGCGTGAGCGTGAGGTCATCTACGTCGCCTCCTGCCGCCATCGAAAACATCAGAAACGGACCGAAAGCGGCGTCATCTACGGTACGTGCTTCCATAATCGCTGTACCACGAATGTGGTTGGTATTGTCTTCGGTGGGGTTGGCGGCGGTAGTAGTAAAACGAACGGGGCTGGCATCAGCCGTAAAAAGCCTGCCGTTTGTAAGGTTTAGGGCTGAATGTATGCGTAAAGCTCCTGTATTGGTTACGCTTACGCCGTTGCCTCCATTGTTAATGGTAAAAGTACCGATATTTACTACCGAATTTCCTTGTATTTGCTGTTCGGTAGTGCCTGTCATCTGGATAGTACCCGAAGCCCCGTTGAAAGTGCCATCGTTGATAATATCCCTGCCTGTGGCATTACCCGCCATAATGATGGTACCTGCATGGTTAATCGTACCACCTGCATTATTTTGCAGGTTTAAACCAGCAGCGTGGAAGGTAGTGCCAGCTGTAATTTCCATCGTGGTGCCGCTCGTAACAATTATTTGGGCATGGAGAGCATTTGCAAGAAATATACTTCCTGCTAAAAGCCGACTTCTATAATTTTTTTTCATATAACTTTGTTTTTTTTACTTGGACTTTACCAACTTTACCATTAGTTAATACTACAATTACAAAAAAAAGTAACTGCATTTTACAGAAAAATGTAATAAATTTTCAAAATTTACACTTTTTTCAAAATTTAATTTTGTAAAAGTATGTTTATTTGGAATAAAAAACAAACTTAAAAACTTTTTTCAAAATATTATCTTTCGTGGTAAGAAAATTTTTAAAAAATATTGTAATTCAGGTACTTGCGAAACTATGAAAAAGTTTTTATTTTCTATACATGAAACTACCTGGCTCGATAGAGGAATTACAGCAATTGCTTTTAGAAGTACTTGCCAAGCTATCAGCTCAGGAGGAAAGGAGGAAGAGAAGAGATACATAGGCTTCGGGAAGAAAATAGGGTATTAAAGCGGGAGAACGAGAAGTTAAAAGTGGAAAATGTGAGTTACGTCGTTGTTTAGAGCAGAATTCGAGTAATAGCCATAAGCCCCCAAGTAGTGATGGATACAAGAAGAGAGAGATAGTATCGGTATTACCGAAGCCATCTGAGTAAATTCGAGGGGTCAGTTAAGGCATCAAGATAAGATATTAGAACAAGTAGCTCAAACCGACAAGGAAGTCGTTCATAGGGTTGATGAATACCGTCAGAAACAAGGGCTTCATCTGTTTAATCTCTGCTCAATAAAAGTGAGCTACTTTTAAAATATGCCCGAATAGTTACAGAAAAACGTAATATTGAAATACACTCAAAATAGTTACATTTTATCTTTTTCGTTGGTAATTACTTGAAACATGAGTAATTTTTGATGTATCTGCTTTAGCAAAGTTAAGAACTGCAAAAAACATTATTTCCCATAGAAATTTAGAATTTAAGGGCTCGACAAAAAACTCTTAAATTTTTACGAGTCCGAAGTTAAGCTCATCAAAGTTGGAAAGAATTTTTTCAGAAACTGAAAAAGATCATCTGTAACAATCAAAGTCTTTTTTTCATACTTCTATGCTTCTCAAAGATTGCTGCGGAAATTTTTGAAAAATTAAAAAACTTCTGCAACTTGCGTTGGTTTATAGATACGAACCAATCTGCCACATATGAACTTATTTATTGCTTTCTTCAAATACTTTTCGGTAATAGTTTTTGCAGCAGTATGGCTGATTACCAACGCTAGTTTACCTTCCGAAATTTCTCTACATTACCCGTATAATCTCATTTCCAAACACTGGTTTTTGTATGTAACCTTGGGTTTTGTAGGAATATTCAACTTGATAATGGTATTTTTTGAAAAATTTTTGAGGAGCATTCCTATCGAAAAACTCCAAATTCCGCAAGCAGATTTTTGGAAAGAAAATGAATTGAGCAAAGAAGAGTTTTACAATGTCTTGAAAGCTTGGTTTTACACTTTTACGGCTCTTATGAATTTATATGCTTCTTTTGTAATTTTTAAAGTTTGGGAAATCAATGTAATGATACAAGATACAGTAGATATGACTATTTTCTGGATTATCGGTCTTGTTCTTATTTTTTTATCGCTGGTTTACATTTTCATACGTTTTCGCATACGCAAATATTCTATTTGGGATTAACCGAAATGAGTAATTTTTTACTTATTCTTTTCTGTTTTGCAGCAGGCTTTTTGCTCAAAAGCCAACACAAACGCTTCGGTTTGTCTCCCACTACTCCGCAGAGTATCAATGCTTTTGTGCTTTATGTTTCTTTGCCTGCCACGGCTTTTTATTATGTTCCCAAAATTGCATTTTCCGTAAAAGCCTTTCTACCTCTTGCAATGGGTTGGGTAGTACTTACAGGTGCAGTGCTTTTTTTTACACTTTTGCAAAAAGTACTACATTTTAGCAAAGATGTTTTAGGTTGTTTGGTGTTGTGCTGTGGCTTTGGGAATGTATCGTTTATGGGCTATCCTTTGGTGGAGGCTTTTTATGGCAAAGAAGGCATCAAAACTGCTATTCTTTGCGACCAAGGGACTTTTTTGGTACTTTCTACGCTGGGTATTTTGCTTGCTAACTTGTATGCAGGCAAAAAAGCCTCTTGGAGGGTTATTGGGTTTAAGTTACTGTATTTCCCTGCTTTTTCGGCTTTTCTGATAGCACTGCTTTTCAACCTAATGCAAATAGATTTCCCCGAAGCCTTACAGAATACATGGAAACGCTTTGCCGATACACTCTCGCCGCTGGCTTTGTTTTCAGTAGGTTGGCAAATTTCTTTGCAAAAAGAAAAAAAGGTATGGAAAGAAACCTTTTGGGGGCTTTTTTACAAACTTTTACTTATTCCTTTTTTGCTTTGGCTATTTCTGCCCAAAAACTTAAATTTACCTGAAAAAGTAGTGATTTTGCAGGCTTCTATGGCTCCGATGATAACGGCTTCTATTATTGCCATAGAACATGGTTTGGCTCCAGATTTAGCCAATTTCCTCATTCGGATTGGTATTCCTATGTCTTTGTTCACGGTAAGTTTTTGGTGGTGGATAATGACTTGATTACTCAAATCTCAAAGCCTCAATGGGGTCCAAACGAGAGGCTTTGTACGAGGGATAAAAACCCGAAATTACTCCTACTACCACGCAAATGAGTACACCTAAAAGCATCCATAGCCAAGGCACAAGAAATTTCTGTGAACCTAACAAATAGGCTACACCATTGCCCGCTAAAATCCCCCAAATAATACCTGCTATTCCCCCAATCTGGCAAATCACAATTGCCTCCACCAAAAATTGCTCCTGAATACGACGAGGCGTAGCTCCAAGTGCCTTTCGGATACCAATTTCACGCGTACGCTCTGTTACCGAAACAAGCATAATATTCATAAGCCCTACCGAAGCCCCCAAAAGCGTAATAAAACCTATAATAAAGCCACCAATTTTCAGGTATTTGCTAATTTCTGCCAAACTTTCAGCAAGCGTTTCGCTTTTGCTAATGTCAAAAGAATCTTCTTTACCAGGCAAATCGTGTCGAATTCTACGCATTAGCCCACGAGCTTCACTCATTACTTGGTCTATTTCTACAGGATTACTCACTTTTACTTTGATATCAAAACTGATATTTTCACTTTTTAGCAAAGTACGAGCATTTTCTAATGGAATAAGCACGGTTCTATCGCCTGCATTCCCCCCCATATTGCCCCCTTGGCTATCCAACACGCCTATTACTTGGTATCTTTTTCCCAAAAAATTGACAAAACGATTCAAAGGGTTTGTTTTAGCGAAAAGTTTTTTGGCAATCTCGTTACCAATAATTGCCACAGGCATTCCATTTGCTATTTCGGAAGTAATGAAATTCCTACCTGTTTTTAGCTCTAAGCTATTGAGAGCTAAGTAATTTTCATCAACTCCTATTACTTGCGAATTGGGATTGGTAGTTTGTGAGCCGTACTTTACTTCGGTATTGAACGAAACCCCTACCGAAATACCTATTAGCCCCGAAAAGCTCAACTTTTTTTTGAGCTCTTGGGCTTGATAATAGCTAATCGGAGCGGCAATACTTTCTCGCATACCTCTATTTCTGCCCCCTTTGGCAAATTTTTGCCCAATATTGAATGCGTTAGCCCCCAAATCTGAAAAGCTATCATTGATAGAAGCCTGTATGCCATCAACTGCCGTCAGAATACCTACCAAAGCCATAATGCCTATGGCAATAACAAGAGCAGTAAGCACAGTACGAAGTGTGTTTTCACGTATTGCTCCCAGAGCTACTTTGATATTTTCAAGAAAATTCATACGGGCAGTTTTTCAAAAAACGCTAAAAGAGACTGATTGGTATGAGACTAACGCAATTTGAGTGTTACTAAGCAAATAATAGCCAATAAAATTCCTACAATCCAGAAGCGAACTACTATTTTTGTTTCGTGATAACCTTTTTTTTGGTAATGATGATGAAGCGGTGCCATCAGAAAAAGGCGATGCTTTTGGGCATATTCCAAGCCTCTTTTCTTTTTTTGATACTTAAAATAAGCCACTTGCAAAATAACAGAAAGATTTTCAGCAAGAAAAATTCCACACAAAATAGGAATCATTAGCTCTTTACGTACCGCTATTGCTAGTACAGCAATGGCTCCGCCCAAAGCTAAACTGCCCGTATCGCCCATAAACACTTGTGCTGGATAAGCATTGTACCACAAAAAGCCCGCACAAGCCCCTGCAAAAGCCGTAGCAAAAATTACAACTTCGCCCATATGAGGAATGTAGAGAATATTGAGGTAATCGGCAAAAATAAGATTTCCCGAAAGGTAAGCAAAAATAGCGAGTGTCAGCCCAATAATTCCCGAAGTGCCTGCCGCAAGCCCATCAATACCATCTGTAATATTAGCTCCGTTAGAAACTGCCGTAATGATAAAAATTACCATTCCTACGTAAATGAGCCCCTCTAACCAATTTGCCTCTAAAATGTTGAGCACGTTATAGTCAAATTCATTATCTTTGAAAAAAGGTACATTCGTTTTGGTAGATTTGTAAGAGACGGCATAATAAGGCTTTTCATTTTTTCGGCGAATAGTATCGACTTTTACGTTTTTTTCTGTTTTTCGAATTTTTGCAATTTTATGTTCTTCGCCCAAAGCAATTTTTTCCTGAACTACTACATTGCTATTGTAGTAAAGCGTAACTCCCACTACCAAACCAATACCTACTTGCCCTACGACTTTGAATTTTCCAGAAAGTCCTTCTTTATTTTTTTTAGTAATTTTGAGGTAATCGTCCAAAAATCCGATAAACCCCAAGCCTATCAGTGTAACTAACAGCAGAATTACATAGATATTATCTAGCTTGGCAAAAAGCAAAGTTGGCACAACAATAGAAAGAATAATAATGATACCACCCATAGTAGGGGTACCTTTTTTTTCCATTTGCCCACTTAGCCCTAAATCTCTGATACCTTCTCCGATTTGCTTTTTACGCAAATACAAAATAATCTTTTTCCCATAAATAGTGCTGATAAGCAAAGAAAGAAAGGTTGCCGCTCCGGCTCTGAACGAAATATACTGAAACACACCTGCTCCGATGAAATCAAATTCGCGGTCGAGGTAGTCAAAAAGATAATAAAGCATTGTAAGTTGATATGTTTGATTGTGTTGGGAGGCGTTTTTTATCTTCCAAAAATTTTACCAAGTCTTTTGCCTGTATTCTGCATAGCATTGATTTTCTTGATAACTTTCCGCATTTCTTCAAATTGTTTTACAAGGGTATTCACTTCTTGTATGCTTGTACCGCTTCCCAAAGCGATACGCTTGCGGCGACTTCCGCTTCCATTGCCTGAAATCAATAGCTGAGGGTTTTGTCTTTCTTCGGGAGTCATTGAAAAAATAATGGCTTCGGTACTTTTGAAAGCATCTTCGGGAATATCTACGTTTTTTATCATTTTTGACATGCCTGGTATCATTGACATCAAGTCTTTGATATTGCCCATTTTCTTAATTTGCTGAATTTGCGAAAGGAAATCGTTAAAATCAAACTGATTTTGGCGAAGTTTTTTGTTGAGCCTTTCAGCTTCTTTTTCATCAAAGGCTTGTTGAGCTTTTTCTACCAGACCTACCACATCTCCCATATTCAAGATGCGGCGAGCCATACGGTCGGGGTGAAAGACATCTATGCCGTCAATTTTTTCGCTTGTACCTACAAACTTAATGGGCTTTTGTACTACGGCTCGGATAGAAAGAGCCGCACCACCTCGGGTATCGCCATCAAGTTTGGTAAGCACAATGCCTGTAAAATTCAGCCTTTCGTTGAAAGCCTTAGCAGTATTGACGGCATCTTGCCCTGTCATTGCATCTACTACGAAAAGAATTTCACAAGGATTGATAGCCTTCTTGATTTGCTCAATTTCATTCATCATTTCCTCATCTATTGCCAAACGCCCTGCTGTATCTACGATTACAACATTTTTGTGATTCGTTTTGGCATACTGAATGGCATTCTGAGCAATTACTACGGGATTGTTGTTCTCAGGTTCGCTATACACCTCTACGCCTATTTGCAAGGCAAGTGTTCTGAGCTGTTCGATAGCGGCAGGACGATACACGTCGCAAGCTGTCAAAAGTACCTGTCGCCCTTGTCTTTTGATTTGATTGGCTAATTTTGCTGAAAAAGTCGTTTTCCCTGAACCCTGCAAACCTGCCATTAAAACAACGGCTGGAGTGCCCGTAAGTATCAAATCTGCTTTTTGCCCTCCCATTAGCTGAGCTAACTCGTCTTCTACAATCTTTATCATCAATTGGTAAGGCTCAACGGCTATCAGAATCTTTTGCCCAAGAGCTTTTTCTTTAATTCTTTCTGTAATTTCTTTGGCGATTTTGTAATTCACATCAGCCTCAACAAGAGCCTTTCTGACATCTTTGACTGCCTCAGCTACATTGATTTCAGTGATTTTATGCTTGCCCTTGATAACCTTTAAGGCACTTTCCAATCTTTCGCTTAAATTTTGAAACATAATTTTACGATTAGCTTTGCAATTTGGCAAAATTAGGATTTTTTCTTATTTTTCCCAAAAATTTGCCCAAAACGCTTGCGAAATATTTTTTGGGTATATTTTTGGTAAAAGTAATTCAGATTTTCTTGCAAAAAGCCCCAAAAATAGCCCAATCGGAATAGTAATGAAGGATAAACTTTGCTTTTGCCTTTGGCAATACCTTTCAAGATACGCAAAGCAACATAAGAAGCCTTTTGCGAAGGGAAATACAGCGGAGCATTGCCTGCACTTTCAAAAAAATGAGTTTGGGTAGCTATCGGATAAACCAAAACCAAGCGAAAATCTGGATTTTCCAAACGAAAAGCCTCCGCAAAGCGGTCAAGAGCCGCTTTGGTAGCACTATACAGACTGTAACCTGCCAAGCCCATCTTTGCCATTGCCGAAGCCGTAATACAAAACACTGCTTCTGCGTTGTTTTTTTTCGTTTTTAGCAGGCTATAAATCGGTGAAAAAACATTTAGAGCAAAAATTTTTTCAAGATGCTCCCAGTCAGGCTCTTGCAGTTTTTCGTAATAAGCAAAACCTGCATTGGCTATAAAAACATCAATCTTTCCAAATTCAGAGGTTAGCTTTTCAAAAAGTTCATCTAAATGTTCTTTTTGGCTTACATCTGTTTGCAGAAAATATACTTTTCCCCAAACCGAAATGCTTTCGGGCAAAGGCTTAACATCTACACAAATAATTTTGCAAGGAAATGATACAAGTATTTTCACAATTTCCAAACCAATGCCCGAAGAAGCACCCGTCACAAGAATATGTTTGTGAAAAAAAAATTTCATACGTTTTTTTTTGAGGCTTGAAACTTAATGATTTTAGCTATTTTTTGCAAAAAGCAAAATATTTTTTGCAAGAAAAAAAATATTTGTATATTTGCACCCTCAAAATTTAACCTAAAAACAAAGTTTGCAATGAACCACAGACAGTACGAAACGGTATTCATTATTACTCCCGTCTTATCTGAAGAACAGATGAGGGATACCGTAGAAAAGTTCCGCAAAATTCTCCTAGATAATGGAGCTGAAATTATCCATGAGGAAAACTGGGGGTTAAGAAAACTAGCGTATCCTATTCAGCACAAAAGTACGGGCTTTTATCAACTTTTTGAGTTCAAAGCTCCTGTAAGCATCGTGAATGTACTTCATACGGAATACAGCCGTGATGAACGCATTATGCGTTATCTGACAACCGTCTTGGATAAATACGCTATCGAATACAACGAAAAACGCCGTAAAGGCTTGATAGGAAAGAAAAAAGAAGCTCAGACCACAGTATAAAAAAAAGAACTATGACACTCATCAACGAACCTATACACAGTACCAAGCAAGAAACTAGAAAGAAATATTGCCGTTTCCGCAAAATGGGCATCAAATACATTGACTATAAAGATGCCGATTTCTTGCTCAAATTTGTAAATGAACAAGGTAAAATTTTACCTCGCCGCATCACAGGCAACAGTCTGAAATATCAGCGTAAAGTGGCACAGGCTATCAAGCGTGCCCGTCATTTGGCTCTTTTGCCTTTCGTTACAGATAATTTGAAATAATATAAAATTTTCGATTATGGAAGTAATTTTGAAAGAAGACTACACGGGTCTTGGTTATAAAAATGATATTGTAAAGGTAAAACCTGGCTTTGCTCGCAATTATCTTATTCCTCGTGGTATTGCTATACTTGCTACCGAAGGCAATAAGAAAATGCTTGCCGAAAACTTGAAACAAGCCGCTCACAAAGCCGAAAAAATCAAAAATGAAGCTATTGCACTGGCTGAACGCATCGGCGAACTAATGCTAGAAATCCCTGCAAAAGTAGGCGAAAGCGGTAAAATTTTCGGTTCTGTAACTACTACCCAACTCGCCGAAGCTCTCAAAAAACAAGGCTTTGAAATCGATCGCAAGAAAATCGCTATCAATGGCGAAGTGAAAATGATTGGCGAATACAAAGCTACCTTAGATTTGCACCGAGAAGTAAAACATACCATTTCTTTTAGAGTAGTTGCAGAGTAGAATTACAAATAACATTCAATAAAAAAGGCTATTTGAATGATGAGGTTTCTGAAAGAGTGCTTTTTCAGCAGGAGCCAAAAGTCAAGCAAAAGTCTAAAAAATTTTAAGAGGATTGTACTTAACGATCCTCTTTTTACTTATTTTTGAGCTATGAAACTATCTGTTGTTATCATCACTTTCAATGAAGAACAAAACATTCAGCGGTGTTTGGAATCGGTACAAGCCGTAGCTGATGAAATTGTAGTGGTAGATTCATTTTCTACGGATAAAACCGCTGAAATTTGTCAGAAATACCAAGTTCGATTTATTCATCAGGCTTTTTTGGGATATGTAGAACAAAAAAATTTTGCCAGTGCCCAAGCCTCCAACGATTGGATTCTTTCCCTTGATGCCGACGAAGCTCTTTCCGAAAAACTCACTAACGAAATCCTTGCACTAAAAAAAAAACAAGAAACTCCACAAGCCGATGCCTTTTCTATGCCTCGCCTTACAAACTATTTAGGCAAATGGATACGCCACACCGATTGGTATCCCGACAGAAGGATACGGCTATTTCATAGAAAAAAAGCCTACTGGACAGGCATCAATCCGCACGATTATATTCAGATGCAAAACAAAAACGCGGCGGTCGGCAAACTAAATGGCGATATTCTCCATTACAGCTACTATTCTATTCCACAACACATTGCCCAACTCAACCATTTTACGAGCATAATGGCTGAAACAATCGTAAAAAATGGTAAAAAAGCCCCACTCTACAAACTTTTCATCAATCCCCTTTGGAAATTTTTTTACAGCTACGTGTTGCGTTTAGGTTTTTTAGATGGCTATTATGGCTTTGTAGTTTGTGCGATTTCTGCTTTTGCAACATTTATAAAATACTTGAAAATCAGAGAATTACTAAAAAATCAGAAGGAAAAATAACAGAATTTTTACAATTTTAGGAAAACAAGTGTAGCTTTGTAATACTTTTAACCAAACGATTTTAAGCTATGAAATTTGAAGCCATAGGTTTGTTTCCTGTAATGTTGGCACTATTCAGTTTGCTATTTTTGGTAGTGCTTCTAAGCTACAATACGCTCAAACGTAGCAAAAAAACACTGGAAGAAAATCTTGAAAACTACTTACAAGCCATTCAAGAAAAAGCCCAACTGGCTACTCATTTAGCCAATCTCATTCATGACAAAGGCGATTTTTTACATACCTACGACCTTATCCTGAAACTTTGTAGCACTATTCAAGGCATTGATGTTTCCACAGCTGAACGCCTGCGAGCAGAAAAATCTTTACAGAAAGAAATTACCCTAATGAAAGAACTTGTTCGTAGTATCACCGAACTTTCGCAAGATGCAAATATTCAAAATAAAGCCTTTCAACTACAAAATTCTGAAAACCAAACAGAACAGCTCTATCGAAAATATGCTTTTAGCCTCAAATACTATAATAACTTTATCAGAAAAATACCCTCCAAATGGATAGCCCAAATAGCTGGTTTTCGTAATATTTCTTTATAATGATTGGCTGGATTACTTTTATAGCACTTTGTAGTATTCTGCTTTGGAAAATACCCGCCTCCAAAAGAAATTTATGGGCTTTTCTTTTTTTGTACAAATCAGTATTTTTATGGTTTTTCTTTTATGTTCATCAAAAATACTACTCACACTATCTATGGGATTTTTGGCTTATTTTTTTAGATGCCTGCCACCTCAACGACCTATTTTGGCAAAACCTAAATGATTTTTGGCAAACTTTTCTTTTTCAACCTTCTCACCCCGAAATATTTTATCTTTATGAGCAACCTCGTGCCTTTTTTACTGCCAAATTGTTTTTCTTTTTTGTCCTTTTAGCTCAAAAAAACTGGCTATTGAGCAGTATGTTTGCTCTGCTTTTGTATCTGATTGCCTCCTATCATCTATCAGAAACTTTATTACAACTTTTTCCAAAACTCAAAATCTCTGTGTATGCTGTGATATGCTTGCCTTCACTTACCTTCTGGACTTCGGGAACTTCCAAAGAAATTTGGCTCTTAACCTGTGTATGGGGAATGGTAGTTTTGCATTTACAGATATTTTATTTGCACCCAAAAGCACTTTGGCGTAGCATACTCCTTCTTTTTTTTCTGTTTTTTATACTTTGGAAGGTAAAGTATTATTATGCCTTTGGGATAGCCTTTGCCTTGCTTATAGAACGGTTGATTTCCTTTTGGCAAAGTAAAAAATATACAAAAAAATTGAAGTGGGCTTTCTCCTTGCTAATTTTAATAATGATTGTGCTACTTTCTTTTTTACACCCCAATCTGCATTTGGATTTTTTCCCAAAAGTGCTATACGAAAACTACCAAATCACGCTACAAGCCTCTGAACAAGGCTCTGCCGTAAATCTGGGTTTAGAGCCTACTTGGAAATCTTGCCTGCTCAATAGCTACAAAGGTACTTGGCTTGGAATTTTTGCTCCTTTGCCTTGGGAAATTAAAAACCTGACTATGCTATTGGCAAGCATAGAAAATACGATTTTATTGTTGTTGATAATTGGAGCAATGGTTGCAACTCGCCCCTTTGCCCCCTCTCTTTTGAAGAGAGGGGGCAAAGGCGAATTGAAATTGGCCATTTCTTTACTGATAGCTTCTTTGCTATTTATAGGGCTTATGGCAACTTTTTTGGGGCTTTCTTCGCCAAATTTTGGAGCATTGAGCCGCTATCGGATAGGTTTTTCATGGCTACTTTGGCTTTGGGTTGCCACCTTTTGGGAAAATTGGCTTCAAAGAAAAATCAAAAATACACGAAAAAATTGATTTCTGCTCATTTTTTACTAAAATTGCCCCATAAATTTTAAGAATTATGAGATACGCACCTATTCCGCAAGCTCTTTTTATTGAAAATCGTAAAAACTTTGCCAACAAACTCTATCCCGAATCCTTAGCAGTTTTTCATTCCAACGATATTATGCCTACCAATGCCGATGGTACTATGCCTTTTCGCCAAAATAGTGATCTTTTCTACCTAACAGGCATTGACCAAGAGGATACCATTCTGATTATCTGCCCCGATGCTCACGATAAAAAAATGCGTGAAATTCTTTTTATTAAAGAAACTAACGAACATGTTGCCGTTTGGGAAGGCAAAAAACTCACCAAAGAAGAAGCTCGTGAAATTTCGGGCATACAAAACGTGCAGTGGGTGAGCGAATTTGAAAAAATGTTTTCACTGCTCGCTTTTGAATCTGAAAATATCTACCTCAATACCAACGAGCATACCCGAGCTGTTATTCAGGTAGAAACCCGCGATGCCCGCTTCATTAAATATTGCAAAGAAAAATTTCCCTTACATAATTACAAACGAATAGCTCCTATTATGCACCGCTTACGAGCTGTGAAATCATCTTGGGAAATTTTTTTGATGAAAAAGGCTTGTCAAATTACTGAAAAAGGCTTTCGTAGAATACTCAATTTTGTTAAGCCTGGTGTATGGGAGTATGAAATTGAAGCTGAATTGATACACGAATTCATACGAAATCGCTCACGAGGCTTTGCCTATCAGCCTATTATTGCCTCAGGGAAAAATGCTTGCATTTTGCACTACAACGCCAATAACCAACAGTGCCAAGACGGTGATTTACTTTTGCTCGATGTAGGTGCCGAGTATGCTAATTATGCTTCCGACCTTTCGCGTACTATACCTATCAATGGACGTTTTACCCCTCGCCAAAAAGAAGTATACAATGCAGTTTTACGTGTAATGCGTGGGGCAAAAGTAATGCTTGTCAAAGGAAATAATCTAGAAAAATACCATAAAGAAGTAGGAAAAATGATGGAAAGCGAACTCATTGGTTTGGGCTTACTCAAAAAACACGAAGTAGAATCGCAAGACCCTGAAAATCCTCTTTACAAAAAATATTTTATGCACGGCACTTCCCATTTTCTAGGTTTAGATGTACACGATGTAGGCAATAAGTATCGCATTTTTGATACAGGTATGGTTTTCACTTGCGAACCTGGCATTTATATTCCTCAAGAAGGTATTGGTATTCGTTTGGAAAACGATATTCTCATCACTGACAACGGCAACATTGACCTGATGGAAAGTATCCCCATTGAAGCCGAAGAGATTGAAGAAATTATGAACAGCAAGCCCTAAACCTATAAAAACCTATGAGGTTTTTTAAACCTCATAGGTTTGCTTAGTAGGTTTGGTATAGGTTTTAGTATGCTATGATTGCTTCCATTTGATAGTACAACCAATAGCTTTTACTTGGGCTTTCTTTACTTTTTTGCCTGCTATCAAATTATCTACTGCTTCTTCTACATAACGCTCTTTTACTTGCGAAGCATCTTTGGCGTTATCATCTATTGCCCCAACAAAGCGTACGATCCAGTCTTTGCCTTTCTTTTCCAACACAAACACGTGAGGCGTATTGGTAGCTCCATAGGTTTTGGCAATTTCTTGGGTTTCGTCCACTAAATAAGGGAATGTAAATCCTTTTTCTTTGGCTCTTTCAATCATTTTTTCAAAGCTATCCTCAGGCACGCGACTGGGGTCGTTGGGGTTGATGGCTACCACGGGATACCCTTTGGGTTTATATTTGGCGTCCAAAGCAATAATTCTATCTTCGTACATTTTAGAAAAAGGACAATGATTGCAAGTAAAAATTACAATTGCTCCTTTGGTAGCTTCGGGAAAAGTAGCCAAAGAAAGCATCTTACCATCAATATTTTTGAGTGTAAAATCGCGGGCTTTATCGCCAGGTTTGTAGCCCTCACTTATGGGCTTGTTGCTCCACAACAAACATGTCATACACATTACAGCAATAGAAATGAAAAACTTATTCATAACACTAAAAATTTAGGGTTTAAGATGAAAAAATATGTTATTTGCTAGTTAGTAATGCATGAATTTCTTTCTCTAATTGTTCCCAAGTGAGTTCTTGGTTGATAAAAATTCGTTTTTTGCCTTTCTGAATGATAGTCATTGGGATAGCTCCCTGCCAACGAGGTTCTACATCATCAATCCATGTATTGTATTGGGTTTCATCGAGAAGAAACGTATCAAAAGAAATTTCCTTTTTTTGTAAAATCTTTTTAGCCTTTTCTACATCTTCAATAAAATCCAGGCTAATCAGTACTATTTTTACCTTATCTGCGAATTTTTCAGCAGTTTGCTTAAAAATAGGCATTTCTTTTACACAGGGAGCACACCACGAAGCCCAAAAATTATAGACTACTACTTGCTGTTCAGCAGGCTTCAAAAGCTCTAACAACTCTTTCTTTCTGATAACTTGTATGTTTTGGGCAAAAAGCATCGCTCCGTTCAAAAAAAATCCTAGTAAAAGCAATATTTTTTTCATAAAAATTGTTGTAAGGATGATGTTGTTTGCAAAAAAACGTTTTATTTTGCAAATTAGTGTTTCATCAATAATTTTTTTTAGCACGCTAAACCATTAAAAAAATGGAAACCTTGCAAGAACCTTTGGTAGAAACAGCTAACCACATTGCTGAAATAGTTGCTCGGCAAAAGGCTTTTTTCAGAACTCACAAAACTTTGGATATATCTTTTCGCTTGCAAAAACTCAAAGCTCTACAAAAAGCAATTTTAAGGCACCAAGAAGCGATTTTTCAGGCTTTGGAAAAGGATTTTCGCAAACCAACTTTTGAAACTTTTGCTACTGAAATAGCCCTTATTCTTGATGAAATCAAGATAATGCTTGAAAATGTAAAACAATGGGCAAAACCACAAGCAGTCAGAGGGTCTTGGCTTTTGTTTCCTTCGGCAAGCTATTTGTATCCCGAACCTTACGGCACGGTGCTTATTATTGGGGCTTGGAACTATCCTTTACAGCTAACACTACTACCCGCCATAGGAGCAATCGCCGCTGGCAATACTGCAATTATCAAGCCTTCGGAACTATCTGCCAATACTTCGGCAGTGATAAAAACGATTGTTACGGAAGTTTTTGAACCTGCCCACGTGTGCGTAATAGAGGGAGGCGTAAATGAAACACAAACCTTGCTGAAAGAACGATTTGATAAAATTTTCTTTACAGGTAGCACAGCGGTTGGTAAAATTGTAGCCAAAGCCGCCGCCGAATATCTTACCCCTGTAACTTTGGAACTTGGTGGCAAAAGCCCTTGTATTGTTGATGAAGACGCCGATTTGGAGGTTTCGGCTCGCCGAATTGTATGGGGTAAGTTTGTCAATGCAGGACAAACCTGTGTAGCCCCCGATTATGTACTAGCACACAAGAAAATTCGTAGTATGCTTATACTCAAAATGAGCAAATACATTACCGAATTTTATGGTGAAAACCCTCAGAATAGCCCCGACTATCCTCGCATTATCAACCAAAAGCATTTTGAACGCCTAATCAAATATTTGAGCAATGGAAAAATTGTGAAAGGTGGCCAGATAGATGAGCAAGAGCGTTTCATTGCCCCTACCATTTTAGATGATATAACTTGGGAAAGCGAAGTGATGCAAGAAGAAATTTTTGGACCTATTCTGCCTGTAATAGAATTTGCAGATTTAGAAAAAGTTGTAGAAGAACTGCAATACAAAGAAAAACCACTTGCTTGCTACTATTTTGGCAAAACAGAAAGCAAACAAGAATATGTACTGAAACATTTGGCTTTTGGAGGAGCTTGTGTAAACGATACCGTAATGCATACAGCAAACCCTAACCTTCCTTTTGGAGGAGTAGGCAGTAGCGGGCAAGGTGGCTATCACGGCAAATTTAGCTTCGATACTTTCACACACTACAAAGCTGTTGTGAAAAAACCTTTTTGGCTGGATGTCCCCTTGCGTTATCCGCCTTACAAAGGAAAATTGAACTTGCTGAAAAATATCATCAAATGGATATAAACTCAATACAACAAAGCCTACATCAATATTTTTCCACAGAAAAAATATATGTTCAAACTTCTGAAAAATCTCTTTACTTTATTTTTTTGTACTTTCTGCCCGTTTAGTCTTTGGGCTCAAAAAAGCGAAAAAGACAGCCTGGAATTATTACTGAAAACAGAACTTTCGGATATTACACGTATCAATACGCTCAATCGCTTAGCTTTTTTATATCGGAACAACGACATAAAAAAGGCTTTTTCTTTCGCTAATCAGGCAAAAGAACTATCTGAAAAGAATAATTATGAAAATGGACTGGCAGAAAGTTTGGGCTATTTAGGACTTTTGTACTACCGAGAAGGCAAGCACGACCTTGCCGTAGAAAACCATTTGAAATCTTTGCGTTTATACGAAAAGCTCAACAATAAGCGTTTTATCGCTTTTCGCTACAACGACCTTGCCAATGTGTACGTAGAGCAAGAATTTTACGACAAGGCTCGGGCTTATTTCAACCTTTCGCTGGCTATCAAAAATGAAATCGGCGATGAGGATGGTATCCTTACTACAATGAAAAATATCGCTAATCTTTATCTTCATCAAAAAAATTACTCCAAAGCACTAGAAATATCGTTGCGTATTTTGCCCCGTGCCGAAAAAAATCATGATGAAAAAATCATTGCAGACCTTTTGAGCTTTATTGCCGAATGTTATTTGCATCTGGATAGTTTAGAAAAATCTTCCATTTATTATCAAAAAGCTTATCAATTACGCCTCAAAAACAACGACTTATACACCATACCTCGCCTTTTGAATGGTATAGGCAGAATTGAGTACAAAAAAGGTAACTTTGCCCAAGCCGAAGAGATTTACCTGCGTTCTATTGAAATTGCCAAGAAAAACAATATCAAAGTTGCTATCAAAAGAGCTTACGAGTATTTAGCTGATTTATACGAGCAAAAACAAGATTTTCGCAGAGCCTTTCGTTGCGAAAAATTGGCAAATGCTTATAAAGACTCTCTTTATAATCAAAAATCTAACGATAGAATTGGTGTTCTGCAATCTATCTTTGATGATGAAAAACGCCAAGCCGAAGCCGAAAGAGAAAGGAAAGTACAAGAAACACAAATTCGCTTGCGAGATATTACTATTTTTGCTTCTTCGATTGTCGCTGTTTTGCTTGCCTTGTTAGTGATAGTTCTTTGGCAAAACAATTTAGAAAAAACTGCCAAAAACAAGCTACTTTTTAATCAAAAGCAAGCCATTGAATTACAAAACCGTAATATTACAGCAAGTATTTTATATGCCAAACGTATTCAAGAAGCCATTTTACCTCCCGAAGAAATTCTCTTGAAAGCCTTCAAAAATGCTTTGGTATGGTATCAGCCCAAAGATATAGTAGGTGGAGATTTTTATTGGTTCTATGAAATTGAAAATACTAACAGCAATCTCGATGGCGAGAAAATCGTTGCCGTAGCCGACTGCACAGGGCACGGCGTACCCGGTGGCTTTATGAGCATGATTGGCAACGACTTGCTCGATACTATCATCATTCAAAAAGCAATCTATGACCCTGCCCAAATTCTTTGGCAACTAAATTGCTCCCTCAACGAAGTTTTGAACAAAGAATTTAATCAAAATATGGACGGAATGGAAATTGCTATTTGCCGCATCAATACTCAAAAACGCATTATCACTTACGCAGGTTCAATGATAAATCTGTATCTTTTCGAAAATCAAAAACTTACTGAATACCAAGCTGATAAATTTTACTTGGGCGGTAGAAATGCCGAATGGAATATAGAAGTAGTTTTTCATAACCAAACCATTGCCTTGCAAAGCCCTGAAAGCATTTTTTACCTTATCACCGATGGCTTTCAAGACCAACTTGGCGGCGAAAAATACAAAAAATTTAGCAATAAAAGATTAAAACATTTGCTTACAAATATTCATAATCTTCCTTTTGATGAGCAAAAAAAGCGATTTATCAGTGCTTTCCAAGAATGGAAAGGAAAATATTCCCAAACTGACGATATTCTCGTAATGGGTATTCAGGTATAAAAATCGTTTTTAAAACTTGTATCTTTTCAGCAAGATTTGTATGTTTGTTGAAAACATCTTTTATGAAAAATCTCCTTTCTTTTGTGTTTTTACTTTTCCATCTCCTTCTTTTTGCCCAAAACGGCGTAAAAAGTGAAAAAGAGCTTGCCAAAAATTTTATACAAATACTCCAAACCCAAAACTTGAAAAATTTAGAAGCTATTGCCGCAAACGCCGAAATTTATCAGCTTTTCGTAGAAACTTTCAAAGAAAAAAGCAAAAAAGAAATTCAGAATATCTTGACCAACAACAAAAATAGCCTCTCCCGAAAGTTTCAAAATATTTTTCATTATTTCTCTGTTCTAGAAATAGAAAATGAAAAAATTACTATCCAAAAAATCAGCAAACCCGAAGAGTTGTATCTCATTGCTCCCAATTATTATCAAATTCCTCTGCAAATATCCTTACAAGGCATCACCGATACTATTTTTTTGGAAGCCTACAAACATAAAAAACGTTGGTATCTGACCGATTTCACCTCAACACAAAGTATTCCTCTGCAAAACATACTCAGAAAATGCTCTAAATATTCGGTAGAGCAATACAGAGAAATACTGAAAAGCTATTGGGAACAAAAAGAATACAATAAAATGCTGATAATTATAGAAAAATTAAGGCTTATTGGCATAGAAGATTCTGAAACACTCTATTACGAAGGACTTGCCTACAAAGCCACAGGCAATACCCATAAAGCTAATAACGCTTTTCGTCAAGCTTATGCACTTGCCTACAGTCAAGAAACAGATCCTCAAATAATCTTTGAGCTTTTTGAGTTTTATGCAAATGCCTCTTATTATTACGATGCTTACTTGCTGGGTGAAATTTGCATTAACAACAACTACCAGATAGCAAAAGTTATTCCCCAGATGCTCAATTTATTAGAAAAAGAAAGGAAAGCCTACACACCAGAAAGTACTAAATTACGCAATTCTCCTTCTTTTTATGCAAGTTACAAGAAAATTTTAGATATGGCTTTGAGTAAAGTAACATCACTTTCAGACAAAGACAAAGTCAGGGTTTTCAGTTGGAAAGCTGAACTTGACATGGAAGATGAAAAATGGCTCCAAGCCAAAGAATATTTTCTTAAAGCTCTTGCTATCGAACCTGCAAATTTTGATTTCCTGTATGAACTTGCTTGGATAGAAAACGAAACCCAACAATACAGCAAAGCCCTCGAATATGCCCAAAAAGCCTATCAAATCAAAAAAACTCCTGAAATTCTTGCCGAAATGGCTTATAGTAAAAAAAACTTGAACAATTGCCAACAAGCAATTACAGACTACAACACACTATTTGCTATGGGCGAAGAATTTATAACAGCTAGCAAACTCAAAAATCGAGGCGATTGTTACAGAATGCTCAAAAACAATAAACTTGCTTGTGCTGACTACCAAAAAGTTCTACAAATGGGCGAAAACGATGATGAGTTGCGAAATTGGGTCAAAAAAAATTGTAAATAACTCAAAATGGACTTATCTGTTACTACATTGAATTTGCTCACCAAACTTTGCAACATACGCAAGCGTATACGCTGGCAGATTCGTTGTAACTACGTAAGTCCCGAAGGGAATGCTATTTTCAATATACTTTTTTACGAAAACTACTCCAACAAACTCTATGGCGATATTGCTTTCCGACAAAGTGACGAGGCTGTTTTGTATTGTAATTTCGCCGATTTTACAGAAGCTAACACTACAAACCTAACAGATTTGCTCTTGGATTTAATCAACTATGAAAAATCTTTGCTCTACAAAGAAACAAAAAACTATGATTGAATGTTAGTTAAAAGACTATTTTTCAACTTAACAGCATACTCTTATGCTTGAACTCTACAATACCACTACGCTCAAATGTAGCAAACTTATCACCCAACATTACAGTACTTCTTTTACTTTAGGCATCAAGACTCTTGCCAAGCGTTTTCATTTGCCTATTTATGCTATTTATGGCTTTGTACGCTACGCTGATGAAATTGTTGATACTTTTCATCAACACAACAAAAAAGAGCTTTTAGAGCGTTTTCGGAAAGATACTTTTGATGCCATTGCAGAAAAAATTAGCCTCAATCCCGTTTTGCACTCTTTCCAACTTGTTGTAAATCAGTATCAAATAGAGCCAGAACTCATCGAAGCGTTTTTGCATAGTATGGAAATGGACTTGTACTTCAAAGAATACAACGACGATAAATACAAAGAATATATCTACGGCTCTGCCGAAGTAGTAGGGCTGATGTGCCTGCGTGTTTTCTGTGAAGGAAACAATGAAATGTACGAAAAACTTAAAGAACCAGCCCGCAGTTTGGGCTCAGCATTTCAGAAAATTAACTTTCTACGCGATTTGCGTAGCGATTACTACGAAAGAGGTAGAACTTATTTCCCCGAAGTCAATTTTGAAAAATTTGATGAAAATGCCAAAAAACTCATAGAAGCTGACATCCAAAAAGATTTTGACGAAGCCTATAAAGGTATCTTACAACTGCCCAAGTCAGCAAAAATGGGAGTTTATTTGGCTTACGTATATTATACCACACTCTTTAAAAAAATCAAAGCCCAACCCGCTGAAACTATTATGCAAAAACGTATACGCGTACCCGATTTGCATAAATTTACTCTTCTGCTCAAAACCTATTTCAAGTTTCAGCTGAATGCTATTTGAAAATAGCACAAAGTTTCTTTTCGAAATCTTTGTTTTTTTTTTGCAAAAATCTGACAAAAAAATTATTTTTGTCAAAACAATATTTTTACTTTTGATACTATGCTAAAAACTTACCCTTATGACCGTTGAAATTTCGAAAGGCGATAAACGAACCACTTTTTTTATTGTTGCTTTGGTAGTGCTGGCTGTTGTTAATATCATCTTAGTATATCTAATGATGCAAAGTAAGCAAGAAAGCATTGAAAAGGATATCTTTATTGAAAAGCAAAAAGCAGAACTGGAAGATAAAAGCTCAAAGCTGGACTCTGTGAGCAGAGAATTGGATATTCGCATTGCCGAAGCTAAAAAGATGAATCGAGATTATCAAGCTCTATTAGAAATTCAGGAGCAACTCAAAAAAGATATTGCCAGTGCCCGCAGTTCGTCCAACATTGATGTAGATAGACTTGTTGAGCAATATGATGCCAAAATTAAAGATTATGAGAAGCTCTTGGCTCAAAAAGAAGGTGAAATCAAAACTTTGCAGGGCGAAAAGAAAGAACTTTTTCAAAAAGTAACTAAAACCGAAGCCGAAAAGAAGCGTTTAGCAGACTCTATGAGTAATATTCAGAAACAAAAACAAGATTTAGAAGCTACACTCGCCAAAGCGGCCATATTGCGTGCCGAAAGCATCAGATTAGAAGGTTTGGACGAAAAAGGTAAATCTGATGATGATGGCAATTTCAAGGCGAAAAGGCTCTCTAAGCTGAAAATCAATGTAAAAATTATGGAAAATAGTGCTGCCAAGGCAGGCAACAGAAATATCTATGTCCGTATTATTGAGCCTTCGGGGGCAGTAATGGTAGGTGCAGATGGTGGTAGATTTGCCGATGCCAACGGAAAAGAAATGAATTATACCACACTTCACACCTTCAATTTCAATAATGACAGCAATCGCAGTACCGAAGTAGTTTTCCGAAAAGGAAATCAGTTTCAGAAAGGTACTCACCTGGTAGAATTGTATTGCGAAGGGCAATTGCTCGGCAAAACTTCTTTCAATGTGAATTAGGTCTTATTCTCGCAAATAGCTTTGTCTATTTTTTCGCAAAAAACGAATAGCCAGTTTCAAAACAAAACGAATGAGCCAAAAGTAAAAACGTGTAAAAAGATTACGCTTCTTGTAGGCATGTTGTACCAAAACGCTTTCATCAGTAAAAGTTTTTTGTAAATCTTTTCGCAGAGTTTCTATAAAATTGCTATCGGTAGTGGCTACGTTCATTTCTACGCTCATATATTCGCTAATAGCATTGAGATTATACGAGCCAACAGTAGCCCAAGTATCATCTACAAGCATTACTTTGCCATGAACAACACTGGGCAAATATTCATAAATTTGTATGCCTGCCTTTTCAAGCTCTGCATACAAATACTCAGTGGCTTTTTTGAAGAACTGCACATCAGAAATTGCCGAAAGCAGAATTTTTATTCTTACGCCTTGTTTTGTTTTGCTGATGAGCAGTTTGCGTAAAGATTTGTTCGGCAAAAAGTAGCTAGCTACTATCCAAATTTCATTTTGAGCTTTGGCGATAGCTTCTCGGTAGGCTTTGGCTATTTCTTTTTTGCCTCTGAAAAAATCTTGTTGTAAAAGGAAAATATGCTTACTTTGGATAAAAACATCTCTTGAATACTTTTTATTCCAAAACTGCTGACAAATCCAAAAACACTGCCTCACAATTTCTCCTTCTAAAAGCACGGCATAATCTAACCATTCTTTTCTGCCTATTCCTACGTATTTATTAGCAATATTAATACCCCCGATAAGGGCAAATTTCATATCAGAAACCACAATTTTCTGATGCAACCTCCTGCCGAAACGCAGTCTGAAAATCTGAAAAGGTGAAAAACTGCGAATTTGTACTCCTTGTGCAAGCAAATTTTGTTTGAACTTTTTGCTAAGCTCTTTCGAACCAAAATCATCTACCAAGACATACACTTTTACTCCTGCTTTGGCTTTTTGGATAAGAATTTCGGCAACTTCTTTGCCTGTTTCATCTTCTTCGAAAATATAGGTTTGCAAGTGTATACAATAGCGAGCCGCTTGCAGTATATTTTTCAGCGTTTCAAAGTACTCTTTGCCACTATGTACCAAACGAATATGGTCTTGGAAATTATTCACTTTCAAGAAAAACTAATTTTTGCCAAAAATTCCTTGCTCGATAAGTGCTATCCAGATATGAATAATTTTGATATGAATTTCCTGAATACGATCGGCATAGCCAAAATGAGGCACACAAAGTACATAATCAGCCATAGAAGCGAGCTTTCCGCCATCTTTGCCTGTCAGAGCAATGCTCGTAATACCTTTCTGTTTGGCTATTTCAACAGCCTTCAAAATGTTTTGCGAATTGCCACTGGTACTAATAGCAAGCAGTACATCTCCGTTTTTCCCCAAAGCCTCTACAAATCGTGCATACACTTGCTCAAAACCATAATCGTTGCCCACACAAGTAATATGCCCGCTATCAGAAATAGCAATTGCAGGCAAAGCAGGGCGATTTTCACGATACTTTCCGCTTAATTCTTCTGCAAAGTGCATAGCGTCGCAATGAGAACCACCATTACCACAAGCCATTATTTTAGCTCCTTGGCAAACAGCGTTTATCATTATTTCGGCAGTTTGTGCAATCATTTGCAGATTTTTTTCATTCTGAAAAAAATCTGCAAGCACTTTTTGAGCCTCTTGCCACTCCGATTTAATAAATTCAAGCATTTTTCAGAAAACACATTGATAAAAACGTTTGCAAATTACGTAAATTGCAAAAAAACAAAAACAGTTTTCATAGTGTTTTTCAAGAAAAAGCTATGATAAGTAAGCAGTTCGATTTACCTTTCTTGGCAAAAAAAAGAAATGAAACAGACTCTTGGGCCAACTTGTGGGCAGAGATAACTATCAAGAACTTTGCCCCCAAAGCACAAATCCAGGATATTTTGCAATGGCTCAATGGTTCAAGCAACAGCACTTGGTTAGAAATAGAAAATTTTTTGCAACCTTATTTCGAGCAAATCAAACTACCCGATTGGGCAGATATCCAGAAAATGCAGGCAGGAGCAAAATTCTTTCAAAAGCATCAAAATATGATACTGCATTTGTTAGGGGTGCTTTCTCTTCCGTATTGTTATGCGGCAAAAAATGGGGTACAAGTACTTGCCTTTTCAAAACGTCTACAAAATGATACATTTCGAAGACTACAAGAAACAGCCATTTTTACCATAAAAGCTAACTCTTTTTCTGCTGAAAAAACCGAAGAATGGGTAAAAGAAATAACAAAAATCAGGCTTTTACACGCTTTGATACGCTTGTTGATATGGCAATCGGGGAAGTGGAATGCTCAGCTTTGGGGCGAGCCTATCAATCAGGAAGATATGGCAGGAACCAACCTGAGCTTTTCATTCATTGTTCTGCGAGGTATGCAAAAATTAGGGATTGACTTTTCCGAAAAAGAAGCCGAAAACTTTTTGCATTTGTGGAATGTGGTAGGGCATCTTATGGGAGTCAGTGAGGATTTATTGCCTTTTTCTATGCGTGAAGCCTACTGGTTGGAAAGACAAATTGCAAAAACTCAATTTCAAGAAAGCCAGGAAGGGAAAAAACTTACCCAAGCACTCATTGAAGTATTCTACAAAAATTTACCTTTTCGTTTTTTTGCTGATTTGGCAGTAGCTGAAATGCGTTTTTTGCTTGGAAAAAAAGTTGCTGATATGCTTGCTGTTCCTACAATTGTATGGAACAAAAATTTTTTGACAGAAAATTTAGCTTTGCAAATCAATAAATGGATTATCTCTTCGCAAAAAATAGTGCTCTAATTTCAAAGACTACTACGCAAAACCCAAACAGAGTTTGTCAAAGCTTAGCGAAATTGTTTATCCTATTGCAAGACAAACATTCAGAAAGATGCTCAAAAAAGAATACTTTTGTGTTTAGGAAAACAAACTATTCAAAGATGAGCACTTTGAGCAAAGATAAGATAAAAAAATATACTTTAC
>CALLAC010000017.1 GCA_938002655.1 uncultured Cytophagales bacterium
TCAGTTTTTTGGGAGGGACTTTTTTCTGTTTTTGCAATAGTTTTTGTTTCAACTTCTTTATCATCAAGTTGATTGCCTGCGGGTGCTTCTGCCGCCATTTCCATTACAGCATCTTCTTCTTTATCACTTGCATTTTTTTTCGTTGAAGTGGCAGGCTTGTCAGCATATTTTACGTTACCTACTCTTTCTCGCTCATAACGGCGGTAATAGTAATTATATACAAACCAGTTCAAGTCGTCGTAATCGTAGCTGAAATAGCCACTTGATTTGTTCCAAGCATATTGTTGGGTGCGGAAGTTATCTACTCTGAAGCCTGTAACACTTTGCCAGTTATCGAAAAGGTAATTTTGCCCCCAAAAACTTGCGTTCCATTCATTTACACGGAAAGCATCAAGCGAGGCATCATAGAGCGTGGCAAGCATTTCGGCGGCAATTTTATCAGCTTTTTTACCCTTGATACGCAAACGCCATTCTTCTTGCTCGCCGGGCGAAAGTTTGTTGCGATAGGTTTCAAAAATCACCTCCAACTCTTTTTCGCTGTATGGTACGCTTACAAATTTTTGCTCGCTATAAAGACGATTGTTGTAAATGCTTGTTGCCGTTACATAAAAACCGCCTTTCATTTCGCTTGTTATAGGCACAGAAAAGGAATTTTGCGAATTTTTGAAATTAAGCCATTCGCTTCTATGCGTTTTGTCGTTGAAGGCTACCTCATACAACACTCGTTGCTGATTGCTGGTAGCTACAAGCACTTGGGCAGTTTCGCCTACTTCATAGGTGGGTTTGATGGTTTTTACAAAAAGATTGGTGGGTGTTGCAGGGATTTTGGCTTTATCCGAAAAAATTTCAAAATAGTTCTTGAAACGCACTTCTTGTCCGTATTTGTCGGCGGCTACCATTTCAACCAGATATACACCTGCTTGCCATTTTTTGAGGTCTTTGAGTTCAAAATCTTTTTTATCACGCGTATTGAAAGCCAGATTGAAAACGCTCCTATCTTTTTCCCAAAAAGCCTTGTTATCTTCATTCTGATAGGCTTCATCGGGAAATAGACGCTCAAAATCGGCTTTGGAGAGTGTATGTA
Organism: uncultured Cytophagales bacterium; assembly: GCA_938002655.1. Classification (GTDB taxonomy): domain Bacteria; phylum Bacteroidota; class Bacteroidia; order Cytophagales; family Thermonemataceae; genus Raineya. The sequence continues at coordinate 1,085 of CALLAC010000017.1, forward strand.
CATCGGGTTTTGCCCAAAGGCGTTTTTTGAAGGCTTTTGAAGGCATTTTAAGCCTGTAAATATGAATTTCTCCTTGGGCAGGTTCAAATTCGCCCATTAGGTTGGTAGTTTGAATGGAAATGGGCTTGGCTATCCATTCGTCTTGGTTGATGTCGCTAAGATTTACGCCAATTTGCAGACTTTGGTAGCCTACACGTACAAGGGTTTCGTTGCTACGAGTTTCGCCGTTGAGGTCGGTTACATCGGCATAAATGGTATAACTGAATACAGGTTCGCTGGCTTTATCTACACTCAAATCGGGGATAGCGTTAAATTTTATTTTGAAAACGCCATTTTCATCGGTTTTTGTAGTACCATTGGTGATTTCAATTTCGGGACTTTCGGGATAATAGCCATACCAACGCCACCACCAAATGGGAAATTCGGCTTTACGAACTACTCGGTATTTCACTTGGGCATTATCAATATTTGCTCCCGAATAGGCTTGGGCTTTGCCTTCGGCTGTTACTTCCTCGCCCAAACGATAGGCTTGTTTGAGTGGCTCAAATTTTACTTCAAATTTGGGACGTTTGTATTCTTCTACCGAGAAATAAATCACTCCGTTGATACTTGATTGCAAGTGCATTTGCCCTGTAATGCCATTTTTGGGAGCGGTGAAAAAACCATTAAACGTGCCGTATTCGTTGCTAACAAAGTTTTTCTTTTCAACCTCCTGACGATTCACGTCGTAGAACGTAACCGAAACGGAAGTATTGGGCACAATTTTACTTTCTTTTCCTTTTTGGCTAATTACCATTCCTTTGAAATAAACGATTTGCCCAGGGCGATAGATGGCTCTATCCAAGAAAAATAAAGTTCTGAACTGCTCTTCTGGCTCTTGATATACATTTTGATACAAAACTCCCGAAGAGTAATAGCGGTCGTTATCAATTTCTTGGGTAGAAAGAAAGTCTTTTCCGAGTTTAAAATCTAAATCTAAATTGTTTTCGTAGTAATCTTGCTCTCTTTTCACTAGATAAGGCAAACGCACAAAGCCTTTGGTGTCAGTCTGAAATGTTGCTTTGAAAACTTTTTCATAATATCCTAAATTGTATTTGTAGAGGAAGGCTTCTACCTGAACGTTGGCAAGAGGTTCGCCGGTTTTTCGGTGCAATACGTACAAATCGGTTTTGCCATCGGGTAGGTTTTTGTGGATGTAAGCAATATCGGAAATGGTAAAGAAATTGTAAGCAATCGCATTTTCCTTTTCAAGGGAAAAGTTGCTTTTCTCACTTACTACAAGCATATACTCACCTACGGGCAAGCCCTCAAAGGCAATTTCGGTGCGGTGTTTTTGGTGGTCTTGCAGATTTGGCAGGTTGAAATTTCCTGTTTTGACAGGTATTTTATTGAGAAAGAAAGTTAAAAATTTGCGTTCTTGGTAGTCTTCGTAGTCTTTGCGTTGCTCACGGCGTTTTTTTTGTACTTCGTTTCTATCGATTTTAAAAATTCGGTAATGAAGTTTATCAAAGTTGCGATAAGTAAGCAGTGCCTTGAAAGCCGTATTTGAAGGCTCGGTTTGCTCCATTTGCAAAGATATTTCTTTTGTAAGAATGATATTTTGCAGGCTTTGGCAGTTGATTGTGCCTTTGGCTTTGGGAAATTTTTGGATAGCCTCTTCACAAATCTGATAGGCTTTTTTCAAGTCCATCTGAAACTGATTGCCTTTTTCGGGATTATACTTATTGCCCAAGTTGTACCAATACGTAGCAATTGTATGGTATACAAAAGGCAGTTCTTCGCTTCCCTCGTAGAGGGTTTTCATTTTTTCTAAGGCTTGCAAATAAAGTTCATCTTTTTGCGGCACAACCGATTTTTGATGCACAAAGCCCAAACGAGCCAAATCGATATGCAAATACAGATTTTTGGAGCTATTCTGATTGATTTTGAGGAGTTCTTGGTAAATTTTGAGAGCAAGAAAATCAAAAGAATCTTCATCTTTGGTTTGTAGATGGAGTTTAATAAATTCGGCAGGCGGGGCAAAATAGTCGGTTTTATCCACCTGAAAATAGTAGGCAGGACGAGTAAGCTCGGATTCGCTGTTTTGGAAAAAACTGATAGCTCGCCAAGCCAGAAAGTCGTACAGGGTGGGGCGTAAAGCACGGGCATCGTCTGTACCTCTTTCAATTACTTCATCAAAGACATTGATTTGTATTTTTTGAAGCTCGGCAGCTTTTTCCAAAGAACGCAGATAGTTTTTGCGAGTTTCTTCGGTGATTTTGGCGATGCTCCACGTTTCAAGGTCTTCGGGGTTTTCTTGCATTGCGGTTCGGTTGGCAAAACGCCAGCGATTTTCTTGGTAAAATTTCCAAAAAACTTCTGCTTGCATAGAGTACAGCAGGTTTTTGGTTGGAAATTCAGCTTTTTCAGCTTCTTTGCTCAGTTCTGTGAGGGCTTTTACCACGTCTTTTTCCTCTTTGGCTTCAAAGTATTTGAGCCGATGAATAACAGCCTTTACGAGTTGGGCGTTGTTTTTTTCTTTTTGGGCTTGGGTATAAATTTCTTCTACGGCTTTGCGGGCAGTTTCGGGCAAACCTTTGCTTTCGGCATCGGCTACTTTTTTCCAGAGGTTGTCGTACATAGTTTGTGCCTGATTAGTTTGGAGTGTGTAGAGATTGAGTAGCAAAAGTGCTACTACAAATCTCAAAAGTATATTTTTCATAAAATAGGAATGTTTTTTCGTATAGATGTAAGTTTAGTGAAAATTCCATAAAAAAGAAAGAAAAATTTTCAAAAAATGATACAAAGCAATTTTTCTGTGTTGGAGCTATGCTTTTATAAAATTTGGGGTAGAAAGTTCTTTTTATTACGTTTGGGTAAAATAAGCAAAACAATTTTCTAAAACTCTCTGTACGTGGAAAATATCTTTTTCTGTTCGGCAAACATCAGAAGTAGCCTCAAAGAATGGCTGTTGAAGCAAAATTACAGCAATATTTTTATTCTTTGCGATGAAAACACCTCAAAATACTGCTTAGCTAAACTCGAATTTTTATACAACAAGGCATTTATTTACAAGATACCCTCAGGAGAAGCCTATAAAAACATTGAAACTGCACAGCAGATTTGGTCGGCAATGACTGCCCAGCGGTTTGATAGAAATGCACTGCTTATCAATTTGGGAGGCGGAGTAATTTGTGATTTAGGCGGTTTTTGTGCCGCTACTTATAAGCGTGGCATTGATTTCATTCAAATTCCAACTACCTTGCTTGCCCAAGTAGATGCTAGCATAGGTGGGAAAGTAGGCATAGATTTTGAGGGCTATAAAAACCAAATAGGCATTTTTACACATCCTAAGGCTATTTTTATTGATACAAAATTTCTGCAAACCTTACCTGAAAGAGAATTACGTGCAGGTTTTGCTGAAATTATCAAGCATTGCCTAATTGCCGATAAAGAAATATGGAATGAAATTTCAACTCTCTCTTGGAATGAACAAGATTGGGATACCTTGGTAGAACATTCTGTTAGGTACAAGAAAATAATTGTTGAAAAAGACTTTCAAGAAAAAAATATTCGCAAATTGCTCAATTTTGGGCATACAATTGGGCATGCCTTGGAAAGCTATTTTTTAGAGCAAAAAACCCCTTTATTGCACGGTGAGGCAGTGGCTTGGGGTATGGTTGCCGAAAGTTTTATTGCAGTTCAGAAGGGGTTTATTGAAAAAGAAGATTTAGAAGAAATTCAAGATTATATTGCAGGGCAGTTTAGGGATAGTAAAATATTTCTGAGTGATAGAGATGTAGAAGCAATTACCCAACTAGCCCTACAAGACAAAAAAAATCAAGAGGGTGAAATTCGTTGCACTTTGCTTTCAGAAATTGGCAGAGGCATTATTGATGTGCCTGTGGCTGAATATGAATTGCAAGAAGCCTTGTTTTATTTGAATGAGCTAAATATTTGAGAAGCTCTTGCAGAAGAGCACAAACATTAAACAACACTTTCTACAAGAGCAATCAAAACTAATTCAGATATTCATAAGCAGGAATAGTCAAAAACTCAACAAAGTTTTCATTGAGTACAATTTCATCAAAAATTTTGATAGCCTTTTCTAAATTGCCCGTTTGCACCCTTGCCTCACCGAGTAGTTTTTTGCACTTTTCGATTTCTTCTTGTAAAATTTGCTTGTAAAGTGTTAAGTCAATAGTTCTGCCGTCTTCTAATTGGGCTTTTGTTTTGAGCCATTGCCATACTTGTGCTCTTGAAATTTCAGCAGTTGCGGCATCTTCCATAAGGTTGTAGAGAGCCGCCGCTCCCACCCCCGAAAGCCACGATTCTATGTACAAAATACCTACATTGATGTTGGTGCGTAAGCCTTGCTCGGTGATTTTACCGCCCTCTATGCTGAAATTAAGCAAATCTTTATCTGAAATATGCAAATCTTCTTGCAAAATATGTTTTTGGTGCGGATTTGTACCCAAAACTTTATCAAAGGCTTCTTGGGCAATAGGCACAAGGTCGGGGTGGGCAACCCAAGTACCGTCATAGCCTGTGGTAGCTTCGAGTTCTTTATCAGCACGTACTTTGGCGAAAGCGTTTTTATTTACCTCCTCATCTTTACGAGACGGAATAAAAGCCGACATTCCTCCTATGGCGTGAGCATTGCGTTTGTGGCAAATTTTCACAAGCAACTGGGCATAGGCACGCATAAAAGGTACTTGCATCGTAATTTGGCTTCTGTCGGGGAATTGGGCTTCGGGCAAATGGTGCAATTTTTTGATAGTGCTGAAAATATAATCCCAGCGTCCTGCGTTCAGCCCTGCCAAATGATTACGAAGTTCGTAGATGATTTCTTCCATCTCAAATGCCGCAAGAATTGTTTCTATTAGTACCGTAGCCTTGATAGTTCCTTCGGGAATGCTTAGATAGTTTTGTGCTTCTATAAAAGCATCGTTCCACAGACGAGCTTCTAGATGGCTTTCTAATTTGGGCAAATAAAAATAAGGGGCTGTACCACGAGCGAGTAAATTTTGGGCATTGTGGAAAAAGAAAAGTCCAAAATCAAACAAAGATGCAGAAATAGGTTCGCCTTCTACCAAAAAGTGCTTTTCTACTAGGTGCCAGCCACGTGGGCGAACTTTCAGGACAGCGGTTTTATCGTTGAGCCGATAAGTTTTGCCGTTTTCGGCGGTAAAGTCTATTTGTCTCAAAATGGCATTTTTCAAGTTGATTTGCCCCTCCATACAATTTTCCCAGGTGGGCGAGTTGGCATCTTCAAAATCTGCCATAAAAACTTTCGCTCCTGAATTGAGAGCATTGATAATCATTTTCCTATCCACAGGGCCCGTGATTTCTACACGTCTATCTTGCAAATCGGCAGGAATAGGAGCAACTTTCCACGATGTGTCTTCACGAATAGCTTTTGTTTCAGGCAGAAAACTAGGCAATTTGCCATTTCGAAGCTCTTGCAAACGTTCTTGACGCTTGGCAAGTAGCTCTTTACGCTTAGGGTTGAATTTTTTGTGTAAATGTACCAAAAAAGCAATTGCCTCGTCTGTTAGCACTTCGCTATACGAATTTTCGGCTGAAATTTGGGCGTTATACATATTTATTTGGGATTAAAGAGTTGAAGCATGAGCAGGCAAATTTAGCGAAATTTCGCTAAAAGAGAAAATTTTAGTAGAGTAAATTTTAGTACGCTCTTTCTAGTTTACCTTCTAAAAAATTCTTCAGTGATTTGTTCACAACTTTATAGCCTCCAGGTGTAGGATAATTGCCCGTAAAGTACCAATCACCTTGATGCTGAGGACAGGCTTTGTGCAGATTTTCTATGCTTTGGTAAATAACCTCCACTTCTGCCTGAATTTTACTTTTTTGCTTTATCATTTGGGCAATTTTGACTGAAATTTCCTCTTCGCTGAAAAGATTATACCATTTTTGAACAAGATTTTTATTTTCAGTAAGCAGTTTTTCATCAAAAACAATGTGTTCGCCTCTTTCTTTGAGCAGTTCTAGCATCGCCCGAAAGGCAACAAATTCACCCATTTTAGACATATCTATTCCGTAACAATCGGGGTAGCGAATTTGTGGAGCAGAAGATACTATTAGAATTTTTTTGGGTTCTAGTTTATCAAGCATTTGCAAAATACTCTCTTCTAGCGTTGTACCTCTGACGATGGAGTCGTCAACGATCACAAGCGTATCTTGCTTTTTACGAACAACGTTGTAGGTAGTATCGTATACCGAATTGACCATTTCTCTTCGGTGGGTATCATCGGTAATAAATGTACGAAGTTTAGCATCTTTGGTAACCAACTTTTCTACACGTACTTGCGTAGAGATGATTTTTTGTAAGTTCTCCCAATCTTGTATCTGCAAGTATTCAAGGCGTTTTTGTTGCAAGTAGTATTCGATACCTTTGAGAAGCCCTAAAAAGGACGTTTCGGCAGTATTGGGAACATAGGAAAAGATGGTATTGTCCAAATCATACTTAATAGCTTCTAAAACTTTAGGAGCAAGCAAAAATCCTAATTGTTTTCGTTCTTGATAGATAGCAGGGTCTGTACCACGAGCAAAGTAAATCCGTTCAAAACTGCACGAACGTTGAGGCAGAGGCTCAGCAAAAGGCTTTTGTTCAAAAGTAGCATTTTTATGCACAATCAGGGCGTGAGCAGGCTTTATCTCTTCAATTTCTTCATAAGGGGCATCAAAAGCAAGTTTGATAGCGGCTCTTTCAGAAGCTACTACCAAAAATTCATCATTTGCCCAAAAATAAGCAGGACGAATACCCGCAGGGTCGCGAGCTATGAAAGCCGCTCCGTAGCCTGTTATTCCTACAATGGCATAACCGCCGTCAAAATCTTTACAAGCTCTTCGTAAAACTCGCTGTAAATCAATTTTTTCTTCAATAACAGCCGACATTTCTTGTTTGCTATAAAACTCTTTGTGAGCATCGTAAATGAGCTGATTTTCTTCGTCAAGGAAGTGTCCAATTTTTTCAAGAACGGTCACGGTATCAATTTTTTCTTTGGGGTGTTGCCCAAGTTGAAGCAGTTTATCAAAGAGTTCATCGTTGTTTGTCATATTAAAATTACCCGCAAGCACCAAATTTCTACTTCGCCAGTTATTCTGACGTAAAAAAGGGTGGCAATTTTCAATGCTATTCAAGCCGTGTGTACCATAACGCAAATGCCCTAAAAGCAATTCCCCCGTAAAAGCAACGTTTTCTTTAAGCCATGGAGCGTTTCGAGCTTCTCTTCTATGTTCTTTGACAGTTTTTTTGATTTTTTTGCTAATTTTTTTGAAAATCTTATGAACAGCTTGTTGTTTGATAGATCGATACCGACTGACATAGCGATAGCCTGGTGGAACATCTAACTTTATGACTGCCACACCCGCTCCATCTTGCCCTCGATTACTTTGCTTATCCATCAGTATATATAACTTTTGCAAAGGATAAAGTACCGAGCCATACTTATCCAAGTAATATTGATAAGGTTTTCGCAAACGAATAAAACCAATTCCACACATTTTATCTAGAAAATTAAAAATGAAAAACCACGATATTTCTGCAAAGATAAGGAATTTATTTGGCAAAAAGAGAGCCTCAATAGGCAATTTTAGAAAGAGCTTTACAATATTGATATTGCAAAATTTTGTATCTTTGCCACTTATTTAGAAGTAATGAAGCAACTGATTCGTTTTTTTATTCGTTTTGTTCCTCGCAAGTATCTACAAAAGTTTGGTATAAGTGTTTTACAGGTGGTAGCGGTGTTTTACAGAGGCAATCGGGTACAATGCCCTATATCGGGTAAAACTTACCGAAAGTTTTTGCCTTATGGCAGAATAAAGCCTCGCGAAAATGCTCTTTGCCCCGACTCACTTTCTTTGGAACGCCACCGCTTGCTATGGCTTTACCTGCAAAGAAAAACTAATTTTTTTCAAGCACCCCTGAAAGTGTTGCACATTGCCCCTGAGATTTGCTTTCTGAAAAAATTTGAAAGTCTACCCAATTTGCAGGAATACGTTACAGCAGATTTGGAATCGCCTTGGGCAAAAGTAAAAATGGATATTCATCAAATGCCTTTTACTGATGATAGTTTTGATGTAGTTTTCTGCAATCACGTTTTAGAACACGTAACAGATGATTTGCAGGCACTGCGAGAAATTTATAGAGTGCTAAAAAAAGGTGGTTGGGCTATTTTGCAATCGCCTCTGAATTGGAGCTTGGCTCATACCTACGAAGATAAAAGCATCACTGCTCGCAAAGAGCGAGAAAAAGCCTTTGGACAAAGCGACCATCTAAGGCTCTATGGCAGAGATTACGCAGAACGTATCGCCTCGGTAGGTTTTAGAGTAGTAGCAGATGATTTTGTCAAAACACTTTCTGCCGAAGAAATTAAACGTTATGCTCTGGATACGAATGAAATAATTTTTGTAGCTTACAAAAAATAAAACTATGAAAACCAAAACTTTACGTAAAAATAAGGTCAATATCATTACTTTGGGTTGTGCCAAAAATCTGGTAGATTCTGAGGAAATTTTTACCCAACTCAAAGCCAATCGTTTTGAGGTAACTCACGAAGAAGCTCAATCTGATGCCAATATCATCATTATCAATACTTGTGGCTTTATTGAAAATGCCAAGCAAGAATCCATTGACACCATTTTGCAATATGCCGATGCCAAAGACGCAGGCTTCATTGATAAGCTCTACGTTACAGGTTGCCTTTCGCACCGCTACAAAGACGAACTTGCCGCAGAAATTCCACAAGTAGATGCTTTTTTCGGCACAAACGAATTGCCTCGTTTGCTCAAAACCCTCAAAGCAGATTACAAACACGAACTGGTAGGTGAAAGACTTCTTACTACCCCTTCGCATTATGCTTATCTCAAAATTTCAGAAGGTTGCGACCGCCCCTGTTCGTTTTGTGCCATTCCGCTGATGAGAGGCAGGCACGTTTCGCATCCTATGAAACAACTCATAGAGCAAGCTAAAAATTTCGCCCAAAAAGGCACCAAAGAGTTAATTCTCATTGCCCAAGACCTTACGTATTATGGCTTAGACACAGAAGGCAAAAGAACTTTGCACCAACTTTTAGAAAAACTTGCCGAAATAGCAGGCATTGAATGGATACGCCTCCAATATGCCTATCCTGCGGGTTTCCCTATGGAAATTTTGGACGTAATCCAAAAACACACCAATATCTGCAAATATTTGGATATCCCTTTGCAACACGGCTCGTCTGAAATGCTCAAAATAATGCGTAGAGGCATTACTCGTGAAAAAACAGAAGTGCTTTTGGATAAAATTCGGCAAAAAGTGCCCGAAATTGCTCTGCGAACTACGCTGATTGTCGGGCATCCCTACGAAACAGAAAAACATTTTGAGGAAATGTGTGAGTTTGTCGAAAAAATACGTTTTGATAGGCTGGGCGTTTTCGCTTACTCTCACGAAGAACACACACACTCCTACACAATGCCCGACACCGTGCCACAAAAAGTAAAACAAGAACGTGCCGCTGAAATTATGAGTATTCAGCAAGAAATTTCTTGGGAACTCAATCAGCAAAAGATAGGTAAAGTTTTCAAGGTGCTTTTTGATAGAAAGGAGGGCAATTATTTTGTCGGTAGAACAGAATACGACTCTCCCGAAGTAGATAACGAGGTGCTGGTAAAAGCTGATAAAAACACTTACATACGCCTAGGCGATTTTGCGAATGTTCGCATTACCGAAGCCCAAGAGTTTGATTTGTTTGGTGTACTTATCTAAAAATCATACCCCATAGAAATCACCCACGTGGGGCGTGGCGTAACTATAAAGTCTTCTACTTTCCAAGCTATATCAGCTTTTAAGTAATACCCCAAGAAAGTAGTCCGAAAGCCCCATCCATAACTCGCCAAAAAAGGACTTTTGAAATTATTGACAATGATAGTGAAAGGAGGTGCATCTATCAGTTCGGTGTTTATATCATTTTGCCGATTCCAAGGTGCTGTGTTATTCCAAGCCGAGCCTAAATCGCCAAAAGCAATAAATTGCAGATTTTTAAAAAAGTTGGAAGAAATGGAGTTTTGAAGCAAATATTTAATAATAGGCACTCGCAATTCAGCATTGAGCAACATAAAATACTTACCATTCTGACTATTGAAGTTAAAACCGCGTAAATTGGTTGCAAATTCGTGAAAAAGTACATCAGGATTACCTTTTTCAAAACTTACATCGAGTGGCGGATTACCCCCCAAACCTGCTTGTTGCGAAAGATTATTATCTACTCCTCCGAGCATAAAGCGTTTAGGCGAACGCCCCCCGAAAGCACCTGCACTGAACCGTGTCGCAAAGGTAATTTCTTTGTGTAAAGATTGATAGTGGCGAACGTCTAAGAATAACTTATCAAAACTTTCGTTGATATGGCTGAAAGATGGATTGAATTCATAGTAAATTTTTGCTCTTGTGCCTTCTACTAGATTAGGGGCTTTGGTAATGGTGTTGTCAAAGTTAAATTCGGCTCGTGAATGGAAATAGCTGATGTATTCGGGAAACTGTGTAATAAGAAGCAAATTCACAGAGCGTCTATCCATATACCCACCCGTTAGGCTTACTCGCATAGAATTGGTAAAAGGATAAGAGGCTGTAAGCGTAAAGCGATTGCTGGCATAGCGTTGGGCAATACCTGCCGAAGGGTTGTTGGCATAGATGCTTTTTCTATCATAACGAGCAATAAGGTCTAACCTTTTTTCAAGATATTGATATTCTGCGAAATAATTGGCACTGCGAAGGTCAAAAAGTCCTAACAATCCACCTTTCATTCGATGATTCTCTAATAAATCGCTAACTTCCATTTCAAAAAGCAAGCCAAAACCACGTATAGGGTCTATGAAAGGGGTAGAAATACTACTTTCTGTGGTAAAAAGAGGCTCATAAGGATAAGCACCGCGTATTTCAGGGGCTCTATTTTGTTTTTTTCTTTGCGAAAAATTAGAAACAAGAGTCAAATTTTCATTTTTCTGATTTTTCATTTTTTCTTTGACTTCCTTTACTACCTCGGGGTCAAATTGATAATCGTCTGTATCAATTGCTTCGGGATTGTAGGGTTTTTCTGTTTTGTATTCAAGTTCGCTGGGGGCTTGCGTTTTTTCGTCTTGTTTTTCTTTGTAAGTAGTATCTGTAGTGGCTTGCTGTTCAGGCAAAAGACCTTTTTGCTTCAGATATAAAATGCGTGAAGTAGGAATACTTTTCCGATTTTGGGTAAAATCAAAATTTCGTTTGAGCATCAATTTTTCTTTACGCTTGTGCCAAGAGCGAAATGCCAACAAATTTCCTTCTTCTGAGACGCTAAATTTCTGTATGTTGTGTCTTGAATTAGTTAGCTGACGGAGTTCTTTGCTTATCAAATCTACACTAAAAAGATTCGCTATGCCATTTTTTTCGCTTAAAAACATTACGGTTCGTTCATTGAACATTACAGGATATAGTTCTTTTTGAGGAGCATTGGTAAGGCGAACCAATTTATTAGGCGATTCTTGCGGGTTATAATAGAAAAGGTCATAATTTTCACCTACTGTTCTGAAATCGCCAGGGGGAATGTTCAGGCTATCGGCGGGGCGGTTGGAAGAAAAAACCAAAATATCGTTGCTTTTGCCTACAAAAACGGGGTCTGTATCGTCATAGAGGTCATTAGTGAGGCGTTTCATAAAACGCTCTCGGATAGTGTACAGATACAAATCGTTGCTACCTGCTTGCACACCTGCTGAGCCGATGCGGTCGCTACTGATAGCCAGCGTGCTTCCATCTGCCGAAATATCAAAGCCTGTAACTTGGTTGAAAAATTCAAACTGCAATTTTTCTAACTTTTTTACTTTCCGCTCACCAATTTCTAGTATCTGAAAACGAGTTTTGTTTTTATGTTTGTAGCAAATGGCCAGTTGGTTATCATCAGACCAAGCCAGAAGGGGAATTTTTTCATTTACTCTTTGAGCATTGAGCCGAAAGCCTCCTCTGAAAACGACTTTTCGTCGCATGTTCTGCAAATTTCTTATTACTACGGCATAGTGTCCGTTTCGATTTTCCGAATAAGCGACAAATTTTCCATTGGGGCTAATTTTTACTTCGTTGTAGGTTTTGCGTTTGTGGTTTTGTTTTTTGAGTTGTGTATCAAAATCTATTGTTTCGTAATCTGTTTTGGCTTGCTTAGCCATTTCCAAGTAAAAATTTCTCCAGTCTTCAATCAAATCATCATAAGAAATACCCAGAGTGCTTGCAATAGCATCTTTTTCGTTACGTATAATACGCGTAAGATTCAAGATATTGGAAATGTTGTTTTCGCCATATTTGATAGCAATGTAGTTCCAAATCGATTGCCCTACGAGCATAGCTTCTTTGCCAATTAGCTTATGAGGGCGTTTGAGTTGCGGATACTCAATGGAGTTTCGCATGTAGTCGTCCATTTCGCTACTCCACGCATCGGCTACAAAAGCGGCAACACCAGGCATAAACCAATCGGGCAGAGTTAGCAAAGCACCATTTTTCAAAATTTCACGAATATTGCCACCATACATCATTTCATTGACAAAAATTTGAGCTATTCCGAAAGAAATTTCTTTTTTGAACTCATACAAACTGCCTGTGAAGGGAATTTCAATTTTGGGCTTGATAAAATTCGTTTGCCCACCTACGGTACGGCTGTTTTCATTGGCAAGCCCTACATTGCTTTGCTGTAAATCGGAAACGGAGTTGTAAATAAATAGTTTGGTTTTAGCAGTGGGGTTATGCCCTAAAAGCGTAGTAATTCTATCGAATTCACTTTCAGCATAAAGCAAGGCAAAATCGGCTATGGCACTACCAAAATCGTAGTAATAGACTTCAAAATTGGTAGTTGTTTTCATTCGCCAGTCAAATTCCTGAAATTGCACACGATTCTTGCCAAAAGGTCTTTGTGTAAGCCCTTCTATCATTTGTGAATAGAGTGGCAAAGAAAGTAGGAAAATAGCAGAGAGAGCAAAGTTTCTTTTGCTCAAGTTTTTAAGTAGGTGCATTGATTTCATCAGGTAACGGAACATTTTCATATAAGTGTTTGAAAAATCTATCAGCCAAATACGGAGCAAGCGAAACACCTTTGCTACCCAAGCCGTTGAAAATACCTATTTGAGGCATTCGTGGATGCAACCCGATTATAGGGCGTCGGTTTTTGGTAGCAGGACGAATTCCTGCCTTTTGAGTAAGCACGCTAAAATCTTTTTTCAGCAAATTGCTTGCCTTTTCTGTGAGTTCGGCTCTTGCTTTTTGAGAAATTTCCCAATCCAGCTTATGCCAACTATATGTAGAAGCTACTCGGAAAGTGTTTTTTCTCAAAGGTATAATACTTATCCCCTGATTGATGATACTTTCAAAACTTGCCTCTTTCATGAAGATATCAATTGTTTCTCCTTTTGCAAAATTGAAAGGCAAATTTTCAAAAAAAGGATTCATTGTAGCCCGAGTACCTTCACAAAAGATGATTTTTTCTGCTTCAATACCTTTGTAGACAACCTTTTCCGAAAAAATCTGCAAAGCCGAATAATCAAAAATTTCACTGAAATATAAAGATTTTTTTTCCAAAAAGCAACGAAATGTAGCAAGAAGTTTCGGAAGTTCTATCCAACCTGCCTGCAAAGTTTCTATTCCTCCGTAAGGGTTCCGAACATCAAGGCTGTACTGCTCTTCTGCTACGGCTGTGTTGAGATATGGTTCGAATTCGGGCAAAGTACTCTTAGCAATCCATTCGTTTTGCTCTTTTATTGAACGAAAAGGACGATAAATAGGCATAGAGTGTAAAAACTGCTCACCCAAAACTTTTTCTATTTCTCTGTAAAAAGTATGCAAAAAAGGGAACAAATCATCTGCGAGCCAGGTTTTTACGAGGTTTTTTCCTGTAAGAGGGTTAAAAATTCCGCCTGCTACTTGCGAAGCCGAAGGAAATTCTTCGGCATTGATAACAAATGGTATTTTTTGGTTTCGCAAGAAAGTATAAGCAAGTACGGTGCCAGCAATTCCTTGCCCTACAATGATACAATCGTACATAAAACAATTTCCGTCCCTGTGTTTTCAAACGTTGTTTTCAGGTTAAAAGTTTTGGTATTTCGCACAATGAGCGAAAATTTTGTTATTTTTGTAAAACAAAGCAAAATTGTTGTTGTTTGTAAAAGTAGTAGAAACATACAAAATGAAAACTGGCGAGGCTGAAATTATTACAACACGTCTGGAAGAGTTACTCAATTGGGCGAGGGCTTCTTCGCTTTTTCCGATGAGCTTTGGTTTGGCTTGCTGTGCTATTGAAATGATGGCAACTTATGCTTCCCATTACGATTTGGATAGATTTGGGGTAATTCCTCGCACTTCGCCACGCCAGTCCGATGTGCTGATTGTTTCGGGTACGGTTACTTTCAAAATGGCAGACCGCATTCGCCGCATTTATGAGCAAATGCCCGAACCTCGTTATGTAATCTCTATGGGTAGCTGTGCCAATTGCGGCGGTCCGTATTGGGAACACGGCTATCATGTAGTAAAAGGGGTGGATAGAATTATTCCTGTTGATGTATATGTGCCTGGCTGCCCGCCACGCCCCGAAGCATTAGTAGGGGCTATTTTAGAGCTACAAAAGAAAATTTTGAAGGAAAAGCCGCTATCAAACCGAAAAAAAACTTCTGAGAATACTCATTCGGACTGATTTTTGCTTATCTTTGCTTAAAATCGTGTTTTCATGATGAGAAAGTTGTGGATAATTTTTGTCTTGTTTAGCATTTGGCAAATACATTTTGCTCAACATACCCAGCCCGAAAAAGAAGACAAAGACCGCACCAAAAAAGCTAAGGAAATTCTAGGGGAAGATAGTTCATTTGAAAAACCTATCTTTAACAAACAAAGGCAAACCAGCCTGATGGCTGAAACAGCCCTTATGGAAGGTTTTTTTGATTTTTCGGTAGAAGATTACGAAAAAGCCCTGAACCATTTTAAAAAAGCCCTTAAAATCAATCCTAAAAGTTCGGGTATCAACTATCAAATTGCTCTTACATTACTTCAACTCAAACGATATAGCGAAGCCTCGCGGTATGCTCTTACCGCTATCATTTTAGAAAGCAATATTGCCTATTATTACCTGCTTCTGATAAAAATTTATCAAGAGCAAGGTTTGTTTGACGAAGCCGCCCGCATTTACGAAAAAATGTTTGACAAAAAAGTTCCTAATACTGAGGTCTATTGGGAAGATTTGGCAGAACTTTACCACAAAAAACTTCAAAAACCCGAAAAGGCTCTCAAAATATACGAAGATTTAGAACAAAAACACGGCATAATGGAGCATATCAATTTGGCTAAGCAAGAAATTTTTTTGGAGCAAAAAAATTTTAGCAAAGCACTTAAAGAGGCAGAAAAATTAGCCAAATTTTACCCCGAAAAACCCAAATGGCAAGCCAATTATGCCAAATTATTACTGCTTAATGGCAAAGAAGCCCAAGCCGAGCAGTTCTTGCTTTCTTGTCTGAAAGACGATTACACTTTCCAAACTCATTTGCAACTTCTTTATGCCTACCAAAAACAGCATAAAAATGTTCAGAAAGAGCAATTAGCAATTGATTTACTAAAGAATAATCGATTGCCCGATGAAGTTAGAAACGAAATTTTGAAGAATTTCCTAAATAAAACAGCTCAAAATTTTGAGCAAGTTCTAAAAGACGCCCCTCAAAATGTAGAGGCTTGGCTGATGCTTGCCCAAGAAGCTGAAAAACAAAAAAACTTTGCCAAAGCCCAAGAAGCATACAAAGAGATTGTAAAACTAGATAATACCAATTTTGAGGCTTGGAAAAGGCTTTTATTTTATGATTGGCAGTTGTACGAAATAGAACAATTGCTCGAACATTCGAAAGAGGCTTTGGATTTGTATCCTACCCAGCCTGAAATATGGTGGTACAATGGCAAGGCATATTTTGAGCGTAACAATTACAGGAAAGCTCTTGAAAGTTATGAACAGGGAAGAAGCCTTGTGCGTAAAAACAAATCTCTTGCTCTTGAAATTGCCATTGCCGAACTTTATTTGGCAGAAGGTAAAATCAATGAAGCAGAAAAAATCATAGCAGAGTTACAAACTACTTTTGATGCAAACCGTGATTTCTTGAACTTTTATGCTTATTTTCTTGCCTTCAAAAAGCAAAAACTTGATGAAGCCCTGAAAATAGCTCGTAAAATAGTAGAAACTGAAAGCGAAAATGGCGAATATTTATACACGCTGGCGTATGTGCAGTATAGGCAAAATAAACTTTCGGAAGCTCTCAAAACCCTTGAAGATCTTCTCAAATTCAAAAAAGGTGCAAGAATACAAGAGCTATTAGGTGATATCTATTTCAAAATAGGCGAAAAAGAAAAAGCTATAAGCCACTGGCAAAAAGCCCAAGACCTCAAAGGAGGCAGTACTTTGCTTTCTAAAAAACTGATTAACAAACAGCTTTACGAGTAAAATGAATAATCTGATGATTTCACGATATCCTTACACTTTCAAAGGTGCAAGGTTGGAGCTGAACCTTATTCTAATTCTTGTTTTTTTCTTGCTTTTTTGTAGTTCTTGCCGAAAAAAGCAAATACAACCTATCAAAGACAACACGCAAGCTATCCAAAACCCTCTACCCACCAAAGAAGAGAATATCCAAGAAAGCAAAGAAAACTTTTTTTTACTTCCCCAGAAACCTGTTTCTTTAAATTTTAAGTACCTTTCTTCCAATTCCAAAATTGATTTTACAGACGGCACAAATGAAGAAAAATTCAAAGCCACCATGCGAATTCGCAAAGACAGCCTGATTTGGCTTTCTTTACAAGCCAGTGTAGGTGTAGAAGGTATGCGTATTCTGATTGATAAAGACTCTATTCGCTTTTTGAACTATCAAACCAAAACTTACCAAAGTTTTTCATTTGAGCAATTGAGCGAGCAATATGGTATTGCTTTGAATTATAACCTCTGCCAGGCTATTCTTATTGGAGAAATGCCCATTAAGGAGTTTGACGAAAAAAAGGTGCTAAAAGATACTTCCCACTACATTATTCGCCAAAGAATAAAGTTTTTACAAGTTGATAACTACTTGCGTTTGCAAGATAGCCAACTAGAAAAACTATGGATAAGCGATACGGAGCGAGGCAGTCAGTTGCAAATTCTATACAGCGATTTTCAGCCTTTGGCAGAAGGGCTTTTCTCCGATAAAAACCAAATAACACTCAACTATCGAAATGCCCAAGGAGTTTTTCAGCTCAAATTGAATATAAACCATAAAAAAACCAAGATTTCTAACACACCGCTTGATTTTCCTTTCAATGTTCCCAAAAAGTACAACCGCTTGTAAAAACGCAAAAACTTTCACCTTTTTACGAAGTTTTTGCAAAAGTTTGTATTTTTGTGCCCAAAACTGCTTGCTATTGGCAGTTTTACGCCAAACTGACTGCTTTTATGAAGAATCTTGTGATTGTGGAATCGCCTGCCAAAGCCAAAACTATTGAAAAGTATTTAGGCAAAGATTTCACGGTACGTTCTAGCTATGGGCATATACGCGACCTTCCTGAAAAAGGTTTGGGCGTAGATATTGAAAAAGATTTTACACCTACCTACGAAATTTCGCCCGATAAAACGGCTATTGTAAAAGAACTCAAAAAAATGTCGGAAGAAGCTGAAAATGTTTGGCTTGCTACTGATGACGACCGCGAAGGCGAAGCAATTTCTTGGCATTTGAAAGAATCTTTGGATTTGGACGATAGCAAAACCAAAAGAATTGTTTTCAGAGAAATTACCAAAAATGCTATCTTAAAGGCTATTCAAAATCCACGTAAAATTGATATAGACTTGGTAAATGCTCAGCAGGCTCGTCGTATTTTAGACCGCCTTGTAGGGTATGAACTTTCTCCTGTTCTTTGGAAAAAAGTCAAATCGGGGCTTTCGGCAGGGCGAGTGCAATCAGTAGCTGTGCGTCTGATTGTAGAAAGAGAGAGAGAAATTGAGAAATTTCAGGCAACTTCCACTTTCAAAATTATAGCCCAGTTTGATGTAGGCGGCGGAAAAACCCTCGTTGCCGAACTCAAAGACAAAATCAGTACCGAAGCCGAAGCTCAAGCCTTTTTGCAATCTTGTATCGGGGCAAAATTTTCTATCAAGAATTTAGAAACTAAACCTGCTAAAAAATCGCCTGCACCACCCTTTACAACTTCAACGCTTCAACAAGAAGCAAGTCGTAAGTTGGGTTTTTCGGTTGCCCAAACTATGACCATTGCCCAAAAACTTTATGAGTCAGGAAAAATAACTTATATGCGTACCGATTCTACTAATCTTTCGCAAGAAGCAATCGGTGAGGCGGCGAAAGAAGTAGAAAAGGCTTTTGGTAAAAAATTTGTACAATCGCGTCAGTACAAAACGAAATCTGAAACAGCCCAAGAGGCTCACGAGGCTATTCGTCCTACGGATTTTTCGGCACAACAAATAGATGGCGACCGCAACGAGCAACGCCTCTACGAACTTATCTGGAAACGTGCTATTGCCTCACAAATGGCTGATGCTCAATTAGAACGTACTATTGCTACTATCGATATATCCACCAACTCCGCATTGCTTTTTGCCGAAGGCGAGGTAATCAAGTTTGAAGGTTTTTTGAAAGTATATCTGGAAAGTACAGACGAAGAAGCAGATGAAGAGGGCAGCAGCAAAATGTTACCGCCCTTGCAAGTAGGGCAAGATTTGCCACTGCTTGAAATGAAGGCACTGGAACGTTTCTCGCGTCCGCCTGCTCGCTATACGGAGGCCAGTTTAGTGAAAAAATTAGAAGAATTAGGCATAGGTAGACCCTCTACCTATGCTCCTATTATTTCTACTATACTCAAAAGAGGCTATGTAGTAAAAGAAAACCGAGAAGGCAAAGAGCGAAAGTATCAGGAGATCATCCTTAAAAATGGAAAAATTTCTGCCAACACCAAAACCGAAATCGTTGGCTCGGAAAAAGCCAAACTTTTCCCTACCGATATAGCCATGGTAGTCAATGATTTTTTGCAAAATCATTTTGAAAGTATTGTTGATTATTCTTTTACCGCTAAAGTAGAAAAAGAGTTTGATGAAATTGCCGAAGGTAAACAAGATTGGGTAAAAATGATAAAAAACTTTTACAAAGATTTTCACCCCAAAGTAGAAGAAACCGAAGATATCAAGAAAAGTGATGTAGTTGCCCACCGAGAGCTTGGCACTCATCCTGAAACAGGCGAAAAAGTATTTGCAAAATTAGGAAAATACGGACCTTATGTACAAATTGGTGAGGCAGGTGGCGAAAAAAAACCTCTTTTTGCAAAACTTAAAAAAGGGCAGTTTCTAGAAACAATTACTTTACAAGAAGCCTTAGAACTTTTTAAACTTCCTCGTGAAGTAGGCTCTTACGAAGGCAAAACACTCATAGTGGCTATTGGACGCTTCGGTCCTTATGTAAAAATGGGAAATGAATTCTTTTCTTTGGGCAAAGATGATGACCCTTACAGCATTACCGAAGAGAGAGCCATTGAAATTATTGAAACCAAACGCAAAGCCGATGCCGAAAAAATTATCAAAACTTTCCCTGAAAACTCTGATGTACAAGTTCTCAATGGCAAGTACGGAGCGTACATCAAAGTAGGTAAACAAAATATAAAAATTCCCAAAGGCAAAGAACCTCAATCGCTGACACTTGAAGAATGCTTACAACTTGCCCAAGAGCAAAGCAATAAAGAGAAAACAAAAAGCAGTGGCAAGAAAAAATCTTAAAAATATAAAATCCGAATCCCTGAAATTTTCAAATTCGTTATGGCAAATAAATCACAAACCACCCCCGAAGAAGCAACTCTGCAAAAAATTGCAGCCCACGCCAAAGAATATGGCTTTGTTTTCCCAAGTTCCGAAATTTATGATGGCTTACAAGCCGTTTACGACTACGGACAAAACGGCGTAGAACTCAAAAATAACCTCAAACAGGTTTGGTGGAAGGCAATGACAATGCTCAACGAAAATGTTGTAGGCATTGATGCCGCCATTTTTATGCACCCTTTGGTATGGAAAGCCTCTGGACACGTAGATAGCTTCAATGACCCAATGGTAGACAACAAAGATTCTAAAAAACGCTATCGCATAGACCACCTCATCGAAGCAAAAGCCTACGAGTACGAAGAACAAGGCTTTCCTGATAAAGCCGCTACACTCATTAGCCAAATGAATAGCCTACTTGAAAAAGAAGATTTTGAAGGTTTGGGCAAGCTATTACAAGAGGAAAAAATTACTTGTGCTATTTCGGGTACAAGCAACTGGACAGAGGTGAAGCAATTTAATTTGATGTTCGGAACTTTGCTCGGCTCGGTAGCCGATGAAGCCTCTGTGATTTATTTGCGTCCTGAAACGGCACAAGGTATTTTTGTGAATTTCTTGAATGTGCAACAAACAAGCAGAATGAAAATTCCTTTTGGCATTGCCCAAATCGGTAAAGCCTTTCGTAACGAAATTGTAGCCAGACAATTTATTTTCCGTATGCGTGAATTCGAACAAATGGAAATGCAATTTTTCTGCCGTCCGGGTACCGAAATGCAATGGTACGAATATTGGAAAGAAAAAAGATATAAGTTTTTGTTGGCTTTGGGTTTACCTGCCGAAAAATTACGTTTTCATGTACACGAAAAGCTCGCTCATTATGCCAATGCCGCTTTGGATATTGAATATGAATTTCCTTTTGGTTTCAAAGAATTAGAAGGCATACACTCACGTACTGATTATGATTTGAGCAGGCATCAAGAATTTTCTAAAAAGAAATTGCAGTATTTTGATGATGAAATCACTGATAAAGATAAGCAACGCTACGTACCCTATGTAGTAGAAACCTCCATTGGTGCAGATAGATTGTTCCTTGCAATTCTCTGCAACGCCTACACCGAAGAAATAAAAATAAATGCTAAAGGTGAAGAAACTAAACGCATATTTTTGAAGTTTCACCCCGCAATAGCCCCCGTGAAAGTAGCAGTTTTTCCTCTTTTACGAAAAGATGGTTTGCCCGAAAAAGCACGCGAGGTTTTTGAGCAACTTCGTTATGATTTTAATACAATTTATGAGGAAAAAGGCACAATTGGTAAGAATTATACACGCATGGATTTAATTGGTACGCCTTTCTGTGTAACAATAGACCACCAAACTTTGCAAGACAATACCGTTACTTTGCGTTACAGAGATACAGCCGAACAGGTGCGTTTGCCCATTTCCGAGCTCAATAGCGTAATTGAAAAGGAAGTTTCTCTTAAAAATATTTGGAAACAAATTTTGTCATAACTTGTAAAAGCAAGCAACTAATATGCAGACCTGATAGGTTTTAGAAAGCTATCAGGTCTTTAAAGACCCATCGGGTCTGACGCATTACTCTTGAAACCATTGTGGATGTATTCTTGTAAAAAAATCCTTTGTATGAGTGTAGCAGTAAAGATGTTCCAAGATTTATGGTAAACAATCATTTTTCTTTTTCAAGTTTTGGTATTTCTCTTCTTTTTTTCTGTGAGTTAGGTTTGGTTTGTGGAGTTATATTTTGTGGTTTACTTTCAGTAGTGAAATGGCTTTGTTCTGCAATCGGCTTGCGGGGTTTAGGCATTTCTAAAATATTTTGCCGCGTAGGACGATACTCTTCTTGCCACGAAAAACCACTTAATTTTTTATTTCCTTCCTCTAATTGGTGAGGGGGGATAAGCTCGCCGTTTATCTGTTCGTAAAAAGTTGCTTCTGAAAGTTCATTTTCTTCAAATTCGGCTTTGATACTCCCACAAATTACTTTATACATACCGATAAAATTCTCGTTTTCATCAAATTGGAAATAGATGCTCTCGCTATTGCCTCTGACAAACACCTTGTCCATTTTACTATCTTTAAGCAAAACATCCATGAATTTTCCTTTGATTTGATTGAAATTGCCTGCACTATCCATAGAAATAATAAAGGCATTTTGCCGCATAACGAGCTTATCAGGTTTGTTGTTTTTGAGAAGGATATGCATAGAATCTGCAAAAATTTGATTTTTCTTGCTCCAAAGAATAGGCAATCGATAAAAATATATCACCGAATCTTTTATATTGTAAGTGAGTGAGTCGCAAAGTCCTTGCAAATCGCTTTTGTAAATTTTTACATTATGATAGGCTAAAAGTAGTTTCGGCTCTTGGGCTCGGCTTAAACTATCTTCTTGTAGTTGTTTGGGTGTTTTTTTTGCTTTCTCCGTTTTATCTTCCATTTTTGTCCCGATAGAAATAAGAGTATCAGCCACAATCCAGAGAGTATCTTTCTCCTCATCAATCATACGCACATAGGCTCTGCCACCGTAAAAACGAGAAATACCTTGTCTGCCATTCATTTTGCCTTTTTCTGCATTGATAAAGACATTATCTTTTTTAGAAAAAAATTCAACATTCCCTTCGGCTTCGCCTCGCTGTTGGGTTTGATCATAATCTAAAAAATCGCCTTTGAGCGAATATTCGTCTGTTTCTATACGAGGTTTTCCTTTGAGTTTGGATTTTTTGGTTTTAGTATTAAACTCTCCATCGGTAGTGTAAATAATGCCTTCTTTAGTTTTGATTTGAGCCTCTTTGCCCAAGATTTTAATATTTTTGCTGAAATCGTTGTAAGAAAGTGTATCAGAGCTAATTTCGTAAGGTTCGCCTTCTTCGTTGATACCTTTGGCTCTAACGTTTTTTCGAGCAAAAAGATTTTTCGTGTTGGTATCGTAAGCTCCTGCTTCGCTGCTCAATTGGTTTTGAGCATCTGAAAGTATGCCTCCACCATAGTAGTACATAATTTTGGAATTGACGTTGTAGTCGATGGCAGGGGCTCGTACATTGGTCTGATTTTTAGTAAAGTTTGCATCGCCGCGAGCCATCAAGGTTCCTGAATTAGCATCAAAATCTATTTGCCGGGCTGAAAGGGTTGTGCCTACGTCATCAGTGATTTGCACATTCCCCATTGCTTTGATAAAATTTTTGCGAGGATAATAATACGCCGAATCGCAAAAAATGTATCTGTTTCCTTGCTTGACGGTAATATTTCTGCCTGTAATTTTAACAAGGCTATCGTAGCCAAAGCCTTCACTTTGTAAAGCTCCGCTCAAAAGCTGTATGGGTTCGCCTTTTTCGTATTTGACAGTATCGTAAGGCAGTTTCTGATAGCGAAAAGTATCTTTTTCATAAACATTTTCAGGCAAGCGTGGTTTTTTTTTGATTTTAGGTTGAGCCTGCATTACGGTTATCCCAAACATCAAAAATAACCCTATGAGCCAACAAAAAATTGTTTTGCAAGCATTTTCCATCTAATTTTTTGTATTTTGCTTTGCAAAAATATTACCAAAAAAGCCAAAAGCCAAAAAAACTTATGTCTAATCAAGAAAAAATACAACTATTACTTGCTGAAATTGGGAAAGTAGTAGTGGGGCAAGAAAAAATGATAAATCGCCTGCTCATAGGTCTTTTCACAAATGGACACATACTTTTAGAGGGCGTACCTGGACTTGCCAAAACACTTACTATCAGTACACTTGCCAAAACTCTTCATTTATCCTTTCAACGCATACAATTTACCCCTGACCTTTTGCCTGCCGATTTGGTAGGAACAATGATTTTCAACCCCAAAGAAGCCGAGTTTGAAGTAAAAAAAGGACCCATTTTTGCTAATCTGATACTCGCTGATGAGATCAATCGCTCACCTGCCAAAGTACAATCGGCACTTTTGGAGGCTATGCAAGAAAGACAAGTGACTATCGGTGAAACAACCTATCCGCTTGATTATCCTTTTTTGGTATTGGCTACACAAAACCCCGTTGAGCAAGAAGGAACATACCCCTTGCCCGAAGCTCAGGTAGATAGGTTTATGATGAAAATATTCGTAGGTTATCCAAATAAAGAGCAAGAACTTGCTATAATGAGAAAAATGGCAAATATTCATTTCAAACCTGACGTAAATACAATCTTAAACAAGCAAGATATAGCCGAAATATGCGATGAAATCAATCAGATTACTATTTCTGAAATTCTAGAAAGGTATATCATTGAATTAGTTTTTGCAACTCGCTACCCTACCAACTACGGATTGAGCAAAGAGGCTCAATACATTCAGTTTGGAGCATCGCCGCGTGCCTCTATTAGTATGAACCGAGCCGCTAAAGCTCTTGCTTACTTGAACCAAAGGGATTTTGTTTTACCCGAAGATATCAAAGAGATAGCCGTTGATGTATTGAACCATCGCATTATTCTGAACTATGAAGCCGAAGCCGATGGCATTACCAGCAGGCAAATCATTGAAAACATACTCAAAAATGTACCTATTACACAATGATTTTTAGTTCTTAAATTTTCTGCAAAAATGTCGGCTCTATATCTACATATCCCTTTTTGCAAGCAGGCTTGCCACTATTGCGATTTTCATTTTTCTACACAAATAGCACAAAAAGAAGAAATGATACAAGCTATTTGCAAAGAAATTGGATTACAAAAAAATTATCTGCAAAATAAAACATTGCAGTCGGTATATTTGGGGGGTGGTACCCCCTCGCTTTTGAACTTGCAAGATTTGGAAAGAATTTTTGAGCAAATTCAACGTTTTTTTATACTTACCCCTCAAACAGAAATCACTTTGGAAGCCAACCCCGATGATTTAAGCCAAGAAAAGCTACAAATTTTGCAAAAAGTAGGTATCAATCGCCTAAGTATAGGTATACAAAGTTTTCATAAGCCACATCTTGCTTTTCTGCATCGCTCTCATAATGAATTACAAGCCGAAAAATCCGTAAAAATTGCCCAAGATGTTGGGTTTTCAAATATCAACATAGATTTGATGTATGCTATTCCAGCCGAAAATCATCAAATCTGGGAAAAAGATTTACAAAAAGCTCTTGATTTAAGCATTCCTCATCTTTCGGCGTATTGCCTTACAATTGAGCCTCGTACCGTTTTTGGTAAAAAACTGGAAAAACGCAAAATGCAACCCATAGACGAAAACTTTGCACGCCAGCAAATGCAAATACTTATGAATACGCTTAAAAGTGCAGGTTTTGAACATTATGAAATTTCAAACTTTGCTAAAAATGGTTTCTATTCCAAACACAACACAAACTATTGGATAGGAAACGAATATCTAGGCGTAGGACCCTCCGCACACTCTTACAATGGCAAAAGTAGGCAGTTCAACATAGCCCATAACCAAAATTACATCATAGATATTTTCGCAGGCAAAGTTCCCGCAACTATTGAAGAACTTTCGCCCAAAGATAAACTAAATGAGTATTTGCTTACAAGTTTGCGAACTTGTTGGGGAGCAGAAAAGTCTAAATTAAAGCAACTCTATCCCGATTTTTTTCAGAAAAATCAAGAGGTACTCCAAAAATTTGAAAAGCAAAACTTAATTTTCCAGAATAATAAAAAGATTTATCTAACCGAAGAAGGCAAATTTTTTGCAGACCAAATCGCTGCCGACTTATTTTGGGTATAGCTCAAATGAGCATAATTCCTACTCCGAATCTACCTGTTTGGTTTTTATCGCGACGGGCAGAAAAAAACAACTCTTTTGCCGTATAAGTACAGTAAGGCATAAGTTCAATATGTTCGGGGCGTATACCTGCTTCTTGAAGTTGAAATAAATGCGAGTACCGCAAATTAAAATGAAATTTTTGATTTTGAGCATTCCACCACAAAAAATTTTCTTTTGTTCCAAAAACTTTTTCTACTTCATTTACAACCTCATCGCCTACTTCGTATTTTTCTACGCTTATGCAAGGAGCTATGCTCACCCAAATATTTTCAGGCTTCGAGCCAAATTCTTTTTGCATTGTCAGAACCATTTTTTGTGGAAGTAATTTGAGCGTACCTCGCCAACCTGCATGTGCCGCCCCAATTACTTGCTTTTCTGTATCATAATACAAAGAACAAGCACAATCAGCTGATTGCACTGCCAAAACAATATTTTTATGTTTAGTCAGCAAACCATCTGTATCAGGTAAGGCATTGGTTCGTGAAAAAGCCCCTTTTCCACGCTCCAAAACAGAGACACACAAAATATTATTACTATGTATTTGGCTTGGTACGCACCAATTTTCAAGAGGCATCTGCGTAGCTTCCGCAAGGATTTTTCGGTTTCGTACAACATTTTCGGGTAAATCCTCTGTTCCAAAGCCTAAATTGAGGCTATCAAAAGGGGCAGGGCTAACTCCTCCCTGCCGTACAGAAACAAAATGTTTGATAAACTTAAATTTTACAAAATTCTGGAATTGTAGAAACATGCTTATGTTCTTTGCTGCTTGAATGAATCTTATTCAACAAGATGCTGACAAAAGTTTTTTGATAAATTTGAAGAAAACTTTTGAAAATTACAAAATTCACTTTTCTGTGTTATTTTCTGAAGTAAACGTCTTTCTCAATCAAACGACAGGAAATATTTTTTTGGGGTATTCAAAAAATAGCAGTTTCCCTGTGTTTTCTTCAATTTCTTGCCAAGAATTTATAGACAAAGAAATGGCAACAATTCCTGCTGTGGGTATGTTTTCAATAGGATTTTCGGATAAAAGTAGATTAGCAAAATCGTTGAGGCTTGGGTTATGTCCTACAATCATCAGAGAAGCAATTGCATTAGGAGTTTCTTGTACTACACCAAACAAATCGGCAACATTGGCTTCGTAAATTTCTTTTTTATACAAAATTTTTTGCTTGGGATAAGCAATTTCTTTGGCAACTTTTTTAGCAGTTTTGCAAGCTCGTTTGGCAGGACTGCACAAAAGCAATTCTATTTCAACTTCTTTAGATTTGAGAAATTTGCCCATAGCAGGGGCATCTTTCTTGCCTCGGCGGTTCAGGGGGCGTTCAAAATCCAAAAGTTCAGGATTTTTCCAACTGGATTTGGCGTGGCGAAGCAAATAAAGCGTTTTCATTGCAGGGAAGAGAAGTATTTTTTTGTAATTTGCAGACAAAACTACGTGAAGTCTTTATAAATTCAAAGTTAAAAAAATAAAAAAATCATCAACTTATGAAAATGCCCAAAATACGTTCAACCACTGTGATTGCCGTTTTGCATAATGGAAAAGTAGCTATTGGTGCCGATGGGCAAGCTACGCTCGGTAATACTATTGCCAAAAGCCACGTCCGTAAAATCCGAAAATTGAAAGATGGCAAAGTTGTTGTAGGCTTTGCAGGTTCTACTGCTGATGCTTTCGCACTGATGGATAAATTTGAAGAAAAACTTTCGGCATATGGAGGCATTGTAGAGCGTGCCGCCATTGAACTTGCCAAAGAATGGCGTACCGACCGCTTTCTACGCCGTTTGGAAGCCATGATGATTGTAGTGTCTAAAAACGAAATTTTTACCGTTTCGGGAAGCGGCGATGTCATCAAACCTGATAACGACATAGCGGCGATTGGTTCGGGAGCAATGTATGCCCAAGCGGCGGCTTTAGCTTTGAAAAAACACGCCTCCCACCTTTCTGCCAAACAAATAGTTGAAGAATCTTTGCATATTGCCGCAGATATTTGCATTTACACCAACCATAACCTAATCATAGAAGAAATTGAGTAAGTCCAACCATAGAAAGAGCTATGGAAGTCAAGCAGAAAAACTCTTCGGAACAGATTTTCTTACTGATGCCTTTTTTCTTTGGATTGGCATTGGGCATTGGCATTGCTTTGGGAGTGAGCATTATGTACGTACGCGAAACAGGCTTAGGCAAGCAAGCCCAACAAACCGCCGAAGTACTCAAACTTATCAAAGAAAACTATGTAGAAGAGGTAAATCTAGACTCGCTTCATACGCTTGGCTTGCAGAGTTTGCTTTCTAATTTGGACCCACACAGCACCTATATCCCTGCCGAAGAAGTTGCTCTTGCTCAAAGCCAGTTAGAAACAGATTTCGAGGGCATCGGCATTGAATATGAATGGCTCAATGATACACTTTTTGTAAGTTATCCTTTGCCCCAAAGCCCTGCCGAAAAAGCAGGTATTTTTTCAGGAGATAAAATCCTTGCTATTGATGAGCAAGCTATCAATTACAACAACGGCGAAAGCATCACAGATATTTTCCAAAAATTGCGTGGCAAAAAAGGAACAACTGTGAAACTGAAAATTTTACGTGGCTTATCAATCAAAGAAATCTCTGTAGAAAGAGATAAAATTATCAGTAAATCGGTAATAGGTTATTGGGCAAAGCCACACATTGCATATATTCGTATTTTACGTTTTGCTGAAAAAACCGACCAAGAGTTTTCTGATATTTTGCAAGAGTTTATCCAAAAAGACACTCTGCGAGCTGTAATTGTAGATTTGCGTGAAAACGGAGGAGGATATATGGATAAAGCCACCCGCATTGCAGATGAGTTTCTGGAAGCGGGTCTGCTGATTGTTTCTACAAAAGGCAAACAAAAACGCTACAGCCAAGAATACAAAGCCACCGCAGGCGGACTTTACGAAAAAGGCAAAGTAGTAGTTTTATTAGACGAAGGTTCTGCTTCTGCTTCCGAAATTTTGGCAGGAGCTTTACAAGATAATGACAAAGCTACTATCATTGGCAGAAAATCTTACGGAAAGGGCTTGGTACAAGTGCCTTTCGCTCTTTCTGATGGTTCAGAACTTCGGCTTACAGTTTCAAAGTATTATACCCCCACAGGTAGATGTATACAACGCCCCTATCACAAAGGTAAAAAATATAGCAAGAGCCTCGAAGAACGTTACAAATCAGGTTTTCTGCTGAAAGATACCCTTTCAGAAGCCACAGAAATCTTCTTCACACCGCAAATGAAAAAAGTTTTTGGCGGTGGAGGCATTACGCCGGATATATCTTTGCCTTTGGATAGCACCAAATACGAAGAAAAAATTAAAGACTTCTTACAAAAAACTCAACTAAAACCTTGGATAGCTGAATATGCTCATCAAAATCGTAAAATTTTGCAAGAGAAAGGTTTTTCAGATTTCTTGACACACTGGCAACTGCCCGAAACAGTTTTTGCCAAAGCTCTTACAGGTTCAGACTTTAATGAACCTGAAAAAAAATTTATCAAAAAACAGCTTAAAGCCTTTCTAGCTAAAATTGTTTGGGGAAAAACAGCTTATTTCCAGACCCTAAACGCCGAAGATGAATTCTTACAAAAAGCTCTGGAAATACTTAGATTTTGAAAAAACTAATTTTTACTTTGGCAAATATTTTGCTCCATAGCCTTTGCCGATTTTTTCCAAATTACGTATAGCCGAAGAGCTGATGTGTTCAAACTCACGGTCGCAGTGGAAAAAAACTACTTTCAAATCTGGCTTCATATCTTTCATGAAGCTGATTTGGTTCATTTCGTAGGCAAGGTCATCACCATTGCGTAAGCCCCTGATAAGTGTAATTTCTGCATCTTTTTCTTTGGAGTCCAAATAATCGGTAAGCAAACCTGCAAAGTTTTCTTTCTGCCGATAATACAAAACAGGGCTGATTTCATCATCTTGGGCAAATTCATTTTTTTCAGGATTTACTCCACGTGCCACAATAACTTTATCAAATACCTTTTCTGCTTTCTGTAAAATATTGTAATGCCCATTATGAAAAGGATTGAAAGAGCCCGGATAAATGCCTATTTTAGGTTTATGTGTTTGCAGGTATTCTATCAAGTACTGCAAATTTTGAGCATTTTGAGGAACTTTCTTTTTCAAATTTTCTAAAACGCTGATGCGAGCAGGTTTGTAGAGGCTGTAATCAAAAACTTGGTATTCTTTGAAAATTTTTTGTTCCCACTCCAAAAGTTGAACAAAACTACTTTTGCTCACAACAGCTAGATCTATCTCACAAAAAAATGCCGAAAGCGTATGCGAAGGCGTATGCGTGTGTGTATCTAAAATAGCCCTTGCTACAAGATTTTTAATTTTTTCATCTGCTTTACACATTTGCCAAAAAAGTTCAGCAGATTTTTGTTCATTATCTCTACGTATTGGCTGATATACAATATCATGAAAAAAAGCAATCAAGTACAAAATTTCTTTTTCGCTTTCACTGAAAGAGCTTTTTTGTATGCGTTCCAAAAGAAAAGCCAAGTGCTCTTCATTATGATAAAAGCGGTGAGGTTCTTGCCAAGCCTTTTGTATGTATAAAAAATCGGTAATATGATATTTAGCAAAAAGTGCCTCAAAAGTTTTGTAATTAATAGCCATAGGGAAGTTTTTTAAGCACATCCACAGAGCAAAGATAAACTAATTGCCTATCTTACCTGTTTTGCAGTTAAATTTTTTTTTGTATTATTGCTTGATTTCTGAAAAATAAGCATAAATAATACGTTGAGCTATGAAACATTATGTATGGTTTTGTTTTTTGTTCTTATTTACTGGCGAAGTTTCGGCTCGTAAGCTGGATACAAACTTTCTCAAAAAACGTATTCCCGAAATGATGGATAGTGCAGGGGTACCTGGGCTATCTTTGGGTGTTGTAAAAAACGGAAAAGTATTCTGGACCAAAAACTTTGGCAAAGCCAATCTTGCTACCCGAAAGCCTGTCAGTGACAATACCATTTTTGAAGCCGCCTCACTCAGCAAGCCTCTTTTTGCTTACATTTGCTTACGTTTGGTAGATGAAGGCAGATTAGATTTGGATAAGCCTCTTGTAGCATACGTAACTTTGGATAGCATTGAACGCTTTTTCTTGATGCACAAGGTTCAAGATAAGCGTTTTATGAAAATTACTGCTCGTATGTGCCTTTCACATTCGGCGGGCTTTCCAAATGGAAGAGCAGGTATAGTTCCTATCGTTTTCGAGCCTGCTACCGATATGCACTATTCAGGAATAGGTATTTCGTATTTGCAGTTTGTAGTAGAAAAAATTACAAGAAAAAATTTAGAAATGCTTGCCCAAGAGTATGTTTTCAAACCTTTGGAAATGAACAACAGCAGTTATGTATGGCAAAGTAATTTTGCAAACAGAGTAGCTAATGGACATGGCAGCCTGGGACAGGCCGTAGGCTTTGGAATGTACTCTACACCTTCGGCATCTTATACATTGCTCACCAATGCAGAAGATTACAGCAAATTTCTGGCTCATCTGCTCAATCAAGAAGGCTTAAAGCCCGATACTTATCAGGAAATGTGGAAAGTACAAAGCACCGCAAAAACTAATTTTCTTGCCTCTATGAGTTGGGGATTGGGCTTTGGGCTTTATGAAACCGATTTGGGGCGAGCTTTCTGGCATTGGGGCGATCTGGGAACCTCAAAGGCTTATGTAGTAGGCATACCCCGCGAAAAAGATGGCTTAGTGCTTTTTGCCAATAGTGCCAATGGCTTGAATATGGCTTATTCGCTTATCAATATGTGTATTGGTGGCGGTACGCATCAATTCTTTCATGTTCTCAATGTACCCCAATACGACGACCCCACCAATATTCTGATGCAACAGTTTTCTAAAAACGGCTTGGACGGAATGCTTGCCAGCTATAATTACTTCAAGATTCATCAAAAATACAAACTAAATCAAGTCCTGCTTGTAGCAATTTCCCAAAAACTTCTCGCTTTGGGTAGAGTAAATGAAGCCCTCACAATTGCTAAAATCAATGTTTTAGAGTTTCCTGAAAATAGTGCCGCTCACAATGTAATGGGCGATGCTTTCTTGCGTTTGGGAAAAACCCAAAATGCTATTGGTTGTTATAGAAGGGCTTACCAACTCAACCCCAACAATACCTACGCACGCAAGCAACTCATCAGCTTAAAGGCTTTTTAACTACCCTTTAAACATTCTTCGAATGCAATTACTTAGCCCTACGTATTGGAACGAATACCAACTCATTGACTCTGGCAATTTTGAAAAATTAGAGCGTTTTGGTAAATACATAGTAGCTCGCCCCGAACCACAAGCTGTTTGGGACAAAAGCCTCTCGGAAACAGAATGGCATAAAATGGCTCAGGCAACTTTCACAAGGGCTAAAAATACTGAAAAAAACAGCGAAAAAGGCGAATGGAAGCTCAAAAATGGCGTGAAAGAGCCTTGGTGGATAGCGTATGCCTACAAAAACGTAAAACTCAAGATGAAATTGGGCTTTACTTCTTTCAAGCACGTAGGTATCTTCCCCGAACAAGCCGAAAACTGGAATTTTATCATTGATTTTCTCGAAAAAAAAACTTTATCCAAGCCGCAGGTACTAAATCTCTTTGCTTACACAGGTGGAGCCTCCCTTGCCGCCAGAGCAATGGGAGCAGAGGTTACTCATGTAGACTCCGTAAAACAAGTGCTCACGTGGTCGCGTGAAAATATGGAAGCAAGCAATTTGAACAATATTCGTTGGATTTGCGAAGATGCTCTTCGTTTTGTTCGTCGAGAGGTAAAACGTGGAAAAAAATACAACGGTATTATTTTAGATCCTCCTGCCTATGGGAGAGGTCCAGAGGGTGAAAAATGGGTTTTAGAAGACAACATCAACGAAATGCTCAAACACTGTCGTGATTTACTATCAGAAAAAGATAGTTTTCTTATCTTGAATCTTTATTCAATGGGCTTTTCGGCACTTATTGCTGAAACACTGATGCAATGTATCTTTCAGAATACATTTCTTTCTTACGAAATTGGCGAGCTATATTTGCAAGATCTACACGAAAAAAAATTACCTCTGGGAGTATTCTGGCGTGGCGTAAGATAGCTGATTGCTTGCATTTTTTTGCACTCTTTCGTAGGTTTGCATTGAATTAAAATTTTACGAATTTGTTTGTAGAACCTCATCAAAAAGCCACAGGCTGGATAGAAGTTATCTGTGGTTCTATGTTTTCAGGAAAAACGGAAGAACTAATACGTCGCCTAAATCGTGCCATTATTGCTAAACAAAAAGTAGAAATTTTCAAACCAGCTCTTGATGTACGTTATCACAAAAGCCAAGTAGTTTCACACAATGCAACTGCTATTCGCTCTACACCTGTACATACCGCCGAAGAGATTTTTTTGTACATAGGTGAATGTGACGTAGTTGGTATTGATGAAGTGCAATTTTTTGATAATCAAATTATAGAAGTTTGCAATCGTTTGGCAAATGCAGGCAAAAGAGTAATTGTAGCAGGGCTGGATATGGACTACCTAGGCAGACCTTTCGGAGCCATGCCTGCTCTGATGGCTATCGCAGAGTTCGTTACGAAAGTTCATGCAATATGTATAAAATGTGGAGCTATAGCTCACTATTCTTACCGCCTCTCTCAATCGAAAGAAAAAGTACTTTTGGGAGAAAAAGATGTATACGAAGCAAGATGTAGAAGATGCTTCTACGAAAAACAATAGGAAATAAAGAGGTATACATGGCATTACAAATTTGGCACAGATTTTATGAGTTTTCGTCAAAAAAATAAACAAACAAATAAGAAATAAACGTTGATTTTTCAATTAGCAGTAAAAAAACGATATTGCTAAATTGATAGAGATAGGTGCTTAATTTTTTTTTCTGCAAAACGTTTTAAGATGCAAATTTCACCTCCGAATACTTATTAGATGTGTTACAAATTTCATAATAAACAAAGTAGAGCAGAGCTATTCGTTTGTCAATAATGCAAAATTGTTAAAATATTGTTTATCCGTATTTTCAGCAGTAATCAATATCATCATACTTGAGCACAATTCAAAATTTACAAATTTTATGCAGTGGCACATTCAGCCTTTGGAAGAGGTTTTTGCCCAAACCGAAAGCCGTAAAGAGGGCTTAAAGCACGAAGAAGCTCACAAGAAATTAGCCCAAAATGGCAGAAATGAACTTATCAGCAAGCCGCCGCGTCCTATCTGGCTAATGTTTTTGGGGCAGTTCAAAGATGTAATGATTATCATTTTACTGCTTGCGGCAGTGGTTTCCGGCTTAATCGGCGACATAAAAGATACTCTACTTATTGCTCTGATAGTAATTCTGAATGCTATTATTGGTTTTTTTCAAGAATACCGAGCTGAAAAAGCAATGGAAGCCCTTAAAAAGTTGGCTACTACCACCGCCAAAGTGCTTCGTAACGAAAAGATAGAACATCTCAATTCTGCTGAAATAGTACAAGGCGATATCGTATATTTAGAAGCAGGTGATATGGTTCCTGCGGATTTGCGTTTGATAGAAACACATAATTTGAGAATAGAAGAAGCCTCGCTTACAGGCGAATCGGAAGCTGTAGAAAAACACAACCAAGTTTTAGCAGAAGCAAATATCCCTCTGGGCGATAGATACAATATGGCATACAAAAGTACGCTGGTTACCTATGGTAGGGGCGTGGGCATAGTAGTTGCTACGGGAATGAAAACCGAAATAGGCAATATCGCCCAAATGCTTCAAGAAAGCGAAACGCAAACTCCTTTCCAAAAACGCTTGGCAGAATTTGGCAAAAGGCTTTCTTTTTTGATTTTTGCTATTTGTGCCATTATCTATGTTGCAGGCTTTATTCGGGGTGAAGATCCCACACAACTTTTACTTACAGCTATTTCAGTAGCTGTTGCCGCTATTCCCGAAACTTTGCCTGCTGTCATTACAGTTTCACTTGCTTTGGGTGCAAGTAAATTAGTAAAGCAAAATGCTCTTATCCGCAAATTACCCGCTATTGAAACACTCGGCTCGGTTACTTATATCGGTAGCGATAAAACAGGCACGCTTACCCAAAATAAAATGACTGTCCAAGAACACTGGTTCAATCCACAATTACCTTTAAATACCGAAAGTTTATTTTGGCAAGCAATGGTTTGCAATCAGGATACGCAAAAGCAAGAAAATGGAGAAATCAGAGGTGATGCCACCGAAATTGCGGCACTATTGTATGCCCAAAAGCAAGCCCCCAAATGCCAAATTCTCTCTCGTATCGATGAAATTCCTTTCAGCTCAGAAAGAAAAATGATGAGTACACTACATGAAAAAGACGGAAAAATTTTCGTTTTTAGCAAAGGTGCACTGGAAGCAATAGCAGAAAAATGTATCAATTTGCCCCAAGAAGTTTGGCAAATTGCAGAAGCTATGACTAAAAAAGGACAACGCGTGCTAGCTTATGCCTACAAAGTTTTAGAAAAAAACTACAAAGCAGAAAAAACAGCCATAGAAGAAAATTTAGAATTTTTAGGGCTTATCGCAATGATAGACCCTCCTCGCCCTGAAGTACGGCAAGCCGTAGCTGAATGTATCAATGCAGGCATCATCCCTGTAATGATAACAGGCGACCACCCACTCACTGCCGAAGCTATTGCCAAAGATTTAGGAATTTTGCAAAACGAAAAGCAAGTTGTTATCACAGGGAAAGAAATGGCTTCTCTTTCGCAAGAAGAATTGGAGTTTCGCATAGATAAAATCCGTGTTTTTGCAAGAGTTTCACCTGAACAAAAACTACAAATTGTCAAGGTTTTACAGCGTAAAGGGCACTTTGTAGCTATGACAGGCGATGGCGTAAATGACGCTCCAGCCCTCAAAAGAGCTGATATAGGCATAGCTATGGGCATTTCAGGAACAGATGTCTCCAAAGAAGCCGCCGATATGATATTGCTCGACGATAATTTTGCTACCATCGTAAAAGCAGTACGCGAAGGCAGAAGAATTTTCGATAACATTCGCAAATTTATCAAATACACCATGACGGGCAATGCAGGTAAAATTTGGGTAATTTTCCTGGCTCCTATTGTTGGTTTGCCTGTGCCTTTGCTTCCTGTTCAGATTTTATGGCTCAATCTGGTAACAGATGGCTTGCCTGGCCTCGCCCTTGCAGGTGAACCTGCCGAAAAAAGTGTAATGCAACGCCCACCTCGCCACCCACAAGAAAGCATTTTTGCTCACGGTTTGGGCTGGCATATTCTTTGGGAAAGCCTGATGATTGGAGCTTTAGTACTTTCGTTGCAGGCTTGGAGTTATAGTAGTGGCAGTTCGCATTGGCAAACAATCGTTTTTACAAGTCTTTGTTTTGCTCAGATTGGGCAAATTTTAGCAGTACGTAGCGAAAGACATTTGCTATTTAGCCTAGGATTTTTTACCAATTTACCTTTGCTCGGTACAGCCATTCTGAACTTTGCCTTGCAAATGCTTCTGATTTATCATCCTTTTTTTCAAGAAATCTTCGTAACTCAACCTCTTACTTGCAAAGAAATGCTTTGGTGTATAGCAGTGGCAATAATTGTTTTCCATGCAATTGAGTTGGAAAAGATTGTCAGGAGTATATTAGAAAAGAAAAAACGCTCCTAATTATCCAAAATCATTTAATCTTGACAACAGTGCAACCATCGCCGCCTCGGTCAGCGTGTTCGCTAGTAAAAGATGCTACAAAGTCATATTTTTTCAAATGCTCGCGTATCATTTTACGTAAAATTCCATCACCTTTACCATGTAAAATACGAATTTCGTTAAAACCTGCCAACAGAGCATCATCCAATAGTTTATCCACTTCTTGTAAAGCTACTTCGGTGCTTTTGCCACGCACATCAATCTGACTGCTAAAATTTGCGAGCTTTTCCGTCAGATTGATACCAATACTTTTTCTGGCAAATTTTCTTTGTTCATTTTTAGCCTCTTTTTTGCTGATTTTTTCCAAACGATTGAGCTTTACCACAGAACGCAACTCTCCCATCGCAATTTCAGCATCTTTCCCCTGAATTTGTAGAACCTCGCCAAGCGTATTCTGCCCCTTGATACGTACCCAATCACCTACCTGTATTTCACCACCAACTACCTCAACATCCCGATTTTCATTTTCTTCTACCACCTCTTCTATTTGTAAATTTTGTTTAAACTCTTCTAAATCTTTACGCAAATCTTTTGTGATGCTTTTTTCGGCTTTTTGCTCACGTATCTGACGAATAGTTTGTTCTATTTTCTGATTTGCTTCTTGCAAGAGTTTTTTTGCTTCTGTTTTGGCTTCGTTGAGCAGTTTTTTTCTTTCTTTTTCTAAAAAAGCCGTTTGCTCTTGGTATTTTTTTAGTAAAGTTTGGTATTCTTGTTCTTTTCGGGCAATTTCCTGAATTTTATCTTTCAAAATTTTACGTTCTTGCTCCAATTCTTTGAGCAGTTTATCATAGTTGATTTCAGCACCACTGAGCTTTTCTTGGGCTTTGGCAAGAATTTTTTTCGGCAAACCGATCTTTTTAGCTATTTCAAAAGCAAAAGAACTTCCCGCCTGCCCAATTTCTAATTCGTACAAAGGCTCTAAGTTTTGCGTATCAAAACGCATAGCGGCATTGGTAATCCCCTTTTTGTCTTGAGCAAAAGTTTTCAGATTTCCGTAGTGCGTGTTAATCACTCCAAAAGCCTTTTTTTCATATAAATCCTCTAAAATAGCTTCGGCAATTGCTCCTCCCAAACGAGGCTCCGTACCTGTACCAAATTCATCTATCAGAAAAAGCGTTTTTTCAGAAGCCAAATTTACAAATTGACGCATAGCCGTCAGGTGAGAGCTGTATGTACTCAAATCATTTTCAAGGCTTTGCTCATCTCCGATGTCAATGAAAATATCTTGAAAAATTCCTATTACAGAATTTTCTGCCATAGGGACAAGCAAACCACATTGCCACATATATTGCAAAAGCCCTACGGTTTTCAGAGCTACCGACTTTCCGCCTGCATTAGGTCCTGATATTACAATTATTCGCTGATTTTCAGAAAGTTCAATATTGAGCGGGACGATAGGCTTACTTTCTTTGCTATGCAAAAGCCATAGTAAAGGGTGAATAGCATTTTTCCATAGAACTTTTGTTTTTTTCTCAAAAACAGGGGCATTAGCATTGATTTTTATAGCAAACTTGGCTTTTGCCATGATGAAATCTATTAGCCCTAAAAATTGATAAGCTCTTTGTAAATTGGGTAAAAAGGAGCGTAAAAAATCGGTTGCCTCTGTAAGAATACGGATAATTTCTCGGCGTTCTTGGGCTTGTAACTCTTTGAGCGTATTGTTGAGGTCTAAAATTTCAGCAGGCTCAATAAAAACTGTTTGTCCTGTGGCAGATTCATCGTGAATAAAGCCTTTTAGTTTGCGTTTATGCTCGGCAGCAATAGGTATTACTATTCTACCGCCACGTATAGTGAGCGAAGCCTCTTCATTTGCCCAACCTGCTTGTTTAGCTTGTCGCAAAATTTTATCAGTTACTTTCTGCAATTGTTGCTCTTCTGTAATTATTTTTCGACGAATATTTTGCAACTCTGCAGAAGCTGAATCCCTGATATTACCTCTATCATCAATAACTTTCTCTAAATATTGGAAAATTTTTTTATCAATTTCTACGAGTTTGAGCAGTTCGGCAAGTTGCAAATAACGCTCTTTGCGGTTTTGTAAAAAAGAATAACATTCGCGAACAGTAGCCAGTGAGCTTTTAAGTTGAAAAAGTTCATTTTCAGAAAGAAAAGCTCCCTGAATAGGAATTTTTTGCAAAGCCTCTTGTACATTGAGAAAATTTTGATTAGGAAAAGGCTCATCGAAGAGCAAAATTTCTTTCATTTCCCGAGTTTGAGCAGTAAGCCTACTGATAAGCTCGTAATCGTCGGAAAAACGCATTTTTTCCAAGTATTGCAGTCCCCAATTACTCAAACAATTTTCAGCAATTAGGTTGCGAATTTTATCAAAGCCTAATTTTTGTTCAATATTTTTTGGATAAAGCATCGTTGTATTTTTTACGAAATAAATTTTTGCAAAAACTTACTCATCGCCACCATCGGGCTACCCACTCACTACCGATTGTCATCAGAAAAGCCCAAAATAAGGCACTCAAAGCCATTGTAAGTAAAATTTTAGGGCGAGGTACACCGAAAGAAACAGCAATAGCACAACCTACAATAGGACTAAACAAGACAGGCGTCAGGAAAGCTATTCCCCAAATACTGAACTTTTGCCAAATCCTTACAATCAATCGTTTACGAGGTGAGAAAATCTTGATTTTTTTCCCTTTTTGCAGACGTCTTTTTCGTAGGTGAGCAAAAAGTTTTTCCCCAAGCAATGGTATCAAGAAAGCAGTTGTACTCATTCCTGCTACGGTACAAAAGATAGTTTCTAATTGCGAAAGCCCCAAAGCAATGCCCGTAGGTGGGGCAAGAGCAAATTTTACACTTGCAAACAAATATACCGTAAAATAACTGCCCAACTTTTGCATTTTTTACTTATTTGAGCTGATCGCCACGCAAGATGCGAAATCTTTTGCGAGCTTCTGCAACGTATCTACTTCCTGGGAATTTGATTAAATGTTCTTGATACAATTCTTTAGCTTTTTCTTTATTTTGTAAGAGCTCTTCATAAGTTTTAGCGAGAGCAAAATGTGCATCATCAGCCAAAATATCAAAGGCATAATCTTTCAGAATAAGTTCGTACATTTCTATGGCTTTCTGGGGCTTTCCCATACGAGTAAAAATATTCGCTTTTGCCCAATAAATATCATCGGTAAGGCTATGATTAGGAAAATTTTTAAGCATTGCTTCCAAAGCTTTGAGAGCCTCATCAAGTTTATTCTGAAAAATCAGAAGGTCAATACGAGCAAACTCACGCATAGCTGTTTCGGTGCTATCCATGCCTGTATTATCCTGAATAAATACGCTCATATCAATGGCATCGTTGGAAATTTCTCGAGAAGTAGCATTTTTCAGTATATCTAGATGGTTCTGAGCGGTTTCAAATTCGCCTTTGTAATAACTAAGTTTAGCATTTTTGAGTTTGGCTTCGTGTCCAATAGGGGAATCTTTTTGCTCACGTTCAGCTTGGTAGTAGAATAAAGCCGCTTCGCCAAATTCACCTTTTAGCACATAAATATCTCCCAAGGTTATTTTGCATTGAGCCACCAATTTGCTATTATACTTGGCTTCGCTAATAGCATCTTGTAATAGTTCAATAGCTTTTTCTTTTTCATCAAGGAAAAAAGCATATAAATGTGCCATATCTTTCAGAGCCTCTACGGTTTTAGCCTTTCCTTGCGAATTGATAAGTTCTTGATAATCTTGAATAACTGCCTTTACTTTTTCCTTATCAATTGGAAAAGTATTCTTAATAACCTCCTCACGAGCCTTTATCAAGTATCTACGAGCAGGAATAAAATAAAGAGCATCGTTAGGATACTGCTCTACAAAATAGCTCAAAATTTTTTCGGTAGCAGGGTAGTCTTTATTTTCAAAAGCTATGCGACCTATTTCAAAGAGTTGAGAGCCTTGCTTTTTGAAGCGTTTATCAATAGCTTTTGCCTGCACAAAAGCCTTCAAGAAGTTTTTTTGTTGCATATAAAGCCACAAGAGTAGCTCATTGGCGGCTCGGTGATTAGGCTCTTCTTGTACTTTGGTAAGCAAGGTTTCTTCAACAAAGTTCAACTCCTCTTCGGTTCGGAACTCATCTTGCAAAGTTCCCTTTACATATTCGCCATAATCTTCGCTTTTATTGTATAGCTTAATAGCTTCTTGAAGCAATTCTTTTTTCTTGCCAAGTTTGGCATACACTTCGGTGAGTTGTAAAGCATACTTATCGGAACTATTGTCGTACTTGCGAGCTTCTAAAAACAGCCTTTCTGCCCATTCGTATTTATCATATTTTTCGAGGGCTTCATAGGCTGTTTTTGCTCTTTCTCTATCTTTTTTACCTATTTCAATCAGGGTCAAATATTCTTTTTCTGCTTCTTTCATTTTGCCTTGCATTTCTAAAATAATCGCAAAATCAGCCTTATAAAACACATTTTCAGGTTCTTGTTTGATTTGCTTTCGCAAAAACTCTTCTGCGGTTTTGTAGTCTTTCAAATTGATGAGTGTAAGCAAATAGTTCTGATGTATGCCTCGCCAATTGTAAGAATGGCGAGCAAGTTTTTCGTAAATATCTTTAGCTTTTTCGTACTTGCCTTGTACGAAATACTCTTCGGCAAGTTGAAAATCTTGTGCCGTCACAGAAGTATACAGCAAGAAAATGAAAAATACAAATTGTAGTATTTTTCCAAGACGATTTGTTTTCATAAAAACCGATTTTTTTTGAAAATAAGAAATTTTTTTGACTTTCGCAAGCGAAAATTTTTCCACGACTTTTTTTTAATGTAATAATAATATCTTTTTTTATTTTTTTATTATTGTTATTATTAGGGGCGGTGGAAAACCACTTTTATATGAAAAAATATTGTTACAAAATAAAAGATATAGATGGTATAAATTTTTTTCAACATCTGTAAAATACTCAAAATTAAATTTTTACAAAAAGTTTTTCACAAAGTTTTTTGAAAAATGTAGAAAAAAATATGGATAACTTTTTCCACATTTTGCCTTAAAACTCTGTGGATAAGCTGTGGAAACCTGTGGAAAAGTGCCTAATTTTTGTGGATAAGTACCCTCACTTCTGTGGAAAATCACTAAAAAAATGATGTAAGTTTTTATGTAAAATTTAATTATGATGTGGAAAAAAAGTGGTTTTTCCACAGCTTTCCACAGGGTAAAAAGTGGAAAAATTTTACATCAAAAATTATGCCAAAAATGAATTTCCACAAATTTTTCCACAGGTTTTCCACAAAAAACCACTACTTTTCCACAATTTTTTTACTACAACGTGGATAACGAATTTCGCAAACTACTTGCTAAAAAAGTTTCTTTTCAAAAAATTAAAATTGTATTTTTCTTATATTCTAATAACAATTTTTAGCCTGTTTCGTTTTAAAAAGTCGATGTTTTTACTAAATTTGGAGCAAGAAAACTTTTGTCATTTATGAGAAAGCTCATCTTTATTTTTGCTTTATCTTCTCTTTCATTTTATTTGAATGCACAACGACTACTTTTAGCAGATG
Organism: uncultured Cytophagales bacterium; assembly: GCA_938002655.1. Lineage (GTDB taxonomy): Bacteria > Bacteroidota > Bacteroidia > Cytophagales > Thermonemataceae > Raineya. The sequence goes on from CALLAC010000017.1 coordinate 42,772, forward strand.
TATTAGATCCTCAGGGAGCCAATCCAGCTCTCCAACAAGGGGGAACTTTTAATGTAGGCATGGGCAGTCCTTTCGTAGTAGACTGGACAGAAGGGTACGTTTTTTATGGAAATCAAAAAGAAGTCTATAAAATCCGTTACAACGCTTTCACTGACCAAATTCACATACTGAAAGATGGCAAGGAAATTGTGTTGCCACGAGGGCAGGTAGAAAGGTTTCATATTCTTTATCAGGATAAAGAATACAAATTTATTTTTCTGACGAACCTACCCAAAATTTCTTATGGCTACGTTCAAGTTATTTATGAAAAAGATGTAAAAGTATATTACAGGCATCATCGTAAACCTCGCCAATCTGTAGAAACCGATAGCTATACCAACGACTTGAGAGCAGAAGTTTTAGAAAAAGATGATAGTTTCGTCCTGATACTTCCCAATGGTAGGGTCTATTTTACACAAGGGAAACGAAAAGAAGTTTTAGGTATTTTTTCGGATAAGAAAAAGGACTTGGAAGAATTTATCAAGAAAGAAAGAATAAACACCGAAAAACTCAACGGCTTGATGCAAGTAGTACTAAAATACGAAGAACTGATAAAGTCGTAGTTTTAGCTAAAATTCAGCTTACTTTTTTCAATCATTATTTTTTCTATTTCAGCGGCACGCTCTTCCGAAATTCTGAAACGCTGTCGGCGGCGTTCTAATACTTTGCGTACATCTTCGGAAATGTAGCCATCTTGATAGGCGTGTTGTAGCATCTCATAATAAAAACGCTCGTCTTTTGTGAAGCCATCACTATCTTTTTCTTCTGCTTTAAGTTCGGAAGTTGGGTTTTGTTGTATTTTTTCGGGCTGTGTTTTCATTTCTTCTTCGGCAGTTTGCTCCTCACGCCTATTTTTGCTCAGTTCTTTTTCTTTTTCACTAATTTCTATTTTTAGTTCTTTTTGTGTTTCTGCAAGCATTTTTTTCCACTTATCGTAAGCAGTTTCTTCTTCGGCAGGTGTAGTGAGGCGAGTTTCTTGGGCAGAAATAGGCTTTTGCGTTTCTGTATTTATCTGTATTTTTTCAACTACTTCGGTTACAATTTTAGAGACATCAAGGGCTTGCATCTTACGATTTTCTGTTGAGGGTTCGGGTAAGTTGATACTTTCCAATGGTAAAGTTTGTAAATTAATTTCTTGTTTAAGTTCTTCTAATGGGGCAAAAATTACTCTTACTTTACACTCTATCGTTTGCCATAGATTTTGCAAAGAAATTCCTGTATTTTCGGCAACACGAGAAATACGTTTATTACGGCGTTTTTTTATAATTTCTGTTTTTCCAATGTTTTGAAAATCATTTATAAGTTCATTTAGCTCTTCTTGCACTTCTTCTAATTCTGTTTCTGAAATTTGCAGTAAATTTTTAGAATTAAAAAATGTTTCAAAAGAGCTTAGCGAGCCTTGTGTGCGTTCGGCAATAAGATTTTGCCATTCGCTTTGCCCTGAAAGCCAAACCAAATGTGTAGGTACATGAGCCTTTTGCGAGGGGTTAAATTGGTGAGTAATCTTTGTAACAGAGGCTTTTCGAGAGCTAGTATTTATATCATCGGGGAGTTTTTCGGCGGCAGGGTCTAAAATACCCTCTTGCTGTCTTTCGTTGCTATACTCTAACATAATTTCTTTTGCTCCTAGATGCTGTACAAGTTGAATAAATTCTTGCAAGTAATCGTTAAAAATCAATTGTTCGGCATCTGAAAAATGGTAATATACTCGCTTACGATAGGGGTGAGCTATCCAAAAGGAGCCTTTACGTATTGCTCCACCTATTAAAGAAACATTGCCTATATCTTGTGTGAGCAAAGGAGTGATGTAGAGAGGTTCTTGCGAAGGCAAATCTTCTTCAAGATAAACAAACTTCTTCAAAGGGCTATGGCTATTTACTAAAGATAGGTAGGCTTGTTGTCTTTTTTCTTTGAGTTCATAACGTTGTTCGGGCTCTTTGGTAAGTTGGTAAGCCTCGTTGTAGAGCCAAAGGCTTTTGGCGGGCTGTGTGAGAGAGCGTTTGGCCTGTTCAGTTATGATTTTTAAGTAGAGTTCGGTTATATCTTTGCTCCAAGAATGAGCTTGCTCTATGGTGCCATAATTTTCTGTAAAAATTTCTTTGGCTATCTGTAAAACTTTTACTCCTTCTTCTGTTTTGCCTAATTCTAAAAGAGCTTGTGCTTTTCGGAAATAAATAAAAGGATTTATATCGCTATTGAGGCTTTTGAACTCATCGCAAAGGCGAATAATAGTTTCTAATTCTTTAACACGCATTGCCTCTTGAAAGGCTTGGCTATCACGATACTTTGAAAGCTCTAAGTATTCCATAAGAAATTGAGCATAAATTTTGCGGTAACAATTTCAAAAAAAATAAACAAAAAAACAACTATTTGCTTACAATTTCTTGTAAATTTGCATAAATTTTTTATCCAAATGATAAAGCTTGAAAAAGGAAAATACAGCCATGCAATTCGTTGGGTATGGTATAGCTTTTTTTTGGGGCTAACCTTTATTGCTTTGTTTATATGGGCAATTGCTATCAATTTTATGGGTTTATTTGGGGAGATGCCCAGCCTGAAAGCTCTTGAAAACCCCAAAAGTGAACAAGCCTCCGAAGTATACAGTGCTGACGGCAAACTGATGGGAAAGTATTTTACCGTAGATAGACAGCCCGTAGAATTTGAAGAAATCTCGCCCTACGTTATCAACGCTCTGATAGCTACCGAAGACATACGCTTTGAACAACATGCAGGCATTGATGCCAAAGCTCTGGCAAGGGTACTTACTAAAATGGGTGGTGCAGGGGGCGGTAGTACACTTACGCAGCAACTTGCTAAAAATCTTTTCGATACGCGTGCCAAAGAAAATCGTGGACCGCTCGCCAAAGTACCTTATTTAGGCTTGGGTATCGTCAAGCTCAAAGAGTGGATTACGGCAGTACGCATGGAAAAAAATTACACCAAAAAAGAAATTATCACGATGTACCTCAACGAGTGTGCCTTCGGTAGAAATGCTTTTGGTATACAATCGGCGGCAAAGACTTATTTCAATAAAAATGCCTCCGATCTCACGCTCACCGAAGCGGCTATGCTGATAGGTATGTTGCAAGCACCCACCAAGTACGACCCCGTGAATCCGCAAAAGCAACAAGCCTGTATCGAACGCCGAAATGTGGTGCTTGGGCAAATGAAGCAATATAATTTCATTACAGACGAGGATTTTCAGAAAGCGAAAAATGAACCTATCCGTCTGGACTATCACCCACAAGACAATTCGGAAGGGATAGCCCCTTATTTCAGAAACGAAGTCTTTAAAGAGCTTATCAACTGGGCGATAGATAAAGGCTATGCCAACAACGAAAAAGAAGCCAAAGATTTTATCTACAACGCAGGATTAAAAATTTACACAACTATTGATAGCCGTTTGCAGGCTCTTGCCGAAGAAGCCGCCGCCGAACACATGAAAGAAAAACAACATCGTTTTTATGCTCATTGGAAAGCTATCGGCAGAAATCCTTGGGTAGATGAATATGGCAGAGAAAAAATTGGGTATATCGAGCAGAATGCAAAAAAATCTTATACATACAAAATTTTACAGGCAAAATATGGAAACGATGAAAAAGCCATTTGGAATGAAATGAATAAACCACGCCAAATGAGAATTTTTACTTGGCAAGGTGAAAAAGATACGCTAATGTCACCAATGGATTCTATTCGCCATTACAAAAAATTTTTACAGATGGGAATGATGAGCATCGAACCCAAAACAGGGCACATCAAGGCATGGGTAGGAAACATCAATTATCGCCATTTTCAATACGACCAAGTACGCCAAGCTCGTCATCAACCTGGTTCTACGTTTAAACCAATTGTCTATGCCGCTGCGATAAATTTAGGCTATACCCCCTGCCACGAAATGCCTGATATACCTGTGGTATTTCCTGGATGGATACCCAAGCAGGAAGGAGGCTATACAGGAGGAATGTACCCTCTTCGTCGGGCTATGGGGCTCTCTATCAATACAATTGCCGCAGGGCTTACTAAAGAAATAGGTGTTGATGAAATTCGTAAATGTGCCAAAGAACTCGGTATAGAAACCGAATTGCCTCGTGTTGCTTCTATTTGTTTGGGCTCGTATGCCGTGACTATGTACGAGTTACTTTCAGCTTATACAGTGTTCGCCAATAAAGGTTATCATATCAAACCCCTTATGGTTACCAAAATTACCGACCGAAATGGTAAAGTTTTGGAAGAGTTTGTACCCGAAATTCGTGAGGTAATGAGTGAAAAAAAGGCGTATATGATGTTAGATATGCTAATGGCAGGTACAGAAAGAGGAGGAACTTCTGCTTTCTTGCGTGCCTATCCTGCTTTGTGGAAAAATAATGCCCAAATCGGTGGAAAAACAGGTACAACCCAGCATCAAGCTGATGCTTTGTATGTAGGAGTAACACAAGACCTCATCACTGGGGTCTGGGTAGGTGGTGATGACAAATCTGTAAGATTTTTGAGCATGTACGAAGGACAAGGAGCAGTACTTGCTTTACCTGCTTTTGCTCGTTTTATGACAAAAGTCTATAATGACAATTCGCTTCCTTACAAGCCTGGTCCCTTTGAAAAACCTGCTGACTTAGACTTAGACGAATTGAATTGTGCAAAAATGAAAGCTAATATCGAAAGAGTAGGAGACGAAAAAAGGAAAAAGCGAGGATAAGTTAAGTAAATTTTATGAAATTTTTTAAGTTTGATGGCAAAGAAAAAAAAGATTTGGAAGGCTATGCCAAGTACTCGGGCATAGCTTTTCAGATGATTGCCACCATTGGGCTGGCTGTGTGGGCAGGCTTATATCTTGATGAAAAACAAAATCTCTCACAACCCTACTGGACACTGGGGCTAACCACTATGGCAGTAATTGCTTCTATCATTTCTGTTGTAAAAAATTTCTTGCCTAAAAAATAGCCTATCAAAATTTTCTTACGTAAGGCAAAGAATTTTTAAAAAAATATCTATCTTTGCGATAAGGCAAATTTATTAAAATTACAAATAAGCTGTTGTCTGCATGTTTTGCAAAAAATGTGCTTGTTTCACTTTATCACCAAAATATGGGCAGTGATATATTATTAACAATTTTTTTAGTCATACTGAATGCTTTATTTGTTGCCGCAGAGTTTGCCATTGTTAAAGTACGAGCCTCCCAAGTAGAAACAAAATCTCAATCAGGAAATCGTCTTGCAAAAAATGCCCTGCACATTATCAATAACCTTGATGCATATCTTTCGGCAACACAGTTAGGAATAACCCTTGCAAGTCTGGCCTTAGGCTGGATTGGCGAACCCGTAGTGGCCAGAATTATTTCTCAAATTTTAGATTTTTTGCATATTCAAATTGATGAAAAACTTTTACATCAAATTTCATTAGTTACAGCTTTTACACTGATTACATTTCTACATATTGTTTTTGGTGAGCTTGCTCCAAAGTCTTTGGCCATTCGCTATCCCGAACGTACTACACTTTTGCTTGCTATGCCTTTGCAGGCATTTTATGTGGTATTTCGCCCTTTCATTTGGATTTTGAACGGATTTGCGAATTTTATTCTTAAACTCTTTGGTGTACCACTCATATACGGACACGATACACACACTGAAGACGAAATTCGCTTGCTCCTTGCTGAAAGCAAGAAAAGCGGTACTATCAACACCACCGAACACGAACTTTTGGAAAATGTATTCAAATTTGATGACCGCCTTGCCGAACAAATTATGACACCTCGTACTAAAATCGTTGGTATCAAGTCTGATGCTACCTTGCAAGAGGCTCTGGAAGTAATCATACGAGAAGATTATTCCCGTTTGCCCGTCTATGAAGAATCTTTGGATAATATCGTTGGAATTCTGCATGCCAAAGATGTGATAAAGAATTTACAAAAGCCAAATCTCAATGTGAAATCTTTGATGCGAAAACCTTATCAAGTTTCCGAAAGAAAATCAATCAATTTGCTTCTGCGTGAAATGCAAAAAAAACGTATCCAAATGGCCGTAGTGCTTGATGACTACGGCGGCACAGCGGGTATTGTTACAATGGAAGATATTTTGGAAGAAATTGTAGGCGATATTCAAGACGAGTATGACAACGAAATGCCTGTTGTTCAGCAGAAAAGCGAAAATGAGTTTATTGTTAATGCTCTTGCGAGCATAGATGAAGTAAATAAATTCCTCCCTGAACCTATTCCTACCAGTGAAGACTACGATACCGTTACAGGATTCATCAACGAAGTTTTTGGTAATATACCTCAAGAAAACGAAGAATGGCGAAGCGATCACTACATCTTTAAAATTTTACACAAAGAAAATAACACCATTGAAAGTGTACTTCTCAAACTTGTAGAGCCTGTACGTGAAGAAAAACCTGCTATCAATTTTGAATAGCTTTTCTATTCTTCGGCAATATTTATGAAAATCATTTCCTACAATGTAAATGGTATTCGTGCCGCCTTGCGAAAAGGCTTTGCCGAATGGCTCAAAGCCGCCAGCCCCGATATGCTTTGTTTGCAAGAAATAAAAATTGATGCCGAGCAGTTTCCATACATGATTTTTGAAAGCTTGGGTTATCATTGTTATCTTTTTCCTGCAAGCAAGGCGGGATATAGCGGAGTAGCTATTTTGAGCAAGAAAGAGGCAAATGCTATTGAAAAAGGTTGTAGTAAAGAACTTTACGACCAAGAAGGAAGAATTTTACAAGCCCATTTTGATAGTTTTACACTGATGAGCGTGTATTTTCCTTCGGGTTCAAGCGGAAAGGAACGGCAGGCTATCAAAATGCAGTTTTTAGCAGATTTTTACGAATGGATAAAGCCCAAAACTCACCAAAATTTGATAATCTGCGGCGATTTTAATATTTGTCATCAGGCCATTGATATTCACAATCCCAAAGCTAATGCAAATAGCACAGGTTTTTTGCCTGAAGAGCGGGCTTGGCTTACAAAATTTTTGAATTTGGGTTTCATTGATACTTTTCGCTACTTAAACCCCGAACCGCATCATTATACTTGGTGGAATATGCGTAGCAATGCTCGAGCCAAGAATTTAGGCTGGCGTATTGATTACCAAATGATTTCTAAGCCCCTTTTGCCTGCACTACAAAAGGCATTTATTCTCTCGCAAGCCTATCATTCAGACCATTGTCCTACAATGGTGCAGATGAAATTATAAGTTTTTTGGCAACTATTCAGTCATCCCTGAAAAAGTGTTTAAAATATTGATTTTTAGAATATTCAGCTTGTTTTTCTTGAAAAAATTTGCAAGGTTTTATTTGATTTTACAGGGAATTTTGTAATTTTTACATTGAAATAAAATGGGTTTTTGTAAAAAACTCATTTCTGTCATTGAGCGTAGCCGAAATGCCCGCATTGAGCGTAGCCGAAATGCACTAAAAGTAAAAAGGTTAATGTACAAGAAGAGTGTATCAACAAGCACAAAGAAATAGATTATTCAGAGACAACCAAATAGTTACAATTTCTTTAAAGTTTTTAGGTCTGAAAGCAAAACTTGAAATTTTGAGCTCAAAAATTTTTAGCACAAAGATGCAATAAGTTCAAAATTTTTTCATAAGTTATGCTATTCAAATACTTTTTTGCATAAATTTGAAAACATTGGTTTAGATTTTTGCTAAAAACTTCTTGATTTTCTTTACTAAACTTACACCTTCATACACAAGTCCTGTGTAGAGTTGTATGAGGTCGGCACCTGCGTGGATTTTTTCAAGAGCATCTTGTGCCGAAAAAATTCCCCCTACACCAATAATCGCAAAACGCTTCTGTGCTTTTTGAGCCAGATAAGCAATTACCTGTGTAGAGCGTTTTTGTAGAGGCTTGCCACTCAGGCCTCCTATTTCATTGGACAATTCAGTCTCACTTTGTAAATTTTCCCTGCTAACAGTGGTGTTGGTAGCTATTACACCTGCAATTTGTGTTTCAAGTACAATCTCTATAATATCATCAAGTTGGCTTTCTGAAAGGTCTGGAGCAATTTTTAAGAAAATAGGTTTAGGAGTGTTTTTTTCTTTATTTTTGTTTTGCAGGGCAAACAGAATTTGTTTCAAAGGTTCTTTTTCTTGCAAGGCACGCAAATTAGGTGTATTGGGCGAACTAACATTTACCACAAAATAATCTACATATTCAAATAGATTTTCAAAGCAAAAAAGGTAATCGTCAAGGGCTTTTTCATTGGGAGTATCTTTGTTTTTGCCAATATTGCCTCCTACAATTACTTTGGATTGGCGTTTTTTGAGATTTTCAATGGCTTTCACTACGCCATCGTTATTGAAGCCCATTCGGTTGATAATGGCTTTATCTTTTTTGAGCCGAAACAAACGAGGTAGGGGATTACCACTTTGAGGGCGAGGTGTGAGCGTTCCAATTTCTATAAAACCAAAGCCAAAAACGGCGAGTTCATCGATAGCGATAGCGTTTTTATCAAAACCAGCTGCTAGCCCCACAGGGTTAGGAAATGTAATGCCTGCTACTTGCCGAGCCAATTGGGGGCTTTCGTAATGATAAATTTGGCGAAAAAAACTTCTCACAAGTTTGAAGCGAAAAAGCGTTTTGAGCAAATTGAAAGTAAAATAATGAGCCTTTTCGGCAGGTATCAGAAAAAGAAAAAAACGTAAAATTTTGTAAAACATAAGATTCTGTAAATTGTTTGCAAAGCTACGCTTTTATGAGAGTATCATCAGAGTTTATGCCTAATTCTTTGAGTTTCTGGACGAGGAGATTTTTTTCTTCTTGCGTTTTTCCAAGGTTTTCTTGTGTTTTTTGTAAGTGCTCCTGAATTTCTTGTATTTTCGTTTCAGTTTCTGCCAGAAATTTGCTCACTTCGGTATAAGAAGCAAAATGCTCTCCCGTGGGGCGATAAATGTACACAGTATTTTCATCAAGCATAAAACGAATATCCATTAGTAGAATTTGCCAAGTTGTTAGAGTTTTCCATTTCTCTGAAATGCTCACCTTCACGCATCCAAATCAAAAGTTTATTAGTATCGAGGTCATAAAAATAATATTCTTGCACGCCGTGTTTGCTGATGGTTTGCATGTGGAGCAGTCTTTTTTCAAATTTACAAAAATTTCAGAGTTTTGCCAAGAATTTGGTTCTTATCAGAAAACTATTCTTATTTGATTTACGTTTACTTTTTGAATTTTTGGAATTATGACCTACCTTATTCCTCGCTTTCTGACTATTTTGCTTTCTTTACTGCTGATAGATTACATCACTTTTCGGGCACTGAAAGTTGCTTTACGTGATGCTACTGCTTTCAAGCGTAAATGGTGGTTTCGTGTATATTGGATTATCAGTGCTTTTTGCCTTTTGAGTGTAGGCTTGTACTTTTTTGGGATCTTCAAAGATATGTCGCCTTTGCGTGTGTGGGTACAAGGTTTTGTTTCGGTGGTGTATGTTTCTAAAATTTTTGTTGTGTTTTTTGTACTTTTCGAAGATTTAGTTTTCTATATGAGAAAAGTATTTGCTTTTTTCAGGAGCAAGCTAGTTAAAAATGCAGAAAGTAGTAAAGGAATAAAAATTACAAGAGCAAAATTCATATATCAAGCAGGTTTAATAGCAGGGGCAATTCCGATGGCCGCTCTTAGCTGGGGAATTATTTCGGGAGCCCACGATTATCAAATCCGAAGGCGAAAAATCTATTTGCCACATCTACCAAAAAGTTTTGAAGGTTTTACAATTGCTCAAATTTCAGATATTCATTCAGGAAGTTTTTACAACAAAACTGCTGTAAAAGGTGGTGTAGAAATGCTTTTAGCTGAAAAACCCAATCTCATACTCTTTACAGGCGATTTGGTGAATAATCATCCTGATGAGATGAAAGAATACGTCAGTGTCTTTGATAAATTCAAAGCTGATTTTGGTATTTTTTCTGTAATGGGCAATCACGACTATGGCGATTATATTTTCGGAATTTCAGCGGCAGAAAGGCATTTGCTTCGCAAAAAACTTCATCAGGTGCATAAAGTTATGAACTGGCGGTTGCTTCTTGATGAGAACATCTTCATTGAACAAAATGGAGAAAAACTCGCTATTATTGGCGTACAAAATTGGGGAACAGGGAATTTTCCCAAATATGGCAATCTTGCCAAAGCCTATCAAGGTACAGAAGAAGCCTCCGTAAAAATCCTTCTTTCTCATGACCCTAGCCACTGGGATGCCCAAATCCGACCCGAATTTCCGAATATAGACCTTACGCTTTCAGGACATACACACGGAATGCAATTGGGCATTGAATATGGAGATTTTCGTTGGAGTCCTGTTCAGTATCGTTACAAGCAATGGGCAGATCTTTACACTGCCAAAAATACCTTCGGGAAAACACAGTATCTTTACGTAAATCGTGGTTTTGGTTATATTGGTTATTTAGGAAGAGTAGGGATATTGCCTGAAATAACTATTTTTACACTAACGGCAAAAGCCTAGATTTTCTCGGCATCGAGCAACGCCTTTCGCAAAGCCCCCACTTTATTATTTACTTCTTGCAGTTCGCTCTCGGTATCAGATTTTGCTACTACTCCTGCTCCTGCCTGAAAAAAGAGCGTGTAGTTTTTACTCAAAAAAGAGCGTATCATTATAGCCTGATTAAATTCACCGTTAAAGCCTAAAAATCCGATGCAGCCTCCATAATAACCCCGATTACCCTTTTCATAAGTGTTGATGAGTTCCATAGCCTTGTGCTTGGGGGCTCCTGAAAGCGTGCCCGCAGGAAAAGTATCGGCAACAAGCTGAAGCGTTGGTATATCGGCAGGAATATCGGCAGTAATCTTGGAGACTAAATGAATGACATGTGAATAATACTGAATTTCTTTGAAGGTTTCAACTTTTACATTAAAACCATTGCGACTTAAATCGTTACGAGCCAAATCTACAAGCATTACGTGCTCGGCATTTTCTTTGGGGTCGTTAAGCAATTTTTGAGCAAGGGCAAAGTCGGCTTCGTCGTTACCTGTGCGTTTGAACGTTCCTGCAATAGGGAAAACACTTGCTTTATTGTTTTTTACAACAATTTGTGCTTCGGGAGAGGAACCCAAAATTTTATAGCTTCCATAGTCAAAATAGAAAAGATAAGGAGAAGGATTGATAGAACGCAAACTGCGATATACATTGAATTCATCACCTTGAAATTTTTGTTCAAAACGCCTCGAAACAACCATCTGAAACACATCACCTAACTGGCAATGTTGTTTAGCTTTTTCAATTACTTGTAAGAACTCTTCATCAGTAAAATTGGATTTTTCCTCGCCTACAAGGTGAAACTTGTATTGAGGAATGTTGCGATTGAAAATTAGATTTTCTATCTCGCTGAGATGACTTTTTTCACCTTCTAAAAGATGCTCAAAAAGATAGAGTTCGTTTTTGAAGTGGTTGATAGCAATAATATACTGATACACTTGATACACAATTGTAGGAATGGCACGGCTATCGTTTTCAAAATCTTGGATAGGAATGTTTTCAAAGTATTTGACGGCATCGTAAGCCATATAGCCAAAAAGGCCATTATTGATAAAATTGAAGTCATTTTTTTCTACTTCAAAAGATTGGATAAACTGCTTTAAGGCATTAATTACTTCTTTGCCTGCACGAATTTTCTGACTTTGGGCTTTGATTTTGGGAAATTGTGTAAGAATAGTGCTATTTTTTACTTCAAATCGGGCAATGGGGTGAAAGCAAATGTAGGAAAAGCTGTTTTCATTGCCGTGATAGTCAGAACTTTCTAAAAGGATAGAGTTGGCAAATTTATCACGAAGTTTCAGATAAATGCTTACAGGAGTAACTGTATCGGCAAGTAATTGTTTGTAATGTGTACGTAATTTTAACATAGCTTGGTCTTTGAGGAAAACTCTAAAAATAGGATTTTATCGTAATAAATCAGTACTCATCATCTACGCTTACGTGTTCATGCATTACGATAGTGTGTGAGTCTAGGTAGTAGATGTCGTGCATACTGAGCACATGCACAACGAGGTTTTCAATAGAAATAGGACTACCCAAAGGGACTTGCGTAATATTGGTATGTTTGATAAATCTGCCATCAACAAGTATAACTAATCCCGAACCTACAACTTCCATGGATTTATTTTCTTTGATAACTAAGCCTGTGTCTTCTCCTAGCCCAATACCTAGCACTTTCGGATTGCTAACAACAGCTTGAAAGAGTCTTCCAATTCTACCTCTTTGCACAAAATGGGTATCGATGATAACATCTTGAATAAGTCCCAAACCACTCGTAATTTTTACTTCCCCTTTCAGCAAGGCTTCGCTGCTACTGCCTTGATAAATCATGCTATCTGAGGCGGCGGCGGCACCTGCCGATGTGCCCGCAATAACAAATTCTTCTTGAAAGTATTTTTTAAGCAATAAATCGTGAAATTTAGTACCTCCTAAAAAAGTGGTAAGGCGAAGCTGATCTCCACCTGTGAACATAACGGTATCGGCATTGGCAAGGCGTTCTAAGAAATGTTCGTCATTAGCTTGTTCTCGCCTATCGATATTGAGCATATCAACGTTTTTAGCTCCTAGATAGTTAAAGGCTCTTATGTATTCGGTTCCTACTTTTTTAGGAATTTTAGAAGCTGTGGTAATAATTTCAATGCGAGAGGCTTGTTTTTTGGAAGATTCACGAATAATTCTATTCAAAATGCCTTTTTCAAAAAAATTGAGATTTTTTTCTACGTCAGGGTCAAAATTTTGTTCTGTAAAACTACCTTTATCTACTGCACCACCAATGATAATGAGCGTTCCTTTGGGTATGTTCATTGCTTTATTATTTTTTTGCGTTATAGAAATATGTTGCAAATTACTGAAAAAATACTGATGTCAAAATTTTTCTTTCATTTTCCCATGTACACCATCAAGATAGAAATATCGGCAGGCGAAACACCACTGATGCGTGAGGCTTGTCCGAGTGTTTCGGGGCGAATTTTTTTGAGTTTTTCTCGTCCTTCTGCTGAAAGAGCTTTTACGAGATCGTAGTTGAAATCCTTGCGTATTTTGTAATTTTCAAGTTCTTTCATTTTTTGGGCGTTTTCTTGCTCTTTTATCAAGTAATCTTCGTATTTGATTTGAATTTCGGCTTGCTCTAATTCTTTTTCATCGTATTTGCTCAAATAATTGCCCAAATCTTTATACATTCTGCCGAGTTCTTGTAAGGAGATTTGTGGCCTTTTAAGCAAATTGTAAAAAGAGGTTTTTTCACGAATAGGAGAGGTTCCTATTGTCTCTAGTATACCGTTGATGTCTTCGGGTTGTACTTTTTTCTGCTTGAGGTCATTGAGCAGATGAGCTACGGCTTCTTCTTTCTTTTTCAAGCGTTGCAAACGCTCCTCAGAGGCAAGTCCGATTTTATAACCCAACTTAGTAAGTCTGCTGTCTGCATTATCCTGACGCAATAGCAAGCGATGCTCGGCACGTGAAGTAAACATGCGATAGGGCTCGTCAGTACCTTTGTTGATGAGATCATCTATGAGTACACCGATATAAGCTTCGTGGCGTTGGAGAATAAAAGGTTCTTGTTCTTTGATTTTCAGATGAGCATTGATGCCTGCCATCAATCCTTGGCAAGCGGCTTCTTCGTAGCCTGTTGTACCATTAATTTGCCCTGCAAAGTACAGGTTTTCAATCAATTTGGTTTCAAGTGTAAGTTTGAGTTGGGTAGGGGGGAAGTAGTCGTATTCAATAGCATAGCCTGGACGAAACATTTTCACATTTTCTAGTCCGGGAATTTTACGAATAGCTTTATACTGCACGTCTTCGGGTAAAGACGTCGAGAAGCCATTTACGTAGACTTCGATTGTTTTCCATCCTTCGGGTTCAATAAAAATTTGGTGGCGTTCTTTATCGGAAAAACGATTGATTTTATCTTCTACAGAGGGGCAGTATCGCGGTCCTACGCCTTTGATACGCCCTGTGAACATGGGCGATTTATCAAAGCCTGTTCGTAGAATATCGTGAACTGCTGGATTGGTGTAAGTAATCCAACAACTGAGTTGCTTTTCAAGTAAAGGCGTATCTAAGAAAGAAAATCGTTCGGGTTTTTCGTCGCCGGGTTGTTCTTCCATGAGTTGGTAATTGATAGTTCTGCCGTCAAGACGTGGGGGAGTACCTGTTTTCATTCTACCTGCTTCAAAACCCAGTTCTACGAGTTGTTCGGTGATGCCTGTGGCGGCTTTTTCGCCTGTTCTACCGCCTCCAAAGCGTTTTTCACCAATATGTATGATGCCATTCAGGAAAGTTCCGCTTGTTAGAATAACAGCTTTGCTACGAATTTCTATTCCCATACTTGTTTTTACACCTATGGCTCTTTTGTCTTTTACGAGAATTTCTGTAACCATATCTTGCCAAAAATCGAGGTTGGGAATATTTTCTAATGCCAAACGCCATTCTTCGGCAAAACGCATTCTATCGTTTTGGCTACGAGGGCTCCACATTGCAGGACCCTTGGAGCGGTTGAGCATACGAAACTGAATAGCAGTTTTATCAGTAATAATTCCTGAAAGCCCTCCAAGTGCATCTATTTCTCTGACAATTTGCCCTTTGGCAACTCCTCCCATAGCAGGATTGCAAGACATCTGCCCAATTACCTGCATATTCATTGTTATTAGAAGCACTTTTGAACCCATTGTAGCGGCGGCGGCGGCGGCTTCGTTACCTGCGTGCCCAGCTCCTACCACTATTACATCATATTCAGGAAACATTGTGTAAAACTTTTGGAATACAACAAAAAAGTTGGTTTCACGTGAAACACACACAAAGCTACTAAAATTATACCAAGATTAAAACGATTTTAAATTTTGAAGATTTTATTTCTTGATTTTCAGAGGTTTGTGAGAAGAAATTCGGAAAAATAATTTTAGGTTGATAGAATCAGCCTGAATGTTCGTGTTTGCGAATAAGCTCGTTGAGCAGTTGTTTGGCTCGAAAAAGTTGGGCTTTTACGGTACCTATCGGAATATGCAATTCATGAGCAATTTGCTGATAATTCATATCTTCAAAGTAGCGTAGTGTAAGCACTTTACGATAGTTGGTAGGCAGTTTATTCATAAGCAAACGCAAAACCTCTATTTGTTGGCTTCGGATAGAGTTTTCTTCAATATTTTGGGCTTCATCAACTACGTCATAAACTTCTTCTTTATCTGAATTGTTTTCGTCAATTTTTTTCATAAATTGTTCAATACTAATGATTTCTACTCGTTTTTTTCGACGTATAAAATCAATACAATGGTTGGTTCCTATTCTGAAAAGCCAAGAGCTAAAAGGGTGCTCGAAGCGAAATTTGTCTAAATTTTGAAAAACCTTTACAAAAGTTTCGACAGTGATATCTTCGGCATCGTCAACATTGCGAACAATTTTGAGAATGACATAGTATAAAGCCTTATTATAACGCTTCATAAGCGTTGTCATGGCATTGTGGTCGCCTTGTTGAGCTTTCCGAATAAGCTCAAATTCTTTCTGTACTCGAGGGTTTTCGAATTTAAAATTCTCGGTAGAGTCTTTGTTTTTATCTAAATCCATTGTTCGGGTTTGCTGAAATACGATTTCATACCTACAAATATGATAAAAAATACATACAGAAAATCATATATCCACCAGCCTACAAAATTTGAATTAAAATACAATTTTTTTGCATTCAAGTATTGTACCAAGGTCCAAAAAATAAGACGGAATCCGCATATTCCGCATAAAATAATTTCTTGCCAATGCCAAATTTCTTTTTGAAATGGATATGTACTTATTAGTAACGTAAAGGCAGTCCAAAATAGTACATGCGTACCATTTTGTAGTGCCAGAAGCAACTGATGTTTTTTTCGGTAAAATTTTCCAACGCTCAAATGTCTTTTTTTCTGCCGAAACCAAGCCTTCCAAGTTCTTTTGGGTACAGAAGAAACTTGTGCCTGCCAGTGCGTACAAACACTTGTATTAGAAGCGTTTGCATTGGCATTGACGAATAAATCATCATCACCCCCTACAATTTTTAGATGATTTCGAAAGCCTTTACTTGCAAGAAACAAACTTTTGCAGTAGGCAAGATTTCTACCTACACCCATGTACGGCAATTTTGCCAAAGCATAACTAACATACTGGATAGCTGTAAAAAATGTTTCATAGCGTATGAGCCAATTCAGAAAGCCTTTTTCTTTTTGGTAAGGGGAGATGCCCAAAACAATTTGTTTTTCTTTTGTAAATTCTTGTGCCATAAGGGCAATCCAATTTTCGGAATTGGGTAGGCAATCGGCATCTGTAAAGAGCAGATGCTCGTATTTAGCGGCATGAATAGCAAGCGTAAGAGCATATTTTTTGTGGCTAATGTGGTTGGGAGTGTGGTTTATATGTAAAACCCGCAAACGAGGCTCTTTTTGTTGTTCATCCCGTAAAAAAAACTCTGTTTCGTCAGAGGAGCGGTCGTTTGCAACAATTATTTCAAATTCAGGGTAGTTTTGTCTGTACAAAATAGGTAAAAGTTTTTTCAGATTTTTCAGTTCATTGTGTGCCGCTACAATAACAGATACAGGTTTTTGAAAATCAAAATCAATTTCCGTTTTGGTTTTATGGAACAGAATCCGTAAGAAAAAAAACAATAGGTACAAAATTTGAATTAACGCAAAGGAAGCCGTTGCGTATAAAAGAATTTCCGAAAATAACATAGCGTAGGGTTGTTTTAAGTCAGAAACGTTACAAATTATTGCACTATTTCCAAAATACTTCTAAAAGCGACAAATTTATCTTTGTAACGCTGGGAATGTTCGGCTTGGAGTTTGGGAGCAAACTCTTTCTGATAGCGTTCTAAATCTTGCATAGAAGCACAAATATACTGAAAGGCATATGTAAAATCGTCGTTTTCGGTTTCTGTAAGCAAACGCATAATTTTATTTTCTAGAAAACAGCCTGTACGCATTACATCGGGGATGTGTTTAGTGAGCATCCAGTTGAGCCATTCGTCGTGGATATTCTTATCAATGTTCACAGTTACATTATAGACAATCATATTTTTTATGTTTGAATGCCTTTTAATTCGAAATTAAAAGGCATTTAGTTATTGTCTTATTCTTCGCTTTCAAATTTTTTTAATTCTGTTTCAGCATCTTGTTCTTCTTTTGTGACTTTTTCTTTTTCTTCGCTTGTAATTTCACCAATTTTGGCACCTGTTGCTACTTTCTCTTTAATTTTTTGCGTCAGTTCTTCTAATAAATCAGGGTTTTCTTCCAAAGTTTTTTGAAGTTTATCTTTACCAAGAGCGATTTTAGTTCCATTGTAATAGTAGTTTGCACCAGATTTTTTCAGAATATCCAATTCGGTTGCTAGTTCTGCTACTTCACCTATTTTATTGATACCTTTTCCATAGATTATTTCAAACTCTACTTGCTTGAAGGGGGGAGCTACTTTATTTTTGACAATCTTCACGCGTGTTTTACTGCCAATGGGGTTATCATCGGAGTCTTTCAGCGTACCAATTTTGCGAATATCTATACGCACCGAGGCATAATATTTCAGAGCATTACCACCAGTAGTAGTTTCGGGGCTACCAAACATTACGCCAATTTTATCGCGAAGTTGGTTGATAAAAATGCAGCAGCAATTTGTTTTAGCAATGAGGCTGGTGAGCTTTCGCATAGCTTGCGACATGAGACGAGCTTGCAAGCCCATTTTGCTATCGCCCATTTCGCCGTCTATTTCAGCTTTGGGTACCAGAGCGGCAACCGAATCAATTACGATTACATCGATAGCTCCTGAGCGAATGAGTTGTTCGGCGATTTCGAGAGCTTGTTCGCCGCTATCGGGCTGTGAAATAACGATTTTTTCGGGGTCCATGCCCAATTTTTCTGCATAGAATCTATCAAAAGCGTGTTCGGCATCAATGAAAGCGGCAATACCTCCTGCCTTTTGAGCTTCGATAATAGTATAAATAGCCAATGTAGTTTTACCTGAGGCCTCAGGACCAAATATCTCTACAATTCTACCTCTTGGAAGCCCACCTACTCCCAACGCCAAATCTACCCCTAGCGAACCTGTGGAAATAACATCTACCTCCATTACTTTGTCGTCGCTCAGTTTCATAACAGCTCCCTTGCCGTATGTTTTTTCGATGCTTTCCATGGTAGTTTTGAGTGCCTCTAATTTGCTCTTTTGGTCAGCTGGCACTACAATTGATTTATCTTTTTCTTTTTTTGCCATAAATGCGAATATTTTGCTTCAAAAATACAAATTATAATTTTTTTTCAAAGGTTTCGGCGAAATAAATCTGTTATATTCATTCGGCGGCTTTAAGTAATATTTTTTCAAATTTGCTACGCATAACAGCATATTTACCTTCATATTGGTTGGCAATAATAGCAAAACAACGTTTTTCGCCTTTCTTGTTACGAAAATATCCTGCAAGAGCAATTATCCCTCGCATACTGCCTGTTTTAGCTTGTAAATTGCCTTGTAAAAAGGTATTTTTTGCGAAACCTGTGAGCGTTCCTGACACACCTGCTACGGGCAAACTTTTCAAAAAAGTATCGTTTTGAGCTATTTTGCTGAGTAGCTGGCAAATAGAATGAGCCGTAGAAGTATTGAGGCGTGAAAGTCCGCTTCCATCGTTGAAGTTTAATCCTTTGATTTCAACACCTTTTTTTTGCCAAAATTCCAATATTTTTTCTCCAGCTTGGCTTTCTTTGCCATAATATTTGCCCAATTGTTTGAAAAGCCCTTCGGCGTAAAGATTTACACTGTACAGATTGATTTCTCTGATTATCTCGGCAAGGGTAGGTGAGTATATGGTGTCCAGAGTAATGAGTTTTTCCCGAATGTCTTCAAATGTAAAATGAGGTTCTTGTGCGATATAAATACCTTTTTTTTGTAGAAAATCATTGAATAAAAATGCCGTTGTATAGGGCGGATTAGGCATGGCTCCTTTGATGAAAAAATTATTTTCCTGTTGAGGAATTGTGCCACTGACAAAACATTCATAGTGAAACGGATAGCCATCGATGTAAGCGTTGTCTCCTGTTCCTTTCGGTGCAGTAAGAATTTGACCTTTGAATTTCAAAAAAGAAAGAGCTGGTTCGGTTCCGAGTATTTCAGCTTTTTCACCAATTTTAGATGCAGGTTGTAAGAGCAATTTGTACTCGTTATCGTTGATATTCAAGCCATAAGCGGCAGAGCCGTAATAATTGCCCAAGTCTTCTTTTATCCAGCCTTCGGGAATAGCGTTTTGTTCAAAATACGTTCCTACACCTACAATTCGCCCTTCTATTTTTTGAATATTTTTGCTTTGCAAAATTTTGTACCAACGCTCCCAAATTTGTTCTTTGGAAAGATTATTTTTGAAATCAGCACTTCCCAAAGTAATATCTCCACCACCTAGAATATACAAATTACCTTTAAGTGCTTTATTTTCTATTTTTCCGCTGTATGCCAGTTGCGTCTGAAAGCGAAAATCTTTGCCCAATACTTCCAAAGCCGTAGCGGTTGTCCACAATTTATGGCAGGAGGCTACGTTCATTTTTTTGAGCATATTTTTTTCGGCAAGCACTTTGCCTGTTTGCAAGTCCATTAGGCAAAATGCCAAAAAGCCTTGTTTCAATAGACTATCATTTTCAAGGGTATTCAGTGCCTCTGAAAGGCTTTGGGCTTGTAGGATTTGCCCATACAATAGCCCTATACAGATTTTCAGTAGAATAGTTTTTTTCATAAAAGCCTATTGTTTGAATTTTTTTTGAACAAATTTGCCAAAGTCCAAAGAAAAAGTATTCCTACTATGCCCAGTGCTATTCGGGGCATAAAATCTCCATAACGCACATAAAAGGTTTTCTTTGAGTAGGTAAAAGCCATTGCTTTCATTGCAGTTCTTTGGTTGTAGGGAATTTCTTTTCTCACTCTACCCCATACATCAATAATTGCCGAAGCTCCCATATTAGAGCAGTGTAACATTTCTCGGCGGGTTTCTATGCAACGCAATGCCCCCAAATACAAATGATGTTGTTCCCATTGGGTATTGCCAAGCCAGCCATCGTTGGTAATAGTACATAGCAAATCTGCCCCTTTTTTTACAAATTGGCTTACAAACTCGCCATACATAGATTCATAACAAATAATCGGAGCAACTTGTGTTTTTGGGGTAGGGAAATTGATAGTTTCTTTTCCCTTACCTAGCAAAAAAAACGACGCACCTATATTGCTGATAAAATCTTTCAGAAAAATAGTATATTCAGGAAAAGGAATAGTTTCAACGCCGGGCACGAGTATCATCTTTTTGTACCAAAATACAGTATCTTTTTGCAAAAGCAATGCTGTGTTGAAATCTTCGTAATAAGAGTGAGAAAGGGGTGCATATTGGCTTGCAGGACTGCTTTTTTCTTTGGTAAAAATCCGAGTAGAGACCCCCATTAGTATCGGTACATTTAATTTCTGCTGCAAGCTATCAATTTTGTGAAAAGTAGGGTATTTTTTTAAGAAGCGTTCATCAAAGTTTTCATCAAGAGCTGTTTCAGGAAAAACGACTAAATCGGTGGTTTTATCAAACTTTTGCAAAGTTAAATCTATTAAAATTTGTGCCTGCTTGGCAAAGGGTATGAAACGGGGACAGTCGCTAAATTTTTCAGTAAAGGGGTCGATATTGGGTTGAACAAGCACCACATTCAATTTTTGCAAAGCTGAGATTTTTTGTTGTCGCAAAAACCACGAAAAGCCAAAAGGAACGACTAATGCAATAGCACAAGCCATTATTTTTTTTATAGAAAAATCTTCTTTCAAGTTCCAAAAAAGTACGTTCATCAACAAAATCCAAAGAGAGCCGCCCCACACGCCTGTGTATTCGTACCATTGTACCCACTCGTTCTGATACAAAAAAGTATTTCCCAAAGTGAGCCATACCCAAGTCAGTTGCCAATGATGATGAGCAAACTCAAAACTTATCCAAATGAGAATAAATATCCATTTTTGGTATTTTTCTGAAAAAAATTTTCGTATCCACCACCAAAAAATAAGTGGCACAAGCATTACAAAGCTATTGGCAGTGCTTATGATCCATAAAGCCCCCGTAATACGCACCCACCAGGTAGCTACTACGTTCCAAACGAGCAGAAAGAGAAATGCTCCGAGCAATCGCCAAAGAAAAATTTTTTTTGTAAAAGTTGCTTCCAAAATTTTTTCGGCTTGCCACCAAAATACCCAGCCCACAAAACTCAAAAATACCCAACCTTTGCCCCAAAAACCAGCCTGCAAACAGATAGCCCCCGTTATGGCAAGCAGTAAAATAATCAAAATATTCAATATCTTGCTACTATATTTGAATGACGTAAAGTTCATTGCTGAAAGGTTCAAAAATACGGTGCAAATCGTCTAAAAATGTCGGGTGATTGAGGTAAAAATTTAGGAAATTCTCTTTTCGTTCTTGTAAAACTCCCTCGGGGAAGAGTTTTTCTTTGAGTGAGAAGATTTGCTGAAGTTCTATTTCATATTTTTTTTCTTGTGCCTTTTGGAGACGTTTTTCTAAACGTTCGAGGTTTTTGAGTGTTTTTTGTTTTTCGGCATCAATTGTGGCAAGCAGGGATTTATCAATTTCCGTTGTTCTGCTTTTAATTGTTTCAAAAATGAGCGAAATGTTTTTTTGTTCTTGCGAAAGCGAAAACTCATTTTGTATGTATTTAGATAAAAATTTCTTTTTGAGCAAGCTATCCTCTTGAAAAAAGTCTTGAACAGAGAGCTGTAATTTTTGCATCTTTTTGTACTGATTTTGCGTAAGCACCAAAGCAAAATTGCGAGTCAGGAGCATTGGCATTGAAAGCATAGGCTCTATCTGCTTGAAATACTCAAAAGTTTTTTTGAGTTGCAACCAATAGGCAATTTCGCTGGGTCCACCGATATAGGCAAGATTAGGCAAAACAAGCTCTTGATAAATAGGACGCAATAGGGCATTCGGGCTAAATTTTTCAGGATTTTTTTCTGCTAAATCTAAAATCTCCTTTTCTGAGAAACACAAATCGGTGTGCAGTACCTCATAAAGATCTGCTTTGGGTTCAATTCTTTCTCGCAAATCTTTATCAAGGTAGAAAAAATTGATGGGTCGGGCTTGTGCCTGCACATGATAGCCCAAGCGTGTGAGTTGCAAAGAGGTATCTTTAACCAAAACCTCTGTTTTTCGCTCTTGAAGTTCGCTTTTTATGATAGGAAACAAAGATTTTTTGAGTTTCTCATCATCTCCGTCAATTACCAGCAAGCCTTTTTCCCCGAAAAATTCGTGCAAGGCGTAGCGAGTGGCTTGGGCAAGAGTAGGCAATTGGGTATAAGCCTTTTCAAAAACAGGGATTTTTTCGGGCAAGACAGAAAGTATTTCTGCAAGTTCGTCTGTTTTCATTCTGCCTATCGCTCCTTTTTGCTTACTATGCCACTGGTAATTTTTGCCAAAAAGCCTAAAATGTGAAATTTCTGCAAAATCGTGGTCTTCTGAACCAAGCCAAAAAATAGGCACAAAATGATATTCGGGCAGAAAATCTTGCAAAACTTCTGCCAAGCGAATAGTGCTAATTGTTTTATACACAAAATAAAGCTCTCCAAAAAAAATAGAAGGTTGATGAGCCGTAGTAATTGTAAAAGTGTTTTCAGAAAGCAAGAGCTCGATATTTCGTTTTTCTGCTTCTTTGAGAAAAATTTGTTCGTATTGTTTTTGTAGGCTTTGGTACAAAAGTTCTCTTTTTTTGCTAGCGAATTGTTTTTGGGCAATGATTTGTCTGAAAGTTTCTTTTCGGGGCGAAAACTGAAAAAAAGGCTCTAAAATGGGGCTTTGATTTACGTAATCCAAAAAAATTTTTGAAAAAAAAGTGGTTTGATGTAAGGGAATTTTTTGAAGAATTGACATATAGGCGATGTTTTCAGGCAAATATAGTGTTTCTGTTGCATAGTTCTTAAAAAGTAAGGTTTGTTTTGCAAAGATTATGGCAATTTTGCCTGTGTACTTATCCACCTATCTGGAATCATTCCTCCCTCTACAGCCGAAAGATAATCCTGATAAGAACAAGCTATTATCACGGGCTCCATCTGAATGCTAGAATAGGGAACCTCCATCCACCAGTAGCCCGTAGATAGTTGCTTGTAGAAAGTGAGGGTAGGGGCATTTAAGCTATTGGAAAGCGGTACGATAAATTTTTGAAACTCGCCCTCACTGTTGAAATCTAACTTTTTTTTGCGATGATAAAAGCCTTCAATAAAATACCAAACCAAGACAGCTAAAACTTGGGCATTATGTCCATGTGTGTCTAATTGCGGATTGTACTCGTAAAAGCCAATAGAGCTCACTTTCGGACTGATACCCGCATACCAACAGAATTGAGCGACTTCGTCAGAGCTGAGTCCGAAGGGTTGGGCATAAATACTCGCTCCTGCATCGGCTTTGCGAATAGCAGAAATATCAATTGCTATCATATCGGCATCACGTATTACAGGCTCTACATTTAGGATATTTTCACGAATTTTACCAACGCCATAGACATCAAAATACATTTTTTCAAAAATATCCAAAAAACTTGCTGAACATAAGTAGCCCTGATGACCTATCTGGCTGAAATTGAACAAATAATTGGGCTGATGCGTAAGAATTTGCAAAAGATGCTTTTTGTTGGGCTCATCTTCTAGTTCATCAACATCTACGCTACAATCGATATTTGCGATAGAAATGGGTTGCTCCAAACCTT
The DNA here is from genome assembly GCA_938002655.1 of uncultured Cytophagales bacterium. GTDB lineage: Bacteria > Bacteroidota > Bacteroidia > Cytophagales > Thermonemataceae > Raineya. The sequence continues at coordinate 66,509 of CALLAC010000017.1, forward strand.
GATATGCCCAAAATTGTCCTATCATCATATCGTTGGAGCTACCTATCAGAATGGGAATAGTATTTTCGGCAAGAAGCAACTCGCATACTACTTTAAGTCGCTGATACGTTTCTTGCAAACTAGGTGCAGACCGTAAATTTCCTAAATCAGCTACTTTGTAAGCTATGTTATTTTTGCGAAGTTTGTAAAAACGTTTGCGAAAAGCATCGGCGGCACCTGCTACGCCTATGTTTTTTCGTGTTCCTCGCTCTTCTATCAATCCAATAATTGCTATATCAGCCTCTTGCCAATTTGGAAATTGATGAGCATGAATACTGATTTGATTGAAAATGCAAGTTACATCTTCTTTGCAGTCTTGCCAAAGTTCTTCATCAATGTTATCAAAAAAAATCATCAAATCCATCATGCAGAGCGATTTTAAGGCTTGGCTTCAAATATTTGATTTTTTTTTGGTAATTCCAATTTTTATTGCTACATTTGCAACCTAATTTTTGGGAACATAAAAGCATTTGGTTATGAAAAAAGGCATTCACCCCGAATATCATGAAGTTGTTTTTTGGGATTTGAGTAGCGATTTCAAATTTCTTACACGTTCTACAATGAAATCTAAAGAAACCATTAAGTGGGAAGATGGCAAAGAATATCCTGTGATTAAAGTAGAAATCAGCTCACATTCGCATCCTTTCTTTACAGGCAAAAAAGTATTTGTAGATACTGCGGGACGCGTAGACAAGTTCAATCAAAGACTCGCCAAAAAGCAATCTCCCAAGAAATAAATTTTTTATTCATTCTGTAATGAAGGGCGGGCAAAATAGTTCGCCCTTCCTTGTTATGTATGATTAGCTACAAGAAACGTACTTTTTCGCTAATAGTTTGGCTATTTTTAGGCTTATTATTGCTTACATTGTTTTTGCTGAATATTGGTATGGGTTCGGTAGCTATTCCTCCTTCCGAAATTCTGAAAACAGTTTTAGGCTTGCAAGAGAACGACGTTTGGGCCTATATTATACTTGCTCTTCGTTTACCAAAGGCTCTTACAGCTATTTTGGTAGGGGCGGCCTTATCGGTTGCGGGGCTTGTTATGCAAACTTTTTTTGCCAATCCGTTGGCAAGCCCTTCGGAGTTGGGTGTTTCGGCGGGAGCAAGTTTGGGGGTGGCTTCTATCACTTTGAGTTCGGGCATTTCTTGGTCGGCTTTGCAAAACATGGGTATTGTCGGAAGTAGCCTCATTGCAACGGTTGCCATTATAGGCTCAATGGCAATAACGATACTTATCCTGCTTATCAGTCGTTTTACAAACAACAATACGACTTTACTTATTGTTGGTTTGATGTTAGGCAGTTTGGCGATTTCCTTGATTGGCTTATGGCAGTTTTTGAGTAGCCCCGAGCAAATTAGAGATTTTCTGTGGTGGTCTTTTGGTAGTTTGGCAAGTACCAACTACGAGCAAATTTTTATTGTTGCCATATTTGTTGGTGTTGGTCTTATTTTGCTTATTTTTCAAACGCAAAAACTCAACGTTTTACTCTTAGGAGAAATGTATGCTCAAAGTATGGGAGTAAATCTTCGCAAACTTCGCTGGGTTCTTATTGTGTCGGTGAGCGTACTTTCGGGCGTAACTACCGCTTTCTGTGGACCGATTGGTTTTGTAGGATTGGCGGTACCTCATCTTTCAAGGAGCATTTTTCAAACTGCCAACCATTGGGTTTTACTTCCTGCTTCGGCAATGCTCGGAGGAAGTGTTTTGCTTTTCTGCGATGTTTTAGCACAAAATCTCTTTTCGAATTCTTCAATGCCTATCAATTTGATTACCTCTTTATTAGGCTCTCCTTTGGTGATTTGGATTGTAATGAAAAGAGGATTTAGCTTTTAACCTTTTTCACCAAAACTTTTGGTACAAACTTTGCCGCATACCAAAGTAAAACTGCTATGAGTGCGGCTAACCAATAGGGCAAACGAAAGTCTATATCATAAATGGCAAGCCCAATGGCAGGTCCTACGATACGAGCAATAGCTCCAAAAGACTGATTGATCCCTAATATGCGTCCCTGTTCTTGCTCTGAAACAGCTTGTGATAGTAAAGCATTGAGAGCGGGTGTAAAGCAACCACTAGATATTCCTGAAAAAGCAATGGCTATGAGTTCAAAAGGCACAAACCAACGTAAAGAAGCAAACAACGGAAAGCAAGTGCCAGCTACTACCAAAGCTATGCAGCCGAACATAAGCAAACGATATTCACCAAATCTTTTATTCAGTTTACCTACAAATATACCTTGCATCAACGCTGTAACTATCCCCATAAATGCAAAAGCATAACCAATTTGCTTATCGCTCAAACTTGCTTGCTCTTTCCATAAGAGAGCAAGCGTCGGCTGAATCATCATAAATGCAGCAATGAATACAAAAGAAAGCCACAAAAGTCTTTTTATATCATCTCGGCGTAGAGCTAATCGGAGGTCTTTTAACGGATTGATTATCAAACTCTTACCAGTGCTCTTTTTAATAATGCTTTCAGGTAAAAAGAAAAAAGCAATCAAGAGATTGGCTATACAAAGCAAAACTATGAACCAACCAACAGCTACAATTCCGTAGATGTCATTCAAAATGCCCCCAATGCTGGGCCCGATGATAAGTCCTAATCCAAAAGCCGCTCCAATGATGCCAAAGTTTTTAGTTCGCTTACTAGGTTCTGAAATATCAGCAATATAGGCTTGTGCGGCGGCAATATTCGCCGAACCTATCCCTGCAATGATGCGTGAAGCAAACAAAAGCCAAAGCGTATGGCTATATGCAAAAACAACATAGGCAACTCCTGTAAGAGTTACACTAATCAGAATGACAGGCTTTCTGCCGATTTTATCACTTAATGCCCCCCAGAATGGTGCAAAAAGAAAGTTCATCAACGAATACGATGCTACCAAAAAGCCTATTTGCCAAGAACTCGCCTGTAAAAAACGTGCAAAATTAGGCAGTATGGGAATAACAACTCCAAAGCCAAGTAGGTCTATAAAGATTGTCAGGAATAAAACAAAAAGTGCATTTTTTGTAGAGTAATTCTTTCTCTGCATTTTAGTTTTCGATAAGTTTACTGCTTGGCATACTTTTGAAAAGTTTATTTAGGCTCATTTAAGTGATTTTGATAGTCTGTTTCAATGTTTAACGAGTTTTCTGAAACAGTTTTTGCTTGGGGGGGAGGGGGTAATTTTTGTATCCATTCGGCAAGTATGGTAGCAGGCTTTTCGTGCCGCATAAAACTTTCACCAATCAAAAAACCTTCATATCCAAATTCTCTGAGCATTACAATATCTTCCACTTTTTCAATGCCGCTCTCAGCGATTTTGAGAAAGTCCGAAGGAATTTTATCTGCCAATTTTTTAGCAATTTCCAAATTAGTTTGGAAAGTTCGCAAATCTCGGTTGTTTACACCAATAATATCTACCGTAGGAACAAGAGCTTTTTGTAATTCTTGTTCATTATGAACTTCACAAATTACTTCCATACCCAATTTTTTCGCAAATTGTGAAAGCTCTCGGATTTGCCCTTCGGTAAGAATAGCGGCAATAAGTAAGATAACATCGGCTCCTGCTCCTTTGGCTTCGGTAATTTGATAAGTTGTGAGAATGAAATCTTTCTGTAAAATAGGTAGTTCTAACCCTGTTCGAGCAATTTGTAAATCTTGTACCGAACCTCCAAAAAACTTTTTATCGGTAAGAATAGATAGCCCGCTTGCTCCTGCTTGTGCATATCCGCGTGTAGTTTCTACTACGCTTGCCTTGTTGTTGATTATACCTTTGGAAGGAGACTGTCGTTTGAATTCTGCTATAATTTGAGAGGCATTTTCTTTGCGTAAAAATTCTTTCAAAGAAAAACATTTACGCACATATTCGGGTGTATTTTCCCATTTGTTTTCCGAATAGTGTGTCATTCGTAGAGAAATTTCAGTACGTTTGAAAACGACGATTTGTTCTAAAATGTTGAGCATAATATCATTTTTAGAGCAAGTTGCAAATTTTATTCTGGAAAAACAAAACATTCGAGCTTTTTGAAACTAAATTTTTTCTATTCGCTTGAATGATTTTTGAAAGTTGTATTTTTTTTGAGTAGGTTTGCACAAAAATAAGATTTTTATGCGAGTATATTTAGACAACGCCGCTACTACTCCAATAGACAAAGCCGTTATTGAAGCTATGCTTCCTTTTCTGACAGAAAACTTTGGTAATCCTTCTTCTACACATTGGCACGGCAGGCAAGCAAGAGCTGAAATTGAAAAAGCTCGCAAAACTATTGCTGAGCTATTACATGCAAGTCCTTCGGAAATTTTTTTTACTTCGGGAGGTACAGAAGCTGATAATTGTATCTTGTGGGGAGCAGTAAAAGCAATGAACATAGAGCATCTCATTTCCTCTCCGATTGAGCATCATGCGGTTTTACACACATTAGAAGAAATCAGTCGTAGTAAACATTTGCCTCTGCACTATGTAGATTTAGATGAAAAAGGAAATGTTCGTTTGGCTTCTTTGGAAAATTTATTACAAAAATATCCAAATGCTTTGGTTTCGCTGATGCACGGTAACAATGAAATTGGGAACCTTTTACCCTTACAAGAAGTAGCCGAAATGTGCAAGCATTATAAAGCCTACTTTCACTCCGATACTGTGCAAACAATGGGGCATTATGTGCACAATCTCAAAGAAACACCTTTAGACTATCTGGTAGGTGCCGCTCACAAATTTCATGGACCTAAAGGCGTAGGCTTTATGTTCGTTCGTCAAAAATCTAAAATTCATGCTTATATCACGGGTGGTTCGCAAGAGAGAAATATGCGTGGTGGTACAGAAAATGTAGCAGGTATCATTGGGCTTGCCAAAGCTCTTGAACTTGCCTATCAGGATATGCCTGCCCATCGGGCTTACATAAAAGGTTTGAAGCAAAGAATGATAAAAGGCTTGCAAGAATCCGTAGAAGATATACAATTTAACGGAATGAGTGGCGATATAGAAAGAAGCCTTTATACGGTTTTGAATGTTAGTTTTCCTGCGTCTGAAATAGGAGAGATGATGCTTTTTAATTTGGATATTTCAGGGGTTTCGGCATCGGGAGGGAGTGCTTGCTCTTCGGGTTCAGAAAGTCGCTCGCATGTTTTACAATTCCTTAACTGCCCCTCCGAACGCCCATCGGTACGTTTTTCTTTTAGTCGTATGAATACGCAAGAAGATATTGATTTTGCTTTACAAAAGATTATTGAAATTTATCAAAATAAAAATGCTTGATGTTTCACGTGGAACATCTCGGGTATAAAAACAACAAATGTTCCACGTGAAACATCAAAGAAGCAATCTTTGTAAAGTTTCTCTTGCTTTTATACTTTTTCTGCTAATCTGTTCATTACTTGTGTTTGCTTACGAATAGATTCTACATGAATGAGCTTATAAATTTCTTGGATGAGTTCTTTATTGAGCTTCATTTTTTCTGCCCATTGAGGGCGAGTACGGAATATTTCATCCCAACGCTCTATCTGAAAAATACTGATATTGTTTTCTCTTTTGTATTCTCCGATTTGCTCTACCAAATACATACGAGTAGCTAAAATTTCAATAAGCTCTCTATCTAATTCATCTATTTGTTTGCGTAGTTCGTCAAGTCGATTGTTAAAGTCGATATCATCGGTTTTTTGCTTTCTAAAGTTGAAAGAGCGGATCATTTCTTCTAATTCGCTGGGGGTTACTTGTTGTTTAGCATCACTCCAAGCCTTGTCGGGGGTGATGTGCGTTTCTATCATTAAGCCATCATAGTTCAAGTCGAGGGCTTTTTGGGCTACTTTTGCTACCATTTTTCTATCCCCTGTGATATGGCTAGGGTCACAGAGCAGAGGCAAATGAGGGAATATTCTTTTGAGTTCGAATGGAATTTGCCAGTTGGGCGGGTTGCGATATTTGCTTTCTTGCAAAGAAGAAAAGCCTCTATGAATTGCCGCTATTTTGCGAACACCTGCTTTATGAATACGCTCAATTGCTCCAATCCATAGAGCCAAATCAGGATTGACAGGGTTTTTTATCATTACGGGAACATCTATACCCTGCAAGGCATCTGCCAAATCTTGTACATTAAAGGGATTGACCGTAGTTCTTGCCCCAATCCAAAGAATATCTACGCCATATTTCAAGGCAAGCTCTATGTGTTGGGGGCTTGCCACTTCGATAGCAAAAGGTAAATCTATAAGTTTCTTGACAGTTTGCACCCAAGGCAAAGCTATTTCGCCGTGTCCTTCAAAATTACCAGGTCTTGTACGAGGTTTCCAAATACCTGCACGAAAGGCACTCACACCCAAATCTTTTAACTGCAAGCAAGTTGCTACAAGTTGCTCTTCGGTTTCAGCACTGCAAGGTCCTGCAATGATAGCGGCTTCTTTGTGTGGAAGCCATACGGAAAGGGGCAATATATCTAGTTCGAATTCCATAACATCCATGGTCCAGATTTTACAAAAAATATTTTACTCTATAACTTTTGGAACACGGAAATAGTTTGCATCATGTTTGGGAGCATTGAGCAGTGCTTTCTCATGGTTTAGCGAGGGCATGGGCTCATCTTCTCTGAAAATATTGATTTCAGTAGAAATGTGCGTTAAAGGTTCTACTTGCTCGGTATCAATTTCATCGAGTTTTTCCATCCAAGTCAGAATTTTACTCAATTCATTCATCATAGTTTCTTCGCAATTAGGCTCAATTTCTAAGCGAGCCAAGTGTGCAATATTGGATAAGATTTCTTGATTTATCTTCATGTTTTTGCATTTAAAGAACAAACATAACAATCTTTTTTTACAAATCCAAAGAGTGCATAATCAGAAAAGTAGTATGGTAGAGATTGCTTATTATGCTTTTATTTTTTTTCTCAGAGCATTAGCAATAATTTTAGCTTGCCAATTTTTAGGGAAAAACCAACGCAAATAGCTGTAAAATTTCACCTGCCATTTAGGAACAAGCAACCTTCTTTTGTTCATCATTGCTTTTACAGCCGCTTTGGCAATAAATTCGGGACTTGCAGTTAATGCTCTGCCTAATTTACCCATTTGTTTTATTCTTTCCAATACTTCGGAATTTGTAGTTATACCTCCCGGACATACTACTGTTACGCTGATATTTTTATCTTTTAACTCTTCACGTAAGGCAAAAGATAACTCTACGACGTAATGCTTTGAAGCTGAATAAGCGGCCTTGTAAGGCATTGTGAAAAGCCCTGCCATACTAGCAACATTTAGAATATAAGCAGGGCTGTTTTCGGCGAGTATAGGAATAAACAATCTCGTAAGTTGTGTGACAACAAGCGTGTTAATTTTTAATAATTTATCCAAGAAATCTGTAGAAAGTCGTTCAAACTTATCTGTATAACCTATACCTGCATTGTTGATGAGATATTTTACTCTAAAATGATTTGCCTGTACAAATTCTAAAATCTTTTCGGAAGCATTGGGTTTGGTAAGGTCAATTCCTAGAGTTACGGCTTCTACTTGGTAGGTATTTTTTAAATATTGAGCTGTTTCTGTTAATTTTTTTTCGGGAAGAGCTACTAAAATAGTAGAAATCTTTCTTTGAGCAAAATTTTCAGCAATAGCTTTTCCCAATCCTTGGCTGCCGCCGGTAATAAGAGCAAATTCTATATTAGAACTCATAGTAGCAAAGTTTTTCGCAAATAAACGAAAATTTATTTGCGAAAAAAAAGACCTATAAGATTTCACTGCTATTCTTATAGGTCTTCGTAATATTTGTTAGTTTTTCTAAAATCTATTTACAATCATCTGACTTATCAAAAATCCGTATAAGATAACTAATACGAGCCAATAAGAGTTCTTGACATATTTGAACGGAGCAAATAACCCACTTATGCCTATAATACCTCCTACAATTACACTAATCCATAAAGGTTGTTGCATTTGTAAAAACACGAAGGCAATCATCAAGCCTAATACAGGACCTACCATAAAACGCTTTGCCCAACGAATAAATAGCTTTTGGCGTTTATAGAACCTTTTAAGGCTTTCAGCATTTGCCAAGCTATTTTCGGGAGCCACTAGCCACACACCATTTACCAAAAAGAGCTTTTTTTCTGTGTTTTTCATCTCGCATAAAGTTAGTTAGTTGGTGAAACCATCATTTTTAAAGTATAATACAAAAATATTTAACATTTATTTAACATGCAAATTCCTTGCCAAAAAATTTTTGGAAAAACGTAATTTTGTCAAAATTTTTTTGTGATGAAATCTTTACTTTTCCCTTTGGCGGTGCTATATGGCTGGGTTACAGATGTACGAAATTGGCTTTATGATACAGGCAAGCTCAAATCCGTAAGATTTGATTTGTTTACTATTGGTGTAGGAAATTTGAGAGTGGGTGGTACGGGTAAAACGCCTTTTATTGAGTATTTGATACGATTATTTGCATCAGAATATAAAATTGCTACCTTGAGCAGAGGTTATGGCAGAAAAAGCAGAGGGTTTCGTATAGCAACACCTGAAAGTTCTGCTCAGGAAATAGGAGACGAACCTTTGCAATTGTATGCTAAATTTGGTGATAAAATCAGAGTTTGTGTAGGTGAAGAGAGAATTTTGGCAATTCCTGAACTCTTGGCTTGTCATCCCGAAATACAAATGATTTTGCTTGATGATGTTTTTCAGCACCGAAGCATAAAGCCTCATGTTCAAATTCTACTTACCGACTATAAAAATTTATTCTATCAAGACTATCTTCTTCCTGTGGGTAGGCTTCGCGAAGCTCGAAAACAAGCTCGCCGAGCCGATTTAATTGTCGTAACCAAATGCCCTTCGCAAATTCCTGAAATAGAAAAAGAAAACATAAGGCACAATATACAAAAATACGCCCCTACTTGCAAAGTACTTTTTACGTATGTCAGATATGGGAAACCTCGCAATATTTTTAACCAAAGCGAAGAGCCTCTTTTACAAAAAGTAGCATTGGTTTCAGGGATAGCTCAGCCTCATTATTTTGAAAGAGATATGCAAGAGCGATTCTATGTGCAAAAACACTTCATTTTCCCCGATCATTGTTTTTTTAGTAGAGAAGATATAGCCGCTTTCAGTGAGTTTTTAGAGCAAAATCCTGAATGTTTTCTGCTTTGTACCGAAAAAGATGCTGTAAAATTGCGAAAGATGGATTTTACAGAAAAGTATAAAAATCGTGTTTTTTCTATTGGTTTGAAAGTTGATTTTTTGGACGAAGATGAGAGTTATTTTTTCAAAAATTATATGCAAGAACGCTTAAAACATTTCGAGGAAAAAGAATACTAAAAATCTTGGAAATCAAAAATTTTTGCTAAATTGGGTATCAAATTTGATGCATATCTCTTTAAAATTACATCTGTTTATGCTAAAAATCTTACTAATGACTTCGTTTTTTGGGTGGGTGTTCTGCTGTTTTGGGCAGTTTTCCTCTATTACTGTGCAAAGTATTGAAGATGAGCCGTTTATAATGTATGTCAATGGCAATCTTATAAGTACCACGCCTTCTTTGTATGCTCGTGCCGATAATCTTTGGGACGGCTTTTACTGGATAAAGATAATTATCAATTCTCAGACCGAGCCTGTGGTTTTAGAGAAAAAAATTCCTGTGATAGGCTTAAGTAATCTTTCTTTTGTACTTCGCAAAAAACGAGGTAGGTACAGGTTAAGCCTGCAAAGCTTGAATGATTTTACAGGAATTTTTCGTTTTTCCGCTCCTATTTTTCGCAATCCTTTTCCGAGCTTTCCCAATTCAGCACAAGAGGAAGAAGAGCCTGAATATCCTATTCAGAAGCCTAATTCTGAACCACAAACCCGGCCCGAAGCTAATAAATCTGAGCAACCTATGCCCACTGACCGCTACGCTATGCGTGTTTTAGATAGCGAGTTTGAGGAAATCAAACGCAATATGAAAGAAGAAACAAATGATGAGGAAAAATTACGAATTGCTAAATTTTCGATGAAAAACACGGGTTATTTCTCTTCCGAGCAGGTGGCAGAAATAATAAGCCTTATCGGTTTTGAAAAAGAACGCCTTGAACTTGCTAAATTTGCTTATGATTACGTTTATGACCGCTATCAATATTACACTAAAGTTTCTCGCAGTCTGAAAACAAACGAAGCACGCAAAGAACTCTTTGATTTTTTAGAAAAAAAGTAACAAAAAAATAACTCAATTACTGAAAACCTCGTAAGTTTGTTGCTTATGAGGTTTTATTTTCTTCTTTTACATAACAAAGATTGCTATGAATGTCAATCCCGAAGTTGTACAAAATTTAGCGAAAATATATTTTACCGAAATTCAGGGGCATCGTAGACACTTACACGCCCATCCCGAACTTTCTTTTCAGGAGTACAAAACGGCCGAATATATTGCACAATATTTAAAGCTTTATGGTATAGAGTTCAAGGCAGGGATAGCGGGTACAGGTATTGTAGCTACTATCCGAGGGCAAAATCCTGAAAGCAAAACCATAGCTTTGCGTGCTGATATAGACGCTTTACCTATTGTAGAGCAGAATAATGTTCCTTACAAATCTCAAAACGAAGGGATAATGCATGCCTGCGGACACGATGTTCATACGGCTTCACTTTTAGGCTGTGCTAAAATTTTGCAGGAATTAAAAAGCTATTTTGAGGGTACTGTACGGCTGATTTTCCAGCCCGGTGAGGAAAAAATACCTGGTGGTGCTTCGCTAATGATACGAGAAGGAGTACTTGAGAATCCGCAACCGCAGGCAATATTTGGGCAACATGTAATGCCACTTTTGCCTGTGGGCAAAGTGGGGTTTCGTGAGGGTATGTATATGGCAAGTGCTGATGAACTTTATGTAAAAGTAATAGGGAAAGGTGGGCATGCCGCTATGCCTGAAAATTGTATAGATTCCGTACTGATTGCCTCGCATATTGTAGTAGCTCTGCAACAGATTGTCAGTCGGAATGCACCTCCTAAAATTCCTTCGGTGCTTTCTTTTGGGAAAGTTATTGCCAACGGAGCAACGAATATTTTGCCTAATGAAGTTTACTTGGAAGGTACTTTCCGAACTTTTGATGAAACTTGGCGAAATACAGCTCACGAAAAGATGGTGAAAATGGCTTATAGCATTGCAGAAGCAATGGGTGGCAAGTGCGAATTTGAGGTGAGACGAGGCTATCCTTTTCTGAAAAATAATCCTTTGCTTACGCAAAAAGCAAAATCTTGGGCAGAAATGTATTTAGGCAAAGAAAATGTAGTAGATTTAGATATTTGGCTTGCGGCAGAAGATTTTGCTTACTATTCACAAGTAGCAGATGCCTGCTTCTATCGTCTAGGCACTCGCAACGAAACCAAAGGTATCATTTCAGGAGTACATACATCCACTTTTGATATTGATGAACAAGCTCTTGAGATTGGTGCAGGGCTTATGGCTTGGATTGCCTTACAGAGCTTAATGAGCTGAAAACCTGTAAGAATTTGGTTTTCCTTACAGGTTCTTGTGAGCTTTTAGTCAGGTTTATCGGTAAAAAACTTGTTATTACTTGTAATTTGATTGTCGCCATCCAAACTATACCGAGAAATTTCTTTATCTGAAAATTTGATCTCTTCTAATTCAATTCCTCTGCGTTTGAAAGCAGGTACATCGCTTTTGTATTTGATATCTTCGGAAGAGGTTTCGTAGTTATTGCTTAAAGATTTGAGGATTTCTAATCGTTTTTTGGCAGATTCTTCTTCTTTGCGTTTTAGCTCTTGTTTGGCGATTTCTTCCTCTAATTTTCTCAGGTCTTTGGTTGTTTTTTCAGGAGTTTTTTCTTCCAAATTGTAAACAATCTTACCAGGCATGCTTTCTGCATTGGGTTTTTCTGTGCTTATGCTTTCTATCTGAGTGCTAATTTCGAATACTACTTCTTTTTCTTTTTTCTCTACTTTTTCTTCGTCTTGTATTTTTTTAGGCTGAATGGTAGAAGTAGTGAGTATTTTTTCATCGGGCTGACTTAACTCTTGTACCTTTTTAGAGCCTGTTTCTAAATCATGTATGATTTTGGTATCATTTGTTTTTTTTTCGTAGGGATTATCGGTATCTGCGATAAAACCTGTGGCTATCACCGTTACACGAACAGCCTCTCCGAGGGTAGGGTCTATACCTTGCCCCCAAATTACGTTATCGGCTTCTCCACCTATTTTTTCGGTGATATAGTCCATTACGGTTGTAAATTCGTCTAATCGCAACTCTGCTTTGTCAGAAGACATTATAGAAACGAGCATTTTTTTGGCTCCACGTATATCACGATTGTTGAGCAGAGGTGAATTGAGAGCTTCTTCTACGGCTTTGTAGGCTCTGTCTTCTCCTTCGGCTTTAGCAGAACCCATGACAGCTGTACCTGAGTTAGTCATAATAGTTTTTACATCTTCAAAGTCTACATTTACATAACCGGGAACTGTGATAAGTTCGGCGATACTTTTGGCGGCAGTAAGTAAAATATTATCTGCTTGGGCAAAAGCGTTGGACATAGACAAGTTACCGTAGACTTCTCTGAGTTTATCGTTTGAAATAATGATAAGTGTATCGCAATATTTACGCAATTCTTCTATTCCTTGCTTGGCTTGTTCAATTTTCTTTCTGCCTTCGAAACTAAAAGGGGCAGTAACAATTCCTACGGTAAGAATACCTAAATCACGTGCAATTTGAGCAATAACAGGTGCGGCACCTGTACCTGTACCACCGCCCATACCAGCGGTTACAAATACCATTTTTGTATGATTGGAAAGTAACTCTCTGATATCTTCTCTGCTTTCCAGAGCCGCTTCTCTACCTTTTTCAGGGTTGGCTCCTGCTCCTAAACCTTCAGTAAGATTGATACCTATTTGCAGTTTTGTAGGTACGGGGCTGGCATTCAGAGCCTGAGCGTCGGTATTGCATACTACAAACTCTACATCTTTTATGCCTCTGTTAAACATATGATTAACGGCGTTGCTGCCACCACCGCCCACACCAATTACTTTGATAATAGACTTGCTCTGAAAGTTTTGTTTGACAAATGTATAAGACATATAAGGTAAGTATTTCAGTTTAAGAGTTTTTACTTGCCTTGAGAGAAACAAGTCCCTCCCAAACTCAAAGTAAAAGAAATGTTTTGAGAAAACAAAATTTTTTGAGGCTTTTATTTTTCGTGCAAGATATTGCGTCTGATACAAAACTTTTCATACAAAAACCAAATTGATTTTCCATGCAAATTGAAATACAAAAAATTGATAAACAATTTTTTACATAAAAAATAGCATGTTTTTTTACGAGAATTTTTTTCTGCTACCATTACAGAAGAATTTGGGTAAAAATGAATAAGTAAAGCAAACTATGAAAAATCGAGTAAAAATAATCGTAAATGCGATATTCCATAGCTTTTATGAATTTGTAAGGTGCGAAAGGTTGAATTTTACAATTTATTTTGGAAATATTACGGTTTTTTACTCTAAAAAAATGTAAATCAAGTTTTACCACTAAATTTGCATTGTGCTTTCGATCAATTTAAAGTCGTAAGCAAGAAAATGATTGAAAACTTTTTTCATCTAACAAAATTTTTATAACTTTGATAAAAAAGTATTTGAGTGTGAAGTATTTTTTCAGGCTTTGTTTTTGTTTTTTTTATTGGGCGGTGCAAGCTCAGCAAGACCCACTCTATACGCAGTATGTTTTCAATACTGCCGCTATCAATCCTGCTTATGTAGGAAGCCATAATTTGCTCAATGCTGGAGTTTTATATCGCAAGCAATGGGCAGGTATTGCCGCTTCGCCTACTACTGCCATTTTAGGCATGGATGCTTCTTTGTGGCAAAATCGCTTGGGAGCAGGACTACTTTTGAACCTTGATAAGATTGGCAAAACCCAAAGTTTTGAGTTTGCTACTCAATACGCCTATCGTATTCCTACGGCAAATAATGGAAACCTTTCTTTAGGTTTGCAGGCAGGTTTTACACAATATAGTTTTCGAGGCTCAGAACTTATCTACAACTCTTCGCAAATCAGTGGTAATAGCTTTAATAACGACCCTACTTTGGAAGAAAACATCGTCCGTACACTTTTTAATGTTGGTACTGGACTTTGGTTTAATAATGAGCGGCTTTTTATGAGTTTTTCTGTGCCTCGTATTATCACGCATCGATTTTCACAAGATACGCAAGGGCTTCTGCAAAGCCAAGCAAGACAATACAGACATTATTTTCTGATGGCAGGATACATATTTGACTTGGGAGAAACTTTCCAACTCAAACCATCAGCTCTTTTGCGAGCTGTAGAAGCGGCACCTTTAAATTTTGATGTTACTTTGCAGTCGTGGTACAAGCAAAAGTTTGGTACAGGTATAGCGTATCGGTACCGAGCCAACATAAGCGTTCTGTTTGAATTTAATACACTTCAAGGCTTACGTATCAGCTATGCTTATGATTTTCCTACTACTGCTCTCAATCGCCATACTTTGGGTAGCCATGAAATTATGTTACGCTATCAAAAGCCTTTGAAAAATACGCCTACGGAACGCAAAAAGAAAAAACAAGATATCCTTGAAGAAGATGAGGAAGAGGAAATTATTATTTCACCTCGTTTGTTTTAGTTACTTTTCATTATGCTTTACCTCATTTGCCCAAAAGCCTGTTTTCAAGCATTATACTCGTGCCAGCGGCTTGAAAAGTGAGTATGTCAATTTTGTGTATCAAGACAAAAGGGGGTTTTTGTGGATTGCTTCGGATAAAGGGCTAAGTCGTTTTGATGGTAAAGATTTCTTGCATTTCGATGCCGATAATGGCTTGCCTGGTAATATGGTACAAGCTATTTCAGAAGATAGCTCACAAAATATTATTCTGCAAGTCTATGAAAAAGGCTTGTATCAAATAACGCCTAATCTCAAAATTTTACCCTATACTGCTCAAAAGGTTTTATTTTCTCACCAAAAGATTTATTTTAAGTACTTTTCCTCGCCCAATGCTTCGCTTATTCAAAACATTCTTTCTGATACAGAAAACGAAGGTATTGTGGAAGTTTTAGAGCTACAAGACTATGAAAAAAATCTATGGTTGGGTGTTTTCGGAAAAGGTTTATTTCGTTATATCTCTTACCTTGAAAATTATGATATTGACGATGAAATCGTGAATTGTTATACGAATGATTGGCAGACATTTTTTTTGGGCAAAAAAGGCATTCACATTTTCAATAACTATACAAATGAGAGAAAATTTTTAGCTTTATCCGATAGCCGTGCTATGCAATTTTGGAATGATAAAATTTTCATAGGCTCTTTGTATAATTGGTATGTACAAAAAGATTTACGAACTCTTTCCAAAGGTACACACTGCACAGGCATTGCCGATATTGTAAGCAAAAATGGAAAAATGTGGATTGCAACTTTTGGTAAAGGCTTGGTTGTAATGCGAAACGATTCACAGATAGATACTCTCAATTTTCAGAAAGGATTGATAAGTGATAATTTAGAAAAAATTCATCTTTCTCCTTCGTATGTATGGGTAAGTACTTATGGCGATGGCATCAGCCGTATCAATCCAGAAACTTTGGAAATCAAAAATTTTACTCAAAAAGAAGGATTACTTTCAGGTACAGTGTACGATATATTCAAAGAAAACCCCAATATTTTCTGGATAGCCACTGAAAAAGGTATCAGTGTCTTTGAAAACGATAAACTTTTATTTCAGGTAAAGTCGCAAGAAAGAATTTTAAGCATATTTCGTTATCGGAGTCTTATCTGGGCTGTTTCTGATAAGTATTTGTATCAAGTAGATGCCCAAAATGGTTTAAGTAAGCGATTAGGGATTTATTTGGTTCCTCCTGATTGGAATGTAGCTATCAATCGGGTTGTTTCACAAGGCAATTATATCTTTGTATTGAGCAACAAGGGAGCTTTTCGGCTTAATATGGATAAAATTTTAGCACTGCCTCACTCAAAACCTCGTTTAGAGTTACTTTCAATGCATAATTTGCAAGAAAGCGTTGCTTGGCAGAAAGATAAACCGCTTGCGTTATCTTGGAAAAACAAAGATTTAACTTTGCGATGTGCTCTGCTAAGCTATTTGAATGAAGATGAAAACTCACTGTTTTATAGACTTAAAGAAAAAGATAGCTCTTGGATAAACCTTCCCAGCAAGCACCAACTCAATTTACGTAATTTAGATTACGGATATTTTACTCTACAAGTACAAATGAAAAATGCTTTGGGCATACATTCCGATATTTTAAGCATTCCTCTGATAGTAGAAAAGCCCTTTTGGCGAGAGTGGTGGTTTGTTGTAGGTTTTGTGAGCATCATTTTTACGCTGTTTGCTTTTTTGATACGCTTTATCTCCCAAAAAAGATTGAAGAAGCGTTTGAAAGAGCTGGAACTAACACAAAAACTACAAAAAGAAAAAGAACACATAGCACGTGAATTACACGATAACATAGGCTCACAACTCACCTATATCATTACGAGTTTGGAACAAATTGATAAAACAACCGATCTGACCAAACAAAATAAACGTATTCAAGAACTTTCTCAATTTACCAAGGGAACTATTAACGAACTTCGTGAAACCATTTGGGCTATCAATCAGCAGGCTATTAGTCTTGAGAATTTGCTTTCTCGTATTCAGGAAATTATCTGGCGGCTAAATGAAAATTTGCAAGGAGTAAAAATTATCTTGCAAGATGATTTGCAAAACGATTTTCTGCTTCATTCTTTGAAAGCACTCAATATTTTTCGCATTTTCCAAGAAAGTCTCAATAATGCACTCAAACATAGCCAAGCTACTGAAATCAAAGTTTTTTTGCAAAGTAATCAAGAAAATCTTACGCTGATAGTTCAGGATAATGGCGTAGGCATCAACTTGAGTAAAAAAAATTTAGAACACCACTACGGACTAAAAAATATGCAAAAAAGAGCATCTGAAATCAATTCCAAATTTACCATTGAAGCCCTGCCTCAAGGAACAAGCGTATTTTTGCAATGTTTTTTGGGCGAGAATACACACGATTAGTAAACGTTTTCTCTAAAAAAATGTTTAATTGGTAGAAAGTGGTTCAAAATTTGCAATGCAAATAAATGCGAATAAAAAAGAAATAAACATGAAAAGATTGGTTTTGATAGGCTTTTTTTGGGTTTCTGTTTGGGCAGTAAAAGCTAATTATATCCTAATTCCAATGGATAAAACCCAAAAAAATCATTTGAAGGCTTACGGCATTGCCTATTGGGTATTGCAGAAAATCGGACAGGAGGTAGATTGGCTCTTGAATTATAGAGGCGGAAGTTTTGGAACAAAGTTTGACCCTCGCATTCAAAATGAACTAACCATTCGTGGAATAAGTTTTCAGGTAATTTCTTCGGCTCAATACAACCAAGTGCTTGCCGAAATTGCTAGCCCTTCGGCAAATATGGATGTAGTGAAACTAGAAAAAGCCCCCAAAATAGCCGTTTATTCCCCAAAAACCAAACAACCTTGGGACGATGCCGTTACGTTGGTGCTAACTTATGCCGAAATTCCTTATGACCTCATTTATGATGATGAAATTATGCAAGGCAAACTCATAGAGTATGATTGGTTGCACTTGCATCACGAAGATTTCACGGGGCAACAAGGAAAATTCTATGCAATGGCTCGCAATCAGGCTTGGTATGTGCAGGAAAAAAAGGAATTGGAAACTCTTGCCAAAAGATGGGGCTTTTCCAAAGTTTCTCAACTCAAATTAGCGGTAGTAAAACGCATACGCGAGTATGTGATTGGAGGTGGATTTATGTTTGCAATGTGTTCGGCTACCGATACCTTTGATATTGCCCTTGCCGCCGAAGGCGTGGATATTTGCGAAAGTATGTATGATGGCGATGGAGCCGACCCACAAGCCCAAGAAAAACTCAATTTCCAAAATACTTTTGCTTTCAAAAATTTTCGTTTAGAAAAAAATCCTTACGTATATGAATATTCTGATATCGATAACCAACAACACGAAAGAGGTGTAAATGAAAAAACTGATTTTTTTCAGCTATTTACTTTTTCAGCTAAATGGGACCCTGTACCAACGATGCTTACTCAAAATCATGAAACTCTTATCAAAGGATTTATGGGACAAACAACGGCTTTCAAAAATCGCGTTATCAAATCTGATGTTGTAGTAATGGCTGAAAATAAAGTTTGTAACGAGGCTCGCTATATTCACGGCATACAAGGCAAAGGAACTTGGACATTCTACGGCGGACACGACCCCGAAGATTATCAGCATTTTGTAGGTGAAGAACCTACCGACCTCAATCTACACCCCAATTCACCAGGCTATCGGCTCATCTTGAACAACGTGCTTTTCCCTGCCGCCAAGAAAAAGAAACAAAAAACCTGATTGTATTAAATAGCAAAGCCCCCTTTTCCATTAAGAGGGCTTTGAATTTGAGATACAGGTATTAACTTTTCAGTTTCTTGGTTGCTGAGTGTCTATTGCCTTTATACACATGCAAAACTCACCACATTTCATTATAGATTTACTTGGGCAGAAATAGGCTCTTCTTTTCCGTCAGCAGTTTTGTAAAATAAATAGTTGCTCTTCGGCAGTACCTTCTTGCGAATATTCAGCGATAGTGTTGCTTTGTTTGCTTTTTTTTCAAATTTGTTATTCCAATAAATTTTTCTCACGAGACTTGCTACGCCATATTTTGCTTCATCAGTGGTAGTTTTGTTATTTGCCTCTCCAAAGTCTTTTTATCTTGAAGATGAACTCATAGTTCGCATACTGCCTTTACCTCCAACTATTTTAGCCTCTACAAATTTCTGAGAACCTTGGGGAGCATACATCATTTTAGAGGTTTTTCCTTCTTTCCATTCAATTGTTATCATTTCTTTACTTTGTGGGCAGTAGTAAGCCCTTGCAAACTAATATCAGGGAGTTGGTCATTCGCTTTCAGCGAAGCATTTTCAGCTTCTGTCTTTTTTTAGTAGCGTTGTTAGTGCTTTCAACTTTTTCGGTGGTATCTTTTTTCTGCTCATTTGTGTTTTGAACTGATTGCTTGCAGGCTAACAACAGGGTAAGCAATGCAATGGTAAGCGTTAGTTTTTGCATATTTTTTTCAAGATTAGGCTTTTTTATGAGCCGAACTGAGCTTTTTTACGAAATCAATACTTTTTTTCATCAAGTCAAGTTCTGAGTATAATTCTGAACTTGGTGCCTTTATCAATTTCGGAATATTTTACAAAAATTTTACCTTTATGATATTCTTCAATAATTCTTTTGGCGAGGGTAAGCCCAAGTCCCCAGCCTCTTTTTTTGGTAGTATAGCCGGGGTCAAATACTCGCTTAATTTTACGAGAAGGTATACCTTTACCGTTGTCGCTGATGTCAATATAAAGTAGTTTATCTTTGCTAGAAAGGCGAGTTTCTACTACTATTCTTCCTTCTGCGTGAATGGCATCTACTGAATTTTTGATAAGATTTTCCATCACCCATTCAAACAGGTATTTGTTAAGCCTTACAGAAAAGTTTTGTGGTAGAAAATTATGATATTCGAGCTGAATTTTAGTTGAAATGCGTGGACGTAGATAATCGAGCATTTCTTTGATAATTTTGGCAATATCTTCTCGCAGAAGAGCTGTTTGTGAGCCAATGTTTGAAAAACGAGCCGCTACTATTTCCAGACGTCTTACATCTTTATTGATTTCTTCTAATATTTCTTCTGTCATATCATTATTTTTCAGATATTCTACCCAAGCTAGTAGCGAAGAAATAGGAGTGCCAAGCTGATGGGCAGTTTCTTTGGCAAGCCCGACCCATACTTGGTTTTGCTCGGCTCGGCGAGAGTAGCTAAATGCTAAATAGGTAAGTAAGCCAAAAATAGCTATTACGGTAAGCTGTATGTAGGGGTAATATTTGAGTTGGTAAATTAAATCGGAGCTACGGTAATAAATGAAGTGATATCGGTCTTTACCGATACTGATTTTAATAGGTGGGAATTCTTCTTTCATTCGGGCAAGCTCTTTTTCCAGGTAAAGTTGTTTTGCTTCTTCATCCATTCCTTGGGTATTGAGGTTGCGTTCAGTGATAATATTTTCATTTTCGTCGGTGGCAATGGTAGGTACAGAGGTATTGGCTTTGATAATTTCCTCCAAGATAAATTTCATAGACTCCTCATTTTCTTTATCCCACAAATATCGCAGAGCTTTACTAAAAAGCTTAATTTGAGCTTTTTCTCGCTGTATAAGTTGGTTGACCAAAGTATGAGTGTAATACAACGAAACAAAGCCTATCAGAAATGCCACTATGATAATAGCTACTTTGAAACGAAACCTGTTATGATATAAGTTCATTTGTCTATCGACTTGCTCACAATAATAGTAGTTTTTTCCTATCTTCCCAAATCAAGGAAAATCAATGAAAGCATTTTATACCTCAACATAACTTTGTATATTTGCTCGAAAATTCACCAAACCCTTGAAATTATGCTAAATTACGACAAAATTGTAGAAATTCTTGGCTCTAATGCCGAAAAATTGCTCAATCATGAGTGTAAGACTATTGATAAGAAACTTTTACAAAAGCCTTCCAAAAACTTTGTAGATGAGGTGTATGCCAAATCTAACCGCAATCCGCAAGTTTTGCGTAGTTTGCAAGCGATGTTCAATCACGGAAGGCTCAAAGGCACGGGGTATCTTTCTATTTTGCCCGTAGACCAAGGCATAGAACACTCTGCGGGGGCTTCGTTTGCACCTAATCCTATTTATTTTGACCCTGAAAATATCATTAAACTTGCTGTGGAGGGCGGTTGCAGTGCTGTAGCAACAACTTTTGGAAATTTAGCTTTGATGTCTCGCAAATATGCTCATAAAATACCTTTTTTGGTGAAAATCAATCACAACGAATTACTTACCTATCCTAATAAATACGACCAAATTATGTTTGGTTCGGTGCGTGAGGCTTGGAATTTGGGAGCTGTAGCCGTAGGAGCTACTATTTATTTTGGTTCGCAGGAGTCTTCTCGCCAAATTGTAGAAGTAGCTGAAGCCTTTGAAATGGCTCACGAGCTTGGTATGGCTACAGTGCTTTGGTGCTATGCTCGCAATAGTGCTTTCAAGAAAGACGGCGTAGATTATCACGTAGCGGCTGATATTACAGGGCAAGCCAATCATTTAGGCGTAACTATTCAGGCAGATATTATTAAGCAAAAACTTCCTGAAAATAATGGGGGCTTTACTGCTCTCAACTTCGGTAAATCGCACAAAAAAATGTATGAAGAGCTAACCACTTCGCACCCCATAGATTTGTGCCGCTATCAAGTTGCCAACTGCTATATGGGTAAAATCGGGCTTATCAACTCAGGAGGCGAATCCAAGGGAGCATCGGATATGGCAGAAGCCATAACTACTGCGGTTATCAACAAACGTGCAGGAGGCATGGGCTTAATTATGGGACGCAAAGCCTTCCAAAGACCTATGAAAGAAGGCATAGAATTGCTCAATGCTGTACAAGATGTGTATCTGACACGGAAAATTGATTTAGCATAAAAGTTTTTCAAAATTAAAAATAAAGCCTCATAGACACACTTGCCTATGAGGTTTTTGGCTATTCTACCTCTAATTCCGAACTTGAGCTCAATTTACGAGCATATTTTTCATAAAACTCTTTACATTTTGCCGCCTCTTCGGGTTTTATTTTTTGCAAATCTTTGGCATATTGGTAGAAAATAATTATTTGTTGCCTCATCTTTAAATCGTTGCGAGAGCTGTAATTTTCCATTGCGTAATCAATGATAATTTTTGCTTGCTGGGTGATGTGTTGGTAGAGGCTATCAGCAAGACTATTTTCGCCAACTTCATAGAGTAAAGGGACTAATTGAGCTACGTAAATATCGTAGGGTATGCTTTCTATGGGTATTTTTTTCAATGAAAATAACATCAATTCTTTGGCTTTTTCTTTTTTTCCTTCCTCAATGAGTGTTTTGGCTACTTCATAGATATGTTCGCGTGCTTGCGAAATAAAGCCTAAATAATCTTCATTATGGTATACTTTGGGATTATCCAAACTTCGCCAATACATTTTTCTTACAATTTCTTTGCCCTTGAAATTGTGTTTTTTCTCTTTCATTATTAGCTCGTAGCTCAAATCGGCATTTACGAAAATCTCTTTATTGGGGGCAAGCAAGCCGACAGGCACAGGTAGCAGGCGGTAAGCCAATCCTTCAATTTGCATATAATCTTTCAGACCTACATAATCTTCCTCGCTGAGCTTGGGAGCAAAGTAAATAGGTCTTCGCCAATGATTGTTGGCAATAATATTGAGAATGACAAACTCATCTTTATCTATTCGGTTTTTATTTTTAGGCAGTTCCCAATACATTCCATATTTGAGCAAGGTATCAGTACCTTTGGGCAAAAAACCTGCACTTTTGATGTAATCAACATCTTTGGAAATATCCAGAATCAATTTTCGAGAGGGCAAAAAGTTCTCAACATCTTCATCGGAGGTGAGAATTTGTGTATATTTATTGTTTTGTACAACCAAATTCATATATTGCTGAAGTTCTATGCCTTGTTCAAAGATTTGTTGAGCATCTTTTTCGGGCATAAAAGGATGTTTAGTAATAAAGACCACATCATTAGTTCCCATCCGATAGTGTTCTTCTTTCAAAGAAATAGGCAATGGGTCAGAGTCATATGTAGCTTGTTTCATTTGGGTGATGTACCAGTCTGTACCTAATAAGCTCGTATTACAAACTCTCACATCGGTGCGAAATCCTTCTACTTCTTGCACATACCAAAGCGGGAAGGTATCGTTATCACCACCTGTGAAAAGAATAGCATTAGGCTCACAAGAACTCAGTAGGTTTCGTGCCGAATCTACGGAGTAATAGCGATTAGAGCGGTTGTGGTCGTCCCAACCTTGCCAAGCCATAAGCCCTACACAAAGTATGCCCAAAATACTTGCTATACCCCAAGCGAGAGGTTTTTGATAAGAGAGCGAAGTTGTATGAGTTTGCTTATTAAGTTGTGCTTCAATAAGTTCTATGAGTGCGAGCACGCCAAAACCAATCCATATTGCAAAAACGTAAAAAGAACCTACGTAAATGTAATCACGCTCACGAGGTTCTACGGGAGGAGAGTTCAGGTAAATAATTAGAGCGATGCCTGTCATGAAAAAGAGTAATCCGAGCATTCCGGCAGTTTGCTTATTACGAATAATGTTGAAAGCAAATCCCAACATTCCTAAAAGAAACGGAATAGCAAAAAATCGGTTGCGAGCTTTGTTGTTTTTGATGTAGTCGGGAGCGTCTGTATCATTGCCAAAAAGCAAAACACCTGCATCTTTAATATCACTTTCTCTGCCTATAAAATTCCATCCGAAATAACGCCAATACATATGCCCCAATTGATACGTAAAAAAGAAGCGGAAATTATCGAAAAAACTTGGCTCTTCTCCCCTTTTTAGCCCCAAATATTTTTCGTAGAGTAAAATATGATAAGGGTCTGAGCTGTATAAGCGAGGAAAGAAAATCATTTTTGCATTTTCGTCGTATTCAGGTTCGCGGTTGTAGCGATATATCACGTATTTTCCTTTTTCCTTATCTTTGGTGTAGATGGGGGTAGTATTGATGTAATTCACAGGTTTTTCGGTATAGATAGGACCAAAAAACAAAGGTCGGCTACCATATTGCTCTCTATTCAGATAAGAAATCAGCGAAACCAAATCTTCGGGGTTGTTTTCATCAATAGGTGGATTGTAAGCAGAGCGTATTAAAATAATTCCATAAGAAGCATAACCAATCAGCACTAATGAAATAGCTAATAAAACTGTGTTGAGGAGAGGTTTTTGTTTTTTTATAGTGAACAAAATTCCGCGAGTAAGTCCTACTGTGATAAGTACAAGCAAAAATACAACACCCGAGTTGAAAGGTAAGCCCAATACATTTACGAAAAATACTTCAATATTTTTGGCAAACGTAGGAAGTCCAGGAATCAGCCAAATCAAAAAAAGTAGAATACCTGAACCTATTAAAATTGCATAAATAGAACCTTTCAGAGTAATTTCTTGAGATTTTTTGAAATAATAAATCATTGATAAGGCTGGAATAGTGAGCAAATTGAGGGGGTGGACACCTATGGAAAGTCCTATCAGATAGGCAATGAGTAAAAGCCAACGATATTCGCTTTGCGTGTCTTGGAGTGTATCCCATTTGAGCATTGCCCAAAAAATAAAGGCTGTCAAGAAAGATGACATGGCATATACTTCGGCCTCTACTGCAGAAAACCAAAATGAGTCTGAAAAAGTATAGGCGAGTGCTCCGACACTGCTGGCAAGCATTATGCTATGCGTTTGGGCTTTGCTTGGCTCAAAATCTTTTTTCTCTTGGTTGAAAAACTTGAGAGCCAACAAGCTGATAGACCAAAACAAGAAAAGTATTGTAAAGCCACTGCAAATTGCTGAGGAAACATTCACCATAAAAGCAATTTGCGTAGGCTCTGAGGCAAGCATTGCAAACATTCTGTTTACAAGCAAGAAAAACGGTGTACCTGGTGGGTGAGGTACTTGCAATTTTGCCGAACAGGCGATAAATTCGCCACAATCCCAAAAACTTGCGGTAGGTTCAAGTGTGAGTAAATAGACAGAGGTAGCAATCAGAAAGATAATCCAACCAAGTAAATTATTGAGTTTCTTGAAATACTGCATTTTTATAGATTTTAAATAAGAAATTTAGACAAAAGATATTGAATCGGGATAGTAAGAGTTTCAGAAAAAGTTAGACACTGTTGGCAATAGCATCTAAAATGGTTTGGTAATCAATTTCGCTTAATCCTTCACCTGCTTTGGAAGGGTACTGAATAGTATTTTCCCAATGGTTGGCGATATCTGTCCAAGCGTAAGCATCGGGAGAGTATAAAATGAGGCGTTTGGCGGCACGGTTCATTGTTTGTCCATCCCAAAGGTCAGTGAGGTCATCAAAGTTTTTAGGAATTTGGGTTGTTGGGTAGTTTTGCGGCTTGCTATCCTCTTTAAACTCCAAAGGGTGGGTGCTGGCATCTGTCCATAATACAATAATCTGTCTGCGTTTATCACCTTCTTTGCTCCAATCAGATTGAATAGCCAAAGCAAGAGCCTCCAAGCCATTTTCGGGTTCATCTCCACCGCCATCGGCTTGAATACTACTTACAAATGTCTGAAAATCTGCTTTTTCTTCGGGTAAATTAAAGAAAGGAGAAATCTGCATAGCCATATGCCCATCTACATAATAATCGCGAAAAGCAATAACCTTTACACGCAACTTATCAATATGTTTAGATTTTTGCTTCATTTGCATCGAGAGGTCGTCATAAAATTTGAGAGCATTTTCTTTTACTTTGTCAATAATTGGGGACATAGAGCCTGTGGCATCAATACAAAGCACAATATCTACGTGATAGCTTAATCCTTGCATAAGAAAGCCTTTAAAATTTTTGCGTAAAAATAGGAAAAAATATTTGAAAACCGAACCTGTGAAAATTTTTTGAAAAGATTACAGGGTTATGGTTGATTTATGGCTGATTAGTCTTGTTTTATTCTGCCATTTTCATCGTATTCACGAATTTTCACTTCTGTTTCTTCATCATACCATACTTTGGGGTAGAAGGTTTCTTTTTTACGCTTGCCATTGGGGTAGTATTCTATCCATAAGCCTATTTTAACATCATTCTGAAATACTCCTTTTTCAGCAAGGTTTCCGTTGGGATGAAAGCGAAGATAAGTGCCTTCTTTTTTAGCATTTTTGATAGGAATAACTTCTTTGAGTTTTTTCTGCATTTCATCGTAATACGAAATTTTAGATTCTTTCAAGAAACCTCGATAATATTTAGTTTTTTCTATTAGCACAAAATCTCTGTCGAGAGCATCTTTTCCGTATTTTTCCCATCTGCCGTGTTTTACACCAAAATAAAAAAATCCTTCTTCTACAACTCGATTATTTTCTATTTTTTTGTAGGGGCCGTGTAAGATTTTCACTTCATCCCAAGGCATTTTTTCATAAGTGCTGACTATAATTCTTTTTTTCTTCGGGTGATAAGCGTATATTTCTTCGATGTATTTATTCACTAGCCCACGGTCTTGTACTTTGAGATAATGAAAAATCTCAATAGTTACATTAGAGCTTGTTTTTTTGATAAACCTTTTGCAAACTTTTTTGCCATAATAGACATTTTTGGGTTCTTTTTTCTCTTTTTGCTCTTTTTTTTCTTTGGGCAATTTAATTCGCAAATCAGGGATAGTATCTGTTTCTAAAATACTGCCCTCTTTTTCCTGAGCAAAAGCAACGAGAAAAAAGCTCCAAGCTATTAAAATTAGAAACGAAACTTTCATTTTTTCTTTTTCTGATTAGCCCCACAAAAATTGTGCTATGCTTGTTTTCCTTTCATTCTGAGCTTTATATCAATGTACTCGTACACATAAGCCACAATAGAAAAGAGCAAGAAAATAAATGCAAGTGTTTCGGAAAAGAATATACAACTTGTAATGAGAATGAAAATGAAAGTGATTACCCCCAAATTTCTAAACAAACTCATATACACAAGTATAGGACGAGCCTTTTCCATGAGTTCATTGGCTCTATCAACGTATTGTTTTATTTTCTGACTCAAACTTTGCAAACGTCGACGCAAGTTGCCTTGAATATTCTCATCACCCAAACCTTGCAATATGAGGTTGTGTACTTCTTCTTCTTTTTCGTTGAAATTACGAGCCAGGCGTACTAAATTATCAATCTCTTCGGTCATTTTTGTGTAACGCAGACGAGAGGCTATCACAGAAAGGAAAAACAAAGCACAAAAAAGTGTTTCTATAGAGATAAGCATAATTAGGTTGGAGGGCTGAAGTAATCTGTTCCAACTTCGGCGAGTATCTACATTGAACTTAAATAGAAGAACATTTTTCAGCAAGCTCATTGCCTCTGACCAGAATATACGCATTTCAGTATTTTTTACGATAGGCACTACTTTTTTGGGATTTTTAATATCAAGAAGTGGCTCTACTTTTTTGTAACGATAATCCGCCTCTTCGGCAATGGGTACTGTTTTATCATAGCTTTTGATAATTTCTGTACCATCAGATTTTTTTTGAGCTTCTTTCACATTCTGAATAATATGAACATTCGTATCGGCTAAATAAATCCTTTCTTGCAGGGTAAGGTTGAACCTTTCAGAGGCAATAATAGAAAGAAAACCTGAAAATGCCAATGCCCCAAACATTACGCTTTCCAAGATGTAAGCTTCTACACGCGAATGTTCGTTGCGTAATCTGCCTTCTACTTTGATGATTTCAAGATCGTTTTGGTCTATTTGGTAATCAAAATTATCAATAAAAAGGCTTTTGTCTTCTATTTCAGGAGGTAACAGAAAATTTTTATCGTCTTTTTTGCTAAGTCTTTTTATCCATTTTCCCAAAGGAAAGGGCTCAACAATAGGAGAAGTAGCAATGAACTCGTTTTCGTGTTCTTTGGGAATGCTAATACTGCTAAAAGAAAGATATACCATTATACCTGCATATATCAAAAAAACAATGATATACACGGCTATTTCCGACTCGGGACGTACTCCTACAAAGGAGCGATAAAACCTCTGCTCTTGAATAGCTCCCGAAAGAATATAAGTTACCGAAAGCACATTAAATATTCGGAAAGCAATAGAAAATAATGAAATTTTTTCTTCGTAATATCCTGCTCGCAGAAATTCATAATTTCTCTTTAGGTTATTAAATCTTACAAAAATCCAAGTAGCAGTAATTAGCGTAATGATGAGTTGAATGATAGCAAAAACGACAAATTCTGATGTATTGTGCTGGTCGCCATCTTCCATACTGCGATATACCCCCATAGAAAGCCAACGCAAGAGCATATCTGCTAAAAAAGGTGGATAATAAAAGTATACAGTACGGATTTGCTGTTGAGTAGTAGTACCCATAGCTATTTTTTTTTGAGGCTTTATGCAAAAATAAGTAGAAACTTTCGGAATGTAAAAAATTTCTTCAAAAAGTTTTTGTAATTTTGCAAGCTCAAATTTACTACCAAACAATGAAACCAAAGCCTACTTTGCCGCGTGGTACTCGCGATTACACGCCTGCTATGATGCTACGCAGAAACTTTATTATTGCACATATCAAAGAAGTTTTTGAGAAATTTGGCTTTCTGCCTCTCGAAACTCCTGCTATGGAAAATCTTTCGGTGCTAATGGGCAAGTACGGTGAAGAAGGTGACCAACTTCTCTATAAAAT
This sequence comes from uncultured Cytophagales bacterium, assembly GCA_938002655.1. GTDB lineage: Bacteria > Bacteroidota > Bacteroidia > Cytophagales > Thermonemataceae > Raineya. The sequence goes on from CALLAC010000017.1 coordinate 94,736, forward strand.
ACTCAATCAAGGCGATTTTCTCAAAGGTATTCAGCCCGAAGATTTGCAGAAAGGCTCTAAATTTTTTGCTCTGCAAATTGCTGAAAAAGGTTTACGTTACGATTTGACAGTGCCTTTGGCTCGCTTTGTCGTAATGAACCAAAACGAATTAGCTTTTCCTTTCAAAAGATATCAAATTCAGCCTGTATGGCGAGGCGATGCCCCCCAAAAAGGACGCTATCGCGAGTTCTACCAATGTGATGCAGACGTGGTAGGTACAAATTCGCTTATCTGCGAAGCAGAAATTATTTTAATGATGCACGAAGTTTTAGGCAAACGTCTGGGTATGCAGAACTTTGAAATCAAAATCAATCATCGAAAAATTCTTGCAGGCATTGCTGAAAGCATCGGAGCAGAAGGGAAAGAAGCAGATTTATGCGTAGCTATTGATAAGCTGGATAAAATTGGTAAGGAAAAAGTTGAGCAAGAACTTTCGCAAAGAGGCTTTTCGGTGCAAAATATCCAAGATTTACAACCCATTTTTAGCGTGCCTGAAAAGAATGAAGAAAAAATAGCTTTTTTAGAAAACTTCTTGCAAAAGTCTTCTATTGGTTTAGAAGGTGTAGCTGATTTGAAGCAAATTTTTGAATATGTAAAGCATTTTGATAGCCAAACCGAATTTCCTATTTCTGTGGATATTACCCTTGCAAGAGGACTTTCGTATTATACAGGGGCAATTTTTGAGGTAAAAGTTAGAAATTCAGCAGTGGGAAGTATCAGTGGCGGTGGGCGTTATGATAACCTCACAGGAGCTTTCGGCTTACAAGGAATGGCAGGCGTTGGCTTTTCTTTTGGTTTGGATAGAATTTATGATGTTTTGGAAGAGCAAAATCTGTTTCCTGCTCAAACTCAAAGCACTACGCAAATTCTTTTTGCTAATTTTGATAAAGATAGCGAAAAATTTGTTTTACCTTTACTCAAAAAACTACGTGATAAAGGCTACAAAGCTGAAATTTATCCACAAAGTGCAAAACTAGACAAGCAGTTCAAATATGCCGATAAAAAGCAAATTCCTTTTGTGATTGCAATAGGTTCGGAAGAAATGAAAAACAGTGAAATAAGCATCAAAAATATGCGTACAGGTGAGCAAAAACGCATGAGTACCGATAATTTGGTAAATTTTTTGCAAAAAGCTCTGTAAAAATATCCAAGAACTATGCTAGCTATCAATCAGTACATAGAACACACTTGCCTCAAGCCTCTTACTACTTACGCCGATATTGATAAACTCATTGCAGAAGCAAAAGAGTACAATTTTTGGGGAGTATGTGTGCCGCCTTATTGGGTAGAAAAGACTCACAGAGATTTAAGAGGCACCAATATTAAAGTGGTTACGGTGATAGGTTTCCCTTTCGGTTATGAAAGAACAGCTACCAAATGCAGAGAAATGGAAGTAGCTATCCAAGATGGAGCAGATGAGCTGGATATGGTGATGACACTTTCTGCCTTTGCTACAAAAGCCTACGATTGGGTAAAAACTGAAATTGCTCAACTTGCCAAACTTGCTCATGAAAACGGAAAAATTTTAAAGGTGATTTTAGAAACTGCTTATTGGACAGATGAACAAATTGTTTTGGCTTGTAAAATTGCCGCTGAAGCAGGAGCAGATTTTGTGAAAACTTCCACAGGTTTTGCTTTTGCAGGGGCAAGCGTAGAGCATGTACGCTTGATGAGAAAAAGTTGCCCTAACACCATTGGTATCAAGGCTTCAGGGGGAATTAGGAATTTGCAGACCGTTCTTGCAATGATTGAGGCAGGAGCAGAGCGTATTGGCACTTCATCTGGAGCTAGCATTATGCAAGAATGGCTCGCCCAACAAATCTAAATTTTGAATACTGCATATTTTTGAGCATCTTGCAGGGTAATTTTTTCGCCACTCAAAATCACAAGTCTTTCTACTACGTTTCTGAGCTCTCGTACATTACCCGACCACGAAAGCTCCTGCAAGAAGGTTATGGCTTCGGGGGTAATGCTTTTAGGCTTGGTTTTGTGTTCTTGGGCAATATCATTCAAAAATTTATTCACAAGAAGCGGGATATCCTCTTTTCGTTCATCAAGCGAAGGAACTTTAAGAATAATTACTCCCAAACGATGAAATAAATCTTCTCGGAAGTTGCCCTTTCGAATTTCTTCGCGTAAATCTTTGTTGGTTGCGGCAATTACTCGTACATCAACTTCTATATCTTTATCGCCGCCTACTTTGGTAATTTTTTTTTCTTGTAAAGCTCGCAATACTTTTGCTTGTGCTGAAAGGCTCATATCACCAACTTCGTCAAGAAAAAGTGTGCCATTGTGGGCAAGTTCAAATTTCCCTTTTTTATCTTTGATAGCTCCTGTGAAAGAGCCTTTTTCGTGTCCGAAAAGTTCACTTTCAATGAGTTCGCTGGGAATAGCGGCACAATTTACTTCTACGAAAGGCCTATCTTTACGAGGACTTTGCTCATGCAGCTGACGAGCCACTAACTCTTTTCCTGCTCCGTTGGGTCCTAGAATCAAAACACGGGCATCGGCTTGTGCAATGCGAGTAATTTCAGCTTTCAGTTCTTTCATCACTACCGATTCGCCCACAATTTCATATTTTTGACTTACTACTCTGCTGATAGTTTTTTTGAGATTTTTGTTTTCTTGTACCAAATCTTTCTTATCCAAAGCATTTCGTAAGGTAACGAGCAACTGTTGCAAATTAGGTGGCTTTTCTAGGAAATGATACGCTCCGCATTTAGTAGCTTCTACGGCTACTTCTATGTTTCCATGAGCTGAAAGCATAATGATTTGCGTATTTTTGCCTGTATCACGGAATCTGCGAAGCAGTTCTATTCCGTCCATTTTCGGCATTTTTATGTCGCAGAAAGCGGCATCAAAATCTTCATTGATAAGCATTGCAAGTCCTTCTTCGCCATTTTTAGCCTCTTTTACTTCGTGCTTTTCATCTTCTAAAATACCTCTCAAAGCATTTCGGATAGAGACTTCGTCATCAATTACTAAAATTTTTGCCATAATAAAGATGTTTTGCGGACGAAAATAAAAACTTTACCCAAAAACGTCAAACAATTTTTTTCAAAGAAGGTTTGAATTTACGAAATCAAATCGTAATTTGCGAATGCAAAAAAGAAGCAAGGAAAGTCCTATGGGCAGATAGGCATTGTGTTTACCTTTTAATTCTTTTTTGCTATGAATCCTAAAAAATTGAAAATTGGTTTGTTTGGCTTTGGCTGTGTAGGTCAAGGCTTGTACGACATTTTGAACAAAAACGAAAATTTCCCTGCCGAAGTAGTTCGGATTTGCATTAAACATCCCGAAAAGCCTCGCCCCATTGATTTGAGCTATTTTACTACGCAAGCTCAGGAAATTTTGGAAAATCCTGAAATTAACTTGGTAGTAGAACTGATTGACAATGCTGATGAGGCTTTTGTAATAGTTTCCGAAGCCTTGAAACGTCGGAAACCTGTAGTGACTGCCAACAAAAAAATGCTTGCCGAGCATTTATCCGAACTTTTAGAATTACAAAAGCAGTATCAAACGCCTTTGCTCTACGAAGCCTCGGCTTGTGGTAGCATTCCTATTATTCGCACTTTGGAAGAATACTACGACAACGAGCATTTGTACGCTATTAGTGGTATTTTTAATGGTTCTACCAACTACATTCTCACAAAAATTGCCCAAGAAAATTTGAGTTATGAAGTAGCCTTGCGAAAAGCTCAGGAATTGGGCTTTGCCGAGTCTAACCCTATTTTAGATGTAGGTGGCTTTGATGCCAAGTACAAGCTCTGTATTTTGGTACTTCATGCTTTTGGCTTGGTGGTTAGTCCTGATGAGGTTTTCAATTATGGAATAGAGCAATTTTCTCTACAAGATTTACAGTATGCCAAAGAAAAAGGTCTGAAAATCAAGCTTATCAATCATGCTGAAAAAGTGAGCAAAAACGAAGTGGTTGTTTTTCTGATGCCTCAACTCATCAATAGCAATCATCCGCTATTTCACGTAGAAAACGAAACCAATGGTGTAATTGTAGAAGCGGCATTTTCGCAAAAACAAATTTTTATAGGTAAAGGTGCAGGCGGACATCCCACGGGCTCGGCTGTACTTTCAGATATTTCGGCTTCGCTCTACAATTATCGCTACGAATATAAAAAAAGTTATAGGAATAGTCACTTGCAATTTACTGAAAAAGTGCTTTTAGAAATTTACTTGCGTTACAACCAAGAAACAGAACTCAGAAATATTCCTTTCGAACATATCTCCGAATTGTATTGTTCAGAAAGTTTCAAATATGCCGTAGGAATAATTTCTTTGCAGAAACTGCATCAGATAAAGCCTTATTTGCAAGAAAGAGGCATTTTTATAGCTTATACAGGCAAAAAAATCCAGTCTGTTGGTGTAAACCATACAGGAGAAAGCCAAGAGCGGCAGGTTTTGCTAGAAACTGTCTGATTGAAAAGTAAAAGAGCTTCGCTTCATTGTTTGAAGCTCTTTTTCATAGCTTACTCTTTCAATTTTCGGATTTGTAGAGTGCTGTTGGGTTTTACAAACAGTAAGCCTGTAGTGATAATGGTATCGCCTGCTTGCAAGCCATTCAAAACTTGGACTTCGCTTTCTTTGCGTAAGCCTGTTTCTACGTTCACAAATTGAGCTTTACCATTGCGTATTACCACTACTTTCTTGCCCGTAGTTTCAGGAATAACGGCTGCGGTAGGAATCAGGAGGGCATTTTGTTTCTCATTTCCTCCTAATAGCACCCGAGCAAACATTCCTGCCATTAGGTTTTTATCTGTGTTTTCAATTCTGGCTCTTACTTTCAAATTGCGAGTGCTAGTATTTACTTGCTGTTCGGTAGCTACGATACGAGCCCGATACTTCATACTGCTTCCTTTTACAAGTATTTCTACGCTGTTTCCTATTTGTATTTTAGCAAGATACTGCTCGGGTACGTTGAAATCTACCAAAAGTTGAGAGCTTTGTAGGGTTGTAATAATTTGATTGGGACTTACATAACTGCCCAAACTTACCTGCTTCAAACCAATTTTTCCTGCAAAAGGGGCAGAGATAATAGTTTTACGAATTTGAGCTTGTATGAATTCTGCTTCTGCTTCCAAGGTTTTTATTTGTGTTTGGGCTTGGTCGTAGTCTTGTTGGTTTACACCTCCTACTTCCAAGAGTTTTTTGAGGCGTTCCTCATTTTTTCGTGCCAGTTCCAACTGCACTTGCACCTTTTTGAGTTGTGCTTGCAAATCATCACTGTACAATTTGCCCAAAATAGTACCTTGTGCCACAAAGCTACCTTCGGGTATATACAAATAAGCCAATTTGCCTGCTACTTCTGCCCGAATTTCAACTACATCTTGGGCTTGAAGCGTACCACTCACTTCCAAAGGAGTAGATAGCTCTCGACTTTTTACAATCATTGCTTCTACCGAAACAGGAGGTTCAGTTTGGGGTTTATTAGCAAATTCTATACCTTTGCTATTGTTACAAGCCTGTAAAAAAATAAAACCTATGACACAAATGAAGTAAGAAATATACATCGCTTCTTAGTTTAGTTTTCTTACTTAAAACGAAAAAACGTTGATTTTAGGTGTAAAAAATCGTTTTTTTTCTTGCCTTTTTGTTGAAATGCATAATTTTGTGGAAAGAGATTTGCATAAAACTATTTTAGACCTATGGATTTAATTAATCTACTGACACTACTGACAGTGCTGATGGCTTCTTTTGCTTTTATCAATATTCGTTACTTGAAGCTACCCGAAACAATTGGATTGATGATAGTTTCTATTTTTGTTTCGTTCGTAGTGATTGTAGTAGGGCATTTTGAACAGAAAGTGTATGATTACGTCAAGAATATTGTTGATGATATTGATTTCAGCAAAGTGCTGTTTGATTTTATGTTAAGTTTTTTACTTTTTGCAGGTTCTTCGCATACCGATTTTTCCATGCTCAAAGAAAACCGTTTTCAGATACTGATGCTCGCTACGGTGGGTATAGTAATTTCTACATTATTTATTGGTTCGCTGGCTTATCTTGTTTTTTCACAAATGATGGGTTTGGGAATAGACTATATGTACTGCCTTATTTTTGGTGCTTTGATTTCTCCTACCGATCCTATTGCGGTGTTAGGTATTTTGGTAAAAGCGAATGTTCCCAAAAAAATTGAAGTTACTATTGTAGGTGAATCTCTTTTTAATGATGGCGTGGGCGTAGTAATTTTTGTACTTTTGCTCAATATTATTCATGTAGGTATAGAAAAAATTGAAGCCTCTGATGTGGTTTGGCTTGTAATTCGAGAGGTAATAGGAGGGTTGGCTTTGGGCTTTCTTTTAGGTTGGATAACTTATGAACTGCTTCGCCGCATAGATCACTACCAAACCGAAGTAATGATAACCCTTGCTGTGGTGATGGGTGGCTATTTGCTGGCTCGGAAGTTACACGTTTCAGGACCTTTGGCAATGGTAGTAGCAGGGCTTTTTACGGGAAGTATTGTCAAGAAAAATGCAATGTCGCAAACTACACGCGATTACGTGCATAAATTTTGGGAAATGATAGATGTCTTGCTCAATGCTGTGCTTTTCTTGATTATGGGCTTTGAAATTATTATTATTCAATTTGATTGGGACTATCTGTACGCAAGTGTAATGGTGGTACCTATAATGCTTCTGGGGCGTTATATTGCCATTACCCTGCCCAAGCCTTTTTTTCGACGCAGGTTCAATACTGATATTCTCACTGATTTTATCCTGACTTGGGGTGGTTTGCGAGGTGGTATTTCCATTGCGATGGCTCTTTCATTGGCAGGTATTCCTAACTATCAGTTTATTGTTTTCGTAACATATGCTTTGGTAATGTTTTCTATTATTGGGCAGGGGCTTACCATCGAGCGTTTCGTAAGAAAGTATTTTGTTGAAAAGAAGTAAGTTAGAATGCCAAATTGCTTGAAATTTGCAAAGAATGAGAGAGCAAATCAAGATTTTTTGGGTGGCTTTGATGTTTTACACGCGTATTCCTTGCCCCAAAAGTACTTCACATGCCCCTGCGTATCTCAATAAAGCTACTCGTTTTTTTTCGTTGATTGGCTGGATAGTAGGCGGAATTTCATTTTTAACTTTCTGGGTAAGTAACTGGCTTTTTGAGCATATCTCTATGGCGACCCTCATAGCTTTGGCAATGGGTATATGGGTTACGGGAGCATTTCATGAAGATGGCTTAGCCGATACTTTTGATGGTTTTGGTGGTGGTTGGAATAAGGAAAAAATTTTAGAAATTATGAAAGATAGCCGTATCGGGACTTTTGGTGTGCTTGCTCTTATTTTTCTGATGCTTTTCAAATGGGTGGCTTTACAAAATATTCTTATTCATACAGGCAATTCTGCTGAAATTTTACTCATTTTTCTTTCTTTCCATTCGCTTGCTCGCCTAAATGCGGCTAATATTATTTTCAGTTCCCGATATGCCCGCGAAGATGAACAAAGTAAAGCCAAGCCTATCGCTCAAAGTTATGGAAAAGCAGAAGTTGTAGGAGTGTATGTATTTGGACTGCTACCACTCGTTTTTTTGAGTTGTTGGAAGATAATGGCTCTGTGGACTGCTATTCCTTTGGGCTTGCTTTTTTTCTTTGCCAAAAGGTATTTTGAAAAATGGATAGGCGGCTACACAGGCGACTGCTTGGGGGCAGTTGAGCAACTTTCTGAATGTTGTATTCTTTTGACTTTTGCGGCAATATGGAAGTATACGTAGTGCGTCATACGGCGGTAGAAGTAGAAAAAGACCTTTGCTATGGACAAATGGAAGTACCCTTAGCCGATACTTTTGCAGAGGAAGCCCGCTTTTTGCAAAGCAAGTTGCCCGACAACTTTGATGCCATTTATTGCAGTCCTTTGATGAGATGCCAAAGACTTGCTCAGCAACTATCTTACAAAAATATTTTTTACGAGACAGCCATTACAGAGATGAATTTTGGTAAATGGGAAGGTAAAAAATGGAATGATATCAATCAAGAGGAGCTACACAAATGGATGGAGAATTTTGTAGATATACCTACACCCAAAGGTGAAAGTTTATCAGGGCTTTATCAGCGAGTAAGCAATTTTATGAATGATTTACGAAAGAAAGAATATGGAAAAGTCTTGATTATCACACATGCAGGTGTGATACGCTGTTTGTGGGCTTATCTTTTAGAAATTCCCTTGTACAATATTTTCAAAATTCCTGTGGCTTATGGGGAAATATTTGCCTTTTCTTTGGGAAAAATTTCTAAAAATGATCGAATTTTTATGAAAAGCTAATTTTTTTTCCTATCTTTGCGTTGCATTTGGTAGCCTACTTGCTATCGCAAGCAGGCTTTAATAGGGAATACGGTGCAAATCCGTAGCTGTCCCCGCAACTGTAAGTCGTAATAAAGGTTTTGTCAAATCCCCTGCCACTGCCCTTGTATAGGGTGGGAAGGCTGACAAAATACGACAAGCCAGGAGACCTGCCAAATGAACCGTCTTTTTCAGAGCCTTCGGGTGAAAGGTGCTGAAATGCAAAATTTTTAGCAAGTAAGCTCTTGCTCATTTTTTACATTTCACAGCTTTTACAAAAGGCTTTTTGCAAAAAAAGTCTTTAAGATGCGTTTTGTATTTTGCTTGCTGAGCTATCTTTTTTGGCAAATTATTTTTGCCCAAGATACTATTGCCCCCATTGAGGTAAAAGGCTATGCTTACAAACGCTATGCAGTAGGAGCAAAATCTTGGCAAGCTGATAGCCTGCTTTTAGCTCAAAATGCAGGAAATTTGGCTTCGGAGTGGCTTTTGCGTTATAGTGGCGTATATTTGAAAGAGTATGGCAACGCAATGTTAGGCACAACAGCTTTCAGAGGTACTTCGGCAGGGCATACGGCAGTAATTTGGAATGGAGTCAATATCAATTCGGCTACACTCGGAGAAAGTGATTTAGCTACTTTGCCCGTTTTTGCTAATTCTGAGATAACTTTGCAAATGGGTTCGGCATCGTCGCTTTTTGGTTCGGAAGCTATCGGAGGAGCTATCTTACTTTCAAACTTGCAGAACTTTACCGAAAATTTTTTGCAATTGAGGCAAGAAATAGGAAGTTTTGGCAGAAATTTTACAGGCTTACATTTTTCGCAAGCTAACTCAAATTGGCAAATCCGAAGTAATTTTTATCGGTTTTCTATCCAAAATAACTACAAAATACCTGCTTTGCTTGGCGAAATTGAAAATAACACGCCCGTAAATTATTTTGGTACAAATCAGGATTTTTTCTTACAACTTTCTAATAATCAGCGATTTTCTTTTCATAATTGGTTGCATTCCAATTTTAGGCGTTTGAAGAATGGAGCTATACTTTTAGAAAAAAATTGGCGTACTGCAATGGTTTGGCAAAAAAAATTTCTGAGAAATTGGCTCTTGGAAGGAAAAGCCGCTTATATCAACGATTTGATGCTCTACAATAGGCAAGATACTACGCAAACAAGGCGTTGGGTAGGAATTATGCAAATACAGAAAGAGCTGGGGAAAGTTAGTTGGCAAGCAGGTTGGCAAAGTCAATACTTTTTGATGAACGTTGATGCTTATGGTGAGCCCAAAACTGAACTGCGAAATGATGCCTTTCTGCTTACCCGTTTACAGATTTTACCTGCTTGGGTAGTAGCTTTCAATGCCCGACAAGTCTGGGTAAGTGGTTATCAAACACCTTTTACACCTGCTTTGGGTTGGGAGTGGTGTTTTTGGCAAAAAAATAGTAATACTTTGCTTTGGAAATGGCAAATAAGCAGAGGCTATCGCTTGCCTACGCTCAATAGCCGATATTGGCAACCTGGCGGCAATCCGAATATTGCTCCCGAACATAGCTGGAATTACGAAACAGGTTTCGTCTTTGAGCGGAAAACTTTCAAAAGCCGTTTCTACACCGAAATCACTGCCTACCAAATGCAAGTAAAAGACTGGATTGTTTGGCAACCCACTGACCAAGGGTTTTGGTCGCCACAGAATTTGCAAGAGGTACGCTCGCAAGGTTTAGAACTATCTTCACATTTTTACCAAAAAATCAATGACCATTGGAAGAGCCAATTCTGGTTCAATTATACTTATAATTTGGCTCGTATTGAGCAAATTCGGAATGATGTGAGCAATCGTTTTGCAGGCAAAATTTTACCTTATGCTCCCCAAAATCGTTGGAGTGCTACAACATATCTCAACTACAAGACACAAAGCCTGCTTTTTACGATATATCTCACTGATAAGCGTTTTACGGATTTAGATAACATTCAGTTTGTAAAACCTTTTTGGGTAAGCGATTTGCAATGGAGTAAGGTTTGGCAGAGTGAAAAAATAAGATGCCAAATAGCTTTACAGATAAATAATTTATTTAACCGAAGCTATGAAAATATTTTAAATCAATTTATGCCCAAACGAAACTACCAGGTAAATATCAGTATACATCTGAAATAAGCTAAACAATGCCAAATCACGAAGACAAGGTTTGTCCAGCTTGTGGTAAGGTTTTTGAGTGTAAACTCGGAAGTATTACGATTTGTCATTGTTTTTCAGTGCATTTAAGTAAAGAAGAAACATGCTATTTGCAAGAAAGATACGATGATTGTCTTTGTAATGAATGTTTGTGTAAAGTTCCTAAACAATATCAAGCTATGCAAGAATACGCTGCACAAATTCAAGCTGCTGAAACACGCATCTTCAAAGTGGTATTTCCCAATACTACTAACCACTATGATACCCTTTTCGGGGGAACAGCCCTGCAAATTATGGATGAAGTAGCCTTTATTACTGCTACACGTTTTTGTAGAAAACGAGTTGTGACGGTTTCTTCCAGCAAAATTGATTTCAAAAAGTCTATTCCTGCTGATACTATTATTGAAGTAGTTGGCAAAATTGTACGCTTGGGTAGAACAAGCCTTGATGTTGAAGTAGAAATCTTTAAGGAAGAAATGTACGAAGCTAAGCGTGAGCAAGCCATTAAAGGTGTTTTTACCTTTGTTGCAATAGATGAAAATAAAAAACCTGTTCCAATTATTTAACCTAAAAATTCAAATCGTATGAAAAAAGTTTTTCGCAACTTGTTTTATGGTTTGTTAGCCAGTAGTTGGCTAACAGCTTGTAGTACCTCAGACCCTCAACCCTCTTCGGGAAAGTATGGAAGGGGTACGCTTGTTATCAATGAAGGTAATTTTTCGCAAGGCAATGGCTCGTTGAGCTTCCTAAAAGAAGATGGTACAATAGAAAATAATGTGTTTGAAGCTGAAAACGGAGGAAATAGCGTAGGTGGTATCATACAATCTGTGCAAGGGTATTCATTAGGTTTTTTTGCAAATAATGTAGATAAGCTTGCTATTGTTACGAATAACCAGGACAAAGTGATTATTTGCGATGCCGATACGCTCAAGGCAGTAGCTGTTATTCAAGGAAATAATGCTGTGGAAAATCCACAGGCTTTCGCCGCAGTAGGAAACAGAGGATTTGTAACTAACTGGGGACCTATTGCCGATGCCTTCGGTCCTAATCCCAAAGGTTTTCTTACAGAAATCAATTTACTGACACGTACTTTTGTCAGGAAAATTCCACTTACTGGGGTTCGCCCACAAGGTATAGTTTCTGCCAACAATAAAATTTATGTAGCCGATAACAATGCCGATAAGGTTTTAATTTTTGATGCCTCTGGCAACCAAATAGGTAATATTACTGTTGATAACCAACCTGATAAACTCGTAGTAGATGCTTTTGGCAAAATTTGGGTCATTTGTAATAGCAACCCCGATTTTGTGAATTTTATTGATAACAGAGGCGTGCTGATAAAAATTAATCCCTCTACCGACCAAATAGAGGCTACTATCAACAATGTGCCTTGTGGTGCTTTTAATTCTAAAATTGCTGTTTCCCCTGATAGAGTTTTTGTACTTTCAGGCAAGAAAGTATTTGCAATAAATACAGAAACTAATGCTGTGTTTGAGTTTGTCGATAATGCCGATTTTAGTTTGTATGGTTTAGGGGTAAATCGTATTACGCAAGAAGTATTTATCGGAGAAGCAACTTTCACCCAAGCCAGTCGTGTACGTCAACTTTCGCCCACAGGTAATTTGATACGTGAAGTAACTGCGGGTGTGGGTACAAATGGTTTTGTATTTTACAGATAGACTTTCTGAAAAAGACGAAGGGCTTTACTTTGAGTAAAGCCCTTTTTTCACTTGATAGATTTGATTATTTTTTATCCACTGCAAGATTGACAAGCATCGGGGTTATCAAGAGAGCAAGCCATATCTTTGAGTTTTTGCTCGGAAGTTATTTCCTTTCCTTGCTGAACTTCCTGCAACACGTTGGTATCTGTGGTAAATTTTATGGCACTTGCGGCAGCTTGTGTACGCATATAATACATTCCTGTTTTCAAGCCCAATTTCCAAGCGTAAAAATGCATAGAAGTTAGTTTGCCAAAGTTAGGTTCTTTGACAAATACGTTTAGGCTTTGGCTCTGACAAATAAACGCTCCTCTATCTGCCGCCATTTCCAAGATAGATTTTTGCTTGATTTCCCAAGCCGTTTTGTAAATTTCTCGGATATTCTCGGGTATTTCTTTAATTTCTTGGATAGAACCATCATAAGCTTTGATTTTCTCACGCATTTTCTCATTCCAAAGCCCAAGATCTATTAAATCTTTGAGTAAATGTTTGTTTACAACAATAAATTCGCCCGAAAGCACTCTACGATTATACATATTGCTGGTATAAGGCTCGAAGCATTCGTTATTTCCTAAAATTTGTGAAGTAGAAGCTGTGGGCATAGGAGCAAGGAGTAGAGAGTTTCTTACGCCGTGCTGTAAAATTTTTTGTCTCAAGCCTTCCCAATCCCAGCGGCCAGAGGTAGGCTTTACCCCCCACATATCAAATTGAAATATACCTTGTGAAATAGGAGAGCCTTCATATGTTTGGTAAGGTCCGTATTTTTGGGCAAGTTCCATAGAGGCTTCCAGAGCGGCGTAGTAGATGGTTTCGAAAATATCTTTATTCAAACCACGAGCCTCTTCACTATCGAAGGGCATGCGAAGCATAATAAAGACATCGGCTAAACCTTGCACACCAATTCCAATGGGGCGATGGCGTTTGTTGCTACGTTCTGCTTCGGGTACAGGATAGTAGTTGATATCAATGATTTTATTCAGGTTACGCGTAACCACTTTGGTAACTTCGTAAAGTTTCTGATGGTCAAATCTGCCATTGAGAACATATTTGGGCAAAGCCAAAGATGCCAAATTGCAAACTGCTACCTCATCAGGCGAAGTATATTCAATGATTTCGGTACAGAGATTAGAGCTTTTGATAGTTCCTAAATTTTTCTGATTGGATTTGCGGTTGGCGGCATCCTTGAAAAGCATGTAGGGTGTACCTGTTTCAATCTGTGATTCTAATATATGAAACCACAAGTCCTGAGCTTTCACCACTTTTCTTGCTCTTCCTTCTAGTTCATATTTTTCGTACAAACGCTCAAACTCTTCGCCATAGCATTCGTGTAAGCCCGGAGCTTCGTTGGGGCAGAAAAGCGACCAAGTTTCGTTGGCTTCTACGCGTTTCATAAACAAATCGGGTATCCATAGAGCATAAAATAAATCTCTTGCACGCAATTCTTCTGCTCCTTGGTTGCGTTTCAGTTCTAAAAATTCAAAAATATCGGCATGCCAAGGTTCGAGATAAATAGCAAAAGCTCCTTTGCGTTTGCCACCTCCTTGGTCTATGTAACGTGCCGTATCATTGAAAACTTTCAGCATAGGAACGATACCATTCGAATAGCCATTAGTTCCTTTGATATAAGAACCTGTGGCTCTGATATTATGAATAGAGAGCCCTATGCCTCCTGCCGATTGAGAGATTTTTGCACATTGTTTGAGCGTGTCGTAAATGCCATCTATGGAGTCTTCTTTCATTGTAAGCAAGAAGCAGCTAGATAGTTGTGGTTTGGGTGTACCTGCATTGAATAGGGTGGGGGTAGCGTGAATAAACCACTTTTCAGACATGAGATTGTAAGTTTCGATGGCGGCTTCGATATCATCTTTATGTATGCCTACTGCTACACGCATAAACATGTGTTGGGGGCGTTCTACGACTTTGCCATTCATTCGTAGCAAATAAGATTTCTCGAGTGTTTTGAAGCCGAAGTAATCAAAATGGTAGTCTCTATCGTAAATGATAGTAGAATCTAATAAAGCGGCATTTTTACGAATAACCTCATAGACATCTTTGGCGATAAGCCCTGCATTTTCGCCTGTTTTGGGGTCTATGTATTCGTAAAGCCTTTTCATAGTGTTAGAAAAAGACTTACTAGTTTCTTTGTGCAAATTAGAAATTGCAATTCGAGCTGCTAAGATAGCATAGTCAGGATGTGTAGTAGCCATAGCGGCGGCAGTTTGTGCCGCAAGTTCATCAAGTACCGTAGTAGGGATTTTATCATAAATACCTGCAATCACCCTTTTTGCAATTTCCACAGGCTTTACAAAACGCATATCCAAGCCATAGCACAGCTTTTCAATACGTGCCGTGATTTTATCAAATTTCACGGACTCTAAACGACCATCTCTTTTTTGTACTAACACGCTTATTTAAATTTTTTAGGTTAATTGACCAAATGAGATTTTCAAAGAAAGCATTACAAGCAAATTCAAAATTACGTTTTTTCAAGCGAAAATTTTTTTTGATGTAAGTTTTTGTTTGTAAGTTGAAGATTTATTCAAATAAAACATTGATAATGAAAGTTTTGTTTTTCAATCATCGCTCCAAAAAGATTTAAATATCAGCACCAACATCAAAAAAATTGCCAAAGAAAATCCGACAATGCTTAACGTTGAAATTTTAGCGATTTCAGTGTTTGTTGTTAGTGAAGCACTCAGCAGCAAACCCACTATCAGGATACTGATAGCTAAGTAACGAATAGCTTTGGTAAGGCTATGAATGGCAGGTTCGTAGCCAGTAAGTTCGGTTTCTATGTGTAATCTGCCTTTGCGGAGTTTTCGTAAAATCTCTCGAACTTCGCGAGGAAAATCATTCAAAAAACCTACAAAAGAGCGTGCTGTATTGAGTGCCTCTTCGCTCAAATTTTTAGGGGAATATTGGTCTAAAAAAATCTTGATACCATAAGGGCGGAAAAATTCGTAGGTTTGGAATGTTGGGTGAATGGTTTTGCCAATGCCTTCCAGAATAGTCAGTGCTCGTAAAATAATAAAAACGCCTCCGGGCACTTGCAAGCGGAAATCGCGAATAATTTCTTGCAAGCGAGCGGCCATATCGCTCATACTCGACTGATTGACGTCAAGGGTAACGAAATCGTCAATGAGTTCGGCGAGGGCATTTTCGAAGACTTTTTCGTCTTCAATTTCGGAATCTATGGCTAAACGCTTAAAATTTCGTGCCATTTCAGCAGGGTTTTTCTGAGCCATAGCAATCAGGATACCTGCAAAGGCAAATCGGTCATTTTTAGAAAGTTTGCCCACCATTCCAAAGTCAATCAGGCATATTGTACCATCTTCTTTGATGAGAATATTGCCAGGGTGGGGGTCGGCGTGAAAGTAACCATGTTGAAAAATTTGTGTCAGGTAAATATCCATGCCAATTTCAGCTATGCGTGTAGGGTCATGTCCCCATTTACGCAACTGATTGACATCAGTAATTTTACAACCCTTCACAAATTCCAATACCATTACTTTGCGAGTAGTATATTCCAGAAAGGCTTTGGGAACGTAAAAATTCTTGTAATCTTTGTAATAAGTGCGAAACTGGTCTATGTAGCGGGCTTCGTTGGTATAATCCAATTCTTTCTTGATACTTTTTTCAAAAGCTACTACAATATCCATTATGTTGTAAAAGCCCTGAGCCTGAAAAAACTTATTGCCACGTTTTACGATATCTTTGATAATGGCAAGGTCTGTCATTACTTTTTGAGCTACATCGGGGCGTTGCACTTTCACAACCACCTCTTGCCCATTAGCAAGTTTTGCCAAATGTACTTGCCCAATAGATGCCGAACCCAAGGGCTTTTCGGCAAACTCCAAAAAAATTTCTTCAATAGGCTTTTTCAGTTCTCTTTCTATGATTTTTTTGGCTTCTTCTGTGGGAAAAGGAGCTACTTGGCTTTGAAGTTTTTCAAATTCATGTTGGTACTCTTCGGGAATAATATCAGGGCGATTGGCGAGAATTTGGGCAAGTTTCACAAAAGTAGGTCCCAGTTCTTCTGCTGCCATGCGAGCCAGTTCGGGGCGAGAATACCGATGAACAAACTTTTCGCCACGCAAACGAGCCAAACGCTTGCTAGCAGGAACTATGGCTTTCAGCGGGGTATTGGCAACTAAATCTTCAAAACCATATTTAAGCAAAACATTGGTAATTTGGCGAATTCTTTTTAAGTTGCGAATAGTTTGCCCGAAAAGCATAATTTTCATAAAGTTTGACTTTCGCAAAATACGTTTAATTTCAAAAAAAGCAAAATTTTGTAAAAAACCTTTTATTTTCTTGCTAAAAAAACCAACAAGCATAAAATGCTCTTGAATTTATTTGCTTGTATCTAAATTTTTAACTTTATGCCTGTACTGAAATTTGAAGATATTCGCAAAGATTTACAAAATCGTAAATTTGCTCCTGTTTACTTCTTACATGGCGAAGAAAGTTATTATATTGACTACATTACCGACTTTATTGAGCAAAATGCTTTACAAGAATTTGAAAAAGGATTCAACCAAGTAGTCATGTATGGTAAAGACTCACAAATGGGGCAAATTATCAACTATGCTCGACGTTTTCCTATGATGGCAGAAAGACAAGTAGTGATAGTCAAAGAGTTTCAGGATTTGCCTGAATTGCGAACCGACGAAGGACAAAAAACTTTACAAAAGTATTTAGAAAACCCTGCTCCGAGTACTATTCTGGTGCTTGCTCACAAACATAAAACTTTTGATAAACGCAAAAGCCTCTACAAAACACTTGAAAAAAATTTTATTATTCTTGAAAGCAAAAAGCCTTATGATAATGAAATTCCTAAATGGATTGAGCAATTTGTAGCAGAAAAGAAATGCAAAATTTCTCCGGTGGCGGTGGCTTTGCTTGTAGACTTGGTTGGCAACGATTTGAGCCGACTTGCCAAAGAAATTGAAAAAATTACTATCAATTTTGCCGAAGGCGAAAATGAAATTTCTGAAACTCTTGTCAGAAACTATGTAGGTGAAAGCCGCAAATATACAGTATTCGACTTGCAAAAAGCCTTGCAAGAAAAAGATATTTTCAAGGCGAACAAAATTGTTCATTTTTTTGCTCAAAATCCCAAAGATAATCCACTTATTCCTATCGTACTGATACTCTTTCAGTTTTTCGCTAAATTGCTGGTTTTGCATCAAAGTACCGATAAAAGCGAAGCTCACTTGGCAGAACTTTTAGATATCAATCGTTTTTTTGTAAAAGATTATCTCAAAGCCGCTCAAAATTATTCTCTACCGAAAGTGATTGCTTGCATTCATTACCTTTATGAAGCAGATTTGCAAAGTAAAGGTATTGAAGGAGGTAATATGCAAGAAAGTGATATTCTGAAAGAACTAATTTTCAAGATTTTACACTGAACTTGCCCAGATATACAGGTTAGGCAAGTTGATAGGTGAAGGATTGAGAGACTTATTTTTTGTTGTCGGTAGCTGTAGAACTTCCTCCCAATTTAAAGCCTATGCCGCTTTGTCCGCTAGCTTCGAGGTTTTCGTTGAATTCTTTCACGTCAAGTATATCTAATTGGTGAATTATTTCTTCGGTGCGTTGCTCTTTGGGCAAAGACGCCATACGCAAATGCTGATTTTTGACAGCTTGTTGTATTACTTTACGCACGGTGCGAGCATTGCCAAAGAATTTGTCTCTTTTTTGATAGAGATAATCAAAATATTTTCGCAAATGCTCCAAAGCCTCTTCGGTAGGGGTAAGATTTTCGGCTTTCAGCATATACAAAGCAATTTGCAAGAGTTCATCAACATTATAGTCCTCAAATTTGATAGTAATATCAAAGCGTGAGGCAAGTCCGGGATTAGCTTCCAAAAACTGCTTCATATTGTCGGGATAGCCTGCTACAATGACGGCAAATTGCCCGCGTTTATCTTCCATTTGTTTAAGAAGCGTTTCTACGGCTTCTTTGCCAAAATCGTTTTCGTGTCCTTGTGTAAGAGCATAAGCCTCATCAATGAAAAGTACACCTCCCATAGCCTGATTGATACGCTCCATAGTTTTGAGAGCAGTCTGCCCTACATAACCTGCTACCAGCCCTTGCCTATCGGTTTCTACACAATGCCCACGCTCCAATACCCCTAAAGCCTTATAAATCTTGGCAATAATTCGGGCTACGGTTGTTTTCCCTGTACCAGGGTTTCCTGTGAATACAGTATGCAAAGAGAATTTGCCCAAGACATCTCTACCTGTTTCACGATAAAAACGTACCAGTTTTACAAGTTCTATAACTTCTTCTTTTACGTTATTCATTCCAATTAGGCCGTTGAGTTCATCGAGGGCTTCGCGAAGTAGTTCTTCATCTATGCTGATATCGGGTAAAACGGCTTTTTTTGTTTTGAAAATATTCTTAACATCTTCCAAGGTTACAGTTTTAAGTATTTCGGGACTGATGTTTTTTAGATCAGCATTTTTCATTATACGTAATCCTAAATTCATTTTAGCCTCTTCTACCAAAGATGCCACCAGACGAGCATTGCCGAAGGTGCGGTCGCGATTGCGGTAGGCTTCAGTTAATTGTTTCTTTATGTATTCACGAGCTTCGGGGTCAAATTCAATATTTTTCTTTTTAGCTTTGAGGTCAAGAATTTGCATGAGTTCTTGGGGCAAATAATCGGGGAAATGGTAAATCATATTGAAACGAGAACGCAAGCCGGGGTTAGAGTCCAGAAAGATTTCCATTTCAGCAGGATAGCCAGCAACGATGATAGCTAAATCTCCTTTTCCATCCGACATTTCTTTGATGAGCACTTCTATTACTTCTTTACCGAAGTCTTGTCCGTCTTGGTCGCCTTTGCGAGCTAACGAATAGGCTTCATCTATGAATAAAATTCCTCCTCTTGCTTTTTCAATCATTTCTTGGACTTTCGGGGCAGTTTGTCCGATAAATTTACCTACCAGTTCGGGTCTTCCTACTTCTAAAACAGTACCTTTGGAAAGCAAGCCCAATTTATGATAGATCTTACCAAGCATTTTTGCTACGGTTGTTTTTCCTGTACCTGGGTTTCCCATGAATACAGAATGAAGACTGATTTGTGTGTTTTCTTCAAAACCTTGCTCTTGACGTAGCTTCAAGAAACGAAGATAATGCATGTAATCTTTGATTTTTTCTTTGACACTATCTAAGCCAATCATTTCTTGAAGTTCTTCCATAATTTCTTCCAAAGTCTGCTCTTGATTTTTGGCAGAGGTAGAAAATGCTGTAAATAGTGTTCCTGATTCGGGCTTGTGAATCACTGGTACGCCTTCTATAAAGCTATTAGCCACTTCAAACGGTACTACGGCGATGAGTTGGTCCATAAAAATCACTTCTAATCGGTACTTATCAGGAAACCAAGTACCTTTATTTGAAGAACCCCAACCCGAAGTGAGTGTAAAATTTTGTTCGTTAGGACCTACATAGCGAAGTTCGGAAGTTTCTCCTTTAAGTTGCCCTGCATCATTGTAAAACTTAAAAAAGACTTCGGCGTACCAAGATTTTTCTTGTTTGTTTTTTACAGTAAATTCCACAAAAATATACTGCGTTTCTTGGCTATCAAATTGAGTGACATATACCCGCTTATCGACAGGCAAGCCCTCGTAAGGTCCATTAAAAAGTTTGATACTTATTATTTCAAAGTAAGGATTATTGCCTGGCTGTACCAGACCTCCCTCTTCGACATAAAACCTACGAGTACTTACTTTTTCATGACCGATGTAGGCTTCCCATTCATAGTCGCCACGTGTCCAATACGAACCAGGTTCTTCGTTGCCCCAACTCTCACGAATATAGACGATGTTTTCGTCTTTCTTGATAATACGTTTAGATGGCAGATTGCAAAGCTCTTTTCTACCTCCATCAGAGTTAAGTTTGAAGGCTTTGAGTGTGATGTTGGCTTCCCAATCTTCTTCATCGAAGAGCTTATTGTAAAATGAAAGTTCTACATATATATAAGTCGTTTCTTTGTTTTCAAATACACGGCGATACTTCTTTTTATTACCTTCAAAACTTTCATTTGAAGCATACACCAACAAGTCTCTAAATTTATAGTTTTTATCTAAAATTTTCTCTGCCATAGTTGTAGAGAGTTGGATAAATGAGGGTAAAATACATTTTGCGTTTCAAAGTAAAAAATTTTTCCTACTTTTTTTGCACAATTACTGTATTTTTCTTACAAAAACAACGTTTTTGCGTAAAAAAATGTTTCCTGTACTGAAAGTAAAAAGAGTGAATATAAGCGATGAAGCGTTTTTTTGCCTTTTTTGTATGTTTTTGCCAAATTTTATTTGGTTTTTACTGGAAAAAAAATTACCTTTCGAAAAATATTCAAATCTAAATTTTATATTTATATGAAAAAATTTTTACTATTGGTTTTGGTTTGTGTAGGCACATGGGGAATTCGTAGTACTGGCTTTTCCCAAGTTTTAGTAGCTGATTTCACGATGAGTTCTACAAGTATTTGTGTAGGGCAAAGCGTAACTTTTACAGATGCTTCTTCGGCGATTAGTACGGCACCTATCAATTCTTGGAGTTGGAATTTTGATTTTACGGGTATTGGTGGGGCTTCTCCTGCTACGGCTTCCACGCAAGGTCCCCATACAGTAACTTTTAGTACCGCAGGTACGTATGTTATCCGTTTAGAAGTGGGCAACGGCGGCTCTGCTCCTAACGCTTCTACCACAAAAATACTGAATGTATCAGTAGGTATTACCCCCCCTGTGATTGTTGACTTCGAGGGAACCTTTCCGCCAGCAGGTTTTAGTGTAAGCAACTCGGGTGGTACAGCCAATTGGGAGCAAAACAACAGCGTAGGTTACGGAGGTGGAAAAAGTATGTGGAGAAATCTCTGCTCTTCAAATATAAGCAGTAATGCCCTGTACTTTAATACGCCTCGTGTCAATTTAGTAGGTTATCTTTCTGCTTTTGTAGAATTCAAATTAGCATATCAGGCTTGGAGTACGAGCAATTATGCAACTTTGGCACTAGAAGCTTCTACAAACTGTGGAGCAACTTACACAGAGGTATGGTCTAAATCAGGGGCGGCACTTGCCACTGTTACCCCTTGGTATTCAACGACTTGTTTTACTCCTACTTCTACTTCACAATGGCGTACAGAACTGATAGATGTATCTACGTACGTCGGTAATCCGTCTGTTCAGTTTAGGTTAAAGCTAACGGATATTTTTAGTAATCATATTTATATTGACGATTTCAAAATTCTCACAGTGAGTACACCACCTAATGCTCCTACCAGCCTTACAGCAACTGCCCCTCTGTTCAACCAAGTCAATCTTTCTTGGACTGATAACGCTACTGATGAATGGGGATATCGTGTGGAACGCTCTCTTGATGGTGTAACTTGGACACAACTCGGCGGAGATTTGCCCCCCAATACAACTAATTACACTGATAATACCGTAGCACCAGTCACCACGTATTATTATCGGGTTTATGCTTACATTGCTTCCTTGAAGTCTTACAGTAATGTAGCCAATGTAACTACTCCTTCGGTTGTCTTAAATGCACCCACGGGTCTGGTAGCTACTGCTGTTTCAGCAACTCGCATCAATCTTACTTGGACAGATAACGAATCGAACGAAGCAGGTTACAAAGTAGAACGCTCTACCGATGGTATCAACTTTACTGAAATTGCTTCTTCACTTCCTGCCAATACTACTTCTTTTTCAGATAATGGGCTTTCTCCTGATACTGAATATTGGTACCGCGTCAGATGTTTTTTGGGTACATTCAATTCACCATACAGCAATATTGATAACGACCGAACCTTTGTAGTACTTGTAGCTCCGACAGGGCTTACAGCTTCGGCAGTCTCTGCCACACAAATCAATCTTACTTGGACTGATAACGCTACTAATGAAACAGGCTATAAAGTAGAACGTTCGACCGATGGTATTACTTTTACAGAGATAGCCTCTTCGCTCCCTGCCAATACCACAACTTACGCCGATAATAGCGTTACATCAGGAACACTTTATTTTTATCGTGTTCGAGCTTTTAATGGTTCTATCAACTCGCCATATAGTAATATAGCCTCTGCGGCTCCTCTGTTTATTATCAATGCTCCTACGGATTTAGTTGCTACGGCTGTTTCGCCTACACAAATCAACCTTACGTGGGTAGATAATGCTACCAATGAGGCGGGTTATAAAGTAGAACGCTCTACCGATGGCACTACCTTCACAGAAATCAGCGGTACAGGGCTATCGCCGAATACTACTACTTTTGTAGATGCTCCGGTAAGTAGCAATACTACTTATTACTATCGTGTACGAGCCTTCAACGGACCGAATATCTACTCGGCTTATAGCAACGTTGCCCAAGTTACTACACCTCTGCCTACGGCTTTGGAAGAAGAGTGGCAAACTTACATTAAAGTCTATCCCAATCCTGCTGAAACTACTATTTGGATAGATTTTTCAAGACTTTCACAAAAACCCAAAAAACTTAGTTTGTACAACACAATAGGCATTTTGCAAGAAGTAAAAAGTATAAATTATCAAGATAAAATAAGTTTTGAAGTAAGCAAACTACCAGGCGGAGTTTATCATCTACAAATTGAAGGAGAAAACGCAAGAATACATAAAAAGTTGATTATTAAATAAAATTGTGCTATCTTGCAAGCTAGTTCGACCTGTGAGTTTTTCTCATAGGTTTTTTCAATTTAGGTAGGTATGAAAATCATTATACACGGCGGTTTTTTTAGCGAGTTTTTGCAAACAAAAGCTATCAAACAAGCCAAGAAAGCGGCATTGCAAAAAATAGTTTTAGAAAGCTATGCATATTTAAAGAGCCATTCGGCACTGGAAACCGTAGTTTTTGCTACAAAACTATTAGAAGACGAGCCTCTTTTCAATGCAGGGCTTGGTTCACAAATCCAAAGTGATGGAAAAATCCGAATGAGTGCTTCGCTTATGGACGGCGTGAGCAAGAAGTTTTCAGGTGTTATCAATATTGAGAATGTTCAAAATCCGATTTTAGTTGCAGAAAAATTGCTTTATTTCGAAGATAGAGTACTTGCTGGTGAAGGAGCAAATCTTTTTGCCCAAAAACAAGGATTTCCTTACTTCAACCCTGAAACCCCCGAACGCCGAGCTGATTATAAAGCCAAAAAAGCCGCTACAAACACAGGCACAGTAGGCTGTGTAGCATTAGATACTGAAGGCAGACTCGCCACTGCAACTTCTACCGGAGGCAAAGGTTTCGAAATGCCCGGACGAGTTTCAGACTCAGCTACTATTGCGGGAAATTATGCTAACGAACACTGTGCTGTCTCTTGTACAGGTGTAGGAGAAGATATCGTCAGTGCTGGGATTGCAACAAAAATCGTTACACGTGTAACAGATGGACAAACGCTCGAACATGCCTTTCAAAAAACTTTTCAAGAATTAGCTACTTTTGACGGCTTTGCAGGAGCTATCGCCATCGACTACCATGGCAATATTTTTTACCAAGAATCACACCCTACGATGGTCTTCGCCGCCTTCGACGGGGAGAAAATCACACTCTTTTGCTGAATTATTTTGCAAAGCTAAACCTGTACCCTACTGCTATCGGTACAGGAAACGGAACATCTGGTACGGTAACATTTTGCTGAAAACTGCCTTTTAAGATTAGCTCATCGCGAGTGATTTTTTCGATGTCAATCGTATGAGGAATCTGCACTCCAGCGGCGGTAATAGCGGCTTGTAGGTTGGCAGGCAAGAGCGGTATAGGATTGGCAAACTCAATCTTTTTCTCATCATTGCTTAATGTGTAGCCTTGCCTTGAAATTTCTGTAAGTGAACCATTGGTAGGATTTCGCTGATAAAATACAGCAGTGCCTTCACGCTTGAATTCCACAGCTAAAGAGTCAGTCTGCCGATTTTCGGCAAAGGCAGGTGTTCCTGCAACAGTTACACTCAACTCTAATTGCTTACTTATCCACAGATGGGCTGTAAGTAAATCTAATGTAGTGGGTTCAGATTGCTTCTTTTTACAAGCAAAAATAAACAGCCCTATAAGGCAAAATGTAGGTAGATGTTTTTTCATAAGTCAAGAAATTTTTATCTTTGACAAAATTATGAAATTTTTGCAAATAAATACTAGGTTGTGGAGAATTTTTACACAAACAAATACAAAATTTCGTTGAAGTATTCAAATGCGTACTTATGGCAACAGATATAAAAAAGATTACTTTTGAGGCTTTGTGGCAGAATGTAACAGAAATTTCTTTGCAAGCTGACAAAAGCTGGAAAACTCCTGAAAATATAACCGTAAAGAATGTTTATTCTTCTACCGATTTACAAGAGGTAGAACATCTACACTTTGGAGCGGGTATTCCACCATTTTTGCGGGGTCCGTATAGTACAATGTATTTGCAACGCCCTTGGACTATCCGTCAGTATGCAGGATTTTCTACGGCAAAAGAGTCTAATGCTTTTTATCGCCGTAATCTTGCCGCAGGGCAAAAGGGGCTGTCTGTTGCCTTTGATTTGGCTACGCATCGTGGCTATGACTCTGACCATCCACGCGTTGTAGGCGATGTAGGCAAGGCAGGGGTTGCTATCGATAGTGTGGAGGATATGAAAATCCTTTTTGAAGGCATACCACTCGGCGAAATGTCTGTTTCTATGACAATGAATGGAGCCGTTATTCCGATAATGGCTTTTTACATTGTGGCCGCCGAAGAACAAGGAGTGCCGCCTTCGGCTCTTTCAGGAACTATCCAAAATGATATTCTCAAAGAGTTTATGGTACGTAACACGTACATTTATCCGCCCGAACATAGTATGCGTATCATTGGGGATATTTTTGCTTATACGGCTCAAAATATGCCTAAATTCAATAGTATCAGTATTTCAGGCTATCATATGCAAGAAGCAGGTGCTACTGCCGATTTAGAGCTTGCCTATACCCTTGCCGATGGATTGGAGTACATTCGCACAGGATTGAAAGCAGGATTAGATATTGATGATTTTGCCCCTCGTCTCTCGTTTTTTTGGGCAATTGGTATGAATTACTTTATGGAAATTGCAAAAATGCGAGCAGGTAGAATGCTTTGGGCTAAAATTGTTAAACAATTTAATCCGAAAAAAGCTATTTCTATGGCTCTTCGAACGCATTGTCAAACTTCTGGATATAGCCTGACAGCCCAAGCCCCTTTCAATAATGTAGCTCGTACTACCATCGAAGCCCTTGCAGCGGTACTAGGGCACACCCAATCTTTGCACACCAATTCGCTCGATGAAGCCATTGCCTTGCCCACAGATTTCTCGGCTCGTATTGCACGAAATACCCAACTTATCTTGCAAGAAGAAACCGCTGTTTCTCAAACCGTTGACCCCTGGGCTGGTTCGTACTATGTAGAAAAACTCACCCATGACCTAGCTCATAGAGCTTGGGAACTTATCCAAGAAATAGAAAGCTTGGGCGGAATGGCAAAAGCCATTGAAACAGGCTTACCTAAAATGCGTATCGAAGAAGCCGCCGCAAAAAAACAGGCTCGTATCGATGCAGGCAAAGAAATTGTGATAGGTGTAAATGATTTTCAGTGGGAGAAAGAAACAGAGATTGAAGTTTTAGAAATTGATAATACGGCTGTTCGTCATGAGCAAATTGAAAGATTACAAAAAATTAAAGCAGAAAGAAACAACGAAGCAGTTCAACAAGCTCTGAATGCTATTACTGAGTGTGCTCAAACAGGCAACGGCAATTTATTAGACTTAGCTGTAAAAGCGGCACGATTGCGAGCCACACTCGGCGAAATTTCCGATGCAATGGAAAAAGTTTTTGGCAGATACAAAGCTACTATTCGTGCTATTTCTGGCGTGTATGCTTCCGAAATTTCTGATGATGAGCATTTTAAAGAAGCACAAGCTATGGCTAACCAATTTGCCCAATTAGAAGGAAGACGCCCCCGTATTATGATTGCCAAAATGGGACAAGACGGACACGACCGTGGTGCCAAAGTCATTGCCACTAGTTTTGCCGATTTGGGCTTTGATGTAGATATGGGCTCGCTGTTTCAAACCCCCGAAGAAGTTGCTCGCCAAGCCGCCGAAAACGATGTTCACGTTATTGGAGTTAGTTCATTAGCGGCTGGGCACAAAACACTTGTACCTCAGCTTATAGAAGAGCTCAAAAAAATTGGCAGAGAGGATATTCTTGTAATTGTGGGTGGGGTTATTCCTCCACAAGATTATCAATTTTTGTATGATGCAGGTGTAGCAGGTGTCTTCGGACCAGGTACTGTCATTGCTGTTGCCGCTCAACAAATCCTGAAAAAACTATTGACCGAAGACGAAAGTAAAGGATTGAAAGCCTAATTATACTTTTTTAGCCACTCGGCTAGTATGTATAAAGCAAAAAGCTCGCTTGTATAATCGGCTCTACCATTTTGATGATTGTAAAGTAAAAATTTCATTCTTTCTTGCGATACAAACTCGAAAATAGGATTTTGGCTTTGCTCTGCAAAAGCCCACAGAAACGTATTTTCATTTTTTCTCAGCCAATTTCCAAAAGGTATTCCCAAACCTTCTTTTGAACGAGTAGTGAAGATTTTTCCTTTATTTTCTCGTAAAATCTCTTTCAAAATCCACTTCTTACCGTATTTCAAACGAATTTCGGCGGGTATCTGGCAGGCAAAATCGCTTAAATTTTTATCTAAATACGGCACACGTATTTCAATTGTATTTCGCATTCCCCAAAAATCATTGATTTTGAGCAAATCTGCTTGCAAATAGTATTTCATTTCCCAACTTAAAGCCTGCCCTAAATTTGTAATTTCTGCAAAATGCATGTGTTTTTTAGGCTGAAAAATATCCAAAGAGGCAAAATTCAGAAAAGTTTGAGTAGTAGAAGCATCAAGATTTTGAAAAAACTTTCTTTGCAGACGATTTTTAGGTAAAAAATCAAAGATTTTCTGGGCATTTAACCATTTTTTAGGCATCATCAGATACCAATAAAAAGCCCAATGCCTATGATAACCTACAAAGAGTTCGTCTGCCCCTGCTCCGCTCCAAAGCACCCGAAAACCTTGCTCGTGGGCTTTCCTGCTCAAAAGAAATGTTGCCAGAAAAGCACTATCTGCCACGGGGTAATCCATTTGGCAAACTAATTCAGGCAATAATTCCGCATCTTTGTCGCCGATACAGATTTTTTCCGTTTTTACCTTGTAAATTTCTTGTGCTTTTTGAATGTAGAAAGCATCTTGGGTGAAATTTTTCTCATCGGTACAAAAGCTAAAAGCTGATAACTGATAACCTGATTTTTGAGCCAAAGCCAAAAGAAGCGTAGAATCTGTACCACCGCTCAGCAACAGAGCCGGCTTGTATGCCCCCTGAAATTGGCTATGTATAGCCTTTAACAAAAGGATTTCAGTTTGATGTGTAATGTATTCTTTACTCCAATTTGCAAGTGCGTAATTTTTCTTAAAGCAATATGGAATTTCAGTGTACTGTTTTTTTTCAGGCGAACAAATACGCAAGGCATTAGGGTGCGTGTAGATTTTTTCAAAAAACGTATATGGGGGTAAAGCAAACTTATAGAGCAAATATTCAGAAATAGCTTCTTTACGGATTTGTGCTGAAAGCAAGCCGCTTGCCCAAAAACTCTGCATTTCGGAAGCAAAAAGCCACTTTTGGCTATCTTGGTAGATATAAAGAGGTTTTACGCCCCATGCATCACGAGCCGTAAGCAAGGTTTTCCTTTGGCTATCGTAAAAAATAAATGCAAAAATTCCCTCTAATTCACCCCATAAAGAAGGATTTTCTGAAACTTTTTGCAAATAGTGCCACAAGGTTTCGGTATCGGAGTTACTTTTATTTTCAAAGCAGAATTTTTTATCAATTTCCCTGAAATTGTAAATTTCGCCATTAAAGATAAGCCAACAAGATTGTTTTTCGTCTGAAAAAGGTTGGAAAGCAAGAGGGGTAATAGTGTTGATTTGCAAAAGATTGTGTCCTAAAAAAATTTGAAATTTATTTTCCCGTAAAGTTTGATATTGTACATTATCCGTACCTCTGTGCGTAGTAGATTGAAGCATTTTTTGAATGCTCTCTGCCGAAACTTGGCAGGTAAAATCAACTATACAATGTAGCCCACACATTCAAAAAGCTGAATTTTTGCAACTTAAAAAAGAAATAAATGCAAGGTTTTCTTTTACCTTGCACTTGTTTGGAATAAAATTTTGTAACTTAAACAATAATTCCCTTTTCCAAGCCAATTTTAATGTTTTTGAGCATCACTTTGGTCATTTTATCAAGGTCGTATTTGGGTTTCCAGCCCCAGTCGTTGCGAGCGAAAGAATCATCTATACTTTGAGGCCAGCTTTCGGCAATTGCCTGACGAAAATCGGGCTTGTAGCTAATTGTGAATTCGGGAATATGTTTTTGAATAGATTGAGCGATTTCTTTGGGTGAAAAACTCATTGCCGAAATGTTGTAAGAAGTTCGTATAGTAATTTTGTGACTATCGGCGTGCATAAGTTCCAGGGTTGCACGAATGGCATCGTCCATGTACATCATTGGCAAATAAGTATTTTCGGCAAGAAAACACTCATAATGTTTTGCATATAAGGCTTTGTGATAAATATCCACGGCGTAATCGGTAGTGCCACCACCAGGCATAGACTTGTAGCCAATCAGCCCTGGATAACGCAAACTACGCACATCTACACCATACCTACGGAAATAATAATTACACCAACCTTCGCCTGCTTGTTTGCTGATACCATACACCGTAGTGGGCTCCATAGAGCAAAATTGTGGCGTATTGATTTTAGGGGTAGTAGGTCCGAAAACTGCAATAGTACTTGGAAAGTAAATTTTGTGCAGTTTTTTTTCCACAGCCAAATCTAATACGTTCAAGAGCCCTTGCACATTTAAGTGCCAAGCGTGTTTTGGGTGCTTTTCGCCAGTGGCAGAAAGCATCGCCGCTAAGTGATAGATTTGCGTAATTTGATGCTTTGTAACCACTTCTGTGAGGCGAGAAACATTCAGAACGTCTAACTTTTCAAAAATGCCCAAATCTTCTTTACGAATTTGAGCAGGTTCGCGTACATCAGCAGAAACAACATTAGCTTCTCCGTGTATACCTTTCAAAGCTACTACAAGTTCAGTTCCTAGCTGACCCGCCGAACCAATTACTAAAATTTTATCTTGTTTCATAAAAATAAACAACAGATTGCAAAAAATGAAAGAGTTTAGCTACAAAAATAAAAATCTGACTTGTAAAAGGCAACTAAAAACCTAAGTTATGTATTTGATTTTTCGTAAATTTGTATGAAAAACCACTACAATTGCTTTCTATGTTCAAAATAGTTCTTTATGCTCCTTTTCTTAAAAATATTCAGGCTATCACCCTATATCCGTTTATTTTTGTCAAATGCAAATATTTACGTAAGGATAAGTTTCTGATGAACCACGAGGAAATTCATTTGCAGCAGCAAAAAGAGCTTTTGATTTTTCCATTTTATATTTTATATTTAAGCAATTATGCATTCAATCTGTTTCGCTATCGCAATCATTACAAAGCTTATTTAAACATCTGCTTTGAAAGAGAAGCTTATGCAAACGAGTGCAATCTCAATTATTTGAAAGAACGAAAAATTTGGGCTTTTTGGAAGTATTGGTGAAGCAACTCTTTCAAGTTGCCTTCGGCTACGCTCAGGCAACTTGCAATGTAGCTCAATTTGGTAGCTTTATCAAGCCCAACCAAAGCAAGACAAAAACATTATCTATATGCAAATTTGTGATTTCAAGCAATTTGGAATAGCCCTGATGCTTTTCTTGTTTCATTTCCTTACTTTTGCACAAACTTACCCTCGCAAAGAAATAGATATAAGGCAATTTGTAGAGGAGCTATTCCCCGTCCAAGACCAAGATAGCAACACCAACTACGAAGATCTCTACGAAGCCCTCTATCAGCTTTATCTTGAGCCTCTTGACCTCAATCGGGCTTCCCGTGAAGAACTTACCTCTCTTTTTATCCTGAATGAAGTACAGATTACTAACCTTTTGGAGCATATTCGAAGAAATGGCAAACTGCTCTCTATCTATGAACTGCAGTCGGTAGAAGGCTTTGATTTAGCCACTATCTACAAAATTTTACCTTTTGTAGAAGTTGATGTTGCCGAAAATGCTGATGTTCGCAGTATTTGGCGTAGAATTTTAGAGGAAGATAACAACTATCTGCTTTTGCGTTATGGCTTGCAACTGCAAAAAGAACGCGGCTTTACAGCCCCCGAAGGCAGCAGCGTACGCTATTTAGGAACAAGACCACGCCTGTATTCTCGTTTTCGTACTAGCCACACCAAAGATTTCAGTCTTGGCTTTACATTAGAAAAAGACGAGGGCGAGCCTATGATGTGGTCACCTGCACAACGTTATTATGGTGTAGATTTCATTTCTTACCACGCTTATTTTGAAAATAAAGGACGCTTCAAACAACTTGCATTCGGTGATTATCAACTACAAGTTGGGCAAAGCATACTACTGGCGGCGGGTTTTAATATCGGCAAAGGAGCAGAAACAGTGCTGGGTATTCGGAGAGCCAATATCGGGATACGTCCTTTCACTTCACTTTTGGAAGCAGGTTATTTTCGGGGCTTTGCGGCTACTTACAACTTAATGAAAAATAAAAAAGGTGAAATTGATGTAATGCCTTTCGCATCTTTCACTCGCCGAAGTGGAAATATCGTAGCACGCGATACTTTGGATAACGACGACACAGGTTCAGAGATTTTTGTAAGCAGTTTGCAAGAAACAGGCTTGCATCGCACGCAAAGAGAGTTTAATAATCGTGGGCAAATTGGTGAAAGGGTTTTGGGTGTGAATACTAGCTACAAAAATCTTTCGCAAACTTTGCAAGTAGGTACTACTTTCTTGCATACGCGTTTTAGCGTTCCTCTCCGACGCAATCCTACGACTTACAATCAGTTTGAGTTCAACGGACAAAGCAACTGGAACGCAGGGTTCAATTACAATTATGTTTTTGAAAATTTCAATTTCTTTGGTGAATGGGCTATTTCTAAAAGTGGTGGAATAGGCTACAATGCGGGGATTTTGGCAGTGCTCTCCCCTCAACTTTCCTTTGCTTTTCAGTATCGCAATTTTGATAAAAATTTCCATAGCTTTTTCGGTTCGGCACTTAGCGAGGGCAGTCGTAATATCAATGAACAAGGATTTTATTGGGGCTTAAAATTTCAGCCTAATAAGAAATTTGCCATAGCGGCTTATTACGATAGATTTAAGTTCCCTTGGTTGCGTTTCCGTGTAGATGCTCCTTCGGAAGGCTACGAATATCTTTGTAGAGTAAGTTATGCTTTCAGCAAAAAAATCATTGCTTTTGCACAAATAAGACAAGAAGTAAAAGGCCAAAACGACCCCAACAATACCAGCCCTATTGATTTTATCACCGACCGTAATCGTCGGAATTATGTTTTCAACGTAGAATACAAAGCCGAAAAAATCATATCTTTTCGCTCTCGCTTACAAATGAGCGATTTGCGTTTTGGTGGGCAATATTCACAAGGCTACGCTTTGATGCAAGATGTAGATTTAAGTTTTGAGAAGTGGAAAATAAAAACACGTTGGGCATTGTTTGATACCGACAACTACGACAATCGTCAGTATGCCTACGAAGATGACGTTTTGTATAGCTTTGCGTTTCCTGCCTACAATGGCAGAGGTGTCAGGCAATACGCTGTTTTAGAGTACAAATTCAGTAAAAAATATACGTTTTGGTTTCGTTATGCACAAACCCGTTTTCTCAATGTAAAAACTATTGGCACAGGAAGCTCAAAGGTCGAGGGAAACCTACTTTCTGATTTTAGAGTACAGGCAAGAGTGAAGTTTTGATTTTCAAGAGCTCTACTTTTTTCTAACTCTATCAGCTTCACTTTGAAAAATATTTCACAAAATTTTTGAAAGAATGTAAGAAAAATATAGCTTTGTAACAAGCTATTCAGTTTTTTACCTAAAAAATGTAATTATGACTACCCGTGAGCAAGTAGAAGCAATGATTGACCGTTACGTGGTATCGGTAGGTCTGACGAAAGAGGGTACTTACAATCCCGAACGTAGAGCTTGGTACTGGACAATTGGCTCTGCAAAAATTGAAGTATTCATTCAAGCTATTCCAATGAAAGATGGAACACAAAGGCATTTCTTACGTATTTTTTCTCCTTTGATGCAAGTGCCTAAAAATGAAGAACTCCGCTTCTATCGCCATCTGCTTGAACTCAACGATTCTAAACTTGGTGTAAAACTAAGCATTATGCCCGGTTCCGATACCGTATATGCAACTTACGAGCGTGACATTCAAGGCATTGATTACGAGGAGGTTGCTACTTGTATTGCTGATTTAGAATGGTGGGCTGATACACTTGACGACCAACTCAAACAACAATTCTTTGGCAGATAAATCAAACAAAAGGCAGAATATTCTGCCTTTTATTGTGGAAAAAAACTTCAACCACTTTATTTATGCGAAAGATTTTCATCCTTTTTGTTGTATCTGTAAGTTTTCAAATAAGTTTTTCACAGAAAACGCAATTTCTTGCCAAACCTAAATTGATAGTAGGTATTGTAATTGACCAAATGCGTTACGATTTTCTCTATCGTTATTATGATAATTACTCAGAAAAAGGTTTCAAAAGATTGTTGAAAGAGGGTTTCCATTGCAAAAATAATCACTATCATTATGCTACAACCTATACAGGACCTGGGCATGCCGCTATTTACACAGGTTCTATTCCTGCTATCAATGGTATTGTAGGCAACGAATGGTACGAACTTTCAGGAAAACTTACATATGTAGTAGAAGATAGCCTTGTTCAGGGAATAGGTACAAGTAGCTTGGCAGGCAAGATGTCGCCTCGTAATATGCTTACTACAACTATTACCGACCAGTTGCGACTTGCCACACAATTTCGTTCCAAAGTAATTGGCATAGCTATTAAAGATCGTGGAGCTATTCTGCCCGCAGGGCACACCGCCAACGCCGCTTATTGGTACGAAAGCCAAACAGGCAATTGGATAAGTAGCAGTTATTACATGCAAGATTTGCCCGAATGGGTACAAAAGTTCAATCAGTCTGGCAGAGCTAAACAATTAATGCAAACTTGGCAAACGCTACAAGTCCAAGATAATTATAAGAATGCCGAAGAAGATAATCAACTCTACGAAAGACCATTGGAGGGCAAAAAAAATACATTTTTCCCACATCCAATCAATTCTTTCAGCCTGCTTGCTAGTTCGCCTTGGGGTAATACGCTTACCAAAGAATTTGCAATAGAGGCTATCCGAAACGAAAAACTCGGCAAAGGTACAGAAACAGATTTTCTATGTATCAGTTTTTCTTCCACAGATATTGCAGGGCATAGCTTCGGACCTTTTTCAGTAGAAAACCAAGATATGTATGTACGTTTAGACCAAGAAATTGCTGATATTTTGGCATTTCTTGATAAAGAATTTGGCAAAGATAATTACTTGCTATTTCTTACTGCCGACCACGGTGTAGCAGATATAGCAGGCTTTTCGCGAAAAAATAAAATCCCCGCAGGCTATGCTTCGAGTACATATCACTTGCAAATTTTGCAAGAAGCAATAGAAAAAAAATTTGGAGAAGGTAAATGGATTTTATACACTGAAAATCAGCAATTATACCTCAATCATAGCCTTTTAGAACAAAAAAAAGTAAGCGTAAGCGAAATTTACGAAGTAGTGCGAAAAAGCCTACTTCATCATCCCGAAGTGTATAGTGTTGTAAATCTGTGGGATAACGAAATAGAACAAGCCCTGCCCGATTATTATGCCTCTATGGTAAAGAATATGTATCACCCCAAACGTTGTGGCGAAATAATGATACTGCTCAAACCTGCCTGGTATTATGGCTCTGGGAAAGGAGGTACTACTCACGGTACTTTTTACAACTACGATACTCATGTGCCTTTGCTTTGGTTTGGCTGGAAAATCCCAAAGGGGGAAACTACCAAACGCACGCATATTGCCGATATTGCTACTACACTTGCCATGATGCTCAATTTGCTCGAACCTAATGGTTGTGTAGGCAATCCTATTGAAGATTTGTTAAAAAATTTGAAATAAAAACTCTATTTTTTTTGGTTCTACAAATTATTATGCGTACTTTTGTGAGTAAACGTTTTTATTTCAAATTACAATGCAAAAAGGAAAAGTAAAATTTTTTAATGAAACCAAAGGTTTCGGTTTCATTAAAAGTGCTGAAAATCAGCAAGACGTGTTCGTTCATGTTTCAGGGCTTATCGATGAAATCCAGCAAGATGATGAGGTAACCTTTGAAGTAGAACAAGGCAAAAAGGGCCTAATCGCAGTGAATGTGAAATTGATAAAGTAAGTACACTCTCTCATATATCCGAAACAAATTGTATCACATTTCGCTTAGGTTCGAGGGCGGGTAAACACCTGCCCTTAACTTTTTCCTGTTTTATCACCGCAAAACTTTCTTTACCTTTTATTGTGTGAACTTGTGAGCTTAATTAAATTTAGGAAAGAAAATCGAAGCTAGCAAATTTCATAAAAAGAAACAGCACTTTTCGAGGTATTGATAATGAGAGAGCTAGCCACTTGCCTATCGGCAGCGGCTATTTTTGCTGAGTATTTGAGTGGTTAAAAATCTTTCAAATCTTGTAGTTCTTTGGCAAAACCTCCGGAAAGTATCGGGAAACGACACCAAGTCTTGGGGTCAAGGTTTTTATCATCCAAATGAAAGCTAGGGGCGTAACGCTCTCTTTTCCATTGATTTCTGCACCAGAGTTTGAAAAACTTATCAATCCAAACTTTGAGTTGTGAGCGTTCAAGTTGTGGATATTTTTGTTCTAGAAATAAAAAACACTCCACAGGCGAACGCTTATCGCGAATGGCAAGTTCTTCGATATCATCTAGAATATGATAGGGCATCAAATCGCTTTCATCTGTTTGTTTATGCTCTTTGGGGCGAAGCTCGGCAGTAGGTTGTTGTTCGTTTACACAACGTAAAGCAGGAATTTTATACTTTCCTTCTACGCCTTCTTTTTCAAGCCAGCAAAGCCACTGACGCAAATAGTCTTTATCGATACCTGCAATAGGAGAAAGCCCTCCTGAAGTATCGCCATCCATGGTTGCATAGCCTACGGCGGCTTCGGAGCGGTTGGAAGTGGCAAGCAGTAAAGCATTTTTCAGATTTGCAAAGAACCAGATACTAGGAGCTCGTACACGTGCCTGAATATTTTGTAGAGCTACATCATCAGTTTGCCAAGATAACTTTCTTCCGATAGCTTCTTCTACAATTCTATGATACTCTTTGACAATCTTGTCGATATTGAGCTTGTGAAATTCTACGTTGAGGGCTTGGGCTAATTGTTGGGCGGCATTGAAAGTAACTTCTCCGCTATTTTCTGTGGCTTGGTAAGCAGTGGTAATCAGTTTTTGAGCAATTTCATCAGCGTTTTGGCAGTTCTGAATTTCTTTGAAATAGGCGAGTTTCTGTAAAAATCCTTCTAAACCAAGCTCTTGTATAGCGAAATCAATCATCATACGGCACAGGCAAGTAATAGCCGAAGAATCGGCACCACCGCTCAAAGAAATAACAAAACCACAGGAAAAACTTTTCCGCATGTAATCAAAAAGCCCCAGCATCATCGCACGTGTAAACTCTTCTTCTTTGATATGCTTGCTATGCTCCCAAATAGCCTCTTGTGGCTGATTGGCTTCGGGTAAAATTTCAGGAAAATCAAAATCTGTTTCTACACAATTTCCGCCGTCTTCAATGGCGTCGAAGCTATGCATCTGAATTTGCGAAAGACGCGTAAGGTTCAAATCAATAATGGCAGAAGTAACATCGAAGTCCTTAAAAGAAAGCCTTTCGCCAATAGCTAATAATGTGCCATTGTTGGCAATCAGGGCACCGCCATCGTAGATGGCTCTACCTGCTTCATTTCCCAAAAGATTTGCATACACGTAACTTACCCCAAAAGCCCTTGAACCCTCTAAAACAAAACGTTTGCGAACTTCTAACTTTCCAAAAGCAAAATGGCTTGCACTTGGATTGAGAATAAGGTCTATTCCGTAATGATACAAAGCCCTGCCTGGACGATTAGCTACCCAAGCATCTTCACAGATTTCAAAACCTATTTTTATACCTCCAACATTAAAGTACAAATCGCCTACTTTGTATTCTTTTCTTGCAATATTGACAAAAGTAAACCCTTTTTGCGTCCAAGCTGTAAACCAACGTGGTTCGTAATGAATACCATTGCCTGCTAGAAACTTTTTAGCTACAAAGCCTAAAATTTCGCCATTGGCAAGCAAAGCCGCACAATTGAATAGTTTGTTTTGTACAAGCAAGGGCAAACCTACCGAAACTACCATATTTTTGGTGTAAGGCACAATTTTTAACAAATATTCTACTGCTCTTTCGTGCGTATTGTTGGCGTAGAAAGCATCTTCGCAACCATAGCCTGTGATACAAAGTTCAGGTAGGCATAAAATACTGACTTTTTCTTTCCGAGCTTGCTCAATAGCTCCTATGATATGCTGAAAATTTTTTTCCCAATCCAAGGGTGTTTGATTCAGAACTGCCGCACCTACTCTGATAAGACGTAACATTCGTTTGGTTTTTTTGAGTGTTTAGCAAAAATCAAATCATAAAGTTTGATCTGACAAAGGCCAAGCCCATTTCTTTTGCTTTTTTGTAAATTGGCTCGCCCAAATGCCCAAGTCCTGTAACATCAGACATACAATCTTCTAAAATTACCATTTTACGAGCCAGTTCAGGGGCGAATTCCATGGCTTGCCAGAGGCTTGTTGCCACACAATGCGATTTTGCCTCGCCTGCCACAAAAATTGTATCATATTGAGCGAGTTTATCGAAAAGTGCTTGATTGAGCTGTGTTTCGGGAACATTTTCATCAGGTATTTGTGCCACAAAAATACCAAAATGCTCACTATAAGGATATTCTCCTTTGGGAATAGCCTCATAGTTTTTGCCTGTGGCTCTACACCAAGCTAGTACGGCTTGCATAATTTTTTCATCTATGGAGGCTCCAAGTGAACCAATCAGGCAATGGGGAGGCCAAATAAAGTGTGTAAATTTTCCTTCTGCTTCTAATTTTTCAAGGTATGCAAGGCTTTTTTCAGGCTGAAAGCGAGCTTTCCACTTACCATTTTTTACTTCTTCGGCTTTAATAGGTGTGAAGGGAGCAGGGTTTTTCTTTTGGGCATCTTCCCAAAAAGTGGGGTGAGCAATATCATTCCATACGTGGTTATCTATGCTCAAAAAGATTTGCTGAATTTGGTAAATATTGTTTACAATAAATTTGGCAAGGCGTTCCATATCTTTATCTGCACCTTGTACATACAAAGAGCCTTTTGGATTACAAAAATCATATTGGGCATCAATGATGAGCAGAGCGTTTTTGGGCATACCAGTAGTTTTTTCAAAAATAAGTTTTTTGCTGAGAAAAGCAAAATTTAGACACAATAAAAAAAGAAAAACACCTGCAAGGGTGTTTTCGAACGATATTAGCGAGGTTTAGTATTCGTATTGGGTTTGATATTCGGATTTGTATTGGGAGTTGTATTGTTGGGTTTGGTATTTTGTTGATTGGCGGGAGCAGGCGTAATTCCTAATTTTTTGAGAACCAGAACCGAAACATCAAGCGAAGTATCTTCGGGTTCGAATAGGAGAGCCTCTTTACGTATAACATACGTAAAGCCATTTTCTTTGGCAACCTCTTTCAGTGTTTTTTCTAGTTTTTCATTGATAGGAGCAAGC
The DNA here is from genome assembly GCA_938002655.1 of uncultured Cytophagales bacterium. Classification (GTDB taxonomy): domain Bacteria; phylum Bacteroidota; class Bacteroidia; order Cytophagales; family Thermonemataceae; genus Raineya. The sequence goes on from CALLAC010000017.1 coordinate 132,778, forward strand.
AATTTATTTTGTTTTTGCACAATATCGTTTTCAGCTTTTTGTTGAAATTCTTGGAGTTGTTGTTGTCCGGTTTCAATTTCTTTGGCGAGGGCTTCGCGTGTAGGTGCAGGCATTTTTTCACCTTCTCTGACGTAGCGTTCATATTTAGCTCGAAGTTCGGCCTCTTTGTTCTGAAGGTCTTTTTGAAGTTTTTCGGTGTAGGCTTTCAGATCGGCATCGGCGGCTTTGGCTTCGGGGAGTTGAGAGATGACGTAGGCGTAATCAAAATAGCCAATCTTTATAGGATTTTGAGCAAAAGCACCATAAGCCCAAAATAGCGTAAGTAGCAGCACTCTAATTTGTAGATTTTTCATTGTGATTTCAGTTTTTAGGTTCAAAAAATTTACTTGTTTCCTTTACTTTTCTTTGGATTGTCCTCTTTATCACCTAGTCCCAGCTCTTCCAAGACGTAATCTGTGTAATCGTGGGTAGGTTCGAGATAAATAATGACGAAATCGCTGGATTTATCAAAGATCGCTTGTAGTTTTTGTTTTTTAGCAACTTTTTCTACGGCTTTGTTGAGTTCTTCTCGTACGGGATTGATAAGTTCCTGCTTTTTGAGATAAATAAGCCCCTCGTAGCCAAAAGTGCGTTGTTGTAGTTCTTCGGCTTCTTTGCGTTTGGCTTCAATTTTCTTTTTTCGGTCGCGTTTCATATCATCAGTGAGCAGAAGTTCTTCGGCAATGTATTTCTGCTCCATATCACGCAATTCGGCGAACTTTTTATCTACTTCTTGTTGGGCTCTTTGTGCAAAGTTATCCAGTTCTTGCTGTGCCTTTTTGTAGGAAGGCATTTTTTTTAGGATGAAGTTGGCATCAATAAAGCCATATTTTTGGGCAAAAATACCAAAAGTATTTGCAAAAAACAATAAACTGAAAACAATAATTTGCTTCATTTTTCTGCTATCTAATTTGCTGACCAATAGTAAAGGTAAAATTTTGGAAGCCCTGCCCTGCAGGTAAGCCTTCAATTTGGTCAAAGCCACGTCCCCAATCAAGTCCTATCATACCGAAAGCAGGCATCAAGAATCTTACACCGAGGCCTGCGGAGCGATACATCTTAAAAGGATTGAACCGCTCGAAGTCGAGCCAGTTGTTGCCTGCCTCATAAAAGCCAAGTACAAAAACTGTAGCGGCAGGGTTCAAACTTACAGGATATCGAAGTTCCAAGACGTATTTGGCAAATATCGTGCCATCAACGAAAGTTCTTCGGCGAGGATCTAGTGGTCGTATAGCATTATCTTCATAGCCTCGTAAGCCAATTACATCGCGTCCAATGATAAAATTTTGTCCTGCTAAGCCACCTCCTCCGAGCGTAAATCTTTCAAAAGGAACTATTCCTTTTGCAGAACGATAGGCATCTAAAAAGCCAAAATGTATGCGAGAAGCCAACACGAACTTGCCTACCAAGGGTGTATAAAAAGCTCCATCAAACATGAGCTTGTAATATTCTAACCATTTGAAACGCTCGGCAGGTGCTTGATTTCTGTAAAACTCATCGGAGTTGTTGTTGAAAAGCGAGTAAGGTGGCGTAACAGATAAATTCAGTGAAAGCATTGAGCCTGTACGCGGAAAGGTAGGGTTATCAATGCTATTGCGAGAAAGGTTTGTACTTAGTACAATAGAGTTGGCATAGCCTGAGGCAAAGCCGTCATCGATGGTATAATTTTGGAAATCGTAATACTGAAACGAAAGTGAGTTGCTGAGTGTAAAATAATCGTCAGGGATACGCAGACGTTTGCCCAAACTTACCCCTGTATTAAACATTTTCAGATAGCCTGTTCTTTCATTGGAAAGATTAAAGCGATTGACACCCAAATTGAGGTTGGAAAGTGTTGCAAATACAGTAAAGTTATTAGGTTTTTTTCCCCCAAGCCAAGGTTCGGTAAAAGAAATAGAGTATGTTTGAAAAGCTCGTCCATTAGCCTGAGCACGAATGGAAAGTCTTTGGGCATCGCCTACGGGTACAGGTCGCCAGTTGGAAAGTTTGCCTGCTTTGCGAACAGAGAAATTATTAAACGAAACGCCCAAAGTTCCTACAAAACCAAAACCTGCTCCCCAGCCTCCGGACATTTCAAGCATATCGCTGGGTTTTTCTTCTACGTTGTAGATAATATCCACAGTACCTGCTTCTTGATTGGGAATAGGACGAGGGTCAATTTTTTCGGGGTCTAACATTCCGAGCTGTCCGAGAGCCTGCGTAGTACGAATAATATCCCTACGGCTAAATTTCATTCCGGGTTTGGTACGAATTTCACGCAAAATAACTTTATCGCTGGTTTTGGTATTGCCATTTACGATAACCTTATCAATGGTAGCTTGTGGACCTTCGTAGATACGCATTTCTACATCAATGGAGTCGCCTTCAATGGTTTTTTCAATAGGTGTAATACGAAAGAAGAGATGCCCATCATCCATGTACAATGAGGTAATATCTTCTTCGGTAAGGCTAAAATTGAGCTTTTTTTCCAGCATTTCCGGGTCGTACACATCGCCTTTCTTGATGTTGAGTATCTTTGAGAGTTGTTCGTCGGTGTATTTAATATTACCTTCCCAAGAAATGTTACGGAAATAATACTTTCTGCCCTCTTCAATTTGCATGCGAATATTCATTCGGTTGGGAGCAACGAAATAGACCGTATCGAAAACTATACGAGCATCACGGTAGCCGTTTTTATTATACATTCGCAAAATGCGTTCTTTGTCTTCCTCAAATTTTTTTGCAATATACTTAGACGAGTGGAAAATACGGAAAGGAGTTCGCTCTTTGATTTTCATTCTTTTGCGAATTTTTTTTTCCGAAAAAGCTACATTTCCTTCGGTAATAATATCTTTTACTTTGCTTTTCTTGCCTGTTTTCACTTTGGCAGTAATAATAGTAGCATTTTTGAGCAAAGTGTCGGGTTTTTGCAGAATTTCTACTTGGGTAGCAAAAAAACCTTTTTCTGCAAAATGCTTGCGAATGGTTTCTTTTATGTTTTTCAAAAGTACATCGGAAGCTACTTTGCCTTTATATTCTTTGGTTTTTTCTTCAAGCGTACTTTTTTGCCCTTTGCGTATACCTTCGAAAAAGATACGCGAAACTTTGGGGCGTTCTTCCAGATGAATATTCAGGAAAATTGTTTTACCTTCTATTTTTGTGACCGAAACATCAACACTGCCGAAAAGTCCTTGTTTCCACAATTTCTTGATGGCATAGCCAATTTCTGTACCTGGAATGCGAATTTTATCGCCCACACGTAATCCTGAAAGATTGATAATAGCGTTTTGGTCTAGAAATTTGATACCACTTGTGGTAATTCCTCCGATGATGTACTCGTTATCATTTTGGGCTTGTGCATATTGCCAAGTACCGAAAGGAATGATTAGCACGAAAATGAAAAGTAATTTTTTCATAGTTAGGCAAAAGTTTTAGTTTTACTTTTCTTTTTTTCAGTTTGGATTTGTTCGCTGGTTTTTCCAAAACGTCTTTCACGTTGTTGGTAATTGATGATAGCGTCGTAGAGGTCTTTTTTACGAAAATCGGGCCAAAGGGTTTGGGTGATATAGATTTCGGTGTAAGCCAATTGCCACAACAAGAAGTTGCTAATTCTGAACTCACCGCTAGTGCGTATCATCAGTTCGGGTTCGGGAATGCCATTGGTACTTAAATGTGTTTCTATGGTTTGGGCATTGATTTCAGTGGTTTTGAGTTCGCCTTTTTCTACTTTTTGGGCAATCTTCCTCACAGCTTGCTCAATATCCCACCTACCACTATAACTCAAAGCTAAAATAAGCGTAAGTCCTGTATTTTGGGCAGTTATTTCAATGGCTTCCCGCAATTCTTTCTGACAAATGCTGGGCAGTTGCTCGGTAGCACCAATCGTAAGCAAGCGAATGTTATTTTTCTGCAAAGTGTCGGTTTCCTTTCTAATCGTAGAAACCAAAAGTTTCATCAAAGCATCAACTTCTTTGCGAGGACGCTTCCAGTTTTCGGTAGAAAACGCATACAAGGTCAGGTATTTTATTCCTAATTCGGCACAGGTTTCGGTTGTCTCTCGTACTGATTGAATGGCGTTTCTGTGTCCAAACACTCGCATTGCCCCCTTTTGTTTTGCCCATCTGCCATTACCATCCATAATAATAGCGATATGTTGGGGCAAATACTTTTTATCTATTTCTTGCATAATTTATGCCTTACAAAATCTGACCCTACGACAACTTTAAGACTGCAAAGGTAAGAAAGATTTTTGGAAAAACATAGCATTTATTTAAAACAACTCGGCTCAACGAAAATCTTTAAACTTTCTCATTTTGTTTTCGGATTTCCCGACAGTTTTCTCAAAAGAAGTTTACAAGTAATCATAATATAGACAAAGCAGAGTAAATCTACCGAAATAATGTAGGATAGTAAAATTTTTTGGAACAAAAATGAGTTAAGCAGAAAGCTGGATAGTTATCTGAAACGTTAAGTTTTTTTGCAAACATACGATTTAATACGCTTTATCAATTAAAACTTGGCTTGTTGCTTGGCAAGTTGCTCGGCTACAAGGGCAAGCCCTTCTTGAAAAGAATGAGGCTCATATCCCAATATTTTTCTTGCTTTTTCTATAATAAAGCCTGTACGAGGCGGTCTGCGAGCAGGTTGTGTAAAAGTAGTAGAATCAGTTCGTTCTATGAGTGTTTTATCTAGACCAAAAAAATCGGCGGTAGCTAGTGCTATCTGATAAGGGGTGAGAAAATCCTTCCCTGAAATATTGAATATGCCTGTGGCTTGCTTTTGAGCTATCAAAAAACAGCCTTTTGCCAAGTCTTCGGCAAGTGTAGGGGTTCGCCATTGGTCATCAACTACTTTTATTTTCTTTCCTTCCTCCAAAGATTTTTTTACCCACAAAATAATATTGCTTCGGCTCATGTTTTGAGCTACTCCATAGACAAGCACTGTACGAGCAATTGCCCAGGACAAGTTACTTGCTTGTACAATTTTTTCAGCTTCCCATTTACTGTTGCCGTAAAAGCTAATAGGGTTGGGCTTTGCTTCTTCATCGTAAGGGCCGGCTGTGCCATCGAAGATGAAATCTGTGGAAAGATAAATGAAAAAAGTATTGTATTTTTCAGCGGCTTGTACCAAATATTGGACTGCCTTTACGTTTTGAAGCAAGCAGTTTTCTTGGTCTTTTTCGCAATCATCGACTTGTGTCATTGCGGCAGTATGAATAAGTATTTCGGGTTTAAAATGAGAAAAAACCTCCTGAATTTGCTCGGGATTGGTTATATCCATTGAAGCAAACTTAAAAGGCTTATCCAAAAGCACTCTATTTTGCCCACGAGCCGTTGCTACAAAACAAAACTCCTTTTGCGAGGCTAAAAGATGAATAAGCTTTTGCCCTAATAGCCCGTTTGAGCCTGTAACGAGGATAGTTTTCAAGTGGCGTTTGGTTTTATGTTTAAGCTAAATTATACAAAAGCCTGTTTGATTTCTGCTTGAAATTCGTCAATAAACTGCTCGACAGGTTTTGAACCCAAATCCCCTTGTCCATGTTTGCGAACTGCTACGCTGAAACTTTCTTGTTCTTTTTCGCCTACAATAAGCATATATGGAATTTTTTTGACTTCAGCATCACGAATTTTACGTTGTACCTTTTCATCTCTATCATCTACGAAGCCACGAATATCTTTTTCAGTGAAAATTTGCAAAACTTTGTGAGCATATTCGTTGAAACGCTCTGAAATGGGCAAAATAGCGATTTGTTCAGGAGCAAGCCACAAAGGGAAATTGCCACCGCAATGCTCGGTAAGTACAGCTATAAAACGCTCTAAGGAGCCAAAGGGAGCTCGGTGAATCATTACAGGGCGGTGTTTTTGATTATCTGCACCGATGTATTCTAGATTGAACCTTTGGGGAAGCTGATAATCTACTTGTACGGTTCCGAGTTGCCATTTTCTGCCCAGAGCGTCTTTTACCATAAAGTCTAGTTTAGGTCCATAGAAAGCCGCTTCGCCATAAGCTACTACGGTTTGTAAGCCTTTTTCTTGGGCTACGGCTTGAATATCTGCTTCGGCTTTGTCCCAATCTTCTTCTCTGCCGATATATTTTTCTCTTTCGGTTTGGTGGCGAAGCGAAATTTGAGCAGTGTATTCGGTAAAGCCTAATGATTTGAACACGTACAGCACTAAATCAATTACTTTACCAAATTCTTCTCGTACTTGTTCGGGGGTGCAGAAAATATGAGCATCGTCTTGGGTGAAGCCTCTTACACGTGTAAGTCCGTGCAATTCGCCACTTTGTTCATAACGATACACTGTTCCGAACTCAGCAAGACGCAAAGGCAGTTCTTTGTAAGAACGAGGTTTGGATTTGTAAATTTCGCAATGGTGAGGGCAGTTCATAGGTTTGAGCATAAAAAGCTCATCTTCTTCGGGAGTATGAATAGGCTGAAACGAGTCGGCACCGTATTTTTCCCAATGTCCCGAAGTTTCGTACAACTTTTTGCTGCCAATATGTGGTGTAACCACAGGTGAGTAGCCTGCTTTCATTTGAGCTTTACGCAAAAACTGCTCCAAACGCTCACGCAAGAGCGTACCTTTGGGAAGCCACAAAGGCAAGCCTTTACCTACATTATCCGAGAAAGTAAAGAGTTCAAGTTCTTGCCCTAGTTTGCGATGATCGCGTTTTTTTGCTTCTTCCAAAACTTGCAAATACTCTTTGAGTTCTTTTTCTTGCGGGAAAGTTATTGCATAGACGCGTGTAAGCTGCTTGCGGTCGGTTTTTCCGAGCCAATAAGCCCCCGCTACGTTCATGAGTTTTACAGCTTTGATAAAACCTGTATGCGGAATGTGCGGACCGCGACACAAATCCACGAAATTGCCTTGTTTGTAAAAAGTTATTTCTCCATCATTAAGCCGTTCTAAAAGCTCTAATTTGTATTCATCGCCTTTTTTGGTGAAATAGTCAATGGCGTCGGCTTTAGAAATTTCCATACGCTTGTATTCATTTTTTTGCCGAGCCAGTTCCAACATTTTAGCCTCAATTTTCTCAAAATCGTCTTGGGAAAGTGCTTTATCGCCTGTATCAATATCATAGTAAAAGCCATTTTCGATAGCAGGGCCAATGCCAAACTTGGTGCCTGGATAAAGAGCCTCGATAGCTTCTGCCATCAAATGTGCCGAAGAATGCCAAAATGTAGCTTTCCCTTCGGTATCTTTCCAGGTGAGTAGTTGCAAAGTAGCGTCTTCGCTGATAGGCAAGGTTGCATCTTGTACCTTACCGTTCACTTTGGCAGAAAGAACATTGCGAGCCAAACCTTCGCTAATACTTTGAGCAATTTGCAGAGCAGTTGTTCCTTTATCGTACTGACGAATAGCTCCATCGGGAAAGGTAACTTTAATTTTTTCCATAGTAAAAACATTTTCCCAAACGTACAAATGTTTGGGTGTACAAAAGTAGGAATTTGTTGGTCTATTACAAAATTTTCTCAAAACTGAATTTCAAACTACTCTTTGAGCCGAGATTTTCTTTGAAACGTATCAATCCGTTGTTGGGCAATCCGTTTTTAGTAGAAATTCCTAAATCTAATATTTTAAAGTTTTGAGCAAGACAGAAATCTGCTAATCCTTTTGTAAGGAATACTATCGGGCTATACTGCAAAAATTTCCAGCTATCAGCGGGATAAAAATTATAAAAAATTTGTTTGCTAACGGCAACTCCGACTGTCAGAGCGGCAATTTCTGTATTTTTTTTTACTACGAAAGGCAAATATTCTTTGGGAAAACAAGTTACTGTTTCTATGAAGTCAGTTTTGTTCATAGTAAGAGGAAAATTTTTTCGCTTTCGAGCAGTTGCTACAAATTCAAATATGTATTCCCAGTCTGGATTTTGCCATTTTTCAAAATAAAAATTAGCTCGGATAGCTTTTTGCAAGCGTCTTTTTTCTGAAATGTGCCAATTTTGCAGAAAATTTTCTTCTACAAAAATATAGTGAGCAAGTTCATGATTTACAATTTCAAAGCCTTTTTGCAAAAGTATTTGTGTAAGTAAATGCGAATTACTTTCAGTATAACTGAACGGATACTGCTTGATGTGTAATTTTTTTAATTGTAGCTCTTGTTTGGAAAAATCGGTCAGAAAATTGATAAAATTATGCAAAACTTCATAAGAAAGGCTCGGACTAAACTCTATTCCACCAAAAGACATTTGCCAAGGGCTATACCCTTCTTTTTCGTGCAAGAAAAGATTGCAACGAATGAGAATTTTATGGCTCTGCTCTGCCCAAAAAACCCAAATATTTCGGTTTTTCTGCAAAAGTAAATGTTGATTTGTATTGAAAAGAAAGGGCTCGTAAGTTTCTTGCAAAGCGAAATGAGCAAACTCTGCAAGGGGCAAAGCCCCAAACGTAATGCTTCTATTCTTTTTCATAACGCATTACCGAAACCACATCGTAGCCTTTCAGTTTTTCTCTGCCGTTCAGAAAGGCAAGTTCTATCAGAAAAGATACTTGTACAATCTTACCGCCTGCTTTTTCAATGAGCGAGCAAGCGGCCTGAGCAGTGCCGCCAGTAGCGAGCAGGTCGTCGTGTAAAAGTACTTTTTCACCTTCCAAGATGGCATCTTGGTGCATTTCAAGGGTATCTTTGCCGTATTCAAGCGTATAAGAGGCAGAATACACTTGAGCAGGTAGTTTTTTAGGCTTTCGGATAGGCACAAAACCTGCGTTGAGGCGTTGGGCAAGCAAAGAACCAAAAACAAAGCCTCTTGCTTCGATAGCGGCTACTTTTTGAATAGCTAAATTTTTAGCAAAATTGTACAACATATCTGCCGCTATTTTGAAAGCATCGGGGTCTTTGAGTAAAGTAGTAATATCTTTGAAAACTATTCCTCTCTTGGGAAAATCAGGGACATTGCGAATAAAGTCTTGTAAGTTCATTGAGCAAACAAGTATAAAGTGGAAACGCAAATTTATAACAAAACCTTTTCTTATGAAAATTTTCCATCATAATACATCAGAAAGAAGTCAGACAACTTTTTTCTTTTGTCTTCGTTTTTGAAATAAGTTTTTTAGTGGCAAAATTTGGCTAAATTGCGATTCTAAAACCAACGAAAATGGAAAAAAGTAGCTTTATTTTTCCGCATTCACCAGTGTGGACATTAGTATGTGTGCTGTCAGGCCTTGTGTATGCAGGTGTTTTGTACTACAAAGAAGATTTTTTTGAGTCTAAAATTCGTTATTTTCTAGCTTTTTTACGTTTTGTAGCGGTATCAGTAATTGCCTTTTTGCTTTTAGCACCTGTGATTCGTACTGTTCGCAATGATAGAGAAAAGCCAATTGTAGCTTTGGCTTTGGATAATTCGCTTTCGGTAGCTCTTATCGAAGATAGTACCCAACGCCAAAAATGGCTTTCTGCCTTGCAAAAAATGCAAAAAAATTTAGAAAACGAAGGTTTTGAAACATCTTTACACACTTTTGACGAAAACGCAGAATGGCAAAACCTAAAATTTAAGGCACAAAGCAGTAATTTGGGCAAATTGCTTGAAAACATAGCTACCGCCTATGAAAACCGTAATTTGGACAAGGTAGTACTTGTTTCAGATGGTATACATAATCAAGGTACTTCACCTGAATTCTTAAATTTTCGCTTTCCTGTGTATGCAGTAGGAGTAGGAGATACCATACCCCGCAAAGATTTAGCTGTGCAAGCAGTTTTTTTCAATAAAATTGCCTATTTGGGCAATAAATTCCCGATTGTAGCAGAAATTAAAAATAGCGGCTTTGAGGAAAGAAATGTAGTAGTTTCACTTTTGCAAAATGGAAACACTATTGCTTCGCAAAATATCCGTTTACAAAAAGATAATATCAGTGAAGTAGATTTTTTGGTACAAGCAAATCAGAAGGGCATTCAACGATATACAGTGGCTGTAGAAGTTTTAGAAGGCGAATACAATCGTAATAACCAACGCGATGCCCTCGTAGAAGTAATTGATGGCAAAGAAAAAATTTTACTTCTCGCCTCTTGTCCTCACCCCGATATCAAGGCTTTGCGAAGTATTATTGAAAAAAACGACAACTACACCTTCGAGGTGGTTGTGGCAGGAGTTCAGCAACCCAAAGAGCCCAACTACGACCTCATCATTGCCTACCAAGTACCCGACTATTCGGGAGCAGTGAATAGCATTTTAGAAAACTATCAGAAAAAAGGTACGCCCATTTTCTATATTCTGGGGGCAAACTCCGACTTGAACAAATTTTCGCAGAATAATCCTGTGCTAACCTTGCGAGGGCGTTCAGCAGATATAGACGAGATTTTCCCTTATTTCAACGCAACCTTTGCCAAATTTAATTTTGATAGTGAAAAATTACGTTTGCTTGCCAAAATGCCCCCTCTACAAGTACCTTATGGCGAATATAGCCTCAAAACGGGGGCAGAGGTGCTTTTGTTTCAGATGCTCGGCAGGCTTCAAACACAAAAACCTTTGCTGGCTTTGCAAATGAACAAGCAAAACAAATCGGCGGTACTGGCAGGCGAAGGCTTGTGGCAATGGCGTTTGGCAGAATACGAACTCACTGACCGCAACGAAGTAGTTGATGATATTATTCTGAAAGTAGTGCAGTTCCTTTCGTCCAAAGAAGATAAACGCAAACTTCGTATTTATACCACCCAAAACGAATATCTGGACTACGAAACCATTGTGTTTGAAGCAGAAGCCTACAATGAACTCTATGAAAAAATTGCTGATGTAAAAGTAAGTTTGAGTTTGCAAGACGAAAAAGGAAAACTCTACAATTACACTTTTACCATTACAGGCGGTATTACTAAATTTGAAATCAACAATTTACCAAAAGGTATCTACAAATACACAGCTACTGCCGATGTGCTAGGCAAAACGGAAAAAGCCTCAGGCGAATTTATGGTCAAAGATTTACAGCTAGAAACGCTCACTACCACTGCCGATTTTGATTTGTTGCGAAAAGTAGCTCAAAACTCACAAGGTAAGTTTTTCAAAATCAGTGAGCTAGAAAGTTTGGAAAAAGATATTTTGCAAAATAAAAAACCCGATTTACTACACTCATCAGAGGAGCATTTGGAAATCATACATCTGAAATGGCTCTTTTTCTTGATTTTGGCTCTTTTGAGTGTAGAATGGTTTGTAAGAAAGTTTTTGGGGAGTTATTGAGAATATTTCAAATAACTAAAACTATGCGAGTGCTAATTGTAGATGATGATGAAGATATTTTGCTTGCGGCAAAAATGTTTCTCAAAAAACATTGCAAGGAAGTAGTAATTGAGAGCAATCCTAAAAAAATTCCTTTTTTACTCAATCAGGCAAGCTATGACGTCATACTTTTGGATATGAATTTCACCGAAGACACTACTTCGGGCAAAGAAGGCTTTTTTTGGCTAGAAAAAATTTTAGAGCAGAACCCCAAAGCAGTAGTAGTAATGATTACGGCGTATGGAGATGTAGAAATGGCTGTAAAAGCTCTTAAACTGGGAGCCACCGATTTTGTACTGAAACCTTGGCAAAATGAAAAATTGCTTGCTACGGTGCTTTCGGCAGCAAAGCTCAGTAATTCTTACAAAGAGGTAGAAAGTTTGCAAAAAACAAATCAGCATTTGGTAGAAACATTGAGTGGTGGCGAAATAATCGGAGAAAGTAAAGCCATTCAGCAGGTTTTGGCTATGATTGAAAAAGTTGCCAAAACCGATGCCAACGTGCTGATTTTAGGCGAAAATGGCACAGGCAAAGAGCTTGTAGCTAAGGCTATTCATCGCCATTCTTTACGAGCCAGAGAAGTTTTCGTAAGTGTAGATATGGGAGCTATTAGTGAAAATTTGTTTGAAAGCGAGCTGTTCGGACATAAAAAAGGAGCGTTTACCGATGCCAAAGAAGACCGTACAGGACGCTTCGAGCTAGCCCAAAAAGGTACACTTTTCCTCGATGAAATCGGCAATTTGCCGCTCACCCATCAGGCAAAGTTATTGGCTGTTCTGCAAAACCGTCAGATTACACCTCTTGGAAGTAATAAAGTAATTCCGATAGATATTCGTTTGATTTGTGCCACCAATCTGAACATTCACCAAGCAGTAGCCGAGGGCCATTTCAGGCAAGATTTGCTGTATCGTATCAATACCGTAGAAATTCACCTGCCACCTTTGCGAGAACGTACAGGTGATATTCCTATTCTTGCGAAATATTTTCTACAAAAATACGCAAAAAAGTATCATCGTCCTATACCCAAATTATCTGCAGAAGCCATTGTTTTTCTTGAAAGTTATCCTTTTCCCGGAAATGTCAGAGAGTTAGAGCATGCTTTGGAAAGAGCTCTGATTATGAGCGATAGTGAATTGCTTTCCCCCGATGACTTTCTGTTTCTGAAAACAAACAAAAATCTTTCGAATAATTCTTTTGCCACTGCCACACTCAATTTAGATGATATTGAAAAGAATATGATACAAAAGGCTTTGGATAAGTACAATGGCAATATTTCTAAAGCCGCCAAAGAACTCGGACTTACGCGTGCTTCTCTGTATCGAAGGCTAGAAAAATATGGCCTGTAAGCACAAACTTATTTACTTACCAACTTGTTTTATTTCTAAAAAACTATGCAAACCAGAGAAACGATTATCAATCGTGTTGCTCAAAGTGGTATAGTTACCATAGACTTAGCCGATTTTTACGAAAAAGGCGAAAGAGTAATCTTTGATGTAGCTTCTACGCTATACCAGGGGTTAGTCTTGAAAGAAAAAGAGTTCAGACAATTTATCAAAGAACATGATTGGCAAAGCTATGCGGGAAAAAATGTAGCTATCATTTGCTCTAGCGATGCAATTGTACCTATGTGGGCATACATGCTTGTGGCTGTGCATTTAGAAGGTATTGCTAATCATTTTATTTTTGGTTCTTTGCAAGAATTAGAAACAGAGCTTTTCAGAAAAAATCTTGCCAAAATGAACCTTTCCGAATTGGAAGGGAAAAGAGTTGTCATCAAAGGTTGTGGCCAAATCCCTATTCCTGCGTATGTGTATGTAGAAGTTGCTCGTTTGCTCAAACCTTTGGTACAGAGTTTGATGTTTGGAGAGCCGTGTAGCACCGTGCCAATTTACAAGAAAAAGTAAAAAAGCGATGAAACCTTGGAACTGGAAATTTTTTTTGTTTGCTTGTATTTTTTTACCGAATTGGGCTGTTTCGCAGTTCAATCCTGCTGGTGAGGAATGGGTGTATAAAGTAAGCAAAGACGGCAACGAAGCCGCTGAAATTACTTTTCAAACAGACAAGCAATTACAAAATCTCAACAATACCAAATGCTATAAAATTACTACCCAAGCACGTATTACAGCCTTTTTGGGCGTTGTAAATGTGAATAATAAAATCACTTCTTGGGTAGAAAATCAGCGATTCAAGGCTCAAAAGGTGCATATTTATTATGACGACGGCAAAAGCAAAAACAACTATATTGTAGAATGTAAGCCTCAACAGAAGCAAATAGAAGCATACAGCCTTGAAAAACCTAACGACAAGCGTCTTTTCCCTTGGTTTGCCGATTGTGAAGATGCTTGGAGTGTTTTTTTTCAAATCCGTCAAAAAGATTTTTCCAAACTCAAACCCAACGAAACTTTCAGCTACTGCCTAATAGCCGATGAAAATGGAAGCAAAGAAATTGTGTTCAGGTATTTGGGCAAGAAAGAAATGTCTTTGGGCAATAAAACCCAAGATTGCTACATACTTTCTTGGGTTTTGCCTGCTATTGATGAGGTAGAAACCAATTCTATTCGCATCGCTATTACTGCCGATAAAAACCAAATGCCTGCCAAAATGTATGTCAAAACGAAAAAAGGCTTTTTTCTTGGCGAGCTAAAAAGTTTTAACAAAAAATAATTTTGGGCATTTTGAAAAGTTTTTTAAATTGCTCAAATCATTTTTCAAACTTCTGACCCCAAATTCAAGTTTCAAAAACTATGTACTCGCCTTGGATTTTCTTTCTTTTGATGTTTCTGACAGGCAAAGAAGCAAAAGTCAATGCCATTTTTGAGCGTATGAGCGAAGAGGAGAAAATTGCTCAAATGATAGCTACTGCCACAGGCAAGCTCGGAAAGTCTAAAAAAGAGGTTTTAGAAATTGTAAAAAAGCATCAGATTGGAGGGATTTTGCTACTCAATGGCAGTAAAGAAGAGTTCAAGCAGTATGTAAAAGAGTTTAATGCTGTCTCAAAGATTCCTATATTGTACAGTGCCGATGCCGAACCTAGCCTCATCAATGCTAAAATAAAAGGTACAAAAAAGGTAAAGCCCACTGCTCAAATCAAGGATAGTGCCGAATTGGTACAAATTACAAGCGACATTTGCGATGAACTTTTAGAAATTGGCATTTATCACAATTTTGCTCCTGTTTGTGATGTTTCTACACAAAACGAAGCTATTGGTAACCGTAGTTTTGGGAGCGACTCGGCTCGTATTATGAAAATGAGCGAAATTTTTATCAATACTTCTCGCAACAAGGGCATTATGGCTACTGCCAAACATTTTCCTGGGCATGGCTTCGTAAAAGGCGATACCCACAAAAAATTAGTCTATATTGACGGTGAAATGCGAGAAATTGGTATCTACAAACATCTCATTGCCCAAGATGTTCCTTGTATTATGGTAGGGCATATTGCCGTAAAAAATAATCCGCAATACGATACCCAAGATTTACCTGCTACTTGCTCTCGTAAAATTGTAACCGATTTGCTTCGCAAAGAATTGGGCTTTCAAGGCATTATTATTACCGATGCAATGAATATGGGGGGCGTAAAAAACGTAAAAAATGCCTCTTTGGAAGCTATCAAGGCAGGTTGCGATATGGTACTAATGCCCGAAAACGAAGAGCAACTCATCAAAGATATACTCAAACTAATGAAAGAAGATGCACAATTCAGAGAGCAGGTGTATGAGTCGGTGAAGCGTATTTTACGCTACAAAGTAGCACTGGGCATTTTGTAGAGCAAGCTAAAATCCTAAACCAAATCGCAAGCCGCTATTCAGAGGCTTTCCGTCTAAAAAACTCCAAAAATAATCTACTCGCAAGATTTTGAAAATGTGTTCTATGCCTGCACCTATTTCCAGATAGTTGCCATTGGTTTCAGTGAAAAGATAATTGCAAGTAAAAACTTCTTGGATATGTGTTTTTTTCAGTAAAGGAATGCGATTGAAAAAAAAGCCGTTGAAATGATGCTCAAAATGAACTCCTGCATATTGGCGAGCTGTGCTAAAAGCATAATAATCTAAAAGTTGATAAGCCCGAAAACTAGGAAAAGTAAATATTACTTGGTTAGCATCAAAATGTTGAAAATCTATGAAAGTAAGCGATTTTTTATTCAAAAAATCTCCTACGAAAAGTTTGTAGTAGCCACTTCCTAAAAGTCCTTTTTGGTAAGTATCTGTAACGCCAAACTCTATTTGGTCAAAATCTACTTGGCTACCCAAAACCGATAAACCTTTATGGTAGATGAGCAAAAAAGTAGGGAAAGGCGAACGTATACGGATACGAACATCAGGGCGATTGATATAACGCTGTTTAGGGGTATAACGCAATTCTACATTCCACAGAAAAGCAGTACTTTCGCCAAAATCCGTTTCTGAAAGTTCATTATTCAAGGGGCTATTGGGGGTGTAATCTCTTTGTACTCGTCTTGTCCAACTAAAATTTGTAGTATTTTGAAGCATTTTTCTTTGGGCATACTCAGCAGAAGTATTTAGCACAACACCATTCAAAATCTCTTTCTGATAGCTTATTTTCCCATACGTCTTTTCATAGAGTTTCATGAAGTTAAGTTTCTGCCAAAGTGTAGTAGTGGTATTGATAGCAGGCGAAATCACATCAGGATTAAACTGCTCGACAAATTTTCCACCCTCTACGCTCCAACGCTCGAAACGCTTAGGATTAGCAAAATAACTTACATTAAGCCTTCCGTAAAACGTCTGACTGCTGAAACCATATCGCAAAGTTGGCGTAATCGAAAGACTGCGATTTTCTTCAAATTCTTTATTGTAGCCGATTTTTAGATTAGTTACCCAGCCTTCTACGGTGTTGAAAGAAATATCGTTGAGTGGCGAGCCAAAAGAAAGGCTGTACTTTTTGTAAGAATTGCGATACGTATAACCAAATAGCAAAGCGTTGATTTTAAATTGATTAGAAACTCTATCAATAGAATCTTTGTAAGTCTTGCTATTCCGAATAGCTTCCAGGCTATCTTTTTTGCGATAATCTTCGGCTTCTTTCGTAAGCAAAGGAATAGGACGAATAGCTTTCCAAAAGAGGCTATCTTTTTGATTGGATTCTTTTTCTACAATTACCCAATCATTACCGAAATGCTTTTGAGGAAATTGAGGGTTGAGCGTGTAGTTTCTGTAAATTTTATTGGTATAACCGCTCCCCAAAAAACCAAAAAGTTTGAAAGTAAAATTAAAGTTTTGCGAAAATAATACCCATTCGCTATTTTTTTCGGGCTGAGTGTAAACGATTTTCACGCTTCCTGTTCTGACAAAATCTGCAGGGCGATTTTCGTCAAAACTCAAATCTACGCTATGAATACGCCAAGTGTTTTCGGTAATATAGATGTGCCCTTCCCAGACAGGGTCTGTTTTGCGTTTTGGTATTACTTTGATTTTGTTGATGACGTTGCCGTTTTCTTCAAATTGTCCTTCCCATTTATATTCGTAGTACAAGAATGCAACATTAGAAATAGGGGAAATAAAACCTCTTTCGTAAATACCTTGCCCGACCAGATTTTGATAAAAATTAAAATTCCAAGTTCCTGCCAAATTAAAGGAATAGGCTTTGCTATCACCGCTTACCTTAGAAGCTACCACTACCTCTTTGTAGCGTCTTGGGCTTTTCTGATAGCTCACCTGCGATATACTTTCTGAAAGATATACTACTCCTGTATCTAGCCCTGCGGTGCTTTCACCAAAAATACGTTCAGGCTTTTTATCTAAACGAAACAAAGTTTTCACATACGCCTCGCACTGAAAATCAGGACGTTCTTCTAAATATTTTTTTCGGTTTTTTTGGGCATTACGGATAACTTCGTCGGCATAATTTACAAATTTACCTTGTACCGTAATAGCTTCTATCTCTTGCGTTTCTAGTTCCAAAGAAAAATCAAGGATATAGGTTTTCGCTTCTGTAAAAGTAATTTTCTGCATTTTGCTCTGATAACTTGGAAACTGAACAACTACCTCATGTTCGCCCAAAGGAACGGCAAAGCTGTAAAAGCCCAAGGTATTGCTGGTAGTACCAATCGTTGTATTTTTCAGATAAATACTCGCAAAAGCAAGCGGCTCATTTTTTTCTCCCAAAATTTTACCTTGTAAGATAGCTTTGTTCTGAGCTTTTGCTCCCCAAAAAATGAAAAACGCAAAAACAACTGCTCTCATAAAGATGATTTCTTTAAAGAACGTGAAAAATAAAAACAAATTGCAGAAACTCGTTTTCTATTTGATGATATTTTTGCCTAACTTTTAACTTCAAAAAGCATTTTTTAGAAAAATTGGTTTTGTTTTTTTGAATGCTAAATTCTTTTCAAACTTTATCCATTCAGTTTTTTAGTGTATGATACAAATATCGAAAACTGAAAGCATAATCATTGAGTATTTGGGAAAAGTACAATCGTTTTTCACAAACAAAATACTTTCAGATAATTTAACAAAAAACTACTTTTGTGTTTTTTATTGGCTTTAAACTATGTAAACAATGCTTGAACTCAAAATCGGAGGGGTGCCTGAACATTTTAATTTACCCTGGCGGCTAGCAATTGAAGAAGGTTTGTTTGAAAAAGAAAATATTTTTTTACAATGGATAGACTATGCAGGTGGGACAGGCTCAATGACCAAAGCCTTGCGAGAAAAAGAACTCGACTTGGCCATTTGCCTAACCGAAGGAATCATAGCAGATATTGTAGCGGGTAATGGAGCAAAGATTGTCAAAATTTATGTTAAATCGCCACTTACTTGGGGGTTGTATGTAAAAAATGATAGCCCTTTACGGCAGACAGCAGATTTAGAAAATAAACGCATTGGTATCAGTCGTTTGGGTTCGGGTTCGCATCTGATGGCTTTCGTAAAAGCTCGTGAATTAGGTTGGAATACCGAACAAATGCAATTTGTAGCACTCAAAAATTTGCAAGGTATCCGAGTCGGAATTGCCCAAAAGCAAGCCGATTGGTTTATGTGGGAAAAAGTAATGACACAGCCCTATGTAGATAGTGGCGAATTACGACTTATTGATACTTGTGTTACTCCTTGGTCTTGCTTTGTGCTGGTTGTCAGAGAAGATACTTTGCAGAAATGCCTATCTGGTATTCAGAAAATAGCTCGCATTATCAACGGCTATGTGAAAGGCTTCAAACAGCGTCCTCATATCGTAGAACTGCTTGCCGAACGCTACCAGATAGATTTGGAAAATACCGCTCACTGGCTTCATCAGACGCATTGGGCTATAGATAATTTCGTTTCGCCACAAATGATATCACAAGTACAACAAACCCTCTTGGAACTTAAAATTATTCAGCAGATAAAACCCTACGAGCAAATTGTGCAAGTTTTAGACTAAAAGTACTTGTTTTTGAATGATTTTTCCGTATTTTTGTCAAAAATCCTCGATATGCCGAACCTGACCCAACTCAATGAAGATTTGGCTGAAATCGTAGCCAAACGCATAGAGCTCTCGCAAATTAGCTATGACGATACCCGCTACGATAGCGTAGAAGAGGCTGTTCATCAGTTAGAAGATACATTTCTATCTAAGTACGACGATTTTCTGGAAGATGTACTGCTAGACATTCACGACGAGTACTGCCCCGAAACAGAAGTGCTCTCACCACTTGCTTATATCGCCCGCAAATATGTACAAACAAACGGAAATTTTGAAATCGGAGAAAATCAGGGAGTATGGGTAGAAGTAGATGAAGCCCCCGAAAAAGAAGCTCATTTAGTACTTTTACCCAATCCACTACGAGTAGAACTCACCATCGGCAACTATAAAAAAATCGTTTGGCAAGCCGAAGTTGATAACTCAACCTCTTAAATACTTAAACACCCTATGCTTCAAAACATTAAAATTCGTTACATAGCATATTTCTTCGGAGTAGTGCTGATTTTGCTTGCTTTGGTGAATTATTTGGTGGTAAGCACCATTGCAATCAAGCCTCAGCAAACGCAAATTATTGGCTATACTTTGCAAATCCGAGAAATTGCCAACCAAATGAAACTTACTTTGAGCATACTTTCCAACTTGGAATTTTACAACGAAAAACTTGCAGACGATATTCGCCGATTAGAAGCCGCTTATAGCATTCGCTTTGCCGTACTAGAAAACGGTGGAGAAGTAGAGCACAATAACCAAAAACTCAATATCCCCAAACCCGACGATAAAGCCAAAGTAATTTTGCAAAAAATCAGAAGCCAATGGCAAGGATATAGCAAAGATGTTGCCCTAATTACAGATAAACTCACAGGAGGAAAAAGTGCCGATACGCTCAAATTAGACCAAAAATTTATAGCAGAAAAATATACTCTTTTTGTCGATGCTCACGACCAACTCACAGCCCTCTATCAAGACCGCCTCAACGCCCAATATAGCCGACTTCAATGGGCATTTATTATTTTAGGTTTTCTCAACTTTCTGACGGTTGCAGGCATTTATTACGTTGTACGAAACCTGATTCTAATTCCCATTTATGTAATTTCGCAGAGTTCTCGCCAGCTTGCTCGCGGAAATTTAGCAGAAAAAATTCCTTACAATGCCCGAAATGAAATTGGTTATATTGCCCAAAACATCAACGACCTTGCCGATATTTTGCAAAATGCCACAGAGTTTTCTCGTCAGATTGGTCAGGGCAATTTGAATGTAGAGTATAAAGGAGATTTGAGCATTTTGCAAAACAAAGAAAGTATTGTTTCGGCTTTGGAGCTAATGCGTAATCAATTGAAAGAAGTAGCCCAAAAAGATTACGAGCAACGTTGGGCAAGCGAAGGTATTGCACAATTTTCGGAGCTATTGCGTAATATAAACTATCAGAAAATAGAAGAATTGTGTTATGAAGTGGTAAAGTTTACAGTCACTTATATTGAGGCTCATCAGGGCATTTTATTTGTGCTCAATGATGATATACCTAATATCAACGAACATTTTTTAGAACCCAAAGCCGCTTTCGCCGCCAACAAACGCAAAATTTTCAAAGAAAAATACAAAATTGGCGAAACACTCATAGGACAAGCATTTGCAGATAAAGAAACTATTTTCCTTGACCAAGTGCCTGATACGTACGAAAAAATTATGTCTGCTCTTGGCAGTAGCACCCCTCGCAATGTTCTCATCGTGCCTATTATTAGTCAAGAACAAGCTGTGGGCGTCATAGAAGTTTTATCTTTGGGAGAAATTGCTTCCTACAAAATTCGCTTTGTAGAACGTTTGGCAGAAATTTTTGCTTCAACTCTTTCTAATGCCAAAGCCTACGAAAAGAGTCAAAAACTTTTCGTAGAATCGCAAGAAGTAGAAAAACGTACAGCACGCCGTGGGTAATTTACTTGGAAAATGCAAATATTTTGAAAAAATCGAGAAACATCATTTGGAAGTATCTATCTTCAAATCTTTTAACCTTCAACTTTACTTTAATCTATGACTACAGAGAAATGTTTAGCAATAATTTCTTTGGAAGAAATGGAATTTTTTGCCTATCATGGTTTTTATGAAGAAGAGCAAAAAATTGGTAATAAATATAGCGTAGACGTACATATTGAAGCCGATGTAAGCAAAGCGGTGTATTCGGATAAACTTGCCGATACACTGAATTATGAATCGGTTTATCAGATTGTTGTAGAAGAAATGCAAAGACCTACCCGTCTTTTGGAGCATCTTGCTCAAAGAATTATCGATAGCATTTTGCAAAAATTTTTTATAGCCGAAAAAGTGAGTGTTAGCGTTTCTAAATTCAATCCACCCGTAGGAGGTGTTTGCCGAAAAGCAAAAGTTTTTTTACAAAAAAGTAGATATTGAGCAAAAAAAGTGGCTTTTACTAATTTTTTTGAAATACAAATTTTTTGAGGCAGTCAGTTTTTTTCTTACATTTGTGCAAGTTTTTATGGTTTTACTAAAAAAAGGAGGTTACTATTAGCAACAATGTACGCACACGGCAGGGTAAGGAGGAAGATACTCACCGTGTAAATGAAAAAATTCGCGTTCCCCAAGTACGTTTGGTGGGAGATAATGTAGAACAAGGCATCTACGAAACCAAAGAAGCCTTGCGAATAGCCCAAGAATTGGGCTTAGATTTGGTAGAAATCAATGCCAAAGCCACCCCCCCTGTTTGCAAAGTCATTGATTATTCCAAATTTAAATACGAGCAGAAAAAGAAGCAAAAAGAAATGAAAGCCAAAGCTCAAAAGACGGTAGTTAAAGAAATACGCTTTGGACCTAATACAGACGAACACGATTTCAACTTTAAGGTAAAACATGCCGAAAATTTCTTGAAAGAAGGTTGCAAAGTACGAGCTTATGTGCAATTTGTAGGAAGAGCCATTGTGTTCAAAGAGAGAGGAGAAGAAATTTTAAAAAAATTTGTAGAAATGCTTGATGAGGTAGGAAAAGTAGAACAACCCTTGCAGATGGAAGGCAAAAAAATGACTGTCTCGCTGATACCTAAACCCAAAAAATAGAGGAGTGCTAAATATGTAAAGTATACCGAGCCTGTGCAATTTTCAAAACCTTCTGCTAGTTTTTTTAGAAAAGTTAGGTATGGCTCATCAGTCAAATAAATACTCTACTTTTGTTTGATACTGCCTAGATAGATGTCCAATTTCCGTTGATGTATAGCCTTACAGATTTTTACTTTTCTGTAAGGTTTTTTATTTATTTTTTGCAAAAAGTTTTGTAAAACTTTATTTTTAAGCCCTCACTTAACAACGCAAAAATTATGAAAGAGTTGCTCACCAAGTTTGAAAACAAGCCTGCTGAAATTGTTTTTGAATGGCAAGATTCGGAAACAAAAGCTAAAGGTTGGATAGTGATAAATTCTTTGCGAGGGGGTGCTGCTGGTGGTGGTACACGCATGCGAAAAGGACTTGACCGCCGAGAAGTGGAATCTCTTGCCAAAACTATGGAAATTAAATTCACCGTTTCAGGACCACCTATCGGTGGGGCAAAGTCGGGGATAGATTTTGACCCCCAAGATCCCCGAAAGCACGAAGTTCTGAAACGTTGGTATAAAGTTGCTTTTGCTTTGCTCAAAAACTACTACGGCACAGGAGGCGATTTGAATGTTGATGAAATTCATGAAGTAATACCCATTACCGAAGAGTATGGCTTATGGCACCCCCAAGAAGGCATTGTCAATGGGCATTACAACCCTAGCAAACCCGAAAAAATTCGTAAAATTGGACAGCTTCGTCAGGGAGTATCTAAAATCATTGAAGATGCTCGTTACATTCCCGATGGAGCTAAACGCAAATACACCATTGCCGATATGATTACAGGCTATGGCGTTGCCGAGGCTGTCAGGCACTTTTATACTCTCTGGGGCGGTGATTTGAAAGGGAAAAGAGCCATCATACAAGGTTGGGGAAATGTAGGGGCTACTGCCGCTCTATATCTTGCCAAAGAAGGAGCAAAAATCGTGGGAATTATCGATAGAGCAGGCGGTTTACTCAATCCTAATGGTTTTACACTTGACGAAATCAAAAAACTTTTTGCAGATAGAAGTAGTAATTTTTTAGTTGCCGAAAAGCTCGTGCCTTTTGAGGAAGCTAACGAAAAAATATGGTCTGTAGGGGCTGAAATCTTTGTACCTGCTGCCGCCTCGCGTTTGGTTACACAACAACAAGCCGAACAACTTATTCAGAACGGCTTGGAAGTAATTTCCTGCGGAGCAAATGTTCCTTTTGCCGACCCCGAAATTTTCTACGGAAAAATAGCCCGATTCGTAGATAGCCAAGTTGCTCTTATTCCCGATTTTGTCGCCAATTGTGGTATGGCTCGCACCTTTGCCTACCTAATGAGCGAAAAAGGATCTAATATTACCGACCAAGCCATTTTCTCAGATATTTCAGAAACAATTTTCAATGCTTTGCAAAAAGTTCATCAGGGCAATACAAACAAAACTTTACTTTCTGAAAAAGCCTTTGAAATAGCACTAAAACAATTGGTGTAAGTTTTTTTTATAAAAACATAAAACATTTTTTGTCAGATTGCATTTTATTTCATAGTATTGTTTAGTAAATTTTTTCAACCTTTAACCATCAGTCATATGTCTCAAGAGTATGCAGAATTACATGTAGAAGGCAAGGTATACAAATTGCCTGTGGTCAGAGGCACGGAAGGCGAAAAAGCCATTGATATTTCTAAGTTACGTGATGAGAGTGGCTTTATTACTTTAGATACAGGTTATAAGAATACAGGTGCCACCAAAAGTGCTATTACTTTTTTAGACGGAGAAAATGGAATTTTACGCTACCGAGGCTATCCTATTGAGCAACTTGCCGAACATTCTACGTTTTTGGAAGTTGCTTTTTTATTGATTTATGGCTATTTGCCCAAAAAAGCAGAGCTCGATAAATTCGTTCACGAAGTACGTACCCATACGATGGTGAACGAAGATATGCGTAAAATCTTTGATGGTTTTCCTGTCAATGCTCACCCGATGGGAGTGCTTTCGGCTCTTGTTACTTCTCTTTCGGCATTCTATCCGAAAGCTGTCGGATTAGACATAGAAAAAGAGAAGGATTATTTAGATTTAACTATTATCCGTATAATTGCCAAACTCCCTACGATTGCCGCTTGGTCTTACAAAAACTCGCAAGGGCATCCACTCAACTACCCCAAAAATAGCCTGGATTACTGCTCCAACTTTTTGCACATGATGTTCAGCTTGCCCGTAGAACCCTACGAGGTGAATCCTGTGGTAGCCAAAGCTCTGGATAAACTGCTTATCCTTCATGCCGACCACGAGCAGAACTGCTCGGCTTCTACGGTGCGTTTGGTAGGCTCTTCTCATGCGGGCTTGTACTCTTCTATTGCGGCGGGTATTGATGCCCTTTGGGGACCTTTGCACGGCGGAGCCAACCAAGAAGTAATTGAAATGTTACAAGAAATTCACGATGCAGGAGGTAATGTAAAGCAGTTTGTAGAAAAAGCCAAAGATAAAAATAGCGGTTTCCGACTGATGGGCTTTGGGCATAGAGTATACAAAAACTTTGATCCTCGTGCCAAAATCATCAAAAAAGCCGCCGATGATGTACTAAAAGCTCTTAATATCAACGACCCTCTCTTGGATATTGCCAAAGAGCTTGAACACGCCGCTCTTAACGACCAATACTTCATTGATAGAAAACTCTATCCTAACGTAGATTTCTATTCAGGCATTATCTACAAAGCCATAGGTATCCCTATCAATATGTTTACAGTGATGTTTGCTTTGGGACGCCTGCCCGGCTGGATTGCCCAATGGCTTGAAATGCGTAGAGCCAAAGAACCTATCGGCAGACCTCGTCAAATTTATATCGGTGAAACAGTTCGTGACTACGTACCCGTTGATAAAAGATAAAGTTTCTTAAACCTTATAGGCTTGCAAGGCTATAAGGTTTCTCTAAAAAAAATTAAACTATTTTTTCTGATGGCTATTGAATTCCCTGAAAAACTCAAACCTTTTGAAGCCCAACTTTTACAAAGCCAAACTACTGCTATACAAATCTTCATGAAAGATGGCTCCCAATTAGAGCCTTGGCAAAGTAAAATTGGTGGTATGCCATTTTTGCCATTTGGGATAGAGTACCCAAAAGATTCGCAAGGTAAATATTTGTATCTGCTCGCCCAAATCAATTTTGAGGAAGTCCCCAAAGCCATTGAGTTTTTACCTGAAAAAGGTATTTTACAATTTTATATCGCAGATGAGGAGATGTATGGATTTAATTATGACAATCCAACTGCACAAGAGAATTTCAAAGTATTATTTTTCCCTAATGTAGATTGCCACAATTACCAAAGAGATTTGCCACGTTTGGAAAAACCCGAATATCTGCCTATTTTTGAACCTTTTAATGCTGTTGCTCTTGCTTTTCAAGCCCGCACAGAATATGTTGGCTTTTCAGATTATAGAATAACACAAGCCATAGGCGACGCCTACGAACAATTTGAAAATATTTTGTATGAGTACGGAGATGAATATTTTTGGTTTTTAAAGGAGTTTGATGGCTATCTAGAAACAGAAAAAATAGGCGGTTATGCGTATTTTACCCAAGAAGACCCTCGAAAAACAAGAGAAAATCTGCAAAAATACGACTTCTTGCTTTTACAATTAGCTAGCAACAATATCATGCAGTGGGGCGATATGGGCATAGCTAACTTTTTTATTAACTCCGAAAAACTAAAACAACAAGATTTTTCCGATATTCTCTACAATTGGGATTGTGCCTGAAAAACTTTCTCTCTGCTTATGAAAATTGCTCTTGTCGGTTATGGAAAAATGGGCAAAGAGATAGAAAAAATTGCCCTTGAACGCAGTCATAGCATATCTTTTCGTATCAATAAAGAAAATGCAAGTGAAATTCTACACATTTCGCCCCAAAATACAGATGTAGCCATAGAATTTACAAGCCCAGAAAGTGCTTTTGAAAACCTTAAAAATTTGCTTTTGCAAAAAGTTAGAGTAGTTTGCGGCACAACAGGCTGGCTTTCCAAACAAAAAGAAATTGAAAATTTGGCTTTACAAAATGAAACTGCTTTTCTCTATGCCTCTAATTTTAGCTTGGGCGTAAATATTTTTTTTAGATTGAACGAACTGCTTGCCCAAATAATGAGCAAACACCCCAGCTATCGATTGCTTTTAGAAGAAATTCATCATACAGAAAAAAAAGATGCACCCAGTGGTACAGCTATTTCGCTTGCCGAAGGTATCATACAAAACAATCCGCTCAAAAATACTTGGGTAAATGAACTTTCCGAAAAAATTAATGAAATAAGTATCATTTCTAAAAGAGAACCCAAGGTGCCAGGTACGCATATTGTTCGCTATCAAAATGAAATTGACTGCATAGAAATTCGGCACGAAGCCTATTCTCGGAAAGGCTTTGCAACAGGAGCCGTGATAGCGGCAGAGTTTATTGCAGGCAAAAAAGGGATTTTTTCGATGAAAGACGTTTTGCAATTAGGTTAGTAAAAAACGGAAAATATTGAAAAATATCATAGAAAGCCCAATAGAAACGGGCAGTGTTAGTAGCCACGCCAAAGCAATGCTCCTTATGGTAGCAGGTTGAAGGTTTTTCACGCCATTGGTTGCTATCATCGTACCTGCCACCCCCGACGAAAGAATGTGTGTCGTACTTACAGGTAGGCTGTAAACAAAAGAAGAAAAACCGATAGTCATGGTGGCAACTAACTCGGCAGAAGCTCCTTGGGCATAGGTGAGATGTTGTTTACCTATCTTTTCACCGATGGTTACCACAATTCGTCGCCAACCAACCATTGTACCAATACCTAAACTCAATGCAATGGCTACAATCACCCAAGTAGGGGCAAAGTCGGTGGTTTCTTTCTTGAAAGAAGCAAGAACAGGCTTCACTTTCTTTTCCAGCGTAGGCTCTTTTTTGTAGCTTTCTTTCAGTTTTTTTTCAATCTTGATAATAATTTTACGAATTTCTTTGCGTTCGGGAAGTTCTAATTTTTCTTTGGCAAGCAAAGTCTTCAACTTTTTTCGTTCTTCGGCAATAGGCTCAAAAGTAGCTTTGGGATAATCGCGAGCAATGATTTCTATTTTTTCCTCAAAAGTAGAGAATGCTTTTTGATAATCTTGTATCGAGCCATCAGGATTGAGAGCATAATGAGCAGGCAAAATACCAATAAGTACAAGCATTAGCAAGCCTACGCCTTTTTGTCCGTCATTGGAGCCGTGAGAAAAGCTTACCCCCGAACAAGTAAGAATAAGTATGGCTCTTATCCAAGCTGGCGGTGGTGTATCACCATCAGGGGCTTCAAAAATTTTCTGATTTTTCACGGTTTTGCGAAGCAGTGCCATCAGAATAGCCGCCAAACTCAAACCAATGAGTGGTGAAAGTAATAGTGAAAGCCCTACCTCAGAAGCTTTACTCCAATTGACACCACCGATTCCCGAATAAGCTATACCCACTCCTAAAATTGCTCCAATCAGCGTATGCGAACTTGACGAAGGAATACCCAAATACCAAGTTCCAAAATTCCAAACAATTGCAGAGCAGAGCATAGCCATCACCATTGCCATACCTAGCCATACGTCATCTTGCAAAAGGGCAT
Source organism: uncultured Cytophagales bacterium (assembly GCA_938002655.1). Lineage (GTDB taxonomy): Bacteria > Bacteroidota > Bacteroidia > Cytophagales > Thermonemataceae > Raineya. The sequence continues at coordinate 160,087 of CALLAC010000017.1, forward strand.
CGGTGGGCAAAAGATTGATAATTCCGATAGCAACTCCGATACCACCAAAAAATACCCCTGCAAAGTTCAAAACTCCTGAAAGCACCACCGCAGTACGAGGTGGCAAAGTTTTAGTATAAATTACCGTAGCTACGGCATTTGCTGTATCGTGAAAGCCATTGATAAACTCAAAAAAAAGCACTAAAACCACACTAACAATCAGCAGCACCAGTAGAGAGGTGGATAAAGTTTCCAGCATAGGGTTCGCATTTTGAATTCGGTTTCAAAGCTAACAAAAGATTTTGGGTTTTGGGAAGCCCCAAATAGTTTTAATAAAAATTTAATTTTCAGTTATATTTGTATTAAAGCTTTGAAAGTAGTACTACTTTGCTGAAACCATTTCCTATTTTTTCTACACTGATTTTCGTGAAAATTCGCTCTTTGATTTCCGACAGATGTGAAATGAGAATGATTGTTTTTCCAGAATTTTGTAGAGTTTCCAAAACATTTAGAGCCGTGTCCAAGGTATTAGCGTCTAGAGTTCCAAAGCCTTCATCAATAAAAAGCATACCAATTTTTACATTTCGGCTGGCTATATCTGCCAGTCCTAATGAAAGAGCCAAACTTACCAAAAATGTTTCGCCTCCTGAAAGCGTGTTTACTTCCCGAATGGTATTTGCCTGAAACCTATCTACGATGTACAAATTCAATTCTGTTTCTTTGTCTTTTTGAAGCTGATAACGGTCAGAAAGATTCTGTAAATGCTTGTTGGCCTTTTGAATGAGCCGCTCTAAGGTAATATTTTGGGCAATACGAGCAAATCTATCTTTGGGGTCTGCAATCAGCTTCATTAATTTTTCCCATTTCTTAACAACAAACTCCTGATTTTCGATAGATTTTTGCAGTTTCTGATATTTTTGAAAGTTTTTTTCGTTATTCTCTAATTTTTCTCTGATACTACCTATTTCTAGCTGGTTTTGGCTTCGTTTTCGGTCAAGATACTGCTTTTTATTTTCCAAATCTTGCAAACTTATGTTAGCAGGCACTTTTTCAAGCAAATCTTTTTGCTCCTGAATTTTTTCGACAAGCAAGGATTGAATTTTGTCATATTCTTTCTCGTAATCTTCTATTTTGGTTTTGTACTTTCTGAAAGTTTCTTTGTCCAAAATTTTGCTTTGCAGTTCGTTTAGGCTTTGCAAACCCATTTCTCGGATAGCCATTTCTAAGGTAGTTCGCTCATCGCTTATTTTTTTACTCAAATTTGCCAAATCTATTTCCATTTGCTTTTTTTGAGCTTCAAAGGCTGTGAGTTCATTCAAATTTTTTTGAAGTATCTCTTGGGTGTTTTTTAATTCCTGCTCTAAATGTTCTTGATATCTTTTAAGTTTTTCCTGAAACTCCCGATAGTTTTCAAACTGAATTTCAGGCATAATTTGCCTACATTCATTTTCGGCATTTTGGTATTCGAGGCTAACTTCTTGCAAAGTTTTATCCCAACTCTCATAATTCAAATTTTCTTGCAAAAGTTGATTTTCAATTCTCAAAATATTTTGCTCTGTATTGAGCCGATTGAGTTCTTTTTGTTGTTCTCGCAATTTTTGCAAGGCTTTTTTTTGATTTTCAAGTTCTTTTTCTTTTGCTACAATCAGTGCTTCAATACTGTACAAGCGAATATTTTCATTTTCTAAATTTTTGCTTTTCTGCTGAATTTCTGTTTGAAGGTTATTCAGCTCTTTTTCCAAATGCTCTACAAGCGTTCTTAAAGATTGAGCCTGGTTTTGAGCTCTTTTTTCTTGTAGTTCTTTGAGCAACTGCTCGCTTGCTTTCAACTTGCTTTCAGCTTCTGAAAGCTCAAATGTTATATTTTGGGCAAAAGGGTGATGGGTAGAGCCACACAAAGGACATTCTTTGCCTTCTTGGAGCTTTTTTCGGTATTCTGCAAAATCTTTTTTTTGATTTTCAAAATTTACTTTTTCCTGATAGAGTGCTTTTTTCTCTTCTTCAAACTGAATTTGAGTTTGTAGCTCTATAAGCTCATTTTGGGCATTTTCAAGTTCATTCCGTTTTTTTTGCAGTTCTTGCAAATTCAGGTTTTCTTTTTCTTGCAGATTTTTGAGATTTTTCAGCTCAATAGTTATGTTGTGGTTTCTTTCAATTTTCTGACTTAACTCGCTTTCCGAAAAACCTTCCAAAAGTTTTTCCAATTGATCTATTTTTTGCTCTATTATCTGACTTTTTTCTTGATTTTCGCTAATAGATTCACTTTTTTGCCACTTTATTTTAGCCTGCTCAACAACCTTTTTGAATTCTTGCTCAAGTTCTTGCAAATGCTCTTGTACTCGCTTTTTCTCCTGGCTTAAATGCTGAATTTGGTTTTGGGCAGGAATAATTTTTTCTTGGATAATTTGAAAGACCTTTTCTTTCAGAGGGATAAAATTTCGCAGTTCAGTTTCTTTTTGGGTTTGTTTGGCTTGCTCTTGGGCTATGCTTTCTTGTGCTTTTTGAATACGCTCTGCAATTCCAAGAATTTCTGAATTTTTACGTTCAAGATCGATTTGATAGCTTTCCAGTAGCCCAAACTGCTGATGCAGAGGTAAAGTTTTTTCGTGCCAGTAGCAAAGTTTTTGCAATTCTTGGATAGAGGCTTGCCTTGTGAGGAGTTGCCTTTCTTGCTGTTGCCATTCCAAAATCTGATTAGAAACTTGTTCCAACTGCCTGAAAAGCTGAATTTTCTCGGTTATTTCGTTGATTTCTTTTTCTAAACTTTTGTTTTCGGCTTCAAGCTGTTTTTGCTGATTTTTATTTTCTTGAACTTCTGCTTCGCTCAAGCAACTGATATGTTGAAGTTGTATTTGTAAGTTTTCTAGTTTTTGTTTTTCAGCTTTGTAGCGTTCAGAGGTTTCTAATGAAATTTGCCTGTAAATGTGAGCATTGGTAATTTTTTCTAAGATAATGCCTTTTTCGTTAGGAGCTGATTTCAGAAATTTAGCAAACTCGCCTTGAGCAAGCATTACAGAACGAGTAAATTGCTCAAAATCTAGTTTTAAGATATTCTGAATAGCTTCTTGTGCTTTTGATTTTGCATTTTTTTGTGTAAAGTTTTTGGTATGATCCTGATGGTCAATAAACCATATTTCGGTTTCATATTTATCTTTTTTCTTTGTTGCTCTCCATTGTGCAGTGTATTTTTTTTCATCTACTTCAAATTGTACCGAGACATAAGCTTCTTTTTCATTGGTCGAAATTACTTTTTCTGCAATTTTTTGGGCACCGTGTCGGTTTGTTCTTTCAAACAAAGCCAAAGTAATGGCATCAAGAATGGTGGTTTTTCCTGCACCTGTATCGCCTGTAAGTAAAATCAATCCTGCGTTTTTGAGTGGTTCTTGGGTAAAATCGATGAGGTGCTCGCCTCGCAAAGACTGTATGTTGCACATTTTCACGGAAAGAATTTTCATAAGTTTTTAGAGAAACTGGTTTAGGTAAGTATCTCGGTATCGGTTTTCAAACATTTTTTGAGCTTCTTGCTTGTTCCATACTTTAGGAAACAAAGTGAGCTTTGGCAAATTTTTAGCAATTTGGCTCAAATTTTCATCTTTTACGAGTGTAGAAAGTGTTTGAGCAATAAATCCGCAACATTGCAAAGGCTCTCGGACAACCTGCTCTTCTGCAAAACGAATTACAATCCAGCCTTTTTTTACGAAAAACGCATTGCGAGCTTCATCAGAGCCAATGGTATGAATAGGTTTTCCACGAAAATCGTAGGGCTCATCGATTTCAATGTCTACAAACAAATTGTGTTTCTGATTGATAAAAGTGAAATCAGGGAAATAAAAATTTTCTCTGATACGTAAAGCCACATTAGTATAAATTTGTTTGGGGAAATATTTTTGCAAAAATTTTTGAAAGTAAGCTTCACTTTTGCCTTTATTTTTATTGTTTGCTTCTTCGGGCAGTTGAGGGTTAGCAAAATTACCTTTATAGACCAAAGGATAGCTTTTGGAAGGGGCAATAGATTTTTTTTTCGAAAGGCTTTGCGAAAAAAATACAGCCAACAGTAGCAATCCAAAAATAATAGCTATAAGCATTTTATTCTATCAAGATACGAGCCTGCGAGGTTTTATTACTCTTGATAAGTTTGATTTTGTACCCTTTCTGCGATTGCCAAACTTGCATTGTATCGTTAGTTTGTTGGGCATTGCCATAACGCAAATTGTAGTAAGTTGTAAAATCTTGAATGAAACTTTCTACTCCATTTACAATAGCAAGCACTTCAAAAGCTTTTATTTTGCGATTTTCGTCATAGCGATAGGTGATATCAACCATATCCTCGTCTATATCAAAGCTGTAAGTAATATAGCCTTGCGAGGGATTTTCTTCCAAGATTTTTACTTTTTCTTTTGCTTTGATAGTATCTAAGGGCGTTCCAAGTTCAAAACCTCGCAAGATACCATCTTTTTGTTTGTTCATTACAATTTTCACCCATTCGCCCAAGGTATCCAGAGGTATAGGTTTCTCTTGAAATACTATTTGTTTGGTTTCTGTGGGCTTTTCTTTTTTTTGGCAAGCAAATATTAGCAAAAAAAACAAAGAAACGGCCAAGATTGCTTTCATATTCAAAAATTTTGAGTTTATCCTGTTGTCATAGCCGCAAGTAAATCGGCTTGGGTAATGATATGCACTTTGTTATCTTCGTCGCGAACCAAAAGAGCTTTGTTATCTTTGTCAATCAGTGAAGCAAGTACATCTAGCGAATTATCCAGACCTACAAATTTGAAAGGTGGGTTCATTACTTCTCTTACGGGAGCGTCTTTGATTTCAGGTTTTTCGATGAGTTGTTCTAGAATTTTTGAGTCAACCAAACTACCTATGATGTGTTCTCCTTCGGTAACAGGTACTTGCGAAATGCCTTCTTTGGTGAGAATACGAATGGCTTGGGCTACGGTTTGGGTTGCCTCAATGGTAAGCAGTTTATCTTTGCCGTTACGGCTTTTGATAATATCGCGAGCAGTGGCAAATTCAGCTTCTAGAAATCCATGATTTTTCATCCACTCATCGTTGTAGATTTTATTGAGGTAGCGTGTGCCATGATCGGGCAGAATGATTACCATTACATCGTCTTCATTCAGATGCTCACGGGCATATTCCAAAGCTCCGTGTACGGCGGCACCACAAGACCAGCCCACAAAAAGCCCCTCTTCACGAGCCAGGCGGCGAGTCATCAGGGCGGCGTCTTTATCAGTAACTTTCACAAAAAGGTCTATCAAATCAAAATCAACATTTTTGGGTAAAATATCTTCCCCAATGCCTTCGGTAAGATATGGGTAAATTTCATTTTCATCAAAAATACCTGTTTCCTTGTATTTTTTGAAAACCGAGCCATACGTATCAATGCCCAAAGTAAAAACGCTGGGCTTTCGTTCTTTCAAATATTTAGAAACTCCACAGATTGTGCCACCTGTACCAACACCTGCGGCATAATGTGTAATTTTGCCTTCGGTTTGTTTCCAAATTTCAGGACCTGTGGTTTCGTAATGAGCGGCAGTATTGGAGAGGTTATCGTATTGATTGGGATAAAAAGAGTTAGGAATTTCTTTATTCAGCCTTCTAGCTACTGAATAATAAGAGCGAGGGTCGTTAGGTTCTACATTTGTAGGGCAAACTACTACTTCTGCTCCCAAAGCCTTCAAGATATTGATTTTTTCTTGCGATTGCTTATCTGACATTGTAAAAATACATTTGTAACCTTTGGCAATAGCCGCAAGCGCAAGCCCCATACCTGTATTTCCCGAAGTGCCTTCAATAATAGTACCTCCGGGCTTCAAAATACCCGCTTTTTCCGCATCTTCAATCATTTTTATACCTATGCGGTCTTTTACCGAATTGCCTGGATTGAAATACTCTACTTTTACCAAAATAGTTCCTTTAATATTTTTGGTAACTCTATTGAGTTTCACAAGGGGGGTATGGCCAATGGTTTCTATAATGGAGTTGTAGTAATGCATAATGAAAAAATTTGCGTTGAAAACAGGTAGGCAAATCTATGAAGAAAAACGAAATTTTCAAAATTTGTGTATGTTTCCCTGTTTTCAGTGTATGGCTACATTTTTTGTAATATCGTCATTGTCAAGATTTGTTATAGTATCAAATGCGAGTTGATGGTGTTGAATGTATCGTTCTTCTGGGTGGCTAATTTGATAGAGTAGAATAGCTTATGAGAAAGTTAGAAAAATCTATCAGGAAAACTAAAATAAAAAAGTAAAAATATACAAACAAAAGTCTTTCACGTTGTGTTGGAAAAGACACAAAAGCATGGAAAGAAATGAGAGTTAGAATCGTTTTTGGCTTAAAAAACAAAGGAGCTTGTGTACCTTTTCATCATCAGCATTTACTTTATGAATTGCTAATGAAGCTGTTACCACCTACTTATAACTTGCATACATATAGTTTTTCGGGCTTGAAAGGACAAACCCAGACTACACAAAAAGGGTTACATTTTTATTCTTCGAAGGTAACTTGGGTAGTTTCTAGCCTGAACAAAAACTTTTTAAAACAACTGATTTCTGCTATTTTTCAGCGAAATGAATTGTGTATTGGCGAACTTTTGCTCAAACCTGAATATATTGAAAAAGAAATTTTACCTGAATTGGGCAGTAAAACGCAATTTTTGTGTATTTCGCCGATAGTGCTTGCTAATCCGAATAGAAATAGTTTTTATGCCAAACATTTTGTTTCGCCCTCAGTCAGTTTGTTTTCTGATTTAATCTACGAGGCTACGCTTTCGCGTATGGAAGCTTCGCGTTTGTATTCATTGCAAGAAATGAAAGAGTTCAGTAAATTTCAGATTGTACCTGATACCGAGTATTTAGAAAGAATAAAAAATAACGACAAAAAATTTGCTCGCATTTACACTTTGCAAGAAAGTGGTATTCGCTATGAAATACGAGGATACACATTCCCTTTTACACTTTATGCTCACCCAAAAGTGCAGAATTTTGTCTTGGCTTGCGGATTAGGCTCTTACACTTACAAAGGTTATGGTATGCTGGATTTAGCCGACCACAGCCGAACACAAAGGTTTATTTTGCCTCATTGGGAAATGATAGATGAAGACTTGGAACTTGTTAAAATGAATGGGAAAGATAAACTCTAATTTTCAAGTTTTTTGTAGCTTTGCCTCAAATTTCAGATTTTTTGTATGCAGATAAACTACTGGATTAGGGCTTTTCGTTTGCGAACTTTGCCTTTGGCTTTGTGTAGCGTAGGAATGGGAGCCATTCTGGCATACCAATATGGTAGTTTGCAGAAGAAAATTTTTTGGCTCACAATTGCTACAACTATTTTTTTGCAAATACTTTCCAATCTTGCCAATGATTATGGCGATGCCCGTAGTGGCATAGACCAAGCACGTACAGGCGAGCAAAGAATGGTGCAAAGTGGCTTGATTAGCCATAAATCTATGCTAAAAGCTATCATTGTGTTTGTTTTTCTTTCTCTTTTTTCAGGGATATGGCTATTGTATGAAGCCTTTTTCAAGAATAAAGTACAAATCTATCATTTTTTGAGTTTTTTAGTAGTAGGCTTGTTAGCTATTGTTGCGGCAATTACTTACACAGTAGGCAAAAAACCTTACGGTTATGTAGGTTTAGGAGATTTGGCGGTGTTAATTTTTTTTGGCTGGGTGGGTGTGATAGGGTCATTTTATTTGCATACTCAAGAGTGGAAACCGCTAATTATATTGCCTGCAACTTCTTGTGGTTTGTTTTCGGTTGCTGTTCTGAATATCAACAATATACGCGACATAGGGAGCGATAGCCGAGCAGGGAAAAACTCTATCCCCGTACGTTTGGGAAAAGTAAAGGCAACGTGGTATCACTACTTTCTGCTTACTTTTGCTACTTTACTTGCAATTTTCTATAACCTGCTTATTTCTGCTCGCTTTCAAGCATATTTGTTTCTGATTATTTTACCGCTTTTATGGAAAAACGCTTGGGCTGTTCGAAACTTGCAAGGCTTGCAATTAGATAGCTATCTTAAACAAATGGCACTCACTACTTTGCTTTTTGTGGTGCTTTTCGGAATAGGGGTATACTGGAAATGAAAAGGAGCCAAGTGGCTCCTTCTTTTTTATTTTTGTAGGTTTTCTTTCTCAGGTACGGCTTCTTTTGCGGGCCTGCCAATGAAACTTGCCATTGAGTCGTAAATATTTAAGCCCTTGCCAATAAGCAAATCAAAAAGACGTGTAGGCATAATCCCTCTCAGTATAGGTATCAGATGAACAGACCAAGGAGCTTTTACTTCTATTTCGTTGCACTTTACAGCCTTGATAATTTGGTCTGTGATTTCTTCGGGTTCGAGTAGTGGAGCTAATATAGGGGCTTGTACACCTTCAAACATTCCTGTTTTAATGTAGCTGGGGCACACCGTAGTTACGTGTAAATCGCCTTCCATTTCTTCTAATTCTAAACGTAGCGATTCCGACCATCCCAACACTGCCCATTTGCTACCTACATAAACACTCATTTTCGGATTGGCAAGCAGGCCTGCCGCCGAAGCAATATTGATGATATGCCCACTTTTTTGCTTTATCATTTCGCCGACAAAGCATCTGGCTACGTGCATAGCTCCCAACACGTTGATACGAATGGTTTTTTCGATTTCTTTGTGTGAATGCTCGTTAAAATTTTTCCCAACCACAATACCTGCATTGTTGAATAGTATATCAATTCTGCCTACTTCCGAAAGAGTAAGCGTTGCGGCACGTGTAATATCATCTAAATCGGAAACATCTACTACGTAAGCATGAACCGAGTAGCCTTTATTGCTCAATTCCTGAGTAGTTTTCTTTAAGTTTTCGGCATTGATATCCCAAATTATTAAATCAGAAGCTCCTTCACGCAAGCATTTTTCTCCTAAAAGTTTGCCAATGCCGTTGGCTCCGCCTGTAACTAAAACTTTTTTGCCCACAATCTTTGTCATAAGAGTTCAGTTTTTGTGCAAATTTACAAATAAAATTTCGTAAATGCTCGGCTTGCAGAAAGTTTTTTTACAAAAACTAAACGCTTGCTAAAAAGTAACATAAAAAATAGTTTTCTTTTGAAAAAAATGCTATTTTTGCACCTCAAAATATTTTACAAACATAAAAGAGCGGTTTGTTTATGATGGAAGAAGATAAAGTACTCGGTAACCAAGCAGACTTGGTGGAAACGGCATCTGAAAGCCTTGTTTCAGAAACAGAGGAGAATCATACAGAAGATTTTTCTCATTATTCAGCCGAACAACTCTTACATTTGGTTGAAAAATATCACAAAAAAGAGCTATCTGAGCAAGAAATAGAGGAGGCTTATCAACTATTCGGGCAAATAAAACCTACTTTTGATGCTTGGGTAGCTCATCAGAAAGAAGAAGCCTTACAAAAATATATTGCAGAAGGAGGTGAGGAAGATGGGTTTGCCTACAAACCAAACCTTACGGAAGCAAAATTTTATCAGATTTACAATCAAGTTGCTAAAAAACGCAAAGAAATTCAGAAAAAAATAGAAGAATCGCTCCAAAAAAATTTGGAACGTAAAAAAGAAATTATCGAAAAGTTGCGTAAGCTTATACAACTTGAACAAGAAAGCCGTCAGACTAACGAAATGGTCAAGAATTTGCAACAAGAGTGGAGAAAAATAGGACCTGTACCCAAAGGGCAATCAGGAAACTTGTGGGCAAGCTATAATGCTTTGATTGAAATGTATTATAGCCGTCTGACTATTTACAACGAACTCAAAGAACTTGACCGCAAACGCAATTACGAAGCTAAACTAGCTATCTGTGAAAAAGCAGAAAAATTAGCCGAATTGCCTTCTATCAAAGAGGCAATCAAACAACTTACCGAATTGCACGAAGAATACAAACACATCGGACCCGTAGGAAGCAAAGACGACCAAACTGCCCTGTGGGAGCGTTTCAAAAAAGCCTCTGATGTAATCTATAACCGTAAAAAAGAACTCATAGAACAACGTAAAAAAGAACTTCAAGAAAATCTTGCTAAAAAAGAAGCTCTTTTACAAAAAGCTCGAGAATTAGCAGGCTTTGTAGGTGAAAAAATCAAACAATGGCAAGATGCTACCCAACAGCTTATGGAACTGCAAAAAGAATGGGAAGCTATTGGGCAAGTACCTTTGGAAAAATCTAAAGAAATTACCAGAGAGTTTTGGCATACTTTTAAAGTCTTTTTCCGCAGAAAATCTGAATTTTTCAAGAGTTTAGACGAAAATCGTCAGAAAAATTTAGAGCAAAAAGTAGCCCTTTGTGAAAAAGCAGAAAGCTTGACTGCAAATGCTACCGAAGAAAATTTAGAAGAAATTGCCGAAGAACTCAAAAAACTACAAGAACAATGGAAAGAAATTGGGGCAGTACCCGAAAACCAGAAAGAAGCCATTGCAGAGCGTTTTAAGAAAGTTTTAGATGAATTTTTTGACAAACGTCGCAGTTTTTTTGCCGAAAAAGATAAAGAGGAAAAAGAGAATTACAATAAGAAAAATGCCTTGTGCGAGCGACTGAAAAGTTACTCTGTCGAGGATTTAGCAAACTTTGATATAGAAAGCCTTGTGAACCAAGCTATCGAAGAGTGGAAATCGATTGGTTTTGTGCCACGCAAACAAATTGCTAAAATCAAAGATAAATTCTACCATGCTCTTAAATCGCTTGCAAAAAAAGTAGAAAACAACGAAAAAAGAGATTACATTGATTTAATTGTGGAAATTAAATGGGCAAGCTTACACGGCAAAAACTTTGCCAAAGACCTTGCCAAAAAAGAGCAAGCTATTCGTAAGAAAATTTCACAATTAGAAGACGAAATAGCAACGCTCAACAATAATTTAGGTTTTTTTGAGCTTTCAGGCAAAGAAAATGCAATTCGGGGTAGTTTTGAAGAAAAAATTCATAGCATAGAAAATCAGATTAAAAGCCTCAAAAATCAACTGAAACTAATTAAAAGTCTTTAAGAACACGTACATCTAAAAAATTGGCAATATGACGGTGGGCTTTCATAGAAAAGCCCACTTTCCATTTCTGCCAAGCCTGGTAAGTAATTCCCCAACGATGATACCACCAATGAAAAAAATTAGTGTCGTTGTAAAGATATAAGCCCACATGCTGAGTAAAACGAAATTTGCCCAAAGCAAACTGATGCCCTGCAAATACTCCCCAACGCCAAGCATTTTGCTTCAAATTAGCCTGCCTAATCCGTTCTTGCAGAGAGCCGTCCCAATACACTTCTGTTCCGCCACCTACAATGCTCAAACGTCCTATTTGTTTGTGTATTTGCCCGCCTGCACCTATTATCATAAAACGCTCTTTTTGACCTACGCCTGCCCCTTTGTTAGAAAGAAACAAGAAAGCCTCTTTTTCCCAATCTTGATTTGGCTGAAAAGGAATCTTGGGGCGTTGAGGAATTTCGAAAGAGCGTAAAGTATAAAGCAAGCCCACAGAGCTCGTAATCCAATTGATACCTTTATTTGGATCTTTGATACCTCCGTTTGAGATATGTTGATAATTTATTTGCCATTGAAATTGCCAAAATTTATTTATATGCACCTGCAAGCCGCTCGCTACATTCAAATAGGCACTCACAGGCATACTGTAAGAGCGATTGTTCGGATTTTTGATAGAATCGAATGGATTGCTTAGGTAAGAAAAACCTGCTACTCCTCGCAAAGTAAATTGTAAGTGCTCGGAAAGGCGAAAAGTCGGTTCTAAGAAGTATCCTACTTGTAAGCTATGGCCTAAAATAGCATTGTCATAATTGTAGTAACTCAAAACGAGCCCCGATTGCGGATAGCAAAGACAATTTTGCCAAACTTTTTCTGAAACTTTTTGCCAATTTACTTCCCATTGCACTCCCCAAGGGTATGAGCCTGCTGTATTTTCTACTTCGGGAGAGTGGGCGAAAATAGTTCCATAATGCAACTGCCCTCCCAAACGCAAAATGTTCTGGGTACTATCATTTTGAGCTAAAACCTTATGGAGTACACAAAAGATAAACAAACAAACGACGTGCCTCATACTAAAATAACGAAACGCTACTAAATGCATTTAAATAAAAGCTATTCTAAACATAACCCAGCTTCTTTTAGTCTCTAATAATTGCTCCCAATTCTTTTTTAAAACCTTCCATAAGTTTCTGCATAGTTTTATCAATTTGCAAGTCGGTAAGAGTTTGCGTTTCATCTTGCAGGATAAAGCTAATAGCATAAGATTTTTTCCCTTCGCCTAGTTGCTCGCCTTCGTATATGCTAAAAATATTTACAGCTTTGAGCAATTTTTTCTCCAAGGCAAAGGCTTTTTGTTCAACTTCTTGGTAAGTGACGGTTTTATCTAGTACCAAAGACAAATCGCGACGTACTTCAGGGAATTTAGGAATTTCTTGATACGTATGTTCATCATTATAATTGGCTACGAGCCAATCCCAATCTAGTTCGGCATAAAATACAGAGCCTTTCAAATCAGTTGTTTTGAGAATATAGGGTTGTAATTCTCCTATTTGAGCAAAGATTTTATCATTTTTTTGTAGAGCCAAACCGTACGCAAAGACACGCTCATCTGCATTTTGCTTTGTAAAGCCTGATACTTTCAGACTTTGTAAAATCTTATCTAGAATGTTGTAGAAATGGTGAAAAGTAGTTTTGGGTGCAGGGCTATGTTGCCAGCTTTCTGCATTCCAATTGCCTACTGCCCAAAGAGCCAATTGGGTTTGCTCCTCATACTTTTCGCTTACACTGCCTTTTGAGATTTTTTTACGATAGATTTTACCAAATTCAAAAATTTTAATATCTTTTTGCTTACGATTTAGGTTGTACGCAATAACTTCTAATCCTGAGAAAATTAAGCTCTGACGTAAAACTTCCAACTCTTCGCTCAATTTATTAAGAATAACTACATTTTGAGTTTTATCAACATTTTTCAATACTTGGGCGTATTCGGGTTTGGTGAGAGAATTGGTAATAATTTCATTAAAAGAATTGGCATTGAGTATTTCTGTAACTTTTTGTTGCAATTTGTGTTTGTCTATCTTGGGGAAAGATGCCAAAAAAGAAGCACTCAAATTTTGATTAAATTCAAGATTATTGAAGCCATAAATGCGTAAAATTTCTTCTACAATATCGGCTTCTCTGCGTACATCTACACGATAAGGAGGCACACTCACGCTGAACCCCTGTTCGGTTTCATTGGATATTTCAATTTCTAAACCGTTTAAAATGCTTTTAACGAGGGTTTTATCCAAAGATTTGCCAATGAGCCTATCCAGATTTTTGTAGCGTACTTCGAAATGAAAAGGAGCAATGGGTTGCGGATAGATGTCAATAATTTCAGAAGCAATTTTGCCTCCTGCTATTTCAGAAATCAGTACAGAAGCAAATTTAAGAGCATATACAGGCATATTGGGGTCTGTGCCTCGTTCAAAACGGAAGGAAGCATCAGTTTTTAGGCTGTGCCTTTGGGCTGTTTTGCGAATAGTATCAGGATGAAAATAAGCACTTTCAAGAAAGATTCTGGTAGTTTTTTCGGTAATACCTGAGTATAACCCGCCAAAAATACCTGCCAAAGCAAGTGGCTTTTCGGTATCGCAAATTATTAGGTCTTGGGCAGAGAGTTTGCGTTCTATGCCGTCAAGCGTTACGAAGGGTGTATTTTCAGGGAGTTTTTTGACAATAATTTTGTTTCCTGCAATACGATCGGCATCAAAAGCATGCAAAGGTTGTCCTAAATGATGCAAAACGTAATTAGTAATATCAACGACATTATTGATAGGATTTAGGCCGATGGCTTTCAGCCTATTCTTGAGCCAGTGAGGGGAGGGCTTTACGCTTACATTTTCGATAAGAATGCCTGCATAGCGAGGGCAGTCTTGGGTATGTTCTACAATTACCTGAATAGGCTTGCCCATACCTTCTACGAATTGGGCATTGGAAGGACGACATAATTCTTTTTGCAAAAGTACTTTCAAGTCTCGGGCTACGCCCAAATGCGAAGCGGCATCAATCCGATTGGGGGTGAGCCCTATTTCAAAAATATAGTCGGTTTCAATACTGAAAAACTCTGCGGCAGGCGTGCCATCAGGTAAGGTTGTATTTAGCACCATTATTCCTTCATGAGATTCGCCTATGCCTATTTCATCTTCGGCACAAATCATTCCTAAGGATTCTTCGCCACGAATTTTAGCTTTTTTGATAATAAAAGGCTCGCCAGTTGTAGGATATAGGATAGTACCTACTGTGGCTACTACTACTTTTTGCCCTTGGGCAACATTGCTTGCTCCACAAACAATAGGTAGAATTTCTGAGCCAACACTTACGGTAGTTTTAAAAAGTTTGTCGGCGTTGGGGTGCTTTTCACAAGTGAGTACCTGACCAATTACCAGACCTTCAAGAGCATTATTGAGCTTTTTGCCCTGATATAAGTATACTTTTTCTATACTTTCTACTTCCAAACCTGCTTGGGTAAGCACTTGGGCGAGCTGTTCGGGTGTTTCGCTCAAATCAAGAAAAGTTTTCAGCCAGTTGTAAGATATTTTCATATGGTGCTATTTGCTTGCAAAGATAAGCTAATTTTGATGCAAGACAAATTTGCCCGTATACAGAAAAACAAAGGACTTCCCTTGGGAAGCCCTTTGTTGCATGAGATGAAGAGAAAGTTACTTTTTCTTTCCTCCTGATTTTGCGGCAGACTTCCCGCTGGCGGCTTTTTTTCCTCCACTATTTTTAGCTTTGGAAGCCGCTTTTTTGTTTTTGATTTCCTGTACTTCTTTTCGGATATCTTGGGCAAGAACCTTTAAATCTTGCATTGCCTTACGAACTCGAGTACCGGCGGCTTGGTTATCTTTGTCGTAAAACTTTTCTACATCGGCTTCAATAGAAGCTACGATGTCTTTTAATTTTTTGAATTTTTCTGACATAATAGTAAGGGTTTTTAAGTGAAACAAATAATGACGATTAACTTGTCAAATCTAAATATTCTCTTGAAAATTGCAATAAAAAAAATCATTTTTTTTTGAAAAATTTTTAACTTTGTTTATTAAAGTTTTGAAAATCAATGTTTTGATAAAATCTTTATTATGTAAAATTGGGGCACTTTTTTTGGAAAAATTTTAATTCTATTAGTGATATAGCAAACTTTGATAATTAAAGTTTTGTTGGAAAATCTTTAAAGCGTACTTTTATTTTTGAAGTAAAATCTATGTTGCTTTAAGAGATACTTTAAAAAATAAAGTTTCTTTTTTTGTTATTTTAAGCAAGTTTTGAAAATCAAAGTATCACTTTTATAGAATGTTAGATAATGAAAAGATATATGAAACGTTTTATCGAAAAATCATTATTTTTGTGATATTTTCTTCAACCTAAACTTATAAAATTTATGCTTACTGTCGAAAAAATCGGCGGAACGTCTATGTCTGCTTTCGATAAAGTTCTGCAAAATATTATTCTCTTTGATCCTAATCGTATTTACAACCGAATTTACATAGTTTCAGCTTATGCGGGTGTAACTAACTGGCTCTTGGAAGATAAGAAAACCCAAAAGCCAGGTGTGTATCATTTTTTCATTAACAAACAAAACTATGCTGAAAAATTAGATGAACTTTGCTCAAAATTACAACAAATCAATGCTCAATATAAAGAATTAGGCTTGGATATAGTAGAAGCAAATAACTTTATACGACAACGTATAAACGATGCTCAAAGATATTTAGAAAGTTTAGCAGACGTTTTAGCTTCAGGCTATCTACCACCAGAAAATATTTATCAGGTGGCAAGAGAAATATTAGCCTCTATCGGAGAAAGCCATTCAGCCTTTAATACTGTCAATATTTTAAAAAACAAAGGCTATAATGCTACACTCATAGATTTGAGCGGCTTTCACGATGCCGAATCGCTTACGATTGATGAGCGTATCAGAAAATATCTGACAGGCATAGATTTTAATCAGACCATTTGCGTTGTTACGGGCTACGCCAAGGGCATAGAAGGTATTATGAGAGAATTTGACAGAGGTTATTCTGAAGTTACTTTTAGCAAAGTAGCAGTACTTGTAAAAGCCGATGAAGCCATTATCCATAAAGAATATCATCTTTCTTCTGCCGACCCCAATATTGTAGGAGTTGAAAACTGCCGTCCCGTTGGAATGACCAACTATGACGTAGCCGACCAACTTACCGATGTAGGAATGGAGGCTATTCATCCTAAAGCTTCAAAACCACTAGAAATGAATGGGATTAATTTGCGTATCAAAAACACCTTCGAGCCAACTCATGAGGGTACACTTATCACAAAGAACTATATCTGCCCCGAAAGTCGTGTAGAAATTATTACAGGTTCGGATAAAGTAATGATTTTGGATATTCATGACCCGCTCATGGTAGGTTCGGTAGGCTACGATTTGCGAATAATGCAAGAACTTGAAAAGCATAATGTAAGTTATATTTTCAAAACCACGAGTGCCAATAGTATTTCGATGGTGATTTGGGAAAAAGATGCTAAAAAAGAGCTGTTGGAAACTTTGCAAAGCAAATATGAAGCTGTAACTATACAAAAAGCGGCTTTGGTATGCCTGGTGGGTACCAATATTCATCAGCCTGGTATTTTAGCTCGTACAGCTCAGGTGCTTGCTGCAAATAATATCAATGTTTTGAGTGTGGGCTGTGCTTTGCGTCAGGTGAATATTCAGCTTGTGGTAGAAAGGCAGTATTTTCGCAAAGCCATTAGTTTGCTTAATCAAGCTTTTGTAGAAAAAGAAGCTACTTTTTCAAAGTAAAATGCCCATTTAGTTAACATCATCGATAAGCGTTTCGACTTTGCTCACCAACCAGAGCCGAAACGCATTTTTTACAAAAATACATTTGCGATGATTTGAAAACTAATGCGTCGAACTTGATAGGTTCTAAAAACCTACCAGATTTGAGTATAACGAAAAGTTTTTCACTCTATCTTTTTTTGCCATTTTTGATAATTTGCACTTTGGTAATGAGGTAGTTTGATTTGTTAATATTTCACACATATTACAAAAAACTCTTTCTTTGTTTTCTATTGAATATCATACGATTTTTACACAAGCAAAATTTTTTAAACAACTCTTTCATACTCAATAATATCGAAAGGGAATTCGTTTTTTTCATTTTTGGGAAAAGAGATACGATTTACTTCTCGCCAATCTTTGGGAGAAATATCAGGAAAGAAGGTATCGCCTTCTATATGAGCTTTTACACGTGTAAGGTAAATCTTATTGACAGCTTTCCTTTTAATGGCTTGTTCGTAAATAGAACTTCCACCAATAATGAAAATTTGCTTGTTTAGAAAAGTTCGTGCAAAATCAATGGCTTCATCCAAAATGTTAATTACATAACAGTTTTCATCGTCAACCTCATAGTTTTTATCACGTGAGACAATAATATGCACCCGATTAGGCAGTATTTTAGGCAAAGACTCAAAGGTTTTTCTACCCATAATAATCACGTGAGAGTTCGTGAGTTCTTTGAAAAACCGCATATCGTCTTTCAGTACCCAGGGGAGTTTGCCGTCTTTCCCGATAACATTATTTTCTGAAGTCGCAACAACTAAACTAACCATTCTCTAAAACCGTTAAGAAATTCTTGTGTGTTCATACGCTTTTTGCCTTCTAATTGCAATTGCAAAACTTCTATCCAACCTTCTTGGCTCATAAAAGCAAGTTTATTTCCTTGAACTCTAAAAGAGCCTATTACAGATTTATATTCCCAATCTAATGTTTTTGGATTGATTTGAAAAATTTTGCAATATTTTTCTTTTAACAAAGTCCAAGCAGTAGGATAAGGAGCAAGCCCTCTGACGAAGTTGTATAATTGTAAGGCTGATTTGTTCCAATCAATTTGGCAAGTTTCTTTAAGGATCTTGGGGGCATAGCTTACTTCTCCTTTCTGTTCATAAGTTTGCAAATTTCCTTTCTCAATTGCCTGAACGGTTTTAAGTACAAGCTCTGCCCCTTTGTGCATAAGTCTTTCGTAGAGTGTACCTGCGGTATCTTCGAAGTAGATAGGTTCTTTTTCTTGGAAAATGATGTTGCCTGTATCTATTGCATGTTTGAGAAAAAAAGTAGTAAGACCTGTTTCTGTTTCGCCATTGATAATTGCCCAATGAATAGGAGCGGCACCACGATATTTAGGAAGTAAAGACGCATGCAAATTGAAAGTACCCAGAGGAGGCATTGCCCACACCACTTCGGGAAGCATACGAAAAGCGACTACTACTTGTAAATCGGCTTGTAAACTCTTCAATTCCTCAATAAATTCAGGACTTTTGAGATTGACAGGTTGGAGCAAAGGTAGATTTTGGCTCAAAGCATATTGTTTTACCTGCGACATTTGCAATTGTTTTCCCCTACCTGCGGGTTTATCAGGTGCAGTAATAACCCCTACAATAGGATATTGATTTTCTACCAGAATTTTAAGTGAGGGAACAGCAAATTCGGGCGTTCCCATAAAAACAATTTTCATTAAGATAGTTTACTAGGATTAATTTGGTTCAATTTTTCTTTGAGTTGGGATTGTCTGTAATAGAAAAATGCTGAAATCATTGCTAAAAATATAACAAAACCTGCAAAACCCCAAAAAATTTGATTTTCTTGCTCTCGGATAGTTGCTTCATAACGCAATTTATCTATTTCTTTCTGATATTTTTCTATTTCGTATTTGCTAGTAAGGCTATTGATAACTCGCAAATTTTCTAAATCGTTGAGTTGTTTTTCTAAAATATTGGAAGCAAGCAAGTCGGTGTAAGCATTCTGAAAATCACCTTTTTGAGCATAAATTTTAGAACGCTCTCTGAAAATGAGGAATAGCTCTTGTTTGTCTTGGGCTTCGTTGGCAAGTTCTAGTGCTTTTTCATAAAAGTGTAGAGCATCATTCCATTGTTTTTTTTCGGCAAACAAACGTCCTAGATTGGCATATGTATTGGCTAATCCTTGTTTTTCTTTGCAAAGCATGGCACTTTCCAAAGATTTTTCATAGTATTTTTGTGCTTTTTCATAATCTTTTTGGCTTTGAGCCAAAATTCCTAAATTGTTGAGGGTGCGTGAAATAGCAAGGTAATCTTGTAGTTCTTCGCTTATTTTCAGGGAGCGATTGTAATAGTCGATAATTTGAGAGAAATCGGGAGTGGTATTTTCGGAAGTTTGCAGTTGTAATTTGAGCGAAGAAGCCAGATTATCTAGAACGCCTGCAATTTCACGCTTTTTTTTAAGTTTTTCGTAAATATTTAAGGCTTTGGTATATTCTATAACAGCTTGCTTATAGTCGCCAAGAGCATCATAAATGATACCTGCGGTATTGTAACAGCGGGCTTTACCATACTCATCTTGATATTTTTCACGAATTTTCAAGGACTCTAAATTTAGCAGAGAAGCTTCTTTGTACTCTCCCCATTGAAAATAGATATTGGCTAAGCCGCTCAAAGTTTTCGCTCTGATTTTTTCGGCTTGTTGAGAACTGTTTTTTTCAAGCAAATTGAGAGCTTGTGTGTAATTTTTATACGCCTCTTGAATATCTGTACCTTCACTTTTTTGCAAATAAGCATTGGCAAGATGGGTATGCGAGGAAGCCATCAGAACTTTGTTTTTAAGGTTTTGAGCTTTTTTAAGAGCTTCTTGGGCGTAGAGGATGGCCTTCGGAGTATCAAAACCTAGTAGTTCATCGTTGAGTTGGAGTAGAATCTGTATTTGGCTTTCGGTATGGGCATTGGGTAAAGCACTTTGCAGGCTATCAATTTTAGAAATATCTTGAGCCCAAAGGGAAAAACAAGTCCATTGAAATAAAGCGATAAAGCGTTTTGTCATAGTAATATTTTTTTCAGCCCCTCTTGCCGAAAAGACACGAGAGGGCTGTGAAAGATTTAGACCATTGGAGCGGCGATTGTATCACCTGCATAAGTTCCATCCTTGAGCTTGAGAGCAACTTCTTCAAAAGCAGTAATGGTTTCTGTTACATCTTTCAGAGTGTGCACAGCCGTAGGTATCAGGCGAAGCATGATTTTATCTTTGGGAATAACAGGATAGGCTACAACAGAACAGAAAATATTGTAATTTTCTCGCAAATCCATAGCCATTTTAGTAGCTTCACCTTTACCACCCTGGAAAAACACAGGAGTAACAGGAGAAACGGTTTTGCCAATATTAAAGCCCTTTTCTTTCAAGCCACTTTGCAGAGCATTTACAATTTTCCAAAGATTTTCACGCAATTCGGGGCGAGTTTGCAGGAGTTCCAAACGTTTCAAAGCACCTTCTACAAGCACCATGGGCAAGGTTTTTGCAAAAATTTGCGAACGCATGTTGTAGCGAAGAAAATCGCAAACTTGGGCATCGGCGGCTAAAAATGCACCAATGCTTGCCATAGATTTGGCAAAAGTGGAAAAATAAATGTCTATACCATCTTGTACACCTTGATGCTCGCCTGTTCCTGCACCTGTTTTACCCATTGTGCCAAAGCCGTGAGCATCATCAACCATTAAACGGAACTCATATTTCTTTTTGAGGGTAACAATTTCTTTCAAATTACCCGTAGTGCCTTCCATTCCAAAAACGCCTTCAGTAATTACCAAAATAGAGCCACCTGTTTGCTCGATAATACGAGTAGCTCTTTGAAGTTGTTTTTCCAAAGATTCCATATCGTTGTGGGGATAAACAAAACGCTTTCCCAGATGCAAGCGTACCCCATCAATAATACAAGCATGAGAGAGTGAATCGTATACAACTACATCGTGGCGAGTCATCAGAGCATCAATAGCTGACATAATGCCCTGATAGCCATAATTCAACAAAATAGCATCTTCTTTCTTTACAAACTTGGCAAGGCGTTTTTCAAGTTCTTCGTGCAAATCTGAGTTGCCCGACATCATTCTTGCTCCCATAGGGTAGGCAAGCCCCCATTTGGCGGCGGCTTCTGCATCAGCTTTGCGTACTTCGGGGTGATTGGCAAGCCCCAGATAGTTGTTCAAACTCCAAGTAAGCACTTCTTTTCCTTTAAATTTCATTCTTGGAGCAATTTCTCCCTCCAATTTAGGAAAAGTGAAATAGCCGTGAGCCTCTTTGGAATGTTGCCCAAGAGGTCCTCTATCTTTTAGCAAACGTTCAAACAAATCCACAGCAGTAAAAATTTTTAGTGAAAACCTTGCAAAGCTACAAAAATTTTTACAAGTAAAGATAGATTTATTATTTTTTAATAAGGCTCAAATAGGTTCCAATCGGCAATTATTTGTTTTTTTAGTGTAAAAATACTAATTTGGCAAAAAATTTTTTTCATTTGCTTAGGCAATAAGCAATGTTTTTCAACAAACCTTTCTAAACAAATGGCTTCTATTTTTAGTAAAATCGTAGCGGGTGAAATTCCTTGCCACAAAATTGCTGAAAACGAACATTATTTGGCATTTTTGGATATATTTCCTGTTGCCAAAGGGCATACACTAGTAATTCCCAAAAAAGAAATTGACTACATCTTTGATTTAGATGATGAAACACTAGCAGGTTTGCATGTTTTTTCTAAAAAAGTAGCCTTAGCCATTCAAAAAGCTGTCCCTTGCGAAAGAATTGGGGTAGCGGTAATAGGCTTGGAAGTTCCTCATGCACATGTACATCTGATTCCTATCAATAGTATGGCAGATATGAATTTTGCCAACAAAAGAGCCGCTTCGCAAGAAGAGCTTGCCCAAGTGGCCGAAACGATTCGTAAATTTTGGAATAATTAAACTAGCAAATCGATGGTACTATTAGATTTTGAACAACCTATTGCCGAATTAGAGGCAAAAATATTAGAAATGAAACAACTTGCTGAAAATAGTAAAGTAGATTTAACTTCGGCAATTGCGGCAGTAGAAGAACAACTCATCAACCTGAAAAAAGAAACCTACCAAAACCTAACACGCTGGCAAAGAGTGCAACTTTCTCGCCACCCCGAACGCCCCTATTCTTTGGATTACATTGAAAATATGTGTGAAGAATTTATTGAACTTCACGGAGATCGCAAAATGGGTGACGATAAAGCTATGATTGGAGGATTTGGTAGAATTGGTGAACAAACCATTATGTTTATTGGGCAACAGAAAGGCAGAAACACCAAGCAACGTCAGTACCGAAATTTCGGTATGCCCAACCCCGAAGGTTATCGCAAAGCCCTACGCTTAATGAAACTCGCCGAAAAGTTCAGAAAGCCAATTGTTACGTTTATTGATACACCTGGGGCTTTTCCAGGTATTGAAGCCGAAGAGCGAGGACAAGGCGAAGCCATTGCCCGAAATCTGAAAGAAATGATGTTGCTGAAAGTTCCTGTAATCTGCATCATTATTGGCGAAGGAGCTTCGGGAGGAGCTTTGGGCATTGGCATTGGTGATAAGGTACTTATGCTAGAAAATACTTGGTATTCAGTAATTTCTCCTGAAAGTTGTAGCTCAATTCTTTGGCGTAGTTGGGATTACAAAGAGCAAGCCGCCGAAGCCTTAAGCCTTACTGCTTCCGATATGCTTAAACATAAACTTATTGATGGTATCATTGAAGAGCCTTTGGGTGGGGCTCATACAAATCCACAAAAAATGTATGCTACTGTAAAAAAGGTCATTTTAGAAAATATCAAGAAGTTAGAAAAAATTGAACCAGAAGAACGCATTAAGCAACGCATTGAAAAGTTTTGCAAAATGGGAGTAGTGATAGAATGAAAATATGATTATCAAAAGTTTATAATCGAGCCGTCATCTTAAATGATGGCTTTTACTTTCTTGATTTTCAAAAAAAACCATAGAATATAATTTTGCATAAAAAATCCATCAACCAATGAAAACTCGTTTTATAAATTTCTTCAAGAAGATATTGCTGATAAGTTTAGGTATAATTTCAGCGGGGTTTGGGCTAAGAGGCTTTTTACTTCCCAATCATTTTATTGATGGCGGCGTTACAGGAATTTCTATGCTTATAGCTAAATTCACCCCAATTCCATTGTCTATTTTGCTTATATTTATCAATATCCCATTTTTAGTTTTAAGTTTGAAGCAAATTGGGAAAGGTTTTACTATGAGCAGTATATTTGCTATTATTGGTTTGGCATGTGCTGTAGCTTTTTTTCCTTACCCTACAATTACGTCTGATAAACTGCTTGTAGCGGCTTTTGGAGGATTTTTTTTAGGGGGTGGAATAGGCTTGGCAGTGCGAGGAGGAGCAGTTTTGGACGGAACAGAAGTTTTGGCAATCTATTTAAGTAAAAAAACAGGGCTTACCGTCGGGGATGTAATTTTAATTTTCAATATTATCATTTTTTCTATTGCCGCTTACTTGCTTTCTATTGAAACAGCTCTGTATGCCATTCTTACGTATCTTGCCGCTTCGCGTACCGTCGACTTTGTCTTGGAGGGTATTGAGGAATACACGGGTGTTACAATTATTTCCAAATTTAGCGAGGAAATTCGTATGATGATAATTCACAAAATGGGCAGAGGCGTAACTATTTACCAAGGTAAAAGAGGCTACACTCCCAGTAATACTCCACCTGCACCAATTGATGTGATTTTCACGGTTATCACACGTTTGGAAGTAGCTCGTTTGCAATCAGAAGTAGAACAAATTGACCCCGAAGCCTTTATTGTCATGCATAGTATCAAAGATACACATGGAGGAATGATAAAAAAACGTCCCCACAAACACTGAAAGAATTGCTTCAACATCAATCGGATACCCCACAGATCCTTGTCATACTGCCCAACCCAGTTACTAACATGCAAGGTCATTTATTGAAAAATAATCATATTTCTTACATAAAAAATGCCTTTTGTTTGCCATATCTTATTCACACTCTGTACAACATTCTATCGCTTTCATTAAATTTTCTTTTCTGTATGTTTGCAGTACTTATTAAAAACTTTTTCTGTTATCGAACTCAAAAATTTGTCGAGAATGCTGGTTTTTCTAAATACCTGAAAAGATGTTTTTCAAGATTTTTTTGATGTTGAAATTTTGTTTACTTTTGTTAGTCTTATATCATATCTATCAAATCAAAGATTGATAGTTGTATTTTCATTTACCAAGCCCAATTAAATTCTACTCTTATGGAAGTTAACAAAGCAGATGTAGATTTTTTACAAGATAAAATCACGGCTATTCGCTATGAGCTTACGCCTTATATGCAATCGCGAAACTTGATGTTCAATGCCCAACAGATGTTGGAACTCTTGGTAGCTTTACCCGTAGTAATAGGGGTAAATTTAGATCACCAAATTGATTTCTTCGAAGAGCGAGTGCTAGACCATGCCGCCAAAGTAGCTTCGCAGTTTTACAACGAACAGCTCAACGAAGATACCCACGCTCTTTTCAAACGCCTTGCCGAACCTGACAACACAATGCCCAACAATGTTTTTGTTCAGGATTTCAAGCACGAAATGCGTTTTATGATTACTAGTTTTTCTACTTACCAAAAACATTGGCTCAAAGCCTTGCAATATTTGTGGGAACTTGAACCCTTACTCAAAAAATACAATCCCTTTTTCAAACCGCTACGCAAAAGTTTTGTAGAGACTGTATACATGATTTTGCTTTCTAATAGCGGAGATGATAAAATTGAAACCGAGCAGATGAATAAAGTCCTGGCCCAATTAGGTATTCAGGTTGATGATGCCGAACTTGAACAAATCAAGCAATCGGTAGCTAAATAAAATATCATTTTTGTATAATTTGAATACCTGGCTTGCAAAAACTTCAAAATTTGACTTTTTTTGCAAGCAATTTTTTTGCTATGTACAAAAATCAGAAAATTGTTGTTGTATTACCTGCGTACAATGCTTCCAAGACATTGCAGCAAACCTACGAAGAAATTCCTTTTGATTGGGTTGATGAAGTGGTTTTGGTTGATGACGCCAGCAAAGATAATACCGTAGAAGTAGCTCGAAGTTTGGGGATCAAACATATTATCATCCACGAAAAAAATAAAGGCTACGGCGGAAATCAGAAATCTTGCTATAAAAAAGCATTAGAACTCGGAGCTGATATTGTCGTTATGCTTCACCCTGACTATCAATATACCCCTAAGTTGATAACAGCAATGATTTCCATTATCGGAAATGGCTTGTACCCCGTAGTGTTTGCCTCTCGCATACTCGGCAAAGGAGCTTTAAGAGGCGGTATGCCTTTGTATAAGTATATTGCCAACCGAGTGCTTACATTTATACAAAATCTGTTAATGAATCAAAAATTATCTGAATATCACACAGGGTATAGGGCTTTTTCGGCAGAAGTGCTGAAAAAATTAGATTTTTCGCACAATTCCGATGATTTTGTGTTTGACAATGAAATAATTGCCCAAATTTTTTGGCACGGCTTCGAAATTGCCGAAGTTACTTGCCCTACCAAATATTTCAAAGAGGCTTCTTCTATCAATTTTCGCAGAAGCGTAAAATATGGGTTTGGGGTGCTGGCTGTTTCGCTTAAATATCGACTTTGCAAATGGGGATTATTCCAATGGAAAGTGCTTCAACCCTAATGTTATGAAAAAAACTCTTGTATTGTTAGCTTTTGTGCTTTTGGCACTTCCATCTTTTACACAAAAAGGTAAACTCTTTATCATTGGTGGTGGCAAAAGGCCTCCTGAACTTACACGAAGAATGTTGCAGGAAGCAAGCCTCGATAAGGGCGGTTATGCTGTAATTATTCCTTTTGCTAGTGCCGAACCTGATTCCGCCGTGTTTTATGCCCAACAGCAGTTTTTGGAAAAAAATATGCCTGTACTCCCCATTCTGAACAGCCATTTATCAAAAAATACTTTGGATAGCGTAAAAAATGCTAAACTCATCTATTTTACAGGCGGCGACCAAAACAAACTTATGAAAGCCCTTCGGCAAACAGAGCTCTATCAAGCCATTTGGCAGTGCTATCAGCAAGGTGGAATGATAGCGGGTACTTCGGCAGGTGCCGCCGTAATGAGCAAAAAAATGATTACAGGCAATGAAAAACGCTATCCTACTTACAGCCAAACGTCCCAATCCATCGAAGCAGAAAATATTGAGTTTGGCGAGGGAATGGGCTTTCTAGAAAAAACTATTATAGACCAACACTTTCTCATTCGTAGCAGACACAATCGTCTGTTGAGTGCCGTTATTGAGTTCCCTGAATATCTTTGTGTAGGTATAGACGAATCCACAGCTATTTTGGTACAAAACAATATCGCCGAAGTAGTAGGTACTTCCCAAGTAATTGTCTTTGAAAATCCTAAGAAAAGTAAAATCCAACAAGGTATAAAACTGGGTGCCAAAAACTTACGTATTTCAATATATGTAGCAGGCGAAAAGTTTAAAGTTCGCTAAAAACTTCTTTTTTTCGCAAAAGCCGCAACTGCTTGGAAAAATTTTAAAGCATTTGTGGCTTTTTTCATTTTTTTTATCTAACTTGGTAGTTAAAATTTTCTACAAAAACATAATTTTATGTTCAGTTGGCTAAAAAAGACAAAAAAGGAAGCAGAAGACGAAATTCCTGAAAAAGTTATAGAAAACACCATAGCCGAAATGGAAGAAGCTATTCGTAGAGAGATAGCTTCTCTGAATCTACTTGCCAAAAATTACAAAGCTATTCAAGCCAAAATCAATGAATTACAATACAAAGTCTATGATTTAGGTAAGGAAGCCCTCCGAGTTGTAAAGCAAGGTAATAGCTTAGAAGCCAAAAATCTACTTACTCATAAAGCCGATTGCGAGCTACAAATAAAAGAATACCAAGAAATTGCCAAAGAGATAGAAACCTCTATTCGCAAGCTGGAAAAGCAGGTTTCTAAAATGAAAGTGCAATTAGACCGCACCAAATCTAAAAAAGCCATTCTTGTTGCAGAATATGCCAATGCAAAAACCCAAAAAGAACTTGCTCAAAAATTACAAGAGCTTGATATTCAAACAGATGTTTTTGAAACTTCTATCATTCAGACTCAAGTAGAAGCAGGTTTGCACGAAGACCCTCTGCTCAAAGAGTTTGAAAACTTGGCAGTTTCTGATAACACCATAGAGAACTTGCAGAAAGAAGCAGAAGCCCAAGAACGAAAACTAAAAGAACAACAAGAACTGAACAAACAAAAATATTTGGAAACTATCGTAGGCAAAGATTTCTTCAAACCTACTTCTTCCAACAATGCAAAAGAAAATCTTACCGAAAACTTTTTCAAAGAAAATGCTACACAAAAAAAATCTCAAATCTTAGAACAATTCTGCGAAAAAGAGAGTAAAGATAAAAACGAAAGCCTTTTTGAGGAATTCTTTGGCAAAGAAGCAAGTCAAAAAACAATTTTAGAAGCAAATCTTGATGATTTTTTTGATGAAAATAGCAACTTTCGTATAAATATTGATAGCTTTTTAGAGGAAAGCCAAAAAGCAGAAATAATCCAAGATTTTTTTAGCGATAGTGAAACAAAAGAACTTGCAGAAATTGAAAAATCTTTGCAAAACAACTATGAAAGCCCTAAAACGAACTTACAGAAAAAGTTTGATGATTTTTTCAATACAGAACCAACAACTAAAAGTGACAAGCAAAAGCAAATCGATGATTTTTTCAAAAATACTTAAAACTTTGGCTTTGAGTCTTGTGAGTGTAATCAGCATTTCTGCTTGCCAAAGAAGCATTGAGCCTGACGATAAACGGTTGGGATATGCTTATTTCCCTTTGGAAATTGGTAGATACATTGTTTATAATGTAGAAGAAAATACCTACCGCATATCTGATAACGGCGTACCGCAAACACGCTTCTATCAACTCAAAGAAATTATTACCGATACTTTCACAAATCTTTCAGGTGAAAAACAATATGTGTTAGAACGCTACGTTCGTTCAAGTTTAGATAGCCCTTGGCAAATAGATTCGGTATGGAGTGCTTTGCGTACAGGCTCACAGGCTATCAAATTTGAAAATAACGTGCCTTATATTAAACTTGTTTTTCCTACAGAAAACAACAAACGTTGGAACGGAAATGCCTACAACAACAAAGGCGAGCAAATCTATCGTATCACCGAATACCGCAAAACCAAAACCTTGGGTGAACTTTCTTTCAGCAATACGCTCAAAGTAGAAATGGGCAACGATTCTAGTTTGGTTTCGCATATTCAAAGAGAGGAAATTTTTGCTGTTGATGTAGGTCTAATATACCTTTTTCGCAAAAATATTCGTTATTTCTCCGACTCTCCTAATTTAGGCTCGGGGCGTATAGAGTCAGGTAAAATTGAAAAATTTATTATCGTAGACTATGGCAAAGAATAAAATATTTGGGTTTTGTTGTATTTTCATACTAAATACTTACACTTTTGCACAGGAAAAAAAATTCTATTTCATTCCTTTTAAGGATAAAAGTGGTACTCCCTACGAAATCAGCAATCCTTCCGCTTTTTTGAGCCCCAAAGCTATCCAAAAAAAGCAAAAATGGAACATAGCTATTACAGAAGAAGACTTGCCTGTCAATCCTACTTACGTTAGCCAAGTAAAAAGTGTAGGAGCAAGCATACAGTATTCCACTAAATGGTTGAATGGCTTAATAGCCCTTTGCGACGAAACCCAGCTCAACAATATCAAAAATTTAAGTTTTGTAAGAAATGAAGGTATCAGGCTTATCAAGCCTAAACCTACCACCGAAAGCGAAAGACAAAAAAACAACAAACGCAATTACAAATTCGCTGAAAATAAAGAAAACACATTTACCAAAGACTTTGGTGCTGAAAGCAAAGATTATGGCTATTCTTTTACACAAATTCAGCAAATCGGAGCCGATGTAATGCACCGCAAAGGCTTTTTAGGTGAAGGCATGGTTATCGCTGTTTTTGACTCGGGCTTTTCGGAAGCAGATAAACAAACCTATTTCCGACATCTCTTTGAAAACGGACAAATTCTTGGTACTTATGATTTCGTAATGAACGAACCTTCTGTTTTTGAAGATGATAGCCACGGCAGAATGGTACTTTCTTGCATTGCCGCTTGGCAAAAAGGAGAAATGATAGGTACAGCTCCCAAAGCTCAATTTTATCTGTTTCGTACCGAAGATGCTTCCAGCGAGTATCAAATTGAGGAGTATAATTGGCTTGCCGCCGCCGAAAAAGCTGATAGTTTGGGAGTAGATATTATTAGCTCCTCCTTAGGCTACAACAAATTTGATGACAATAGCACCAGCTATACTTTGGAAAATATGGACGGCAAAACAGCTGTTTCTACTATTGCCGCCGAAAAAGCCGCTCAAAAAGGAATAGTTGTAGTAACGAGTGCAGGCAACGAGGGAGGTAGCAGCTGGAATAAAATCACCGCCCCTGCTGATGCCGCCTCTGTATTGAGTATTGGTGCAGTAAGCAGTCGTGGAACAATTGCTTTTTTCAGCTCGCAGGGATACACTGCTGATGGCAGAGTAAAACCCGATGTACTGGCAATGGGAAGCAATACCGTTGTAGGAGCAAGTGATAGCAAAACAACAACATCCAGTGGTACATCTTTTGCCTGTCCGCTTGCGGCAGGCTTGGTGGCAGGTTTTTGGCAAGCCAATCCACAACTTTCGCCCAAACAAGTGGTAGAATATATCAGGCGTTCGGGAAACCAATACGATACCCCTGACCCCATACACGGATACGGCATTATGAGCTTTGTTCGTGCCGATTATCTTGCCAAAAAAGAAACTACTCCTATTGGTATAATGACAGGACAAAATCCTGATGAAATTACATTTTATCCCAACCCTCTCCGTAAAAATACTACCGACAGCATTCCTTGCATTGCATGGGGAGCCAGCTATCAAGGTAAAAATATTGAAATTCAGTTTTTTAATTTAAAGGGTAAAAAAGTTTTCAAAGCAACTGCTAAAAATGTTGAGGCGGAAACTATCTTGCCCGATGTAGGCAAACTACCCGCAGGCGAGTATATCCTAACTATTTCGCCCAATTATAGCAGTAAGCCCTCTTGGAAAATCATTATAGAATAGTAATGCAAGAAAATTTGCATGTCACTTTTATCCAAAGCCATTTGCACTGGGAAAACATTACGGCAAATTTGGCAATGTTTGAGGAAAAAATAGCTCTTTTACCTCAAAAAACTGATATCATTATTTTGCCTGAAATGTTCAGCACAGGCTTTACAATGAATACCTCAATGCTTTCCGAATTTATGAACCAAAATACTTGCAAATGGTTACAAAAGCAAGCTGAAAAAATGCAAGCCGTAATATTGGCAAGTGCTATTATCAAAGAAAACAACCATTTCTATAATCGCCTGCTTTGGGTAGAGCCTTCGGGAAATATAGATTTTTACGACAAAAGGCACTTGTTTAGCTTTGCAGGAGAAGATAAAGCGTTTACAGCAGGCAGGAAAAAAATTATCAAAACTTGGAAAGGCTGGCATATATGCCCACTGATTTGTTATGACTTGCGTTTTCCTGTTTGGAGCAGGAATGTAAATTTGGCTTATGATTTACTCATTTATATTGCCAACTGGCCCAACCCTCGCCTGCGTGCTTGGGATATTCTGTTGCAAGCAAGAGCCATCGAAAATCAAGCTTACTGTATTGGGGTAAATAGAGCAGGTACCGATGGCAATGGCTTATCTTACAATGGAAATTCTGCCGTGTATGATTTCAAAGGTGAATGCCTTGTCAAGGTTGAAAATGGTGAGGAAAAAGCTGTGCAAATCATTTTAGATAAAAGTTCTTTGCAAGAATATCGACAAAAATTTACGGCATATCTTGATGCCGATGCCTTCGAAATTTTAGAAAAAAAAGAGCAAGCACAAAAAAAATAGAATAAAAAACTCTGACCCTTCGCAATATGTATCTGCTACTTAAATGGCATACCTGTGAGTTTTTTAGATAATGTTTTGCAAAGGATAAATTTTGTATAATAAGGAGAATCACCTATCTTATTGTTTCACCAAAAACAATAAGAAAATGAGAAGCAAATTCAATGGTTAATGGCAATATATGGAAGACAGGAAAGCCCTAACTTATCAGCGATTGATAGTCAGCTTGTGAAAGCTATTTGATTTGTAAGCCAAGAAGTGGGCATTGAGGATAGCAAAAAAAAACACTGGGACGAAAACGGGAAATTTTAGTAGACAGGTTAGGTCTGCCCTTTGCCATCAAGGTTACTGCGGCAAATATTTATGATAGTCAGGTAGTTATAGAAACTCTTGAACGATTATCAAGGAAAGTACCAAGGCTACAAAAAGATAGCGGCTGATAGCAACTACAAAGATACTTTCATCACACACGTTCAGCAAGCATATGGTTGTGGCAGATAGAAATTACACAAAAACCTGAAACCCAAGAAGGATTTATACCTGAAAAAAAACAGTTGGTAAGTAGAAGGAGCCTTGATTTTCTTCAATTTTCGCAGAAGATTATTCAGAAAAGTGAAAAAAACCATAGAAGCAACAAAAGCAATATCGCAAATCGCATTTATATCATGTTTTAATTGTTTTTAATCGCAAGATATCATCATATACCCAAACAGTTGTAATTATTTAATTTCAAAAAAATCAGCAAACAACTGCCTTGCTTCTGCCCAATTTTGCTTGTTGATGCAGTATTTAATCGTAGGCGGATTGATTTCGCCTTGTATCAAGCCCGCTTCTTTGAGGGCTTTGAGGTGTTGCGAAACCGTAGAATTTGCCACAGGCAACTGCTCGGAAATATCTCCCGCAAAGCAAGCACATTGTTTTTCCAAAAACCGAAGGATAAAAACCCGTATGGGATGTCCTAAGGCTTTGGCGTATTGAGCAACCTTTTCGTCATTTTCGGTAAAAGGTGTCTTGTTGATTTTTGTGATTATATCCATTGCAGAAAAATTAAAGCGTAGTACACCCCTGTTAAAACAAAAACCAAACCTGCTATGTTTCGCATTATCTTTTCGGTCTTTTGTATAGCATTAAAAGTTTTACTCACTTTTTGCATAGCAAAAGCCATCAAATAAGTAAAAAGCAACACGGGTAAGCCTGTACCTATGGCAAAAATCAAAGGTAATGGCAAACCTTCGCCGCTCGCTACGGTCATCGGCAAAAGCATACCAAAATACAATGCTCCGCTGTACGGACAAAACGCCAAAGCAAACAAAACGCCCAAAATAAAAGCACTCCAAAGTCCCTGATTTTTCAACTTTTCGGATAATCTTTCCGTGAGATTTACTTTACCCGAAAAATCTAATTTGATAACATTGAGCATCACCAAGCCGACAATTATCAAAATGGGGGCAAGGTATTTTTCTCCGTTTCCTTGAAAGAATTTAGCAATATGAAATTTGCTTGCTCCCAAATAGATAATAAAGCCAATTGTTGTGTAACTGAAAGCCCTACCCAAAGTATAAAGCACGCCGCTTAAAAGTACTTTTCGCTTGTCGGTAAAACCTTTGGCAATATATGCCGTAGCCGTAATATTGGTAGCCAAAGGACAAGGCGAAACCGCCGTAAGCAAGCCCAAAGCAAAGGCTGCCAATAGTGCAACTCTCTTGTTTGGGCTATCTCGTTGAGCCAATCCATACTATTTGAGGGCTTTTGCTACTTCGGTTTTGATTTTTTCGCTGAATTTTTCCGTATTGCCTACATTCATAAAAGCAAAATCGGTTAAATCCACTTTAATTTTCTTATCGGCTCTGTAAATCCACAAAGCCGAACCCGTAGCCTCAAACTGTTCAGCAATTTTAGCATTGCTTGCTTCATCTACATTGATGGTTTTGAAGACGATTTTGCCCGATTTGAGTTCGTTGGCAAATTCTTTTTCCAAAACGGCTTTTGCTGATTTTTCTATGGCTAAGCAAGTTTTACAACGATGTGTAGAGTGAAAATCTATCACTTCAACAGTTTGGGCAAAAGATGTGTTCGCAACTAAAAGTGCGATTAAAAAAGCGAAAGAAAGCATCACGTTTTTCATAATGAAACGATTTTTAAAGTGAGAAGAAATTTATTTGTTGCACCTTTCGGCGTTTTTGTTCAGAATATCTGTTTTAGTAAAATCATTTTTCAAAACAGGTTTCCAAACAAATTCGCTTAATGTTTTAAGTTCAAACAAGTTTTCGGGCTTGTTCTGTTGCAAAAACAGCGTGTAGTCGTCCTCTAATTTTCGCAGTTTTTCCAAGTCGCAGGGGGCTAAATTCCCTGCTATGGCTTGCTCACCCATCCGGTCAATTATTTCAGGTTTTATATTGGGCTTACGCAAAATGTTTACTGTTTTTTGGTTATCAATCCGTTGTACGATATACAAGCCGTCAAAATCACTATTCACATAAAAAGTCCCGAATTGATACCTTGCCCCTGTGAGATATACCGCCACATCGGTCAGACACGGAGAAGGTTTGCTCACAATTCGCACATTGGTTCTGTCAATAAGGCTATCAGGAAAGAGTTGATACAAGCCGTATTGCAAAGCCACGAAGCCCTCTACTAAACCATCACAAAGATGTCCATGAAATTTTACAAGGTCTTGCAATTCAACGGTTTGAATATTACCTAAACGACCTTTTGAGAAGTCGGTGTCATTTACTTTGAGACTTTGTGCCAAAGTAAAACTGTTCGTAACAAACACAATCCAACCGAACAGAATGATTTTTTTCATTTTGGGCTGTTTCAGACTTTTGACACTACAAAGGTAATTAGTTTTTCGCAAAAAAACGAAATTGTCTGTCAAACAATGAGTTCTCAAAGCAACATATTGAACAAGTATCCTGAAATGATGATACAAGCCGTTACGACACCGAAGAAAATGGCAATTAACTTTACGGACATTACTTTTTTGAGTAAAGTGGCTTCGGGCAGCGAAAGCCCCACTACGCCCATCATAAAGGCAATGGCTGTCCCCAAAGGAATACCCTTTTGCACCAAAACCTGAATAATTGGCAAAACCCCCGCCGCATTGCTATACATCGGTACGGCTAAAATCACCGCCAAAGGTACGGCTAAGGGATTTTCTTTGCTGATGTACCGCTCAAAAAAGCCCGTAGGAATAAAGCCGTGCATCAATGCCCCAATACCGATACCGATAATTACATACCAAAAAACACTTTTCACAATCCCGAAAGCCTCTTTGCTGATTTCGGGCAGACGTTGCGAAAAAGTCTTTTTTTCTTCTTCAAGTTCTTCTTCGGCTTGGGCATTTTTTAGGATATTTTGTACCCAATCAGAAAGTAAAGGCTCTAATTTGAGTTTGCCTAAAATAAAGCCGCCAATGCTACCCAATAAAACACCACTTGACACGTAAATCAGCGTGCTTTTCCAACCAAACATTCCGATAAACATGGCTATTGCCACTTCATTGACTAAGGGTGAAGTGATAAGAAAAGCAAAGGTAATGCCCAAAGGAATACCGCCTTTCACAAAGCCAATGAACAAAGGCACAGACGAACACGAGCAAAAAGGCGTAACTGCCCCAAAAGTAGATGCCAACAAATATTCCAAGCCGTAAAGTTTGTTTCTTGACAAGAAATTGCGAATGCGGTCTATCGGAAAATAGGAATTGACGATGCCCATTACGAAGGTAATGAGAAAGAGCAAAAGCAAAATTTTGAGTGTATCGTAAATAAAGAAGTTCAAAGAACTGCCCAAGTGCGAATCTTGGGCAATTCCGAACACCTGATACACTAACCAATCGGCAAGGTGTTGTATCCAGTCGAACATATTTACATTTTAGCAACAATTTGAATTTGAACAACAATCGCCCTGATTACCTAAAACCGATGAGGTATCGCCTTTGGTAGGGAAACCACGTTGCACCCAACGAACGATGCCGTGCTGCATATTGACTACATTTTCTCGGTCGTAGCCGTGATTGAGCAAGTAATACGTGGCTTTGAGGCTTCTGCCGCCGCCTTTGCAAGCCATTACTACTTTTTTGTCTTTGGGAATTTCCTGAAATCTTTGCTCAAATTCACTCAAAGGAATGTGTATGAGATTGGGTACATCATAAGCAAGTGCCGCAACTTCGTCTCGCTCACGCACATCCACTAAAATAGCCCCTTCTGCTATCCACTTTTGGGCAGTAGTGGGGCAAATTTCTTTTGCTTTTTCTACGGTTTCCATTGTGTTTTTATTTTAAAAGTTCAACAATTTCATGGACTTGTGCTACTTTGCCTTTGATTTTGATTTGCTCATCAATCACCAAGACAGGCGTAGAAAGCACGTTGTAAGCCATAATTTCCTGAATATCCTCTACCTTGATGATATTCGCTTCAATGCCTAACTGCGAAACGGCTTGTTTCACGTTGGCTTCGGTTTGCTTGCATTTGGGGCAACCCGTTCCCAAGATTTTGATGGTTTTCATATCCAAAACGAATTGAATTTTAATTTAGTATTTCGCAAAAATACGAAATTTATTTCGAACCACAAAGTTTATTGAAATTTTTTTTGCGTTTTGAGGTAATTACCATTTATCCTGCTTGGTAAATTGGAATGTCTGCTCTTATAGAATGGCATACAATATTGAATTGGTAGCAAAGCGGACAAACGTGCTAAATTGAATACTTACGCTTTCAATGGGCTTTTGTGTGTACAGAAAAATCTTAGCCCCTTAACCTCTGTATGTTGGCTCTTTGAACCCAAAAATTACACTTCTTTACAAGTTGAGCCAATAAGTAGCTTTTAGCACTACAAACCGACTTTTTACAGAAAAATCTTGTGGCAAGTAATTATCAGTATAAACCAAAAACAAGTCTGAAACAGGAGCAAAACGCCATTGCAAACGTCCATTCAGATTTACGTTTTCGGTTTGGGTGTTGTATTGCAGGAAAATGGTAAGAAAAAGGTTGGTAGTAAAAGAAACATCTGTACGCAAGTTGAGCAGTACCAAATCGGCAGAATTGTAGCCTTCGGGCAAACGTATGTGGCGATAGTCTGCCTCCAAGCTAATTTGCCCAAAAGGCTGAAAGCGATAAGTAATAGAAGCATACGGAGCTAGTTGTTTACCATTGTAATATTGGCCTCCCTCAAAAGCAAAGCTATACACTAAGGTTTTGCGTCTATCAGAACGATAGAATACATCAAAATAATTATTAGTAAATTCTGAACCCGTAGGCAAACGATTGCCACCTGTGTTGGTGGGGTCAAATGGAAAAAATAAGCGAGTATAAGTGTTGCGAATATTTGCAGAAAAGAATGCTGTATTTTGAAAAATTATATTACCTGAGATAGAGTTGGTGCGGTCATTGAGTTGCCATTGTGTATCCCAATACCAATTATTGTATTGATTAAATTGGATACGAGCAATTTTTTTACTCCATTTACCTTTGGGGAAGAAATTGCGTGTAGCAAGAGGTTCGAAGCGGTACAAATCGTTGCGAGGTACGAAACCTATATCATTGATTTGGTAGTTTTTGCCTATGTACTCATGATTCCAAGCAATGCTCCAATTGGGTGTAGTGTAGTTGATATAGGCGGCATGAGCAAACTGTTCTTTCTGCGGATTAGGGCTGATTTGTTGGTGATAAAAAACTTTGCCATTCCAGCGGTTATCTACCGAAAGAATATTGTAATCTATGCCTACCAAACGATTGAAATTTTGATTATTGAAAGAAAAATCGGAGAGTGTATCGGCAGTACGTTGGCGATTTACAAAAATACCTGCAATATTTGAACGCTTGAATACAGTTCTCTGTACTGCCGCCACAGTAAAATTCTCGCCGTAAATGCCTTTATCTTTTTGATTTGCCGTTTGCATATTCAAAAGACCTATACGCCAATGTTCATTAGTTTTGCCGCTCAGTCTTGCACCATATAAAATTGGATTTTGTACGATTGTTTTAGAAGTAGTATCAAAGCCAATGCCAATACGGCGAGAAAAAAATGGACGGATACGACTAAATCCGAAACGAGCAAATAAATCAGCATTTTCAAGGAAAAACTGCCTGCGTTCAGGGAAAAAGATTTCAAATCTATCTAAATTAGTTACCTGTCTATCTACTTCTACTTGTGAAAAATCAGGATTGAGCGTAAGATCTAAATTGAGCGAAGGGGAAACAGCAATTTTAGCATCTGCACCTGCGTTTGCCCCCATTTTTTTATTTTGTGTAATATAATTTTCGCTGATATTACCCGTAACGTAAGGAATAACTGCTACATTGGCTCCTGGGGCAGGCAAAGGCTCTTCAAATTTGAGTTTCCCTACAAAACCCAAATTAGTTATTCTAAAGTTTCTGCCTACGGGTACCCACGTAGAAACTTCATTTTCAGCACGGCTACTGCGAGCAAAGTTGATATTCCATTCACTTGCATTTTTTTTATAACGCAAGGTTTTTAGAGGTATGGCCATTTCTACAATCCACTTATCTGCATATTGCCTCACTTCCGAATACCATTTGTTATCCCAATCGGGGCTAGCACTGAATACGCCCCCATCAGAAATTAGCCCTTCGTATTGTACATTGTAAGGGCTAACTAAAAATGCAAAACCATTGGTTTTATCTTGAAACGTATCTATAAAAACTGCAAAATAATCGTTATCATCTTTGCTGAAATCTCTACGCAACGAAGTAACTACATATGTATTTTGGGGCTGATAGCAAATTGCCGCAATGTAAAAAAAGTTCTTATCGAAAGCGGCTAAAACTTCTGTTTGCAACTTAGCAAAAGAGGTATCGTACGGAAAATTTTGAAAAAAATTAGTAATTTTTTGACACTGCCGCCAAGTTTCTTCCTCCAATTTACCATCTAATTCGATACTTGCTTTTGCCTTGATTGCCTGCAACTGATAGGTAAATTGCTTTTGAGCAAGTAACGAAAAACTATAAAAAATAACGACAAAAGCAGATAGTACAATTTTCACAGAATTTGTTTTTTTAAGAGCATAAACGTTTGGAATAATGATAAATTTCATTATTTTCAAATCATTTCAAACCCTAAACATTTGAAGCAACGAAATTAGCGAAAAAAGTTGTTTGCAAAGGCAATTTTTTTTAATTTTGCACATCGTTTTTACAAAACAATAAACTTTATGAAAAAAGTTGTATTAAGTGTAACATTAGTTACTTGCTTTGGACTTTTTTCTTGCGAAAAAAGTGCTAAAAATCAGGAAAATAACAATAGCCAACCCAATACAACTACTACCAGCACACAAAGTACTGGCAACAGCCAAGAACAACCCAAAGCCTCTATCAAATTTGCAGTTATGGAATATGATTTTGGGGAAATAAATGAAGGTGAAAAAGTAAAATATGCCTTCAAATTCACCAACGACGGTAAGAACCCTCTCGTTATCCAAGACGCAAAACCTTCTTGTGGATGTACAGTACCTACTTATTCAAAAGACCCTGTGCCTCCTGGTGGCTCTGGCGAAATTATTGCAGAGTTCGATAGCAATGGCAGACCCGGCGAAGTAAATAAAACTATCACTATCACAGCCAATACAGAACCTACAACTACTGTTCTTTACTTGAAAGGAAAGGTAAAAAGTAAAAACCCTCAAATGCAAGATTTGAGCCAAATGAAGGGTCCTATCAAGCAGTAAAATTACTTTCTAAAAGAATAAAAAGTAAGCATTAACGCTCTTTTTTAGTTCTAAATTCCCAATATTTTTTGTTTAAGACAATGTACTCATTACACAAATCTTTATGTTAGAAACCTTCTTTTTACAATCGCAAACAGGCTCGCAAGGCGGTAGCTCAGCAATGAGCCTTATCTTCATGATAGGTATTTTTGCAGTATTTTATTTCTTTATGATACGCCCCCAACAAAAACGCCAAAAAGAGCAAATGAAATTTCGTGATTCAGTAAAACGCGGCGATAAAATTGTTACGATTGGGGGAATTCATGGTAAGATTATAGAAGTAAACAAAGATACTATTCTGCTAGAAATTGATAGAGGTGTGAAAATAACCCTGGAAAAGAACGCTATTTCAATGGAGGGAACCAAACGCTATGAAAACGATAATGCCAAAAATGTAAGCAAAAGCGAAGAAGTTGCCGAAAGCAACTAATATACACTTGTTTTATTTTCTTTGCTCAAACCCAATCATTATACCTATATTAAGTGCCTGCATTGCATCTCCGTAGCGATATTTCCAAGCTATGCTGGGAGCAACAACTAGATACTTTTGGATATTGAAGCGAAGTTGAATACCTACTTCCAAAAGTGCTTTGAGCTCGTCTTTTTCTAAAATATCGGGGCGAAACTCAAAAGAAGCAGGGTAAATATAGGGGCTGATTTTGTTGTATTTTCCCTCGAAATGAAATTGCACGCCTTCGGGAATAATGATGGGTAAAATAAAAAACCCCAAAATATCTTGTAGCAAATTACCTGAAATAAGTATAACTCCACCGCCTTGTACAATAGCTTGTGTCATCAAACCGCCTAGACCATAATGCAACATTAGCTTTTCATCGGGATTGATACCGAACATCAAACGATTGTTCAAACTTACTTTTTTGCCAATAAAATACTGAAAAGCCACACCATACATTACACGCCTGGCAAGCCGAGAATAATAGAAATCTTGTGATGTAGTAATACCCAAAGCAATTCTTTTGTTAATGAGAAATTTCTCTACCTCTTCCTCTTGGGCAAAAGATTGAAACACAGGAAAGAAAGCAACGAAAATTAAAATTTTATGCATAGCGAAAACGATAATACATTTGGTATAGCCAAGAAAAGTTGATTTTCTTTTCTGCAAGATACAAAACAATTGCTGTAAAGCAATTTTTGTAC
The DNA here is from genome assembly GCA_938002655.1 of uncultured Cytophagales bacterium. Taxonomy (GTDB): domain Bacteria; phylum Bacteroidota; class Bacteroidia; order Cytophagales; family Thermonemataceae; genus Raineya. Next base: position 199,718 of record CALLAC010000017.1, read on the forward strand.
CTAAGTAAATTTTTGCTCTTCAAAAAGTTAGCATATTGCCCTACAAGTTCAAAATTTTCACTAAAATAACACTGACGTAAGTGGTAGTGTGCATTGCGAGCTAATGCCTGAAAGTCTACTTCGGTTTTACAATAAGCATACGCCTTTTCCAATACTTTTAGGGTAGATTGCAATAAAACATTTTGCCTTTTTTGATAAAACTTTTGCGAAAGCGAATTTCGATGCTTGCGATAAAGTGTAGTAAGTTCATCAAGGTAAGCAAAATCATAATTTTGTGAAGCTCGCACCCATATATCAAAATCTTCGTAAGCCAAACTTTCGTCATAGCCGCCCAAATCTTCTAGCATACTTTTGCGAAACATCATTGTAGGTGGGCAAATGAAATATTTTTCTAAAACTGCTCTAAAAAAGTTTTCTTTTGGAACTTTTACTTTGGCTCTGCCGTGCCTATCAATTGGGTAGTGGTACTTCAGAAAGTTCCCTTTTTCGTCAATAATTTGAGCATTGCTAAAAATCAGACCTATTTTTGTAGGCTGTTTTTCAAAAAAATCTACTTGCCGTTCCAGTCGGTCAGGAAGCATTACATCATCAAGAGCAAAATCTACAATGTATTTGCCTTCTGCTAATGTAAGTGCTTCATTGAATGATTTGCAATTTCCTTGATTTTTGTTGTGAAAAATACAGGCTTTTACTTTTTGGCAAGGATTTTGTTTTAGAAAATGACGGATTAGTTCAGGACTATTATCCGAGCTAGCATCATCAACAATGATGACTTCCCAATTTTGAAAGCTTTGTTTCCATAGAGATTGCAAAGCTACTTCTATGAAAGGAGCATGATTATAGCTCAAGGCAATTACCGAAACCAAAGGAGCATTCATAATAGAAAAAATAGATTTTAGTCGAATGCAAAACCTATTTCATCAAAAATTAGTTGTTTACTTGGAACAAATTACTTTTGAAACATAAATGTAAGAAAAGCTATGGAAACACAATTGTATTTGATAATTGCAATTATAATGTTTGTAGCAGGGCTTTTTGTAGCATTAAGCCGAAAAAATGCTATTATGGTGCTAGTAGGTATAGAACTCATGCTCAATGCGTCTAATTTGAACTTGCTTGCTTTCAGCTATTTATACGAAAACTTACAAGGACAGCTATTTTCGCTTTTTGTAATTGTAATTGCCGCCGCCGAAATTGCTGTTGCTCTCTCTATTATTATAAAATTGTATCAATACTTCAAGAATACCGATGTAGATATGTTTCAGACTTTGCACAGTTAAGCACACCTGAACCTATGCCACTAACCTGCTCCAAAGCAGGTTTTGTTTTTAGCAAATTTCTATTTCACGCTCAACAACTTACACCAAAAAGCAACTGTATTCAGATTATTTAGCCAAGTTCATCTTGTAAATCCTGAAAATCATTTCAATCCTGACATGTTTTCGGAGGAAGTTTCTGTCTGTAAAAGTTCTTGGGAACTATCAGTTTTTGGGAAAAATTTTTTCTGAAATATAATAATACTTACCACTCCTACAAAAATAGAGCTATCGGCTATATTGAAAATTGGAAAAGCAAAGTATGTACCCCCCAACAGAGGTATCCATTCAGGTAAAATTCCCTGCCAGAAATCGGTGAAAATCATATCTATTACTTGTCCGTGTAAGAAGGCAAAAGGAGCATCGGCGGGAAGATTGTTTTTTAGAAAAATACCATAAAACATACTATCCAACACATTGCCCAATGCTCCTGCAATGATGAGCGTCATAGAAACTAGCAATCCCCAATGAGCCTGCTTATCTATCTGACGTTTGAGATAGATAGAAAGAGCCACTACTGCAATAATTCTAAAAGCTGAAAGCACAATTTTGCCATAAGGAGGTGGCAAAAGTATGCCAAATGCCATTCCAGGGTTTAAGGTATAGTGAATTTTAAGCCATTCCAAACCTGTAATATTGAAAAGAACAAATTCCTCGCCAAGATGCATATTCGCATATACCCAAAGTTTGGAGCTTTGGTCTAATAATAACACTAATAAAGCTATCAGAATAAACTTGAAATATCGCATAAGTCTGCCATTAGAACCGCAAAGGTAAAGTTTTTTAGAACTTTGGGCAAAGAAGTTCGCAAATTATTTACATTAGCACATCTTTGAGTAAATTGAGCTTGTCAAAGATTAAAAAAAATCAAGGCTTTAAAGGCATCTGTCCAAGCAAAAGACCTTTCAATAATCCACCTTCTTTTGTATAGTTCTTCGTCAAAGTATTCAAAACGGTCTTTATTGCCATTTCTTTGAAATCAAAAACCTCGTCAATTGCCAAAGAGATAGGTTCTGATACCAAGATTGGTGTAGTGCATGACTGGCTCAAAGATTACGATAAAGCCCGCAACTACTTTCAGAAGGCTCTTTCGGTAGCAGAAAAATGAAGACTATGCCAAACATCACGCTACCGTGTTATTCAACCTTGCGGCTTTTGCCACCAACGAAGGCAACTTTGAAGAAAGCCTCAAACTCAATCAGAAAGCTTTGGAAATAAGAAAAAAATATCCCACATCGGCTGTGGAAAATATCACCTTTTTTATTTTGCTTTTATTTTCTTTGAGTTTGTCTTGGTATTTTTAGAACCCTTTATTTCAGAATATATCAATGGCTTTCCTAATACTTACGCTTGCCGTTTTTGCCTTTATGCCTATTCATAGAAGGTCGGAAAAAGCACCCAAAAAAACGGCTTATCTCCGAAAAATATACTGCATGCAAGGTTTGGGAGTAGAAACGGGATAAAACAACGAAGCCTCTGCACAAAGCGAAGGCTTCTTAACATATAGTAAAATTCAATTGCCTAGCAATACGCATTCACGTAATCTGCAAAATTGAGATTGTACTTTTCTGCTTGCTTGCGTAAGTTGATAAGTGCATAACGCATACGCCCTAGTGCTGTATTGATGCTCACACGAGTTTTATCGGCTATTTCTTGGAAACTCATTTCGCCGTAGTGCCGCATCATCAGTACTTCTTTTTGATTTTCGGGCAGAGTTTCTATGAGTTTTGCCAGCTTTTCATTTACTTCTTGTCTGATTTTCAACTTTTCGGCAGAATCTTCGGCAAAATTCAGGTGATTACAAATTTCTTTTCTGTCTTCTACTTCTACCATTGCAGTTTTTTTGGACCTGCGGAAATAATCTATTGCAAGATTGTGAGCAATACGGCAAGCCCAAGGTAAAAATTTGCCTTCTTCGCTGTAATTGCCTTCTTGCAGATTGCGAATAATCTTCATAAAAGTGTCTTGTAGTAAATCTTCTGCCAAGTTTTTTTCTTTCACAATGTTGTAGATAGTGGCATAAATTTTACTTTTATGCTTAAACCATAGCTTGTTGAAGGCTTTTTCATCATTATTTTTTGCATAAGAAGCAAGTAAAACACCATCAGTTAATACTGGGTTTTTCATATCTTTACCGAATTTGATTTTGAACCAAGCACCTTTTGGCATATCTAATGGAAAAAATCATTCCAAAAATTAAAATTTTCTGTGCTGAAGACCTAAAAACCTCAATAATTGGATAGAAAAAGGCTTTTTTTAGAAAAAAATTTTTTGAACACTGCATGCAAGTAAGTAGCATTTTGTCCGAAATCGAACAAGTTTTGTACGCAGGCGAACAAAACGCCGAATTTGAATTTTCAGTATTTAGAAAATTCATAACTTTGCAAAAACTTTTCAAGCAATCTTGTTTTTAGTGTCCGATAGCTCTTTTTATGTGGATAGAGGTTTTCAAATCAAAAATTCATCGCGTACGCGTAACTCAAGCCGAACTGCATTATGTAGGAAGCATCACGATTGATGAAGCCCTTATGGAGGCGGCGAATATCATCGAAGGTGAAAAAGTGCAAATTGTTAATATCAACAATGGCGAAAGGCTGGAAACTTATGTTATCAGGGGCGAACGCAATTCGGGAGTAATTTGTCTGAATGGTCCTGCGGCACGCAAAGTGCAAGTAGGCGATATTATTATTATTATTGCTTATGCCCTGATGCCTTTTGAAGAAGCCAAAAAGTTCAAACCTACTATGATTTTTCCTGATGAAAATAATCGAATAGTGTAATGAAAAAAGTGTTATTTGTTTGCTTGGGCAATATTTGCCGCTCTCCACTTGCAGAAGGAATTTTCAAAAAACTTACAGAGGAGGCAGGATTACAAGACAAAATTTTTGTAGATTCGGCAGGTACATCATCTTACCACATTGGCGAACTGCCCGACTACCGAGCTTGCCAAATAGCCGAAAAAAATGGAATTATCCTCACGCATAGAGCCAGACAAGTACGAAAAGAGGATTTCAATGAATTTGACTACATTTTAGCCGCTGATAAATCTAATTTACAGCACTTGCAAAATCTACAAAGTCTGGTTTCGCACAGCAAAGCCCAATTGCATCTTATACGCGATTGGGAAGGGAAAAATCTGGAAGTGCCTGACCCTTACTATGGCTCCATGAAAGATTTTGAACAAAGTTATTTTTTACTTGAAAAAGCCTTGAAACACTTTGTTGAATATTTGCAAAAGGAAATTTCCCAAAAAACAGCAAAACGCTGAAAAATTTCAGCGTGTACCGAATTTTTCAAAAGTCAAATCCCAAATTTATGTCATCCATATCACGATTTTTTGTAGGTTTGTTGATGTTTTCAGTTGGAATTTATATTTTGCTAAAATCTATTCATGTGAGCAACTCTTTTTCAATGGCTTATCGTTTTGGACATGGAAATGTAAGCATACCTGCAAGAATACTCTTTTTAGGATTTATTTTGGGAGTAGAAATGTTATTTTTCAATACCAAAAGCCTTGTCGGCTGGATTGTAACACTGCTTTCTGTCAGTTTTTTTGATAGTAGGGGTGATTATAAACTTGCGTGTTTCACTGGCAAGTGTAGATGCTTTCAACTTTTTAAGTATACTGGTTTTGCTTGCAGGTGGAGGCAGGTTATTATTTAGCCCCATACAAAAAGAAATAGAGTTTTGAAAACTTTTTGAATTTAGAGAAGTTTTTTCTGAAAAAAATCAGTTATGGATATACATTTGGATAGCATAGAAGCGGCTTTAGAAGATTTGCGTCAGGGAAAAGTTGTGATTGTGGTTGATGATGAAAATCGTGAAAATGAAGGCGATTTTATTTGTGCCGCCGAAGCCATTACCCCTGAAATTGTCAATTTTATGGTCAAAGAGGCTCGCGGTTATTTGTGTGTAGCTCTCACCGAGAAAAGATGCGAAGAATTGAAATTAGACCTAATGGTAGGACAAAACACGGACCCACACAAAACAGCCTTTACAGTAACTGTAGATTTGCTCGGGCACGGCAATACCACAGGCATTTCGGCACAAGATAGAGCCCGTACTATCAAGGCTCTGGTAGATGAAAATACCAAACCCGAAGATTTAGGCAGACCTGGACACATCAACCCTCTGAAAGCCCGTGAGGGCGGTGTTTTACGTCGTGCAGGGCATACCGAAGCCTCTGTGGATCTGGCTCGCTTGGCTGGTTTTAAACCCGCAGGTGTACTCATTGAAGTAATGAACGAAGACGGCTCGATGGCTCGCCTGCCTCAACTCCGTAAGATAGCCGATAAATTTGGCTTAAAACTCATCTCTATTGCCGATTTGATTGCCTACCGCCTTAAATACGATAGCCTCATTCATTGCGAAATTGGTGTACAACTGCCTTCTATTTGGGGGAACTTCGATTTGATAGCTTATCGCCAGATTGATACAGACGAAATTCACTTTGCTCTCGTAAAAGGTTCTTGGCAAAAAGATGAACCCGTACTAGTGCGTGTTCATTCTTCATGCATTACAGGCGATATTTTCGGCTCTTGTCGTTGCGATTGCGGCCCGCAATTACATACTGCTATGCAAATGATTGAATCCGAAGGCAAAGGTGTTGTATTGTATATGAACCAAGAAGGAAGAGGCATTGGTATCATCAATAAACTCAAAGCCTACAAACTGCAAGAGCAAGGATTAGATACTGTACAGGCGAATTTAGCTCTTGGATTTCAAATGGATGCTCGCGATTACGGCGTAGGAGCTCAAATCTTGCGAGATTTAGGTATCACTAAAATTCGCCTCATTTCCAACAATCCCAAAAAAAGGGCAGGGCTGATGGGCTATGGTCTGGAAATTGTTGAAACCGTACCCATTGAAATTCAACCTAACCCCCATAACCAAAAATATTTAGAAACCAAACGCGATAAAATGGGGCATAATATTCTGAAAAATTCTTCTGCAAATTAAATCACTGTGTTAGTAAATCTTGTAGGGCTTCTTGTAAGGTGGGAAACTGATACTGAAAACCTGCTTTCAATATTTTTTCATTGGACACTCGATTACCTCCGAGTACCATTCGAGACATTTCGCCTACCATTAGTTTGAGAACAAAACTTGGTATATTTGGCAAAAAAAGAGGCTTGCCAATAGTACGAGCCGCAGTCTGAGTAAGCTCAGCATTTGTACAAGGTTTGTTTCCAACAGCATTGAACACACCCTTCAAATGTTCATTTTCTAATGCAAAAACAAACATTTGAGCAAGGTCTTTGATATGTATCCAAGACATATATTGCCTTCCACTCCCCAAAGCCGCTCCCAAGCCCCAACGAATCGGTTGTAAAAGTTTGGGCAAAGCTCCGCCTTCTTTGGCAAGCACGATACCTATGCGTAAAATTACCGTCCGAATGCCCAAATCAGCTACTTTTTGTACTTCTGCTTCCCATTTTTTTGTAACATCAGCCAAAAAATCGGTACCATAAGGGCTATTTTCATCAAGCCATTGCTCACCTGTATCAAAGCCATAAATACCCACTGCCGAAGCAGAAATAAAAGATTTTACAGAATGTTGCGTGTGTTTTAGAGTTTTACAGAGCAATTGTGTTGAAAGTACTCTGCTATCTACTATTTCTTTTTTATAGCTTTCTGTCCAGGATTTATCGGCTATACCTGCACCTGCCAAATGGATAATGCCTTCTGCTTCTGTAATTGCTTCTTTTTCGATTGCTTGTTGATAAATGTCCCATTCATATACTTTTACCGAAGGAATTGACTTTTTCTTCCGGCTCAAATAAGCCACAGTGTAGCCTTTGGCTAAGAGCAATTCTGTAATTTTTTTACCTATCAGTCCTGTACCACCTGTAATAAGAATGTGTTTCATTGATTTGAAATTGAAATAACCTTGTCGTTAAACTTTCAAGGAGCTCAAAATGTTTTTGAATATCTGCTTTTCAGATTGTGTTTTCGTTTTTTGAAAAGTTCTAAAAGTTTGGGAATAAAATCTTCTTGGGTATTTATAGAAAGATAATTTGCATCATTTTTAAGAGCAATTTCTTGGAGTTTTTCTTGAATATTTTCAAAACGAGGTTTTTGCAAAGCTCTGAAAGCTCTTGAATTTGTATTTACCCATATAGTAAGTTTACTTTCTTTATCCCATACAGGAACAATGCCCATAGCAGGCAAGCGAATTTCTTGTGTATCAAAAAGATGGAGCATCACAAGGTCGTGTTTTTGGGCAAGGGCTTTGAGATGATGCTCGTAATTTTCACCAATAAAATCAGAAATGAGAATAATCACACTTTTACGTTTGATGGTTTGGAGTGTGTAAATAATCATTTGAGCAAGGTTAGTTTGAGTAGATTGTGGTTTGAGCTTGAAAAGGTTGAAAATCATTTCGTAGGCATATTTTTCACCTTTCTGAGGTTTCATATAACGCTCTTTCTGGTCAGAAAAACAAATCAGCCCTATGTTATTTTTTTCTTTTGCCGCCGAAAGTGCTAGTACTCCTACAATTTCATAAGCCAAACTTATTTTATTTTTCTGAAAACCAATTTCTTGCGAAGCACTTACATCTAGCACAAAAAAAACTGTTTGCTCTTTTTCTTCTTGAAATTCTTTTACGAAAAGCCCTTGTCCTTTGGCACTTACGTTCCAATCTATCCGACGGACATCGTCTCCGTACAAATAGTCACGTACATCAGAAAACTCTAACCCCGACCCTTTAAATATAGAGTGAAAATCCCCTTGCATGTATGTATTTACAGCCTTTCGGATTTGGATTTCATACTTACGAATTTTACTTAAAATTTCTTGCATTGTTGGTAAAGTTTTGTCGATGTACTAATTTAGCAACAAAATTGAGAATATTCTTTGGCTATGAAATATTTTTTGATACATTTTTGGAAAAAGATAGCAAGCAACTCTTTAATGGTTATTGGGTGGCTTTGGGGAAGCGTTGCTTGCCAAAGCAACTCTAAACAAGTACCAACTCTTATTGCACCTGAAAAAATGATTCGCATACTTATTGATATTCATTTAGCCGAATCGCAAGTACCCAGCTTGGTTAGTACACCTGATTCGGCTTACTTTCTCAATAAGGCTTTTGAACGAAAAGTTTTTCAAAAGCACCAAATTGATTCGGCTACTTATTATCAAAGTTATGCCTATTATCTTGAAAATATCGCAGAATTTGAAAAAATCTATGCCGTAGTAGTAGATAGCTTGGTATATCGGGAAAGTACTCATAATCTGGGAAAACCTATGGAATCTTCCTCAAAGAAAACGAATTCTGTTCCCAACCTTATCAAAACTCCTACGGATAGTTCAGGATTAGAACTTAAAAAGAAACTTCGAAAAAAAATCTTTGAAAATCGAGGAAAAGAGTTGGAAATTTGATTTTCAGACTTTTGAAAAATTTTATTTAGATTTTTTCAAAACAATTATATGATTGTTGCAACATTTTTTATTTTTTTGCGTTATCAAATAAAAAAGCTACGGCAAAAATTGTCGTAGCTCTTGCAGAAGTTGTTTTTTCATAATTTTGGTTAAGGAAAGGCCTTACAATTTTTGTAAGGTTTTTCTATTTTGCATGTTAAACCATTTGTAGGCAATAGTAGCAGAAATCATGCCAATCCACGAACCTGCAAAAACATCTATCAAAAAGTGTTGTTGAAGATACATTCTTGAAAAGCCTACAGCTATTGCGGCAAGTATTGCCACTATTTGCCAAAGCGGATGTTTGTGAAAAAAGGCTATCAAGGCGAAAGCTGAGAAAGCCGTAGCCGTATGCCCCGAAGGAAAGCTCATATACGAATGCACTTCCACCCCTTCTACAAAGTTTAGTGAAGCTATTCCCTCAAAAAAACTTTTAGGACGTGGCAGAGTATCAAACAAAAAGTTTTTAAGCAACTGCACAATAGCTACGTGCAATGCAACGGCAATGAGCATAGCTCTCAATTTAAGAAAATGCCGTTTGTAAAGAAAAATTAGCCCCATTACAACATATACACTTGCTTCGCCCAAATAAGTGATTTTAGGGAAAAGCCAATCCCCAAAAGCTGTATGCCAACGATTTATAGCAAGATGAATTTCAGCTTTAGAAAACAATAACAAACTCGTTCCTGCTAGGAGCCAAAATGCAAAAACTCCACCCCAAAAGTAAGGCTTATCTATGAGAATTTTCCATATAAAAGGCTTTTTTGAAGTTTGCATTTGTTTTTTTGTAAAACTATTAGCAATTTGCTTGCCCAAAGTAAAGTAAAATTTAGCTTTTTACCTAAAAAAACTTACTACAATGATACGCAACAATTGGACAAAAGAAGAAATTTCAGCAATTTATCATAAACCCATCTTAGAACTTATCTATCAGGCCGCTACTATTCACAGGCAGTACCACGACCCAAATGAAATACAAGTTTGTACGCTACTTTCTATCAAAACAGGCGGATGCCCCGAAGATTGTGCTTATTGCCCACAAGCGGCTCGCTATCATACTGATATTAAGGTAGAAAAACTTTTAGACGTGCAAACTGTATTACAAAAAGCTACGGAAGCTAAAAAAGCAGGTAGCACACGCTTTTGTATGGGAGCCGCTTGGCGTGAAGTTCGTAACAACCGAGATTTCGATAAAGTCCTTGAGATGGTGAAAGGAGTAGCTCAAATGGGTCTGGAAGTGTGCTGTACTTTGGGAATGCTTACCGAAGAGCAAGCCCTCAAACTCAAAGAAGCAGGTTTATACGCGTATAATCATAATTTGGATACCAGCGAAGAATTTTATGACGAAATTATTTCTACACGTACCTACCAAGACCGCCTCAATACGATTGCTAATGCCAATAAAGCAAATATCTCTGTGTGCTCAGGCGGAATTATAGGTATGGGAGAAAGTATTGAAGATAGAATTGCTATGCTCTGTACACTTGCTACTCTGCCCCAACACCCCGAATCGGTTCCTATCAATGCTCTTGTACCTGTAGCAGGCACACCTTTGGAAAATCAGCCAAAAGTTTCGGTATGGGAAATGGTACGAATGATAGCCACCGCCCGAATTCTGATGCCCAAAGCAATGGTACGCCTTTCAGCAGGCAGAGTGCGTATGAACATAGAAGAACAGGCTTTATGCTTTTTGGCAGGGGCTAACTCTATCTTTGCAGGCGATAAACTGCTCACTACCCCTAACCCCGATTATGTTTCCGACCAAGAAATGTTCCAAGTACTTAACCTCAAACCTCGTCAAGCTTATAAAAGCGAGCTTGCAGAGAGTTTGAAAGTCTGATTTTGCAAGTTTTATGCTTATCCGTATAGTCAGAATGTATTTTCAGGCAGATAAGGTGCAAGAGTTTTTAGAAGTTTTTGAAAATTCCAAGCATCTTATCCGCCACTTTGAAGGTTGTAAGCATTTGGAATTATGGCAAGATGCTAATTTTCCAAATATTTTTTGCACTTATAGCCATTGGGAAAGTGAAGCACATTTGGAAAATTATCGTAATTCCGAACTTTTCCGCACTACTTGGGCAAAAACTAAACCGCTTTTTGAGAAAAAACCTTATGCTTTTTCCGTAAGGCTCAATCAAGTTGTTTCAAACTCTCGATAATTTGATGCGGATGAGTAGCACTGAATACAAAACTTCCTGCCACCAATACATCTGCTCCTGCCTGCACAAGCTCTCTGGCATTGGCACTATTCACCCCCCCATCTATTTCGATAAGCGTATGAGCCTTTTTGCTATCAATCAGATTGCGTAGGGCTTTAAGTTTTTCAAAAGTGCTTTCAATGAACATTTGCCCACCAAAACCCGGATTTACCGACATCAGGCATACCAAATCAATTTCTTGGATAATAGGTTCTAACAAAGCTACCGATGTATGCGGGTTGATGGCTACGCCTGCTTTACAGCTCAAACCCTTGATTTGCTGAATATTGCGGTGTAAATGCGGACATGCCTCTAAATGTATTGAAATTACCGAAGCCCCTAAATCTTTAAACTCCCTTAAATACCGTTCGGGTTTTTCTATCATCAGATGGTAGTCCAGAGGCTTTTTGGTATACTTACGAATAGCTTTGCAAACAGGCATACCAAAAGAAATATTTGGAACAAACAAGCCGTCCATAATATCCAGATGTATCCAATCGGCTTGGCTAGTGTTCAGCATTTCTACTTCTTTTTGTAAATGAGCAAAATCTGCCGCCAAAATAGAGGGAGCAACAATAGGTGTTTTCATTCTATTTTTAGCAATTTAGTTACAAATTCAAAAGAACTACTGATGAGATATTTTAGGGTTTGCTTATCGCTGGTGTTCAATCTTTTACGAATAAGCAAGGCACACTGCCCGTGTATGTAAGACCAAAACATAAAAGCCACAACCTTGTAGTCATCTCCTTTAATCTGTTTTGCAACCAGACAGGCTTCGGTAATTTCTTCGATGGTTTTATAGAGTTGATGCCCTCTTTTCCAAGCGGTACTTTCATCTTTGAAGGCTTGCAAATGTGCGTTATCAATAAACATTAGGTCATAATATTGGGGATTATCAAAGGCAAAGTTCAGATATACTTTACCTACGGCGAGCAAACGTTCAAAAGGCTGAACAATCGTTTTGGTAGCCTCCAGTTTTTCATAAAGCAAATCAAAGGCTTTGTTTTGCAATTGTATGAAAATATCGTTTTTGTCTTTGAAATACAGATAAATAGTAGCAGGGCTATATTCAATAGCATCAGAAATGGTACGAATGCTTGTACCTTCATAGCCTTTTTCTAAAAAAATTTGATAAGCAGTTTCTAAAATTTTGTTCCGAATAGCTTCCTTTTCTCGCTTTTTACGCTCTGAAATTCCCATATAAGAATATGTATTTTGATTTGCCAAATTACAAATTCACTTTGAAATAAAAAATGAAATTAGCTTGCTTACAAAAAAAATTTCAAATCGTAGCAAAAACTTCAATTTGCTATGTATATTTGCAAGATTTTGTAAAGCTGTCAAAATTTGAGTTCAATGCAAAGCAAAAAAATACACTTCATAGCAATTGGCGGTAGTGTAATGCACAATTTGGCTCTTACCTTACAGAAACAAGGCTACCAAATTACAGGTTCTGATGATGAAATTTACGAGCCTTCACGCTCTCGTTTAGAAAAAGCAGGCTTATTACCTGCTGAAATGGGATGGTTTCCTGAAAAAATTGACCCCTCCTTAGAAGCCATTATTGTGGGTATGCATGCCCGTAAAGATAACCCCGAACTCATCAAAGCTCGTGAGTTAGAAATTCCGATTTACTCATATGCCGAATATGTGTATTTGCATAGCATTGATAAACATAGGGTAGTAATTGCAGGTAGCCACGGCAAAACTACTATTACGGCAATGGTAATGCACGTTCTAAAATACCACAAGCGTAATTTTGATTACCTGGTGGGGGCAATGGTAGAAGGTTTTGAGCACACCGTCAAACTTTCCGAAGATGCCCCCCTTATCATCATAGAAGGCGATGAATACCCCGCAGGTCCTACTGCCCCTAAGCCCAAATTTTCTTATTACAAACACCATATTGGCTTGGTAAGCGGTGTAGCTTGGGACCATGCCAATGTTTATGAAACTGAAAACGACTATGTAAGACAATTTGAAAAATTCGCTGATGCTACTCCCAAAGGTGGAGCCATTATTTACGATAGCGACGACTATCTTGGCAATTTTCTCTGTGAAAAAGAAAGACCTGATGTTGCCAACATTCCTTATCAGACACATCTATACAAGATAAAAAACGGACAAACTTATCTCATTACCAAAGAAGGTAAAGAGATACCTGTGCTTGTTTTCGGTGAGCATAATATGAAAAATATTAGTGGTGCCAAAGCAGTTTGTGAAAGGCTTTTTATCAACGAAAGTAAATTTTATGAGGCTATTCAGAGCTTCAAAGGAGCGGCAAATCGTTTAGAAACCCTCGCAAAAAACGAAAAGACACATATCTTTAAAGACTTTGCTCATGCCCCCTCAAAGGTAAGAGCTTCTACGCAAGCTCTTAAAAACCTTTACCCTGAAAGAAAGCTCATTGCTTGCTTAGAACTACATACTTTCAGCAGTTTGAACAAAAACTTTTTACCCCAATACAAGGGCTCGCTCAAATACGCCGATTTGCCCGTAGTATATTTCAATCCGAAGGTAGTAGAACACAAAAAACTGCCTCCTATCAGTGCCGAGGATATCAGAACTGCCTTTGATATGCCCAATCTCCAAGTTTTTGAAGATAGTAAAAAATTTGCAGATTTTCTCAAGTCTCAAAATTATGCCAATACCTCACTGCTCTTGATGAGTTCAGGCAATTTTGATAATTTGCCACTCAAACAAATGGCAGAGGAAATGATTGCTCAATAAAAAATACAACAAAAGATAGCTCAAAGTATGAATTTAGCCCTCAAAAAACCTTTGGTTTTTTTTGATTTAGAAACCACAGGAACCAATTTTACCAAAGATAGAATTGTAGAGTATGCTTTTTTGAAAGTTTTTCCGAATGGCAATTCTGAATGGCGAGTACAAAAAATAAACCCTGAAATGCCTATACCACCTGAAAGTAGTGCTTTTCATGGCATTTATGATGAAGATGTAAAAGATGCTCCTACTTTTAAGCAGGTAGCCAAAGAACTTGCTAATTTTTTAGAAGGCTCCGATTTTGCAGGATTTAATATTCTCGGCTTTGATATTCCCTTACTAGTTGAAGAATTTCTACGAGCAGGCGTTGATTTCTCACTGAAAAATAGGCGTTTCATTGATGCCCAAAGAATTTTTCACCTGATGGAACCTCGGGATTTGAGTGCCGCTTATAAATTCTATTGTGGAAAAAATTTGGAAAATGCTCACACAGCAAAAGCTGACGTACAAGCTACTTTTGAAGTTTTACAAGCTCAAATTGATTTGTATGCAGGTAAAAAAATCAAAGATAAGAAAACAGGCAACGAAATTGAACCTATTCGCAACGATATGGACGCACTGCACGAACTTACTACCAAAAAAGTAGTAGATTTTGCCGGAACAATGATTTACAACAACGAAGGAAAAGAAGTGTTCAATATCGGTAAGCACAAAGGAAAGCTCGTAGAAGAAGTACTCAAAAACGAACCCAATTACTACGATTGGTTTCAAAAAGCAGATTTTTCTTTGGACTCTAAAAGAAAACTGACCGAAATCAAACTTCGCTTATTTTACAAATAGCTTCAACGCAAGCGTATTCTTTGCCCGGGTCTGAGTTTCGTATTTACCGAAATACGATTGACTACCGCCAAATAATTTACCCCCAAGCCATACTTTTGGGCTATACTTTGTAGTGTTTCGCCTGCTCTTACAACATGAAAGTACTCACGTTTCACAACGGTATTGATATGCCTAAAATGAGCAGGCGTAAGAGCAAAATATTTCGAACGCACAAAAGGTACATCAGACTTCGGATTTACTTCAAAAATAAGCAAAGGATTGAAGGCATTTCCTGCATACAACACCTCTAAATGCAGATGCGGTCCCGTACTCCACCCCGTAGAACCCCCTAATCCTAATAACTCTCCTGCTTTTACTACTTGTCCTACTTTTACACTCAATTTGCTCATATGGGCATAAAGTGTTTCCAAACCATTGATGTGACGAACTACCACATGATAACCATAGCCATACCCTGCCGTTGCAATGCGTACAATTCCATCGAAAATACTATAAATAGGTGTTCCTATACGCAAATTGAGGTCTATACCTTGGTGCATACGCCCCCAACGATAGCCAAAAGGCGAAGTAAGCAGAAGTTCGTCAAGAGGTTTTGACCAATATTGTCCTTTTACTTCATCGTATAAAGTAAGATGAATGGTATCTTTGAGAGTAGAAGCATCACGACGGTAAGGGTTGATATACACCGAACTCCAAGTCTTGTAGTATTCTGCAGATTTTACCCAAACGCAATCTATTTGTAAATATTCAGACACACGTACTACCGAAACTTCCGCAGTATCATCATCAAAACGAGGCTCAGCAGGGGGTTTGGGCTCACGTATCGGATTGAACGGAACAGCTTCTTTTTTCAGCGTATCCAGACTTTCTACCATACTTTGCTGCAAGGTAGCTTTGGGGGGGGCTTGCTTGAATTGCTGTTTTTGCTTCTGGCTTTGGTTACGAATTTGCAGTTTATTCTGTTTGTATTTTTGTTCTTTTTTGGGAGGCTGAGCAAGAAGAAAATTAAAAGAGACTACCAAAAGCGTCGTAAGTATCCAATGCATCAGCTAACAATTTTTGTATGTTACGTGCAAAGATAAGAAAAAAAGAAGCAAGACTGTTTAGAAAGTTTCTAAATAACTAAAAAACTAAGGAAAGTATTTGCTGAAAGGCATTTTTTTGTAGATTTGTTTGTTCTTTTCGTACAATCAAAAAATAATTTGCTATGGCTTTTGATTTTGAAATGATTAAATCAGTGTATGCTCGTATACCCGAACGTGTAGAAGCGGCTCGCAAAGTGCTCGGTCGTCCTATGACACTGGCAGAAAAAATTTTGTATGCTCATCTTTATGAAAATCCTGTAAAAAAGGCTTTTCAACGTGCTAAGGACTACGTAGATTTTGCCCCCGACCGCGTGGCAATGCAAGATGCTACCGCTCAAATGGCTCTCTTACAATTTATGACCGCAGGCAGAGATAAAGTAGCTGTTCCTTCTACGGTGCATTGCGACCACCTCATTCAGGCAAAAGTTGGAGCAAAAGCCGATTTAGAAGAAGCTATGGGTAAAAATAAAGAAGTTTATGACTTTTTAGCATCTGTATCTAATAAATATGGCATTGGCTTTTGGAAACCCGGTGCAGGAATTATTCACCAAGTAGTGCTTGAAAATTACGCTTTCCCTGGCGGTATGATGATAGGCACCGACTCTCACACGCCCAATGCAGGCGGTTTGGGTATGATTGCCATTGGCGTAGGCGGTGCCGATGCTGTCGATGTAATGGCAGGGATGCCTTGGGAACTCAAAATGCCTAAACTGATTGGGGTGAAACTTACAGGTAAGATGAGTGGATGGACCTCTGCCAAAGATGTTATCTTGAAAGTAGCAGGTATCTTGACTGTAAAAGGCGGCACCGATGCAATTGTAGAATATTTCGGCGAAGGTGCCGACTCCCTTTCTTGTACAGGAAAAGCCACTATTTGTAATATGGGGGCTGAAATTGGGGCAACTACCTCTATTTTTGCTTATGATGATAAAATGAAAGCCTATTTAGAAGCTACTGGACGAGCAGATGTTGCCGCCGAAGCCGATAAAATTCGCCAGTATCTACGCCCTGACGCCGAAGTATATGAAAATCCTGAAAAATACTACGACCAAATCATAGAAATCAATCTTTCAGAACTTGAACCACATATCAATGGACCTTTCACCCCCGATTTGGCTTGGCCTATTTCCAAATTTGCCCAAGCTGTCAAAGAAAATGGTTGGCCTGCCAAACTAGAAGTAGGTCTCATTGGCTCTTGTACCAACTCCTCCTACGAAGACCTCACACGTGCCGCTTCACTTGCCCAACAAGCCGTAGATAAAAAACTAAAAGCCAAAGCCGAATTTACTATCACGCCTGGCTCCGAGCAAGTTCGATACACTGCCGAAAGAGATGGACTCTTGGATTCATTCGCTAAAATAGGAGGAGTAGTACTTGCTAATGCTTGCGGACCTTGTATAGGGCAGTGGTCAAGGCATATTGATGACCCCAATCGTAAGAATTCTATTATTACCTCTTTCAATCGCAATTTCAAAGCTCGTAATGATGGCTATGCCTCTACACACGCTTTTGTAGCTTCTCCTGAAATTGTAACAGCCTTTGCTATTGCAGGAGATTTGACTTTCAACCCTATCACAGATATGCTCACCAACGAAAACGGCGAACAAGTAAAATTTGATGAACCTCAAGGAATAGAACTACCAACCAAAGGCTTTGCCGTAGAAGATACAGGCTACGTTGCCCCTGCCGAAGACGGTAGCAAAGTAGAAGTAATTATCTCCCCTACTTCCGAAAGATTACAATTGCTACAACCTTTCCCCGCTTGGGAAGGTACCGACCTGAAAGGATTGAAACTTCTTATCAAAGTAAAAGGAAAGTGCACTACTGACCACATCTCTATGGCTGGCCCCTGGCTCAAATATCGTGGACACTTGGATAATATTTCCAATAATTTGCTGATAGGAGCCGTCAATGCTTTCAATGGAGAAACCAACAAAGTGAAAAACCAACTTACAGGTCAGTATGAGGAAGTTCCCAAAGTACAAAGAGCTTACAAAGCCGCAGGAATTGGCTCAATTGTAGTAGGAGATGACAACTACGGAGAAGGCTCTTCGCGTGAACACGCCGCTATGGAGCCTCGACATTTGGGTGTAAGAGCTATTTTGGCAAAATCTTTTGCTCGTATTCACGAAACCAATCTCAAAAAGCAAGGTATGCTTGCTCTTACTTTTGAAAATCCTGCCGACTATGACAAAATCCAAGAAGATGATACTATTGACATTCTAGGACTCACTACCTTTACCGAAGGCGTGCCACTTACTATCGTACTTCATCATAAAGACGGCTCAAAAGAAGAAATCAAAGCCAAACACAGCTACAATGCCCAACAAATAGAATGGTTCAAAGCAGGCTCTGCTCTGAACCTTATGAGTAAAAAATAAGCTCCACATTGTTATTCAATTGCAAAAAAAGTACGCAAGTTTAATGCGTACTTTTTTCTTGAAAAATTTGCTCATAAATTTGCCGATATTCAGCAATGCCTTTTTCCAACGAAAAATAATCATTAGCAATAGCTCGCAAACTATTTACAGGTTTTTGCAGTAGCTTGGGAATATGGGCTATGGCTTTTTGCATACTTTCTGCACTCAAATCTTCTAAAAGATAGCCATAATCGTATTTTTCAAACAAAAAAGCATTATCACCAATCTTGTTGGTAATTATAGGCACACCCATTGCCAGAATTTCAGCCATTTTTGTTGCCGAAGAGGCTTTTTTGGAATAGCTATCTTTGATAAAAAAAACCGAAAGCTGACTTTCTGCTATAAAAGCAGGAACTTCTCGCCGCTCTGCTTTGCGAATTTCTATCTGCGTAAGTGGCAAGTTTAGTTTTTTAGCTTCTTTTAAAATAATTTGCGGATTTTCGGCTGTAATAAATAAAAACCTTGCCTTAGGATAACTTTGTAGAAGCATTTTGAAAAAAACAAGCATTTCTTTTAGCATATACCACGTGCCGATAGAGCCCAAATACGAGATAGTAAGCGTTTGTTCTTTCAGATGAGGAGTTATTTCCCCATTTTGAGAAAACAAATCGGTATCTACACAACAGGGAATAACTGATATGGGTATATTTTCAAAATCTTTCCAAGAACGAATTTCTTCTCTTGCATTATACGTAAGCGAAATCGTATGAGCGGCTTTTCGCAGAAAATCTTTTTCCTTTTTCTTGAAAAAACAGTAGATGCTTCGATAAAGAGGATTTTTCAAATTCCATAGCTCCCCATCTACACGTTCATCTGCCCAAAAGCCACGCATATCAAAAAGAAAAGGAACTTGAAATTTGCTTGTAAATTTTTCCCCAATCAAAGCAACTAGGTAGCTTCTACAATGCACCAAATGAAAATTTTGTTCTTTATGCAAGGCTACTGCTTTCCGATACATAGCCCACAAATCGCAAAGCGTAGAAAGTACAGGTGGTTTTTTATAATAAAAAATGGGCTTCCAATCAATAGGCAAATCCTTGATTTGGCTTTCAATCAGTTGTTTTTTGCTATTAAAATTTTCTTTTTTTTCAGCGGAAATAATTGTAAAGCGATAGCCAAACTTTTGGCTTAGCCCTATGACATAGGGTAAAATTTGCGATTGTCCGAGTGCATCTGTCAAGCCATCGTAAGAAAGATACAAAATATTTTTCTGCATTGCTTTGAAAATTAAAGAAAACTTTGCTAGTTTGTGAAGCAAAGTCCAAAATTAAACAAATTTCGGCATTGGAGTTATTTTTTGCGAACGAGAGTGTGTCGGTAGGCTATCATTCAGAAAAAGCTTATTGGCTGATAGAATTCCAAGAGAACGATACCTGCGGCGAGGTATATCGTTGTGTATTGGAAGATATTCTTTCTTTTTTGCACTTTCGCCCTACCAGCAAAGTTATTATAGACCAAAGCAAAAAAAGTTTTTTCAGAGCTGAAGATATAGTATGGGCTTGGCAATCTTGGCTTCCTCTTGTTAGCAAGTGTTTAGGAAAAAGTGGTAAAATGGCTGTGATTTTACCTGCTTCTAAGTTTGCTTTCATAGAAAATCCCTCTTTTCGTATCATTCCTTTCGAGAATAAAGTTTTCACTACACGCAAAGAAGCCGAAAGTTGGCTTTTGGCTTAAAGATTGGGTACTTGAAAGCCTTTTTGTTGGAGCATTTGTACGCTCAAATCCCATAATTTTTGGGCAGTTTGCATATTCTTAGACTGATGCGAAGAGCTAGCTCGCTGTTTATTCTTGAAATATTCGCCTGTAACCCTTAAATGAGGTTCGGTAGCTAAATACAGTGTAGTTTCTGCTCCTTTTTCAGGAGATTTCGCTACAAAAGGGATAAGCCAACGCAAAAAAAATGGTAAATCCTCAAAAATATCGGTAGCAATAAAGCCAGGCATCAGTGCATTGACAGAGATTTGGCTGTTTTTGAGTTTTTCTGCTAAAATTCTTGTAAAAAGAATATTAGCAAGTTTAGACTGCTTGTAGGCATTTAAGCCATTGTAATGTTTGCGAAATTCTACATCTGCAAAATGTATGTCTCCTTGATGCAAATCGGAAGCCACATTGATAATGCGTGCAGGGGCAGATTTTTGAAGCAAATCTACGAGTAATAGTGTAAGATAAAAATGAGCTAAATGATTTACTGCAAAAGTTTGTTCAAGACCATCTTGGGTAAAAGTAAGTTTGTTTTTCCACACACCTGCATTGTTGATAAGTATATGTAAGTAAGGAAATTGGCTTTTCACTGCTTCGGCAAAACGCTTTACACTGCTTAAACTTGCCAAGTCACATTCAAAAAGATGAACCTTTGTTTGCGGATATTGGGCAAGAATTTCTTGTTTGGTTTTTTCACCTTTTTCAAAATTACGGACAGGTAAAATAAGTGTAAAACCTTTTCGGGCAAGTCCTAAGGCGGTGGCTTTGCCAATGCCCGAAGTTGCTCCTGTAAGTAAAACTATTTTTTCAGACATTGTGAGAGAATTTGTTCGGAGTGTTCTTTGGTTTTTACTTTATCAATGATTTTTTCAATAATGCCCTCGCTATTGATAATAAAAGTGGTGCGTACTGTTCCCATATACTTTTTGCCATACATGCTTTTTTCTTGCCAAACCCCATAGGCTTCTACTACTTTGTGGTCGGTATCGGCAACAAGCGGAAAGGGCAGGTTGTATTTGGTAATGAACTTTTGATGTGATTTTTCATCATCAATGCTTACGCCTATTACTTGGAAATTATTTTGTAAGAGCGTTTCGTAATTATCACGTAAATTGCAAGCCTGAGCCGTACAGCCCGAGGTATCATCTTTTGGATAAAAATAAAGCACAATTTTTTTTCCTTTGCCCAAAAAATCAGCAAGAGCGATAGGCTTGCCATTTTGGTCTTTTGCTTCAAAAAGAGGGGCTTTATCTCCTACTTTTAGCGTAGCCATAGTAAAACTTATGGGTTGAAGGTTTAGAAATTCAAGATAAAAACCAACTATTCTTCAAATTGTTTGGTATACAAAAAAGCCCTACACGTGTGTAGGGCGATATTTTTAGGAAAGAGGGTGCAATTCGAAAGGTAAAGCAATAATATCTTTGAAATCTTTGCCTGCATCTTGCATATCTTCGTCTTTGGGGTCGTAGTACCATTGAATAGAAACGAGCTTACCTTTTTCTTTGAAACTTTCCAGTTTCTTGAAAATATCTAAAATAAGTTTGGAAGAAGCTGTATTGAAATACTCTAACTTAAAGATTGCCTGAATATTGCTTATATTACTTTTTTGTTTGCACTGTTCTAACCAGTCTAGAATTGTATTGTAAAAAGCGGGTGCGTTTTCAGGAATAGAGCGTCCTGACATCTCAAAAACGCC
The DNA here is from genome assembly GCA_938002655.1 of uncultured Cytophagales bacterium. Classification (GTDB taxonomy): domain Bacteria; phylum Bacteroidota; class Bacteroidia; order Cytophagales; family Thermonemataceae; genus Raineya. The sequence continues at coordinate 221,120 of CALLAC010000017.1, forward strand.
TGTAAGCGTATCGAAATTTACTTTGGGGGTTCTATTGGTAGGTTCTATTACTAAACTTTCCATATACGAGCAGATTTTAGTCGTTGTACAAAATATGTGGTAATTGATAAATTTTGGGTACCTGAACAATAATTTCGCAGTTGTTTTGTAATTTTTTAGGTTTTACTTGGCAAGCCAAACGCTCTTGCGTAAGCAAACGTTTCTGGGCCATAAATTTCTTTTCTGCTTCGGTGTAGTCTGTCAGGTATTCGTTCCCTTGTGAAACTATCATTTTGCAAGTAGTACATCTACCTTTGGCACCGCAAGCCTGCATCCAATCTATGGCATTTTCGCCAAGCGATTGCAAAATAGTGTTTTTTTCGGAAATATAAATGGTTTTGTTTTGTAAATTTTTTATAGTCAAACGCATAAAGACCTGAAATTGTTGTAAAATGTTCAAAATTGCTCTAAAAGTAGATTGCAACCTCTTTGCTCGGCATTATCGGCTCTGCCCAGTAAGATAAACTGATTTTCGTTTAGCAAAGTTCCCACATCTTGGGTAGCAAGAAAAGCACAACTTTCTATGTTTGCCAAATCAATCACATTGATAAGCCCACGTTTAGATGTGTAAGTGAAGGGGTCGTTATTTTCTCGCAAAAAAATCTTCATCGTGTTAGGCATATCAAAGACACCTTCGCCTTTCGAATATGCCTGCGAGAGTAGCTCTGTCATTCCATATTCCGAATGGATTTGCTTTACCCCAAAAGATTTTTTCAGAATTGTATGCACCTCTGCACGTGTCATTTCGGGGCGTCTGCCTTTCATTCCTCCCGTTTCCATTACAAAAATTTCTGAAAGATCGTTTCCATTATATTTTTCAGCAAAATCTAAAAGAGCATAAGTTACTCCAAAAAGCAAAATTTTGCGTTTGTCATTGTTTTTGAGCAAAAACTGAATGGTTTGAAATAATTTTTCAAAATCGTTCAGGTAAAAAGCATTGTAAGCGGAAGCAGATTTTTCCATAAATTGCTTTACCATAAAAACCAAAGAAGAATTTCCTCTTTCCAGATAAGATGGCAAGAGAGCTAAAATGTGATAGTTTTCAAGTTTACCATATTGCTTTTCGAAAATCTGAATGCTGTTTTGGGCATAAAAAAAGGTATCAGTGAGCAGATGCTTACTTCTGAAACTTTGGGTAGTTCCGCTACTTTCAAAAACAATCTGCGGACTTTTAGGCGTACTTCTGATTTCGTAATACTTAAAAAATTCTATGGGTAGGCACGGAATTTGCTCAATTTTTTTTATATTGAGAGGGTTTTCATAAAAAAATGAAACCCAACGAGCAAAAATGGGGTTATTTTTGAGCTGAAAATCATATAGCAAGAAAGCAATTTCCTCAAAATCGCTTTCTTGCATAGAAAGAACAAGATTTTTCAGAATTACAGGTAAATCTTTTTTCATAATGCAAAATTAGAGAAAAATATGAAAATTTTGGCAAAAAACATCGTGGGCTACTTTCTACTGCTTACTATGGGCTTGAACGCTTGTATTTTCAAAAAGCCTGAATTTCCTTTTGAGCCAAGCATTAGCTTTCGGGCAATGAGTAAAAAAAGCCTTTTAGATGGCAATGGACAAGTAATCGAAGACTCGATTTTTTTGGATATTGATTTCAAAGATGGCAATGGCGATATAGGTCTATCGGCAGGAGATACCACAGGGCAGTTTGCTCGCCGCTTGCCCGATAAAAGTTTCAATCCTTATTACTATAATTTCTATTGCACTATCTATCGCCGCAATAAATTCACAGGTGTATATGAACGTCTGGTTTTGCCTAAATTCATAGACCCTGTTACAGGTACTGAGTTTGAAACCAATATTCACGGTAGAATACCGCCATTGCTTGATAAAGAACGGCAAAATCCTATTGAAGGCACTATACGCTATAATATCGGAGGGCTTTTTTACGATGTAATTGGCATCAACAAAAAAGATAGTATTCGCTTTGAAGTATTCATTTACGATAGGGCTTTGAACCAAAGCAATGTCATTACTACGCCTGCAATTTTGGTGAATGAATAAAAAATTTTGTTTTTGTTTGGTAATTTGAAGTTTTTGTACTAATATTGCAGTCTGAAACTTAAAAGGAGAGGTGCCTGAGTGGTTAAAGGAGCAGTTTGCTAAACTGTCGTCGGAAAAACCGACGCGTGGGTTCGAATCCCATCCTCTCCTCAATTTATTTCAGCTAAAATTGCAAAAAAATTTCGGGGTGTAGCGTAGCCCGGTTATCGCGCCTGCTTTGGGAGCAGGAGGTCGCAAGTTCGAATCTTGCCACCCCGACAAAAACCTTTTTTACAGGCTGTAAAAAAGGTTTTTTATGTTATCCGTCAGTTTGCAGTCAGTTTTGAGGCTTTTAAATTTGCCCGAAGGTATGTATTTGAGCATAGAAGGCAACGAAGAAAATAAATTAGGCTATCCCTACAAACTGCCTCGGTAGTGTTTAACAAGTAATGCTACTAAATTTTTTTTGTAGATTTGCTAAAAAATTGTGATAGTTACAAAACTGCATTTTTCTATGTTAGTATGTCCTTCTTGTCAAAGCACTCACGTGGAGCTAAATGTAATGGCAAACAAAACCATCAATGTAAAGATTGCGGTAGGCAGTTTGTTTTGCACCCCAGCAAGAAAGTCATCTCGGAGAAGGATAAAAAATTCATAGACAGGCTATTATTAGGGAAAATTGATGCTGAGTGTAGCCGAAGCATCTCTTTGGCAGGGATAGCTCGGAGTGTGGAGGTCTCTGAGCAGTGGCTACAAGGATATATCAGCGAGTTATATGCCTCACAGCCCGATGATTTGTGTGCGAGCTTGCCTACTTTAGCTGAAATGGAAGCGTGTTTAGAAGACAAATTGGATAGCTACATTTATGAGATAGCCCCTTTAAAAAAAACGCTGATGCGTTTGAGTCAGCAGACTTAGGGAGGATATTGAGACATTTGAGGTAGATTTGAGAGCAAATTTTCAAGAGCATACCATTGAAGATACATTGATGGAGCAGGTCTATGAACAAAAACAAGGCTGTTTGTACGAACTCTATCGCTTTGAGGCAGATGAGATGTGGTCTTTTGTGGGCAATAAAATAAGCAATGGATTGGGTTGGTAATGCACACGGCAAATCGGCAGATAGTTGCCTTTCACGTAGGAGGGCGGACTAAGGAAGATGCTCAAATTTTATTTGATAAAATTCCGAGTATTTTACGAAGTAAAGCCGTGTTTTTTACTGATTTTTGGCAAGCTTATCAGGTCTTATCCCAAGACAAGCATCTGCCATCAGGGAAAGATAAAGGATACACCAATCATATAGAAAGGTTCAATAATACTTTACGGCAAAGATGCAGTCGATTGGTCAGAAACACTTTGGCTTTTTCCAAGAAATTAGAAAACCACATCGGAGCAATTAAATATTTCATCTGCCACTACAATAAACATATAGCATTACATATTTAACACTACCAACTCAAATATCGGATTATTTTCGCAGGATTTCCTACGACTATGGCATTTTCGGGGACATCTTTCGTAACTACTGCTCCTGCACCCACCATCGCATTTTTACCAATTCTAATGCCACCTAAAATGGTAGCTCCTGTACCGA
>CALLAC010000018.1 GCA_938002655.1 uncultured Cytophagales bacterium
AACAATCTCGCTGAACAAGCTATTCGGGGGATAAAAATCAAGCAAAAGGTGGCTATGTGTTTCAGAACCCTGCAAGGGGCGGTTATCTTTGCTCGATTGCAAGGCGTGATGAATACCCTTAGAAAACAAGGACTTCATCTATTGAAAGCTCTGTTCAATATCTATCACAAAAATCAGATACTTTTAAGATATACCTAAACAGTTACAAAAATTAAACGTATATGTCTTATCAGTATAATGTATATCGGAATCTGAGTACACAAGAAGTTATTCAGCAATTTGAGCTTTACACTTTTCCTAGTTTCAGGCAAAAGAGCAAAGTTCGTTTTTTGCAAGAACCCTTTTTTGTAGTAGAAGCAAGCAAAAATAACGAAAAAGTTGGAATAGCAGTGTTAGAAATTACACGTAATCGATCTTATAGCTTAATGAAAGTTTTGAGTTTGTGGGTAAAAGAAGAACACCGTAGGAGAGGAATTGCTTCACAAATCTTACGTATTGCCGAAAAAATTGCTGTTAACAACCAAATCAATTACCTGAATATCATTTTTCAAGACAACTGGGATAGCTTCAAATGGATGCCTAATCTTTTGCAAAAATTGGGATGGAATAAACCCGATAAAAGAACAATTTTAGTAAAACTAAGCTACCAACAAGTATGTAATTTGCCTTGGTTCAAATTGCAGGAATATCCTGAAATATTTCGGGTAGTTCCTTGGGTAGAACTTTCACAAGACGATTACGAATACATCAAAAATAAGCAGAAGAATGAAAATTGGTACAACGAAGAAATTTCACCTTTTCAGTTGCCGCATCTTTTAGAGCCTTTGGGTAGTTTGGCTCTGAAAAATACTGAAAATCAAGTAGTGGGTTGGCTGATTGTGCATAAAGTAGCCCCTCGTACGGTTCAATTTACAAGCTATTTTATTGATAAAGCCTATCGAGAAACTCCCGCAACTTTCAACCTGCTCGTAGATTCCATTCAACGAATGTACAAAGCCGATGTAGGTGATGATGCCATCTTTATGTATAGGGCAAGCAACGAGAAAATGCACTTTTTTGCTAAGGCCATCGTAGGTGAGCATAATAAAGGAGCTTTCACTGAGATATGGACAGGGCAGAAATGGGTTTATGGAGAATTTAAATCTGATACATCAGACGAGCCACACTGAAATACACTGCCAAGCCAATCAGGTCATTAGCTGTGGTGATGAAAGGTCCTGCCGCTAAGGCTGGGTTAAAACCTAAACGGTTCAGTATCAAAGGAGTAATCGTACCTGTAAAAGAGGCTAATAGTATTACAGAAAATAACGCCGTTGAAACCACTATGGCTACTTTTATCTCATAACCAAATAGCAAGCAAAACAAAAACACTAAGGTTCCAAGAATTGTTCCGTTCAAAAGAGCTATCAGAAGCACTTTGAAAAGCCTTTGAAAAGTGCTCAACTCAAAAACAGATTTATGAGCCAAGCTTTGTAAAATCACCGACGAAGACTGAATACCCACGTTACCACCTGTTCCTGCAATAAGGGTAGTAAAATTCGCTAGTACCGACACTAAAAGAATAACAGGTTGGCCGAGCATGTCAGTAACTGAAGCGGCAAGCATTCCACCTGCCATGCCAATAATAAGCCAAGGCAAACGAGCTTTCACCGATTGCCATAGGGTATCATCTTCTTCGGTATCGCCCGAAAGCCCCGACATAGCTTGCCTTTCGGCATCAGCTTTTTCCTGAATAACGTCAACAATATCATCAATAGTGATTCGTCCTAAAAGTTTACCTTGTGTATTTACAACAGGAATAGCTTCTAGATCATATTTTTGCATGATTTCAATCACCTCTTCTTGGGTACGATAGCTTTCTACCGAAACAATATCTTCATCTTCATAAATGTCGGCAATGAGCGTATCATCGCTACTCAAAATAATTTTTTTCAGCGAAACTCTGCCTTTTAAGATGCCATCGTTATCTACAACATAAATTGAATAGACCTTTTCGACTTTTTCGGCTTGCCGACGAATTTCCTCAATACATTGTTTTACGTTCCAGTTGATATTAGCTTTGATAAGCTCTTTTGCCATCAAAGCACCAGCTGTGCCTTCTTCATAAGGCAAAAGATGAATAATATTGCGAGCTTTTTGGCGGTCTTGTAAAGTTGCAATGACTTGCTCTCTTTTCTGAATATCAATTTCTTTGAGAATATCAACGGCATCGTCCGAATCCATCAAATTGATATATTCGGCAAGTTTTTCATAAGAAAGTTTTCTCAGAAAGTCTTTGCGAATATCTTCATCGAGTTCACTTAAAACTTGGGAAGCAACTTCTACATCCAAATTTTCAAGTAAAAAATGGGCTTCTTCCTCCTGCAATTCATATACCAAAGCGGCAATATCGGCAGGGTGTAGCTCTTGCTCAATTTGGTTTTTGATAAAAGCTACATCTAGATTTTCAATCGCATGTTGTAGCGCTTCTAAAAGTTCTTTGCTAAGTGTAGAAGGGGTGTTTTCTTGCATAGCTATGAAGTTCGAAGTGAGGCAATTTTTGAAAAAAAAGTTTTTTAACTGCAAATAGACAGATCGCTACAAAAATACAAACAGAATATTCCATTTCTCATATAATTTCGTCTGTTTTTTTACAAAATTTTCGGAGAAAATCTTATATTTGCTCAAAATACTTTTATCTATGAAACATTTGCAGTTTTTATTTTGGGTAATTGTGAGCGTTTGGATGCTTTCGTGCCGCCCACGTACCGAAATTTACCAAGTAGGAGCAGATATTCGTGATAGTGTTTATATCTATTCCAAAGAATTGTATCTTTGGACAGATAACCTTCCTGATATTTTTGCTTTTAAGCCTAAAAATTATAGCTTGCCTGAAGAAGTAATCTTGGCTGTCAGGACGTTTAGCCCTGTTATCAATGGCAAACGTGCCGATAGGTTTTCGTTTGTTTCACGCAAATTGGATTGGGACAATGCTTCGGCAGGCAACCGAGTGGATTACGGCTGTGGCTATCGCTTTCTTACTCCCAACGATTTACGTATTTCATTCGTGTATGCCAATTCGGCGGCAGGGAAAAAAGGTATTCAGCGAGGTTGGCGTTTGCTGAAAGTCAATAATATCGTGCCTGATACTTCTGCAAGTACGATCAATCAGTTAAATGAAGCACTTTTTGCAAGCAATAGCGTAACCATTGAGTTTCAAAAGCCCAATAACAGCACCGAAATTATTACGCTTACACCTGAAAATTATTTGGCAAATTTTGTCTTGCATAAGCAGGTTATAAATACAGGTGGCAAAAAAATTGCTTATTTGGTGCTCAATGCTTTTTTAGGAGCGAACAATGGCAAAGCTACCGAAGAAGAACTTTCTCAGACCTTTGATTTTTTTGCTAATGCAGGTGCCGATGAGCTGATAGTAGATTTACGCTATAATACAGGAGGATATGTTTATTTGGCTCATCATCTTTGCAACCTTATTGCTCCTGCTTCTGCTAATGGGCAAGTAATGCTTCAAGAACGCTGGAATGAACGTTACAAAAATTTTAATACTACCACCAAATTCAACAATCCGAATCCTAAACTGAATTTGAGTAGAGTAGTATTTATTACAACAAGTTCGACAGCTTCGGCAAGCGAGCTGGTTATCAATGCTCTCAAACCTTATATGGAGGTAAAAATTATTGGCAGAGCTACTTCAGGCAAACCTGTAGGCTTTCCGATAATACCTATCATTATGGATAAAAACAATGCATCAGCAAATTATGTAGTGGCTCCTGTGGCTTTTCAATCGTTCAATGCCAACGGTTTTGGCGATTATTTTGAGGGCTTACAACCCGATAAAATTCAAATTGATGATGTCAGTCGCAACTTTGGTGATATCCAAGAAGTTTGCTTGCAAGATGCTATCACGTATCTGACCACAGGCATTTTGCAAAGAGGCGTGAATACTGAAAGAATTTTAGAACAGCCTACAAACGCCAACCAAAAACTTCAAAAAGAAGATTGGGGAGCCTTCAAATATATGCAACAGAAACAGTAATAAGACCTCTGAAACCCGCTTTCGAAGCCTGATAGGTTCTAAAAACCTATCAGGTTTGATGTGTTAAGAAAAAAATTTGAACACAAATATTAAAATTTTCAAGATGTTGCTACTTGAAGTGAGATTTTGCTCATTTAAGCTAAGTAAGTTATTTCACTACTTTCCTATGATTTTACAAAAGTGAAGGTAATGTAAAGAATATGCTTATCAGCAACGAGTTCTACATTGGAATGTGTTTCTTTGATTTTCCATCCGTCTTTAAGCAATTCTTCTACCTCACTAAAATCAACAACAGTATTTTGCATGAGATTTACTGCTTTGTTTATGACTTTGGTTTCCATACAAAATTGGGCAAAATTTTTTAGTAATATGTTTGCAGCAAAAATAGTCTTTTTTCTTAAACTTTTTTTAACCAAGTAAGAAAAATACGATTTTTTATCGGTGCTGTTGGGCGTCTACTACTGCTATGGCAACAACATTGACAATTTCGCCTACTGAGCTACCCAACTGCAAAATATGAACAGGTTTGTTCATTCCCAACAATATAGGACCAATAGTATCACAATTTCCTACTTCTTGTACAAGATTAAACGCAATATTGCCTGACGAGATACCTGGGAAAATAATAGTATTACATTCTTTTTCTGCTAAAATACTAAAAGGATAAACTTCTTTGAGAAAATCGGGATTGAGAGCTATGTGTGGCTGAATTTCACCATCTATGACTAGATTGGGGTAGCGTTTTTTGCAAATAGCAAGTACTTCTTGCATTTTGCTTGGAATTTCGCCTTGTGCGGCTCCGAAATTAGAGTAGGCTCCTAAGGCGATATGGGGCTCGAAGCCGAAAAACTCTACGCCTCGTTTCACTAATCCGACAATTTCAACGAGTTCTTCGGTAGTAGGACGCTCATTTACAGCTACATCAGCAAAAAATAGAGTTCTTCCTTTGTTGATAACAATTCCCATTCCTGCTACCAGTTCGTTAGCTTTGCTTCCAATTACACGCAAAGCAGGACGAACCGCTTTCACAAAATCTCGGCTCATACCTGAAATAAAAGCATCTGCTTCACCAATTTCTACAAGCATTGAGCCGAAGTAATGTCGCTCTCGCATCAGCTTTTGAGCCTCGTAGCGGGTCATACCTTTGCGTTGGCGTTTGTTGTACATCATTTCTGCAAAAGCAAGGATTCTATCTTCGTGTTTCTGAGGGTCTATGATGGTGAAGCCGTTGAGGTCAATAGAGTATTTTTCTGCAACGGTTTCAATTTCTTTTTCATTTCCAAGCAATATAGGGATAGCAATGCCTTCGTCTGCCACAATGCGTGCGGCTTTTAGGATTTTGTGATGGTCGCCTTCGGCAAAAACTACTTTTTTGGGGTTCATTTTAGCTTTCTGAATAATGCCATTCATTAGTTTTTGGTCGATGCCTAATTTTTCGCTGAGTTGTTGTTTGTAGGCTTCCCAGTCGGTAATAGGTTGGCGAGCTACACCCGATTCCATAGCGGCTTTGGCAACCGCAGGAGCAATGGTAGTAATCAGGCGGGGGTCTATCGGTTTAGGGAGAATGTATTCTCTACCAAATTTTAAATCATTTTTGTTGTAGGCTTTTTTGACAGTTTCGGGGACGGGCTGTTTGGCAAGCTCAGCAATTGCATAGACTGCGGCGAGCTTCATAGCTTCATTGATTTTGGTGGCTCTTACGTCTAATGCTCCTCTAAAAATATAGGGAAAGCCCAGTACATTATTCACTTGATTGGGGTGGTCGGAGCGTCCAGTAGCCATAATTATATCAGGACGAGTCTTAACAGCCAAATCATAAGCAATTTCAGGGTCTGGGTTGGCACAAGCGAAAACGATGGGCTTTTCTGCCATAGAAAGGAGCATTTCAGGGCTTACAATATTGCCTTTGGAAAGTCCTAAAAACATATCTGCACCTTTCATCGCTTCTTCCAAAGTGTTGATTTTTCTGTCGGTAGCAAATTCGGCTTTGATAGCATCTAAACCTTCTCTATCTTTACGGATAACACCTTTGCTGTCCAGCATCACGATATTTTCCTTTTTTACACCAATAGCTACATACAATTTGGTACAAGAAATCGCTGAGGCACCTGCACCATTTACTACCACCTTTATTTCTGAAAGTTTCTTACCTACAAGCTCTACGGCACCCAATAAGGCTGCTGCTGTAACAATAGCGGTTCCGTGCTGGTCGTCGTGCATGATAGGAATGTTCATTTCTTCTTGCAGGCGAGCTTCTATTTCAAAACATTCAGGAGCTTTGATATCTTCCAAATTGATACCTCCAAAAGTAGGTTCAAGCGATTTAACAATCTCGATAAACTTTTTAGGGTCTTTTTCATTGATTTCAATATCAAACACGTCAATACCTGCAAATTTCTTAAAGAGCACTCCTTTTCCTTCCATTACGGGTTTAGAAGCTTCAGCACCGATATCGCCTAAACCTAGTACAGCCGTACCATTAGAAATAACAGCCACCAAATTGCCTTTGGCAGTGTATTTATAAACTTCTTCTACTTTTTGAGCAATTTCTTTACAAGGCTCTGCTACACCCGGTGAATAGGCTAAAGCCAAATCAATTTGTGAAATAAGTGATTTGGTAGGGACTACTTCGATTTTTCCAGGTTTACCTTTGGCGTGATAATCTAGGGCATCTTCGCGACGTACTTTGATGGACATGGTTCAGTAAGTTTTAATTTTTCTATGCCAAACTATAAAAAGCCTCGAAAAAATCAAAATTTTTGTTGATTTTTTACAAGATTCTTTCAAAAACTTTTTTGCTCTACAAAAAATTTATAAAACAATAGCACTACTTTTTTTCTGCAACAAAATAAGCTCTATTCCTATGGAAAAACCTGAAACTTGTGAAGAAAACAAACCGCAAAACGCCTTTGAGAGTATATTAGAGAAGCAGAAACAAAACTTTGGCAAAGATTTTGCGACTCGTTGGTTAGAAGCAAATCTGAAAAAAACTTGCAAATTGGCAAAGGCTTTGCCTTGCAAAGAGGCAAATCAACTCAAAGAACAACAAATTTAAAAATTTAGCACTATGAAACTTACAGCAAAACAAACAGGCGTAACTCCCCAAAGCCAACCTCAAAAGGCTGTAAAACGGGAAACAGCCCAACAGCGTTCTAAAAAACAAGAAGAACGCTATCGGCAAAGAGTAGATTAGTAGGCTTTGGGTAAAAAATATTCTTTCCAAATCTTTTCGTAAGATTGATGCAATTTCTTTTCTTTGTAGCCATGAACAAAAGCGGCAAAGTTTTTGCTCACAGTTTTCAGAACTTCTTTGATGGCTATGAAAATTCTGGATTGGTATGTATTTAGAAAGTTTGTGAAAACTTTCTTTTTTGTTGTTTTGATTTTTGTAATGGTAGTGCTTATCATTGACATTGTAGAAAAAATTGAGTATTTCCGTAAAATGAAGCCTACATGGGTAGAAATCGTTACGCAGTTTTATTTCAATTATATTCCTTATCTTATCAATTTGGTTAGCCCTCTTCTGATTTTCATTGCGGCGGTATTTGTTACAGCTCAAATGGCTTCACGTACCGAAATAATAGCTATTTTAAGTGCAGGAGTTACTTTTTGGCGTTTTTTTAGACCTTTTTTACTGGCTTCTAGCATTTTTGCAATTATTACTTTTATACTTACGGGCTGGATTATCCCCAATGCTAACAAAGTACGAGTAAATTTTGATATAGAACACATTAAAGGAAAAGATATCAGAGCTTATCGCAATTTGCATGTGGGTATAGCTCCCAACGTGTATGCGTATATGCAAGATTATCAAAGTTATTCGCAAACAGGCTATCGTTTTACTTTGGAGAAAATTCAGGGGAATAAACTTTTAGAAAAATTAGAGGCTCCTAGCATTACTTGGGATACCACCAAACGCAAGTGGCGCTTGGATAGGTATGTTTTGCGTAAATTTAAGGGAGAAGAGGAAGAACTCGTGTTTCATAATACCCCTGTGGATACTACCCTGAACATCAATCCCGAAGATTTTGCAGATAAACACTTGTTTCAGGAAAAATTAACTTTTGACGAACTAGATGCATACATTGCTCTGCTTCGTCAGCGTGGCTCAGAAGGAGTAGATTTGTACGTAACGGAAAAATATGCCCGTTATACCTATCCTTTTGCAGTCATTATTCTTACTTTTTTTGGGGTGTTGATGGCTTCACGAAAAAATCGTAGAGGCGTAGGAGCTCAAATTGCTTCAGGCTTTGTGCTTGCGTTTGTGTACATTCTTTTTTATATTTTAGCCACCAAAGCTATTGCTACTAGTGGCTCAATGCCTCCTCTGATAGCAGTTTGGCTGCCCAACACAATTTTTGTGCTTTTAGGCTGGATAATGTATCGAATAATGATACTCAATGATGAAAAATTGAAAAAAATTCTTACTGGCGAATTTCTGAAAGATTGGCAAATGATTTTCAGCTTCAAAACGCACACCATCTCAAAACAAAAAATATCGGAAGTTTCAAGTTAGCTTTTATGCAAAAACCTACACTCAAAGATTATTTTCTTTTACATCTGATTGTGCTTATCTGGGGCTTTACGGCTATTTTAGGCGATAAACGATTGGTATCTTTAAGCTCGCTGATGGTTGTTTTTTACAGAACTCTGATTACTTCCTTGGCTTTTGGGATATGGTTTTGGTGGGTAAAAAAGCCCTTTCTACTGCCTACAAAAGATTTCTGGAAAATACTTGGAACAGGCGGAATTATTGCTGTACATTGGCTACTTTTTTTTGGAGCTTCGCGGGTTTCCAATGTCTCTATATGTCTAGTAGGGCTTGCTACAACTACCTTTTGGACAAGCCTCCTAGAGCCACTTCTTTACAAACGAAAATTCCGAACTGTTCAGATTTTTTTAGGAATTCTCACTTTTGCAGGCATTTTTCAGGTATTTAGTGCCGAGTTTCATTATGCCGAAGGCTTCGTATTGGGTATGCTTTCGGCGTTGGCAGGAGCAGTGTTCAGTGTTTTCAATTCCAAATTTATTCGTCGCTACGACCAATTTACAATCACTTTTTACGAAATGATAGGTGCTTTTCTGACTATCACGCTATTTTCGCTGATTTGGGGAGCAGTAGGTTTGGAACATCTTAAACTTTATCCTACGGATTGGGAATGGCTGTGGATTGGTATCTTGGCTCTGGTTTGTACGGTTTTTGCTTATCCTATGGGCGTAAAACTGATGAAAAAATTTTCAGTCTTTGCTGTAAATCTGACGGTAAACTTGGAACCAGTCTATGGTATCTTATTGGCTTTTATGATTTTTGGAGAAAAAGAAAAAATGTCTGCTAATTTTTATTTAGGAGCAAGTATCATTTTGCTTGCAGTATTTTCATATCCACTGATGATGTACACTTCTGCACAGCGTAAAAAACGTAAAGAGTTGCTTACCAACATACCAATTTTAGAATCATCGGCTAAAAATAAGCACTAACGGCAATACAAATTTAGAGAAATTGATGGGCAAAATGTGCTTTTCATTTTTCATCTAAAAAATTTTTTCTCGAAAACTAAATTATTCGCAACCCTTTCGCCTCCAAATGCGTTTTTTATAAAACTTTTAAATATGAAATCTGCAAGTCACCTAGACATTCAAGCAATACGTGAGCAATTTCCTATTCTGAAACAAACTGTTCAGGGGAAAAGATTAGTGTACCTGGATAATGCCGCTACCTCCCAAAAACCTATTTCGGTGATCAACGCTCTCAATGTGTATTATAGTTCTTACAATGCCAATATTCACAGAGGGGCTCATTATCTTGCGGCAAAGGCTACCGAAGCATACGAGCAAGTTCGAGAGCGAGTAGCCAAGTTCCTCAATGCTTTTAGTAGCGAAGAAATTATTTTTACGCGTGGCACCACCGAAGGAATTAACCTTGTAGCCAGCACTTTCGGTAGAAAATTCATAGGCGAAGGAGATGAGATCATCATTTCCACTATGGAGCATCATTCCAACATTGTGCCTTGGCAAATGCTTTGTGAAGAAAAAAAAGCTATCTTGAAGGTTATTCCTATCAATGAAAATGGCGAAATCTTGCTCGATGCATATGAAAAATTGCTTTCACCACGTACCAAACTCGTTTCGATAGTGCATATTTCTAATGCTTTGGGCACTATCAATCCTATCAAAGCCATGATACAGAAGGCTCATAGTGTTGGGGCAAAATTTTTGGTAGATGGTGCACAAGGTGCCGTACATCTACCTATCGATGTACAAGATTTAGATTGCGATTTTTATGCTTTTTCAGGGCATAAAGTATATGCCCCTACGGGTATAGGAGCTTTATATGGTAAAAAAGAAATTTTAGAGCAAATTCCTCCTTACCACGGGGGCGGCGAAATGATAAAAGAGGTAACTTTTGAGAAAACTACCTACAACGACTTGCCTTTCAAATTTGAAGCAGGTACGCCCAACATTGCCGATGTAATTGCTTTGGGTAAAGCTATTGATTTTGTAGACCAATTGGGCAAAGAAAATATTTCTGCGTACGAACAAGAGCTACTTGCATATGCCACCGAAAAAATACAAAAAATAGAAGGCATCAAAATTATTGGTACGGCTTTACAAAAAGCGAGTGTGCTTTCTTTTGTGGTTGCAGGTGTACATCATTCGGATATAGGAACTATCTTGGATACGCAAGGTGTAGCCGTAAGAACAGGACATCACTGCACCCAACCGCTAATGAAACGCTTGGGCTTGGAAGGTACTACAAGAGCATCTTTTGCTGTCTATAATACCTTTGAGGAAGTGGATATTTTTATCGGAGCTCTCGAAAAGGCTATCAAGATGTTGAAATAAAGAGGACTTTTACTCTTTTTCCTAATAAGTTTTCTCTTTCTTGAAACTTTTCAGACGAGCTTCAAGAACATCTTTAATTTCGCTTGCCTTTTTGGCAATTTTTTGGCGAGTTTCTTTACCGCTTTTAGGGGCAAGTAACAATCCTGCTACTACACCTGCGGTGGCTCCTGCTATAAACGAAACAAATATTTTTTGGCCGTTGCTCATAAATTATCAGATTTTTCGAAGAAATATCTCTTTGTTTAGTGCAAAAATCTTGCAAAAGTAACCCAAACAAGAAAAAATTTTTTCTAAAATTTTCGAAACAGAATGCTACAAATAGCTCTTCTAAACGGAAAACCTGAAATTTTTTACAGCTTGCAAGGTGAAGGCAAAAATATAGGCAAACCCAGCATTTTTATTCGCCTTTCTTTGTGTAATTTGTACTGCTTTTGGTGCGATACCGATTACACCTGGAATTGGGAGCATACTAGTTATTCTCACCAAAATGATAAAGAGCCTAGCTATCAAAAGTTCAAAAAATCGGAAAGTATTATCCAACTTAATAACGAGCAAATAATTGCAGAAGTTCAAAAATATAATTGCAATCGTCTCATTTTTACGGGTGGGGAGCCACTAATTCAACAAAAAAAACTCTTGCCTCTGCTGAATCAGCTCAAAAAGCAAAATCCGCAATATTATATTGAATTTGAAACCAATGGCACGATTATTCCTGAACCTGAATTAGAAGCTCTCGCCGACCAATTCAATGTTTCCTTGAAATTAGCCCACTCAAAAGTTTTACTTCAAGAAAGATTAAAAACACAAGCTATTGATTTCTTCGCTCAAAATGCTAAAAGCAACTTCAAATTTGTTGTAGATAGCCCCAAAGATTTAGATGAAATTCTAGAAATTATCCAAAAATATGCTATCTTTCACGACAAGGTGTATTTGATGCCCCAAGGAACCAAGTCCCATATCTTACAGGAAAAACAGCAGTGGCTTATAGAAATTTGCAAACAGTATCAATTTAATTATACCGACAGACTGCACATTCTCATTTATGGAAACAAAAGGGGAGTGTAATTTTTGTATTGCTATTGCTATCTGAACATAAACTGTTTTCTCGAAATACAGTAGACATTGGTTTTAGTTGTGCCGAATACATATGAGCATTGTAGGCAAAAGATACAAGCAATTGAGATGGTACATCAATTTATCTATCTTTGCTATTCCATTTGTTGGGCTCTTACGACTATCAAAATTTGGTGTATTTTCAGGGGTACGAGAGCTATAAAACAATGAATATAGTTTACTTGGCAAAGAAGGGGCAAAAATACAAGGTTTTTATACTCGTAAGTAAATAAAACAATACACTTTTGGCTTGAATTGTTTTTGTTCTTCCAATTCTTTGTTTTCCCAATTAAATTTTATACTTTTGCAGTGTTGCAAAATACATTTTCTGCATGCAGTTATGAAATACTCTTCTTTGCTTTTACTTATTTTCAGTTTCTTTGCTTGTAAAAATCAGCATCAAAAAAATAATTATTCGCCCCAAAATAACACAGAATACTTTAAAGTTCAGGCTGATACTATCCAACTAGCTATTCCTGATAACTTTACCATTGAAGAGGAAGATTTTATTATCAATTTTCCTGCGATGCCTGTACGCGTAGAAGATTCTACTGATAGAGATGTGGAATATTCGGTGCAAATGGGCGATTCGGTAAATTACATTCTATATTTCCGAGATTACAAAGAGGGGGTTATTCAAAAAATGGGGGCAAAAAGATTTTTACAAAATCAGGAAAAGCAAGTAATTGATAAAATGGGCTTTCCACAAGAAGAGATTTTTGAAAATAAAGAAATTGAAATCAGCGGCTTTCCTGGTATTTCACTGAAAGCAGGTAGCAAAAAAAATAGCTTTTTGGTATATCGTATTTACTTGGTGGGCAATCGCTTGTATCAGTTGGGTATTTCTCATACCAAACGCAACCCTACCGAAGAAGAACAAAAAAATTTTTTAGATTCTTTCCAGCTTAAAAACAGCAAAGTTTCAAGGTCTTGAAACCTTTTGAGGGCTTTCTTTGTTTTGTAACAAAAATTTTAAGCCATGCAAACCGAAACTACCAAGCCCCAGCTACTTAATAAAACATTGGTCAATGTTTTTTCTATTGCTATTCCTGTGGCTGTAGCAGTGCTTTTAGGGATTCGCATCAAAGTAAATTTAGGCGAATGGACAAAATTGCTTCCACACTTAAACGCTGTTATTAATTCTCTAACTTCTGTTTTGCTTATTTTAGGATTAGTCTTCATTAAACAGAAGAAAATCAAAGCTCATCAGAATATCATGCTTGTTTCTTTTACGTTGGGCAGTTTGTTTTTGGTGACTTATGTCTTGTATCATTTTTCAAACGAAAGTACAGTTTATCCAGATAGTGCATGGAAACCGGTATATTTATTTGTACTCATTAGCCATATTACGCTTTCTATTGGCGTAGTACGCTTTGTGCTTTTGGCTTTGTATTATGCTTTACAAAAAGACTTTGCCCAACATAAAAAAATAACTAAAATCGCTTATCCTGTTTGGTTGTATGTTTCTATTACAGGAGTAATTGTGTATCTGATGATAAGTCCGTATTATTCTTAACTTTAATGCACAGAAGTATGAATTTCAATTTAGAAAATTTGATGGGTAAAGTGAAAGAGTTGCAAACTAAACTTCAAGAAGCTCGTGAAGGGCTAAAATATATTACGGCTACTGCCGAATCGGGGGCAGGCCTCGTGAAAGCTACCGTAGATGGCAATAGAAAACTTGTAAGCATAGCAATTGATAACGAGCTCATCAAAATAGAAGAAAAAGAAATGTTGCAAGACCTGATTGCGGCGGCTGTCAACAAAGCTATGCAAGAAATTGAAAATAAAATAGTTGAGCATTTTCGGAACATAACAGGTGGTATTATGCCCGATATGCCCAATTTAGATTTTGGAAAATTTGGTTTTTGATGCCCAACCTTGAAGTTTGTCTTTCTCCCAATTTACTTCCTTTACACACACTCACGCATAAAATTGTGGTAGTGGTAGATATTTTGCGAGCCACCTCTTGCATGGTTACGGCCATAGCTTGCGGAGTAGAAAGCATTTTGCCTTTGCAAGATACTGAAACTTGCCGAGCAATGAAAAGCCAAGGTTACTACATTGCCGCCGAAAGAGACGGAAAGCAGGTAGAAGGCTTTGATTTAGGAAATTCACCTTTCAGCTATATGGAAAAACATTTGATAGGGCAAAAAATAGCTTTTACTACTACCAATGGCACGCAAGTTATCAAACTTTCTGAAAAGGCTGAACAAATTATCGTAGGAGCTTTTCTGAATTTATCTGCGGTAGCAAGTTATCTTTTGGAGCGTCAGAAAGATGTTTTGGTGGCTTGTGCAGGTTGGAAAGGAAACATAAACCTAGAAGATACACTTTTTGCAGGAGCCTTAGTAGATGTTTTAGCCACTCAAAATTTTACAATTTCCAACGACTCGGCTCTTTTGGCTCAATCTTTATACCCAAAAAAACAAAGCGATTTGCTCGGTTTTGTAAATCTTTGCTCTCATGTACAACGTCTGAAAAACTTAGGCATACAGAAAGATGTTGAATTTTGTTTGCAGAAAGATGTATACGATGTTGTGCCTACACTACAAAATGGAAGTATAGTAAAACTGGCTTCACAAACAGCCCTTTAATACTGAATCTTTAAAGAAATGAATGCACTTGCTCGCGAAACCAGCCCTTATCTACTTCAACACGCTCATAATCCTGTAAACTGGTATCCTTGGGGGAAGGAAGCTTTGCAAAAGGCTTTGCAGGAAGATAAACCTATTATTGTAAGTATCGGCTACTCTACCTGCCATTGGTGCCACGTTATGGAGCGAGAAAGTTTTGAAAATAAAGAAATTGCAGAGATCATGAACCAATACTTCGTGTGTATCAAAGTAGATAGAGAAGAAAGACCCGATGTGGATAATATCTATATGGATGCTATTCATGCGATGGGCCTGAGAGGTGGCTGGCCCTTGAACGTATTTCTTATGCCCGACCAAACTCCTTTTTACGGAGGTACTTACTTTCCGCCTCAAAACTGGAAACATTTGCTGCTGAATATCGCTACTGCCTTTCAGAAAAATCGGGCGGAACTAATGGAATCGGCTCGTGAGTTTTCTCAATTTCTCAACCAAAGTGAAGTTCAAAAATATGGCTTAAAACCTCTAAACTCACCCAATACTTTTGCCGAATTAGAGCAAATGTATCAAAACCTTGCTAAAAACTTTGATGCTTTGCACGGTGGCATTGATAAAGCCCCCAAATTCCCTATGCCAAGCATTTGGCGTTTTTTGTTGATATATACTTTTCTGACTAAAAATGCCGAAGCCGAAAAACATTTACATCTGACTTTACAAAAAATGGCTTTCGGCGGTATTTACGACCATTTGGGCGGGGGCTTTGCCCGCTATTCGGTAGATGCCGAATGGTTTGTACCTCATTTTGAAAAGATGCTCTACGACAACGCCCAACTGCTCACACTGTATGCCGAAGCCTATCATTTTAGTCAAAAACCTATTTACAAAGAAGTTGCTTACGAAATTTTTGAATTTCTACAAAGGGAACTAGAAGCAAGTGAAGGCGGTTTTTTTTCTGCTCTTGATGCCGATAGCGAAGGGGAAGAAGGCAAGTATTACGTTTGGAAAAAAAGACATCTTGTAGAAATTTTGGGGGAAGATACAGAGCTTTTTTGTGCCTACTACAATGTTTTGCCACAAGGTAATTGGGAATATGCCAACAATATTCTCTACAAAACACTCAGCGATGAAGAGTTTGCCCAAAAATATAACATTTCTCTGCAAGAATTGCAGGAAAAAGTCAAGAAATGGAAAGCAACTTTGCTCAAAATTCGGCAAAAACGAACCCCCCCTGAATGCGACGATAAAATTCTTACTTCTTGGAATGCTCTAACAATCAAAGGACTTGTAGATGCCTATAAAGCCTTTGAGAACGAAGAATTTTTGGCAACAGCTCTGTACCATACAGAGTTTTTGATGACAAAGCTATACAACGCACAAGAAGGATTTTTGTATCATACATTTAGCTACAAAACCAAGGAAGCCAAACAAAAAGCCTTTTTAGAAGACTATGCCTGCACCATTGAAGCACTCCTAGCCTTGTATCAGGTAATTTTTGAAAAAAAATATTTGTTTTGGGCTCAAAAACTTTGCGATTATACTCTGCAAAATTTCTACGATTACAACGAAGGAATGTTTTTCTATACTGATAGCTCTGCTGAAAAGCTCATTGCTCGTAAAAAAGAGATTTTTGATAATGTAATTCCTGCTTCCAATTCTATCATGGCTCATAATTTGCATTTCTTAGGGATTTTACTTGAAAAGCAAAATTATCAAACAATCGCTACAAGTATGTTATCCCAAATGAAGCATCTTTTGCTCAAAAATGTAGAATTTACAGCCAACTGGGCTTTGCTTTTTGCCTATACACTTACGCCTACGGCAGAAATAGCAATTGTAGGTGAAAAATATAGAGAAGCTCGCCAAAGCATAGAAAAATATTTTTTCCCTAATAAGGTGCTTGCCGCAAGTGCCGACGCTGATGCAGAAATTCCTCTATTAAAAAATAGAACAGCACTCAATAAGCAAACTACATTTTACGTTTGTTTCAATAAAACTTGCCAATTGCCTACACACAGCGATGAAGAAGTTTACAGGCAGCTTTTGCAAAGTCTGAAATTTTGATTTTGAGCGAAAAATTCTTAATTTTGTTCAAACCTTTACTATTTACTGGTATGATGCTTGTGCTCTTAAATCCTGCAATCATAACCTCTGTTTTATTCTTTTCTATTCCATTGGTAGCTATTATCGGCGGCTATTATGTAAAAATAAAGCGAATGGAATTGGAAAAAAGTGGAGTATCGGAAAAAGATCGCAAGAATATTGATTTTCTTTTGCAAGAAAATGAGCAATTGCGTCGGCGAATTGAAAATTTAGAGCAGATTATCACCAGCATAGAACCCGATTTGCTTTCGCTTAAACCGCTTCAAAAAGAAAATAACTTGCAAAAACAAGTAGAGGAATTGGCACGTAAGCTACGAAACGAGTAATTTTTTCAAAAAAAATTGTTTTTCGGATTGAATTTTTGCAATTTTGCGTTCCAAATTGGCAGTGATGGAAAATGTAAGTCAGTTGAAGGAATTTCTAGCTACACCTAAAAATATCGTTATTACTACACACTATAAACCTGACGCAGACGCTTTGGGTTCATCTTTGGGTTGGGCAAGATATTTGAAAAAATTAGGACACAATGTAAAAGTGATTTCTCCAAGCGATTATCCTAAATTTTTACATTGGATACCCGGCAACGAAGAAGTGCTTATCTACAATCAAAAAAATACAGCTGAAATAGAGCAGATTGTCAAAAAAGCAGATCTAATTTGTTATTTGGATTTTTCTTGCTATCCTCGTTTAGAAGAGATTGCTGCCGTGTTTGAGCGTGTTAATGGCTCAACAAAAACTTTGCTTATAGACCATCACATCAATCCTACTATTCAGCCTACTTTTAGCTGCCATGATACCAAAGCCGCCGCTACGGCTCAACTGGTTTATGAACTCATCAACGAATTTGGAGATAAGGATAAAATAGATGTACCCATTGGCGAGGCTCTTTATGCAGGCATACTTACCGACACAGGTTCTTTCAAGCACCCTACTACTACCCGCAGAGTTCACGAAATTGCAGGCGAACTGATTGATATAGGCGTTAATACTACCAAAGTCCACAATCGCATTTACGATAGTAATTCTGAATTGAGATTGCGTTTTTTAGGCTATGTATTGAGCCAAAAACTCAAAGTTTTGCCCGAATTGCGTACTGCTTACATTACTATCACAGCTGATGAGCTCAATCGTTTTCATTCGCAAACAGGTGATACCGAAGGGGTAGTAAATTATGCTCTTTCCATAGAAGGTATTGTGCTTGCCGCTATTATGATTGATATAGGCGAAAATATAAAACTCTCTTTTCGCTCTGTGGGCGACTTTTCGGTAAATGACCTTGCCGCCGAATATTTCAATGGCGGTGGGCATAAAAATGCCGCAGGAGGTACTTGTTATTTGAGCCTGCAAGAAACTGAAAAGAAATTTTTAGAAATCATTGAAAGCAAAAAAAGTGAACTTTTAAGCGTACAGATATAAATAAAAACTTTTTCACTTACAAACTCTCTCAACCCCAAATTCTATGAGTCACAGTCAAAATCTACTTACTCTCCTTTTACTGATTTTTGCCTTTTTTGCTTGTGAAAAACCTCGTAAAAACGATAAAAACGAAGAAAGACTTCCTTCGGGAGTGATATTTCAAATTCTTGAACGCAACCCCAAAGGAGAAAAACTCAAAGAAGGTGAATATGCAATGATACACCTTATCAGCAAAGTTGATACTATTGAAATGGATAACACTTACAAACGTGCTTTGGTAGATACAAGCGTTAAAAACGGCTTTTCTTTACTAATCAAACCAGAAAGAGGTATGCCTACCGAAGTATTACCATTCTTGCAAGTAGGCGATAGCGTGAAAATTAAAGTTTCTATGGATACTTTGGTGAAAAGATATCCTTTCTTTGACCAATTTGCCCAAGAAATGCAAATGAGGGGAAAAAAGAATGTGTATTTTGAATATTGGGTAAGAATTACAGGCAAGAAAACCAAAGAGCAAATCCAAAAAGAAGCCCAACTTGCCGAACAAAAAGAGCAAGAAAACATAAAAAAGAAAGAGGCAGAAGAAGAAAACAAATTGGAAGCATACATCAAAGAAAACAAATTAGAAATGCAAAAAACAGCTTCTGGGCTTTACTACAAAATCATTAAAACTGCTCCTGATAACCCACAAGCCAAAGCATACGATACGGTATATGTACATTATACAGGTAAATTTTTAGATGGCAAGGTTTTTGATAGCTCTCTCAATAGAAATGAACCTTTGCAGTTTGTACTTGGAATAGGTAGTGTTATCAAAGGATGGGATGAAGGCATTGCCTTGCTACGCAAAGGTGAAAAAGCCCAACTGCTTATTCCTTCCAAATTAGCTTATGGTGCAATGGGAGGAGGAACTATTCCACCATTTTCAACTTTGCTTTTTGAAGTTGAGCTGGTAGATATTAAACCTAACAATAACCCTAACCAAAAATAAATTGTAAGAACTTGACTGAGTCTCAAATGAAACCCTTAAAAATCCATATTTTCGCTGCGATTTTAGGCGTGGCACTACTTTTTGCTTGCAAACGCAAAGACCCAAATGTCGATTTTTTGGCAGAACAACTTGCCCGCAACGAGCAGGAAATTCAAAGCTATATTGCCCAAAAAGGTTTACAAATGCAAAAAGATGAAAATGGCATTTATTACCAAGTATATGGCACGCCTCAAAGCAGAACCCCTGATACTACTTTTCGCCACGTTATTATTAAATACGAAACACGCCTAATTCCTTCGGAAACACCCATTGATACCAATTACAAACTGTCAGGAAGTAAAACGCTTACAGTTGCTCTGCTCAATCCCACAGGCAACAATAGAGCCCTGATTATGCCTCGTGGTATTGATATTTTTTTGCAACTTGGTAAAGAAAAAATGTTCAAAGGGCAAAAAGCTGTTTTACTGATGAACAACACTCTGGGCTATGGCACTGCCTCTTCACCATTTTTACCACCCTATTCAGCTATCCGCGTAGATCTAGAACTGCTTGATGTGAAAAGCGAAACCGAATTTATTGCAGAAAAAATTACAGAGCTCGGTTTGCCTGTTACACAAAATAAAGAGGGTGTAATTTTTAGCCTCACAAATGTAGGCACTATCGACCCGATACGTGATTCTTCTACGGTAACTGTAAAATATATCGGACGCCGAGTGATTGATAATACTATTTTTGATGCAAATCAAAGTTTTACTTTCAAGCCTATCGGTAACGTAATTAGCGGATGGCGAATTGGTGTTCCTTTGATGAAACGCGGTGAAAAAGGCTATTTGTTTATTCCCTCTAATCACGCATACAAAGGTATAGGCTCTACCAATCCCAGGACAGGAAGTTTTATCATTTTCCCTTTTGACCCCATTTATTTTGAGATGGAAATTCTCAATGTTAGCAACGATTAAACAAAAACCGCTATGGAAATTAATCAAATTATCCGCAACAGACGTTCCACTTATCCTGAACAGTTTGAGGTAGGTAAAAAAGTTGACGATGCTATCATTTGGCAAATGCTTGAAAATGCCAATTGGGCTCCTACACACAAAAAAACAGAGCCTTGGCGTTTTGTAGTTTTTACAGGCGAAGGATTAAAAAAACTCGCCGATTTTCAGGCAAATTTGTACAAAGAAAAAAATCAGGGGGAGGCTTTTAATGAAAAAACTTACCAAATGCTTGCCAGCAAACCGCTCAAAGCCTCGCATATCATCGCTATTGGCATGAAAAGAAACGAACAAGTACCTGAAATAGAGGAAATTGAAGCCGTAGCTTGTGCCGTTCAGAATATGTATCTTACTGCTACTGCATATAAGATTGGTGTATATTGGGGCAGTGGCGGTATTACGTATTATCCCGAAGCTAAACCCTTTTTCGGTCTGGGTGAAAATGATAAGCTTTTAGGTTTTTTGTATGTGGGGCATATCGCTAAGCCTTCTGCCGATAGTTCTCGCAAGCCTATTCAAGAAAAAGTTACTTGGGTAGAATAAAATTTTTCAAAAGTTTGACTTTTACAGAGAAAAAATCTACATTTGCAAGCTATCTCAATGAAAAAATGCTAATTCAAACATGTTGTTTTAATGGGCTGTCCGCATAAAAAAACTGCCTTGCTTGTAGGGGCTACAGGCTTGGTAGGCTCCCTGCTTTTGGAGCAAATGCTTTCAGATGATTATTACCAAGAAGTTATCGTTCTTACCCGTAAGCCTATACCTCTGCAACACATCAAACTCACCCAACACATTATTGATTTTGAAAATTTGGAGGCTTATGCTCCTCTTATCAAAGCCGACGATGTGTATTGTTGTTTAGGGACAACCATCAAGAAAGCTAAAACTAAAGAACAGTTCTATCGAGTAGATTTTGTATATCCTACCGAGATTGGAAAAATTGCGAAATTTAATGGTGCAAGCCACTTTTCTATAGTTACTGCAATGGGGGCTTGTAAAAATTCTACTTTTTACTACAATCGTGTAAAAGGTGAGGTAGAGGAAGCTATTGAGCACCTACAATTCAAAAGTACGCATATCATTCGTCCTTCTTTACTTCTGGGCGAAAGGTCGGAATTTAGGTTGGGCGAAGAAATAGGCAAAGTAATAGCCAAAGGACTTGAATTTATGATGGTGGGTGGGTTGAAAAAATATCGCCCCATTGAAGCCAAAGCCGTAGCCGTAGCCATGTACCAACTTGGTAAAGATGCCTGCAAGCTACAAGGGGGGGTCAAAGTTTTTGAATCTTCTTTCTTACAAACTATCTACGACGAAGAACGCTTCGCAAGGTATGTCACCTTGCAGGCGTCTTAATCTGATAGTTTTGCCCTGCTATTAAACCTATTCATTGCATTGTTGATGCCTTCCAAACAAAAAGCAAGCACGGCTTGGCAAGCAGTTTCTAAAATATGTGGTAATTCTTTTTGCTCATCAGCAGAGAAAGGACTAAGTACGTATTCGGCTTGCATACCTTTGGGATAGTTGTTGCCTACTCCAATACGCATACGGGCATATTCCTGACTTTGAAGCACCTCTTGAATATTTTTGAGCCCATTGTGTCCTCCATCAGAACCTTTGCTACGCAAACGAATTTTTCCGAAAGGTAGAGCTACATCATCAGTGATAACCAAAATATTTTCTTGTGGGATTTTCAGTTCTTGTTTCCAATAGTTTACTGCCTTGCCACTCAAATTCATATAAGTAGAAGGCTTGATGAGAAAAATATATTTGCCTTTGTGCTTAAAATCAGCAATATCGGCGAGGCGGTTGGTTTTGAAAGTAGTTTCTTGCATAGAGGCAAGTTTATCCACCACCATAAAACCAATATTGTGCCGAGTAAGAGCATACTCTAGGCCAATATTGCCGAGTCCTACGATAAGAAATTTTTGCATAGCTACCTAACTGAACTCTTTTTCTATTTTTTTTCTTTCGTTTTCATCAAGGTGTATTTTACGCATACGAATAGCCGTAGGCGTAATTTCTACATACTCATCTTTCTGAATGTACTCCATAGCCTCTTCTAATGAAAACTGGACTTTGGGGGCAATTTTTACGTTTTCGTCAGAGCCGGCGGCACGCACATTGGTAAGTTTTTTGGCTGTTTGTACATTCACAACCAAATCGGAGCCACGTGTATGTTCGCCGATGATTTGCCCAGCATAGACTTCTTCGCCGGGGTCGATGAAAAATTTACCTCTATCTTGCAGTTTATCAATAGAATAAGCTGTAGCAGGACCTGTGTCTTTGGAAATCAATGAGCCGCTGGTACGTTGAGGAATATGGCCTTTGTAGGGTTCGTAGCCGATAAAGCGGTGTGTCATTACAGCTTCGCCTTGGGTAGCAGTAAGCACTAAATTTCTTAGGCCAATCAGCCCTCGGGAGGGAATTTTGAACTCCAAATGTTGCAAATCGCCCTTGGGCTCCATGACTATAAGTTCGCCTTTGCGTTGGGTAGCAAGTTCTATTACTTTGCCTGCTACATTTTCGGGAACATCAACCACAAGGGTTTCGATGGGCTCGTGTTTTTGTCCATTGATTTCTTTGAATAGTACGCGTGGCTGTCCTACTTGCAATTCGTAGCCTTCTCTTCGCATGGTTTCAATGAGTATGGAAAGATGCAAAATGCCTCTGCCGTAAACAATAAAAGTATCTTCGCGGTCGGTAAATTCTACACGTAAAGCAAGATTTTTTTCGGTTTCTTTGAGCAATCTATCTCGCAAGTGTCTTGAAGTTATAAATTTGCCGTCTCTACCAAAGAAAGGTGAATTGTTGATAGTGAAAAGCATACTCATTGTGGGCTCATCTATGGCAATACGAGGCAAAGGTTCGGGGTTTTGGATATCGGCAATAGTATCACCGATTTCAAACTCTTCTAAACCAATCACGGCACAAATATCTCCTGCCTGTACTTTTTCTACATTAGTTCGGTTCAGGCCTTCGAATGTTTGTAATTCTTTTACACGCATTTTTTTCACTGAGCCATCAGCCTTACATAAAGCCACCTGCATACCTACGGCAATTTCGCCTCTGTACACACGCCCAATGGCAATTCTGCCCAAAAAGTTAGAATAATCTAAGGAAGTAATTTGTAGTTGTAAAGAACCGTCTTGGGTTTGGGGAGCTGGTATAACTTTCAGAATGGTATCTAAAAGGGGGGTAATATCATTGGTAGGTTGTTTCCAATCATAGCTCATCCAGCCTTGTTTGGCAGAACCATAAAGAGTTACGAAATCTAATTGGTCTTCGTTTGCTCCTACATTAAACATCAAATCAAATACGGCTTCGTGTACTTCATCGGGGCGGCAATTGGGTTTATCTACTTTATTGATAACCAAAACAGGCTTCAAACCTAACTGAATGGCTTTGGTTAGTACAAAACGTGTTTGAGGCATAGGTCCTTCAAAAGCATCTACCAAGAGCAATACGCCATCAGCCATTTTCAGTACACGCTCTACTTCGCCGCCAAAATCAGCGTGCCCAGGTGTGTCTATGATATTGATTTTTGTATCTTTATAGCGAATAGAAACATTTTTGGAAACAATCGTAATACCACGCTCACGTTCCAGCTCGTTGTTGTCTAAAATCAGATCATCGAATTGTTGATTTTCTCTGAAAAGTTTGGCAAAGTGAATCATTTTATCTACGAGTGTCGTTTTCCCGTGATCTACGTGTGCAATAATTGCAATATTTCGGATATTCATAGATACTTCATTTTTGAAGGTGCAAAGATACAAAAAAAGACTAAACCTTGTATTTTTGTTTGCGGTTTTGTAAGAAAAATGATACATTGTTTGCTAAATCTTAACCTATGGATAATAAACTTTCTGTCATTGCTCCACCGCCCTGGAAACTGTATGGTAAAGGATACATTTTGCTATATCGTTTCGCAAAAGAATTTATAGAAAAGAATGGCTTTTTATCCGAAGATTTATCAAAAAAGTTCAAGGGAATTGTGGGTAGTGTAATGCTTGTGGATTATTACGATTCGCCTGTGGGAGCATACCAGGAACTTTTGTTTATCCCTGGACTTTTTCAGTTCAAGCGGCGAAAGGCTTTTCATATTTCCAAGATTTATGTTTCTACTTATGATAGTGTGTATAATGGGATAGAAAATTGGGGCATTCCCAAAGAACTGGCAGATTTTCGTTGGGAAAAAGCGGAAAAGGGTTTTGAACGTTTTGTAGTGGAAAAGCAGGGTAAAAACTTTTTCAGTGCCGAACTCAAAACATTTGGTTTGCCTTTTTACGTAAATACGGCTTGGTTCCCATTTCATTTTTATCAGTGGCGAAATGGGACACTTCTGCATACCCATCCACAAGGCAAAGGCTGGGCAAAACTTTGTAAAGTGCAACATATTCGGGTTTCTTCCGATTTATTCCCTGATATTAGCAAGCAGAAGCTCCTTGCCGCTATGGCTGTGCCACATTTTACAATGAATTTCCCTGAACCCAAGCAAGAATGATTTTCAAAAAATGGCTCTAAACACTTCATCAAGTTTGCTCATAGCCTTGATTTGAATTTTGAACTGTGAAGTTTGTAAGCCTTTCAGGTTGTAACGAGAAATAAAAATGGTTTCAAAACCTAGTTTTTCAGCTTCACTGATACGATTTTCTATTCGGCTGATAGCTCTAATTTCTCCCCCCAAGCCTACCTCTGCGGCAAAGCAAATTTTGGGCGAAATCGGAATATCTTCATACGAAGAAGCTACTGACGAGCAAACAGCTAAATCGATAGCAGGGTCTTCTATTCGCAAGCCTCCTGTGATGTTCAAAAAAACATCTTGTGTGCTTAAACGGAAACCTGCTCTTTTTTCTAGGACAGCTAGTAGCATATTGAGGCGTTTGTTATCAAAACCTGTGCTACTGCGTTGGGGTGTTCCGTAAGTAGCAGAGCTCACCAAAGACTGCACTTCTATGAGTAGTGGTCGGTTGCCTTCTAAGGTTGCTCCAATGCTTACGCCGCTTAATGTTTCTTCTCGTTGAGAAATGAGAATTTCGGAAGGGTTGCTTACTTCACGTAAGCCCGTGGCAAGCATTTCGTAAATACCTAGTTCCGAAGTAGAGCCAAAGCGATTTTTAGTAGTTCGTAAAATACGATATGCTAAATGCCTATCGCCTTCAAATTGCAGAACTGTATCTACCATATGCTCCAATACTTTGGGACCTGCCAGTGTACCTTCTTTGGTGATATGTCCTATCAAGAAAACTGGCGTAGCTGTTTCTTTGGCAAATTTCATTAGTTCGGCACTGCATTCACGCACTTGCGAAATACTACCCGCCGAAGATTCAATAAAAGCTGAATGTAAAGTTTGAATAGAATCAATAATTACAATATCGGGCTCTAAATTTTCAATTTGCTTGAAAATATTTTGTGTAGAAGTTTCACAAAGTAAATAACACTCTGAACCTTTTTGTTCTAAGCGTTCTGCTCTCATTTTTATTTGCTGTTCGCTCTCTTCTCCCGAAACATACAGTACTCGCTTTCCTTGCAAACCCAAAGCGATTTGAAGCATTAGCGTAGATTTTCCGATACCTGGCTCGCCTCCAATTAGTACCAAAGAACCAGCTACGATGCCTCCTCCCAAAACTCTGTTGAGTTCTTTATCAGAGGTAAGCAAGCGAGGTTGTGTTTCAAAATCTACTTCTGTAAGCAATTTGGGCTTATTGCTAATTTTTGTAGAAGTGCTACTTTTCCATTCTCCTTTGGTAGGCTCGGTTTTTTCTACAATTTCCTCTACAAAAGTATTCCACTGCTGACAAGAGGGACATCTGCCCAGCCACTTGGGCGACTGATAGCCACAACTCTGACAAAAAAAGGTTGTTTTGGTTTTAGCCACTGAATAATTTGTTTTACGTCTTGAAAATACGAATATTTTAGTAATTTGTACAATAATTGTTCTGAGAAAGAAATTTTCAAAGTTTGGTAAAATAGTAAAGCATATTGTATCAGCATAACCTTATTTTTTAATAAGACAATTGCACTTTGGAGAATTTTTTCTATCTTGAAAGCATAAAATCAGAAAAATGAGAATACTGCATGCCTTTATTTATACACCGACCTTGTTTCCTTTTCTGCTTTTTGCCCAAAATCGTATGGGTTGCAAAATAGATACTGCCTTGTACTACCGAGCTGTGTTACCTGCTTACAATATTTTACGAGGAGATGAAAATTTACCAAAAAGTACTAGTTTGAAGAATTTTTGTCCTACACCTCGCAATCAAGGTGAATATGGCACTTGTGTGGCATGGACAAGTGCTTACTATGCCCGAAGCATTATGTTGGCTCAAATGTATGCTTGGAGCAGGAAGGAAATAGAGAGCAAAGCTGGTTCGCCATTTTTTGTATATGAGCATATCAAATCTTATAGCGACAAAAACTGCCAAGAGGGAACAGGTCTGGTGATAGCATTAGAAGCACTAAAACAATATGGCACCCTAGCTTTTGAAGAGTTTTCGCAGAAGTGTGGTCAAAAAATTCTTGCAGAGCATTATCCCAAAGCCGAATTTTACAAGATAGGTGAATACAGAAGACTTTTTCTAGCAAATAGCAAAGATAAAATTGTGCCTATCAAGAAAGCTCTTTCACAAAAAAAGCCCGTTGTTATTGGTCTGTATTGCTATTTCAAAAGTTTTATTCAAACCAAAGATACCTTATGGAAGCCAAGCGAAACCGAACTGAGTGCCTTGGATTTGAACGAAAACGGACACGCCTTGTGTTTGATAGGCTATAATGATGAGCTTCAAGCCTTTGAGGCTGTCAATAGTTGGGGTGAAAAATGGGCAAACAAAGGCTTTATTTGGATACCTTACAAAGTTTTTGAAAAAGTATGCTTTGAGGCTTACGAAATGTATGAAAACAACGACCTGAAAACGAAAATTGCAGGCGAAATAAAATTGCAACTCGCTGTTGGGCAAGAAATTCCAGTTCGCCTGAAAGAGGGTTTTTATGAAAGTAGTAAAATTTTTCAGGCAGGTACTTTGCTGAAACTATCGGTATTTAACCAAGAACCTGTTTTTTTATATGCTTTTAGCATAGATAACAAAGGGAATTTGACACGGATTTTTCCATCGGACTTTGTAGGTTCGCCTTTACTTTTTCCTTTTGGGCAATTGAGCCTTCCTGACGAGAAGCACTACTTGCAACTTTCTTCACAATCGGCTGTGGATTATATTTGCGTGCTGTATAGCAAAGAAAAACTCCATTGGCAATCTTTTACTGAACAATTTGTAGTAGTAGAGGGTAGTCCGCTAGAACGCTTACAAAAAATTTTAGCAGGCAAACTTATCCCTTTGCAAGAAATTTATTTTCAAGAAATTGAAAAAATAAAATTTGAAGCAAAGACACTGAAAGGCGCTATTTTGCCTATTATTATTGCTATTCCGAAGAAAATATAGAACCTTTTACTTTACATTTTTGCTTGAGAGAGGCGATTTTTTGCTCTATTTCTTCAAAACTTTCTCCTATGATTGTCAAATGCCCCATTTTTCTGCCTGCTTTGGTAAAGGTCTTGTTGTAAAGATGTAAATACACTTTTGGCACTGCCAAAATGTCTGATAGTCCTTCATAAATGGCTTCTCCTTCGTAGCCTTTTTCTCCTAAAATGTTGAGCATACCTGCCTTGGTATGCAGCTGCGGATTTCCCAAAGGTAGCCCTGCAATAGCTCTGAGATGCTGGTCGTATTGAGAGCAAAAAGCCGCCTCAATGGTATGATGACCACTATTGTGAGGGCGTGGAGCAAGTTCGTTGATAAGTAAATTATCGTTTTCGTCTAAAAACATTTCTACTGCGAGAATGCCTGTCATCTGTAATTTTTCAATAACCTTTTGGGCTAAATCTTGAGCTTCTTTGGCTTTTTGTTTGCTGATACGAGCAGGTGCGAGTAGGTAATCTACCAAATTTAGCTTTTTATCAAAAACCATTTCCACAGATTCATAAACTGCAATACCACTTTGGTTGCGGGCTACAATCACTGAAATTTCTTTTTGCACTGAAACTTTCTTTTCTAGTAAACTCTTTTGCGTAAAAGCCTTGTGCAAATCTGCTTTACTTTCAAGGGCTTGTACGCCTCTGCCATCGTAGCCACCTCTGGCAAGTTTCTGAAAAGCAGGCAGGAAATCTACGTGTTTATGCAAATCTTGATGATTTTCTACAACAATAAAATCGGCAGTAGGTAAATGATTTTCTTTGAAAAATTGCTTTTGCAAGCATTTATCGGCAATTAGTTCCAAAACACGAGGTTCAGGAAAAACCTTTTTACCCTCATTTTCTAGTGCTTTCAGAGCCTCAATACTTACGTTTTCAATTTCTATGCTCAAAATATCCATTTTTTTCCCGAAGTTATACACGTCTTGGAAGTTGCGTATATCACCTTGCTGAAAGAAAGGGGTCACCTTGGCACAAGGAGCATTAGTATCATTGTCTAAAATATGTATCTGAAAGGGGTAGGAAAAGGCATTTTGTAAAAACATTTGCCCTAGTTGCCCACCCCCCAACAAGCCAATACGTAAACTCATAGGCATTTTTTGAGAGCAAAAGTAGAAAAATTGCTGGTATTCAACAAGTAAGGCTGTTTGAATAATGAGACAAGACTTACTTTTCTGAAAAATGCTTTTTTATAGGCTAAAAGTTGAGCAAAAACCTAACAAATCAATGAGACTTTAAGGAGTTGGGTACTGCATGTGCCAAACCTGATAGGTTTTAAAACCTATCAGGTTTGAGTATAACACTACCGAAAAATCATGTACGAAATAACTATTTTCGAAAAAAAATCTGAAAAAAAATTTGGGAATTCTTATAAAAAAAATTACATTACGGAAAAAATCTAAAGTCATGGACATTGCCAAAACTCTTCAAAAAATCGCAGATGAGCTCGGTGGGAGCTTCACCGAGTATTCGGATAACAACCTAATCATAACCGTTCCTACTAATGATGGTAGGTTTCAGGGTATTACAACTTACATTATTGAACATGAAGGCAAAAAAGTACTTGAAGTAGCTTCAAGAGTTTGTGATGAAAACTACGAAGGCGTGGATTACAAAAAACTTTTAAAAATGAACCAGGAACTTACTTACTCAAAAATTGTAATTTTTGATGGCTTTATTCAACTTGCCGCAGAAGTTTTAGTAGAACATATCAACGAGGTAATCCTGAAAGATATAGTAGAAGAAATTGGGCGTACAGCCGATAAAATTGAGTTCGAACTCACGGGCAAAGATGTCCATTAAAGAATGATTGCTTGATAAGAGCCTTTTACAAATAGTAAAAGGCTTTTTGTTTAATTTTTTACTTGAATACTTAAACAAAAAAACACCTTATCGAGTTATCTGCTATGAGAAACGATTTTTTAGTACGCTTTTTGAAAGATTTTGCTCGAAAATTTGTTATTCTTTTGCTGAATTTTTAGAAACATGAAAATCAAAGTTTGTCGGAAAGAGCATTTCAACGCCGCACACCGCTTGCACAATCCTACTTGGGACGAAGCTACCAACCAGAAAATTTTTGGAAAATGCAATAATCAGTATTTTCACGGGCACAACTACGAACTCATTGTGGAGGTGATTGGCGAAATCAATCCTGAAACAGGCTACGTAATGGATATGAAAGAACTTTCCGATATTATCCGCAATCACGTAACCGAACGCTTTGACCATAAAAACCTAAACCTTGAAATAGATGAATTTCGTAACCTTAACCCAACTGCAGAAAATATTGCTGTGGTTATTTGGAATATTTTAAGAAAACAAATCAATCCCCAACACGAACTCAAAATTAAATTGTATGAAACCGAACGAAACTTCGTTGAATACCCTGCCTGATACTTGGCAAATGATGGAAGAAATAGGTGAAAACCATTTTTCAAGTAATCCAGACACACCCCTGCGTGATGATGCTTTTGAAATAGACGACGAACTAAAAATTGAACTCATCGAAAAGCATTTCCGAGAAATTATGCATATCTTGGGTTTAGACCTCACAGACGATAGCCTTAAAGGTACGCCCCATAGAGTTGCCAAAATGTATGTAAAAGAAATTTTCAGCGGTCTTAATCCTAACAATAAGCCCAGAATTTCCCTTTTTGAAAATAAGTACGAATATAACCAAATGCTCGTTGAGAAAGATATTATTGTGTATTCGTATTGTGAGCATCATTTTGTACCTATCGTAGGAAAGGCTCATGTAGCGTACATTTCCAAAGGACAGGTGATAGGTCTTTCGAAGCTCAATCGGATTGTGCAGTATTATGCTCGCCGTCCCCAAGTACAAGAGCGTATGACTATGCAGATTGGCAAAGAGTTGCAAGAGACTCTACAAACAGAAGACGTAGCAGTAGTGATTGATGCCAAGCACCTGTGTGTATCTTCGCGTGGAGTGCAAGATGTTTGCAGTGCCACCATTACAGCATTCTACGAAGGAAAGTTCAAAGAAGAAGCTACTAAAAACGAATTTCTGAAATATCTTTCACTTTCTACCGAATATGGTATCTAATCTGAACCCCTGAAAAATCAGGGGTTTTTCTTTTGGTAAATTTTTTGTAGCTTTGCACGGCTATTGCGTTTCAGTTTGCAAGCACTAACCTGTACGCAGTAGTTTTGTTTGGCCCAAAAACTTGCAAAAAATGGTATTTGTTTGCAGAAAAGAGCATTTCAACGCCGCTCATAGGCTTTTTAATCCCGCTTGGAGCGAAGAGAAAAATGAAGAAGTCTTTGGCATTTGTGCCAATAAATATTTTCATGGACACAACTTCGAGCTAATCGTAATTGTAAAAGGTATTCCCGACCAAGATACAGGTTGCGTGATTGACCTAAAAAAACTTTCTAAACTTATCCGTAGCGAGGTTATTGAAAAATTAGACCACAAAAATATCAACTTGGAAGTAGATTTTATGCAAGGCAAAATTCCCAGTTGCGAAAACTTAGTGATTGCTATTTGGGAAATTCTTGCACCCAAAATTTCAGATATTGCCTACGACAAAAATGCCCGCTTGCATTGTGTTCGTTTGTTTGAAACACAAAACAACTTTGTAGAGTATTATGGCGAAGGATAAGTATTCTTGCTAATGTGGTAGTTTATTAAGCCTTCCATAGGGCTTTTGATAATTTTACCGAGTTTCCAACCTCGCTTTTGCAGACATTTTTGCAATAAATGCTCAAATACAACTGCGATAGAACCAACAAAATGAATAGGCAAATGCTCTACCAAAGGTAATTTGCCAACATATTTGCCAAGAAAATCTTCAAAACCTTTGTAGAGCAAGTTTTCTATGAAAGGATGTTTGGCATTTTGCAGAGCAAATGGAGCAAAAGAGGCAAAATAGCGATTAGGAAAGGGATTTTGGTAAGCATTTTCCAAAACTTCTGCAACATCAATCAGATAAGTTTCTTTCAGGGCTTTATACAAATCTGCGGGCATTTCTTGATGCAAAAAGGCTTTGAGTAATTTTTTGCCAATATAGCCGCCACTGCCTTCGTCACCGAGCCAAAAACCTAAATTGATAGGCTGAGCCGTTATCTCTGAGCCGTTAAATACGCAAGCATTAGAACCTGTGCCCAGAATACAAGCTATGCCTTGGGTATTTCCACATAAAGCTCTTGCCGCCGCCAGTAAGTCGTGCCCTACTGAGATTTGAGCATTCGGAAAAACTTTGTGTAAGGCCGAAGCCACTACTTGCTTTTTTTCATCAGTAGAGCAACCTGCTCCATAAAAAAATATTTGTGCAACTTTCCGTTCGCTTACGCGTGGGGCAACATTTGCCCAAATTTCTTCTATGATTTGTTCGCTTGTCCAGAAATAAGGATTGATGCCTATGCTTTGAAATTGCTCTTGCAGCTGCTTGTTGCTATTTAGCACTGCCCAATCTGTTTTTGAAGAGCCGCTATCGGCAATAAGATAAATCATTGTACGTTATGATAAAAATCAGTAGGTTTTTTGCGTGAAAATTTGCATTTTTCCGTGAAAATAGTATATTTGTAGTTCCGAAACAACGTTCATTATTAAAATTTTGTATGATTATGCTTTCTCAAATGCGTCAAGAATACGAAAAGTACACCGAAGAAGATTTTGAGGTGTGGAAAATTCTTTTTGAAAGGCAAATGAAAAACTTGCCGGGCAAAGCTACCCAAGAATATTTAGACGGCATAGAGCGTGTAGGTTTTGTTGCTGACCGAATCCCCAATTTTGATGAAGTGAATGAAAGGCTCAAAAAGTACACAGGTTGGCGAATTTATGTAGTACCTGGGCTTCTGCCCAACAAAGAATTTTTTGAACTGATGAAAGACGGCAATTTTTGTGCTACCACTTGGCTTCGTAAAAAAAGCCAATTAGATTACCTGCAAGAGCCTGATATGTTTCACGACGTATTTGGGCACGTGCCACTACTTACCAACCAAGATTTATGCAACTTTTTGGTAGATTTGAGCAAAATCGCTTTGCAATACATTGAAAGTGAAATTGCTATTGAACTCATTGCTCGCTTGTATTGGTACACCGTAGAGTTTGGTCTTATCAACGAACCGCAAGGTTTGCGAATTTACGGAGCAGGTATTCTTTCATCAAGGGGCGAATCTGATTATTCTTTGTTCAGCGATATACCGCAACGCGTTCCGTTTAATGTAGCTGAAATTTTAGACACTCCCTACATCAAAGACCGCTATCAATCTAAATACTTTGTGATAGATTCTTTTGAGCAGTTGTATTCATCGGTGCCTGAAATAGCTCGTTTAGTAGGCAAAGCTGTTACTGAAAATTGGGAAGTTGTAATTTCTTAATTTATACCCCAAAAGGCAAAATGTTGTAGCTTTGGATTTTCTGTTTTATATTTGCAGAAAGAATGCAAATCAATGGAGAACGCTTGTGTCTTTGAATTTGCGAACGGCATTCGCTTTGTGCATAAACAAGTACCTTATATTCGAGCTAGCTATGTAGGTTTTGTATTAGATGTGGGGAGCCGCAATGAAACTGCTCAGCAAGCAGGTCTAGCTCATTTTTGGGAACATCTGGCTTTCAAAGGTACACGCAGACGCTCTGCAAGGCAAATCATCAATACACTAGAAAACGTAGGTGGCGAACTCAATGCCTATACTACCAAAGAAAAAATCTGCTTCTATGCCACTTGCCTCGATAAACACTACGAAAAAGCAATCAATTTACTTACCGATATTACTTTTAACTCTATTTTTCCCGAAAGGCAAATAGAAGTAGAGCGTGGGGTTATTTTAGAAGAAATCGCTATGTACAAAGACTCACCCGAAGAATCGTTGCAAGATGATTTTGACGCAATTCTCTTTGGTTCGCACCCTTTAGGGCATAATATCTTAGGAGAGCCTGAAACCGTTGCCTGTTTTCATAAGCACGATTTTGAAGAATTCTTCCGTGCCA
The DNA here is from genome assembly GCA_938002655.1 of uncultured Cytophagales bacterium. GTDB lineage: Bacteria > Bacteroidota > Bacteroidia > Cytophagales > Thermonemataceae > Raineya. The sequence goes on from CALLAC010000018.1 coordinate 33,504, forward strand.
ACGCCGATACTTCCAAAATTGTGCTGGCTTCTATCAGCAATCTGCCTTTTGCCAAAGCCCTTCCTATTGCTGAAAAATATTTGAAAGCTATTCCTACACTGAAAGCTACGCACAAAAGAGTGCATTTCAGGCATTACCAAGCCTCACAGAAAACTATCTACAAACCTATTTCGCAAGCACATCACGCTATGGGTTGTACAGCGTATTCGCTCAACGATAAAAAAAGAGTACCTTTTTTTATGCTTAACAACATCTTGGGCGGTCCTTCTATGAATACTCGGCTCAATATGGCTCTACGTGAAAAAAATGGCTTGGTTTATGGTATAGAAGCTTCATACATTCCTTATACCGATACAGGCGAATGGGGAATCTACTTTGCTACCGACCTGAAAAATCTTGCAAAAGCTCAAAGACTTATTTACAAAGAAATCCGAAAACTCAAAGAACAGAAATTAAGCTACTTACAACTGCATACTGCCAAACAGCAACTCATAGGGCAAATAGCTATTGCAGAAGAAAACTACATGAATCTGATGCTGGGGCTAGGGAAAAGCCTTCTCGATACAGGTGAAATTGAAAGTTTGCAAGAAATTTTCAAAAAAATTGAAGCAATTTCTGCCGAAGATATTTGGGAAGTTGCCAATGAAATCTTTGACGAAAGTCGATTTTCTACGCTTACTTACTTACCTGAAAACGAATGAAGAAAATCATTTTCATTACTTTGCTACTAGTTTGGTTGCCTTTTGCCTTACTTACCGATGTTTTCCCTTTTTTACGTTTCGGAATGTTTGCCGAGCCTGTAATTTTGGCAAAACAAGAACTATTTGAACTTTACACCCTTGAAAGCGGAAAACTTCGCAAATTCAATACCTATCTGTGGGGGATTGATGAAGGCGTTTTTCATTATCTTGTCCGCAAATACTATTACCAAAACCGAATGAATGAATTTTGGGAAAAAATCTGTATCACACACCGAAAACTTTATCCCGATAGTTTACCGCAAGTTTGGGAACTTTATCAAATTTCCTTCACGAGTGGAACAAAAGAAAAAAAACGCATAGCTACGTATGCCGAATGTAAGCCTTAAATGGAAATTGCTTGCGGCTATATTTCTAATAGAAATCTGGGCTGTAGCTATTTTTTATGGCTATTTCCGTAAGGAAATTATGGCACTCTATCAGGGTAAAGAAAGCGTTTGGGCGGGTGTGGTAGAAATCTTGTATCCTCGTTTTTTTACTGAAAAGTATCGTTTTTCTATAGATTTTTTTCTGCAAAAAGGAGAGCAAGTTTTATGGCGTGTAGTAGCTATCAGTTGGATAGCTGTAGGAATATACTTTTGGGGTCTTAAAAAAGATGTTTTTGAAAGGTTTTGGCAAATAAATACTTCATATCACAGAGTAAGGTTTTTGCAAATTTTCTTGTTAGCTGGTTGGCTCTACGAAAGTTTGACTTGGTATAAAAGTTTGCTTCGGCTTTCGCAAGCAAGCGTTTTTTACGAGCCACATTTATTGTTCAAGTATTTACCTTTCCCTTCGCAAGCACTTATTTTTTGGAGTTTTGCAGTGCTATATGCTTTTGGGCTTTTGAGTTTTTTACCTAAATATGGTAGTATTTTTTGGTTTTTAACTAGCGTGCAGTTAGTTGTTTTTCAGGCTTTTTTGTATGGTTTTGGTAAATTAGACCATACTTATGCTACTTGGACATACACTAGCCTTCTGCTTGGTTTTCTTCTGTATGAAGCTGAAAAAGCTAAAAAAGGAAATTGGGTAAATGCTTGGGCTCTAAAACTTATGCAAGTGGTAGTAGCTTCGGTATATTTGCAGGTAGCCTTAGAAAAATTGCTAACTTCAGGTTTGCGATGGTTTGCTCCCGAAACCATGCAAATGCATTTGCTTTCACACCCCACAGCTTTGGGACTATGGGTAGCTCAATATCCAATTTTGTGTACTTCTTTGAGTGTGATTGCTTTGGTATGGCAACTCTCTTTTGTACTGATTTTATTTTTCCCACCCCTAAAAATACCTATTCTGCTTGGTGGTGTGCTTTTTCATACCTTTACTTTTATCTTGATGAATGTTGGAGGTTTTCCTTCGTATTGGTTTTTGGTGTATGTGATTTGGTTTTTAGAATTAAAAAAACTTCCCGAATTTGACCTTGGGGAAGTTTAGAAGTTTAACTGAAATTAGTTGTGCAAATCAAATCTATCCAGGTTCATTACCTTGTTCCAAACTTTCACGAAATCTCTGACAAATTTTTCTTTGTTGTCGTTGCAAGCATATACTTCTGCCAAAGCACGCAATTCTGAATTTGAGCCAAAAACCAAATCTACCCGAGTGGCTTTCCATTTGGTTTCGCCTGTTTTGCGGTCTTTTCCTACAAAAGTATATCTGTGCTCGTCAGTAGCTTTCCATTCGGTACTCATATCTAAAAGATTTACAAAGAAATCATTAGTGAGTGTTTCGGGATTTTTGGTAAAGACACCATACTCAGAGCCGTCGTAGTTAGCTTTTAGCACACGCAAACCGCCAAGAAGTACAGTCATTTCGGGAGCGGTGAGTGTAAGTAATTGAGCTTTATCTACGAGCAAATGTTCAGCTGGAACAGTGGATTTGCCTTTAAGATAATTTCTGAAACCATCGGCGTAAGGTTCAAGCACTGCAAAAGATTCTACATCTGTTTGCTCTTGGCTGGCGTCCATACGTCCGGGTATGAAAGGCACTTCAAGATTGTAACCTGCTTTTTGAGCGGCTTTTTCCACAGCGGCACAGCCTCCAAGCACAATCAAGTCGGCAAGAGAGATTTTTTTACCATCTGTTTGGCTTTCATTAAATTCTTTTTGGATTTTCTCTAAAATTTCCAAAACCTTACCCAATTGTTGGGGATTATTCACTTGCCAATATTTTTGAGGAGCAAGACGAATACGAGCTCCATTAGCTCCGCCACGTTTATCTGAATCGCGATAGGTTGAGGCAGATGCCCAAGCGGTGCTTACAAGTTCGGCAATAGAAAGCCCACTGGCAAGGATTTTGGCTTTTAAGCTGGCTATATCGGTGCTATCTACAAGTTTATGGTTGCAAGCAGGGATAGGGTCTTGCCAAATCAGTTCTTCGGCAGGTACTTCTTTGCCAATATAGCGAGTTTTGGGTCCCATATCGCGATGTGTGAGCTTGTACCAAGCACGAGCAAATGCATCAGCAAATTCATCGGGGTTTTCATAGAAGCGTCTTGAAATTTTTTCATAGATAGGGTCAAAACGTAAAGAAAGGTCGGTAGTGAGCATTGTAGGCTTGTGGAATTTGCCAGGGATATGAGCATCGGGAATAGTAGCCTCTGCATTTTGGGCTACCCACTGCCAAGCACCTGCGGGGCTTTTGGTGAGTTCCCATTCGTATTCAAAAAGATGCTTGAAGTAGTCGTGGCTCCATTGGGCAGGGGTTCTTGTCCAAGTAACTTCCAAGCCGCTTGTAATAGTATCAGCTCCTTTGCCTGTACCAAATTTGCTTATCCATCCGAAACCTTGTGCTTCTAGCTCTTCACTTTCGGGATTAGGTCCTAAGAGAGCCGCATCACCTGCTCCGTGAGCTTTACCGAAGGTGTGTCCGCCTGCAATAAGAGCCACGGTTTCTTCATCATTCATTGCCATTCTGCCAAAAGTTTCTCTAATATCCTTAGCGGCGGCAATGGGGTCGGGGTTGGCATTGGGACCTTCGGGATTGACGTAAATTAAGCCCATTTGTACAGCGGCAAGTGGATTATCTAGTTCTCTATTGCCAAAATAACGAGTATTATCAGCAAGCCACTCGGTTTCAGCTCCCCAGTAGATGCTCTCATCGGGTTCCCATACGTCTTCACGTCCTCCTGAAAATCCAAAGGTTTTGAACCCCATTGATTCCAGAGCTACGTTTCCTGCCAGTATCATCAAATCTGCCCAAGAGATTTTATTGCCATATTTTTGCTTGATAGGCCAAAGTAAACGGCGAGCTTTGTCAAGGTTTGTGTTATCGGGCCAACTATTGAGTGGTGCAAAGCGTTGCAAACCTTTGCCAGCACCTCCTCTGCCATCGCCGATACGATAAGTACCTGCTGCGTGCCAAGCCATACGAATAAAGAAAGGTCCGTAGTGTCCGAAGTCGGCAGGCCACCAATCTTGCGAATCAGTCATGAGGGCGTGTAAATCTTTTTTCAGAGCGTCATAGTCCAAAGAAAGAAAAGCTTTGCGATAGTCAAAATCTTTATCCATCGGATTAGTTAGCTCTGAATGTTGTTTTAGCATATCCAATCGTAGGCGATTGGGCCACCAATCTTGGTTTTTTGTACCACCAAAAGTTGTCCCATTTTTCAAAGATAAGCCTATGAAGGGACATTTTCCGTTGCCATTTGATAGATGTTCCATAAAATTCGTTATTTTTTTTCAAAGTTGCGTAAAAAAAAATTATTAAGCGAAACGATAATTTCTATGAATTACATAGAAAAAATCTATTTTATCACAAAGCTCATAGATGAACCTCTGGTAGCTTTTGCAGTTCTTTTCCTCTATTTCCATTGATTTTCCCTATCCATTGCCTTACCCCTTTATAGCCATTGCTTTCAAAGAGTAGTTCTTGCGAAAAAGGCAAAGCAAAGGTTTCAGGCAAGGTATTTACCCCTCCTGCGGGAATTTTAGCTTTATGCAAAACCTCTAATAGCTTTTCTTTTTGCCATTGGGCAATTTTTTCTTGTAAAATAGGAAGAAGTTTTTGGGCATTTTTTACACGTTGAGCATTGGTAGCGAAATTTTCATTTTCAGCCATTTCGGAAATACCCAAAATTTTGCAGAGCTGGGCAAATTGCTTATCGGTGCCTACGGCAAGGGTGATGAATTTTTCATCTTGGGTAGTGAAAATAGTACCGTATGGTACAATATTAGGGTGCTGACTGCCCATTCGTTGGGGGATATGTCCTGCATTGAGCCAATTACTTGCCTGATTGACCAGTGCTGAAATGGCTGAATCAAACAAACTTACTTCTACATAACTTCCCTCGCCTGTACGTTCTCGGTGCAATAATGCCATTAAAACTCCTTCTTTGAGCTGATGCCCTGCAAGTACATCAATCAGGGCTACGGGCATTTTGGTAGGTGGGCTATTGGGTTCGCCATTCATATACATAAAACCTGCTTCTGCTTGAATTATGGCATCATAGCCTACTTTATCGTAAGCATTGCCGTAACCCGTGATATGTCCGTAAATAATGGTAGGATTGATTTTTTGCAAATCTGCATACGAAACCCCTAACTTTTCGGCATCGCCGGGCTTATAACTGGCTATTACAATATCGGCACTTTTTACTAATTCATACAATTTTTTGAGTTCTTCGGGGTTTTGTAAGTTCAAAAATATGCTCGTTTTGCCCCAATTTACTGAGGCAAAATATGCCGAAATACCGTTTCGGGCTTGTTCATTTTTTACTAACCACGAACGCGTAGTATCGCCACCTGTGGCAGGATTTTCAATTTTAATAACCTCTGCTCCCAATTCTGCCAGAAACTGCCCTACGCTGGGTCCTGCAAGTACCGAAGCCAGTTCAATCACTTTACAATTTTCTAGTAAAAGCATTTTTTTTGATTTTTAGGGTATAAAAATAAAGTTTTAGCCTCAAAAACTTTGGATTTTTCTTGTAAAAATCCTTTATTACTTGCTCAAAACCACCAAAATTATGCAAATTACTAAGCACCTGTATAGTTCTTCCCTTTCTTTACTGACCGATTTGTACCAACTCACAATGGCTTATGGCTATTGGAAATCGGGCAGAGGCGAGCAAGAAGCGGTTTTCAATTTATTTTTTCGCCACAATCCTTTCAGAGGGGGCTATGCCATAGCTTGCGGATTAGAGTATGTCTTAGACTATCTGCAAAATTTTCATTTGGATAGTTCTGACATTGCCTATTTGGCTTCGCTCAAAGGCAATGATGGCAAAGCTCTTTTTGAAGCCGACTTTCTGGATTACTTATCAAATCTCAAATTTTCTTGCACCGTAGATGCTATTCCCGAAGGTACGGTAGTTTTCCCTCATGAGCCACTTGTACGTGTGCAAGGTCCTATTATTCAGTGTCAACTCATAGAAACACCTTTGCTCAATATTATCAATTTTCAGACACTCATTGCTACCAAAGCTTCAAGAGTAGTGTGGGCAAGTAGAGGCGAAAGTGTACTAGAATTTGGCTTACGAAGAGCTCAAGGTATAGACGGCGGACTGGCCGCCAGTCGTGCCGCTTATATTGGTGGTTGCAGTGCTACTTCCAATGTGTTGGCAGGCAAATTGTTTGGTATTCCTGTTCGAGGTACACACGCTCACAGCTGGGTAATGTCTTTTGAAAACGAATTGCAGGCTTTTGAAACCTATGCAGAAATAATGCCCAACAACTGCGTTTTCTTGGTAGATACTTACGACACCATCGAAGGAGTCAGAAATGCCGTAAAAGTAGGGCAAAAACTTCGTGAAAAGGGCTATAAGCTCGCAGGCATACGATTAGACTCGGGCGATTTGGCGTATTTGAGTATTCAGGCTCGTAAGATACTTGATGAAGCCGGTTTTACCGATACCATCATTGTGGCAAGTAACGATTTAGATGAAGAAATCATTGAAAGCCTAAAAAATCAGAAAGCTCAAATTTCGGTTTGGGGGGTAGGTACAAAGCTCGTTACTGCCTACGATCAACCCGCTTTGGGAGGAGTGTATAAGATTTCGGCTATTCGCCGTAAAGATGCTTCTTGGGATTACAAGATAAAACTATCCGAACAATCCGTCAAAATTTCAAATCCGGGCATTCAGCAAGTAAAACGCTTTGAAAAAAATGGCGAATTTATTGGCGATATGATTTTTGATGAGGAAAACTTTACCGAAGGCAACTCTTACACCATGATCGATCCTGCTGATAGCACTCGTTTCAAAACGTTCAGCAATGAAAATAGCAAAAACCTGCTTGTACGCGTATTTGAAAATGGCAAAGCCACGTTTCAAACTCCCGATATTCAGGAAATAAGAAACAGGGTAAAAGTACAACTATCAAAATTTCATGCAGGCATTAAGCGTTTTGTCAATCCACACAGCTATCCTGTGGGTTTGGAGGAAAACCTCTGGAAAGTTAAACACGAACTTATCAAAAAACTGCGTAAAAAAGGCTAATTTTCAGAAAAAAAGTCTTTGATTTATATTTTCCACTAAAAAATAGCTTCTGCAATTTGCCGTACAGCATCGGATTTACTCATAGAATAGTAGTGCAAAACTGGCACGCCAAACTGAATCAACTCTTTGGATTGCTGAATTGCCCATTCAATGCCTACTTGTTTGACTTGCTCGGGAGTTTTACAACTTTCCACAGCTTTTACAAGGTCATCAGGAATATCTATGTGAAAAATGGCAGGTAAGGTAGTCAGTTGTTTTTGGGTAGTAATAGGCTTGATTCCAGGGATGATAGGAATAGTAATACCCATTTCTCGACATTTGGCTACAAAATCAAAATATTTTTGATTATCAAAAAACATTTGTGTAACGACATAGTCTGCTCCTAACTCTTGTTTGAGTTTTAGGTATTTGAGGTCTGTTTGAAGATTGGGAGCTTCAAAATGTTTTTCAGGATAGCCCGCTACTCCTATGCAAAAATCTGTAGCAGAGGCTTGCAACCCTTCGTCAAGGTACTTACCTTTGTTCATATTGACAACCTGCTGCAACAAGTCGCTTGCATAGGCATGTCCGTCAGGTTCAGGAATAAAGGTTCCTTCACTTTTGATGGCATCGCCACGTAAGACAAGCACGTTATGAATTCCCAAAAAATGTAAATCTATCAAAGCATTTTCAGTTTCTTCTTTACTAAACCCCCCACAGATAATATGCGGAACAGCATCAACCTTGAAGTGATTCATGATAGCGGCACAAATACCTACGGTACCTGGGCGTTTGCGTATGCGTTGGCGTTCGAGAAGCCCGTTTTCACGTTTTTTATAGACGTACTCTTCGCGATGGTAAGTAACATCAATAAATTTGGGCTTGAACTCCATCAGAGGCTCAATTGCTTTGAAGAGCTGTTGTATGCTTTCACCTTTGAGTGGGGGTAATATTTCAAAAGAAAATAAAGTTTCTTTGCTTTCACGAATGTATTGAGTAACTTTGGTCATAGCTGATAAATTTTGCTTTTTAGCCAAAAAATTTTATCAGAAAGCTAGCAATCTTTGAAAGGGCGATAGCCAATTTCTGTGGTTTAGTCAATTAAAACGCATTTATTGGCAAGCAAGTCGGCTTCAATTTTTTTGAATTTTATATCTCTTACAATTCTGCCATCTTTGTACATGACATTTACTTTCTGGTTTCTGTCTGCAATTTTCTGCGAGCGAATAGGTTGCGTTTTGGTGCTAGTAGCCACCGAAGGCTCGTGGTACGCCCCACTCATTGAAGAAACAAACTGCTCTTTATTTTGTTGGAGGTTTTTATCAAGGCTTGGCTTTTTTATTTCCTGTTGGAGTGTTGGTGTTTGCTCTTGTGGTACAAATACTTCGGCTTTGATAAGGAAAGAAATGATGTCTTTGTTTACTCTTGTGATAAAGGCTTTGAAAAGTTCAAAAGCTTCAAATTTATAGATAAGGAGCGGGTCTTTTTGCTCATAAGAAGCCATTTGCACCGATTGCTTCAAATCGTCCATATCGCGGAGATGTTCTTTCCATTCTTGGTCAATAATGGCAAGTGTAGCATTTTTTTCTAGCTCGCGAATAACTTCCCAGGCATTGCTTTCAACGGCTTTGGCAAAATTTACTTCAAAGTAGATATTTTTTCTGCCATCAGTGAAAGGAATAGCAATATTTTGGAACTTGCCTTGGGTTTGTTCGTATTGAATTTTAAGGTTAGGGGCAAGATTTTCTTCTGCGAGCTTTTTCATTCGGTTTTGGTAATACGCTACTACTTGGTTGTAAAGTTTGCGAATTAGGTTTGGAGCATTTTTAGAGTGAAACTCATTGGGTTCAAGATTGGGCGTAAAACCGAAGGTAGAAATAAAAGACATTTCAAAGTTTTCAAAGTTGCCGGGCGAAAGCATACTTTCTACCATTTGTTTGCAGACTTCAAACATCATGGTAAAGAGGTCGAGTTGCAATCTTTCACCAAAAAGAGCATTTCTTCGGCGTTTGTAGATTTGCTCCCGCTGAACATTCATCACATCATCATACTCTAAGAGCCTTTTACGAATTCCGAAATTGTTTTCTTCTACCTTTTTTTGAGCCCTTTCAATGGATTTGGTTACCCAAGGATGCTGAATGACTTCGCCTTCTTTCAGTCCGATTCGGTCCATAATTTTGGCGATGCGGTCAGAACCGAACAGACGCATGAGGTTATCTTCTAGACTGACAAAGAATTGCGAGCTGCCAGGGTCTCCTTGTCTGCCTGAGCGTCCGCGTAGCTGTCTATCCACACGACGAGACTCGTGGCGTTCGGTACCAATAATAGCCAAGCCACCTGCGGCACGCGATTGAGGGGTGAGTTTGATATCTGTACCGCGTCCTGCCATGTTAGTAGCAATAGTAACAGTACCCGAAATTCCTGCTTGTGCAACAATTTCAGCTTCTTTTTGGTGCTGTTTGGCATTGAGAACTTGGTGAGGAATTTTGCGTTGGTTGAGCATACGGCTCAAAAGCTCAGAAGTTTCTACCGAAGTAGTACCTACGAGCACTGGTCTGCCTTGCTCACGCAATTTCACGATTTCTTCAATAACAGCATTAAACTTTTCACGCATTGTCTTATAGACTAAATCCTCGTAGTCTTTGCGAATAACAGGTTTATTGGTAGGAATTACCACAACATCAAGTTTGTAAATTTGCCAGAACTCGCCTGCCTCGGTTTCGGCAGTACCTGTCATACCTGCAAGTTTGTGGTACATTCGGAAATAGTTTTGAAGCGTAATGGTAGCATACGTTTGGGTGGCTTGCTCTACTTTTACATTTTCTTTGGCTTCTAATGCCTGATGCAATCCATCGGAATAGCGTCTGCCTTCCATGATACGCCCTGTTTGTTCATCAACGATTTTTACTTCACCTTCCAAAACAACATATTCTACGTCTTTTTCAAACAAGCAGTAGGCTTTTAATAGCTGATTGACAACATGAATACGCTCCGATTTGATGGTATAGTCGTTAATAAGTTGCTCTTTGAGTTTGGCTTTTTCTTCCAAACTATGCGAGCTATTTTCAATTTTTGCAATTTCGGAGCCAATATCGGGAAGTACGAAGAAGTTGGGGTCTTCGCCAGCTGTGGTGATGAAATCGATACCTTTTTGTGTAAGTTCTATAATGTTGTTTTTTTCATCAATAGTAAAATAAAGTGGAGCATCGGCTTCGGGCATTAGCTTTTGGTTATCAGCTAAATAAATAGCTTCTGTTTTTTGTAAAATGGTTTTAATACCTGCTTCGCTCAAGTACTTGATGAGTGGGCGATTTTTGGGCAAGCCTCTGAAGGCTCTAAACAGGGCAAGTCCTCCTTCTTTGGTTTCTCCTGCTTGAATTTTTCTGCGGGCTTCGTTCAGAAACTCATTAACTATCTGCTTTTGTGCATTGACAAGTTTTTCTACACGCGGTTTGAGAGCATAGAACATTTCTTCTTGGCCTGTACGGCTTACAGGACCTGCGATAATGAGTGGTGTACGGGCATCGTCAATCAGCACGGAATCCACTTCATCAACCATTGCATAATGCAATTTGCGTTGTACCAGTTCATTAGGCGAACTGACCATATTGTCGCGAAGATAATCAAAGCCAAATTCGTTATTTGTGCCGTAGGTAATATCTGCCAAATAGGCATTTCGGCGAGCTTGGGAGTTGGGGCGGTGTTTATCGATGCAATCTACACGCAAGCCGTGAAATTCAAAAAGTGGTCCCATCCATTCGCTATCGCGGCGGGCAAGATAGTCGTTTACGGTTACAATGTGTACTCCTTTTCCTGCTAAAGCGTTCAAGAAAGCGGGAAAAGTAGCTACTAGCGTTTTTCCTTCACCTGTTGCCATTTCAGCGATTTTCCCTTTGTGCAAAACTACACCACCAATAATTTGCACGTCATAATGCACCATATCCCACGTGATACGATTGCCTGCCGCAATCCAAGAGTTGTACCAGAGGGCTTTTTCACCTTCAATTTTTACGTTGTCTTTTTTGGCGGCAAGTTCTCTGTCGTAGTTGGTAGCTGTAACTTCCAGCACCTGATTTTCTTTGAAACGACGTGCAGTTTCCTTGACTATGGCAAAGGCTTGAGGTAAAATTTCGTCTAAAATTTTTTCCAGCTCTTTATCGTGCTCTTTTTCTAGTTCATCTATTTTATTGAAAATTTTTTCTTGTTCTAGAACATGCATTTGTGGATTTTCGGCAATTTGCTTTCGTAGTGTAGCAATTTGCTCATCGAGCGGTAATAATTGCTGACGAATATATGCCTTCAAGTCTTGTGTTTTTTGACGCAATTCATCATTACTAATTTCGCGAAGTTTGGCAAACTCCAAATTCACTTTTCCGATATAGGGTTGTAACTCTTTGCGGTCTTTTTCAACCTTTGAACCACCCACCAGTTTTGCCAAAGCATTTAGAATAAAATTTGCCATTTTAATTAGATTTTTTTCAAGTGCAAAGTTAAGTATTTTTGCTGGTGCTTCAAAACCTGTGCCAAAAGAAAGTTTGTGCCAAATGTTCATAAAAAATAGTAGCTTTGCTTTGCAATTTGCCTAAATATGATAGATACACACGCACATCTGTATTTGGAGGAGTTTTCGCAAGACTACCCCGAAGTAATAGCAAAAGCTCAAAACGCAGGAATAGAAAAAATTTATTTACCCAACATAGATAGCCAAAGTATAGAGGCTATGCTAGAACTTGAGCTACGCTACCCTGATTTTTGTATAGCTACCATAGGACTGCACCCTTGTTCGGTGAAAAAAGATTTTGAAAAAGAATTGTACGTAGTAGAAGATTGGCTTGGCAGGCGAAAATTTGTAGCCATCGGCGAAATGGGTACAGACCTATATTGGGACCAAACTTTTTGGCAAGAGCAACAAGAAGCCTTCAAGATACAAGCCGAATGGGCAAAAAAGTATGACTTGCCCCTGATTATTCACTGCCGAAATTCTATCGATGAAACTATCGCTCTGCTAGAAAATTTACAAGAAAAAGAAAAGCCGCTGAAAGGTATTTTTCACTGCTTTACGGGTAGTTTGGAGCAAGCTCAAAAAATTATTGCTCTTGGATTCTACTTGGGAATTGGCGGAGTAGTTACATTCAAAAACGGAGGTTTGGATAAAGTTTTATCACATATTGATTTAGAGCATTTGGTTTTAGAAACAGATAGCCCTTATTTAGCTCCTGTTCCATACCGAGGCAAACGCAACGAAAGCGGCTATCTTTCGCTTATTGCTCAAAAAATAGCTGAAATACAATCGGTTTCTTTGGAAGAAGTAAAATTAAAAACTACGCAAAATGCTCAAAAAGTCTTTGGTATTTAATTTTGTTTTGAAATGGCTCTGCGTATCTTTGTATGCACAAGGCTTTGATGAGTTAGGTTCTTGGAATATTCTGAACATAGGCTATGCAATAAACGAAAAGTAGAGTTTGAGTGCAGAAGCTCAACTGCGAAGTTTGGGTTTTTATGGGCGTTTTCATTATTACGAAGCGAAAGTGGGGGCAAATTTTCGGCTCAATAAGCAATTTTCGGTTTCAGCTTTTGGAGGCACGTACCAAACTTATGCAGATTTGGGAGGAAACTTTGATAAACCCAAAATCAATGATGAAGAAAGGCTGTGGTTACAAATCAATTTACACAACGAATGGAGGCGTATTTTTATAGAGCATCGCTATCGTTACGAAGCCCGTTTTACATTGCAGGGATTTCGCAATCGGTATCGGTATCGGTTTCAATTGCAAATACCATTGAATACAGCTTATTTTACTTCCAAAACCCTATTTGCTACACTTTCTAATGAGCTTTTTCTCACGGATAGGGCTACCTACTTTGAACGAAATCGTTTTTTTGCAGGAGCAGGATATCAGTGGAATCCAAATTTTACTCAACAAATTGGTTGGCTCTATCAGTTTGATTATTTTGTGAATGACGAAATTGGAAAAAACTTTTTACAAATCACTTTGAATGTTCGTTTAAAGAAATCAGAAAAGGCTTTTTTTGTACCTGTCAATAACGAAAATCAATAGCTTTTTTATGCTTGTTTGACGATGAGCTCTGCTCCTTCTTGTCCAATTACTTCAATAGCAGTGCCTTTTTCAATAAAATCGCCTCTTGTGAAAGCATCATAAACATGCCCATCAATAAAAACCTTTCCTGAGGGGCGAAGCACTGTATAAGCAGTGCCTTGCTTGCCTATCATTGTTGGTAAGTTTGAAGACACAAAGCCTGCTTTGCTATCTAGTGAAGTTTGCAATGCCACGTGCCTAAATGTTTTACTTGTAGCAATTCTGGGTGCAAGCATGGCAATCATTGCAATTGCTCCTACTAAACCAATGCTAGTGGTTATCAGTGATTCATAAAGGGCTTTTTGCGAAACACCAGCTAAACTAAAACCAACGTTGCCTATCATCATCAGTCCTAAGGCTCCAAACATTACGATAAGCCCTGCAATAAGGAATATTTTCATTCCAGGGAAAGCAAAAATTTCTAATGCAATAAGCCCTATCCCTGCAAAAAATAGGAGTAGCTCCCAATTTTGGGCAAGCCCTTGCAAATAATGTGGAATAAAATATAAGGCAAGCCCTACTATTGCCGCTACCAAGGGGAAACCAACTCCCGGTGTTTGTAGTTCAAAGTAGATGCCTCCGATAATAATCAAGACCAAAAGAGAGCGAATAATGGGATTTAAGAAAAAGCCTATTATTCTGTCTATAAAAGTGGGTGTATAGCGAATAATTTCAGCTTTTTCCATTTTATAGTGTTTTAAGATTTCTTCAACACTGTTGAATTTCCCTTCGCAATAGCCGTTCTTGATAGCTTCAGAAGTAGTGTAGACAATCAGTTTGCCTGGTGTTACCAAGCTATCATATTCCAAGGTTTCATCTACCATTGCCTCGGCTATTTTAGGATTTCGGCGATTAGCTTCGGCAGAGGCACGCATTTTCGCTCTGATAGCGGCTCGGTATTTTTCGGGAGCATATTTGCCTTCGGCATCTACGGGCGTAACTGCTCCTATATTTGCTCCTTCCGACATATAAATACTATCGCAGGCAATTGCAACCAAAGCTCCACCCGAATAGGCATTGTTATTGATAAATGCCCAAACAGGTATCGGAAAATCTAAAATCTGCTGATTGATATGGTCAGCGGCACTTACCAATCCGCCGGGTGTATTGAGTTCTACAATTACATAATCTACTTTTTTTCTTTTGGCTTCTGCCAAAGCCGAATCTACCATTACGCTGGTAGGATCAGAAATTTCACCTTCTATCTTGAAATAGTAAATTTTTTGGGCTTGGGCTTGCAACATTAAAAACAGAAAAACAACTGGCAGTATCGTTTTCATTTCAATAGTTTTTGCGATTTTTTATTCAAAGATAAAGCAAATTTATTTCTATGGCAAGATTAAAATGAGTTTCATAGTCAATAAATTTTAATTTTTCAAAGATTTTTTACACCCCCCAATTCTCTTTATCTAAGTCGCGGTAGTGAATGGCTTCGGCAAGGTGTTCTATAAGAATTTTTTCGCTTCCCGCAAGGTCGGCAATGGTGCGAGCTACCTTCAAGATTCTGTCATAGGCTCTTGCAGAAAGTCCCTTTTTTTCCATAGCGGCTTTGAGCAAAATTTTGCCTGATTCATCAATTACACAAATTTCCTTGACAAGTTGTGGAGGAATCATTGCATTGGAGTAAATATGCTTCATGCCGAGTTTTTCAAAGCGTTCGGTTTGCCTTTCACGAGCCTTGATAACCCTCTGACGAATAGTAGCACTGCTTTCTGTTTTGAGAGTAGAGCTTAATTCATCAAAGGAAACAGGAGTTACTTCAACGTGTAGATCAATTCTATCCAAAAGCGGACCGCTTACTTTGTTGAGGTATTTTTGCACGCTACCTGGCGGGCAAATACATTCCTTTTCTGGATGATTGTAATAGCCACAAGGACAAGGGTTCATAGCGGCAATAAGCATAAAATTGGCAGGAAACTCAATAGAAATCTTAGCTCTTGCAATGCTTACTTTTCGCTCTTCCAATGGCTGACGCATTACTTCCAGCACGGTTCGTTTAAATTCGGGCAGTTCGTCTAGAAATAAAACGCCATTGTGAGCCAAAGAAATTTCACCAGGTTGGGGGATAGCTCCGCCTCCTACAAGTGCTACATCACTGATAGTATGATGCGGGGAACGAAAAGGGCGTGTAGAAATTAGCGAAGCGTTGCTATCCAGTTTGCCTGCCACTGAATGAATTTTGGTAGTTTCAAGGGCTTCTTGAAGGGTAAGCGGCGGCAAAATGGTAGCTATACGTTTGGCAAGCATTGTTTTTCCTGCTCCAGGCGGACCTATCATAATTACATTGTGCCCTCCTGCGGCGGCTATTTCTAAAGCTCGCTTCATGCTTTCTTGCCCTTGTACATCGGCAAAATCTACATCATATTTATCCAAATTTTCAGAAAAAATTTTGCGAGTATCTTTGCGTAAAGGCTCAATGCTCTTTACACCTGTGAGAAAATCAATAGCTTCTTGTAAATTTTCTATCCCAATGATATCCAAATTATTCACAATAGCGGCTTCGGAAGCATTTGCTTTAGGCAAAATAAACCCTTTGAAACCTTTTTTACGAGCTTCAACAGCAATCGGTAAAACTCCCTTGATAGGGCGTAACATACCATCTAAAGCCAATTCTCCCATAATGACGTATTGCTCTGCCTCTTGCGAAACTATCTGCTCGGAGGCAAGCAAAATACCAATGGCTATGGTGAGATCGTAGGCGGCACCTTCTTTACGAATATCAGCAGGAGCAAGATTGACCACAACTTTTTGGCGAGGGAAAAAGTAGCCAATGTATTTGAGTGCTGATTCTACCCTTTGAGCAGATTCTTTTACGGCACTATCGGGCAAACCTACCATAAAAAGCCCTTGTCCTTGTCCTACATTTATTTCTATGGTTATCGGAAAGGCACTTACTCCATATACAGCATATCCGTATACTTTGGCTAACATCAGTCAATGCTTTTTAGAAGTAAAATAATCGGAAACTTTATCAAACATTTTCTTGCGAAAAGTAGGCAAAATACTAATCGTTAGTATCAGGATAAAAAGCAAGCCCACTACCAAAAAGCCCCCGAAATGGCTTTCTAAAATCTCGTTGAGAGCGTATGCCAAAGCAAAGCACAAGAAAAATAAGCCCGTCGAACCCAAAAAAAGCCAAAAAAGAGCAATAATGGCTCTGGTAAAAAGTTGATGCAACTCGTCTTGAAGGTGATTTTCTATGAGTTGCAAGCGTACTTCTATGTAACGGCGTAAGAGCTGGTAGAGGTTTTCAAACATTTTTGCCTTGCAGAATTGAAAGCTTAAAAATAATATTCTTTCTTGGAAAGAAAAAATCTGCTTGTATAAAATCAGACGGATTTAGGTTTATTCATTCGGCATTTATCGCTACAATACTTAACTTGCTCCCAAACTTTTTCCCACTTTTTTCGCCATGTGAAAGGTCTGCCACAAGTTGTGCAAATTTTTTCGGGTAGGTATGGCTTTTTTACTTTTTTCATAAAATTATTACTTTCTTACTAACTCAACATGACCGCCAACTTGTGAAGTAGCAGAGATATTGGCGGCGTGCAATTTAACAAAATTAAGAAAGATTTCATCATTAAGAAAATCATTAGCTTTTTTTGAGAGGTATAAAAAAATACTTACAGCATATTTCAGCTCTCTGAATGGCTTTAAGGTCAGTAGTAAAAAAATTAGGGTTTTTGAATAGGAATTTGTACTTTTTCAAGAGGATATGAGCGGCTATCAAACAAGTAAAGGCGATATTGACGGCATTAGTGAGTTGATTTCGTTGGTAGTTTTTGAAAGTAGAAAGTCCAAAAAATTGTTTAGCCTTTCTAGAATCGAACTCTATTTGGAAGCGGAGGGCGTAGTATTGGATAATCAGCAAAGGGTCTAATGTCAGGTCACTAGTAAAGAGTTTCGCACTGAAATCAAACAGAAAATTCCAAAACAGCAAGACCCGTATCAAAGTCCAAGACAATGGCTCCCGAGCATAAAATCGCTCTATGGTACGGGTGGATAGCTATGGCTCTTGTGCTTTACAGGAACACATAAACGAAATATGCTTGTAGTTATCTTGGATAATTTTGCTATATTTGCAACAGAAACTTCTGTTTGTAAAACCAAGAGGATTTCTAACAAATTTGGCATTTTTTTAGGTTAATCATGAGAAAATTCTCCTAAATAAATGCCATTTTTTTAATTTATCAAACACCTCAATGGGCGGTCATGTTCATACGATGAAAAATAAAAACGTAGATACAATTTCTCAAAAATAACGACATGCAAATCGTAGAAAGTTTTTCAGAATTAGGCAAATATATTTCTCAAATACCTGCCGAAGTAAAACTAAAAGTACATTTACACAATACTTGGTTTTCAATTGAAAATATTGAAAAAGCACTCAAAGGTATTGAAATTTATTTGCAAAAAGAAAACTTGCAAAAATGGTTAGCTCCTTATCGGGATAGATTTCCTATTCAGAACCCCAAAAAAGTAGCTGTAATAATGGCAGGAAATATTCCTTTGGTAGGGTTTCACGATTTTTTGAGTGTGTTAGTTTCAGGGCATATATTGCTAGCTCGTATGAGCAGTGATGATAAAATTTTGTTGCCCTATCTTGCCCAAAAACTTTTAGAAATTCAGCCCGAATTGGCTCAGAAGCTATTTTTCGTAGAAAAAGTAAACGATGCAGATGCTATCATAGCCACAGGAAGCGATAATACCGCCCTGCATTTTGAATACTACTTTCGTAACAAACCGCATCTTATTCGTAAAAATCGAGTAAGTGTAGCTATACTCAACGGAAAAGAAAGTAAACAGGACTTAGTAGGTTTGGGTAATGATATTTTTACGCATTTTGGATTAGGTTGCAGAAATGTTGCTAAACTTTTTGTACCTACTGGTTATGACTTTTCGAACTTTTTTCAAGCTATAGAAGAATTTGCTTCAGTAAAAAATCATCACAAATATTTCAATAACTACGAGTACAACAAAGCTATTTATCTGCTTCGCCCTGTAAAACATTTAGATAATGGTTTTTTGTTGCTTTCGCAAAGCGAAGAAATAGCTTCTCCTGTGGCTTGTTTGTATTATGATTTTTATGCTAATGAGCAGGAATTAGAGCAAAAGTTGAATTTGCATAAGCACAAAATTCAATGTATCGTTTCGCAAAATGCTTGGTGGATAGGAAGCATTCCATTTGGCAAGGCTCAATATCCCGAACTTTGGGATTATGCCGATGGTGTAAATACTTTGGAATTTTTACTCAATCTTTAAGCATTAAGGCAATGATATGCGTTGTATAAATCAAAATAGCGATGATCGATTACCTCGTCAAAAACATGGCTAAAAGATAAACTTGCAGGTTTTTTACCAAATTCTACATTCAGCACATATTTTTGAAGTAAATTGTAAATACCTGAATCTTTACTAATTTCTCCGTATAATTTCACTTGGCAAGTTTCTGCATCAAGTTGTAATTCATCTATGGCAAACAGAATAAAATATACAAAATCTTGAGGGCTTTGATAATAGTAACGATTGTGTAAAAGCAAATTATCATTTTGCAAAATAGTCATGTTCATGTATTTGCTTTCAACGTAAACAAATATATTATTTCCTTCATGATTTTCTTGTAGAGCTCCTTCTAAAAAAGCATCAGATTGATGCAAAACTTTAATTTCTTTGTTTGGATAGGCTTTTCTTGACCAATCAACAAACTCTGTTTCTATACGAAAGATGCTGTGATATTTACGTTTACTATGGAAAAAACTTCTTATCTCTGTATTATCCAAATTATTAGGGTAGAGTTCGAGGTAAGTGTGCAGAAGCATTGCATCAAAAAAATCATCAGGAATGAGAGCAAAACAGCCATTACGAGCTATCAAGATGATATCTTTCCAATACCCTGCTCGCAATACCAAATGGTTTTCTAAAATAGCATTGAGTTGTGCTACAACATCAGAGCGAGTATTTGCACCTGAGAATCGATAGTCTTCTAAAAGCATGCACTTTTTTTGTGTCTCATCAATAACTACTACTCGCAGGTTTTTATCTTCTACGGAAAGCAATAATCCATATTGGCTTAATCGATTGATGTCCAAGGAAGGGTCATTGATACGGTGAGTAATCCTGATTTTTTTGCTGACGTCCTGCATTAAATAAAATTTTGAGAAATTTTCAGAATAGCTAAAACTTCTAACAAGCAAAAAAATAAAATATTTTTCAAAATTCAAACATTTGGAATAAAATTTTTGGTAGTATTCAACAAGTAAGGTTTTTTGAAAGTTGAGCAAAAACCTATGAGGTTTTCAAAAACCTCATAGATTAGAGAGTGCTCGGTAATTTTACGGGAAAATACCCATTAGCTGATAGCTTAAAGCAATTTTTTTGATAGCGATATAAAAAGCGGCAGTACGCAAATCACCAAGTTCGGGTTTCTGCTTCAAGGCTTCACGAATTTCCTGATAAGAGCCTATCATGGTATCTTCTAAGCCAGAGCGTACAATATCTTCTTCATCTGAGCCCTGTACAATTTTGCTTCTTTCTTCATGGGAAAGATGCTTTCCTGTTAAGGCTTCTAAAGTATCTACAATTTTGCTATAACTTTTTTCTTCGGCACGCTTGCCCATACGTCCAAAACGCACATTGGAGAGATTTTTGAGCCACTCGAAGTATGAAACTGTAACACCTCCTGCATTCAAGAATAAATCAGGAATAATTACAATTCCTTTTTTGAGTAGAATTTCTTCGGCAAGCATTGTAATGGGTCCGTTAGCCGCTTCTGCTATCACTTTTGCTTTGATTCTATCGGCATTATCTTTGGTAATTTGATTTTCTAGGGCGGCAGGGATAAGAATATCACAAGGCAATTCAAGCATCGAAATCGAATTTTCGATGTTTTGAGCACCAGGAAAATTCAGAATAGATTTGTTTTCTTTGCGATGCTTGAATACAGCTTCTACATCCAAGCCATTTTCATTATAGATACCACCTTCATATTCGGCAATACCAATAATTTTTGCTCCGGCTTCGTATAAAAATTTAGCCGAATGGTAACCTACATTCCCAAAACCCTGAATAATAATCTTTTTACCTTCTACACCGGTTGTGAGGCCAATTTTACTTACATCGTCTTCGTATTTCAAGAATTCTCTGATGCCATAAAATACACCTAATCCTGTGGCTTCTGTGCGTCCTCGAATTCCCCCAATACCTATGGGCTTACCCGTAACACATCCTTGTGCATCGGTATCTCCGAATTTGAATGTCATATAGGTATCAGCTATCCAGCCCATTTCTCTGCCACTTGTACCGTAGTCTGGAGCAGGGACATCCACTGCGGGACCGATTAGGTTTTTTTTGATAAGTTCAGCGGCAAATCTACGAGTAACTTTTTCTAAGACTTTTTCAGAAACTTGACGAGGGTCTATTTTTACACCACCTTTTGCTCCTCCAAAAGGAACATTCACTACGGCACACTTGAAAGTCATTAGTGTGGCAAGGGCTTTTACTTCGTCTTCTGACACTTCGGGGCTGTAACGAATGCCTCCTTTGGTGGGGAGTTTGTGCAGGCTATGCTGAACGCGTATGCCCTCGATGTTGTGAATTTCACCGTCAATTTCTACAGGGAAATATACTTTGTAAACGCTATTACAATTTCTAATTCTCTCTAAAAGTCCTTTGGGTAGTCCTGTGTGTTTAGCGGCTTTATCATAGTAATACATTACAGTATCTAAAAATTTTTTACCTTCTTCTAGATAATTGCTCATAATTTTGCAGATTTTAAGGTTAGGATATTGTTTTTTTTCGCATGCTAATTTCTGTTTTTTCTAAAAAAAATCATAAAAATTCTTAAAAAAATTTTATTTTTTACTTTGCTATTCAATCAAATACTTTGTTGATAGCATGAATGAAACCATTTTTAGCAGGAATATCTGCTGCTACGACTTGGGCTTGGCCAATAGTAATTTTATCACCTTCTACCTTTGCTCGGAGTTTTTTTCCGTCCAGAGTAGTTATTTCAGGGGTATTTTGAAGCGTTTTTACATCAAATTTACCCTTGATGATATGCCTTTTGATAAATGCTCCTCCTTGCGAAATGAATTTGTTCATTTTAGCTTCACCTAAACTTTCAATCGCTTTGTTGTTAGGAGCAAGTACGGTATATTCGCCTTCGGTGAGCATTTTTGAAAACTCTGTATTGAGATAAGAAGCAAACATTGAAAAGTTTTCGCCTGTATTCAGAATATCGGTGATGGTAGGTGCTTCTTTCATATCGGCTATGGGTTTCTGCTCCTGAATAGCTCTGGTGCTATCTTGCAGATTTTCTGTTGGCGTTTTCTGCGAACTTTGCTTGCTATCGCAAGCCCAAAATAACATAATAGAAGCAATCAGAGAAAGTTTTTTGAACATATGCTATAAGATTAAATTTGAGAAACAACGTGCAAAGGTGCAAAAAAATTCATTTCTTCGAAAAACCTTTGTAGGATTTTTGATATTAATTTGACATTTTGCCCTGAAAAAATTTTCTTTGCAAAAAAACTATTATGTCTGTTCATAGAGAAGGTTTCAAAACAATATTTTTAGTTCTTTTCGTTTCTACCATTTTGTATTTGGGAGCAGTTGGGCTTTTTCCTGAAAATAGACTTATACAAAACATTATTTTAAGTATTTGCTTGGTAATTTTTGTAATTGTTTTACAATTTTTTAGAAATCCTACAAGGCATATCGAGCAAAACCCTGCTCATATTCTCGCTCCTGCTGATGGCAAAATAGTGGCTATCGAGGAAGTATTGGAGAGCGAATTTTTACAAAGGCATTGTCGGCAGATTTCTATTTTTATGTCGCCTTTCAATGTACATATCAATCGCAATCCTGTTTCAGGCGAAATATGCTATTTTAAGTATCATAAGGGGAAATACTTAGTAGCTTGGCATCCTAAGTCTAGTACCGAAAACGAAAGAACAACGATCGCTGTACGCACTCCCGAAGGCAAAGAAGTGCTGTTTAGACAAATTGCAGGGGCTTTGGCAAAACGCATTGTTTGGTATGTAAAAGAAGGTCAGAAAGTACAACAAGGCGATGAATTTGGTTTCATTAAATTTGGCTCAAGGGTTGATATTTTTATTCCTCTTGAAGCAAAAGTAGTAGTAAAAATTGGTGAAAAAAGTATAGGCGGCAAGACAATTTTAGCTACTTGGTAACTATGTAATTATTCGGCAGTATTTTTTCAACCTTTCCAGATAAGCTTGTATGGAATGAGCTTGTAAGCTATCTGTGGAGTAATCCCAGAGCAGGTCCATAATTGTTGTAAAGGTATTTTCAGCGGTTTCAAAAATATTCTTAAAATACTCAATTTCAAAAAGGCCATCTGCTTTTAGTCTAACCCCTATGCCCGAATGATATAAATTAGGTGGGTTTTTCACTATGTTGTCTTCTTCCGTATAAAGCCGAAAAGTTTGCTTACGCAATACATTGTCGTAACTGGAAGCGAAAAGTAAATCGCCTACTTTGGGTTGCCCGAAGGTATAAACGCCTTGTATAGAAAATTTTTCATCAAAAAGCCTACGAGCTGTGAGCTGTGCCAAAGCTCCCCCTTGACTGTGCCCTGTAAGCCAAATTCTTTGAGTAGATTTATAATGAGATCGAATTTGATCTAGTAATTGCTTCCAAACTATTTGGGTTGCTTCCCAAAAACCTTGTCGTACCTTGCCTATGCCATAGGTAAACGAGCGATTGTCTATGTTGTTCAGCCAATCTTCTAGGCTATTTTCTTCTGTACCACGAAAAACAATGAGGAAAGTATCTTCATTAGTTGCTACGAAAACATTCGTATCATATCCTTTGTCTTTTCCTTCATGTACAAAGATAAAATAGCCATATCCTAGTGCTTGCAGATCATTTTGTAAGCCATTTTCGTCTGTTCGGTATGCCCAAGCCGAAAGTTGTGCCAAATGGAGAGCATTCTGCAACTCAAAATCATTAGCGTTGTATAAAAGAGGTAGCATAACTCAAAAAATTCCATTTGAATATGTAAGCTTAAAATCTAAGCATAGGATTTAGAACTTTCTTCTACAAGTTGTATGAAAATATCATTGATGCTTGGGATATTTTCTTCAAAATGATAAATTTCTACTTGTGGAAGTATAAATCGCAAAAGTTCGTTGGGAGTTTGCTTTGGTAAAATTTGAATGACAAATTCTATTTCGTTTTCATAGCGATTTTCTTGCAGAATACGCATTCCTTCGGGCAATTCTGCAATAATTCCTTTACAACGTACTTTGTATGAATGATTTTTGTATTGTTTTTTAATTTCATCCATCTTGCCTTCTAAAACTTTTTTAGAACGATTGATAAGCACGATATAATCGCACAATTCTTCTACCGACTCCATTCGATGGGTAGAAAAAAGGATAGTTGCTCCACTTTTTCGTAGTTCTAGTATTTCATTTTTAATAATTTGAGCATTTATTGGGTCAAAGCCTGTGAAAGGCTCGTCTAGAATTATCAGTTCGGGTTTGTGCAAGACAGTAGCTACAAACTGTACTTTTTGTTGCATACCTTTGGAAAGTTCCTCGATATTTTTTTCAGCCCAGCCTTGCATATTTAATTTTTCTACCCAGTACTTGATACGTTTTTTAGCTTCTTGGCTATTTAAGCCTTTCAGGCGAGCCAAATATACGAGTTGCTCACCTACTTTCATCTTCTTGTAAAGACCTCGCTCTTCGGGCAAGTAGCCAATAGCTGGTATATGCGAAGGATTGAGTCTTTCTCCTTTAAAGGTAATTTCTCCACTATCTAAACTGATAATTTGTGTGATGGTACGAATAAGTGTAGTTTTTCCTGCTCCGTTGGGTCCTAAAAGGCCAAAAATACTTTGAGCAGGTACATCGAAACTAACATTATCCAGTGCTTTGTGTGTAGCGTATTGCTTGCTTAGGTTTCGAACGCTTAAAATCATAGTAGATTTTTATAGAATGCAAAATACAAATTTAGTTAAGATTACCAAAATTTACTGAAATCTGATAAGAACGTAATTGATGCGTTTTCGTTACAGGCAAGACGCATCGAATGTGCTTTGGTAAACTCATCTATGGCTGAAATAAATCTTGTTTCAACGTGTCGGGCCTGATAGGTTTTTAAAACCTATCAGGTTTAAATATCTTACACATTAAAACGGAAGTGCATAATGTCGCCATCTTCTACGATGTAATCTTTGCCTTGTACAGCTATTTTACCAGCTTCTTTACAGGCTTGCTCAGATTTATAATGTATAAAATCAGCAAACTTGATAACCTCTGCCTTGATAAAGCCTCTTTCAAAATCGGAATGGATAATGCCAGCGGCTTGGGGGGCTTTCCAGCCTCTTCCGATAGTCCAGGCACGCACTTCTTTTTCGCCTGCGGTAAAGTAGGTGATGAGATTAAGCAACTTGTAAGCGGCACGAATCAGCACATCTAATCCTGATTCTTCTAATCCGTACTCTTTCAAAAACATTTTTCGCTCTTCTTTATCAGCTATTTCTGCAATTTGAGCCTCCAAAGCGGCACAAATACGCAATACTTCCGCGTCTTCGTTTCTGACCGCCTCCCGAAGAGCTTTTACGTGATGGTTGTCTTCGTGCAAATATTTTTCATCAACATTGGCTACATACAAAACGGGCTTCATTGTGAGCAAAAACAAGTCTTTTACGGCTTCTTTTTCTTCTTCGGTAGCATCGGGTAAAGTCCGTGCATTTTTTCCCTGTTCTAGATGAGCTTTGTAACGTTTTAAAGCTTCCAATTCTACTTTGGCTTTGCTATCTCCCGATTTGGCGGCACGTTCTACTTTGGCAATTTTTTTCTCAATGCTTTCTAAATCTTTGAGTTGCAATTCCATTTCTACTATTTCTTTATCTGAAACAGGATTCACAGGCCCTGCAGAGCGTACTACGTTGTCATCATCAAAACAACGCAAAACGTGAATAATCGCATCTACCTCACGAATATTTGCTAGAAAGGCATTGCCACGCCCGCCACCTTTGCTGGCTCCTTTTACAAGCCCTGCAATATCTACAAACTCAACAGTAGTATGCACAATTTTCTGAGGTTTCACAATTTCGGCAAGAGCATACAAACGGCTATCGGGCACATCTACAATGCCGATATTGGGGTCGATAGTAGCAAATTCGTAATTCGCCGCAACATTCTGAATACTAGTGAGAGCTGAAAACAAAGTAGATTTTCCTACATTAGGCAAGCCTACAATTCCACATTTCAAAGACATACCGACAATCGTGTTTTGAGCTTGCAAAAATAGAGAGAAAAAATTGTTTTCACAAACCAAAAAACCTTATGCAAATTCATTTTCCGCAGGCTCAGCTATTGCAGATTATGCAGGTGTTTTGGTAATTTGTTTAAGCACTTGTACCTGCAAAAAAATCTACCAAAAGTTTCACAAAAAAATTCAAAGTCAAAATAAAACTTTAAGTATTGACTTACTTTCAAATTTTTATTTTATTGCCAAAGCTATCTGCAAAATATCTTTTGGTTTTACTAAAATTTTTACCCTTATGAAAATTTTGAGCATACAAGCCTTGCGAGGTCCTAATGTTTGGAGTATCAGTCGTAAAAAACTCATTCAGATGCGTTTGGATTTAGAAGATTTGGAGCAAAAACCCACCAACAAAATCAAAGGTTTTTTAAGCCGACTGAAAAAGATGTTTCCTTCTATGTATGAGCATCGCTGTTCGGAAGGCGTACCTGGTGGCTTTTTCATACGAGTAAAAGAAGGTACCTGGATGGGGCACGTCATTGAACACATTGCTCTTGAAATACAGACACTTGCAGGTATGGATACAGGTTTTGGCAGAACACGCCAAACCAAAACACCCGGCGTGTATAATGTAGTATTCAGCTATGTAGAAGAAAAAGTGGGCATCTACGCCGCCGAAGCCGCCGTACGTATTGCCGAAGCCCTTGTAAAAGGTGAGGAATACGATTTGCAAAAAGATATTCAAAAAATGCGTGAAATACGCGAAGAAGTGCGTTTGGGACCCAGTACGGGCTCTATTGTAGAAGAAGCCATAGCACGCGATATTCCTTGGATAAGGCTGGGGACAAACTCTCTGGTGCAATTAGGTTATGGGGTAAATCAAATGCGTTTTCAGGCAACTATCACTTGCAAAACCAGCAACATTGCCGTTGAAATTGCTTGTGACAAAGAAGAAACTAAGCGTATGCTCGCCAACAATGCCATTCCTGTTGCCAAAGGCGATACTTGCGTAGATGAAGAAGATTTGGCAAGAACTATCAAAAAAATTGGTTATCCGATTGTAATTAAACCATTAGACGGCAATCACGGCAAAGGGGCTTCTATCAATGTAAAAACTTGGGAAGCGGCTCTGGAAGGATTCAAACACGCCAAAAAATACTCTCGCCGAGTGATTGTTGAGCAATTTATTACAGGTTATGATTTTAGAGTTTTAGTGATTGACCACAAAGTCGTTGCCGCCGCCCAACGTGTACCCGCACACGTCAAAGGTGATGGCAAGCATACTATCCAAGAATTGATTGATATTGAAAACAAAGACCCTCGTCGTGGTTATGGACACGAAAATGTACTCACTGAAATTACCGTAGATAGGGATACCCTTGATTTGCTTGCTAAAAAAGGATACTCGCTAGAAACTATTCCGACCAAAGGAGAAATAGTTTATCTTAAATCTACTGCCAATTTGAGCACTGGGGGTACTTCCATTGATGTTACGGACTTGATGCACCCGGAAAATATATTTTTGGCAGAAAGAATTTCACGAATAATCGGATTAGATATTTGCGGAATTGATATTATGGCTCCTAACCTCACCGAGCCCCTTTCTGAAAATGGAGGCGTAATTTTGGAAGTAAATGCGGCACCAGGTTTCCGTATGCATCTTGCCCCTGCCGAAGGCTTGCCACGCAATGTAGCCGCACCCGTGCTTGATATGCTTTATCCACCTGGCAAACCTTCACGTATTCCTATTATTGCTATTACAGGAACCAACGGAAAAACTACTACTACTCGCCTGATTGCCCATATTGTAAAAAATATGGGATATCGTGTAGGTTTTACTACTTCTGATGGTATTTATGTACAAAATCATCTTTTGGAAAAAGGAGATACCACAGGACCTTACAGCACCGAATTTATCCTCAAAGACCCTACCGTAGAATTTGCCGTTCTGGAGTGTGCAAGAGGAGGTATTTTGCGAGCAGGCTTAGGATTTAGCCGTTGCGATATCGGCATCATTACTAATATTGCCGAAGACCATCTAGGCTTGAACGATATTGAAACCCTCGATGATTTGGCTCGTGTAAAAGCAGTTGTACCCAAAAGTGTAAAACCTGATGGGTGGGCTATCCTGAATGCTGAAAACGAATATTGTGTAAAAATTGCCAAAGAACTCGAGTGTAACGTAGCCTATTTTAGTATGGACGAAGAGCATCCTGTAATCAAAAGGCATTGTAAAGCAGGAGGTATTGCTTGTGTTTATGAAAATGGCTTTGTCACAATCAAAAAAGGAGAGTGGAAAATCAGAGTAGAAAAGGCCACACATATTCCTCTTACAATGGGGGGAAAAGCCAAATTTATGGTTGCCAATGTCCTTGCCGCTACCTTAGCTGCTTATCTTTCAGGCTTCAAAACCGAAGACATCAAACTCTCTCTGGGAACTTTTATCCCTTCGCCTGCTCAAACACCAGGCAGAATGAATATTTTTAATTTCCGCAATTTCCAAGTAATGATTGATTTCGCCCACAACCCTGCAGGCTATTTGGCTATTGAAGAGTTCTTGGCAAATGTAGATTCCCCTTACAAAATTGGCATCATTGCAGGAGTAGGCGACCGCCGAGACCAAGACATTATGGAATGTGCCGCTATTGCCGCTCGTATGTTTGACCACATCATCATCCGACAAGAAAAACACTTACGAGGCAGAACCGAACAAGAAATTATTGATTTAATTCTGAAAGGCATTAAAAAATCTAAACGTAAAGTAACCCACGAAGTTATTCGTAAAGAAGTAGATGCCCTCAAACATGCCATCTCCTTGGCAAAACAGCAAAAAGGTACATTCATTACCGCTCTGAGCGATGTAATTGATAATGCCATCGAGGTTGTACAAGAACATCTTGACAGAGAAATTGAAGAAAATGAGTAATTGCAACGTGGGGCTTTGAAACTTTTTTCTTTCAAAAGCTCCACACATATCACACTTCCCAACGAATAGCAAGTAAAGGTACGTTGGTGGTATAAACTACTTCTTCGGTACGACTACCATCGAAGATTTTATCCCAAAAACTGCGTTTATGTGTAAACATCACGAGCATATCAGGCTTATAGACACGCACAAACTCTTTCAAACCGCCGTGAATATCATTTTCCTTGCGAGTTTGCATAAAGAAAAGTTCCATTTTAGAATAAGCTAATTTTTCACGCAGTTCTGTAATAAAACGACGATTCGGAAATGTATCTAATTTTACCATTTCTGGATAGTTGGGATATACATGAACTAGCTGTAGGTTGGCCTCAAAAATACGAACCAACTCTAAAACCTTACTTATTTTGGCTACTGGGTTTATCAAATCGCTTGCAAGGGCAATTTGCTCAATTTTTCCACCCTGATAAGAAGCAGGTACAGCTATTACAGGCACTTTTGAGTTTTGAATTGTGTTGGAAGTATTGCTACCGAAAAATAGTTTTTTTATTCCGCTGGCACCTTTAGTTCCCATCACAATCAAATCGGCTTTGTATTGATCGGCTATTTCTGCGATACTTTCGCTTACAAGAGGGCTTAAACGCACTACATAAGCGATTTCTCTTTTGGCAGAGGCTTGTACTCCGAGGGCTTCTATGTGCTTTTGGAGCTTATCTTTTTGCAAAATAGTATAATTTTCCAGAGCTTCGCTATGTTGCTGTCCTGTAAGATTTACAGGAATTTCCGGTTGTGAAACATTTACAAATACAAAGCGGCAAGGCTCTTCTTGGTTGATACGTAAAGCAAGTGTTACTGCTAAATCGGCATTGGCAGAAAAATCTGTGGGAATGATAATAGTCTTCATTGCTTTTATGATTTGCGGTAAAATTATCAAAAAAACGCAAATGCCGAAGATGATTTCGGGTATTTTTTTTAATGATTTTTGCAAAAAATAAGACATAGCCATAAGCTATGTCCTATTTGTTTTCCTTCGTTTTTTTCTTGTATAGCTATGCTTAAAGCGTACGAGATGTTACATTGGCTACGGGAATTTGCATCGTGATAGTAGCACTAGCAGGACCTGTATCACCGTTTAAAGTAGTAGCAATTGCTCTCCCATTGCCATCTCCATCAACTGATAAGTTGTCTTGTAAAGTTAAGTTAATTGTTAAAATACCTGTACTGCCGTTGTAACTGATAGTATTTATTTTGATAGTGTCATCATTCGTAAGATTAGTGTCACCTGCAGAGAAGGATTTTTGATGAAAACCACCAGTTATAGGTACTCTTACCGTTGAACTAACTGAAAGATTATTAATATTACTAACAGCCAAACTTCCTAAATTAGGGGCTGATGACGATATGTTTAAAAAAAAGGTAGAACCTTGTGCATTACTTAGGTTGAAAAACAATGAACCCGTACTCGAGGAAGAGTTATAGTTATAGTAAGCAGGCTGGTTTAATCGATTAAAGTTAATGACATCATCAGCTGGTGAACCTCCGAGATGGGTAGTGTTATCGCTTAACTTTGCTCCTACTAGTGTAATGCTTGCAGGGGTAGCGAGGGTAATAAAAGCATCTTGTCCGTTGGCACCAGCAGGTCCTTGGGGTCCAGCGGCACCATCTTGTCCTGCGGGTCCTTGGGGTCCTTGGGGTCCTGGGTCACCTTTGTCACCTTTAGGACCTTTGCAAGCACCAAACGTAATTACTAAGCCTAAAAAGAGAGCGGCTAGAATGCGGGTTGTGAGAGTTAGTTTTTTCATAATTATGTCTTTTTTTAAGTGAAACATTGGAAACCTGTTTTTTTACAAACAATTTCCATTCCAGAATTGCCGAAAGAAATTTTTTATTGTCTGAATGATGCTGTTTATTTCGTGAAAGGCTAAAACGGATTCGTATGAAAAAAATGCAAATGCAATGCAAATTTCGTAAGTGGTTAATTTTTTTGAGTAAAAGGCGGTTACCTTTGGGGGCTTTTATGGTATAAATAAATACGAAAAAACACTTCTTTTGGTTTCATCTTCTAAAACTTTTTGCCTATGAAACAACTTGTACAATTCGTTGTAGATTTGGAAGAAAATTGTCCTTTGTATGCGGTATTTGAGCAAATCAGGAACTTGCCTTTTGTTAAAGCGGTGTATCTAAACACTAAAAAGTTTTTGGAAATAGCCGACCGCAAGCAAACTTATCAAATCCCTTTTGATGAAATTATTTTCTTGCGAGCAATGGGCAATTATACGCGAATACTTACTACTGATAAAGTATATTGTTTTTCGCGTCCTTTGAAAACTCTTTTACAAAAGTTGCCTCAAGAATTATTTTTACGACCGCATAGGTCTTTTGCAGTGAATAGAATGTTTGTTAGAACTTGGGGAAAAGAATTTTTAGAAATCTCGACAGGTGAGAATATTCCCATTTCAAGGCGGAAGAAATCAGCATTAAATGTTGCTTAGATGTACACTAAAAAGCCTTTTCAGAGGCTTTTTAGCTTTTCTTGAAAAGAGAATCTACAAACTCGGCTCGGTTGAATACTTGCAAATCTTCAATTTTTTCTCCTACACCAATATATTTGACAGGAATTTTGAATTCATCGGAAATTCCAATTACTACGCCGCCTTTGGCAGTACCATCTAATTTGGTAATAGCCAAAGCTGTAACATCAGTAGTTTTGGTAAATTCGCGTGCCTGCATTACAGCATTTTGCCCTGTACTGCCATCAAGTACAAGCAAAACCTCATGAGGAGCATCAGGAATAAATTTCTGAAGGGTTTTTTTCATTTTGGCAAGTTCATTCATCAGATGCACTTTGTTGTGTAATCTGCCCGCAGTATCAATGATAAGCACATCTGCTTGCATTTGAGAGGCTTTTCTAGCCGCCTCAAATACCACACTGGAAGGATCTTTGCCCATACCCAACTCAATCACAGGCACGCCTACGCGTTCGCCCCAGATTTTCAGTTGTTCTACTGCCGCCGCCCTGAATGTATCTGCCGCTCCTAAAACCACTTTTTTACCTTTCAAATGATATTGAGCCGCCAACTTTCCGATAGTGGTGGTTTTTCCTACGCCATTTACCCCTACTACCATAATTACATAAGGATAATTGAGCTTAGGAATTTCAAAATCTGCTAAATCTGCGGATTTGTTTTCTTGTAAAAGAGCCATAATCTCTTCCCGCAAGATTTTATCCAATTCTTCGGTATTTAGATATTTATCTCTTTTTACGCGTTGTTCCAAACGTTCTATGATTTTCAGCGTAGTTGCTACGCCTACATCTGCCGAAATCAAAATGTTTTCCAGTTCGTCGAGTACTTCTTCATCAACTTTGGATTTGCCCGCAATGGCTTTCCCCAATTTGGTGAAAAAGTTTGTCTTAGTTTTTTCTAAACCCTTATCTAGTGCTTCCTTTTTTTCTTTGGAAAACCAACCAAACAGTGCCACAATCGTAAAATTTTTGGTAAAACTTTGGCAAAAATAAGTTTTTTTTGAATTTTTGAGAAAAAATAAGCCGTTTTATGTTGAAAAAAAGAAACTTTCTACCTGCTGACTTTCAAGTGCGATCTTGGGAAACAATTTTGCCTTTTTACCAAAACCTTTTGGAAAGGAAAATATCTAATGTAAATGATTTCAGACAATGGTTTCGCGACAGAAGCGAACTGGAAAGTGTGCTTTCCGAAGATTTGGCTTGGCGTTATATCCGAATGACTTGCAACACGGCTGACGAAACACTTACCCAACATTTCAATGATTTTGTAAGCCAAATACAACCGCAAACTACCGAATATACACACAAACTCAACGAAAAATGCTTACAAAGCCCTTTTCTTGATGAATTGCAGGAGCTAGAACCTGCTTTTCGTATTACGATACGTTCTTTGCGTAAGCAAGCAGAAATTTTTAGAAAAGAAAATATTCCTCTGCTTACCGAGTTGCAAATCAAAGAACGCCAATACGGGGCTATTGCAGGAGCTATGACTATCCTTTGGGAAAATGAGGAACTTACCCTACAACAAGCCGCTAATTTACTTGATGAGCAAGAACGCAATATCCGTGAAAAAGCCTATTTGGCTATTCAGAACCGCCGCATAGAAGAGAAAGATAAACTCGATGAGCTACTTTCAGAGCTTATCCGACTACGCCACCAAGTAGCTTTGAATGCAGGCTTTCAGAACTTTCGCGACTACGCCTTTGCATCATTAGGACGCTTCGACTACAGCCCACAGGATTGCTTCTGTTTTCACAAGGCTATTAAAAAAGAAGTAATGCCCCTTGTCAATGAAATCTTTGCACAACGCAAAACTGCCATGAAGTTGGAAAGCCTGCGTCCTTGGGATTTACAGGTTGATATCAATGGCTTACCTCCCCTCAAGGTTTTTGAAAATACCGATGAACTTACCGAAAAAACTATTACCTGCCTTGATAAGTTAGACCCATTTTTAGGTGATTGCCTCCGTAGAATGAAAGAAATGGGACATCTGGACTTAGCTTCTCGCAAAAATAAAGCTCCTGGGGGTTACAACTATCCGCTCGCCGAGACAGGCTACCCGTTCATATTTATGAATGCTACTTCTAATTTGAGAGACTTAACAACACTTCTGCATGAAAGCGGGCACGCTATTCATTCGGTTTTGTGTAAAGATTTGGAAATCAATACCTTTAAAGAACCTACTGCCGAAGTCGCTGAACTTGCTTCCATGAGTATGGAACTGATTACCCTTCCTTTTTGGGATATATTTTTCAAAAATGAACAAGACCTCAAAAGGGCAAAAAAAGAACATTTAGAGGATATTCTCACCATACTGCCCTGGATTGCCTGCATTGATAAGTTTCAGCATTGGCTCTATGAAAACCCTCATCATACCATCGAAGAAAGGAAAGAGGCTTGGGTAAGTATTTATGAAGAATTTTCGTCTCAAGTGGTAGATTGGCACGGTATAGAGCAATTCAAAGCGTATCATTGGCAAAAACAACTTCATATTTACGAAGTACCATTCTACTATATTGAATATGGCTTTGCCCAACTCGGTGCCATCGCTGTATGGCAAAATACGCAAAAAGACTTCAAAAAAGGCTTAAATGCTTACTTAAATGCTCTTGCTTTGGGCTATACTAAAACTATCCCTGAAATTTATCAAACCGCAGGTATTTCTTTCAATTTTTCATCGGAGTATATCAAAAATTTGGTAAATTTCATTCAACAGGAGTGGGAAAGTTTATAATTGCCAAACATCATTTGGTAAGTGGGTTTTGGGTAAAAAGTTTTTTGCTTACTTTGTCAACAAGCAGGGCTGTTTGAAATCCAAAAAAACTATGAGTTTTCAAAGCAAATCTTGAAAAAAACTATAAGATTTTGAAAACCTCATGGCATGGGTACTAAAACTATCAAAGAGAATACTGCTTAGTACTTGTATTGCCGCATTTTTCAAAAAAAATTATAAAAAATTTCTCAACAAGATTTATATTTGCACGACTTTTCGAAATGTAAAATTTTATTTTTCAACCTCATAAACTTAGAAAGCGTATGAATTTATCTTTCCTATTGTATGTAGTACCAGTTTTAGGTATTGTAGGGCTACTTTTTACCTATCTTAAATCAGCTTGGGTAAGTAAGCAAGATGCAGGCGAAGAAAAAATGCGAGAAATTGCAGGAAACATTGCTCGCGGAGCGATGGCTTTCTTGAAAGCTGAATACAAAGTTCTTGCATATTTTGTAGCAATTACAGGCTTACTTTTATTTTTTCTTTCCCAGACTAATGAAAAGTCGCATCCACTTATTGTTTTTTCTTTCGTAGTAGGAGCAGTATTTTCTGCTATTGCAGGTTTTATAGGTATGCGAATAGCCACCAAAGCGAATGTACGTACTGCACAGGCGGCTCGTAGCAGTTTGGCACAAGCCCTGAAAGTATCTTTTACAGGAGGTTCTGTAATGGGCACAGGTGTTGCAGGCTTGGCGGTATTGGGCTTAGGTAGCTTGTTTATTTTGTTTATGGCACTTTTTGTAAAAGATGGCAATGTAAATGGCGAATCAATGGAAATTGCTTTGGAAGTCCTTACAGGCTTTTCGTTGGGAGCAGAAAGCATAGCTCTTTTTGCACGTGTAGGAGGAGGAATTTATACAAAAGCTGCAGACGTAGGGGCAGACTTAGTGGGTAAAGTAGAAGCGGGTATCCCCGAAGATGACCCTCGCAATCCTGCTACCATTGCCGACAACGTAGGCGATAACGTAGGTGATGTTGCGGGTATGGGTGCTGATTTGTTTGGCTCGTATGTGGCTACTATCCTGGCTACTATGGTTTTGGGTAGGGAAATCAAGTCGGCTGATGCCGTAGGAGGTATTGCACCTATTTTACTTCCCATGCTTATTGCAGGTATTGGCATTGTTTTTTCTATTGTCGGAATGCTTTTCGTAAGAATAAGTAAAGAAGATGATAGTGTACAAAAAGCTTTGAATATAGGTAATTGGGCATCTATTGTACTAACTGCTATCGCATCTTTCTTTGTAATACAATTTGTGATGCCTGCCCAAATGAGTATCCGCGGCGAAGTATTTACATCAATGGGGGTATTTTGGTCGGTAGCTATTGGGCTTTTAGTAGGAGCTTTGATGAGTTGGATTACTGAATATTACACTTCGATGGGCAAAAGACCAGTGCTCTCCATTATCAAAAAGTCAGGTACTGGGCATGCTACCAACGTAATTGGTGGTTTGGCAGTAGGTATGGAGTCCACAGCGTTACCTATTATTGTCCTTGCGGCAGGTATTGTGAGTTCGTATTATTTTGCAGGTTTGTACGGAGTAGCCATTGCAGCAGCAGGTATGATGGCAACTACAGCTATGCAACTTGCTATTGACGCCTTCGGCCCTATTGCCGATAATGCAGGAGGAATTGCCGAAATGTCAGGTTTAGAAGAAGATGTACGTAAAAAAACAGATATTCTTGATGCTGTTGGTAATACGACCGCAGCTGTTGGAAAAGGCTTTGCGATAGCATCAGCGGCACTTACTTCGCTTGCATTGTTTGCGGCGTTTATGGGTACGGCAGGTATAGATGCAATTGATATCTCTAATGCTAAGGTTCTTGCAGGGCTTTTTGTGGGAGGAATGATACCCTTTATTTTCTCTTCTCTAGCTATCAATGCTGTAGGAAAAGCCGCTATGGATATGGTGAATGAAGTTCGCCGTCAGTTCCGTGAAATTAAAGGAATTATGGAGGGGAAAGCTCGTCCTGAATATGAAAAGTGCGTAGCTATTTCTACACGTGCCGCTATTCGCGAAATGCTTTTGCCTGGAGCTATTGCACTTGTAGTACCTGCGGTTACAGGCTTTGTATTTGGAGCAGAGGTACTTGGAGGCTTGCTTGCAGGTATTACCGTTTCAGGTGTACTGATGGCAATGTTTCAATCAAATGCAGGAGGTGCTTGGGATAACGCTAAAAAGTCTTTTGAGAAAGGGGTAGTAATTGATGGGCAAACTTACTACAAAAAATCAGAACCTCATAAGGCTTCTGTGACAGGCGATACCGTAGGCGACCCTTTCAAAGATACCTCAGGACCTTCTATGAATATTCTTATTAAACTTACCTCTATTGTGGCATTGGTGATAGCTCCTTATATTGCCAAGCCTAAAACATTTATTAAAACCTCTCAAAACATTGAAACTTCAAAAATGCTTGTGCAGAAGAAAATCTAAATCTGCTACCAAACCTGGTAGGTCTTTAAACCCTATCAGGTTTGGTGATTTGGTTTGGTTGTGTTTTACTTTTGTTCGAATGCAATTTTTAGCCCAAGATAAGAACAAACAAGAGCTTTGTTTCAAGTGAAAAAGAAGTCTTTTTTTGTTTAGATTTTTGTTACAATCTCATCAACAATTCCATAAGCTACAGATTCTTCGGCATTCATCCAGTAATCGCGGTCAAAATCTTTCATAATTTGTTCAACACTCTTACCACAATTTTGTGCTAAAATTTTAGCACCTAACTCTTTGGTTTTCAGTATTTCTTTGGCAGTAATAGCAATATCGCTGGCTTGCCCCTGAATGTAGCCACCAATAGCAGGCTGATGTATCATTACTCTGCCACTTGGATAAATAAATCTTCTGCCTTTTTTACCCCCTGAAAGCAGAATAGAACCCATTGAGGCGGCAAGTCCGATGCAAACGGTGCTTACAGGCGAGCTAATCATTTGCATTGTATCATAGATAATCATTCCTGAGGTAACAACCCCCCCTGGGCTGTTGATATAGAAAGTAATTTCTTTGCCGGGGTCTTTTGCCTCTAAATAGAGCAGTCTATCTACTACATATTTTGCCGATTCATCATGTACGGCTCCCCACAAAAATACTTTTCTTTGGGCTAAAAATTCTTTTTCAAATTTAGCACCACTAATTTCGGCAAGTAGCTCTTGGAAATCTTCTGATTTTATCATAGTGCAATGGTATTATGTTTTTATTGATTTGCAAATATGCAAAAAATTATGATTGTTCTTGAATTTTTTGTGTAAGAAAAACAAAGTCCGATACAGTAAGTTGCTCAGCACGTTTTTGGAGTATACTCTGATTTTTAAAACTTTCAGTTCTGATAAATTGTTGCAGAGCATTTCGTAAGGTTTTACGCCTCTGATTGAAGGCAGTTTTTACTACTTCAAAAAAGAGCAACTCCTCACAAGGTAATGTTTGAGTAGAGTTTCTTTGTAAACGAATAACAGCTGATTTTACTTTGGGTGGAGGTTGGAAAACATTTTCCGAGACGGTGAAATGATATTTTATTTCGTAATAAGCCTGTAAAAGTACGCTCAAAATGCCATATTCTTTGCTACCCGGTGGCGAGGCGATCCTTTTAGCTACTTCTTTTTGTAGCATACATACTACTTCTACTACTTGGTGGCGGTTTTCAAGAATTTTGAAAAAAATTTGTGAAGAAATATTGTAAGGAAAATTTCCGATAATTGCTATATTTGAGGAAAAATTGGAATGTAAATCCAAAGCCAAAAAATCACCTTCCCAAAGTCGGTTTTGTTTGGCTATGATTGCAAAATGCTCTTTTAAGTATCGAATGGATTCTCTATCAATTTCAATGATATAAAGAGGATTTTTTTTATTCAGTAGAAATTGTGTCAGAACACCTGTACCTGCTCCAATCTCTAAAACTGGTATTTCTGCTGGGCTTTGCAAGAGGTCAGCTATCTTTTGAGCTAGTTTAAAGTCTTTTAAGAAGTGTTGTCCTAAATGTTTTTTAGGTTTTACCATATACAATCGTATAAAAATTTAGACAAATGAAAAAAATTACCTTGTAATACTTGGGAAAAATCAAAAACTTGCGAAACTTTTATTTAAGAATAACACCACTGAAAATTAGGTAGTTATGACGAAAAAAACAAAAGCTACTCTTACTGTTCCTAATAAAAAGCTCACTGCTTTTTTAAGGGCAATGGCTCATCCTATACGAGTTAATATTATACTTTTACTGCTGCAAAATACAAAAATGACTGTTTCTGAAATTTGTGAAAAATTAGATTTGGAGCAGTCGCTTACATCTCATCATTTAGCAAATATGCGAAATAGCGGTGTGCTTGCAAGCAGAAGAGAGGGAAAAAATATTCAATATATGTTAGGAAGCCCTAAAATCAAAGAAATTTTAGAAATAATCGAGAGTTTGGTCGGAGAGTAGAATACAGAACGAGATTGTTTGTTTCTTTATGTTTGATAGTTTTTTTGAAGTATCATAATGTAAACCTATGAGGTTTTCAAAACCTCATAGGTTTTTTTATGGTTTTCTCATTGAATAATATGAACTATTTTGAAATTGTCGTAAAAAAATTTTAGTATTTTAGCGAAGTATCCTAATATTTTTGTAATTTTGATACGTACAATGCTACTTTTATGGTTACCCAAATTACAGATGGAGTAAGAGTAAGTGTGCAGACCCTATACCACCCCGAGTATTCCAATGCCAAGCAGCTGCATTATGCTTTTACTTATAAAGTTCGTATTGAAAATGGAAGTAATCATACTATCCAGCTACTTACAAGGCACTGGATTATCTATGACTCTTGTGGCACTATTACAGAAGTGAAAGGAGAAGGAGTAGTCGGTAAACAACCAATTCTTGAGCCTGGAGATACTTATGAGTATGTTTCAGGCTGTAATTTAAAATCGGAGATTGGTAAAATGCGAGGTAGCTACACTATGCAACGCCAAATGGATGGTAAAAAAATTACTGTCATCATCCCCGAATTTAAGCTTATTGTACCTTATCGTTTAAATTGAATTTTTATTTTCATAAAAATCGCAAACAAAATTTTGTGGATAACAAAATGAAAAATTGAGAAAATTTTAATACAAACCTATGAGGTTTTCAAAACCTCATAGGTTTGTGTTTTAATAGCCAAATGAGTTGTTTTTTTAGGAAAAAATTGCTAATCTAACTTTACTCTTCCAAAGTATAGATATTTTCCATTGGAGGTAGTACCAATAAAAGTTGTTTTATAGGGTTCGGGGTTGAAAAAAGGAAACTTTTTATCTAAATAAAATTTCTTTTTGTCTTTCACACACATTGTGATAAAATCAGTAATAGAGGCATCATTTTTAGAGATTTTAGCAATACGAGGATAAAACTCTAATCTATCATCGCCTCTGTCGTAGCCATCTATTTCGGTAAGTATCAAATACATATTTTGTTTGGATTCGCTCACATCTAGAAAATATTGCGGAGCTCCCCAGCCTTTGGCGTATTTGTTGTTTTCAATGGGGTCAATGCCGTACATAGCACGTAAGCGTCCTTTATTATCAAAATAAAACGAAATAACATCTTGATAAACAATGCCTTTTTTCGTTGCTTTAAAGTTTTGCCCCGATAACACTAGTTCGTCTCTATCATTTACAAATAAAATTTTTCTCTTGAATTGTTGCCCTTTAAACACAGGTTTTCGTTTTTGGCTTGGGGGTGTTTTGATTTTCGATTTCATTTCATCAAGACTTGTATTGGCAATATAATCTACTTTGTTTTCAAGGGCATTATACTTCATTATTTGAATAGATTTGAACTTGTTAGGATTGAGGATTTGGTCGTAGTATTTGCCTTTGGTATCGGCAGAAAGCCCATAGAAATAATAGCTATCTTTATGCTCGAAGTCTTCGTCAATTCGCCAAAGAGCTGTTTCGGCTTGGAAAGGCACGCGTACAATGTTTTCAAAATGATTATCAAACTTTAAAATCTCAAAATGATTGACCTTCTCTTTGGGGGCTTTCTCTCGGCTCCAACGGCTGGGGGCAAGCATTATAAATGCTCCTTTGGTAATTTGTATATCTTCGTCTTCAGCACTTTTTTCAGTCAGAACAGATTTATAAAAGGCATTCATTCCGTAAGGAAAATCTATATCTTTTTTGGCTACTAAATCCAAATTTTTGTTGTACCGCATCAGTGTAAGGCGTTTGTAGCCCATTTCGTTTTTGGGAGTAGCTAGTATGATAGCATCGCCTGTATAATCGTCTTCGTAAGACGATAAAAGCAGATATTTATCACCTTCATCGGTTTTGGGTTTGAGTTTTTCCAAAGTTTTTACACTTTTGCTATATTCTTGTAAAAACGTACTCCACTCGTAAGTAACTTGTTTGCGTTTTAAGACAAGCGTGCCTGTAAAGTTTCTTTCAACGCTTATACCTTCTCGTACAATAGGCTCTTTATACTTTACTCTGATTTCTACATCAGCCTCTCCCAGTCGCAGTTTGATACGATTGTTTTCGATTTCTTGTTCTTCTTGGCGTTGGTCGAGCAGGTTATAATCTTTATCAAAAGAATAAATTTCCATTTTGATACGCCTGCTATTCTGCGAAGTGATAAACACAAGGTCTATATTACCGGTGGAGGCATTTCTATTTACATGGTAGAGATAGCCTCGTTTAGCTCGTTTAGAAAGCTCGTGGGTTTTCTCAACCTCTACGGTTTGTGCATACATTGCTGTACCATACAGCACGTACACAAATAAGGATATTGCAAAAATACGATTCATACAAATAAAATTTTTTATACAAAAGATTGATTAGACAAAAAGACTAAATTTTCAGAGCTTTTTCTATACCACATTCGACGTATTTTTGCAGAATATTTTGAGCATTTCTTGTTTGATGAGTAGTAAATTCGCATTTTGAAACAAAATTTAGTATAAAAATCATTTTTTTGTAGGTAGTAAGAATTTTTTTTTTAATATTGCAGAAATATTCTGCAAACGTAAAAATCGTATTCTTATGAAGAAAATAACTTTACTGCTCTTTGTAGTTTTTTGCTCTTGGTATAATGCCCAAGCCCAAAGCTCTGACTGGACTTTGGGAGCAGGCGTAACAGCCTTTGATTTCGGTATACCTGCCAAAAGAGGTTTGAGTATGAGCGACTGGAACTGGGGGCCGTATATTACTACCTCCAAAAAAATCAGTCCTATGATTCAAATTGCACCTTCGGTTTCAATTGTAGAAATCCGTAATTTCAGCGATTTATTTCCTGATGCAATTTTTACCACAGGACAAACTGCCGCAAGTGTACAGGGAAGTCTTGCTGGGCAAATACACTTTTTGCCTGAAAAAAAATTTGACCCTTACCTCACTATTGGTGGAGGAGCTAATTACCTTCGCAGGCAAACATATGGCGTGTTAGAGGGTGGTTTGGGCTTCAACTACTGGGTAGATGATCTTGTAGCTATCAACTTGCAAGCAGGTTACAATTATATGTTTGATTTTTCAGATTATCTACATTATCGTGGTGGTTTCCGTTTTGGTATCGCTAAACCCAAAGATAACGACGGCGATGGCGTACCCGATAGAAAAGATAAATGCCCTACTGAGGCTGGTAAAAAAGAGTTGGGTGGCTGTCCTGATAGAGATAACGACGGCATTGCCGATGGTGATGATGCTTGCCCTGATGAAGCTGGTACAGCTGAATTCCAAGGTTGTCCTGATAGAGACGGCGATAAAATCATTG
>CALLAC010000019.1 GCA_938002655.1 uncultured Cytophagales bacterium
CTAACTTTTCTTTATTTTTAGCTTCTTTTACTAATTCAAAATCGTTATCGCTTTCCCATTCAAACCATTGAATATGGTTTAGTCCAAAATCAGATAAGTTGAGTTCTATTTTTAAGTCTTTAATCTTGACATTTTTAGCACTATTAGAGAAAGCATTATCTTGAACAGGGACATTATTTTTCAAATAATTGAGTAAAATATCATAAAAAATGGGTTTTAGCCATTCATTATTTTGTTTGTTAGGCACATCAGACAAAAGCAAACAAGCATACAAACGCAAAAACTGCTCTCTGTTAGTTTTCTTATACTCGTCAAGCCTTGAAATAATACGATTGGCAATAACAGGCAAAAGATGTTTATTGGTATTATCTTTTTGCAATTTTCTGCGGTTAGCTTCATTACTAAAACTGTCGCAATGAATGATAAAACTAAAACCGTTAGTTTCATCTCCCATTGGAAAATACTTATAAAAATTAGGTGAAGCCTTTATTTTTTCACTTTGTTTGTAATTCCGATAATAGCCAAATGAAACTTTGATATTGCACTCTTTGTATTCAGGATTTATTAAAGCAAATTCTTGTGAATCTTTTAGGATTTCAAATTCTTCTAAATCAAGGGTTTGTTTTCCAATATCTTCACCATTGATATAGACTTTTTGAAGCCTTTTTAGTGTATTCATTGAATATTGAACCCCTTTTTTCAAGTCTTCGTAGTCTCTATCCAAAAGCTCTTTCTTGCCCTCTCCCAAACACAAGAAAAACATTGTTCCTTGTTTAAAGATATTTGAAAACTGCTTGAAATTATCTTTGAATACGTTGGTAAGACTTGCATTTAAGAAATCAATAAATTCATTGAGTTCTTCTTGGCTAAAAACTACTCTATCCTTAAATTGTAAATCTTTGACTATTTCGTTTGGTTCTGCGGGAAAGTTCGTGAGAACGATTTTCAATAAATAAGGGGCATTTATGAAATCTTTATGTTGTTGTTCGTTTTTTGAACTTGGGAAGCAAGGTGTTATCTGCTTTTTGTACAGTAATGCTTGCAAGTCTTGAAATTTTGACCAACTAAACAGAATAGGTCCTTTATATTGTTCTACAAGTTCATTGACACCCTCATTTTTGCCCACTAATCTATGAACCAATTTGAAACCAATACCAAACCTTCCTATTTTATCACAAGTTTTTTTAGTTGTTTGAGCAATGTTTAATACTGCTTTTAATCCTTCTATATCGAAAGGTTCACCGTTGTTGATAGCTAAAAAATATTTTTCGTCATAAAAGATATAAAAATGCGTTGAATTGCAATCTACTGCATTTTGTAGAAATTCATAAATGGCTTGCCCATCTTCTGCAATTTTCAGAATAGAGGGCAAGTAAGTTTTTATATCAGGCTTATCGCCGTGATACATTTCAAAAAAACCTTTAATCTTCTTTCCGTTCTCGGTATGATATGTACCAACAAAATTTTCATTATAACTTTGATTTTCTTTTTCTATATTTTTTACTTTGGTTTTATACCAAAAACGGAAAGATTTTGCACTTTTGATTTTCATATAACTATTATTTTAACGTAAGCTGTAGAGTTAAAAATTTGGTTTTTGTACTTGTTTAACCACCCCTTCATCACGTTGGCTTTGCTCACCAACCAAGCGGAGCCGAAGCATTGGAGAGGAACTTAGGGGGGCTAAAAAATTCTACTTTTTAAATATTTTAACCTATAATTCACGTTTTTTAAGAAAAGGTAATAAACTTCTCCATTTCATTTAAAAACTTCACTTCGTTTCACTTCAAAACCTGCAAGCAAGGCAGATTTGGCAATTTCTCCTTCTTCGCTACTCACAAAACTATGCAAAACATATTTCCCTTGCTCCAAACTGAAAACCTCTATTACCTGATTTGCAGGCTCTACAAGCCAATATTCCCGAACCCCAAATCGCTCATACAACTGAAATTTCTCTACGCTATCCCGATGAAACGTAGAAGGAGAAATAATCTCTACGACCAAATCAGGCACACCTCGCAAGCCTCGTGAAGTAATTTTTTCCAAATGCTCCTTTGAAATAAATACAATATCCGGCTGCACGACCGTATACTCGTCTAATATCACATCAAAAGGAGCATAAATTATTTGTCCTAAATCTTTGCTTTCTACAAAAAAATCAAAGACTTTAAAAGTTTTTTTAGAAATAATTTGATGTTCGAAACTTGGGGCAGGAGGCATAAAAATTTCATTATTGATAAGTTCTACACGAGTTTCCGATGGAAATTCTCGCAGTAAATCCGCATACGTCCGTATTTTTTCTATTGTTTGCATTTGCAAAGAAGTTTTAGTAAAAATAAAAAAAATTGGGCAAAAACGAAAACCTATTTTCTATTTTTACTTATCCAAACAGGTAGGCAAATCCATACAGCAAATAGCGAAACCAGCAATCCTCCGATGCTTCCCAAAGCCAAAGAAAACCAAAAAACTTCTTTATCTCCCTCCAAAAGAAAAGGTATAAATCCCAAAATGCTTGTCAAAATGGTAATGCACACAGGTACAAACTTGTAAAAAGCAATTTTAAGCAACTGATACCCCGAACGCCTGCTTTGAGCCTGCCACTCTACCAAAATAAAAATAGAAGCCGAAACTACCGTACCACTCAAAAGAATAAATGAAGCATAACCCCCTTGGTCAAAGTAGTAATTGCCTGCGTAAAAAATTAAAAACAGACCAATAAACGAAACAGGAATGGTAAGCAAGGTA
Organism: uncultured Cytophagales bacterium; assembly: GCA_938002655.1. Lineage (GTDB taxonomy): Bacteria > Bacteroidota > Bacteroidia > Cytophagales > Thermonemataceae > Raineya. The sequence continues at coordinate 2,746 of CALLAC010000019.1, forward strand.
AAAAATGCCTTTCGGAAACTTTCAAAAGTAACGCTACATACCACGAAAATACCTGCAAAAACAATGGCTAAAAGCTCGTACTGACGCCTTTTTTGCTCTCTGCTCCAAAACTTAAAATCTTGTTGCGTAGCCTTATAGCCTGCGGGCATTTCTAAACGCATTTCAGCAAGTTTTTTATCCAAAAACTCTTGTCCGAACTTATTGCTTCCCATATACTCAAACGATACCAAACGAATATACTCTCGGTTTTCTTTGTAAATAGCACTTTGGGAAAAGCTCTCTTTATTTTTTGTTAAAGTGTTCATTTTGAAAACTTTACCTCTACGAGCCTCTTGCAAAGGTTCTGCTGACATTGCTTGCAAGCTGAACTTTTCAGCCTCACGAGCCTTAATGAGCAAAGGCAAATATTTATTTTCTATGAGCAAAGCACCTTGCGGAGCTTTGGGCTTATTTTGCAAACGCAAAGCATTACTGACCTGATACGTATTTATTTGAGCTAACTGCATATCTTCATAAAGCAGTTCCCAACGAATTTCTCTGCTTTTTTTCTCAAAATAGCTCATTCGTTCATTGGTATTTACCGCCTGAATACGCTTGTGTGTAAGCAATTTTTGAGCAAGAATTTCGGCTTGTTTTTCTAAGTTTTCAAAATTATAGCCTCGCATTTCTACCCGAAACGAAGCCATTTGCTCGCCTGTGGCATTGCTAAAACCCTCCCCTACACCATACACCCGCCACGTAACACCGCCCATATCCAAAGAAAAAGCAATCAGACGACTCTTTAACTGATAAGGCAAAGAACTGCGTTCGGTATTTTTATCAAAATAAATGATAATCTGTGCGTATTGCGGCGAGTAGATATTTGTTACAAATTTTTCTAAACCTTTGTTTTCTTGTTGTACTTTTTTTAGATAGCCTTCCATTTTCAAAATCACTTCGTTCATTTGCTCGAGGGTTGTTCCCATAGGCATTTCGGCTTGTACGAAAAGTTGCGTACGTTCGAGATTTCTATACCCCGAATTTTCATATACATTGTAGGCAAAAAGACGAAGCGTTCCGCCCAAATACTTGTCTAATAAAGGTCGTATATTTTCTAAATACCATTCACTACCGAGTGTTTTATTGTACCATTCCCAGCCCTGCACCTGCGTAGGAAGCATAAATATGGGTGTTCCGAAGATAAGCACTACCAAAAGCGTGAAAGTTTTACGATAATTTTGTAAAAAATAAATCAAACGAGCATACCATGAAAATATCTTGTAAGCTATTCGCTTTTTCCTGAAAGTTTGACTTTGCAATTGGTATTCTTGTGTCCTGTATTCTGTTTCCTGCTTATGCAATAATCTATACAAAGCAGGTGTAAAAATGGTTGCTACAATCAACGAAATAAATAAGTTGCAAGAAACAACTATCAAAAAATCTGTCAAATCCATTCGTTCTTTTTCGGGAAGAAAAAATACCAAACTCAGTGCCGCAATAACAGCAAACGTACTGCCCCACAAAGCTCTTGTAAGAGTATTTTCGGCCTCTTTCAACCGCTTTTCTTGGGGCGTTGAGCGGAGCCGAAACGCCCGAGAAAAGTGATGCAAAACCATTACAGCGTTATCAATGAGTAAGCCCAATGATACCGTGATACCTGCAAGCGTGTATAAGTGCACCGAAATTTTGAGAAAATACAAGACCAAGCTCAATAAAGTCACATTCACAAGCAAGCTACTTATCAGCACAAATACTTTTTTGAAGTTTCGGTACCAAAGCAAAACGAAAAGCAGTAAAATAGCTACGGCATAGCTTGCTCTTTGGTAATTTTTTTTAATTTCTTTGGCAAGATTTTCTACTTGATTGCTTTCTAAAATAATCTGAAAGCTCGCAGGCAAGTTTTGCGATAGATATTTGATGCGACTTGCTAATTCTTCGGCAACTTTTATCTGATTTACCCCAGCCCGTGCATACACAAGCAAACGCACCGAATTTAGTCCATTGATGCGAAAATAGCCTTGTGGTTCTTGTTCTTCGATGCCTATGGTAGCAAGGTGTTTGAGTAAAATTTTTTGTAAATTTTGCGTATTTCTATCGCCTATTTCAGCAATAACAATATTTTCCAAATCGGAAATTTTAGCATTGCTTGGAACTATTTGCAAAAAAAACTGCTGATTGTTTTTTCGTACCAATCCGAGATATTCGTTTTGATAATTTTTTTGTATTTTTTCAAGAATTTCTTCGGGGCTAATCCGATAAGCAAGTAATTTTTCGGTATCGTATTGAATAGAAATTTGCAAGTTTTCGGCTCCACTGATTTCTACTTTTTCTACACTTTTTTCTGCCAACAAAGCATTGAGAAAAGCCTCTTCTACCACTTTTTTTATCTGATACGAAGCAATCGGAGCATTAACCGAATACACCAATAAAGGCATTTTTTCGCTATCTTCATCGGCACTCTGCATTACTTCGGGATAAGAACAACCGACGGGTAATTTGGGGTAAATCTGCCGAATAATGGTGGCTACTTCAAAACGAGCCATCGCTAAATCTTTGGCATTTTCAAAATGCAAACTAATTACAGCCTGATTGTAACGAGAAACTGAACTGATTTTTTTCAGATGTGGAATTTGTGAAAAAGCATTTTCAAGAGGAGCTGTCAGCTTTTCTTCTATGGTGCTGGGGTCGGTTTGGGGCATTGCTACGCTTACTTGCAAGATAGGCTCGTAACGTGTAGGCATCAAATCCACAGAAAGTAAAGGCAAAACAGTCACTCCCGCCACCGAAAGCACCACAAAAACAAAAACTACACGAAACGGCGAAAGCATCTTAATTGTCTATTTTTTTTGGAGCAGTTTATTATTTTTTCTTTACTCTCACGGGCGAATCGTGGTTGAGTTGTAAATTATTGGAAATGATAACTTTTTCATTTTCTTTCAAGCCTTCCAAAATTTCTATTTCTTCGCCGTTGTCTAAGCCTGTTTGTACGTAGTGCCATTTGGCAAGTCCTTGTTCTTCGGTAAAAATCACTTTTTTACCGCTACGTATCACGATTGCCTGTTTGGGAATAACAAGAGCTTCTTTCTGCGGAACAAATACTTTTACCTGCAAATTTGCTCCTAAAAATACATTTTTGGGATTTTGCAAATCTAATTTTACCTTAAATAAGCCATTATTTCCTACTTTGGGGTTGATTTCACTGATGATTGCCTGCATTTTACAAGTGCTTTCATTACAACCTAAAAGATTTACTTCGGCTTTTTGCCCGATTTTTAGGGTAGTTACTTCGGTTTCCAACACCTCAATAACAGCCTGCAAAGCACTGCTATACAAAGTGCAGACGGCTTGCGAAGGGCTGACGAAATTTCCTGCTTTGAGCGTAAGGTCGGCGATAGTACCTGCAAACGGAGCTTTGAGCGTAAGGAATTGCAGTTGTAATTCGGCTTCTTTAATTTGCAATTCGGCGGCTTGCACACCTTTTCGGATTAAAATGCGTTCGTTGAGTTTAGGGTCTATGCCTCCCTCAGGCAAGGCAGGGTTTCCGCCGAAATCTATGAGTTCTTTGATGTATTCTTCATAAGCAACGGCTTTTTGATTTTTGGCTTTCTGGAGGGCGAGTTGGGCTTCTCTATCGTCTAAAAGTGCTATGGCTTGCCCTGTTTGCACGAATTGTCCGTTTTGCACAAGCACTTGTTTTACATAGCCCGAAGTACGAAACTGTAAAACTGCTTGCTCACGAGCTTCTACTTTGCCATTGCTTTGGAGCGAGTAAGTAAAATTTTTACGCAAAGCAGGAGTTACTTCCACTTCCAGAACATCTTCCGAGAGTTTTTGTGGTGAGCTACTTTCTATTTCAGAACTTTCGGAATTAGACTGACACGCACCAAGGCAAAGCAAGATAAACCAAATAAAGTTTTGCAGGTATTTCTTCATAAAAAGGTTTTATGAAGTGTAAAGATAAAAAAATTCTTAATTATTCTGCCACAAATTCTACCAAATCATAGACGAGTTCGTCTTCGTTATCGGTGAAACGCTGTATCCACATTCCTTCGGGGGTGAAGAAGATATTTGTCATTGAGTAATTAACTTTATGTGTTTCAAATAAAAGAACTTCGCCTATATTTGCAAAATTTTCATCAAATATACCCAAAAATCCTTTTGAATACTTATCTTTTTTTGATTTATTAGGTAATGGAATATCTATTGCTCTGTAAAATTCTTTTTTGTAGGGATTATAGTAAATATTAAAGTAAGAGGGGTTACTATTAAATATTTCAGTATTTTCTTGTGGATTTTCGACACGTTTATTTATTGAAGGGATTTCTACAAAATTTGGCGAATTTAATTTTTTCTCTTCTACTATATGATAATTCTCATCAGTTATTTGAATGCTTTGATTGGCAAAAAAACCATAAATAAACTTTTTTTTATCTTCTAAAAATATTCTACTATAAAAACTATGTCCTAACGCAAATTTTTTTTCCTTATATAATTTAGGAAAGCTCATCGCATACTTAAAATTTTTTGTATTTAAGTCTAAAATGATACTTAGTGCTTTTCTATTATAGTAGCTATCTTTGTATGGATTATCGTCTGGATAAGAAGCAATGTGTAATTTTTTATCTAAAAACACAGGAGGACAATTAAAAGGAAATATATTTGGCAAAGCAGTAGCAGATGAATGTTTTTTCTGTTTAATAAGAGAGTATTTTTCTTTGACATTTCCTTCTTGATTTATCAGGAAAACCTTGTATTGATAGCTGTTCACTACAAAAATGGTATCATCATTATGATATAAAAATTGATGTATATTGCCAATTGCATTATCTCCTTCATTGGCAAATTTTATTCTCTGAGATAGCCTTTTTTGTTGTATATCGTATAAATCCAAAGAATTGATTTTTTTGTTGATAAAAGCTAAATATTTATCTTTTATTACTTGTGGATTAGAAAGTTGATTAGTTGTAAGGCTATCCAAAGATATTGAAATGGTTCTTGTTACTTTTATTTTATTTTTAAATGATTTTTTATCAAAATCTTTTGATTGACAAGATACAAAAAAAGTAAGTACAAGTAAAATATAACTTTTACTATTCATAATGAAACTTTTTAATCAAAAAGTAGAAAGGCTAAAAATTATAATTCTAGCCTTTTTTCATTTATATTAAGGGGTGATTACTATATCATCTAAGCAATCACTTCCACCGTTCACACAACCATAATAATTTGTTCCAAGAATTGTAAAATCCACCCAAGTTCTATTATTCCCGTTTGGTGGGTCGCTGATATCAATTGATTTCTTTTGTCCCTCCACTTTTTGTGGAGCAAAAATAACAAAATTTGCTAGCACCACCGCCAGCACGCCGAGTTTTTTGAGTTTGTTTTTCATTGCCGTAAAATTTTAATGTGAAACAAAAATTTAACGGCAGCAAATGAAAAAAATCACATTTCCAAATTTTTTGAGTGTTTTTTTATTTTGGGGACAGATCGCAACCAGTCCCTGCAATTTTACGTATTTTTATTCTGCCACAAATTCTACCAAATCATAGACGAGTTCGTCTTCGTTATCGGTGAGACGCTGTATCCACATTCCTTCGGGGGTGAAGAAGGGTTGTAGTATATTGTATTTTTTTTTGTCGTTTATTAAAAAATCTCCAATAATTTTAAAATTTTTATCTAAAACAATTACACCCAATTTTTCAATCTGCTTATCTTGTTGTTGTACCTTTAAAGAGAAAAAACGATAAATAAGATCTTTGTACGAGTCGTAATGTATAAAATTAAAAAAAGAAAGTTTATTGGCTATTATATTATTTGACGTTTCATCTAAAATTTCTTTCTTTAGGTTTTCTACCTTTTTTAAATATTTACTATTAGCTATATATGATTTTTTATTTTTGTGTTCATAGTCATATACTATAATATTTTCATCAGCAAAAAAACTATAAAAAAAACTTTTTTTACTGGTAGAAAATGCTCTCGAAAAAGAACTAAGGGCATAAGGATATATTTTATTTTTGTAAATATCGGGAAATCCTACTTTTATGTCAAAAAAGTGATTTTCAGTATTTAATACAATTAAGTTTTGCTCCTTTTCATAATAATCTTTTTGAAATGGATTGCTATCAGGAACTGAAGAGATATATAGATTTTTTTTGAAAAAAACCATTTTATGCCAAGGAAAGGGGTCAGGCATTGCTGTTTCTTTGCCAACTTTATTCTTCAGTAAATTGTACTTGGTTATTATTTTTCCTTTATCATTTACCAAGAAAACTTTATAGCCGTAACAATTCAATAGAAAAATAGAATCTTGTGTATGCACTAAAAAATCATTTATAACCCCAACACCATCAATTCCTTCTTTTTTTAAAATTATCCTTTTTTGCAAAATTCCACCATCTTTGAAATCATATACATCAATTGATGTATTTTTTTGATTGAGTATAAATAGTTTATTATCTAATTTTTGAGAAACAGTGAATACTTGAGGTGTAACACTGTCAATATCAATTTTTAAGCTCTTTATTACTTTAAATCTACCATCTTTTAACTCTTTATTTGCATCTCTGCAAGAAAGTAGCAATAGGAAAAAGGCTAATAAAATACTTGTTTTAAAGAAAACTACTTTGGTGATTTTCATCTCAATCGTTCAAATATAAATAATATAAGTACAAGATAATATTGGTGCTTAACTTAATGAAACCTTGAATATTCCAGAAAAAGTTTTCAAGGTTTCATAAGATCATAAAGCTATGGGGTAACCACTACATCAGCCATACAGTTACCACCTGTACTTCTGCAACCATAAAAATTAAAGATGCCCACATAGATATCTATCCAAACTCTGTTGTCTTGATCAGGATTTTCACTTATGTCAATTGGGATTGTCCCCTGTCCCTCCACTTTTTGCGGAGCAAAAATAACAAAATTTGCTAGCAGCACCGCCAGCATGCCGAGTTTTTTGTTTTTATTGCCGTAGAATTTTAATGTGAAACAAAAATTTAACAGCTATAAAGCAAAAAAAAATCACATTTCCAAATTTTTGGGGAAATATTTTTTGTGTTTTTGGTGATTTTGTAGGGAAAAACGGAAATAAACTGTCCTTTTACATTTATTAGCAATCTTTATTTTTTTTGAGATAATTGTCTCTTAATTTCTATCACTCAATAGGTTTCATTTTTATCAATATTAGATTAGGATTTTCAGGTTTATCTACCGATTTTTTACTAAAAGATTTAGATAAATTTATCTGAAAAGGACTATGAACTAGTTTTTTCAAATATACATCTTCAATAAACACAGCCGCCACAAAGTAATCTTCAAAAGTACCCACTATTCTAGGCATAACAGATTCGTAAGTAATATCATTATTTTCGGCATCATCAGCTTTAAATAAGATACTTTTCTTACTCTTTTTATCATAGTATACAATATGATACACTTGATTATACAAAAAAGCAAAGTAAATGTATTGATTTGTTTCAAAGTAATATTTTATTCTTCCCATTTTATTAGATGGAAAATTTCTATCTTTATTTTTCATTATTTGTTTCGCTTCTTCTTTGCCTATTTTCTTATCTCCAAAATCTATGAAAACGTGAGGAATAAGTCTATTATTTTTTATAGCATAAATTGTATCGTTGAGATAATGCCTATAAAGTATTTTTTCATTCATAGCTTGTAGCGGTTGAATAAAGCTCAAAGGATGTAAACTATCTTTTCTGAACAATTCTAGTATTTTTTTATGGTTGCTATCTACTGCAATTAAGTCAAATTCTTGTCCGATAAAAGCTTTTATAGGATAATTAACACAAAAATTGGTAGCTACGAATGATAATCGCTCTTTTCGTAAAAACTTTCCTGAGTAAGAATAATACATGAGATTAGGAGTTGAGTGTATAATTAAATGTTTAGATTTTCTATCTATGTCAAAATCAGATATGTGTTCAAATTCTCCCTCTGCTCCACCGCCAGCTTGTAAATGATATAAATATTTACCAGAGGTATCAAAAACCATAACTCCTCTAAAAAGATAAGTATCTAAAACGAAAATCTTGTCCCCGTCTATTTGAACTTTGTCTATCGACCTGATTATCAGTGAAGAATCTCTAGTTTCCAGAGAAATGTATTTAATATCTTCAATGAAACTTGATAATTTTTCGTTCTTATTCAAGTTCTTTATATCAACTGGTACTACTAAAATTGATTCGGATAATTCTTTTTTTTCTTGTTTACAAGCAAATAAGGCAAGAAATATCAAGCTAAATCCTAATTTTTTCATATAAAATTAAACAAGGTTTAAAGACATACTAAAATTTTATTTTAGTATGTTTAGAGTTTCGTATATTGTTTCGGAAAAACTAAAACCAACCACCGTAGCAATCTGACATATCACCACACTTACAAAGCACACCTGTTCCTCCTCTTACACAAACTTGCCGCTCACCTGTAAACCATCCTTCACAATCAATTATTTTTACTCTACATTCTTTATCATCTGTTTGTTTCTGCCCTTCCACTTTTTGTGGAGCAAAAATAACAAAATTTGCCAGCACTACCGCCAGCACGCCGAGTTTTTTGTTTTTATTGCCGTAGAAATTTTAATGTGAAACAAAAATTTAACAGCTACAAAGCAAAAAAAATCACATTTCCAAATTTTTGGGGAAATATTTTTATTATTTTTTCATAATTATATTTTAAGATGAAATTCATAAATGTTATACGTAACGTTTCCTTGTAAATACAGTACATCATTTTGGCTATCTACGTGCAGAGCATCAAAATGAATAGCATCATCTTCAGTATTAGTTTTTATTTTCAATATTTTATGCAATTTGACTTCAAGTTTGCTTTCATCTACATTAAAAACCAGAATATGCCTTGCATGTTTTCTATTAGTACCTATTCTATCAGTAAAAGTAGCATACAACTTCCCGTTTGCATAGAAGCTATTCATAAAAAGATTCCTTACATTTTGCCTTGTTGCTGGTGAAAGACTTACATCTCTTTGCATAGAATCTATAGCTCTTTGAATGGGTTCGTAGTGAGATATATTGATACGTTTTAAAAGTTCACCCGTAGAAGTATTGTAGAAATCCAAATAGCCCCAAGTTCGGCTCAAAGCGATGATTTTCTGATTTCCTGTAAGCTGAATATGTTTGTAATGAGCAATCAAATTATTTGTTTCAATAGGAAATTTTTCACCAAACCATTTCAGGGTTTTTCCTTGCGAATTGATTTTCAGAATACTTTTACCTTCTTCATCAGGCTCGGAAGATAGGTAAAAATTACCTAAACTATCTCTTGCCCAAACCGAACCAAAGACAGATTTTGCTTCTATTTTACAACTACCTATGTACAGACCATTTTTACTATGGTAAGCATTTATTTTAAAGCTTGCATCTTCAACGAATAATGTATCGTTACGAACTAAAATATTCAAGGGATAGCGAAGCTCATCGGGGGCATCACCTTTTTTGGCTATTGTATAGATAGGCTCGTACTTTCTATTAGTTACAATTATACGTGCATTGGCTTCATCACAAAATATAATCAAATCTTTGTATGTGTGAATTTTGACTTTTTTGAAAAATAGGGTATCAGCAATTTTTGAAATTACTTTGGCAGGTTTGAGCGTATCTAATAAAATGGTTTTACTCTCCCTTTTGCTTTGCAAGTTGCAAGAAATAGCAATGAAAAGGAAAAAAAGAAAAAAAGTAATTGTAGGCATATCTTTAAGAAATTAAACTTGTGAAGAAACTTCTTTACAAGTTTTGATTTTTAAGATTTTGTTTTGGGTTGTCTTCCTCCTCCACAAGAAGCAGTATTAGAACTTCCATTATGATTGGTACAAGTTACAAAGCCATCGCCTGCATGACAACTATGACTGCCACTACAACTAACCGTACCACCATTCGCACAACTTGCACTTGCAGTACAAGCGATAGCACTTATACTATCCGTAAAAAAACTTGTTGCCAATAGAAATAGCAAAACCCCGAGTTTTTTGTTTTTATTGCCGTAAAGTTTTAATGTAAAACTTCAACTATTTTCTAAAATTCTGTATCTTGTTTCTTTTTTTCTTACTGCAAACTATACCTAGCCAATCTTTTATTTTAATTTTAACAAAACTAAGTTCGGATTATGAATATCGTTTGGCTCACCTTTGTTCTGAAAAGATTTGATTACTTTTATAGAAAATTTATTAAGATTGATATTTTTCAAGTCTAAAACAGTCTGTTGAGCATCTACTACTGCAATCAGCTGATTTTCGTGAGTGCCTACAACATAAGGCAAGGTTTCTTCTAAAGTTATATCGTTTTGTTTTTTTGCATTTCCTTTGATTATTTGTGTATTTTTCTTTCTTTTATCATAAAAAGCAACGTAAATCATTCCGTTATAGTCAAAAGTAAAATAAACAATATCTTTTGTATCGAAGAAATATTTGATATGCCCCATTTTACCTTCGGGCATTTTCGTAATATTGTTTTTTATCATATTTTCTATTTCTTTTTGGGTAAGTTTTTTATCCTGAAAATCTATGATAGCATATTTTTCTAACTTTTCTTGATTGACTATGTAAACAGTATCATTGAAACTATGACGAAATAATATTCCTTTTTCTTGAACTTGAAAAGGCTGTATAAATTTGAGTGGGTGAATTTTATTTTTATCGAAATATTTTGAAAGAATTTTTCCTTCGTAATCTGTTACAATCAATCCATATTCTTGTCCGATGAATGTATTGATTTCACCATTGGTTTCAAAATCGCTTGCTAAAAAGTCTAATTTCTTATCGCTTAAAAACTTACCTTCGTACGAGTAATACAATAGTTTAGGGGTAGAAAAAATGATAAGTTGTTTTCTTTTTTTATCTACACTCATGCCTGATATATGTGTAAATTCTCCTTCTGCTCCGCCACCTATTTTTTTAGAAAACAAAAATTTCCCTGATGTATCAAAAGCCATTACCCCTTGAAATCTGAATTTATCTAGAATAAATATCTTATCATCATCAATGATGACTTTATCTATTTCTAAAAGAACATTTGCAGAGTCTTTCGTTTCAAGTTTGATAGGTTTTACATCTTCTATTAAATCTGAATAGTTAAGCGTAGTTGTAATTTGCTCGGTACTTAAAGGAATTTGCAAAATAGATGAATTTATTACTTTTTCACGTGATTGTGAGCAAGCAGAAAAAATAAACAATACGCTCAAAAAAAATAAATTACTTTTATTCATTTTATTTTTAAGTTTTGGTTATTAGTAATTTTTTAGGTTTAATTTGTGATATAGAAACTGGATTTAGAGCGTTGTATATGTTAGATAGAATAAAACTTTTGCCTCAAACGCTTGAACATCTAAACTCAAACAAAATTTGAACGTAAATAATTACAGTTATTAAAAAATGCCCACTTTTTCAATGATTAGTAAATAGTAAAAAAAGTGGGCATAAAGCAACTATTATTTCCACCAACCACCAAAACAAGGGCTCATTTCTCCACAATTACAACTATATTCTATGTCTCCTCCTTTCACACAAACTAGTCTATCACCTGTTCCTATCCCAGGACAATCAATTTTTATGGTAGTGCAACCAGAACCGCCTCCTGTCTTCTGCCCCTCCATTTTTTGCGGAGCAAAAATAACAAAATTTGCTAGCACTACCGCCAGCACGCCGAGTTTTTTGTTTTTATTGCCGTAAAGTTTTAATGTGAAACCAAAATTTAACGGCTACAAAGCAAAAAAAAAAAAAATCACATTTCCAAATTTTTGGGGAAATATTTTTTATGTTTTTGTCATTTCTTAGGGACAGGTTGCGACCTTTTCCTACAATAAATTTATTTATTTTTTCGCTAAAAATCTATATGCCAACGATACAAAAAACAAAGATGTAAATGTTCCGAAACTCAAACCTCCGATAATAGCCAATACGAAAGGTCTTTGCAAATCGCCACCGATGCCCGTATCAAAAAGAAAAGGTACAAGAGCTAAAATATTTGTAAGCGAAGTCATTAGTACAGGTTTAAAACAAATTTCACCCGCTTTGCTGATGGCTTCATCAAAACTCATTCCTTCTTTACGCAAACGATTGATAGTATCAATTTTCAAAATGGCTTCATTATCAATAATTCCGAGCATCACCACCAGCCCAATCGCCGACATCACGTTCAGGCTTGCACCACCCAACCATACCCCCAACAAACTGCCCGTAAAACCCAACGGAAGCGTACAAAGCACTATCAAGGGTTGGCGAAGGCTCTCAAATTCTATCGTCAGAATAAGATAAAGCAAAGCCGTTGCAACCAATAAAATAATTCCTAATTCTTTCAAATTCTCTCTATTTTCAAAATATTGCCCCGAAAAATCTACTTGCCAAGTTTTTTCTTTGCTTTTCAAGAGAATTTCTTCGCTTGTCTCGTCTATTTTTTCCTCATTTTCTTTGCTAATTTCCAAACTATGAAAAACACCTATTTTATCGGCAGTAAGTGTTTTGTAAGTGTTTTCAAACTCGAACTTTACAAAAGATGCCAAAGGATACAAACTCGTACTATCTTTGCGAATAAACGATTTTTGTATTTTTTCTTCAAAATCTTCTTGGCTTTCTCCCAAACGAACAGGCAGAATGGTACCAAAGCTCCGAATATCAACAATTGCTTTGGCTGTAAATAGGCTTTTTAAGGCTTCAATAATTTGCTCACGACTTACCTGCTTGCTGATGAGCTCATCGTCAAGAATATGCACTTTCACTTGCGTTTCGCTTTGCAGACCTTTGCCCAAATTCAGATAATTGCTGTTCTGTTTTTCCAAAAAATCTTGCATTTCGGTAAAAGGAATAGGCAAGTTTTTTTGCAAGTTTCGGATTTTTATTTCGTAGTAAGGTGTATTTCTTGCAAAAACTAAATCAAACACGTTGGGGGCTTCACTTACTTCAAAGCGTGCTTGCGGGTAATTTCGCTTCAAAAAATACTGAATATCTTTTATCAAAGATTTTTTATAGGAAAACTTCTTGAAATTGATATACACTTCCGCTTGTCCGAGATGTTGACTTTCTTTGCCAAATAAAAATTGGCTGATTCCAATATCAGCTTCCGAGAAATCGGCAAATTTCTGATATTTTTCCAAAAATATTCGCACTCTATTTTCGTTTTCTTGCAAGCTAATGGGTTCGTTCCAATTGATTTTGACTACTACATCGGTTCTTTTGATAGGTGGCAAGCCCTCGATAGGCAATAAAAAAGCAATGCTCAATCCTACAAATCCCGAGAGCAAAAATATCCAAAAACTCAAAACAGGTTTTCGGAGCAGAAATGTGTAGATTTTTTTATAGATTTTTAGCAGAAACAGATACAAACGGGTATCTTCTTTGGGCATTTTTTGCGATTTTTGGAAAAATAAAACATACAGCAAAGGCAAAAGTACGCAAGAAACTAAAAGCGAAGTTGCCAGAATTGCCCCAACGGAAATGGCTTGGTCTTTGGTAAAAGCCCCTGCCAAGCCGCTCAAAAACACAAGTGGCACAAACACGGCAAGCGTAGTAAGCCCCGAACTAAACAAGGGAGCAAACATTTCGGCAGTACCTTTTACGCAAGCCTCAAAAAGTGGTGTACCTTGCAAGCGTTTTTTGGAGATATTGTCAAAAATGATGATGGCATTATCAATCGTCATACCCAACCCCAAAGCCAAGCCCGAAAGCGAAACAATGTTGATAGAAGTGCCAAAAATCCAAAAAACCAGAAAACTTGTTACAAGCGAAGTAGGCAAAATAATGCCAATAATGAAAGGAACTTGATAGTTTCCGATAAAAATAAATAAAATCAAAAAAGCAAACAAGCCTCCCCAAAGAAGGTCATTTTGCAGGTTACTAATGCCAGCCTCTAAAAGCGTGTATTGATTTTGGCTTAATTCGAAAGCTAAAAACGGATATTCTTTTTCCAAAATGCTTTTAGTTTCATAAATTTTGGGAATAAGTTTATCCATTTGGGCATCGGCTTGCTTGTGGAGTGTAAGCACGATGCTATTTTGCAAGTTGCTTAGGTGGCTGGCTTGGGCTTGTTCGGCGGTTTCTTTTAACTCAGCAATTTCTTTCAGAGCAATTGCCTTGCCCGTAGCAGAGAGCACAAATATTTTTTCCAAATCGGCAATAGAAGTAGTTTGCGAACCGATTTTCACAAAATAGCGATACTGCCCATCACGCACCGAAATAGCTCCTAAATCTTGGTTTGCTTCTTGAATAGCCTGAAATACTTGTTTTTCGGTTATTTGCAGAGCATCAAGCATAGTTGTTTTCAAATGAACGGCTATCATTTTGCGTTGCAATCCGTTCATATCTACCAGCGAAATACCTTCGAGGGCTTCGATGCGTTTTCGGATAACTTTTTCTACCAATTCCGATACTTGCAGCAAATCTCCTTGTTTAGGCGTAATTTGCAGACGTATAATAGGCACATCTGCTGTATTCAAGCGAACCACTTGTGGGCGAGGTAAATTACGAGGCAAATTCTGGGTGAGCTGGTCTATTTTCTCGTTGGCTTCCAAATAAGCGTACTGCATTTGCGTTCCTTGCTCAAAAAACAGCTCTACTATGCCACTTTCAGCATTGGCTTGGCTACGTATATCTTTGATTTGTGGCAAGGAAAGCATCTTTTCGCGAATAAGACGCAAAATATTTTCTTCTATTTCGGCAGGCGAAGCATTCGGGTAGGTAATTTTGATGACAATCTGTGGCACATCGGTTTCAGGTAAAAGCGAAACCGGTAAATGCACAAAGGCAAGTAAACTAAAAACAATGAGTACCAAAAAACTCATCAATACGCCTACGGGGCGTTGGAGCAAGGAACGAAGCATTATTTTTTATCTTTTTGCAAAAAATATTTGAAGCGACTATAAGATACCTGCATTTTTCAGTATTTCCTGAAAACGAGCATCTATGGAGGCAATACTTTTGAGAGCAGTTTCCAATCGCTTTTCTTTCTCTTTTACCTCTTCAATTTCTTGACGTATCTTTTGGTTATCTTCTTTGATAGGTTTGAGCGAAACTTGCCTATCCCACACTACAAAGCCTATCAAACCAAATATACCCGTCAGTATCGCTATCATTACGTAAAGCAAAATGTCTGTTCGTTTGCTGGCTTCATCAAAACGTCCTTCTAAATTGCTTAATCGTTTTTCTACCTCCACCCTGAAATTTTGTTGCTCTTGCTTGATTTCCTTAATTTCTTGTTTGATTTCCTTGATTTCTTGCTTCATCTCCTTTGTTTCTTCTCGCATATTTTTTATTTCATTCAAAATGAGTTTTTCAGTTTCGCTTTGTGCAAAGGCAAAGGAAAACAAAAAGGCAAATAAAAGGAGCAAAGCAAATTTTTTCATAAAATCCCTGTATTTTTTAATATTTCCTGAAAACGAGCATCTATGGAGGCAATACTTTTGAGAGCAGTTTCCAATCGCTTTTCTTTCTCTTTTACCTCTTCAATTTCTTGGCGTATCTTTTGGTTATCTTCTTTGATAGGTTTGAGCGAAACCTGCCTATCCCACACCACAAAGCCTATCAAACCAAATACCCCCGTCAGTATCGCTATCATTACGTAAAGCAAAATCTCTATTCGCTTGCCCATCTCATCAAAACGTTGATTGACACCTTCAAAACGAGTTTCTACTGCCGTGAGCCGTTTTTCTACCTCCACCCTGAAATTTTGTTGCTCTTGCTTGATTTCCTTGATTTCTTGTTTGATTTCCTTGATTTCTTGCAAAATCAATTTCTCAGTTTCGCTTTGTGCAAAGGCAAAGGAACACAAAAAGGCAAATAAAAAAAGCAAAGCAAATTGTTTCATAAAATTCCTGTATTTTTCAATATTTCTTGAAAGCGAGTATCTATGGAGGCAATATTTTTGAGAGCCGTTTCCAATCGCTTTTCTTTCTCTTTTACCTCTTCAATTTCTTGGCGTATCTTTTGGTTATCTTCTTTGATAGGTTTCAGTGAAACTTGCCTATCCCACACCACAAAGCCTATCAAACCAAATACCCCCGTCAGTATCGCTATCATTACGTAAAGCAAAATCTCTATCCGCTTGCCCATCTCATCAAAACGCTGATTGACGCTTTCAAACCGTTGATTGACACCCTCAAAACGAGTTTCTACTGCCGTGAGCCGTTTTTCTACTTCTACCCTGAAAGTCTGTTGTTCCTGCTTGATTTCCTTGATTTCTTGCCTCATCTCTCTGATTTCTTCTCGCATATTTTTTATTTCATTCAAAATGAGCTTTTCAGTTTCGCTTTGTGCAAAAACCAAAGAAAACGAAAAGGTAAATAAAAAAAGCAAAGCAAATGGTTTCATGCTTTCAATCAATTATTGTAATTCTTTCATAAGCAATTGATTAGTAAGTTTGGGGTCTGCTTTACCTCCTGTGGCTTTCATCACTTCACCTACAAAAAGCCCTAATAGTCCTTTTTTACCTTTCTTGTATTCGTCAACTTTTTCGGGATATTTGGCAAGTACCTGCTTGATAAGTCCTAAAATCTCGTTTTCATTGCTTTCAATTACTAAGTTTTCTTCTTGGGCAATTTGCAAGGCTGTTTTGTTAGGATTTTCAAGCATTTTGGCAAAAACTTGCTTACCGATATGGTTGTTAATTTTTCCTTTATGAATTAAATTGATAAGCCCCGCAAGATTTTCCGCAGAAATGGGAAATTCTGTAATATCCATTGTGAGTTCATTCAAATAGGCTCTGACGGCTCCTAAAATCCAGTTAGCGGCGGCTTTTTTATTTTTAGTAAATTTACAAACCTCTTCAAAATACAGTGCCGTAGGTTTTTCATCGGTTAGTTGGGAGGCATCGTAGTCATTTAAGCCATAGACTTGGGTAAATTTATCATAAAGTTGGCCAGGCAGTGCAGGCATTTCTGCTCTGATGCGTTCAATCCATTGTGTATCGACAAATACAGGAGCTAAATCAGGTTCAGGAAAATAGCGATAGTCATTAAGCGTTTCTTTGGTTCGCAAGCTATATGTTTCACCCGTAATAGCATCAAACATTCTAGTTTCTTGGGGAAAGCTTTCACCTTTTTGCAAAAGTTCGGTTTGCCTTTTAAATTCGTATTCGATAGCTCGTTTTACATTAGTAAAAGAGTTTAGGTTTTTCACTTCGATACGTGTACCAAATTTTTCGGTACCACGCAAACGCACTGAAACATTGACATCACAACGTAATGAACCTTCTTCCATATTACCATCACAAATATCAAGATAGCGAACAAGTTTTCGTATTTCGTACAAATACCAATAGGCTTCTTCGGGAGTACGAATATCTGGTTCAGAGACAATTTCTATCAATGGTACTCCTGCCCTATTCAGGTCAATGAAACTTTCATCAAAACCTTCGACATGTAAAGACTTACCTGCATCCTCTTCTATGTGTATGCGTGTAATACCTATCCATTTCTGACGATTATTTTCTTCTTTAACACTGATGAGTAGTTTTCCGTTTTTGCAAATAGGTGTTTTATCTTGAGTAATTTGATATCCTTTTGGCAGATCTGGATAAAAGTAGTTTTTTCGAGCAAAAATGGTGTACGGAGTAATTTCACAATTCAGTGCCAGCCCCATACGAATAGCATAATCAAAAGTTTTTTTATTGACTTTGGGCAAAACGCCTGGATGTGCAAGTGTAATGACACTGATGTTGGTATTGGGCAAATCACCATAGCTTGCTATTTCAGGAGCAAATGCTTTGGTTTGTGTTTTGAGCTGAGCATGCACTTCCAAACCTATTACAAGTTCATATTTTTCTTGAATTTCCATAAATTTATACTTTATGATAATAGCTTCAAATTTAGCAATATTTCAATCCAACTTGCAATTTTTGTTATGGTTTTTGTTTTTTCGTTTTTATACTTTGAAATACAAAGTTTTTTATATTTCAAACAAAATTATTCTCAAAAAAATTGCAATCAATTTTTTACATATTTTGACTGCAAGTAAAAAATGAAGTAGATAGTCTTTCGATTAAGAAGATTGTAATTTGTTTATCTCTTTTTGTAGCTTTTCAATACGCACTTGCAAGGCTTTTTCTTGTAACTTGAATGGCGTAATATCTACCCCTATTTGCAGAATACTCAATACTTTTCCTCCCTGATTTTTAATAGGGATAAAATGGCTATACACGACGAGTTCTTGTCCGTATTTGTCTTGGTATTTTTGCTCAACTACCTGCGAAATTCCCACTCTTACATTTCGCCACAACTCTAAGTAAGCAGGCGAATTAGCCTCTTCGGCTTCAAGAAATTCTTTATGCACTTTGCCAATAATTTCCTGACTTTCTAGTTGCATTAAATTGCAAAAAGTGGGGTTGGTTTGTGTAATCACTGCGTCCAAACTAAACTCTACTCTTACAAACTTACTTTCTGCAAGGGCTTTATCGTATTGCTCTAAGGCAAAGAGTTTTTTACGGGCTTCTTCGGTTGTTTCTTGAAGGCTTTTGAGTTGTCTTTGCAATTGTTCTTCAGCTTCTTGGAGTTCAAGAAGTTGCAGACGCAAATTTTGTTCAGCAAACTTACGTTCTGAAATATCTCTACCAAAAATAGACACACCTATTGCCTTTCCTTGGTCGTCTTGCATCGGATTGTAACGAAACTCATAGATTTTTTCGCCAATTTTTTCTTCCACAGCAAAATGTTCACCTAGTAATGCTCTGCTATAATTTTCTTTGAAACTAATAATTTCTTCGGCTTGTAAAAAGCCTAAAAAACTAACCCCAATGGTCAGTTTATTATAAGTTCTTTCGTAATGCCAACTTTTAGCAACTTCATTAAAAATCATCACCTTATAGTCTTTATCCAAAGCTAAGATATAATCTTCTGTATTATTGATAAGCCAATCCATTTGTTCTTTTTGGCTTTTGGCATCAAACAATGCTCTTTTGAGTTCTTTTTCGTTTCTACGCATTTCTTCTTGGGTTGCCTCCAATTCTTCTACGTTTTGCCGCATTTCTTCTTCTTTTTCTCGCATTTCTTGGGTAAGCTGGCGAGATTCTTTTAAAAGCATTTGCGTTTGCAAGTTGCTAGTAACAGTGAAAATAGTAATAGCAATACTTTCAGAAACTTTCTCGACAAATTCTACGCTCAAATCGTCAAAATACTCAAAAGAAGCAAGTTCTATAACTCCGAGCGTAATTTCATTGGTACGCAACGGAACAATTAGAATATTGTTCGGATTAGCTTCGCCCAAGCCAGAAGTGATGTGCATATAATTTTGTGGAATTTCACGAATGTTCAAAATATCTGCTTCCTGAAAAGATTGTCCGATTAGCCCCTCGCCTACTTTTACAGTTTTTTTCATCATTCTCGGACGATCGTAAGCATAACAAGCTACCATTTCCAAGATTTTTTCACTTTCTTCGTTTTCGGTCGGTTTATTAAGATTTTTTAGTAAAAAAATTCCTCCTTGATTGGCATTGAGTTTCTTGACAAGATTGGTAATAATATCCAAACACAAGGCTTCTATATTATCATTATTCTGACGCAAAATTTCCGCAAATTGCGTAAAACCATCTGTAAGCCATTTTTCTCGTTGCTCCTTTTCGGTAACCGCCTTCAGGTTGTTTCTCATTTCTAAAAGCGAGTTACCGAGTTCATCATCTTGACTTAAAGGTGTAAAATTTGCTCCAAATTCTCTGTTACCAATGCTCAAAGCAAAATTTTTATAGCTTTCAAAACCATCAATCAGTTTATTAAGCGATTCTGCCATTACACCGATTTCATCTTGAGAAGAGACAGCGATTTTTTCTGTCTTTCGTCCTTCGGACATCAACTGCAAGTTATCAATAATTTTACGAATCGAGCTGGTAATATAGTTCACAATTGTACCAAAACCTAAAAGAAACACTAAAAGAGCCAAAATAAAACCAATCAGTAGCGTATTACGAGCTCTTTCTAGGGATTCGTCTAGCAGTTGAGCTTCATCTATTGTCGCTCCTACAATCAATTCAAAAGGCTCATAATAAGTGAAATATGTCCATTTCCAGACCCCTTCTTCGTTGTTAGGATAACGATAGCGATACTTACCACGTTTATTTTTTTGAGCGTAATCAATAAATCGTTTTTCTGCATTTTTTCCCTCAAAAATAGGATGAATAACGTATTCCCCGCTAATATGCATAGCGAAAGGATAGCCTGAAATGTAATATTTTTTTTCCTTAAACTTTTTTCGTAGAAAAGTTACATCTTTTTCTTTTACCCCCACATATATCATACCCTTGATTTCACCCTCTACACGCAAAGGCTCGTAGGCAACAATAAAGTACTCATTGTTTTGTAAAACTCTCCCCTTGAAGGTTTGCCCTCTTTCTATGGTTTGCACAATAGTATTTCCCGCAGACAAATATACACCCTCCATTCTTTTATTTGTTTTGGGGTTTATTTCAGTAGTTGCGATTCGCATATACCCCTCGGGTATTCTCTGAAAAATAGCTACCTGACTGCCCACCAGTGCCGCAATACTATCTACAATTTTACTATTCTCCTGTATCAAAACTCCCTCTAAAAACCATTTCTTTACTTCTACTATTTTTTGTGTTTGCGTAACCTGATTGATAGCCACCATTTGTACTTTATCTTTCTGTTCCTGAATTGTTCCTATAGTTTTTACTTTACTAGAAGCTACTCGCAGAGCATTTTCCATTTCTCGTTGTTTAGCACGGTATTCAAGTTCTAAGAGTGTAACTAAATCTTCCAGTTGGCTATACATTCGGTTATCAACGCTTTGAATCGTACTTTCTCGGTCTGTGTTATAAATCCAGATTGCCAAGCCACTAAAAATTATAACTAATACCAGCGTTGCAAAAATTAGAAATTTAGCACTTAAATTAAGATTTCTGAAAAACTTAAACATACCCAGAGCAGTTTGAAAAGTTGGAGCCGCAGTAGGCTAATTTTTATGCAAATTCAGGTATTTTTTCTAAAAAAGCAAAACCATTTTCAGAAAAAGACATCAAAGCATAAGAAATCCCATTGGTAAGCAGTACATAAGGAGCTTGCAAAGTCTGATTGTACAAAAAAGCCTGCTCACAAACTTCCTGCGAAAGACTAACATGCATTGCTTTACACTCTACGAGCATGAAAGGTTTGCCTTTTCTATCATAGATAACTATATCGGTACGTTTGACCTTCCGATGGCAGTAATGCCTCTTTTCAATCTGCATCAAGCTTTTGGGATACTGATACTGTTCAGAAAGCCAACACACCATTTGTTGCCTTACCCACTCTTCGGGAGTAAGCAAAACGTATTTTTTCCGAATAATATCAAAAATCCAAAGCTGTTCTGCTTTGCAAGTAATTTGATGTTGATATTCGGGCAAATCAAGATTTTGTATCATACTTGCCTTGTATAATTTTACTTAAAGCATCTAAATGCAATTTGAAAGAAATTTTACCTTTTTCGGTGATATGATACGAAGTATTTGATTTTTTCTTGATAAACTGTTTCTTGATTTCAATATAGCCTCCTTCTTCCAATACAGAAGCATTGCTGGACAGATTGCCGTCTGTTAGCCCCATAAGTTCTTTAATTTCATTGAAAGTAGCACTTTTTTTATGTACCAGTACCGACATAATGCCCAAGCGAATTTTGTTATCAAAAGCCTTATTGATTTGTTTTAGCAGATCTTTCATAGAATTTTATTTTTACTTTTTTTTGCAAAGTAAAAAAAATATAAAAGTAATTCAAATCTTTTCAGTCATTTTTTTTGATTTGCTAAAAATATTGAAATTTGCTTATTTTGAAGCAATTTACTCAAAAGTATTTATGCAAAAAATTCCTTTTAATAAGCCCTATTTTACAGGAAAAGAAACTGAATATATTCGGCAAGCCGTTGAAAATGAGCACATTTCAGGAGATGGCTTTTTTACCAAAGAGTGCCACCGTTTTTTTCAAAACAAATATGGTTTTCAGAAATGTTTGCTTACTACCTCCTGCACCGATGCATTAGAAATGAGTGCTATTTTACTTAATATTCAGGAGGGCGATGAGGTCATAGCTCCCAGTTATACTTTTGTAAGTACGGTAAATGCTTTTGTATTGCGAGGAGCAAAAATTGTTTTTGCTGATACCTATGCCTCACACCCCAACATCAATCCTGATGAAATTGAGCCACTTATTTCGCCGAAAACCAAAGCTATTGTAGTGGTTCATTACGCAGGAGTGGCTTGCGATATGGATAAAATTCTTTCTATTGCTCAAAAATATAACCTTTGGGTAGTAGAAGATGCCGCCCAAGCCATCGATAGCTATTACAAAAATATTCCTTTGGGTAGTTTAGGACATTTGTCGGCTTTTTCTTTTCACGAAACCAAAAACATAGTATCAGGAGAAGGTGGAATGCTCGTAATCAATGATGAAAAATTTGCTAAAAGAGCTGAAATCATACGAGAAAAAGGCACCAACCGAAGTGCTTTTTTTCGTGGTGAAGTAGATAAATACGGATGGGTAGATATTGGCTCATCTTTTCTACCCTCCGATATTATTGCGGCTTTTTTGTATGCACAATTAGAAAATTTAGATAAAATTCAGGTAAGGCGAAAAGAAATTTGGAATATTTACTACAAAGGTCTAAAAGATTTGGCTCAAAAAGGCAAAATACAACTGCCCTATCTCCCCGAGTATGCCTCTAACAACGCTCATTTATTTTATATTGTTTGTAAAAATTTTGAAGAAAGAACTGCTTTGCTAAGCCAACTCAAAAATCAAGGTATTGGTGCTGTATTTCATTATCTTTCTTTACACAAATCTCCTTTTTATGCAAGCAAACACGATGGCAGAGTTTTACCCTATACCGATAAATTTGCAGATTGCTTGTTACGCTTGCCCTTTTATTATGAAATTACCCCCGAAGAACAGGCAAGTGTTATTTCAGCTATACATGCATTTTACAACTAAATAAATTAGCTAAAAATGGCTATCTGCAAAAATCAGATTTCATAAACAAAATTTATAGGCAAAAGAGCAAGAAAAGTAAATTCTTTTGCCAGAAAAATTGCAATTACGGTAGTTTGGTATTATTTTTGATAAGTTTTTAGTATAACGTAAAAATTAACTCGATGAAAAAAATTTTCAGTATCTGTTTTGTAGCTGTTTTGCTGGTAGCAGGAATGGCTCTCGATGTACAAGCTCAAAAGAAAAAGAAAAGTAAAAAAAGCGATGACTCCGATATTTCTAGCAATGTAGCAGCTGCAAATATTTCTAATGAGTCATTACTTTTAGGCAAATGGAAATTTGATGTAGAACATTTTAAAGAAACGATGAAGAAAGAAGTTGATAGCCTGCGTAATACCGACCCTGAAAAAGCCTCTGAAATGGAAGCAAATATAAAAATACTTGGAAGTATGCTCAGCGCTATGACCATAGAATACAAAAAAGGCGGCGAAATGGAAACTTCTATCATGGGAAATACAAAGAAAGGCAGCTGGCATTTGGAAGATAACGGCAAAATACTTGTTCAAAAAAATAAAGATAATGAAAGCAAGTCTCGAATTATTGAAATTACAAGCTCCAAACTTGTACTAGAATCTAGCGAAGGAGAAGATAAAATTCAAATTCAGTTAATCAAATAACTCAATGAAAAGCTTCAAAAAAGCCTCTTTTTTAAGAGGCTTTTTTTGTTATTTTGTAAAGAAAATTATTACTTTTACGACAATTTGAGTACTTATGAAAGTGATTATTCCTGTTGCAGGAGCAGGTATGCGTCTGAGACCGCATACGCACACCCAACCCAAAACACTCGTTCCTATTGCAGGCAAGCCTATACTTGCTCATATCATTGACGATTTGCACAATACGGGTTTTGAGCAGTTCGTTTTTGTACTCGGCTATTTAGGAGATAAGGTAGAAGAGTTTATCAAAAATCACTATCAAAATCAAATTCAAGCAGAATTTGTATACCAAGAGCCAAGAGAAGGCTCAGCTCATGCCCTTTGGATAGCTAAACACACCTACGAAAAAGAAAACGAAATATTGATAGTTTTAGGAGATACTATTGCCATACTAGATTATTCGAAACTACTCAAAAATAAACATTCTATAATTTGTGTACAAAAAGTTAGCAATCCTACACAATTTGGCATTGCTCAAATAGGCAAAAAAGGTGAAGTAATCAGTTTAGTAGAAAAACCTAAAATTCCGAAATCCAATTGGGCGATTGTGGGGGTGTATAAAATCAAAAATATTCCTCTATTCTTGCAGAGCATTGAGCAACTTTTTGAACGCAAACAGAAAAATCAAAACGAGTATTACCTCACCGATGCCATAATGAATATGATAGAAGCAGGTGAAACAATTCTTACTATGCCTGTAACGCATTGGTACGATTGTGGCAAACGTGAAACCTTACTGGAAGCCAATGCCATTCTGCTCAATAAACCTGAATTTCAAAATTATCAAAATCTTCAATTTCCTGAAAGTGTAATTATTCCCCCTGTAAGTATCGGGAAAAATTGTATTATCAAAGGTTCAATCATAGGACCCAATGTAGCTATCGGTGAAGAAAGTATTTTGGAGAATAGTATAGTCAAAAACTCTATCATTGGCTCGTATAGTGAAATTACAAATATACTTCTGCAAAATTCTATTATCGGTAACGATAGCTCGGTAAAGGGCGAAAACTATGTTTTGAATATCGGCGATAATGCAGAAATAAATTTGTAAGCTTAGAGATACTCGTCCAAATTACCCGCTCCTTGACGTATAATTTCAAAGTCATCATTTGTACAATCTACGATAGTAGAAGGTTGTATACCTCCCATGCCTCCGTCAATGATAATATCTACTTGGTTTTTGAATTTCTCGTAAATTAGCTCAGGGTCGTTGATGTAATTGATGCTCTCGCCTTCGTCGTTATGCAAAGAAGTCGTAATAATAGGATTGCCTAATTCTAAAACTATTTGGCGAGGAATAGGGTGATTAGGGATACGAATACCTACGGTTTTGCGATTGTTGTCTAAAATTTTAGGGACTTTATTGGTTGCAGGAAGTACAAAAGTAAAAGCTCCGGGCAAAGCCTTTTTCATCAGGCGAAAAGTAGCATTGCTCAAATTGCGAGCATATTCCGAAATATGGCTCAAATCGTAGCAAATAAAAGCTAAATTCGCTTTTTTAGGATTGATTTGCTTTACCTGACAAATTCGTTCTATGGCACGGCTGTTGTGCAAATCGCAACCCAATCCGTAAATGGTATCCGTAGGGTAAATGATAATACCTCCTTCTTGCAAGCAATCCACTACTTGTTTGATTTTGCGAGGTTCAGGGTTTTTGGGGTGTATGGGCAAAAAAAGTGCAGGCATAATATTTTTTCAATTTAGCAAATAGCTTCAAAATTACAAAGAAAAAGTTTCTTGGTAAGTCTTTTTGGAAGGAATAAAAACAAGTATGAGCAAGCCTACAACAAACAACAAAAGTAGTGCTAGCACACTATTTCGCATAGAACCTGTAAGATGATGAACCATTCCATAAACAAAAATGCCCAGAGCGGTGGATATTTTGTCAGTAGCATCATAAAAGCTGAAAAAAGAGGCTGTGTCGGTGGTTTGGGGCATTAGTTTGGCATAAGTAGCTCTCGAAAGCGATTGTATCCCTCCCATTACTAGCCCTACTACTCCTGCAAGAGCATAAAAACTTATCTCATTTTTTACAAAATAAGCCCAAATGCAAATGATTATCCATATTCCTACGGCTACACGCAACGAAAATGTATTACCTTCTTTTTCTGAAATTTTTGAAAAAAAATAAGAGCCTGCCACTGCTACCAATTGGATAATCAGAACTACTATTATCAGCGATTGTTGCTCTAAACTAATCTCTTCTTTGGCAAAAAAAGTAGCCAAATACATTACCGTTTGCAAAGCCATATTGTAAAAAAAGAAAGCCACAAGAAAGCGTTTGAGATAGGGCAGTGTCTGTAATTTTTTCCAAACCCAATTAAGTTCTTTAAAGCCATTGAGTAGCCAACTGCCTTCTGCTTTTTTCTGATAAACATTTTTAGGCATAAAATAAAAGCTGTATTGAGCAAAACCCAGCCACCAAATTCCCGTCAGGGCAAAAGAAATTCTCGGTGCAAGTGTAGCATCTTGAATACCTAACTTTTCGCGAAAAATGATAAGAGCAAGAGAAAAAATAAGCAAAATTACACTGCCAATATACCCGCGAGCAAAGGCTTTGGCACTCAGAGCATCAAATTTATCCTCAGTAGCTATATCAGGCATATAAGAATTATTGAAAACAATACTTCCCGCATAACCAATCAGACCTAACATATAACCTAAAATGCCCCAATGCAAAGATTGTATATCTTTGAAAAAAAACAACATCACACAAGCCATCGAACCCATTATACAAAAAAACTGCATAAATCCTTTTTTCTTTCCGCTGTAATCGGCAATAGCTGAAAGAAAAGGACTTAAAAAAGCTATCAACAAAAAAGCCAACGAAGCTGTATATTCAAAAAGTACGGTATTTTTCAGTGTAAAGCTTGCAAAACTGATGATATTTGAACCATCAGGAGTGCGGGCAACACTCTCGCTATACCCAGGAAATACCGCCGAAGCAATTACAAGTGAAAAAGCCGAGTTTGCCCAATCGTACATTGTCCAGGCATTGAGTATGCGAGGGTTATTTTTGGAAAAGTCAGTAGTCATAAAAACGGAAAGAGTTCAGCCAAACTTATGAAAATATCCATTCAGAGCAAAATTTTTAATGTAAAACTATTATGAAAAAGATAACGAATTTTGTTTCAGTATCTCGGTATTTTTGCCTAATTTTGTAAGTATTTCCATAAAAAATTCAACTCAACACCTCAAAAAAGAAGATGCACACAAACTCTCTCAAACTATACAAGAAGCCGAAAATCAAATCTTGCTTTACTACCAAAACGATACTGCAAAGTAAAAAAACGCTCAAACTGATTGCCGTCGTAATCTTCAAAGATAAAATATTCGCAGAAAAAGTGCTTTTGCTATAAAAAACTTTCTATTTCCTAAAATCCATTAACTTTGCAAGCAAAATTTTAAGCTATGACGAAAGAATTAATACCTATTAGCGATTTATTCGAAAATTGGTTTTTAGATTATGCTTCGTACGTAATTTTAGAGCGTGCTATTCCGGCTATGGAAGACGGCTTAAAACCTGTTCAAAGACGCATTTTGCACGCCATGTATCAAACAGATGACGGCAGGTACAATAAAGTTGCCAATATCATTGGGCAAGCTATGCAGTACCACCCTCACGGCGATGCGGCAATTTCGGAGGCAATAATTGGGCTGGGGCAAAAAGATTTACTCATTGATACACAAGGCAACTGGGGCGATATACGTACAGGCGATAGTGCCGCCGCAAGTCGTTATATTGAGGCTCGTCTCACCAAATTTGCTTTGGAAGTGGCTTTCAATCCTGCCATCACCGAGTGGCAACTTTCTTATGACGGTAGGAAAAAAGAACCTATTTCCTTGCCAATGAAGTTTCCTTTACTTTTGGCACAAGGCGTAGAGGGAATTGCTGTAGGGCTTTCTACTAAAATTTTACCACATAATTTTTGCGAACTCATTGAAGCTTCTATTGATATTCTCAAAGGTAAAAACACACAAATTCTACCCGACTTCCCTACGGGGGGCATCATGGATGTAAGCGATTACAAGTCGGGAGCAAGAGGCGGAAAGATACGCATTAGAGCAAAAATTGAAAAAATTGATAATAAAACAATTGTCATTCGTGAGATTCCTTATGGCACTACTACCACTAGCCTCATAGAATCGGTGCTGAAAGCTGTAGAACAAGGCAAAATTAAAATCAAAAACATCGTAGACAATACTGCCAAAGAAGTGGAAATTCTTATCACCTTGCCACAAGGCGTCGAACCCGAAATTACCATTGATGCTCTCTATGCTTTTACCGATTGTGAAATTTCTGTTTCCCCCAATGCCTGCGTAATCGTTGATAAAAAGCCTATTTTTACAAGTGTTGATGAGATTTTGAGAATTTATACTTTAAACACCAAAGAACTTTTAAGAAAAGAACTTGCCTTGCAAAAAAATACTTTGCAAGAGAAAATTTTGGCTTTGAGTTTGGAAAAAATTTTTATCGAGCAAAAAATTTACCGAAAAATTGAAGAAGCCGAAACTTGGGAGGCTATTCTTGAAACTATACGCACTCATATTGAGCCTTTTACACAAAACTTTTTCAGAACTATTACAGAGCAAGACATTACCAAGCTTACTGAAATCAAAATCAAACGAATTTCTAAATACGATAGCCAAAAAGCCGAACAAGAACTTCAAAAACTGCAAAACGATTTAGAAGAAACAGAAAACAATCTTGCCAATCTGAACGACTACGCTATTGTCTACTTCAAAAACCTACTCAAAAAATACGGAAAAGGAAGAGAGCGAAAAACCACCATAGCAACCTTCAGCACTATTCAGGCAACTCAAGTAGTGGCAAATAATACCAAGCTGTATGTCAATAGAGCCGATGGCTTTGTGGGCTATGGCTTGAAGAAAGATGAATTTGTTTGCGATTGTGCCGATATCGATGATATTATTGTGTTCCGTGCCGATGGCAAATTTCTAGTCACTAAAATTGCAGAAAAAACTTTCGTAGGCAAAGATATTATCCATGTAGCAGTTTTCAACAAAAACGACAACCGAATGACCTACAATATGGCTTACCGCGATGGGCTAGCAGGAAATACTTACGTAAAACGCTTTCAGATAGGAGGCATTACGAGAGATAGAGAGTACGACCTAACCAAAGGCGAAGCTAAATCAAAGGTTTTGTATTTTTCAGAAAACCCTAACGGCGAAGCTGAAAAAATACGTATTACGCTTTCTGCCAATTGTAAAGCTAAAAACAAGGTTTTTGAATACGATTTTGCTACGCTCGACATCAAGGGCAGAAATAGCATAGGAAACATTCTTACCAAATACCCCGTGAAAAAAATTGAAAAAATTTCGGAAGGTATTTCTACACTTGGTAAGTTGCAAATCTGGTACGATACCCTTACAGGCGAACTAAATACGCAAAACAAAGGCGTTTTATTAGGAGGCTTTGAAGGAGAAGATAAAATTCTGGTTATTTACAAAGATGGCAGTTACGAAATCAAAAGCTACGACCTACGCCGTTTTAACCCCCTGCAAGTAGCTTTGGTTGAAAAATTTAACCCTGAAAAAGTGCTTTCCTGTATTTATTTCAGTGGCGAACATAGGCAATATTTTGTAAAACGCTTCCGTATCGAAACCTCCACACAAGACAAAATTTTCAGCTTTATCAACGAGCATCCTGCTTCGCAAATGCTACTGATTAGTACCGAACCTGAGCCGCAAGTAAAAATTAAATATCAAAAGGCAGGTGAAAAAGTTTTGAGCGAATTTGTGTATGATTTAGATATTTTGGCAGAAGTAAAAGGCTGGAAAGCCGTAGGAAATAAACTGCCCATACAAAATTTCAAAGAAATTACGTTCTTGCAACCTTGTAGACAAGCAAGTATCCAAGAAAATGGAGTAGATTTGTTTGGATAAAGAATCAAGAAATTCTTGCCCAATTGGTAGAGCTTTTTTTGAGACTTTCAAGTTGATGCTTGATGCAGGCATTTTTGTAAAGTTTTAGCTCGGTATCTTCTTGCAGAATAGCGAAGGCAGTTTGGCGAGCTTTCTCCAAAATAGGGGCATCTTTGGCAAGGTCTGCGATAAGAAGGTCTAAAATACCACTTTGTTGCGTACCCATCAGGTCACCAGGACCGCGTAAGCGAAGGTCTGTATTAGCAATTTCAAAACCATCGTTGGTTTCTACCATAATCTTGATACGCTCGCGAGCCTCTTTGGAAAGCTCGTATTTCGTCATCAGGATACAATACGATTGCTCTGAACCTCTCCCTACTCTACCCCGCAACTGATGAAGTTGCGAAAGCCCAAAGCGTTCGGCATTTTCAATAACCATAATAGAAGCATTAGGAACATTTACTCCTACTTCTATGACAGTGGTAGCAACCATAATTTGGGTTTCGCCACGAGCAAAGCGTTGCATTTCGTAATCTTTCTCTTTGGGCTTCATTTGTCCATGAACAATACTAATAGCATATTCAGGAAAAGCCCTTTTAATGCTTTCGTAGCCGTCCATAAGGTTTTTGAGGTCTAATTTTTCCGATTCTTCAATCAGCGGATAGACGAAATATGCTTGCCTACCTTTTCGGATTTCTTCACGAATAAAACCGAATACTTTGAAGCGATGAGCATCGTAACGATGCACAGTACGCACAGGCTTTCTGCCTGGTGGCAATTCGTCAATGATAGAAACATCTAAATCGCCGTAGAGTGTCATAGCAAGGGTACGAGGAATGGGGGTAGCTGTCATTACGAGTACATGGGGGAAAACAGCCTGATTTTTATGCCATAGCTTGGAGCGTTGCTCAACTCCAAAGCGGTGCTGTTCATCAATAATAGCGAGCCCCAAATTTTTGAATTTTACTTTTTCTTCAATGAGAGCGTGTGTACCTATCAAGATTTTCATATCGCCGCTCTGCAAATAGTCGTGTATAAGTTTTCGGTTGCCTCCTGTACTTGAACCTGTGAGAATATCAATGGGAATATTGAGTTTATCGGCATATTTTTTAAGCCCTTGGTAGTGTTGTTCGGCAAGGATTTCGGTAGGAGCCATTAAGCAAGCCTGAAAGCCATTGCCTACGGCTAGAAGCATTGCAATAAAAGCCACTACTGTTTTTCCGCTTCCTACATCGCCTTGCAAAAGACGATTCATTTGCTTGCCCGAGGTTACATCTTTGTAAATTTCGCGAATTACACGTTTTTGGGCATCTGTAAGGTCAAATTCTAAATGATTTTTATAAAATTCTGTAACAAGGCTGGTATCTTTGCAGATAAAACCCTGATAATATTCTTTGCGATATAAGTTTTGCCGAATAAGTCGTAATTGTGTGTAGAAAAGTTCTTCAAATTTGAGCCTGTATTCAGCTTTTTTTAAAAGTTCGATACTTTTAGGAAAGTGAATGTTTGCAATAGCTTCTTTTTTAGAAATGAGTTGATGTTGTTGTAAAACTTCTTCGGGTAAAGTTTCGCGTATGTGTCTGATGGCTTCGGGTAATACTCCTCGTATGATTTTGGAAAAAGCTTTGCTATCTAAGCCTTTTTGCTTCATTTTTTCCGTAGTATGATACACGGGAAAAAGTGTACCTTGTTCTTTAATTTCTTGGGAATTATAGATTTGAATTTCGGGGTGCGGCAAAGTGATTTTGCCATTAAACTCGTTAGGTTTGCCAAAGGCAATGTATTCTTGATTGATTTGAATAAATTTTTTGATGCCTACAATGCCTTTGAACCAAACCAGTTCCAAATCGCCTGTTTCATCTCGCAGATAAGCAATAAAACGCTGTTTGCTTCCCTCACCTAGGGTTTCAGTAAATTTTATTTTGCCTTTCACCTGAATGTATGGCATATCAGCACGAATTTCAGAGACTTTGTGAAACTGCGAGCGGTCTTCGTGGCGAAAAGGGTAATGCTGTATAAGGTCGGCAATGGTGAATATTTTGAGCTCTTTTTTAAGAATATCAGCTCGCTGTGGTCCAATACCTTTTACGTATTCTATGGAATTTTCAAAATAATTATTGTGGTTCATAGATTTTTGAGCCTAAATGAGCCAAAAATAAGATTTTTAGGCTAAAAATAGAGTTATCCTGCTTGCTGTTTTTCGTTTTCTGTTTTCTTTTTATTTACAAACCATACCAATACAAAAGCCAACCCTCCAAAAATAAGTACTACAAGTGTTTGCACAATATGCATAAAAGTTCCTATGGTACTGCTCAACATAACATTTTGCTGAGGATTAGGGGCAATTTGGTAGCTTTCTAGGGTTTTACCTACAAGCAAATTGTAAGCTCCTATGCCTCCTTGTACAGGCAAAGCCATACCTATTCCGCCCATTACCAAAATAGCAAGTGCTTGCAAAGGATTGAGAGAAGCCGTTTCGGGTCTGATAAAGAAAAGTACATAAGACATCAAATAATACATTCCCCAAATCAGCAGAGTGTAAAAAATGAATAAAGGTTTATTTTGCACCCCCCTGAAACTTATAATTCCTTGCCAAACGCCTTTCAAAAAACTTCCTAAACGACTTTGCAGGAAAATACGGATTTTTTTTCTCAAAACATATATCGCTATTGCTCCTAAAACCAGCAATACACTACCTACAAGAGCAATCCAATATAATTTTTCTACTGATACTTTTCTAAAAAGCCCTCCCCAAGATTCTGAAAAAATCTGACTAATACGCCCAAATTCCAAAGCCAGCACCAAAAGTACCAAAGCTAGCAATATGAAAATATCTATTATTCTTTCAGTAACCACTGTACCAAAAGTAATTTGAGCAGGAACTCTTTCCATTTTTTGCAAAACACCACAGCGAGCTACTTCACCTGCTCTTGGCAAGGCTAAATTAGTCAGATAACCCACCATAACTGCCAAAAACGAAGGGAATGCTCTCACTTTGTAGCCCAAAGGAGCAAGCAACATACAAGAACGCACTCCTCTGGCCCAATGGCTAATGAGAGCAAACGCCGCCGAAAGCAAAAGCCAAAGCGGATTGGCTTCGGTAAAGGATTTTTTTAGTTCATTCCAATCTAAATTTGGCACTATCAAAAAATAAAAAAGGGCAATGCCTATGCCCAAAGGTAAGATATACGATAGAATTTTTTTCATAGCCTTTGCTAAAAGTATTTTCGGTTCAGGATTTCGCTAACAATAATTGCTTGTTTTAAAGTGTCTTTGTTTTTGAGCAATTTGGCAAAAGGCGATTGCCTTTCTTTGTGCAATTGATATGGCAAAAAGTGCTGGCTGCCTTTTCTCTGCTCGTCGGTTAGTCCTTTTTCAGCATTTACTATATCCAAAACTTTCTTTGGCTGAGCTTGTTGCTTAGTAGCTGGCAATTTTTTTTGAATTTCTTTTTCTAACTCTGAAAATTGTTTGGTTGCTTGTTTGAGCCAATCATCAAGGGTAGATTTAGTATTTTTGTTTTGAGTAGGTTGAGATTTTTTGGGTAAAGTTTCTTGGGCAGGAGCAGGCTGGGTTTCTTCGGTTTCTTTATTCCCCCCAAAAATACGCACCAAAAAGATAATAATTGCAATAATGTAGGGTAAAAGTTCAAATAGAATATCCATGGTTTCATGCTTTTCTTTTTCAAACTTACAAAAAGATTTGTAAGATTGCAAAGAAAGTTTATTTTTTTTCCAAAACCTGACGGATAGGCTGTACGAGCCTATCAATATCGCCTGCTCCTATGGTTGCAACTACTTCGCAATCAAGTACTTGTAAAATAACTGGTAAATTTTCTTTGGTACAAAGTAATTTTTCAGTTGTTTGAGCTTTTTCTAGTAGCATTTTGGAATGTACGCCTTCAATGGGTTTTTCGCGTGCAGGATAAATATCCAGAAGAATGAGCCTATCGGCAAGCGAAAGAGCCTGCGAAAATTCATTTGCAAAATCACGGGTACGCGTGTAGAGATGTGGCTGAAAAATAGCCGTAATGTGCTTTTCGGGATAAAGCATACGCACTGCCGTCAAGAAAGCACGAATTTCTTCGGGGTGATGAGCGTAATCATCTATTTGAATAATCTTATCAGTTTTCAAAATATATTCAAAACGCCTTTTTACCCCCTTGAATTCTGCAATACCTTTACAAATAATTTCATCGGGAATTTGTAGATTTTGAGCTACTGCAATAGCGGCAAGAGCATTCAAAATATTATGATAGCCTGGCACCTGCAAATGTATATTTTCTAAAATACTTTGCGGAGTAAGCACATCAAAGACAAAATTTCCTTCCTGTATACGGATATTTTTTGCTTGATATTCACCTTTTTGCAATCCAAAAGTAGCCGTATAAATTTGATTTTCAATTTTCAGAGGCAAGCCATTTTTATAGAACAAAACGCCATTAGACTTGATTTTTCTGACAAACATTTCAAAAGCCTCTTGTACTGCCGAAGAGTTTTGGTAAATATCCAGATGATCGGCATCGGTAGCTGTGATGATAGCAATGTTAGGGTTTAAGGTCAGAAAAGACCTATCGTATTCATCGGCTTCTACAACTACGTAAGCATTGGGTTTGTTGCTTAAAAGTAAATTGCTGGCGTAGTTTTGCGTAATACCCCCCACAAAAGCCGTTACAGGTTTGTGAGCAAAAACAAGTAAATGAGCTACCATCGAAGTCGTAGTTGTTTTGCCGTGTGTGCCTGCAATAGCAATTGTAAAATTATCTTGAGTAATAAGCCCCAAAGCCTCTGAACGCTTGAGAATTCTGTAATCATTTTCTCTGAAAAACTGCAAAAACGGGCTCTCCTGCCAAACCGCAGGTGTATAAACAACCAGCGTATTTTCTGTTGTAAAGTGATTTGGAATAAGACGAATATCTTCTTCAAATACAACTGGTATATTTTCGCTGATAAGTTCTTGGGTAATTTGAGAAGGAGTTTTATCGTAACCTGCAACACAAAAATGATTTGCTTTGAACCACCTTGCCAATGCACTCATTCCTATACCACCTATCCCAACAAAATAAACATTCTTAAACGTATTTAACTTCATTTGCAAATTTTCTTTTTGCAAAAATAATATAGCTGTTTTGAAAAGTACAAAATTTCTACACAAAATTTACATTTTCATCAGAAAGAGCGTTTGTTCTTTTTACATCGTCAAATAACAAATTGATAGGGAAAAACAAACTAGCCTTGGTACCTTTACCTTCTTTACTTTGTATTTGCATGAAACCATCATATCTTTTCATTAGGTTTTGTACTAAGTTTAGTCCTAACCCTGTTCCTTTTTCACACAAAGTACCTTTGCTTGAAAACAATATTCCATTAGAAATTTTTAGTAAATTTTCAGGTGAAATTCCTTTACCTTCGTCTTCGATATAGATTTGTAGAAAACTCTCACTTACATAAGTTCCTACCACTATTTTTCCACGTTGGTACGAAAACTTCACTGCATTAGAAAACAAGTTACGTAACATTATAAGTAGCTCCTGCTCATCGCAAAAAAAACATTTATCATTGGTTGAAGATATTTCGAAATGTATTTCTATTTCTTTGTACTTAGCAATAATCTGCAATTCCTCAAAAGACTTGCATAAAAAATCATTTATTTTAATTCTTTTCAAAGAAGGTCTGCTACTATCTATTTGACTTTTTGCCCAGTAAAGTAGATTATCCACCAAGTTTGTTACATAATTGAAATTCTGATACATATCGGGTAACAAATCTTTCAAGCTTTCAACAGGATATTCATTTTTATAGGCTAACTCTACTAAAGTTTTTGATGAGCACAGAGGACTTCGCAAATCGTGAGCTATGATAGAAAAAAGTCTATCTTTGGATTGACTCAAGATGGTAAGTTCCTTATTTTTTTCTTCTAACTCTTTTGAATAATCAGCGAGAATTGAATTCTTTTGCATGATGAGTTTCTCCTTAATTTCAAGATTTTTGATGCTTTCATCATAACTTTTCTTAACAATCCAAATTATCATAAAAATCGTATAGGTGAGAATAATATGTGTGGCAGTCATATCAACGAAAATGTACAGCTTTTCATCTGGATAGGATGTTATTAGTTCAGGAAAGAAGTATTCCGTAATAGCAAGTAGTAAAATAGCCAAAAGAATCAGAACAATTGCTTTCCATTGCCACTTCATAGGTAAGAGTAAGGGAACGATAGCTCCCAAAATTATAAAATACAAAGGAACACGGTTTTGCATCCCACCAACCTCAAAATAAAAATAAGCAAGCAAAAGTGCAGTAAATACAAAAAATAAGATATTGGCTTGGAAAAATTTCTCTCTATGAAAAGCAAGATAGTAAATGCCCACATACACGAAAATACTTGCTACACAAAGCCAACCTATCAGCGTTGAGCCAATTGAAAAATTGATAGGAATAATCACTAAAAGATTCAAAACCGCCATCCAGAAGATGGTATAGAAAATTTTTTCTTTAAAAGAAAAAATAGTTTTAGGTCTAAAAAATTTAATGATTTGAACAAATTTTAGCATTTTGCAAGGTAAAATTACACTCATGTAAAAAATTTTTTCAAAAATTTTCTGTAAGCAAATATAAAAATATTGAACTAATAGTTTTTCTTTACAAAGCTATGAAAATAATTTACCTACACCAATATTTTAAGTTACCTACTGAAAGCGGCTCACATCGCTCTTGGTATATTGCTAATGAAATGCAGAAAAAAGGATTAAGAGTTGAGATTTTATCTATGCACAATAAACCCAGTAAATACGAAAGAAAAATTTCTGAAAAAATAAAAATACATTATTTAGGTGTTCGTTACAATCAAAAAATGAGTGTTTGGCGTCGTATTTTATCTTTCACGGAATTTATGCTTAAAGCTACAAAAAAATCTTTTCAAATGCAAGAAATTTCTCTTATTTATGCAACTTCTACCCCTCTTTCAGTAGGATTGTTAGCACTTTTTTTAAAGAAAATCAAGAAAACTCCTTATATTTTTGAAATAAGAGATTTGTGGCCTCTTGTGCCTATAGAAATGGGTTATGTAAAAAACAAAACTTTTCAGAAATTTCTTTTTTGGCTTGAAAAAAAGATTTATGAACATGCGGAAAAGATTGTTGTACTTTCACCGACTATGCAGGAATATGTACAGAAAATAGTACCTGAAAAACCAATTTTACACGTGCCCAATATGTCGGATTGTGAAGTATTTTTTCCTCAAAACAAGAAAAAAGAAAACGATCCCTTTCGAATAGTTTATTTTGGCAGCATGGGCAAAGCCAATGCTTTGGAAAGACTCCTACAAGTAGCCGAAAAACACCCCGAAATAGAATTTTGGTTCATTGGCGAAGGCTCCGAAAAAAAGAAATTGCAGAAAATTGCTCCTCAAAATGTGTATTTTTTTGCAGGCAAACCCAAACACGAACTCAACGAAATGCTTGCGTATGTAGATGCCTTCTACGTAAGTTTTGCCGAGTACAAATCTTTGGAAACCTGCAGTCCGAATAAATTTTTTGATGGTATTGCAGCAGGGAAATTATGTATTACCAACACCAAAGGCTGGATAAAAAAGTTAGTAGAACAATACGAGTGCGGGTTTTATGCAGGCTCAGCCCGTGAATTTGGAGAAAAAATTCAGCCTTTTTTACAAAATAAGAACCTTCTACAAACTTTTCAGGCCAATGCTCGCAAACTTGCCGAAACACAGTTCGACAAAAACCTGCTCTGTCAAAAACTTATCGACTTTCTTTTCTGAAAATTTCTACCCAATCTGTTTCTACCAATTTTTGATAATTTTCTAAACGAAGTTTATTAGGAAGCGTTTTATCTAAAATTATCCAATCGTAGGCTTTATCTTTGAAGCTGTAATCTATCCATATTTTCCATTTTTCTTGCAAATTGTAAAAAGCTAATAAATTCTGATAAATCAAATCGTTGCTGAATATTTTCTCGTTTGCTTTAAATTGTAAAGTTTTTATTTTTTGAAAGCAATCTATATATGCCGAATGAGATTGAGGATAAGTGTAAATCTGATAAATTTGCGAAGCAATCAAAACTGAAATTATAAAAGTCAAAGATGTATTTTGCCAAAATCGGGAAACGCGTGTCAGAAAGTCTTCCAAAATTATCACCATCGGAATAGCCATGGTTACCCAAGCACGTAGAGGCAAAAGTTTTTGTTGTAAAATCATTAAAGCTATTGCAAAAATCATTAAGAATAGCCAAAATTGTGTTTGCAAAGAAGTTTTAGCTAAATTTTTTAGCTCTAACCCAAGTAATACGAACAAGAATACCCCAAACACTAAATAAGATCCTTCTATTCCTATCCAAAAATCTGCAAACCCTTGCCAATATGCCCCAAAAAACTCTCTGAACTGCCTACCTGCTTCATTCTGCCAAGAAGTAGCGAAAAGATTTTCAGCACCATTGAGTAACAAAATAGGCAAATACAAGAAAAATACTGCTAACAAAATTATTAAAACGGGAAACATCAAATTTCTGAACATGAGTCTTTTATTATCTTTGAATTTTAGTAAAATAACAAGCGTCATTGAAAGCAAAAAACCTGCAAAATAATATAGAAAAAGTGGTATCGTATAAAAACCTGCAACACTGGCAAAAACAAGAACAATTTTTTCTAAAACAGTTCTTTTGTTTTTTTGCACTTTTTCAAGAATTTGCAAAAGAGCATTTCCGCTAAGCCAAACCCAAAGTGTAAGCAACAGATACCCTCTTCCACTTACGCTATATGCCTGTATCGGTGAAAGCAAGGTAAAAATAAGTACCAAAGCCAGCGATACCCCAAAAGAATTCCTTTGTAGAAAAAAACGAAATAGCAAAATTTGTAAAAAAAGTAAGCAAAGCATTGAAGGTAAGCGAATTGCCCACAATTTGTTTTCAAAAAAGTCTTCCCAAAGGCTTACCCAAAGATTAAGCAAAATATGATTATTAGGGTTGGGATAATAAAGTGCTGAAACCCAGAACCCTTTACTTGAAAAATGAACATAGCTAAAAGCCTCGTCAATATGTATTATCTTGAAATTAAGCAAAAAGCTGTTATACAGAAGACTTGCAAGCAACAAAATAATAGCTATTATTTTCTGAATTTTGTTCATTTTTTGTAGTGGATAGCAAAAAAATAATACTTTTAGCAGAAAATCTTGCTTGAGCGTTTCAAGAAAACTTTGTAGTTGCAGGGTTTTCGTTTTTATCCAAAAACTTATCAAAGCCAAAAGCAAGCCCGCAAGAGTGCTGAAAATTTGAATATGCCGAAAGTTTTGAGAAGTAAGAATTTGAGAAGTAAGTTTTTTCCATTGAACTTCATCGAAAGGGTAGCTATGGGCTATCCAAGTTAAGACACTTTCATAAGAAATCTGCCAAACTGCCAATGAAAAAGTAAAAAATATCAAGCCTAAAACTAAAAAAATAACCTTCAGTAACATTTGGCAAGCAATTTGCTGAATTTTTTAACAAAAAAATCACATTGATTTTGATTGAGTTTCACTAAAAAAACTAACTTTGCAGTCGTTTTTATGAACACTCTGCACTCATATCGCCCCAAAATAAAAGATTATTCGGATACTACCAAAAATATTGCCGCTATTGATATCGGCACCAATACAGCTCATTTGCTTATAGTAGAATTGCCTACTGAGCGGCAAATTTTTACTCCTTTTCGCATTTTGCACAAAGAAAAAATTGCCACGAAAATTGGTGAAGGAGGTATCAGTTACGGATTTATCACCCAAGCCGCCCAAGAACGTCTGCTCAAAGCCCTTCATCAGTTTTGTGAAGTTTTGCAATATTATGAAATATCCCCCCAAAATGCCCAAACTATTGCAACAAGTGCTTTTCGTAATGCATCTAACCAAAAAGAAATTATTGAAACTATACGCGAGCAGACAGGTTTGCAAGTGCAAGTTATTTCGGGTGATCAAGAAGCAGAACTTATTTATTATGGTGTAAAAGCCGCTCTCAAAATCGGAAAAGGCAATGCCCTCATTATGGATATTGGCGGTGGTAGTGTAGAATTTATTGTATGCAATGCCGAAAAAATGCTATGGAAACAAAGTTTTGAAATCGGGGCTCAAAGGCTTTTGGATAGATTTATGCAAGATGAAAAAATTACCCATGCAGAACGCCAAGCTCTTCATGATTTTTTAGAACAAGCTCTTTCCCCTCTTTCCGAAATACTAAAAATTTATCCTATTGAAGTGCTGATTGGCTGTTCGGGAACCTTTGATACGATTGACGACATCAATCATATCAAAAAGCATCAGAAATTAGACTACCATGCCAAAGAAAGTGCTTTCACACGAGCCGAATTTGAAGTTATTTTTCAGGAATTTTTAGAAAAAAACCATGCCGAAAGGCTCGCCATACCTGGTATGACCCCCATGCGTGCCGATATGATTGTCGTTGCCTCTTGCCTTTTGGACTTTGTGCTTAGCAAATATCATATCTCACAAATTCGCGTTTCGCATTATTCGCTTAAAGAAGGAGCTATTTACAAGTTTTTGCAAAATTACTGAATCCACTTTGCATAAAAACTATTTTTCCCGAAATTAGCACTTTCAAAATCATTCTTTTCTATGTCTCAAATTATCCCTTTTGTGCATTTGCACTGCCATACGCAATTTTCATTGCTCGACGGAGCGGCAAGCATCAAGGAAATGATGAAAAAAGCTAAAAACGATGGTATGAGAGCCCTTGCCCTCACCGACCACGGCAATATGTTCGGGGCTTTTAAGTTTGTAGCCGAAGCCAACGCCCAAGGATTAAAGCCTATTGTAGGTTGCGAATTTTACCTTGTCAAAGACCGCTTTCAAAAAAATTTCAAAAAAGGCGAAAAAGATAAGCGTTACCACCAATTGCTCCTTGCCAAAAATGCCGAAGGATACAAAAATCTTTCTAAACTTTGCTCTTTGGGGTTTATTGAAGGTTATTATGCCAAATACCCTCGTATTGATAAAGAACTGATTTTGAAGTATCATAAAGGGCTTATCGCTACTTCTTGCTGTTTGGGTGCCGAAATTCCACAGGCTATCATGTACGAAAGCGAAGAAAAAGCCGAAGAACTGCTCCAATGGTGGATTGATGTTTTTGGTGAAGATTATTACATCGAACTCCAACGCCATCATATCGAAAATGTCAATGGCAAAGGCATGAGCCAAGAAGATGTCAATCAAGTATTATTGCATTTTGCCAAAAAATATAACCTGAAAGTAATTGCTACGAACGATTCGCACTATGTAGATGAAAAAGATGCCGCCGCTCACGATATTTTGCTTTGCATCAACACAGGTGCCAAAGTTTCAGACCCCAAAGCCACAGACGAAGAAAGTAGTAAAGGGCGTTTTGCCTTTCCTAATAGTGAGTTTTATCTGAAAACTCAAGCAGAAATGAATGCCCTCTTTGCTGATGTGCCTGCCGCCTTAGATTTTACAAACGAAATCTATGATAAAGTAGAAAATCTCAAGCTCAAACGCGATATTCTTATGCCAAACTATCCTTTGCCTGCTGGCTTTCAGTCGCAATACGAATATTTGCGTTATCTGACCTTTCAAGGTGCCCAACAAAAATATGGAACCCTCACTCCCGAAATAGAACAGCGTCTCAACTACGAATTAGAAGTAATGCATAAAATGGGCTTTGAAGGCTACTTTCTCATTGTACAAGACTTCATCAATGCGGCAAGAAAACTGGGCGTGTGGGTAGGTACAGGCAGAGGCTCGGCGGCAGGCTCGGCAGTAGCTTATTGTATTGGCATTACCAATATAGACCCCCTAGCCTATAATCTGCTTTTTGAACGTTTCTTAAATCCCGAACGTATTTCTATGCCTGATATTGAT
This sequence comes from uncultured Cytophagales bacterium, assembly GCA_938002655.1. Classification (GTDB taxonomy): domain Bacteria; phylum Bacteroidota; class Bacteroidia; order Cytophagales; family Thermonemataceae; genus Raineya. Next base: position 44,126 of record CALLAC010000019.1, read on the forward strand.
ACTGATTTTGACGACGAGGGCAGGCAAAAAGTCATTGATTATGTGGTAGAAAAATATGGCAGAAACCAAGTGGCATCTATCATTACCTATGGCACCATGGCGGCAAAAATGGCTATCAAAGATGTAGGCAGGGTCCTCGAACTACCGCTCACCGAAACCAATGAACTTGCCAAACTCATTTCCGACAAACCAGGCACCAAGCTCAAAGATGAATACGAAAAACCTGAAATCAAAGCTATTTTAGCCGAAGATAGCCTTCGCAGTCGTGTCTTGAAAGAAGCATTAGTTTTAGAAGGCTCGGTACGCAATCGTGGCGTGCATGCCGCTGGTATCATCATTGCTCCCGATGATATTACCAACTACATTCCCGTTTGTACTGACCCCCAAACACCTCTGCTAATTACACAATTTGATGGAAAAGTGATTGAAGAGGCAGGCATGCTCAAAATGGATTTTTTAGGACTGAAAACACTCACTATCCTACGCGATGCCATTGATTTAATTCAAAGAAATCATAATATAAAAATTGATATTGATAAAATCCCCCTTGACGATAAAAAGACCTTCGAGCTTTATCAAAAAGGCAATACCATTGGCACGTTCCAGTTCGAATCCGAAGGCATGCAAACTTGGCTTCGTAAGCTCAAACCTACCCATATTGAAGATTTGATTGCTATGAATGCCTTGTACCGCCCAGGTCCTATGGATTTTATTCCCGTGTATATCAATCGTAAATACGGCAAAGAACCCGTAGAATATCCTCACCCCCTTTTAGAACCTATCTTGAAGCACACCTACGGAATTATGGTGTATCAGGAGCAAATTATGCAGACAGCTCAAATTATTGCGGGTTATACACTTGGCGGAGCCGATTTGTTGCGGAGAGCTATGGGGAAAAAAGACAAAGAGAAAATGGCAAAAGAACGCGACAAGTTTGTCAAAGGAGCCAAAGAACTCAACAATATTGACGAGAAAAAAGCCAATGAAATTTTTGATATCATGGAGCGTTTTGCCGAATATGGTTTCAATCGTTCTCACTCGGCGGCTTATTCACTAATTGCCTTTCAAACGGCTTATCTGAAAGCACACTATCCCGCTGAATATATGGCTTCGGTGCTTACACACGCTATGGGCAACATTGAAAAAATTACTTTTTTCCTTGAAGAGTGCAAACGGCAAAACATTCAAGTTTTAGGACCTGATATCAACGAAAGTACCGACAAGTTCAGCGTAAATAAAAAAAGACAAATCCGTTTCGGATTAGCCGCTATCAAAGGAGCTGGCGAAGTTGCCGTAGCCAATATTATTGAAGAAAGACAAAAAAACGGCGATTTTAAGTCCATTTTTGATTTTGTAGAACGAGTAAACTTGCAAGCTGTCAATAAACGTGCTCTGGAAAGCCTAGTACAGGCTGGCTGTTTTGATTGCTTCAAAGAAATTCCTCGTGAAGCTTATTTTGCCAAAGAAAAAGAAGAAGAACTCACTTTTATTGAAAAACTAATTCGGTATGGCAATGCTATTCAGGCAGAAAAAAACAACGCCCAGCAGTCGCTTTTTGGTAACGGTACAGCCCAACTCATTCCAATGCCCAAAATACCCAAAAATTTTACTACTTGGAGCCATCTAGAACGCCTAAACAAAGAAAAAGAAGTAGTAGGTTTTTACGTATCGGGGCATCCGCTCAATGCTTACAAACTTGAACTACAAAAGTTTACCTCTTGTCGCCTGAAAGATATTTTCAAACCCAAAAGCGAAGAAAACCCTGAACCTTTTTACAAAGATAAAGAAATTGCTATTGCAGGTATTGTGACTGAATTGCATACCAAACAAGCCAAAAACGGCAATTATTTTGTCACTTTCAAATTAGAAGACTATGATGGTAGTTTGCAAATAAGCCTTTTCGGTTCGGATTATGCCAAATTCTCGCCTTTTATCAAACAAGATGCCCTTTTGTTTATCAAAGGCAAAATCCAAAAACGCTACCATAGCGAAGAGTATGAGTTTAGAGTTCAAAGCATTGATTTTCTGGCAGATGCTCGCGAAAAACTCATCAAAAGTCTTATTTTACACATAGATTTACTATATCTTTCAGACCATTTAGTAGCCGAATTAGAAATGCTTTTGCAAGAAAATAAGGGCAAAGTCCCTATCAAAATGATATTGTGGGATAGTGAAGAAAATATACAAGTGCAAACCTTTTCCCGAAAATACACTGTAAATCTTGAAACCCAACTTCTAGAAAGTTTGGAACAACTCGAAGGCATAAAAGTAGGTATTATGTAGTTTGAAATTCAAAGTTGTTTGAAAATATTTATCTTATATTTTATCAATAGCCAAAGCAAACAAAAGTTCAAAATTTTGGTTAAAAACGTACTTTTGCTTCATTTGCATACGAAGCCAAAATCAAAACATTTGCAAAAAGTAAACAAAATAATGCTGAAAATAGCTTGGAGTTCGGTATATCGTCATCCTTTGCCCGAAGGGCATCGATTTCCTATGATAAAATACGACCTTATCCCCGAGCAACTACTCTATGAAGGTTCTGCAAGCAGTGAGAACTTTTTTTCACCTTGCCCTGTCAAGGAAAGATACATCATCAACACACATTCAGTAAGTTATTGGGAAAAACTCAAACAGCTCAAACTTTCCTCTTCCGAAATCCGCAGAACAGGTTTTCCGCTTTCTAAAAGTTTAGTTGAACGAGAAATCATCATTGCACAAGGCACCATAGAGTGTGCTTTATATGCCCAAACGTATGGCGTAGCAATGAACGTAGCAGGTGGTACACATCATGCCTTCACCAACAGAGGCGAAGGCTTCTGCTTGCTCAATGATGTAGCAATAGCCAGCAACTATTTGATAGAAAACAATTTAGCAAAACGTATTTTAATTGTAGATCTAGATGTTCATCAGGGTAATGGCACTGCCGAAATTTTTAAAAGCAACCGACAGGTTTTTACTTTTAGTATGCACGGCGAAAAAAACTATCCTCTGCAAAAAGAACAATCAGATTTGGATATCCCCTTACCCGATGGAATAACAGACGAGCCTTATCTGCAAATTTTACAGAACACTCTGCCCCAACTATTAGAAAAACATCAGCCCGAATTTATTTTTTATATTTCAGGGGTAGACGTACTACATACCGATAAGCTGGGCAGATTGGGTTTGAGTTTGGAAGGCTGTAAAGCTCGTGACCGATTTGTTCTAGAAACTTGCAAGCGTAATCAAATTCCAATTGCCATTAGTATGGGAGGTGGATACTCCGAACGCCTTGCCGATATTGTAGAAGCCCACTGCAATACGTTCCGCCTTGCCCAAGAAATTTTTTTCTAAAAAACCAATCTCTTTCCGAGCAATTTTTCTAATTTCCAAGGCTCATTGTTCAAATTTTTGCTTATGAATATCAACATTCGCTTTTTGGGAGCTTCACAAGAAGTTACAGGTTCTAAATTTTTACTGGAAGTAGATGCGTTTAAAATATTGATAGACTGCGGTTTGTTTCAAGGAAAAAAAGAGTTACGCCTGCTGAACTGGTCAGATTTTCCCATGGCTCCTGCTGAAATAGACTGTATCTTGCTTACACACGCTCACATAGACCATACGGGCTATTTGCCTCGCTTGGTAAAACAAGGCTATACAAATCCTATTCACTGCACCCACCCCACCCTTGACTTGGTAAAAATTTTGCTTTTAGATTCAGCCAAATTGCAAGAAGAAGAAGCAATGTATGCCAGTAAAAAAGGGTATTCTAAACATAACCCACCTGAACCCCTCTACAATGAAAAAGATGCCCAAAAAGTATTTCCACTGCTTATCAGCCACTCTTTCAGACAATGGGTAAAAATTAGCGATACCATTGAAATTCGTTTCCAAACCGCAGGACATATTCTGGGGGCTTCTATCATTGAAGTTCTGCTTAAAGGAGAAAAAGAAAGTAAAAAAATAGTATTTTCAGGCGATTTGGGCAGATACCAAGACCCTCTGATGCCTCCACCTACACCCATTCAAGAAGCTGATATTTTACTTGTTGAATCTACCTATGGCAACCGAGATAATATTGATGTTTTTCCTGAAAAAGAATTAGGCAGAATAGTCAGGCAAACCTTAAAGAATGGTTGTTTGGTTATTCCTGCTTTTAGCGTTGGCAGAACGCAAAGCGTTTTGTATTATCTTACCCAACTTCTTGATAAACAAGAAATACCTAGTGCCCCCATCTTTGTAGATAGCCCCATGGCGATAGATGTAACCGAACTTTACGATAAACATGACGACTGCCACTCGCTTGCCAAAGAAGTTTTTCAGCAAGAACCTAACTTTCTCAAACACCCCAATATTCATTATTACCAAAGCCAAGAGCAATCTATTTCGCTGAATGAAATCAGAAAAGGAGCTATTATTATTTCAGCAAGCGGAATGGCAACAGGAGGCAGAATTTTGCATCATCTTTACAACCGATTGCCCAATAGCCAAGATACGATTTTATTTGTAGGCTACCAATCAGAAGGAACAAGAGGCAGAGATTTGCTAGAAGGCAAGGAATTTGTCAAAATTTTTGGCTCATACGTACCTGTAAAAGCTCAAATTGAATATATTGCGGGGCTTTCTGCCCATGCCGACCAAGAAGAGCTCTTGCAATGGCTTTCAAATTTCAGGCAAAGCCCTAAAATTACTTTCATCATTCACGGAGAAAAAGAAGCCTCTCAAACGCTCGCCTCCTTAATTCAAGAAAAATTTCAATGGAAAAACGTGGTAATCCCCAATTATCTAGAAGGTTTTGTGCTTTTCAGAGGTATTTAGAAAAATACTACAAATGACGTATATCATTTTCGGGCTTTTTGAACTAATTTGGTAGAAATTTCAAAGTTATGCTAAAAGCCATTTGTAGTATAATATTGAGCTTATTTTTGGTGAGTACCAATGCTCAAAAAAGCAAAAACAAACCCAAAATCCGTGTAAGCATTTGGGAATTTTATGATGTTCGCACTTTTCCAAAAGAAAATATTTTTATCAACCCTCTTGAAACCCTGAATGGTAAGGATGATGATAAAAATGGTTTCATAGATGATGTCTATGGTATAGGTTTTGATTACCAAGAACAACCCACTTTGCACGAATACACTCCTACTTACGACACAGTAGGGAAAGTATTATTACGTTATTTTCATGGAACAGCAGTGGCAAGCGTTGTGCTACGCAATAACCCTGATGTGGAACTAGTAGGCGTTGGATTTTTGAAATACGTAGATAGACCTTACGAACCCAAATGGTTAGAAAATATCAAAAAAAGGCTTTTGGGCAATCCCGAAACAGACGTAGCTTTGCTTGATAAGCTCTTTCGTACTTCTGTTGCGTATTTTAAAAAGTATAACGTAAAAGTTGTAAATATTAGTTGGTCTGCTCATACCGATTTTTTCAAAAAATTTCTTGACGATTTAGGTATTTATAGCAATGAAAACTTTGAAAAAATGAAAAAATGGATGCAACTATTTCACAATAGCCTCTATAAAGTTTTTAAAGAAAATCCTGATATTTTTTTTGTTATAGCGGCGGGTAATGAAAACAGAGACATCGATGAATGCTTTGCCGTTCCTGCGATTATAGATTTGCCCAATACTATCACCGTTGGAGGATTGGACAAAACAGGCAGGCAAAAAGCCAATTTTTCCAACTATGGAAAAAATGTAAAGGTATTTGCTACTGCCATCTATAATCAACTACAGATTTCGCCTACGCACGTTCTTCCAGATGCCGAAGGAACTTCTTTTGCCGCACCAGTGGTTACAGCTTATGTAGCTTGTCAGCTTGCTAAAGGCAAGAATTTTAAGCAAATCAAGAATGAACTCATTGCCCAAAAGTATATCATTTCAAAGTAAGATGTAAATTTCATGAAAAAGTGCCATTGGGCTTGTCAGATTTTTAGAATCTGACAAGCCTATTTTTTGAGATAATCAGATTAAGTCTTAAAACTCTAAAAAATAAGCACAAATCCAATGCATATCCTAATATGCTCAATTTCAAAAAATTCGGCATATTTTTTTCTTTTTTTTGTCAAATTTATTTGGATTTAGTCTAAATAAGTTTTTATTTTGGGTCAAATTTCAGTTCAATCTAAAAAATAAAATGTTTAGTTATGGTACGAGTAACCTATCTTTTTAGCTTTATTTTACTTTTTTTTGCTTCTTGCAAGAAAAAAGAAAGCCCTCGCCCCGATTTAATAATTCCAAGTACTTACGATGGGGCAAATTTCGACATCAATGCTTCTGTACAAGCGGCTGTGCTTGATCGGCTTGCCTCGCTTACTCGTGAAGCTCAAAAAGGGCGTAACCCTTCGGTTGTAGTCAACAAAACGGATTTGGATAATCTGTTTCGAGCAGGAAATCCTAGTTTGGCAAGTATAATTACCAGCTATTACAAAGCTCGTTTGGAAGGCACAGGCGGTTGGTTTGAAGAACTCGCAAAAGCTAGCGGGCAAGGTACGTACTCTCCGGGTCCCCCCACAGGCGAAGGTGGCGTACTTGGTGGCTATTTGTTTGATGAAAATGGTTTAGAAATTGAACAACTCATTGAAAAAGGACAGTTTGGAGCAACCCTCTACAAACACGCCCTTGATCTTATTGATGCAGGCAATTTCGATGAAGCTTTCGTAGATAAACTACTTGCCATTTACGGAGCAAAACCCAACTTTGCTAATTCAGGCTCTAACAACGTACCTGCCAATGCAAGAGATAGATTTGCGGCAAATTATGCAGCACGCCGCAGTGATATAAATGATAACAATAGCCTGTACATACAAATCAAAAATCAGTTTATCAAATTGCAAGCCGCAGTGCGGGCTGGCTCTGCCTACAATCAAGAACGCAACGAAGCCATTTCCCAAATTAAATTGCTTTGGGAAAAAGCTATTGCCGCTACGGCTATCAACTATTGCCATAGCGTTATTGCTACTTTGAGCCAAACCAACCCTACCGATGCCCAAAAAGGTTCAGCTCTACACGCCCTCGGCGAAGCTATCGGCTTTATTCACGGATTTAGAACTATTCCACAAAATCATAAAAAAATTACTGATGCACAAATCGATGAAATTCTGCTACTTTTCAATGCACCCAGCAACGCCACACCTACTTGTTACCTGTTTGTAACTGATGCTATCAATCAGCTTCCTAAGCTACAACAAGCCATTGCCAAACTACAAAATATTTACGGCTTTACAAATGCCGAAATAGAAAGTTTCAAAAACAATTGGGTGGCTTTGCAAAGTCGTTAAGCTCTCTTTCTCCCTCTCTTTTGAAAGAGAGGGGCATTTTTTCTTGAATTTCAAAATTTTTGCCAAATGAAAAAATTTATTGCAATAGCACTATTAGGAATACTTGCCTTTGCCTGCAAGAAAAAAAATTCCGAACCCTCCGAACGCTTCGATAGAAGCAAAATGCTTGAAAATTTTGCCCAAAACCTCATCAGACCTGCTTTTGAGGATTTAAAAAACCAGGTGATTACCTTGAAAACCGCTGCTGAAAACTTTGTACAAAATACCAATTTACAAAATTTGCAAGCTCTTCAGAGTGCTTGGGAAAGTGCCTATACAGCTTGGCAATATGCCAACGCTTACAACTTCGGTCCCGCAGGCGAGCAAGGATTACGCAAAGCTCTTGTAGAAGAAATAGGTACTTTCCCTGTTTCAGAAACTAAAATTGAAAATGCCATTGCAAATGGTAACCCTAATTTGAGCGATTTCAATCGTGATGCCCGTGGCTTTTTAGCAATAGAATATCTGATTTTTGACTTGAACGGCAACAATGATAATATTTTGAACAATTTTGCCTCCGCTAATCGCAAAAATTTCTTGATAGGTGTTGTAAATAACATCCAAATGCGGATTGAGGAAGTTGCTCTTGCCTGGAACGGCAGTTATTTTGATGAATTTATTCGTAACAATGGCACAGATGCAGGAAGCAGTACCTCACAACTCTATAATGAATTTATCAAAAGTTTTGAAAGTATCAAGAACTACAAAGTAGGCTTACCTTTGGGCAAACGTCCTGGGCAAATCCAAGCCGAACCCACGCGACTAGAAGCCTACTATTCGGGCAAAACGCTTCAAATGATAGGTGAGCATCTGAAAGCTATTCAAAACATTTGGTACGGTACAGATAAAAACGGCAACGATGGCATAGGCTTCAAAGAATATCTGCAAAGCGTAGAAGGTGGAGCCGCTCTTATTGCCGCTACCGAAACGCAATGGTCAGCAGTATTGAATGCCTACAATGCTATTCCACAAAGCCCACGTATCTCCGAACAAATTCTTAATAGCCCTGCCGCTTTTGATAAACTCTTTACCGAACTTCAAAAGCATACCCGCTTTTTCAAAAGCGATATGAGTTCTCTTTTAGGAATTACCATTACGTATAGCAGTGGCGATGGAGACTGAGCATTTTCACAAAATCAGAAAGTACAACAAATTGGCTATGAGAAAGTTTGTTAGTTATCTTACAGCCCCTATTCCTGCGTATCCTTTGGGGGTTTTTCGGTTGGTATTTGGCTTGTTGATGGTATTTGGCACGGTGCGTTTTATGGTACTGGGCTGGATAGAAGAGCACTACACCGAGCCCCTCTTTCATTTCAAATATTGGGGCTTCGAGTGGATAGAACCTCTGCCTCGTATTGCTCTTTATGGTATACATTTTCTGATGATTGCCGCCGCTTTAGGTGTTGCACTGGCAACCAAAGCTCTGTATCGCCTTTCGGCTATTACGCTTTTTCTTACTTTTACTTATACCGAACTTATTGACCTTACTTACTACCTCAATCATTATTACTTTGTAAGTTTAATCTGCTTACTGCTTTGCCTAATACCCTCTCCTCCACCTGTATTAAAAAAAGGTTATTTGGTACCTCGTTGGGCAATTGGCATATTCAGATTTCAAATTACTATTGTTTATGTGTATGCAGGGCTTGCCAAAATCAATTACGATTGGCTTATAGAAGCCCTGCCTCTCAAAATTTGGCTCCCTGCCAACGACAAGCTACCTATCATTGGCGAAATTTTCAGTTGGTCTATTACTCCTTATTTATTTTCTTGGGCAGGAATGATATACGACTGTACTATTCCATTTTTTTTGATGTATCGTAAAACTCGCTTGGTAGCATATCTTGCCGTCATTGTATTTCATACGCTTGTCGGATTGTTGTTTCAGATTGGTATTTTCCCGCTGATAATGATAGGTGGTACTCTGATTTTCTTTGAATTTGAGACAAACACTTTGAAAAGTCCTGTTTTACATCTCAGAAAGCAAACCTTATCGTGGGCAATAGCTGTTTTCTTGTTTGTATTTTTTACGTTTCAATTATTGTTTCCTTGGCGATATCTCCTTTACAAAGGCAATTTGTTTTGGACAGAAGAGGGTTACCGCTTTTCGTGGCGAGTAATGCTAATGGAAAAAGCCGGAACAGCAACTTTTTACATAAAAGATACTTGCACTGGACGCGAAGGGGTTGTCAATAACCGTGAATTTCTCAATGACCACCAAGAAAAACAAATGGCCATGCAACCCGATATGATTTTGCAGTTTGCTCACTTTCTTGGCAAATATTACGAAAAACAAGGGCTTTGCAAGCCACAAGTACGTGCCGAAGTGTATGTCACACTTAATGGACGCCCTAGCCAATTGCTTATTGACCCAAACCTGAACTTAATGAACGAAAAGGATACTTTCGCCTCCAAAAAATGGATTATACACCATCAGCCATAGTTTTTATGGCAAGAAAAACATTTTTGTCAGTAAATAAAACAAGTAAACTCAACTGCTATGCGTTACAAAATTGTATTAGGATTGTTTTGCTGGCCTTTACTTATTTGTGGGCAAGCATATTTTAGTATTTCGGGCAAAGTTATCTCTCCTCGAAATATACCATTGGAAGGCGGAATAGTTGCCTTGCAAGGCACTAATTTTCAAACTCCTATTCGTGAAGATGGCAGTTTTGTACTGAATCGAGTACCTATGGGAAGTTATAGGCTCATAGCATTTGATAAAACAAGCAAAATAGCCTATCAGGCTATTGAACTAAAAAGTGATTTGTTTTTGAATATTATTCTGGAAAGTTTTGAAGATGAAATTGAAGCTATCACTGTACAAGCTGAAAAAGAACGCCTTTTCGGACTTGCACGTCTGAAAAGTATTGAAAACTTTGGCATTTATGAAGGTAAAAAAAGCGAAGTAATTGAAATGGAAAATCTGACTGCCAATTTTGCTACCAACAATGCTCGGCAAATTTTTTCGCGTATCACAGGCTTGAACATCTGGGAAAGCGACCAAGCAGGTTTGCAGTTGGGCATCGGAGGCAGAGGCTTGAACCCCAACCGAACTTCACACTTCAATGTTCGGCAAAATGGTTATGATATCTCCGCAGATGCATTGGGCTATCCCGAATCGTACTATACGCCTCCTGCCGAAGCACTGGAACGCATCGAAATTGTACGAGGTACTGCTTCGCTACAATATGGCACACAATTTGGTGGTATGCTCAATTTCAAATTCAAACGTGGAAGCCAAAAAAAAATAGAGCTTACTAGCCGCCAAACTTTGGGTTCATGGGGGTTTTTCAGTACTTTCAACAGCCTTGGCGGCACTATTGGCAAACTAAATTATTACACTTACTACCTACACAAACAAGGCAAAGGTTTTCGCCCTAATTCTGATTTTAGCTATCATAATTTTTACACTTCCTTGGAATACAATTTTTCTGAAAAACTTTCCGCTACTCTACAAATAACCCAAATGAATTATCTTGCAAAACAACCTGGCGGACTTACTGACAAGAATTTTCAAGAAAACCCGCGTCAGTCTTTACGAGAAAGAAATTGGTTCGGTGTATATTGGAATTTGTTTGCACTGCTATTTACGTACAAGCTCAACGAAAACAGCCAAATCAATATCCGTAATTTCGGCTTGCTTGCTCAACGACTTGCCTTAGGCAATTTAGAGCGTGCCAACGTAGCCGATTTCGGCAAAGAACGAACACTCATCGCAGGGCAGTTTCAAAACTTGGGCTCTGAAATACGATTTCTACACCAATACAAACTCGCTAAACAAAAACAAAACCTCTTGCTCGGAGCAAGAATTTATCAAGGCAATAGTACCGCCAAACAAGGTTTGGGCACAAACGGCTCCGATGCCAATTTTACTTTCTTACACCCCGATGATGTAGAAGACTCTGACTACCGCTTTCCTAATGCCAACTATGCTTTTTTTGCTGAAAACATTTTTCAAATCAATGACAAATGGAGCATTACGCCAGGCTTGCGTTACGAGAATATCCAAACTTTTGCCGAAGGCTTTTACAAACGCTATGTAAAAGATGGAGCAGGTAATATTATAGTGCAAAACAAAATTTCTGAAAATTTAGAACGCAAACGCAATTTCGTATTCGCAGGCATAGGTGTTAGCTGTAAAATAAAGCCCCAAACCGAATTGTATGCCAATTTTTCACAAAATTACCGAGCTATCAATTTCACTGATTTACGCATCAACAATCCGAATCTACGCATAGACCCTAACATTCAAGACGAAAAAGGCTTTACCGCCGATTTAGGCTTGCGAAGCAAAGCTCACCAATTATTTAATTACGAAGTTACGCTATTTCTGCTGAAATACAGAGGCAAAATCGGGCAAGTTTTGCGTACCGATACCATTTTATTCAACGATTATCGCTTTCGTACTAATGTTTCCGATGCCCGTAACTTAGGCATAGAGGCTTTTGGAGAATTTTCGCTTTTGCCACTTTTCGGTAAAGAAAATTACACATGGAAATGGGCTGTATTTACCAATTTTGCACTCATCAATGCTCGTTACATACGCACCCAAGAAACTGCTATCCGCAACCGAAAAGTAGAAATGGTACCACCCATTACTTTACGATTGGGAAACACACTGCAATACAAACATTTCAGTACTACTTTGCAATACGCCTATACTGCACAGCATTTTTCCGATGCTACCAACACCTACCGAACAGCTTCTGCCATCGAGGGGGTTATTCCTGCGTATCAAGTTGTAGATTGGTCTGTGGCTTATGCTTGGAAACTATTTCGTGCCGAATTTTCTGTAAATAATCTTCTGAACGAAAAATACTTTACTCGCCGAGCCGAAGGCTATCCAGGTCCGGGCATTATTCCTGCCAATGGCAGAGGATTTTATGGAACGCTGCAAATCAAATGGTAAAATTCACAGAAACATAAAACAAAAATTACAAAAAACACTTGGCTCGAACAAAAGAAAAGTTTATTTTTGAAATTTATGCCAAGTATTTTTACTATGAAAGTAGTTACTTCACAACCTTTTCAAATAGTTTATTCACTATTCAACCACCAATTTTTAGGATATCTGATAGCTCCTTTTGTGGTGCAAATCAATAGCAGAGGCGAACTAACTTTTTCCTATCAAGCTCTTTCTACAAAAACTGCCCGAGAGTTTCAGAAAAAATTAGACGAAAATGATTTCAAAATTATCAAATACACCGATACCATTCAGCCCGAATACATTGTAAGTAAATTTTACAACAAACGTATTCACCCCAACGAGTTTTTCTTGAAAATATATGACAAAACCAAAGGCGATAAAAACCTCACAACACTCATCGATGAGTTCGTAGATAGCCGAATCGGCGAAATTCTCAAACTTATTCAAATGCACCAAAAACCCTTTTTTGTAATGGGAACCGACGGTAACCCCACCTGGAAACCTATTCAGATTGCACAAAGTCCTGTTTCGGTGCTGTTTCATTTTCTTAGAAATGAAACAGAAACTCACTATTTTCCTACTCTTCTCTACGAAGGCAAAAAACTTAACTTTCAGTTCAAAGATGCACACGTTTTGTGTAACCAGCGGGCTTGGTTGCTTTTAGAAAATACTTTGTACTACTTCAAACAAAATATTGATGGCAACAAATTAAGACCTTTTCTACAAAAATGGTATATCAATATCCCTCGGAATATAGAGGAAAATTATTTTCAAAAATTTGTTCTGCCACTGATAGCTTCTTTTGATGTTTCTGCAAAAGGAAGCGGTTTTGAAATTATCACTGAAAGTTTTGCTCCGCAGGCAATTTTACGAATTAGCTCAGTTTGCAAAGTGGCAGAAAACAATCTCTTTGATACCGTAAACCAAGCCGTAGAGCAGGAAGCAGATTTTTTGTTCGAGTTATTTTTCCGCTATGGTTCTTATGTATTTGCCGCCGAAAATGACTACAAGCCTGCTTTCGTGAAATTAGAAAAACACCAAAACGGATATATTTTTCGCAAAATCATCAAAAATAAAGTCTTTGAGCAAAATACTTTTGAGTTTCTGAAAAATAAAAACTTGGAAATTAGCCGAGGAAAGCTCCATTTGCCACCTGAAAAAGCTCTGCAATGGCTTAGAAAAAATGCTGAAAACCTACTTAGCGAGCAAATTATCTTAGAACAAAACTTCGATAATGGCAAAAAGTACTTTTTTGGTAAAAGTTTTATCTCGCTGAAAGCTACCGAAAAAGCCGATTGGCTGGATTTAAAAGCCATTATTCGTTTCGGAGAATATGAAATTCCTTTCATAAAATTGCGTCCTTACATTGTAGAAAATATTAAAGAGTTTCCCCTGCCCAATGGTGAGATAGCTCTTATCCCCGATGAATGGTTCAGCCGTTATAGCGATATTTTCTACTTGGCTCAAAGCGAAAATAATGAAATTAAGTTAGAAAAATATCATTTACCTATTCTGCAAGCATTCTCTGATAGCCACGAACTTGAGTTAAATATTGAAGAGAAATTGAAGAATTTGCTCTCCCAAGAAATACAAGATTATCCTTTGCCGCAAGGCTTGAAAGCAACTTTGCGAAACTATCAAAAAACAGGCTATAATTGGCTCTGCTTTCTATCTGAAAACCGATTGGGCGGATTTTTGGCAGATGATATGGGTCTAGGAAAAACTTTACAAACCCTTGCCCTCCTTCAGCACGAAAAAGAAAAAAAAGCCACCAAACCCTCTCTTGTAGTAATGCCTACCTCGCTTTTATACAACTGGGAACTTGAAGCCAAGAAATTTGTACCTCACTTGCAGATTGTCAGTTATACAGGCTCGCAAAGAGAGCAAAAATTACCTTTTTTACACAAATTTGATGTAATTTTTACCTCTTATGGCGTAGTGAGAATGGATATTGAAGCACTTTCTAAAATGGCTTTCAACTATGTAATTTTAGACGAGTCGCAAGCTATCAAGAACCCACAATCTTACACTTCGCAAGCTGTATCTTTGCTCAAAGCTGAAAAAAGACTTTTGCTTACTGGTACCCCTTTGGAAAATAGCCTTTTAGATTTGTGGTCGCAGATGAATTTTGCTAACCCTGGTTTGTTGGGCGATCAATCTTTTTTCAAAAAAAACTTTCTCAGACCCATCGAAAAAGGAGAAAATACAGCACAAATAGAAAAATTACAGAAAATTATCAGACCTTTCATTTTGCGTCGTACCAAAGAGCAAGTTGCTACCGAACTGCCCCCAAAAATGGAGCATATTGCTTTTTGCCAGATGAGTACCGAACAAGCTAAAATTTATGAAGAAACTAAATCAAAATATCGCAATCAGATTTTGGAACAAATAGAAAAATTTGGAGTAGCTCAATCTCACTTTGTGATTCTCAAAGCTCTTACCGAATTGCGTCAGATTGCCAATCACCCACAGCTTATAGACAAGAATTTTCAAGGCATTTCAGGCAAAATGGAAGATGTAACCTACAAATTACAAATGCTTCTATGCGAAAATAAAAAAGTACTGATTTTTAGCCAATTTGTGAAACACTTGGCTATTTTTCGCAAATATCTAGAAGAAAATCATATTCGATATGCTTATTTAGATGGCACTACTACCAACAGACAAGAGCAAGTCAATGATTTTCAGCAAAATCCTCACACGTCTGTTTTTCTCATTTCGCTCAAAGCAGGTGGCACAGGGCTAAATCTTACTGCTGCAGAGTATGTTTTCTTACTAGACCCTTGGTGGAATCCCGCCGTAGAAGCTCAAGCCATTGATAGAGCCTATCGGATAGGACAAACCAAAAGCGTAATTGCCTACAAATTTATCACACACAGTAGTGTCGAAGAAAAAATCTTGCTCTTGCAAGAACGCAAAAAAGCTCTCTTCCAAAATCTGATAAATGCCGAAAAAGGGTTCTTGAAGTATTTTTCTGCCGAAGATATTGCTTTCATGTTGAGCTAAAAATGATTTTCCTGACAAAAATCATTTTTCTGTTTGAAAAACAAATATTAACTTTGCAAAAAGGTTACCACTCTGTTTGAAGCAGAGCTAAACACAAGGTTGATATGGAAAATCAAAATCTTACCCAAGGGCAAGAGTATTGGGTGCTTTTGTATTATTGCTATACCCACATTGCCGACCCCGAAGCCTATCGTGAAGAGCATCATTTATTTTGCATCGAAAATGGCATTTTAGGGCGTATCATTATTGCTCACGAAGGGCTGAATGGTACGGTTTCTGGCACCAAAGAAGCCTGTCAGAAGTATATGAACTATGTTCTCTCTGATGAACGCTTCAAGAACACTGATTTTAAGATTGAAAAAGTACAAGGACACACCTTTACGAAAATTCATGTAAGAGTAAAGCCTGAAATTGTACATTCTGGCTTACGCCACATAGACCCTACCCAAAAAACAGGTATTCATCTTTCTCCCGAAGATTTCAAAAAACTCAAAAACGACCCTGATGTAATCCTTTTAGATGCTCGTTCCAATTATGAACACAAACTTGGACGATTCAAAAATGCTATAACACTTGATATCGAAAACTTCCGAGAATTTCCCGAAAAAGTAAAAGAAATTTTTCCTCTGCTAAAAGGTAAAAAAATTATTACTTACTGCACTGGTGGTATCAAATGCGAAAAAGCAAGTGCTTATCTTTTGGAGCAAGGCTTCGAAAACGTTTATCAATTGCACGGCGGCATTATTAAATATGGTTTGGAAGCAGGCGGCGAAGATTTTGAAGGCAAATGTTATGTTTTTGATAACCGCATCGCTGTGAATGTCAATAAGGTAAATCCCAAAGTAATTTCTCATTGCTACATTTGCGGCACCGAATGTGATAGAATGATTAATTGTGCCAATCCGCATTGTAACAACCATGTTCCCATTTGCGAAAAATGCGGCTGGGAGTACGAAGGTGCTTGCTCAATAGAATGTAAAAACCACCCCGACAAACGCCCCTACGATGGTACAGGTTACTACCAAAAAAAGACCAATGGCTACAATCCTTATAAAGGTTGGAAACGAACACGTAAAATTGATGTTCAGAAGTCAGGATAATTGCCCCCTTTTCAACAATACTCAATATTCTTTTTTGTGATGATTTCTTGCAAAAACATTACCGATTTGTTTAATGCAAATTTTTAGGTAAAACATTGCCTTACAAGGTTTTTAGAGCCATGCCTTTATTTTTATGCAAATTTACGTGTTCTATCTTGATTTTAATCGGTTATTTGTTTTGGTCTCATACACACCAACGGTTCGCCTCTACATGCAGGCAACAGGGCTTTCAAGCACTAAACTTCCTACAAAGAGCTGAACTTCAAATTTACCACTCTGCTGTTCTACGAAGTACAAAACCCTTGCTTGCGTGTGGGTGATGTTTGCGGTCGGCTTTCTGTTTCTGTCAGTAGTTTCATTCTTAGTTACAGCAATTTGTCTTGGCTTGGATTGGCGGGCATTTTACCGTTCCGTAACTGCAATAAACACAGCATTCGCCCTGTTTTGGCTTTAAAACTTTTTTGCAGTTTTCACACTCGTAAAAATATTGGCAAGCGTCTGTCGGCATTGTTTCTTCTTTTTTATGTCCGCAGTCGGGGCAAGTGATTGCTGATTGCAGTATCATGTTCATTTAACTTCCTTTTTGTCTGTTACTGAATAGCCTATCTTTTCAATAGCTTTTTTAATTTCGTCAATGTCAGTTTGTGTTTTGTCAAATTCAATGATTGCGTTTCCGTTTTCATAAGAAACAGTCGTCTTAACTATTCCTGTCAATTTATTTACTTCAC
>CALLAC010000020.1 GCA_938002655.1 uncultured Cytophagales bacterium
ATACAAGTAACAGATTTAGAGGAAATTGTAATATTAGACAAAGATTATCCGCAGGACATAAGGTGTTTTGAGGTAGAGGGCGATAGTATGTATCCTGTTTTAGACTACAACGATGTGGTTATTTGCACCAAAATAAATGAGATACAGGAACTTAAAAAAGGAAAAATATACTTGTTTGTAACCGATAACAATATTTTGGTGAAGTATTTGGGCGGTGTCGGGGCAACGGAATTATTGTTGAAAAGTGCCAATAAGAACTATGAGGATTTGAAAATAAAGAAAGAAAGTATCAGGGAAATATGGAAAGTATTAGCCTTAAATCGTGATTTTGAGTAGTTTTTGGCGTCATTTAGCCGTCAGTTAGGGCTAAAATTTCTCGCCGTCAGTAGTAAAAAAGTGTAAAATATTGACTGTAAAAGGGTTGCGTGGTGAAAATTTCAATCCCTCTCCCTCTACAAAAAGCCTTAAAAATTTGAGGCTTTTTTCTTTTTTGCCATTCATGAGCATATACTTTTTCCTTATCAAAACATTTTCCTCTCAATATTTGTATTAGTGTACAGATGTAAGCGTCTATTTACCAAATGTTCAAAAAAAACGTAATTAAGATTTGATTTTCTCCGAAAAATATCTAAATTTCGTAATTATTTCGATTTTTTCATTTTTGGTTATACTCAAACAAATAAAGTATTTTTATGAATCAAGTAGAAATGGATTTCAACGAACCTCTTTTGCAAGAAAACAAAAACCGCTTCGTATTATTCCCTATCAAATATTTTGATATTTGGGAAATGTATAAAAAGTCGGTAGCTAATTTTTGGGTTGCCGAAGAAATTGATTTCGCCCAAGATGTCAAAGAATGGGATACAAAACTCAATGACAACGAGAAGCATTTCATTTCTCATGTGTTAGCATTTTTTGCCGCTAGCGATGGTATTGTAAACGAAAATCTGGCTATCAATTTTATCAATGAAGTGCAAGTTCCCGAAGCTAAGTGTTTCTATGGCTTTCAGATAATGATGGAAAATATCCATTCGGAAACTTACTCTCTAATGATTGATACCTACATCAAAGATAGCAAACAAAAAGATTTCTTGCTCAATGCTATTCACAACATTGCTTGTGTAGGTAAAAAAGCTGATTGGGCTTTACGTTGGATAACCAATGGCTCATTCGTAGAACGCTTGGTTGCCTTTGCGGCAGTAGAAGGAATTTTCTTTTCAGGTAGTTTTTGCTCTATTTTTTGGCTCAAAAATCGTGGACTTATGCCCGGACTTACTTTTTCAAACGAACTCATCTCCCGTGATGAGGGCTTGCACTGCGATTTTGCTTGCTTGCTTTATACCAAATATGTGCAACACAAACTACCCAAAGAAAAAGTGTTGGAAATTATTACTGATGCTGTAAAAATTGAGCAAGAGTTTGTTACTGATGCCCTACCTGTAAATTTGATAGGCATGAATGCCAATTTGATGAGCCAATATATCGAGTTTGTTGCAGATAGACTACTAGTAGCTTTGGGCTATGAAAAAATTTACAATGTAAGTAATCCTTTCTCCTTTATGGAAATGATCTCCTTACAAGGAAAAACGAATTTCTTTGAAAAACGAGTAGGCGACTACCAGAAAGCAGGGGTTATGGCTTCCAAAGAAAAACAAATATTTTCTATTGACGAAGATTTTTAAAATTTGCCCACAAAAATCAGAGCCTCAAATGTTTAAGTGCATTTGAGGCTTTATTTTTTTGAACTTATCGATGAGATTTCATTAAATTTTGGTAATATTGCTACTTTCCCAAAACAAAAAAGTATGCGAAAAATTCAAAAGATTTTAGTTGCCAATCGTGGTGAAATTGCTTTGAGGGTAATGCGTTCTGCCAAAGAAATGGGATTGCAGACGGTGGCTGTGTTTAGCAAAGCAGATAGAAACGCAATGCACGTCAGATTTGCCGACGAAGCTGTTTGTATTGGCGAAGCCCCTAGCAGTCAGTCTTATTTGCGAGGTGAAAAAATTATAGAGGTAGCCAAGAAGTTGAACGTAGATGCCATTCATCCTGGTTATGGTTTTCTTTCCGAAAATGCTCAATTTGCTAAGATGGTGGAGCAGGCAGGAATTATATTTATTGGTCCGCCTGTGGAAGCCATAGAAGTAATGGGTAGCAAACTTGCCGCCAAAGAAACTGTTCGAGCTTTCGGTGTGCCAATGGTGCCAGGCACCGAAGGGGCTATCAGCGATGCAGCAGAAGCTAAAAAAATTGCCTCTGAAATAGGTTATCCTATTCTTATCAAGGCTTCGGCAGGTGGAGGCGGTAAAGGTATGCGTATTGTAGAAAATGAAGCCGAACTTGCCGAGCAAATGGAAAGAGCAATCAGCGAAGCAATTTCTGCTTTTGGGGATGGTTCGGTATTTATTGAAAAATATATTACCGCCCCAAAACATATTGAAGTACAAGTGCTTGGCGATAAACACGGAAATTTGGTATATCTCTTTGAAAGAGAGTGCTCGGTGCAACGCCGTCATCAAAAAGTAATTGAGGAAGCTCCTTCGCCTGTGGTTACACCAGAGGTTCGCAAGGCTCTTGGCGAAGCTGCTATCAAGGTGGCAAAAGCCTGTGGTTATTACAATGCAGGAACCGTAGAGTTTGTAATGGATAGCAAGCTGAATTTTTACTTTTTAGAAATGAACACTCGCCTGCAAGTAGAACACCCCGTAACCGAGCAAATCACAGGTATAGATTTGGTAAAAGAGCAAATTCGTATTGCTGAGGGAAACCCTTTGAGCTTTACTCAAAACGACTTGAAAATTCTCGGACATGCCATTGAAGTACGCGTCTATGCCGAAGACCCAACCAATCATTTCTTACCCGATATTGGCAAACTGCAAACCTACAAGCGACCCCAAGGTTTGGGTATACGCGTAGATGATGGCTTTGAGCAAGGCATGGAAATTCCTATTTATTACGACCCAATGATAGCCAAACTCATTGCTACAGGAAAAGACCGAAACGAAGCCATTGAACGTATGAAAAGAGCCATCGACGAATACGAAATTACAGGCGTTGAAACTACCTTGAGCTTCTGCAAATTTGTTCTAGAACATGAGGCTTTTCTTTCAGGTAAGTTTGATACCAATTTCGTAAAGCAATATTTTAGCCCTGAAAAATTGCAAACTTCGCCCAATGATGATGCCGAAAAATTAGGGGCTGTGCTGGTGGCTTCTTTGCTTTCGCAAAATCAACCCAACAGCAATGGTGTAATGAGCAGTAATGGGCAAAAGCTCAGTAATTGGAAGAAAAATCGAATGTTTAAAAGGTAATTTAGGCAAGAATTTTGCTCAATTTTTTTCCAAAGTAATGCAATGCTTAAAAACCTTTGGTATATTTTGATTTGGGGACTGGCTTGGCAAGTCGCTTGGGCACAACCCAACTGCTTCTATGCAGTGGGCTACTCGCCTTCGGCTTCGCAGGTGCGTATATGTGTGGGCAGACCTATCACCATGAACGATGCCGCTTGTACCAGTTTTGCTCCTGACCCTACCAGGCTCTACAAGTTTTTCCCTTCTATGACAGCAACACCTTCTAAAACGCATACCTATACGCAGCCTGGTACCTATACCGTAGAGCTTATCGGCAATGTTCCCGCTCCAGGTACAGGTAATATCAGCTCTGTTCGCACCGATTATGTGGTAGTTTTACCTACGCCCAAGCCTAAAATTCGTCTTGCACGTTGTGCTAATAGACAAGTAAAAATTGAAGTTTTAGAGTTTGCCCCTTACGACCGCTACAAGGTTGATTTGGGTAATAGCGTTACGCAGTACATTACTCCTTCTAGCAATCCCTTTACTTACAATTACCCTGCCGCAGGTACTTACACAATAAAAATTGAAGGAGAACACGCCCTTCTGAACCTTGCAAACGATTATTGTAGTGGCGTAAATGCCGATACTACACTTGTAGGCACGATAATCTACGATAACCTTTCAGCTATTGCAAGTAGTTTTAGTGTAGTACAAGAAGGACTTGCTTCTGTTTGCGAAGGGAAAATAAAAATTACCATTCCACAAGTTTTTGCCGATATACGCTATGAGATCTATTTTTCAAAACAAGGGCAAACTCCCGAACTCTTGGCAACTTTTGAAAATCAGAGCCAGCAAAATGTAATTTTTACGAAAGAAAAACTCAATACACTAGGACAAACGCATCAAGTGCTTATACGTTTGCAAGATAAGTGTGGCAATCAATATGATTTTACACAAGTTTTGCCTCCTGCTATCAGTAACTTGCCTTTGGAAGTTAAAAAGGTAAATGCTTCTTTTGATTTAGAAAACAATTTGCAAATTTCTTGGCAAGCCACAGGACAAGCACCCGAAGAATTGAGAACTTATCAGGTTTTGGAAGGTACAAAAGTACTCGAACAAACTAGTAACACACAGATTTTACTACCAAAGAAAGAAAAGCAAAATAGCTGTTATACGATTGGCTTTACTACTTCTTGTGGTGTGCAGACACTTTTTTCTAAACCTGCTTGTCCAATGATTTTACAAGTTACAACGAGTAGCATCAGCGAAAGAACTTTGCAATGGAATAAGTATCAAAATTCTGATAATGAGCCTGTTTTATCGTATCAAGTTATTAAATACAATGCCATAGGGGAAGCAATAGATAACTTTTCGGCAGGTAGCAATCTTTCTTATACCGATAGCAAAGAAGATTGGGAAAATCAGGTGATTTTGTATCGTATAAGAGCTATCACTGGTTCGGGTGAGTATTTTTCAAATGTAGTAAGAGTGGAGCGTCCTGCTCAAATTTTCTTTCCTAATGCTTTTACACCCAACGGCGATGGCTTGAACGATGTATTTTTCCCCAAAGGCGTTTTCATTAAAAATTTTCAGATGTCTGTTTTTACTCCCAATGGGCAAAAAATATTTGAATCTGCCGTTTTAGGTGAAGGCTGGGACGGCACATTTCAAGGCAAACTTATGCCACAAGGGGCATATATCTATCAATGTGCGATAGAAGATTTTACAGGGAAAAAAATACAACAATCGGGAACTTTTTTGTTGCAACGATAATTTTTATGCCAATGCTATTTCAAACTGGACTAAATCAATAAATTCGCGAATACGGTTTTCAATTTCACTGATTTGCAGGTTTTGTAAGCGTTCTGTACCAAATTTTTCTACGCAAAGCGATGCCATAGCAGAGCCACAAATCACAGCATTTTTCATATTTTCGAAAGAAATATCACCAGTTTTGGCTAAATAACCAATAAAACCACCTGCAAAAGTATCGCCTGCTCCTGTGGGGTCAAACACATCTTCTAACGGCAAGGCAGGAGCAAAAAATACTTGGGTTTGGTTGAATAGCAAAGCTCCGTGTTCGCCTTTTTTGATAACCAAGACCTTAGGGCCCATTGTCAGGATTTTTCTTGCGGCTTTCACAAGAGAATATTCTTTGGCAAGTTGTCGAGCTTCTTCATCATTGATAGAAAGGACATCAACGAGTTTGAGCGTTTTCATGAGTTCGTCCCAAGCGGTATCCATCCAAAAGTTCATAGTGTCCATAAGTATCAATTTGGGGCGTTTGCGAAGCCGCTCTACTACGGTTCGCTGAATAGTAGGAGTGAGATTGCCAAGCATCAAGTATTCTGTATTCTGATAACTTTCAGGAATGATAGGATCAAAATTGGCAAGTACATTTAGCTCTGTGACAAGTGTGTCGCGGGTATTCATATCGTTATGATATCTTCCTGCCCAAAAGAAAGATTTTTCTCCTTGCTTAATCTGTAAACCTTCGGTATTGATGCCGTGTTTTCGGAACATTTCTATCGTTTCGGCAGGGAAGTCGTCACCTACTACTCCTACAAGATTGATATTTTTGGTAAAATAAGAAGCAGAAAGCGAGGCATAAGTTGCCGCACCACCAATAATTTTATCTGTTTTTCCGAAAGGAGTTTCGATAGCATCAAAAGCCACTGTTCCGATAATAGTCAAACTCATTAGATTAGTATTTTTAGGTGAATAGCGGCAAACTTACAAAATTTTTGGGAAGGTAAGCAAAAATCAAAAATTATTTTCAACTTTGTTTCGTTGCTAGATAGCCTAAAAAATTTTACGAAATTTTTCTCAAAAAACAGTATGCAAGCAGAATAATTTTTGTAATTTTACCTCAAATTTTTCGTTTTATTCTGAAAAATCTAGAAAAACAATGGAAACAGCCGTAGAAAAACCTCGTGTGCAAAAGGCCTACGAAACTCGCCGTATCCGAAAGGTGGCAGTTTTAGGGGCGGGTGTAATGGGAAGCCGTATTGCTTGCCATTTTGCTAATATCGGAGTAGAAGTGCTTTTGATGGATATTGTTCCCAGAGAGCTTAGCCCTGAAGAGCAAGCCAAAGGGCTTACCCTGGAAAGCCCCGAAGTACGAAATCGTATCGTAAAGACGGCTTTTGAAAATACGCTGAAAGCCAAGCCTGCCGCCCTTTACAACGAAAAGTTTGCCAGTCGTATCAAATTGGGTAATTTTGAAGACAATATGCCCGAAATTGCTTCTGCCGATTGGATTATTGAAGTGGTTGTAGAGCGTTTGGATATTAAGCAGAAGGTTTTTGAACAAGTTGAAAAGTATCGCAAGAAAGGAACGCTCATCACCTCTAATACGTCGGGCATTCCTATCCGAATGATGGCAGAAGGCAGAAGTGATGATTTCAGGGCACATTTCTGTGGTACGCATTTTTTCAATCCGCCTCGCTATTTGAAACTTTTAGAAATTATCCCTACCGAGCACACCAAACCCGAAGTAGTAGAGTTTTTGATGGAGTATGGGGCTAAAATTTTAGGTAAAACTACCGTGCTTTGCAAAGATACACCAGCATTTATCGCCAATCGTGTCGGTGTATATGCCATAATGGATGCCCTGCATACCATCGAAGCTATGGGCTTGAGTGTAGAAGCTGTGGATAAACTCACAGGTCCCGTACTTGGTAGACCTAAATCGGCTACATTCAGAACCTTAGATATGGTAGGTTTGGATACAATGATTTTGGTTGCCAATGGTTTGGCTCAAAATGTTCCTCATGATGAATGCAAAGAGGCTTTTCGTTTACCTAAATCCTTGGAATTTTTGAAAGAGAAAAATTGGCTTGGTGATAAATCGGGACAGGGGTATTACAAGAAAGATAAAGAAACCAAAGAAATTTTTGCCCTTGACCTCAAAACTTTTGAGTACAAACCCCAAGAAAAAGTGAAATTTAAGGCTTTGGAGGCAACTAAAATGATTGATAAAGTCAAAGAACGTTTGCCTGTACTTATCAAAGCCGATGACCAAGCAGGAGAATTTTATCGTAAAACCTTCGGTTCTCTTTTTGCATACGTAGCCAATCGTATTCCTGAAATTGCAGACTGTCTCTACCAAATTGATGATGCCGTATGTGCAGGTTTTGGCTGGGAAGTAGGACCTTTCGAAACTTGGGATACTATTGGCGTAGAATATGGCTGTCAGCTGATACAAGAAGCAGGTAAAAAAGTTGCCCCTTGGGTGCAAGAAATGCTTGCTTCTGGTAATACTACTTTCTATAAGTTAGAAAATGACAAACAACTCTACTATGATATACCTTCCAAGTCTTACAAACCTATTCAGAAAAGTGGTGAGATTATCATTTTAGATAATATCCGCAAAACCAACAAAGTTTGGGGCAATGCAGGCTCTACACTCTTTGATTTGGGTGATGGCATCTTGGGCTTGGAGTTTCATACTAAAATGAACTCTATTGGTGCAGAAGTAATTGAAGGCATCAACCGAGCCATTGAGATTGCCGAAAAAGATTTTAGAGGCTTAGTGATTGGCTCAAATGCTGAAAATTTTTCGGCAGGAGCGAATTTGGCAATGCTGATGATGTTTGCCATTGAGCAAGAATGGGACGAAATCAATCTGATGATTGCTCAATTCCAAAAAACTATGATGCGTGCTCGTTATTCGGCTATTCCCGTAGTTACTGCACCTGCTGGGCTTGCTTTGGGGGGCGGTTGCGAGCTAAACCTTCACGCCGACCATATTCATGCTCATGCCGAAACGTATATGGGGCTTGTAGAATTTGGTGTAGGGCTTATCCCTGCGGGGGGCGGCTCAAAAGAAATGACTTTGAGAGTATCTGACTCTTTCCAAGAAGGAGATGTAGAGTTCAATAACTTACAAATCGCTTTTATGAATATTGCTACTGCCAAAGTAGCTACTTCGGCTCACGAAGCCCTAGAAATGAACTATTTGCGTAGAAGTGATACCATTGGGCTCAATCGTGCTTTTCATCTTGCCGAAGCCAAAGCCAAAGCGATTGAACTTGCCGAAATGGGCTACTCGCAACCCAAACAAAGAGAAGATATTAAAGTTTTGGGTAGAGGAGCCCTAGCAACACTCAAAGCAGGTATTGTAGGTATGCTTTATGGCAATTATATCAGCGAACACGATGCCAAAATCGCTGAAAAACTCGCCTACGTAATGACCGGCGGCGACCTCACCAGTCCACAACTCGTTTCAGAACAATATTTATTGGATTTAGAAAGAGAAGCCTTCCTATCGCTTTGTGGCGAAAAGAAAACCCTCGAACGTATCCAAAGCATACTGACGACTGGAAAACCGCTGAGAAATTAGTATGTAGTATAGAGTATTAAGTACAGAGTATCAATGCAAACTTTAATACTGATATCTGACTTTTAATAATATGCATAAGTTCAAGGACCTAAAAGTTTGGCAAAAATCTGTTGAATTAGCAACTGACATATATAAATTAACAAGTACTTATCCAAGTGAAGAAAAATTTGGTTTAGTTAGTCAAATGCGTAGATGTGTAGTTTCCATAGCTTCAAATATTGCTGAAGGAGCGGGAAGAAACACCAAAAAAGATTTTTCAAATTTTTTATCCATTGCTTATGGTTCTTGTTGTGAACTCAACACTCAACTTATTATCTCTTGTAATTTGAACTATATTACTCAAAATCAATTAAAAGAGATAGAGAGTTGCATTGAGGAGATACAAAAAATGCTTTTTAGTCTAAAAAATACATTGTTTCAATTCTAATGAGTAAGTTTTGCTAAATACTATTTACTCATTACTAAATACAAAAGAAAATGAACGCATACATCGTAGCAGGCTATCGTACAGCCGTAGGAAAAGCAAAAAAAGGGGGCTTTCGTTTCACTCGCCCCGATGACTTCGCCGCTGAGGTTATCAAACATTTAGTGAAATCTGTACCTAATTTTGACGCTTCAAGGGTAGAAGACCTCATCGTAGGGTGTGCTATCCCCGAAGCCGAACAAGGTATGCAAATCGGACGAATGATTGCTTTGCAATCGTTACCTATCAATGTACCAGGTTTTGTAATAAATCGTTATTGCGGTTCGGGTTTGGAAGCGATTGCCATAGCTTCGCAGCGTATCCACTCGGGAATGGCAGATTGTATCATTGCAGGAGGCACCGAGTCTATGTCGCTTGTGCCAATGATGGGCTACAAACCCGCTTTAAATTTCCAAATTGCTACCCAACACCCCGAATACTATTTGAGTATGGGGCTTACTGCCGAGCAAGTTGCCCACGACTACAAAATCAGCCGCGATGCCCAAGATGAATTTGCTTACATTTCACACCAAAGGGCTATTGAGGCTATTAAGGCAGGTAAGTTTAAAGATGAAATTGTTCCGGTAAGTGTTGAGGAGGTATACGTAGAAAATGGTAAGAAGAAGAAAAAATCTTGGATAGTAGATACTGACGAAGGACCCCGTGCCGATACTACTATGGAGGCTTTGGCAAAGCTCAAACCTGCTTTTGCCGCAGGGGGTAGCGTAACAGCAGGGAATTCTTCCCAAACTTCTGATGGTGCCGCTTTTGTAATGCTGATGTCTGAAAGATTGGTAAATGAATTAGGTCTCAAGCCTATTGCCAGGATGATGTCTTATGCGGTAATGGGTGTAGAGCCTCGTATTATGGGCATTGGTCCCGTAGCGGCTATTCCGAAGGCATTGGAAAAAGCAGGTTTAAAACTCTCGGATATTGGTTTAATTGAACTCAACGAAGCCTTTGCCGCCCAAAGTCTTGCTGTTATCAATGAATTGGGTTTAGACCGCAACATTACCAATGTAAATGGTGGGGCTATCGCCTTAGGACACCCACTGGGTTGTTCGGGAGCCAAACTTTCTGTACAACTTTTCAACGAAATGAAACGCCGAAAAGTAAAATATGGAATGGTAACGGCTTGCGTAGGCGGCGGACAAGGTGTGGCAGGAATTTTTGAGGCTTTGTAGCAAAAAGGGGGCATTTAGCCCCTTTTTTATGGATAGATCATTTTGAGTTGTAGTGTTTTTAGAGGGCGTTCTAAAAAGAAGCCTGCTTGCCTGAAACTTGGATTTTTGATTTTAGGTCGGTAGTTGTTGGAAAAGCAATAACCTTCCTTAGGTAAGCCAATCAGGGTATAGTCCATTTTTTTGTTATCGTTTTCATCGTGAAGTACAGAAACTGCATAATCGCCATAAGGCAAGTTATCAAACTCAACATATACTTTTCTGCTTTCAGGAATTTCTAACTCAGCATTACGGAATGACAGCTGAAAATCGGTTGGAAAGCCTTTGGCTTTATCAAAGAGATTGACCAAAATTTTACCTTTTTGATTGCGAATTTCAATGATTTCAATTTTCAATTTTCCTGTACCTTGTGAGAAGAAAATCCAAATTTGCCCTAAAAAAAGAAGTAGCCAAGAATAAATCATAGCGAAAACGATTTTGCCTAATTTCAAAACATCAAATCACTCTTTTTAGTTTGTAATTTTCGCTTATTTCTACTTCGCCTACTTCAATCACTTTTTGTAAGGCTTCTACGAGTGCCTCACGCGTACGAGGCTGAATAGTGAGAATGAGTTCTTCAATAGTAAGATTTTGAAATTCAAGAGCTTTGAGTATTTTTTCACGATAAATCTCGTAGTAGTGCTCGCTTAAACGCTTTTCTTTTTGTTTTTTCAGGCAAATATCGCAAATGCCGCAAGGTTCATAAGAAATTTCACCAAAGTATTCTAAAAGCAATTGCGTACGACAACGGCTGGTGTGTTGTACATAATGAATAACGGCTTTAGCTTTACGCAAATCTCTTTCTTTGCGTTGATTGATTTTCTGCCAATCTAATTGCAAATTTTCTGCATTTTGGCGAGCTATAAGGAAAGTAAGTTGAGGTTTATCTTTTTGTTTTTCATAAATGACTACTCTCATTTTTTCTAAATTTTCGAGAGCTCGGACAACGTAATCAACACTTGTACCCGCTTTTTGGGCAATGGCTTGTTCAGATATTTTACAAAAGTGCGTAAGCAGTTCGCCTCCGTACATTCGTAATAGCAGTTGAATGATAGGTTCGGCATTTTTGTTAGCAATTTGAAAGGCATACAAATCGTTGTTGTTTAGCAAGAAAAGTAACTTAGAAGGGCTAAAATAGGCTTCGCTCAATTGGATAATACCCTCATCGCAAAGGATTTTGAGCGAAAAGTGAGCTTCTGTGGCATTTAAATGAAAAGTTTTGATAAAATCGTTGAAATCAAAATCAAAACTTGCCATTGCACCGCTACCTACGGCAAGTTGGTAGTAGTTGGCAAGCATCTGATAAACATTGCGAATGGTAGCTGGGGCAGGGTAAGATTTTAAGACTTGAACTTGCAGGTTATCAATATCGTTTTTATCGTAAAGAGCTACAGCATAGGCTTTTTTTTCATCTCTGCCTGCTCTACCTGCTTCTTGATAGTAGGCTTCAAGAGAACTAGGTAATTCCCAATGTACTACTACTCGTACATCAGGTTTATCGATACCCATTCCGAAAGCATTAGTAGCTACGATGACACGAATGTTGTTTTTTATCCAAAGTTCTTGCTTACGGTTACGTTCTTCATTGGTAAGTCCTGCGTGGTAGAAATCGGCACGAATTTTATGTTGAGCAAGAATTTGGGCAATTTCCTGAACTCTTTTGCGAGAATTGGCATACACTACTGCCGAACCTTGCACGTTTTGGAGAATTTGCAAAAGTTTTTGAAGTTTATTTTCTTGCTGAAAACAGGAATACGAAAGATTAGCTCGGGCAAAACTTTTCTGAAAAACTTTTCGATTAGGCTTAAAATGTAGTTTTTCTTGAATATCTCCTTTTACCACATCGGTAGCTGTAGCTGTGAGAGCTATGCAAGGAACATCTGGGATAAGTTCACGAATTTCAGCAATTTGCAAATAAGGAGGGCGAAAATCGTATCCCCATTGTGAAATACAATGGGCTTCATCTACGGCAAGTAGACCAACCTGCATTTTTTTTAGTCGTTCACGAAAAATATCTGTTTGTAGGCGTTCGGGTGAAACATACAAAAATTTTACTTTCCCAAAAACGCAGTGGTCAAGAATAATATCAATTTCCCTACGGCTCATTCCTGTAAAAATAGCAAAAGCAGAAATGCCTTTTTTACGTAAATTTTCCACTTGATCTTTCATCAGAGCAATAAGTGGCGAAATGACAATGCAAATACCTTCCAAACACATAGCAGGTACTTGGAAACAGATAGATTTACCCCCTCCTGTGGGTAAAAGAGCAAGCGTATCATTGCCTTCTAGTACCGAAAGGACAATTTCTTCCTGTAAAGGTCTAAATTTGGAGTATCCCCAATACTTTTGCAAAACTTCGTGAGCTTTTGCCGAAAGTTCGGATTGCATATTTTTTGAATTTTTCCAAAAATACAAAATCTATTTGTTCGTTAAAAGTATAGTCGTACATTTGAAAAGTTACTCTATGGCAGAAACACTTTTTATTCCTCAGACCGAAAATAGAGCTGAAATTTATGAGGCTCTCAATTTGCAAATGGAGGCTTTGCTTTCGCAAGAAAAAGACCTCATTGCTAATCTTGCTAATTTTGTAGCGGTATTGAAAGAAGCTTTCGGTTTTTTTTGGGTAGGTTTCTATTGGGTAAAAGGAAATGAGTTGGTGCTTGCACCTTTCCAAGGGACACTTGCTTGTACACGTATAGGCTATGGCAAAGGGGTTTGTGGTACTGCTTGGAAGGAGGCTCGTACTATATTGGTGCCTGATGTAGAGGCTTTTCCCGGACACATTGCCTGTAGCTCGCTTTCTAAATCTGAAATTGTTGTGCCTATCTTTCAAGAAAAGAAGGTGGTAGGGGTGTTGGATATAGATAGCGAAAAAATCAATGATTTTTCGGAAATAGACCAAAAAGGATTAGAAAATTTAGTAACAATTCTGGAAAAGTATTTGCCTTCAATGCAACAATAAAAAAACGACAAATCCATAGGCTTTGTCGTTTTTATGCAACTTTAACGTTGCTAAAAACACCACTAAAACTAGTTACAACAAAAGTAGTTAGTTTTAGTGATTCTGAAAAATGATTTTAGACGAATGAGCCTTTTTGCTCGATGAAATTTTACTTCTTTTCCTCTGGCTTTAAAACTATTCGAATATACTCTTTGGTATTGAGATATTTTTTGGCAGTATTTTGCATAAGTTCTTTGGTAATCCAAGTAAGACGGCTTTCCCAATCTACAATCATTTCGGGGTCATTACCAAGAAAGTAGTAGTTTTGCAAGATATTTGCCCAATAACGATTGGTTTTCATATCTACTTCCATTCTACGTTTGCGTTGTTCTTTTACTTTATTAAGGTCTTTTTCATCGATGTTACCTTTTTGTATTTTTTCGATTTCTTCCAGAGCCTGTTTAGTAAGTTCATCAATGCGTTTGGGGTCACAAGGGAAACTGATATTGAAAAAATAAGAGTGACGAGGATATTTGCTAATATTACCTTCTGCTCCTACGGTGTAAGCTCCCGAACTTTCCTCGCGTATTTTTTCTATGAGTTTAATATCCAAAAGTTCACTCAGAGTAGAAATAGCAAAAGCGTTTTTGAAGTCGTAAGGTGTATTTTCGTAGCCTGCGAAAATAAT
The DNA here is from genome assembly GCA_938002655.1 of uncultured Cytophagales bacterium. Lineage (GTDB taxonomy): Bacteria > Bacteroidota > Bacteroidia > Cytophagales > Thermonemataceae > Raineya. Next base: position 13,950 of record CALLAC010000020.1, read on the forward strand.
TTGTACAAAACTTTTAGGGTCCGAGCCTTTGTAGATAGTTTTATCCAGAGGGGCTTTGGGATAAGTGATATTATTATCTTTCCAACTTTCTTTTCTGTTTGTACTCGGCAGAGAAGCGAGATATTTTTCAATCAAAGGTTTGATTTCCTCTACTTTGAATGCACCCACAAAAATAAAATTGAAGTCAGAAGCATCGGCAAAGCGGTCTTTGTAGAAATCAAATCCCTTTTCATAGCTGATTTTATCAAATTCGGGTAAGAAAGTAACTGTGCGAGGATGGTTATTGCTCAAGATTTTGAAAAGTTCTAAAAAGAAGTAGAATTGAGGATTGGAAACTAAATTGCCTAAAAACGCTTTATCTCTTTGCATTTTTGAAAGAAAGGCTTCTTCGTCTTTGCGAGGAGCAACAAAATACAGGTGGATTAGCTCCATTGCAGTTTCTAAATCTTTGGGGGTAGTAGAGCCATTGAAACCTTCTTGCAAATCGGAAATGAAAGGGCTTATGCGTACATTTTTCCCTGCCATTACCTTTTTCATTTCGGTTTGCGAAAGGTTGTTGATGCCGCTTTCAGTGATTACCTGTGAGATATAGCTGGCAGAATGTACATCTGCATCGCTGGCAAGCGAATAGCCACCATTACTGAAGGCTGAAATGATGATTTCATCATTTTTGAAATCGGTAGGTTTGAGGATCACTTTTGCTCCATTGGAAAGGGTAAGTTCGGTGATACCACTTTTTTCCAATTTTTTTTCTGCTACAATTTTACCGGGATTGATTTGGATACCTTCGGAAAGCGATTGAGCTATTTGTTTGGCTTCGTAAGGCTTCACCTCAGCTTTTTCTACTTCTGCCAAAAGCTTTTTTACTTCTTTTTCCGTAGGAATTTTGAAGCCTGCTTTTTGAGGGGCTTGAATAGAAATAACACTGTTTTCTTTGGTAATGAGGGTTTTGATAATACCATTTAAATCTTCCAATTTGATTTTGTCTATGTGTTTTTTAGTAAATTCATAAGTGTATTCAATGCCAGGGGCGGGTTTACCTTCCAAAAAATGACTTACATAACTCCAAACGATTGTACCAGATTCAGTTTTGTCGCGGTCGTTGTAGCTTTTTTCGAGATTGGCAAGGTATTTCTTTTTGTAGAGGTCTAATTCTTGTTGCACAAAGCCGTATTTTTCCAAACGCTTTACTTCGGTAAGTAAAACACGCAAAGCATTCATAAGATTTTTTTCATCGGTGTTGGCATCAAGCGAAAAAGCATCTTTGGTTCTGACAAAATCGCCGTAATAAGCACTTGCACTTGAAAAAGGTGGGTTAGCAGAAAGGCGAATTTCATCAAAACGCTCGTTGAGCATACCTGCGAAAATATCCATTTTGAGCTTTTCAAAGAAGTCTTGTTCGTTTTTAATTTCACGAGGCGGCTTTTTGTAAAGCAAACCTATATTGGGGAAAGCGGCTTCTTTATCCGAAGCAATCGTAATGAGCATTTCTTTGTGGTCAGGAACGGGAAACAGGGTACGAGTTTTTTCTTTTTCTGGATTTTTCAGGTCGCTGAATAGATTTTTGATTTTTTGTTCAATAGCGTTTACGTCTATATCACCAACTACGACTACTGCCATTAGGTTAGGGCGATACCAATCTTTGTAAAAATTGATAGCTTCTTGATGTTTGAAAGTTTTCAGACTTTTTTCTGTACCAATAGGTAATCTTTTGGCATATTGCGAGCCTTTGAGAATAATGGGAAGTTGTTTATCTGTCATACGTTGCTCGGCACCACGTCCTAAACGCCATTCTTCCAAAACTACGCCTCTTTCTTTTTCAATTTCGGCAGGGTCAAAAGTTGCATTAGCCGCCCACTCACGTAAAATTTCTAAACCTTTGTCTACGAGTTCGGGCTTATCAGTAGGTACAGGCAACATATACACCGTTTCATCGAAGCTGGTATAGGCATTTAAATCACCGCCAAATTGTACGCCAATAGATTGCAAATAGCTTACTATTTCGTTTTTGGGAAATTTTTGAGTGCCATTAAATAGCATATGCTCAACAAAATGAGCCAAGCCCAGTTGTTTTTCGGTTTCTAGTACTGAGCCTGCATTTACAGCCAAGCGTAGCTCTACACGTTTTTCGGGCTTGCTGTTTTGTTGGATGTAATAAGTTAGCCCATTCGAAAGCTTTCCGACTTTCGCTTTGTAATTGAGCGGAACAGGTTGCGTGCTTTGAGCAACAGAAAATTGGGCAAAAATTAGCCAAAGTACTACTTTTGCAATAACTAAAACTTTGTTTGTCATATTTGAGAGTTTGAAGTGTTTTCATTGCAAGTTAGGAAAAAGATAGAAAATTCTATAAGGAAATACTCGAAAATATTTTATTCAGAAAAAAGTACGAAAGTTTAAGAAAATTTATCCCAACACTTAACGTCTTATTTGTAGCTAATTCAGGCAAGTTTGTGAAAAATATTTCTATATTTTTTGGAAAGCTGAAAAAACTTTTCTAATTTTGCACTCCCTTGTAGGAAATAAGAAAATTAAAGCATAAAATTATGGCAAATCACAAGTCGGCACTGAAAAGAATTAGAGCAAATGAAGCCAAAAGGTTGAGAAATCGCTTTTATTTGAAAACTACACGTACTTTTGAAAAGAAACTACGCAAAACTACCAACAAAGCCGAAGCAGTTGAGCTTTTGAGCAAAGTTACTTCAATGTTGGATAAACTTGCTAAAAAGAATATTATTCACAAAAACAAAGCCAGCAATCACAAGTCTAAACTGGCTAAATATGTAAACAGCTTAGTATAACTTTCTGAAATTTATGATTAGAATTAGGACATTTCTGCAAGCAAGAAATGTCCTCTTTTTGTTTGAAGACCCCTATGGGAATTGTTATTCGCCAAAGTTTGAAGGCAAGTTTTGCCTCTTATGTGGGAGTATTTTTGGGAGTTATCAATAATCTTTTTGTAGCTACCAAGTTTCTTTCTCCCGAACAACTTGCTATCAGTAGGCTTTTGCTTGAAAACAGTCTTGTTTTTGCTTCCTTTGCCCATTTAGGCTTACCATTCATTGCGGATAAGTTTTTTGTTTTTCATCGGAACGAAAAAGAGCATCATCATGGTTTTTTAGGCTTGATTTTTTTATGGGCTTTACTGGGTATAGCAATTTTTTGTGGATTTTATTGGCTTTTCCATGAAGATATCGCCGCATATTTTCGGCTCAAATCGCCCGAAATAGTAGACTTTCATTTTCTTTCAATCCCACTCACAGCTTTTTGGGTAATGATGATGGTTTTAGAGGCATACACACGTAACAACGCACGCATAGCTGTTCCTGCGGCTATCCGAGAGATTTTTTTGAAAAGCGGAAATATTGGGCTCATTCTCATTTTTGCTTTGGGATGGATAAGTTTTGATATTTTTTTATATCTGCTTACGGCTCTTTACGGAATAGCAGTGATACTGCTTTTAGTGTATATCTATATTTTGGGTAAATGGTTTTGGAAGATTCAATGGAAGTTTTTTGATAAAAAGAGCCTGAAACAAATGGCTTTATATGGTATGCTGATAACTTTGGGAGGTATTGGAGAAAATCTTTTTCGCTTTGCCGATAGAATAATGCTTGCTGGGCAAGAAGGTTTGCGTGAAAGTGCTATTTTTATGCTGGCAACTTTTATCGTAATGACAATGGATATTCCCAAAAAGGCTCTTTCGCAAATTTCTATTCCACTGCTTTCGCAAGCCATTGCCCGAAAAGATACAGAAAAAATGAAAGAACTGTATCAAAAAACGGCTTTACATCAATTTTTAGCTGGGGCTTTTGTGTTTTTGGAGATATGGCTTTGTATTGATGAGATTTTTTTACTTTTACCTAAAGGTAAAATTTATGCCGAAGGCAAATGGATAGTCTTTGTTTTAGGACTTACAACGCTTTTTAATCTTTCTACGGGCTTACGTGGCGAGCTAATTTTGTATTCCAATAAGTTTTATTTTGCTTCTATATTCTCGTTTTTTTCGGCAATTGTGAATATCCTGCTAAATTATTGGTTTATAGAATGGTACGGCGTACAAGGGGCGGCTTTGGCTACGGCAACTGCCACTTTATTGATGATATTTACGCATTTGATTTTTGTCTATAAAATGTACCAAATACACCCTTTTCAGTCCAAACACTTGTATATTTTGATAATCAGTGTGGTGGTGTTTGGAGTTGTTTCGCTAATACCTGCTTCCCAAACCTTTACCGAACTTTTATGGTTTTTACCATTGAAAGTGCTGATAATTTGTGTGATGTACTGCCTGTCCGTAATTTATTTTGAGGTATCGGCAGAAGTTAATCAAATTGTGCAGAAGGTTTGGCAAAAAATTAAACGATAGTTTAGTCTTCAGGGTAAGGCAAAAAAACAAAATTCATGAAATCTTTATCCACCACAAACAAACAGCAATACTCATCAGGATTTTTGTAGGCACTCTTGAAGGTTTCTGTATCTGTGATAAGTTTTCGGTCTGTGAATTCTTGCAAATACGAAATATAGTAGTGCCAATTTAGTTGCATTTGCTCTTTTTCAATAAAAATTATACCGATAGCCATTTTTTCTTTACAGATAGGGAAAATCGGATACTCAAAGCCTCTGCTGCGTAAAGTGTAGGAGGCTTCTTTGAGCATATCAGCAATTTGGGCAAAATCTTTGGTGAAAGTTCCGAGATATTTAGCTTGTTGTTGCAGTTCAGGGTCGTTTTGCATAAGCTAATTTACATAAAACACCATTGTAATTTCTCTGCCTTCATCTTGGAAATAGACTTCATCAGCGAGATGACGTATCATAAAAATCCCTCTACCACCGATTTTTTCAAGATTTTCAGGGGCGAGTGGGTCGGGAATGTTCTGGTGGTCAAAGCCTTCGCCTTCATCACGTACTACAAAACGAATAGCATCTTCTAAAAGTTGCATTGTAAGCTTTACATTCTTTTTAGGATTACACTTGTTGCCATGATGAATAGCATTATTGACTGCTTCTGTGACAGACACTAGGATATTGCCATAAATATCGTCGTTGATTTGGTACTGGTCGCGAATGTTTTCAATAAAGCTTTCAACGATACGAATATTTTCGGGGAGCGATGGAATCTGTAAGTTTACAGACTCTAGCTTATTGCTAACGTATGTAAAATGCTTATTTTCCAATTTTTTCAAAATATTTATCAATTTCGCGTTTAAAGTAAGGATTTAAGGACGGAGGCAAAGTCCGTAGCATTTCTATTTGTTTTTCTTTGGGTTTGGTGTAAGGTTCAAGGTTTTTGGGTATTTTCTTTTCTTTGGCTGTGGCGGTTTCACCTTTGCGTTTTTCTTCTTCTCCACGCTCACGCATTGCTTTTTCGTATTCTAAAAGCCGAGTTTCTATATCTTTTTGCCTTTGAATAAGCCTATCAGTAAGGCGTTTATTGATTAGATCTTCTTCATTTTTTTCCATTTCTTTGATTAAGTCGCTGAGTTGCTCGCCCATATTTTGTCCGTTTTGATTCATTTTTTGCCCTTGTTTCATTTGTTCAAGCATACGGCGAAGAGCTTCCTGTTGTGCTGCCAATTTAGCTAATTCCTCTGAAAGTTGGTTACCTGTTTTACCACTTTTTTTGAGTTCTTGAATTTTTTGCCCGAGTTGTTTTTGCAATTCGCTGAGGCTGGGCTGGTCACCTTTCTGTTTTTTCTTATTTTTACCTTTTCCCGATTTGCCATTCATTTGATTTTGCATTTGTTGCATAGAGCTATTGAGCATCAGAGCAAGGTTATTCATTGAAGTCATTGCAGATTGTTGTTTGGCACTAGAAAGCCCTAACTTTCGTTCTTTGATAGCTTTCGAGGCGGCTTCCATCGCTCTACGCATATCGTTTAGCTCACGAGTAACAAAAGATTCAATCATAGGTTGGCGTTTGGCAAGAGCCTGCAAGCTATCTTCAATCACTTGGGCATCCTCTTTAAGTTTGATTTGTTTTTGAGCAAGTTCATTGAAGCGGGGGTCTGAAACATTCAGGTTTCGCATTTGCTTCATAAGTTCTTCTTGGTCGTAAGAAAGTTTTACGAGGTTATCTAGAATATTTCGCAAGTTATTCATATCTTCTTCTAAGGCTTCCATTTCCATTTCGGCACTCATTTGCTCCATTTTTTCGCTTATTTCTTTCATTTTTTGAGCGGCTTTTCGTTGCGATTGCGAAGCCTTTTTATTGTCTTTATTGTTTTGTTTTTGAAGTTCTTCTAAACTTTTATCTTGTTCTTTATCGATTTCTTGTATTTGCTCTTCCATTCGAAGCGATGGGTTAGGTTCTTGGAGTTCTTGGTTGAATTTTTCTAATTTCTCTATTTCCTTTTTGAGATTATCAAATTTTTCGTTGAGCTTTTCTTGTTTTTGTTGCAAATCTTGTTGCTGTTCCTGATTTTTGGGATTTGTTTTTTCGGTATCTTCGGCAAGTTTTTGCTGTTCTTGTGAAAGATTGTTCAAGTAGTTTTTAATATCTTCAAATTTTTGCTCATATTGCATTTGTTTGAATAGCTCGAGCGTTCTATCCAATTCTTTTTCCAAGTTTTCTTCTTTATTCAAGATTTTTTCAAGTTGTTCTTGAAGTTTGGGGTCGTTGCGTTGTTGTTCAAGCAGTTTTTCAAGTTCTTCATAAAGTTTTTTAGTTTCCTCATCGAGCAAGTTATCCATTAGTTTTTGAAGTTGTTCTAATTTTTCTTTGAGGGCATCATTTTTTTGTTCGTCAAAAAAATTTTTCTTTTCTTCGTTGAGTTTGTTGAGTTCTTGCAATTCTTTGATATCTTTTTCAAGTTCTTGTTTTTTTTGCAAAATATCTTGTATTTGCTTTCTATCGTTGTAGTCGAGACTTGGTTTAGTTTTGATTTTACTATCCAAATCTTGCAAATTTCTTTTCAAATCTCGGGCTTTTTGAAGAGTTTTATCAATTTTGGAGGCAGTTTGCCGAGCGGATTTATCAATTTCGTTGCGTAGTTCAGTTTCGTCAGGTATTTTGAATTGGTAGATAATGGTTTTTGCACTTTTTGCACCATTTACGCCATCGTTGTCCCAAACTTGGGCAAAATATTCGATTTGTTCACCTGGACGTAGATTGAGCGGTTTCAAATCCATTTCATAGTAAAAATTTTGAGCCAATGAGCCTGCTTGTATGCCAATAGGTACGGCTTTGTATTCGGTACGAGGCTTGCCATCAGCACCGATAATTCGGTAAAAGAAAGAAAGTTTTGTAATGCCATAATCATCGCTGATGCTTCCGCCTACGCTTACATAGCTATACAGCGAAGTATCGCGATAGGTTTCCATGCCAATTTTAGGATATTGGTCAGGAATAACATTGATGTAATACGTGATAGCCTCTTTGTTTTCACTATACTGATTTTTGAGCTTTATAGAGTAATTTTGAGAGGCTTTGAGCAGGCGGGCATAGTTAAATGTTTTGCTAGAAGTTTTTTCTGCAAGAATGATATTCTTATCGCTTTCAAAACTCAAAAAAAGGCTATCGGTTTGGCTTACGTTGAAAGTCCATTCTATTTTTGTTCCTTCGGGTACTACCAAATTACCGATATTCTTGATAGTTTCAGGGGTTTTACCCAAATAGGCAGGGTAAAGCAAATTAACATTAAAGCTCAGAAGTGAAGGACGTTCCAGCAGTTCTATTTGGTAGGTATGAGATTGAAAGCCGGCGGCTTCGAAGTAGAATTTTTCTGCTTTCTGAATTTTTTGAAAATTGAAAAAATATCCTCCTTGCGGCTCGGTAAGCATTTTGATTTTTCCTTCCTCGGTAACTAAATATACTTCTTGGGGCAAGGCAGTGCCTTGCAATTTGAGACTAACTTTCAAATCTTCTCCTTTGAAAGCTCTAAGCGTTTTGTTTTGTAAAAGAAACGCAAAAGGAGCTTCATCGGCAAAGGCTTCGGTATAGCGGATAATCCGTTTGGAGGGTTCTGTAAAAAATTTCAAACCGCCTATCCAAAAACCAACCGCCGCCAACAAGAGTAAAAACAGAAAATAACGCAAATACTTTCTGTTTTCAGACAAATCAATGGCATCTGCGAAATTAAAGGCTGAAAGCTCTTTGCCTTTTTGTTCTACGGCGGCGAGCAGAAGCTCACTTTTTTGAGGAATTTTTTTGAGTTGCAGTGCATTGAGCAGTTTGTCGCCAATATCTTGAAAATACGAACCAATATGCAAAGCGGCTTGTTCGTCAGAGATTTGCCTCAAAATATGAAGCATTTTCATCAGAGGTAAAATAACCCAATGAGCCATTGAAAAAAGGGCGGTCGCAATAAAACTAAAAAGCAAAAAACCACGCACCGAAGAGCTAAAATGCCCAAAATATTCGGCTGTACTGAAAAGCAAATAAGTAGCAAGTACGAAAAGCGTAACAATCAGTATACCTCGCAAAAGTAAATTAAAATAATATTTTCGCTTGTAGCGATTTAAGTTTTCATCCAACAAATTCATAGCTCAAACATCAAAGGCTTTTCTGCAAAAATCTTTATACGATAATGCAAACACTAAATTACGTATTTTGTTGCAGAGAAACAAAAGATTTTTGCTATTTTTGCAAAAACATGTAACAAAATAAAAGCAATGAGAATACTTGTAGCTTGGCTCTTTTACTTACCAGTAGGGCTTTATGCCCAAAACGATAAATCAGTTTGGGTAGCGGGAGTTTGGAAAGTAGAAAAAATTGAGATGATTCATCTGGAGCCTATCATTGCCAAAGCTAGCCCCGAAAAGAAAAAGCAAATTGAAGATGAGCTAAAGCTAATGGCTCAATCGGCAAGTTTTGAGTTTCATCGGAGTGGAAATTATACAGCTATTTTTTCAGGCGTGAAAGAAAATGGAAAATGGAAACTCAATGCGTACGCTTCTAAACTTATCAAAGAACAACAAAACCCTGACGGTTCTTTTCAACAGCCCGAAGAAGTAGGTATTGAGCAACTTAGCAAAAACTCAATGATACTACTCAACGATTACGAAACAGGCGAAATTATACGTATGTACTTGCGAAAAATAAAGTGAGGAGAGACAGAAAGGCAAGAATAATACACAAGATTTTAGACGAAAATCATTTTTCTGATGAATAATAAAACTTCCGAGCAGTATCAGGCGATTATTGCATATTGTAAACATCTTTTTCAGAAAAAACATCAAGATTATGGCTCGGCTTGGCGAATTTTGCGTTTGCCCTCGCTTACCGACCAAATTTTTATCAAAGCCAATCGTATTCGTTCCATTCAGGAGAAAGGTTCGCAACAAATTGCCGAAGATATATGTTCGGAGTTTGTCGCAATTATCAATTATGCTCTTATTGCACTTATGCAAAGCGAGCTATTGCATAAGGGGGAAACAGAAATGGAGCTTTCCTGGGAAAAAGTAAATGAATTGTACGACAAACACGCTCAAAATACACTGAATTTGCTAATACGTAAAAATCATGACTATGGCGAGGCTTGGCGACAAATGCGAGTAAGCTCAATGACAGACTTGATTTTAATGAAAATCAGGCGTATCAAGCAAATAGAAGATAACCAAGGGCTGACCCAAGTTTCCGAAGGGGTAGAAGCTAACTACCAAGATATTCTGAACTACGCTGTGTTTTGCCTCATACAACTAAACTTTCTGGAAAATGAAAATAGCCGTTAATATCGTTATTCTGATAGTGGGAATATTATTTATTTTTTCGGGGCTTATCAAGCTCAACGACCCCGTAGGAACGCAAATCAAGTTAGAAGAATATTTTGATGTATTTGCCAATGATTCCCGAGAAAAGATCTTTGTTGGCAACGAACTGAAAGAAATGCGTGAAACTTCTATCAGCACCTTTTTCGAGGCTCTCAAACCTTTTGCATTGAGTTTTGCAATTCTGATAAGTGCTTTGGAAGTAATTTGGGGATTTAGCTTGCTTATTCGCTTTCGTCCCAAACTTACGCTTTGGTCTTTATTTCTGCTGATTGTATTTTTTACAGGACTTACCTTTTATTCTTGGCACTACAACAAAGTAACGGATTGTGGCTGTTTTGGCGATGCTATCAAACTCAAACCCTTTGAGTCTTTTCTCAAAGATGTTGTTTTGCTATTTCTGATAGGTTTTTTACTTTGGCAGAGCAAAAAAATTACTCCTAATACGCAGAAATGGGCTTGGATAAGTAATTTGTTGGTTTCGTTAGCTTCATTTGGTATAGGTTTGTATACGGCTTATTATTTGCCAATTATAGACTTTTTGCCCTACAAGGTAGGCAACCACTTACCCAGCCTAATGAAATCTAAAGAGCCTTTGCGTTTTGAAAACACTTACATTTACACTAATCTGAAAACAGGGAAAGATGAGATATTTACGGAAAAAGAATTTTCAGAACTATGGAATAAAAAATTGAGCGATAGTACTACTTACAAGTACAAAGATTTTAAGCAAACACTACTCAATCCTGAAGCAGAAGCAAAAATAGGGGCAGATTTTCGTTATATTGATGCCGATACCACAGAAATGAACAAAATGTTTGTAGGTAAAAAGTTGCTTTTCATTGTTCCTGATATTGGAAAAACAAATTTGAAGGCTTTTGAAAAGTTTTCAGTTTTGCTCAAAAGTCTGAAAAGTTCTGATATTGTTCCGTTAGGTTTGAGTTCTGATAAAGCCCAAATGGAGTTGCTTTGTCACGAATATCAGCTACCTATAGAGCATCATACAATGGATAGCAAAATCTTAAAAGCTATGATTCGTACCAATCCTGGGCTTATTCTTTTAGAAAATGGTACGGTGCGTAAGAAATGGTCTTACTTGCAAATTCCTGAAAAAATCTTAAACTAAAAAACCTAAAACTAAAAAACCTATGAGGTTTTGAAAACCTCATAGGTTTTGGATAATTACAAGTATGTTCGGATTAGAAAAATTTTCCAATCTTACGCAAAGGGTAATAGCAGGTATTGTAGGGGCTACTTTGCTGATTTCAGCTGTAGTTTTTTCGTATTGGTCTTTTGTGGGTGTTTTCACATTGATAATGTTTTTGAGTCTTGCCGAGTTTTACAATTTGCTTGGTAGGGCAGGCTTGGAGCCTTTACGTGTTTGGGGCTTTGTATTAGCGGCTTTGTTGTGGATGTTTATTTTGCAAAATTACTTGTTTGAAAAACCCTTTTTGCAGACTTATTTCTGGATATTTCCTTGTTTTACTATACCATTTTTGCACAAATTGTACGAGAAAAACGATGCGAAACCCTTTCAAAATATTGCCATTACTTTTTTGGGAGTGCTTTATGTAGCATTGCCTTGGGTTTTGTTTATGCAAGCAGGTTTTCTGATGGGAAAATACGTATACGAAATACCATTGGGTGTGCTTTTTTGTCTTTGGGCAAGTGATACGGGGGCTTATTTTGCAGGCAGAAAGTTTGGCAAGCGAAAACTTTTTGAACGGATTTCTCCTAAAAAAACTTGGGAGGGCTTTATAGGAGGATTTTTACTTTCGCAAGCGGTGGTTCTTATTTTAGCGTTTTATTTTACGGATATAGAGGTTTGGCGATGGTGGGCAATAGCTGTAATTATTGTGATTTTTGGTACTTGGGGCGATTTGGTAGAGTCTATGCTCAAAAGGTGCCTGCAAATCAAAGATTCAGGTTCACTTATTCCAGGACATGGCGGTTTTTTAGACAGATTTGATGGTTTGCTTATCGCAATGCCTTGGATATTCGGATTACTGCATTGCTAAGTGATTATTTTGGCGAAAGCCAAACGAAAGGAATGATCATTTCTTCTAACGAAACTCCTCCGTGTTGGAAGGTATCTTTGAAGTAGCTTACATAATAATTGTAGTTATTGGGATAGGCAAAAAAGTAATCTTCAATAGCAAAAACATAACTTGTAGAAATATTAGGTTTTGGCAAAAATAGTTTTTCAGGCTTGCGGGCTTCATAAATATTTTTGCCTTCGTAACTTAAATTTTTCCCCTGTTTGTAGCGTAAATTGGTATTGACACTTTTATCACCAACAATTTTGAAAGGGCGTTTCACTCGGATAGTGCCGTGATCGGTAGTAATAATAATACGCACATTTTCACGAGCTATTTTTTGTAATAGCTCCCACAAGGGTGAGTGCAAAAACCAGGATTGTGTCAAAGAACGATAAGCAGGCTCATCAGGGGCAAGTTCTCGTATCATTTGCAAATCGGTACGAGCATGTGAAAGCATATCCACAAAGTTGTACACAATCGCTACAAAATCATTGTTTAACAAGTTTTTATAGTTTTCTACCAAATTTTTTCCTTGCTGATTGGTAATAATCTTGTGATAGGCTAATTTGGCTGTTATTTTATTTCTTTCAAATTGTTTTTGCAAGAAAATGTCTTCATGAAGGTTTTTACCTTCTTCGTCTTCTTCATCTTTCCAGTATTGAGGGAAATTTTTAGCAATTTCGGTAGGCAACATACCTGCAAAAATTGCATTACGAGCATATGCTGTGGTAGTAGGCAAAATAGAGTAATATAAACTTTCCTCGTCAATATTAAAAAATTCACCTATTGTAGGGGAAATCACTCGCCATTGGTCATAACGAAGGTTATCAATCAGAATAAAGAAGATGGTATTCTTTTTGCTAATTTCGGGAAAGACTTTTTTCTTGAAAAGTTGATGTGAGAGCAAAGGGCGTTCGATGTTGGGGTCATTGAGCCATTTTTCATAGTTTTCTTGTACAAAACGCACAAAATTGGTATTTGCTTCACTTTTTTGCATTTCTAAAACTTCTTGCATACTTTTATCAGAAGCCTGCTCTAGGGCAAGTTCCCAATGAACCAATTTTTTGTAGACTTCTGCCCATTCTTCAAAATTTAGCCTTTCGTTAAAAGCCATTGAAATATTACGAAAATCTTGCTGATAACCCATATTGGTTTTTTCTGTAATGATACGCTTGTTTTCTAAAATTTTTTTTACCGAAAGTAAAAGTTGATTAGGATTGATAGGCTTAATCAGATAGTCAGAAATATGCGAGCCAATAGCTTCTTCCATAATTCTTTCTTCTTCGCTTTTGGTTACCATTACCACAGGAATATGTGGTTTAAGGTTTTTCATTTTGGCGAGGGTTTCAAGCCCGCTCATTCCCGGCATATTTTCATCAAGGAAGACTATATCAAAATTTTTATCCTGAAACAAATCCAAAGCATCGCCGCCACTACACACAGGTGTAACTTCATAGCCTTTTTGTTTCAAAAACAAAATATGCGGCTTGAGCAAATCAATTTCATCATCAGCCCAAAGAATATGATACTGCATAACAAAAGAGTAGTTTGAAGGTTGAATTTCTTAATTTTAAATTTCGATGCAGATTTTTGTAGCTTATTTTCTGACTGCTAATGACTTTACTTTTTTCCTGGAAACATCAAAAAGGCTGTCGTCTACTTTACTTCGTTTGATTTCGGTAGCAAAGTAGGTTACGCGAAAACCAGGATAAATAAACACAAAACGCAAAGGTACATAGCCCATTTTAGCAAAAATTTCATTGTTGTTGTTCATTTTGAAATTTTTCAGAAAATCGGGGTGTAGAGGATATTTTTTGCTATAATAGAACATGCGTCCTCGTATTTGTTGTTCTTTGATAAATTTAGACTTTACGGTCAGTAGTTCGCAAGGTTCACCTAAAACATTCATCTTGGTTGTTTTAGTTTCCATTTGGATAATTATCTCATTTTCAAACGCAGCACTACTGCTAAAAAGTGTATCGTTTTTAGGATATTTATCGTAGAGTGTTGCAGAGCTATTGATATAGATTTGAGACTCACGCTTGCAGTCATCAAATTTCCAATAATAATTGCTCCCTTTGATGTACAGCGTAGATTTGCTGCCAAACTCATAGGCAATGAGAAAATCGTTTTTCTGCAAAGTGGTATCAGTAACCTCTACGCGATGTGCATACTTGATGTAACCCTCAAAAATTTGGGCTTTGCCCAACATTGCATAAGCCCAAAGTAATAAAAGTAAGCGAAACTTTTTCATACGATTTTTCAAATGCTTTGGCAATTTTGATGCCAATTTCTACAAAAATACATTTTTTTCGTTAAATCTTAAAATCAATACTCTCATAGATAAATCAAAAGCAGAAATTTTATATTCGTTTCCTGCTGATTCTACTGCTTTTTCTTAATCTTCTGCGGAGATTGAAAAAAACTAAAAGCTCTTTTCACTTACCGCCTGTTGTTCTTATTGGGCAAAATCCTTTTTGGCTTTCTGGTTTTTGTGCAATTTTTACCTGCCAACCATATACTTGCTGAATGTGTGTAATGAAAGTGCCTTTGTAGCCACTATCAGCGGCTATCTTTTGAAGTCTTGGCACTTTCCCTGATAATTGCTCAAAAGCTGTTATGCCCGCTTGATTACAAGCTAATTTTTCAAAAAGTGCCAATTCTTTTTACGAAGATTTTAACGTAGCCGTTTTGATGCAAAAAGATAGTTTGGCTATTTACAAAAAAATAATTTTGGTGCCAGGCGTTGAAACTATCCCGTTTCCAGAATATACCATTTTCCTCAAAGATTTTATCAGCGATGTTGGGGCTCAATTTTTCTTGTTGGGGGTGAGCAAAGAGCAAACGATTTTCAAAGTAAAAGAGGCTCGGATTGCTCCTATTATTTGCTACGAGTTGATGTATGGCGAATTTGTAAGTGAGTTTGTAGGAAAAGGAGCCAATTTACTTTGTACCATTACCAACGATGGTTGGCTCGGCGATACCGATTGGCAGCAGCATCATTTGTATTTGGGAGCATTGCGAAGCATAGAAACCCGCCGAACTATGCTACACTGCTCTAATATGGGGGCTTCGGCGGTTATTTCTGCCAAAGGCGAAGTGCTGAAAGAAATTCCCTACAACAAGCGTACTGCTTTGGCGTATTCGGAAGTGAAACTGTACGAAAGACAGACCTTTTATACTCGCTATGGCGACTATATCGGCAGGCTGGCTCTTATTTTGAGTGTATTTTGGATATTGTATGTCCTAAAAAAACTCATCGGTTGATTGAGCGGAGCCGAAATCAACCGATGAGATAAAAACTATGAGAACTTTGCGTTTCTTGTATTATTTGTTAGCTTATTGCCCACCTGCTGCCGCTTGCTCAAATACAACCCCCAAAATTTCCATACCTAATTGAAGCTCTGCTACGCAATTTTCTGCAATAGATTTCATTTTTTCATTAGAAGCATTAGAAACTGTTTGGCTCATTAGGTCAGTTATTTCAAACTCTTTTTCTATTTTTTCTACCATACATTGCATAAGCGTTTGCAATACTGCTTTTTCTTCTTCTGAATGAGCTTTTTTTACGGTCAATTCTTCTATTTGTTTATTCATAAGCTCTTTAAATTTAGGTTTCCAAGCTCCTTTTTCGCCGATAAAGTTTTCGTAAAAACACTTATCTACAAGTTTTTGGGCATCGTCAGAAATTTTCTCTCCTTTAATAATATCAGCAGGAGCATACGTAGATTCCAACTTTTGAATGCTACAATCGCAAACTTTTACAAAGTCATCTTTGGCAATACCCATAGCTTTGAAGCCTTCGTCTTTGGATAGCTTTTCATCGTAAACTTGCAAACAGCCTTTTTTAAAGTCGCCTTTATCTTTTTCAGACCAAGCCCCTTTTTCGCTTTTTTGCCCGCAAGAAAACAACACAAGCATTGAAATAGCAAAGGTAAAAACGTTTTTTAGCATAGATTTGTATAGTTTAGGGTTAAAGAAACAAAAAATGAGTGGTAATACCGAGTGAGAATATTACCACTTGTACTGAGTTAGTCAATTCTATCAATACTATCTACAATATGGAAGGCATCTTGAAGTGCATCATCGTCATCTTCATCAAAAATTACTTCGGCAAAGAAGTTTGTACCGCCTCTTTTGTCAATAAAACCGAAGAAGATAGTTTTCTTACCTTTGTAATCGCCGATTACGTAAGCCCCCTCAAAATCATCAAGGTCGTGTTCGCCATAATGGCTTACGTGGTCTATGTAAGTATCAGCCAAAACTATCAAGGCATCTTTCATATTACTTGCTGTAACATTGCGGTCTTGCCATACAAATATATCAAACTCTACGCCTACACCTTTTGCCTGAAATTCGTTGGCGGTATTTTTCTTTACTTTAAAGCCGTTAGGCAGGGTAAATTTAAGGTTGTGTTGTTTCCAAATCCAGTTGGTTTGGGCAAAAACTGCATTTGCCACTACAAAAAAGCAGAGGAGAAAGATTGTTTTTTTCATAATCTTATGGATTTTAGGGTTATTACTTAACAAAAGTAAAGTGAGGATTTCAGAAATTTACTTCATAGTTTGTAGTAACTTCATAATTTCTTCAATAGCAATTGCGATAATGAGTTTTCTTTCCAATTTTTCCATATTAGTTTCTTCCAAAAATTGTAAAATCTTCTTTTCAGAACTCGGACTGAGCAGTTTTGTGGCACGGAACGAGTTGTTTATCCCAAAAAGCCGAGCTACGCTGTTGGCTTCCCAATCCATCAGCTCAGCAATTTTCTGGCAATGCCTGTACTCTAAATTTTTCAAATTTAGATGCCCTTGTAGTAAAGGAGTGCCAATTTTTTGTTGTTTTTCTTTGCGAGAAGCTGTTTCCAAAATTTCGGAAAGGAACTTCTCGCGTAAGAGTTTGCTTGTAAGCATTTGTATTACTTGTTTTTTTGGTTGGGGTTGAGTTGTTTGCCTCGGTTACCTTGATTTTTGTCGTAGGTGGTGTTTGTGCCTTTTGTGCCTTTGTTAGGGTTTTTGATGTCGGCTTGATGATTTTGTTTTTTCATAATTTTTTAGGTTTAAGTTGGGAATTTTAAAAATTTT
>CALLAC010000021.1 GCA_938002655.1 uncultured Cytophagales bacterium
CCAAAAAGGTACTTTGTATTTTGATGGCAAACAATCCTTGTTTGTTTGGAACAAAGGCTCAGAACCCGAAATTATCCAAACACAAGGCTTGCCTTATCCCGAAGTGATTATGAAAGACCCCGAAGGTTTGCAGATTTACAAGAATTTTTCGCAAAAACAAATGAAAATGCGGGAACTTGCAATGATGGAAATGTATGTAAGTCAAGAGCCTGCAATGCCTAAATTCAAATGGAAAATGACAGGCAACAAACGTAAAATCGGTGAATACGACTGCCAAGAAGCAACTACCTCGTTTCGCGGAAGAGATTGGAGCGTATGGTTCGCTACGGCTATCCCAATAAGTGATGGACCTTGGAAATTTTACGGCTTACCCGGACTCATCATCGAAGCCGAAGATAGCAAAAAAGAATTTGCTTTTCGCCTTACTGCTTTGGAATATCCTTGCCAAGATTGCACCAAAGAAAATTTCACATTTTCCGAGAAAGGAAAACAAGTAGATTTTCAAACTTTTCAGAAAGCCGAAGATATAGAATTTGAAAAAATACGCCAAAAAGCTATTGCCGAACACCGAAGCCGTGGTGTAGAAAATTTTGATATGAAGAAAAAAGAACTCAATAAAATTGAACTCAAATACGAATAACTCCTGCTGAAAGTTTTTTAGAAAAATATAAAATCTCAAAGGCGATTATTCGCCTTTTTCTGTAATTGGCTTTTTATGAAAATCCAAACTTTGTTTATATTATCTTTCCTATGCTATCAATCTGCTCTTGCCCAACGAGTTGTAGGAAAAGTTTTTAACGCCGAAAAAAAGCCTATCGAACTTGCCAATATCCTTGTAAAGAAAAACGAACAACTGATTACTTTCACTACTACCGACGAAACAGGCTTTTTTGAATTAGAAAATTTACCCTGCGATAGCCTGCTCTTGCAAGTAAGCCTCCTTGACTACAAGACCGAAACCATTTTTTTGCAACCTTGCTTGCTGAAAGATACGCTTGCAGTCTTACTTTTAGAAGAAAATACAGCCATCGAAGCTATTATTGTACGAGCAAAAAAAGATATTGTAGTGCTGAAAGATACTACCGAATATGATGTAGATAGCTTCAAAGATGGCACAGAAAAGAGTATGGAAGATTTGCTCCGTAAATTACCAGGTATTGAAGTTGATGAGAAAGGAAAAATCAGCTATTTTAACAAACCTATTCAGAAAGTTACCTTAGACGGCGATGACCTCACAGGCAGAAACTATGAGTTGCTCTCACGCAGTATGCCCACACGTATAGCCGATAAAGTACAAGTAATTGAGCGTTTCAATGAAAACAAATTACTTAAAAATATAGCCAATTCACAAGCAGTTATTCTTAATTTTCAAGTAAAAAAAGAATACAAGCATAGCGTTTTTGGACGCATCAAATTGGGCATAGGAACAAGCCAAAGGCAAGATTATGATGCCAATGCGACCGCAGTTTCTCCGAAGTTTAAAGCATTGTTAAAAGCCGGCTACAACAACATCGGGCGTTTTAGTGCTTACATTGAAGAACTCGCAGAAAGCAACACACAAAGCAATACGCTCAATCCTGCGGATAATTTTCGTTTCTTAAAAAAAGATTTGCAGCCTATCCTCAAACATCGCTTGCAGGGCAGCACGCCCCTTGCTGAGCAAGTAAGCATCTTGAATAATGAAAAAACAGCTTCCGGGCATTTTGTTGCCAAGCCTACTTCTAAGACAAAAATAAGAGCAGGCATACTTTGGGGGCAAGACCAAAATTCCCTCACCAACCGATTGCAAACTTTATATTTCAACATCAATCAACCTTTTGAATTTCGTGCCCAAGACTTTGCTCAAAATGCACCTACTATTTTAGGAGCAAACCTAAATATTTCATCAGAAATAGATACAAAAACTAATTTTTCGTTTTATTCGGATATTTTACGCCGAAAAACCCTGCAAAATTATCTTTCTGCGGCAAATATCAATACTTTCAATATTGCTGCCGAAACCGACTTGCATAGCTTTGATAACCAAGCGAATTGGACACATCAGATAGATTCTGCAAAAGCAATCGTACTGCAAATAGGCTTTTCTGAAAGAAAAAATCAAGAAATTTGGCTACTAAAAGGCTCAGAGCCTCTCCAAACCCCAAGCTCCGATTTTACGCAAAAGCCTATCAAGCAGAATGTTGATGTTCATAATCAGTTTTTTACTTTCAAAAGTAGTTTTTATGGGCAAAAAAAGTACTTTAAATATGCTATAGGTATTGCTCAAAACCAAAAATACAGCAACTGGAAAGTAGGCATAGAAAATTTCGGTATAGATAGCTCACTGAGCCAAAATAATATTTTTTCGGAAAGCCATACAAATTTGTTTGGGAATGTAAGTTATCAAAATAAGAAGTGGGCTTTTAGCAGTTTTACAGAAGTAGGCATTTTCAAAAACGATTTAGCCAACTACCAAAACCTTATTTTTCAGCAAAAAAACAGCCTAAGCAAGATGGTAGCTTGGGGCAATATAGAAGGATTTTATAGCTATACTTGGAACTTACCCGAATTTTCAGAATGGGCAAATACAGCATTTTACACAGATTATCGCTTTTTTGTAAAAGGTAGTGGGCAGTTCAGCCCTGCCCAAATACACGAATTAAGAACGGCTTTCAATTTTCAAAAGCCCTATCATTTGCCTTATGCAAGTTTCTCGCTCTCTTATCAATTACGCCAGAAAGGTTATATTTTAGCCAACCAAGCCAATGAAAGTTTAGTGATAGGGCAATGGCTAAATAACGAGCATTTCAATTTTCAAAACTTTATCGTTAGTGGGCGTACAAATGTTTTTTCAAGTGTTTTACTCACCAATTTCAATTTTGAAACTTTGCTCTCGCATCGAACTTTTCAAACACAAATAGATAATCAAGTTTTAAATAATCAAGCTAATCTGTTTCAGATTAAAATGGGTATGGGTTCAGGCTTCAAAGGGCGTTTCAATTTCAGCAGTGAATGGATAGGACAAAAAAGCAAAGTAAATCAACTAAATTTCACGAATTTGCAAGGAAACCTACTACTAAAATACAAGTTTTCTCCATCTTTTTCGTTTCGTTTTTTGAATAGCTTTTGGGGAATTTGGCAAAATAAACAATCCAATTATAGCTTTTTCGGTAATATAGAATTACAAAAAACTTGGAAAAAAGTAGATTTTACGCTAATCTGCCATAATATCTACAATGCCCGAAGCTACCAACAACAATGGAACAGCGAGTTTTATAGTAGTTTGTATGAAGTATTGTTGCTCCCTCGCTACTTGATGCTGAAAGTTTCGTTTAATTTTTAGAGCAATATTTATTTTTTATTCGTAAAAT
>CALLAC010000022.1 GCA_938002655.1 uncultured Cytophagales bacterium
GGTTTCTACAAAAATTATTGTAAGCAAGCCTGTAAGCATAGAGCCTGCGGCGGTGTTCAGCCCGAATGGGGATGGACAAAATGACATTTGGTTTGTGAAAAATATTGAAAGTTTTCCATTCTTGGGGGTAAAAATTATCAATGAACGTGGAGAGATAGTCTTTGAGACAGAGTCGATGTCACGCTTGCCAGGCAAAGGTTGGGATGGTAGAAGAAAAGACGGCAAACTTGCCAGCGAAGGGGCTTACTACTATCAGTTTTACGACACAAGAGACCAGAAAATCTTTAATGTCGGTTCGTTTGTCTTACTGAGATAAACACTTCAAAAGCTTCACTCTCAAAGTGAAGCTTTTACATGTGTAGTTTTGTCCAAAAATTTAATTTTGAAATTTTTGGATAAAGAATGTAAACGAAAATGTTTTATTTGAAGAAATAAACACTATTTTTCTGAAAAACCATGATTTAATCCTTTTTCAGAAATGAGAAGTAGCTCGTTCGTATAAGGTTTAAGAATTTGTGATTAGAATATTTTTGAAGTTTTGTTCCACTATCAACTTTTTTATTTTTCAATTGAATATCATCTTTTTCAGTTCGTTGAGTTTGATGAGAGCCTCAATAGGTGTGAGAATATTCAAATCCATTTCTTTGAAAAACTTTTTTATCTTTTCCAGTTCAGGGTTGTAGGGTTCAAATAAAGATAGTTGTGTAGTAGTTTGCTTGGGTATTTCGCTGATTTTTTTGTGCAGTTTTTGATGAATTTTCTCTTTTTCTAAGTGTTCTAAGATTTCGCTTGCTCTTCTCACAATAAGAGCAGGCATACCTGCCATTTGTGCTACGTGAATACCGAAACTATGCTCACTGCCACCTGGCTGCAGTTTACGTAAAAAGATGATTTTATTGCCTTCTTCCAGTACCGAAACATGAAAATTCTTTACTCTTGGCAAATCTTCGGCAAGTTGGTTGAGTTCGTGATAGTGGGTAGCAAATAAGGTTTTAGGGCGTGCCGTAGGGTGATTGTGTAGAAACTCAATGATACTCCAGGCAATAGAAATGCCATCGTAGGTACTTGTGCCTCTACCGATTTCATCCATTAAAATAAGACTTTTGTGGCTCAAATTGTTCATGATGCTGGCTGTTTCGGTCATTTCTACCATAAACGTAGATTCTCCTCTAGAAAGATTATCGGAGGCTCCTACACGCGTGAAAATTTTATCTACAATGCCAATAGTAGCTCTTTGGGCAGGAACAAAAGAACCTATTTGAGCCAAAAGGACTATAAGAGCCGTTTGACGCAAAAGAGCCGATTTACCCGCCATATTCGGACCTGTGATAATAATAATCTGCTGACTTTCGGCATCTAAATACACATCATTAGGAATATACTGCTCGCCCAAAGGTAGCTGTCGTTCGATAACGGGGTGCCTGCCTTGCCGAATATCCAGCACATCGCTATCATTGATTTCAGGGCGATTATAACCGTATTTCAAGGCACCATGGGCAAAATTGCTCAATACATCTATGCCTGCCAAAACTCTGGCATTATGCTGGGCATCGGCAATGTAAGTAGTACAAAACTCAACAAGCTCAAGAAATAAATTTTGCTCAATTGTGTTAATTTTTTCCTGAGCAGTGAGGATTTTTTCTTCGTAGATTTTAATTTCTTCGGTAACGTATCGTTCGGCATTGGCAAGTGTTTGCTTGCGAATCCAATCGGCAGGAACTTTGTGTTTATTGGCATTGGAAACTTCCAAATAAAAACCAAAGACTTTATTGAACTGCACTTTAAGACTTGCAATGCCTGTGCGTTCAATTTCCCTTTGAGCAATAGCTTCTAAATGCTCTTTACCTGAATGAAGTAAATGATGAAGTTCGTCTAATTCGGCACTGATGCCTCTTTTTATCATTTTTCCCTGATTACTTTGCAAAGGGGCGTCATCGAGTAAAGTAAATTCAATTTTTTCTGCAATATGAGCTACGGGACGCAAATTTTGAATAAATTTCTGCAAAATATTTTGAGCATTTTCCGTAGTTTGAGGCAAAATACTTTCCATTAGCTTGCGTATAGGCTCAATTTGTAGGAGAGCCTTTTTGAAAAAAACCAATTCTTTGGGGGTAATGCGGCGAGAGGCTATTTTTGAAACCAATCGTTCTAAATCACCAATTTTACTTAATACCTGGCGAATTTGCTCTAAAATTTCAGGATTTTGATAAAAACTCTCTACAATGGTAAGTCTTTCTTGAATTTTGGGAATTTCTTTGAGGGGCATTGCAATCCAACGGCGAAGCAACCTTGCCCCCATTGGCGTTTGGGTGTGGTCTAAAATTTCAACCAAAGAAACGCCTTTTTCCTGCTGTGGGAAAAGGAGTTCCAAATTACGAATAGTGAATTTATCTAGCCATACGTAGCGGTCGCTATCTAGCCGAGCTAGTTGGGAGATATGGCTTACTTGATGGTGTTCGGTTTCAGCAAGGTAGTGCAAAATAGCTCCTGCCGCTACTATGCCCAAAGGTATATTTTCAATACCAAAACCTTTTATAGTTTGCGTTTTGAAATGTTCTTTGATTTTAGTTTCTGCAAAATCTTGCTGAAAAACCCAGTCATCAAGGAAAAAATGATTCCATTCTTCGCCAAAATACTCTTTAAAGAGGGCTTTTTGTGGTTTGGGGAAAAGCACTTCAACAGGACGAAAACTCTGTAAGAGCTTATCTGTATATTCTTTTTCGCCTTGCGAAGTCATAAATTCTCCTGTGGAAATATCCAGAAAAGCGATACCGAAAAGATTTTTCTGCGGAAATATGGCACAGAGATAGTTATTTTGTTTGACTTCGAGAACATTGTCATGGAAAGCCAATCCGGGGGTTATGAGTTCTGTAACGCCTCTTTTTACGAGCCCTTTGGCAAATTTTGGGTCTTCGAGTTGGTCACAAATAGCTACTCTTTCGCCTGCACGCACCAATTTGGGCAAATAGTTATCCAGGGCATGATGCGGAAAGCCTGCAAGCTCTATTTCCCCTGCACTGCCATTGTTGCGTTTGGTAAGCACAATCCCCAAAATACGGCTGGTTTTGATAGCATCTTCGCCAAAAGTTTCATAAAAATCGCCTACTCTAAAAAGCAATAAAGCACCGGGGTACTTCTTTTTAAACAGATTGTACTGCTTCATCAGAGGGGTTTCTTTCTCTTTCATCTGCTTGCTATTTGGAATGCTAAAATGAAAGCCTCACTTTGGGGTGAGGCTTGTTATGTTTATTTCACTTAAAAAGATTGCTTTTAGTCAAGGATTTCAGTAATTTGTCCAGCACCTACGGTTCTACCACCTTCACGGATAGCAAAACGCAACCCTTTTTCCATAGCAACTTTGTTGATAAGTTTTACTTCAATGGTAAGGTTGTCGCCAGGCATTACCATCTCTACACCATCAGGGAGCTTGATTTCGCCTGTCACGTCAGTAGTTCTCAAATAGAATTGAGGGCGATATTTGTTAAAGAATGGTGTATGGCGGCCGCCTTCTTCTTTGGAAAGCACATAGACTTCGGCTTTGAAATGAGCATGAGGTGTTACGGTACCTGGTTTGCAAATTACCATACCACGACGGATTTGGTTTTTCTCGATACCGCGAAGCAACAGCCCGACGTTGTCGCCTGCTTCACCTCTATCCAAAATCTTACGGAACATTTCTACTCCTGTTACAGTAGATTTCAGACCTTCGGCACCCATACCCAAGATTTCAACAGGGTCGCCAGTGTTGATAACCCCTCTTTCTATACGACCAGTAGCTACGGTACCACGACCAGTAATAGAGAACACGTCTTCAATAGGCATCAAGAAGTCTTTGTCTACCAAACGAGGTGGAATAGGAATCCAGTTGTCTACGGCATCCATTAGCTTTTCAACAGTTTCAACCCATTTAGGTTCTCCGTTCAAAGCACCCAAAGCAGAGCCACGAATTACAGGAATATTGTCGCCATCAAACTTGTAGAAGTTGAGAAGCTCGCGAATTTCCATTTCTACAAGGTCAAGGATTTCGGGGTCATCTACCAAGTCTACTTTGTTCATAAACACAACGAGCTGAGGTACGCCTACCTGACGAGCCAAGAGGATATGCTCACGTGTTTGAGGCATAGGGCCATCTGTGGCGGCAACTACAAGAATAGCACCATCCATCTGAGCGGCACCTGTAACCATGTTTTTCACATAGTCAGCATGACCAGGGCAATCTACGTGTGCATAATGACGGGTAGCGGTTTGATATTCTACGTGAGCCGTATTAATCGTAATACCTCTTTCTCTTTCTTCGGGAGCGTTATCAATCGAAGCAAAATCTCTTTTTTCGGCTAATCCTTTTTGAGCTAGTACGTGTGTAATAGCGGCAGTGAGGGTTGTTTTCCCGTGGTCAACGTGACCAATAGTACCAATGTTTACGTGAGGTTTGGAGCGGTCAAATGTTTCTTTTGCCATAATTTGTAAAGTTCTTTTGGGTTAAGTTTATGAAAACAGCAAAATTTCAGAGTTTTTCTTGCAACCTTAGAGCCAACGATGGGAATTGAACCCACGACCCCTTCCTTACCAAGGAAGTGCTCTACCTCTGAGCTACGTCGGCTGATAGACGCATTGATTGCAGAATGGCTCTAAAATTTTAGAGCGGGCGACGAGGCTCGAACCCGCGACCTGTAGCTTGGAAGGCTACCGCTCTACCAACTGAGCTACGCCCGCTTGAAACTACACCATTGTAGCCTAGCACTTGGCTGTGCCGAGTGGGGCAAGATGGATTCGAACCACCGAAGGCATGACGCCAGCAGATTTACAGTCTGCCCCATTTGGCCACTCTGGTATTGCCCCAACGTCTTTTCGGATTGCAAAAGTAATAGCTTCAATTTTTTTTTCCAAATTTTTTCCCAAAAAAATTTAGAAAATTTCTTTCAAAATCCAATTTTTCTAATCTATTTCTCAAAAATCTGTTGTATTTGCTCAAATTCCAGCAAAAAACCATCATGCCCGTATAGGGAATTTATTTCGTACAATTGAGCCTGGGGAATATGTTTTGCCAAAAACATTTGCTCTGAAAATGGGAAAAGCAAATCAGAGGAAATCCCAACGATTTTCACATTTGCCTTAATCTGTTTCAATGCGTTTTCGGCACTGCCACGTTTTCTGCCTACATGGTGGCTATCCATAGCTTTGGTGAGTGTCCAATAGCTAAACGCATTGAATCTACGTATCAGCTTTTCGCCCTGATACTGCTGATAAGAACTTGCTTTGTAGTTATCTGTTTTTTCAATATCGTTTTCTTGCTGTTTTAGGTTGTAAATTTCGATGTTTCGGTAAGAAAGCAGTGCAATGGCTCGGGCGGCTTTGAGCCCCATCATACCTGCCTGTGGATGTGCGTATTGCCAAGAAGCATCGGCTTGAATAGCCATACGTTGCGTTTCATTGAAGGCAATGCCCCAAGGCGAATGAAAAGCATTCGTGGCTAAAATGAGTAAATTCTCAAATATCTCGTTTTGCTCAATAGCCCATTCCAAAGCAATTTGCCCTCCCAACGAGCCTCCTACAAGATAACGTATACTTGGCAAGGCTAAATATTTTCGTAAAACTTCGAGTGCTCGTGCCATGTCACGCGTAGTAATAGCAGGAAAGTTATGAAAATAAGGCTCTTGCGTTTGTGGATTGAGCGATAGAGCCCCCGTTGAACCATAACACGAACCCAGATTGTTGGCACAAATGATGAAGTACTTGTCAGGGTCAAGCATTTTGCCACTACCAAAAAGCCCTGACCACCAATCGGCAACCTCTGCATTTGCTGTAAGTGCATGAATCACCCAAATTACGTTGTTTTTTTCAGTATTGAGTTTTCCGTACGTACAATAGGCAAGCTCTATTTCAGGTAAAATTGCACCACTTTCTAAAATAAAAGGAGTTTGAAGACGAAAAATGCAAGGTTCAGTCATAGATGGCAAAGCAGTTGAAAAAGTTTTTCGCAAAAATCTTAAAAAGTTATATTCTTAGCACCAAATTTATACCAAACCTATGATTTTTTTTTAAAATCTTATAGTTTTGCATAAATAGGTTTACGTAAAACAAAGCTATGCGTAGAAAAATAAAACAATTTTTCCTGATTTTTCTACTCATCGTCTTGCTTGTTGTACTTGTATATTGGGATTTGCTACTATACGGCATCAGACAAGGCTATGGGCAAATGCAAATTATATGGAATACCCAGCCCATTAGTGAAATTTTGCAAGATAGTACTGCCAGCAATAGCCTTAAAAGCAAACTCCGCTACATTCAAGAAGTAAAAGATTTTGCAGAAAAAGAATTAGGCTTGAAAAAAACTGATAACTACACCACTTTCTACGACCAACAAGGCAAACCTCTACTCTGGGTAGTAACAGCTTGCAAACCTTTTGAACTCACACCTTATGAATGGCAATTTGGCTTCTTGGGTAAGTTTTCTTACAAAGGGCATTTTAATCGAAAATACGCCGAAGCCGACTCGGCAGAGTTGGCAAAACTGGGGTATGATACCGATATTAGCCAAGTAAGGGGTTGGAGTACGCTGGGCTATTTCAAAGACCCAGTCCTTTCTGCTATGCTTGAGCTCTCGGAAGGCGAGCTTGCCGAACTTATCATACACGAACTTACGCATAGCACTATTTACCTGAAAGATAGCGTAAACTTTAATGAAAATGTAGCTTCTTTCGTAGGCAAAAAGGGGGCTTTGTTATTTTTAGAAAAAAAATTCGGCAAAAGTAGTCCACAAATAGTTTTCTACCAAAACGAACTCTACGACGACTCGCTCTATAATGCTTTTATGCTTGAAACTACAAAAAAGTTACAAATTTTTTATCAACAAGCATCGTTTCAACAAAATGACTTCTCTACCAAAAGGATACTCAAAACAAAATGGATTAGAGAGCAAATGGCAAAACTTCAAAATATCAAATTCAAAAATAAAACTTACACAAAAGAAAAAATAGAAAAGCTCAACATCAATAATACATTTTTTATGTGGTATGTACGCTATAATAGCCAAGAAGATAATTTACGACAACTTTTTGAAAAAAAATTTCAGAGAAATTTGAAAAATTTCATTCAATATTTTGTAAATGAAAAACTTAACTTACACTAATTTTATTTTGAGCTATTGTTACTAATATTATTTTTTTGTTAAATATGCCCAAAACCTTTTACCTCTTTCTTCGTAAGTGTATTCATTTTTGTAATTTTGAATACATAATTAAACATAATACGTATGAAAAATTTCTCAAAACTCCTGCTTATACTCACACTTTGCTGCTTCAATTGGAATGCCTGGGGGCAGATAAACATAAGTACTACAAGCGGCTCTTATTCACAAGATTTTAATTCCTTAATCAATACTGGTACAGCTACTTGGACTGATAATTCTACTATTAGTAATTGGTACGCTCAACGAACTGGCACCGGTACAAATATTGCCGCAAATGATGGTAGCAGTAATGCTGGAAATTTGTACAGCTATGGTACAGTAACTGATTCAGACAGAGCTTTAGGCTCAGTAGGAAGTGGAAATGAAGCTGCTAGACATTTTGCTTGGGGTGTAAAACTAAAAAACAATACAACATCTACCTTGCAGGTTTCATTAGCATATACAGGGGAGCAATGGCGAAATAGTGCAGCAGGAGCACAAACAGTATCGTTTTACTACAAGAAAAGTAGCACGGATTTCAGTAATTTAGAGCCCAACAACAACACCACCTGGACTAACGTAAGTGCCTTAAATTTCACCAGTCCTGTTACGGGTGTACCTGCTGGAGACTTAAATGGAAATTCACCTCCAAATAGGGTAACTTTTACCTCTACTGTGGTAACTACAATAGACCCCAACGAATACATCATACTTAAATGGGATGACCCTGATCACTTAGGAAACGACCACGGAATGTCTATTGACGATGTAACTATTTCTTGGGTGAGTGTTGCATCTCTCCAACTTCAACATCCTATTTCTACAAATGTTTCTTGCGGTTTTACGATGGATTTCGGTACGCAATTTATCGGTACAGATACAGATTTAGAACTTCGCATTCTCAACAATGGCTCTGATGATATAGATATCAATTCGCTTACACCGCTTACCGCTCCGTATTCTTATGTTTCTCCTCCTACCTTGCCCCTCACACTTGCTCCTACACAATTCGTAGACCTAACCATTCGGTATTCGCCCACGGCGGCTGTTACTTCCACCAGCAGTTTTACTATAAGTTACGATGATGGCTCTCCGAAAACTTGTGTGGTAAATCTGACAGGTACAGGAGCAACTGTGCCTGTGGGTTCAGATATTATCGTCAATCCAACATTCGTGTATCCCACTAATATTCCCTACATCAACTACCAAGCAACTGATATTACACCCGCCAATATTGGCACAAGTTCCATAGAGATAGCTCAATTTACCATTCGTGATGGAGGTGCTTCAGCTCCCGATGCCGATAACCTGCCCACCATTCTGAATAATCTTAATTTTAGCATTGCTACCTGTGGGGCTATCCGCAGAATAGCTATCTATGATGGCACTACTGAAATACAAGAAATTGCACCTGCTTGTAACTTTGCTAACTTTTCAGGGCTCAACCTCATTGCCCCCGACAATGGCACAAAAACATTCCGAGTAATAGTGAGTTTTAATGCTTCACCTATTACCGATAAATCGCAAATTCGGCTCACTGTTACAAGTACTACCGTAGGAGCAGGTTCTTCTACGTTTTCTGCAACTAATGCAGGCGGTGCCCAAACCTCTATTGCTGGTGATAATAACCGCCTTAATGTAATCGCCGATAGATTGGCTTTCGTGCAGCAACCAAGCAATGTAGGAGTAAGTAATGTGATGACGCCCTTCCCGACCGTCGAAGCCCGTGATATAAATGGTAACAGAGATATAGACTTTACAGGAGTAGTTTCAGTTACCTCCACAGGTACATTAGATACTTCGCCCAAAACAGCTACTGCCGTAGCAGGTTTGGCTACTTTCAATAATATCGTGCATACAGCAACCGCTACAAGCCGAACCCTCACTGCCTCTGCAACTGGACTATTCAATACTACAAGTAATAGCTTTGATATACTCAGTACAACAATTTTTCAACCTGGTGACTTGATGTTTATTGGATACGACAATGCGGCTGTTACTGGAAAGCCTGATGATAGAATTAGTATAGTTACGTTAGTAGATATTTTACCCGGTACAAAGTTTGTATATGCCAATGCTGTATATGAAATGTTTGCTCCTGCCAATACCCGAACCCAGCGTTGGTATGGTTGCAACTCAAACGCTACTAATAAAATAGAAGCTTGGGAAATTACTTATACAGGAGCTACCAACATTACCGCAGGCTCAGTGATATGTTTCAATGTTCCTGATGTTGGAGGTCCTACAAGTTTCTCTATCAACGGAACACCCAGCGGTGCTTTCAGCAAAGCGGTTGCTCCCAATACTGCTGGTGGTTCGGCTAATATGAGTACCACTGCCCCAGACCCAGTATTCTTGATGCAAGGTGTATTTACTAATAATGGTTCATATTCCACTTTTAATGGAAGAGTACTAGGAGCTATTATGCAAGGTGGTACGTGGTACAGTGTGTCTGATGATTTATCAAGTATTCCCAGTGGCAATAATAGAAGACGTTCTCGGATACCCCCAGAAGTGGAGTGTTTTGCTGTGCAAGGGAGAACTACTACGGGGGTAGCTTATGGTTATTTTAGCACTGCTCCCGCCGACCGAACAGGCTCACAACCTGCTATTATTTCTAATATCATCAACTTTATTGGAAAATGGATACAAGGAAATGGCTCTGGAGCTGATGATATACCCGCTGCAAATTGCTCTAATACATTTACAGTGGGCACCGTAGGAATCCCCGGCAAATGGACAGGTTCGGATAATACCAACTGGTTCAACTGCCGTAATTGGGAAAATTTCTCTGTACCTACTTCTGCCGTAGATGTAACGATTTCTCCCACTGCTATCAACAACCCTACTATTAGCAGTACTGCCCCTAATGCAGATTTGTATTTTGCATCGTTAGACGGCATGCAACGAGTAGCCGAATGTAGAAACCTAAACCTCGATAGGCTTTCGCTTATCATAGAAGCCAGCAATACCAACCGATTAGATATTCACGGAAATTTGAACATTTCGGGTACAGGCACACTCGATATGGATGATGGCAACACCGTTACTGCTGATGGCGTCATCAATATTTTAGGCAATTGGAATAATACGCTCGGAGCGGCAGCCTTTCAAGAAGGCAATGGCACGGTTCGTTTTCGTGGCAATCTCAACCAAACCATTACTACGCAGGGGGGTACAGAGCGTTTTCATAATATAGTTTTCAACAAAACAGGCGGCAACGTAACGCTCAACGCTACCAATGCCGAAGTATCGGGTACGGCAACTTTCACGGCGGGCGTTCTCAATGCTCCTAACGCTACTACCGAACGATTAGAGTTTTTAGACAATGCTACCACTACAGGAGCTAATAACAGCAGTTACGTAAATGGTTGGGTACGTAAAGTTGGTAATGACGATTTTGTGTTTCCTGTGGGTGATGATGGTTTTTATGCTCCTATTGCGATTTCAGCCCCTTCAAATACCACAGACCATTTCACAGCCACTTATGATAGAGTTTATCCTACTCCTTACGATATAAACCTCAAAGATGTTACACTTGACCACGTAGGCAACTGCGAGCACTGGATACTCAACCGCACAGGTGGCAGTTCTGATGTGTTTGTAGAGTTAAGTTACGATAATGTACGCAGTTGTGGCATTACCATAGGGCAAGAAAGTGCCTTGCGTGTAGCTCGTTGGGATGGTACCATGTGGCGAGACCACGGCAACGTAGCCGCAACACTTATCCCTGCCAGTGCCATTCGTAGTAGTGCCGCAATTAATTCTTTTAGTCCTTTTACGCTTGCAAGTTCCAATAGTTTCAACCCTCTACCCTTAGAATTGCTTTCTTTCAAAGGGAAAGTCAATGGCAAAGGCGAAGCCGAGCTAAGTTGGCAAACTGCTACCGAGATAGATATTGCAGGTTTTGCAGTAGAAAAATCTACCGACAACCGAGAGTTTCGTAAAATTGGCTTTGTAAATGCTACAAATGCCAATCTCAACACTTATGGCTTTTTAGATAAAGATTTTACAGGTTTGAGCTACTATCGCCTGCGTATTGTAGAGCAAGATAATACTTTCCGTTATTCACAAACTATTAGTTTGGATAAAACCAAAGCTGTGCAGCTGCTCATTTATCCCAACCCTGCTACCGAAAAAGATTTTGTAAAAGTTGCTTTGGGAGCAAGAAGCGAAATTAGCACTATCAAAGTGGAAATTGTAAGCCAGACGGGCAAAACCCTTGCAATTGTAAATGATAGCTTGGAAAACACCGAAACACAACTATCCGAAAAATTGCAGAATTTGCCCAAAGGTTTGTATATTGTACATCTGCAAACCGAAAATGGTGAAATGCTCACTAGTAAGTTTGTCAAACAATAGAATAGCAAAAAGCCTCAAAATTTTTTGAGGCTTTTTTGTTTGGCTAGAATTTTATGCTCAATTTTGCCAAATCTTGTCAAAATACTCTTTTTATGGCAATACATTTTTTTACAGAAAGTATTCCATTCAAACTTACGGAGATCTTGAAGATAAAACGTTGGGTAAAGGCAGTGATTTTACAAGAAAAACATACACTCGGCGAATTGAATTTTATTTTCTGTAATGACGATTACTTGCATGAAATGAATGTAGCCTATCTTCAACACGATGATTACACCGATATCATTACCTTTGATAACTCCGAAAAGCAGGGTATCGTAGAAGGCGATGTATTTATCAGCATAGAGAGAGTACAAGAAAATGCTCAAAACTTACAAATAAGTTTTGAGCAAGAACTGCATCGAGTGATGATTCACGGAGTTTTACATTTGCTCGGCTATCGGGATAAAACTGACACTGAAGCCTCCCAAATGCGAAGTAAAGAAAACGAGGCTTTAGCCTTACTGCAAACGATTTAGAGCCTCTTTGATGCGTCTGATGCCTTCTATAAGTTTTTCATCTGCGGCGGCAAAAGAGATGCGAATGCAATTGCTTGCTCCAAAGCCTTCACCATCTACGAGTGCCACATAAGCCTCATTAAGCAAATACATACACAAATCATAAGCATTGCGAATGGTACTTTTGCCATCAGATTTTCCAAAATAATAACTCACATCAGGAAAAAGATAGAAAGCTCCTTGTGGAATATAGGTGTTGATAGTAGGTGTATCTTTGAGTAAAGATAGCACTAAATCTCTACGGCGTAAATAAGCATTTTTCATTATTTGCGTAGCGGAAAGGTCGCCTGTAATAGCGGCAAGAGCCGCTTTTTGAGCAATTGAACACGTAGCTGAGGTAAATTGCCCCTGAATTTTAATGCAGGCATCTGCAATTTCTTTGGGTGCGGCCAAATAGCCCACTCGCCAGCCTGTCATAGCAAAACTTTTAGAAAAACCATTCACCGTAATAGTTCGGTTTTTTACATTTTCAAAAGCCCCTATACTCCAATATTCGTCTTCAAAATTGATGTACTCATAGATTTCATCGGCAATAATGTAAATATTTTCATAAGAAGCTATAATTTCAGCAAACTCTTTCAGCTCGCTTTTAGAATATACTGTACCTGTGGGGTTAGAAGGCGAAGAATAAATAATTGCTTTTGTTTTGGCAGTAATAGCTTTTTGCAAATCTTGCGGCAACACCTTGAAACCATTTTCAATTTTCCCTTCTACTACGATAGGTATTCCTTGAGCTAATTGTATCATAGGAATATAGCTTACCCAATAAGGAGCAAATACAATTACTTCGTCACCTGGATTGATAAGAGCTAAAATAGTATTGATAAGTGCCTGTTTTGCTCCTGTACAAACTACTACATTTTCAGCTTTTACGTCAAGCTGATTATCGCGGCGGAGTTTGTAAGCAATTGCCTCACGCAGTTCCATGATTGCAGGAACAGGCGTATAAAAGGAAAAATTTTCATCAATTGCTTGTTTAGCGGCTTCTTTGATATGTTCGGGAGTGTTGAAATCGGGTTCACCCAAAGTAAGATTGATAACATCATAGCCTTGTGCTTTCAGACTACGGGCTTTGGCAGCCATTTCTAAAGTTTGCGATTCGTGCAATTCTACTACTCGTTGCGAAAGTATTGTTTTAGGAATTGTAAGTGTTGCCATTGAAAAAATTTTTTTTTTTTGCAAAGTTACAAAAAAACTTTACTTTGCTTTCAAAATAAGCTATTGATTTTTCAGAAATCATGAATATTGGCGTCATTGGTTATGGCTATTGGGGTAAAAACTTGGTGCGAAACTTTTATGCTCAAAAAAAGGCTTCGCTCAAAGCGGTTTTAGATTTCGATGCAAAAAAATTAGAAAGTCTGCAAAAACTTTATCCAAGTGTTGAAATAACTACTGATTTGGAAGAGTTTCTAAAAAAAGTTGATGCCGTAGCGATTGCTACGCCCGTTTTTACGCACTACGAACTTGCTAAAAAGTGTTTAGAGGCAGGCAAGCACGTTTTGGTGGAAAAACCTATGACTTCCAGTTATGCCCAAGCACAAGAGCTTATAGAAATAGCTGAAAAAAAAGGACTTACCCTAATGTGCGACCATACCTTTCTTTACACTGGAGCCGTGCAGAAAATGAAAGAATTGATAAATAATGGTAGCATCGGAAACGTGAATTATATCGATTCTACACGCATCAATTTAGGGCTTTTTCAGCCTGATGTGAATGTATTGTGGGATTTGGCGGCACACGATATTTCTATTTGCTATTATCTGATGAACGAAAAGCCCGTAGCCGTACAAGCTGTGGGGATTTCTCATACCAATAATGGAATTGAAAATATTGCTTATCTTACTTTGCATTATGCCTCCAATAAAATTGCTCATTTCAATTGTTCTTGGAGCTCGCCCGTGAAGGTTCGGCAGATGCTTGTTGGTGGCGACAAAAAAATGATTGTATGGAACGACTTAGAAGCCACTGAAAAAATTAAAGTCTATGATACAGGTTACGAACTAAAAACCGAAGAAGACAAGACGAAAATTTTAGTAGATTACAGAGTAGGGGATATTTTTGTCCCTAAATTAGATAGTACGGAAGCTCTTTTTACAATGGCACAAGATTTTATTGAGGCAATTTTGGAAAATAAAAAACCAAGTGCCACTGCCGAAATTGGAGCTTTGGTCGTGCAAGTTTTAGAGGCTTCGCAAAAGTCAATTAAAAATGAGGGTAAAAAAATAGCCTTATGAAAAAACTAATTTTTGTTTTATGAAAATCCTCAATCTTGAAAACGAACGCCAGTCTATCAGCAATGTACAAGTAGGAGAGAATGTAAAAATTTTCAAATTTGTAAATTTGTACGGCTGTACCATTGGCGATAATACCAAAATAGGCTCTTTTGTTGAAATTCAGAAAGGCGTAATCATAGGAAAAAATTGTAAAATCTCTTCACATACTTTTATC
>CALLAC010000023.1 GCA_938002655.1 uncultured Cytophagales bacterium
GGTATTTCTAATGATGTGAAAGATATTACAGAAAAAAGAAAAAAAGAATTGCTACTGCGAGAGAAACAAGAAGAATTAGAAAAAATTATAGAAGCTATCCCACACTCTTTACTCATTGTAAATGAAGAACTAAAAATACAATACGTAAATGATGAATTTGAGAAAGTTTTTGGCTACAACGAAAGCGAAGTTTTAGGTAAAAGCGTAGATTTTTTATTGCCCGAAAGGCTTCGGGAAAAACATACCATTTCACAGAAAGAATACTTGAAAAAAGGTGGAAAATTACAAAGAAAAATGGGTGCTTTTCTGCCTGCTATTACCAAAAATCAACAAGAGATATTGATAAACGCAACGCTTAATACTTTTTCGGTAGAAGGTAAAAAATTTGCTATAGCTATTTTACAGGATGTTACCGAGTTTAAAAAACAACAGGATAAGATATTGGAGCAAAACATAGTTTTGCAAGAAATCGTTTGGCAACAATCGCACGAAATCCGCCGACCGCTTGCTAATATTTTGGGGCTTTGCAATTTGCTACAAAACTACAAAGACGAAACCGAAGAAAACAAAGAAAAGTATGTTGAATATATCTTACAAGCGGCAAAAGAATTAGATGAGGTTATTTATAAAATTGTGAGGAGAGCGGAGAAAATATTTTGATTGTTTTGTTTTCACTTTCAATAGCATCGGGAACTTAAACCTTTGATTCTTTTTGCAAAAAACTCATAATTTTGGCTTATGAACATTTGAACGAAAGATTTACTTCATAATAGTTACCGTACCTTTGAAAACTCGCGAGGTATAATCTATGACATAGAAATATGTACCTGCGGGCAAATTTCCGCCGTCCCATCTAAAATCACGTTGTTTGCTTTCAAATACGGGTTTACCCCAACGGTTGTAAATTTTAATGCCGTTGTATTTATACAAACAATTATCAGCAGGTAAGAACTTGTTGAAATCTGCAACGGCAGGTAGATTTTCCATTTCAAAAAAATCGTTGATACCGTCGCCATTAGGGGTGAAAATATTAGCAGGCAAGAAAGCATCTACGTTAGAAAAATCATCACGAATTTTTATCTTGATAGTCATTTGTGCATCAGCAATGTCGCAGGTATTATTTTTTTCTACCAAGAAAATATCCACCCAGTATTCATCATTTTGACCGTTAATTTTAATAAATCGGCAATCGGGCTTCCATATAAAATCAGTGGTAAATCGTCCTTTTCCTTCTTTGGGTGTAAAAATAATATCTAAACTATCAATATTGAAGTCTCTACCTACGGCAAAGAGTTTGAGTGAGTCGTTATCGCGGTCAAAGGCTTGGAAAGTAATTTTTACTTCCTGCCCTGCGGGCAAGAAAGGATTTGCTGTAAGTGTAGGAATATCAAAATTAGGAGTTGCTGAAATAATTGAAAGCGAAGGCGGATTATTGAAACGAGGTTTTACTTTAAATTTGACGTACAACGTGTCTAATCCTCTTTTAGGGCAACCTTGGTCGTCAGCAATAATAGCAAACTCAAAAATTTCATTATTGAAGCTATACAAACACTCTCGCCAACAAAAACGCACTACTCCAATACCCGAACTATTAGGGGTAACGCTGTTCACAGGTTGGTTGTTGATATTTCGGAAAGGACGATAGTTGTTTTGTGTAAGTCTTTGGGCATTGGCATTGAGTGGCAGATAAGTAAGGCGAACACTCTGATTCGGAGTATCAAAAACTTGCAAATTCAGACACAAGCCTACGTTAGCATCTAATTCATAGAGTGTATTGGGTACATAGATAGTATTATCTTGCAATTGCAACCGTATCTGTGGTTCGGGGTTGAGTTCTTGGCAGTTTTTTACTAAAATCTGATAATCGCGACGAACTTCGCCAATTTTCACACTTCCACGATATTCTTCACAACGTACCGAAAATACAAACAAGCCTGTTCTACCTGGGTTGCCCGAAAGTAGCCCTGTGCTTGGATTTATTGTAAGAGGCTGTCCTACATTGCTAGGAATAGCATTTGCAGCAGAGTATCCTAACGCCCAGTTTACTTCTGTAGGAGGATAAGGGCTGTATACAGCAGGAGGAGCAGGATTAGGATTGAAATTTGAAGCAATTCCATTATATGGTGTAACTAACGAATATACCAAAACATCGCCATCGGGGTCAGTAGCACCAAAAGGAAAAGTGAAATCATTATTCAAGCACAGATAGCTTGTTTGAGGTGTAGAAAATACAGGCGTATTGTTGATAAAAGGATTTCCACCTTGTATAATTGCAGAAAACTCTAAATAGAAAGAATTAGCCGCATTGCCTGGTGCTACAATATTGACAATGGAGTTGTTACGACAACATCTTTCCCAAGTAACATAGTAGCCTTGTGGGTCAGAGTAATTTGTCGCATTTAAAGTAACCTGAGCTTGATAGACTAATTTAGTAAAACGTAAAAGCACTTGGTTGGTACAAGTATCCACAGGAAACTGTAAATCAGTTTCTTGTACAAGAGGCATCAAGAGAGTTTGAATGCGTGTGTTGTTAGATTTTCGGTAGAAACCAATCGTTATATTATTATCTTTTACAGTAGAAACTCTATCCCAATACATATTGAGAGTCATCTGGTAAGTAGTTCCTGAAATGAAGGTCATTTGTAGCTCTCCTCCCACAATATGAGTTGCCGAAACAAGATAACTCCCAAAACTAATAAGCAAGAGCAGTAAAATCTTTCTCATTGTGTATTCTTTTTTAAGAGGTTTTTGGTATGCAAAAATAACAGTTTTTTCTGTAATGGCAGAATTTTTTTTTGTTTTTTTTTGTACAAACTTATTTGCTCTTGTAATGGAAGGTTTTATATTTAGAAATTTTGTTGGACAAATTTTTGAACAACTAGAAGCAAACCTTGCGAATAACAGAAAGATTCGTAATTGATGGGAAATATTCAGCATAAAATTTTGCTTTTCTTTGTTTATCCAAAAAAATATTCGTTATTTGCCGTTTAATTTATTCCAATGCATCTTTTGATAGAACCTCAGTATTTACCAAGCATAGCGTATTTTTGTGTATTACGAGAGGCAGAGAAAATTGAACTAGAAATTTTTGAATATTACGAGAAACAAAGCTATCGTAACAGGTGCTACATCAATACTTCGCAAGGAAAAATGCTTTTAAGCGTACCTGTAAAACATTCAGGTAAGCAAATTTTTAAAGATGTACGCATAGATTATAGCGAAAAATGGGTAGATGTGCATTGGCGTAGTATTGTTTCGGCTTATAGGAAAGCTCCTTTCTTTGAATACTTTGCAGAGAGTTTTCAAAAAATTTTGTACGAAAAACCTGTCTTTTTGTTAGATTTGAATGTAAATTTAATGACAAATTGTCTGAAAATTTTAGATTGGCAAAAAGTTTGGTTTTTTTCTGAAAAATATGTAAATTTAAGTCCTGATTTGTTGGACTTACGTTCGGCAATACATCCCAAGAAAACAAATAAAATCAAAGATTTTTACAAACCGTATCCTTATTTGCAAGTGTTTGGCAATAAATTTGAAGAAAACTTAAGTATAATAGATTTGATTTTCTGCCAAGGCAAGCAAAGTTCTTTTATTATAGAAGCAAGCATTGCGAACAAATCACCAAATAGAATTGTTTAAGAAACTGAAAAGCATCTACAACCAATGGAAGCAAAATTTTCTAACCAAGTCAAAGAAGTTATTTCACACAGCAAAGAAGAGGCTTTGCGTTTAGGACATAACTACATAGGCACAGAACATATTATTCTGGGCTTATTGAAAGAAGAAGATAGCAAAGCTGTCAAGTTACTTAAACAGCTTGGGGTTTCACTTGATGAACTCAAATACGTAATTGAGCAAACTATCAAAGGCACAGCTACTCATGATGTAAAAAACATTGCCAATATATCACTAACCAAGCAGTCGGAAAAGGCTCTGAAAGTAACTTATTTAGAAGCACGTATTTTCAAAAGCAATGTGATTGGCACGGAGCATCTCTTGCTTTCTATTTTAAGAGAAGAAGATAATCTGGGCTCGCAGATACTGGCAAGGTTTAATGTCACTTACGAGACAGTTAAGCGAGCTTTAGAAGACGAAGACTACACCATCCCTCATGCAGGTCCTGATACTGATGATGCTGATGACGACCAAGGCAGAATTTTTGGAGGCAGTGGAAGTATTCGCGAAAGCAAAGAAAAATCTAAAAGTTCAACGCCAGTTCTTGATAATTTTGGCAGAGATTTGACCAAAATGGCCGAACAAGGCAAATTAGACCCTATTATTGGCAGAGAAAAAGAAATTGAACGTGTAGCCCAAATTCTTTCTCGTCGTAAGAAAAATAATCCTATCCTTATCGGCGAACCTGGTGTCGGTAAAACAGCCATTGCCGAAGGGTTAGCCTTGAAAATCGTGCAGAAAAAAGTTTCTCGTGTGCTTTTCAACAAAAGAGTTGTTACACTTGATTTGGCTTCTCTTGTAGCAGGAACAAAATATCGTGGGCAATTTGAGGAGCGTATGAAAGCCGTAATGAATGAACTTGAAAAATCGCCCGATGTTATTCTTTTCATAGATGAGTTGCACACAATAGTAGGAGCAGGAGGAGCAAGTGGCTCTCTTGATGCATCTAACATGTTCAAGCCTGCTCTAGCCCGAGGTGATATCCAATGTATTGGAGCTACTACATTGGATGAGTACCGCCAATATATCGAAAAAGACGGAGCCTTAGCTCGCCGTTTTCAAATAGTAATGGTAGAAGCAACTACACCCGAAGAAACTATCGAGATTTTACACAATATCAAAGATAAATATGAAGACCACCACCACGTTTATTATACCAAAGAAGCCATAGAGGCTTGCGTAAAACTTTCAGATCGCTACATCTC
This sequence comes from uncultured Cytophagales bacterium, assembly GCA_938002655.1. Lineage (GTDB taxonomy): Bacteria > Bacteroidota > Bacteroidia > Cytophagales > Thermonemataceae > Raineya. Next base: position 4,881 of record CALLAC010000023.1, read on the forward strand.
TGACAGATTTTTACCAGATAAAGCTATTGATATAATGGACGAGGCAGGTGCAAGAGTGCATATCAATAATATTCAGGTGCCCGATGATATTCTGAAGTTAGAAGAGCAAATTGAAAACATAAAAAAAGAAAAAACTCTCGTCGTAAAAAGCCAAAAATACGAAGAAGCCGCCCAATTGCGTGATAAAGAAAAACGCTTACAAGACCAACTAGAACGTGCCAAACTAGCTTGGGAAGAAGAAACCAAAAAGAAACGTTACACCGTAACTGCCGAAAATGTTGCAGAAGTAGTAGCAATGGTTACAGGTATTCCTGTGCAAAGAGTAGCCCAAAGCGAAAGTGCCAAAATCTTACAAATGGGGCAAGCCCTCAAAGGTAAAGTTATTGGCCAAGACCAAGCCATTGAAAAACTCGTGAAGGCTATTCAACGCACACGTGTAGGCTTGAAAGACCCCAAAAAGCCCATAGGCTCTTTTATCTTCCTCGGACCCACAGGTGTAGGAAAAACTGAACTCGCCAAAGTGCTTGCTACTTACCTTTTTGATAGAGAAGACGCTCTGGTGCGTATTGATATGAGCGAGTATATGGAAAAATTTTCCGTTTCTCGCCTTGTGGGAGCACCTCCCGGCTACGTAGGTTATGAAGAAGGCGGACAACTGACCGAAAAAATCAGACGTAAGCCTTACAGTGTAGTATTGCTTGATGAAATTGAAAAAGCTCACCCCGATGTGTTCAATATATTGCTTCAAGTGCTTGATGATGGCATCCTCACTGATGGCTTAGGTAGAAGGGTAGATTTCAAAAATACCATTATCATAATGACCTCCAACATTGGTGTAAGGGATTTGAAAGATTTTGGCACAGGAATTGGTTTTGCCACCAAAGCCCGCACCGAAAATATGGACGAGGCCATGAAAGCTACTATCCAGAATGCTCTGCGTAAAGCCTTTTCACCAGAGTTTCTCAACCGTCTTGATGATGTGATTATTTTCAACTCTCTTGAAAAGCATCATTTACATCAAATCATTGATTTGATGCTCAAAAAGGTATTTGCTCGCATAGAAGCATTAGGTTACAACGTTGAAGTTACTGAAAAAGCCAAAGATTTCCTTGCCGAAAAAGGCTATGACCCGCAATACGGAGCAAGACCCTTGGGAAGAGCGATACAAAAGTATCTCGAAGACCCTATCGCAGAGGAAATTCTCAAAAACGAAATGGAGCAAGGTGATACACTAATCGCAGATTACCCAGGCGAAGGTGAAGCACTCACTTTTTCAGTGAAAGATACCAAACCTGTTTAGAAAATATATTCAAAAAGACCTACAACGATCGTTGTAGGTCTTTTTCTTACTCTTTGTATTGCTGAATGAGCCTAGAAAGAGCTTTCTGTACTTCTAAATCTTCAAAAAATTCGTACAAAAGTGTATGATACTCGTAATGTGTAGTTAAAGCAACTTCCAAATTTTGTAGAGCTTCTTTGTACCTGCTCATAGAAAGCATGTAAGCTATTTGGCGGTAAATAAGTTGCGGTTCATCAGGAATTTCTGCTAGCCCTTCTTCAATAGTGGCAAGAGCCTTGTGATAGTCGCCTTGTTCATAAAAAACCATAGACCAATTGAGCCATACATCAACCTGTGAAGGGTCTAACTCAGCGGCAGTTTGATAGGCTTCAAGGGCAGAAAAGGTGTTTCCAAAATTGTATTCGGTATCGGCCAGAGCAAGCCAATATGCAGGATTGTTGCTATCTAGTTCTATGGCTTTCTTGAAAACATTGAGTGCCTCCAACCATTTTTCTTGTGCATACAAGCAACAACCTACTCCATACCAAGCCTCGTGCCAATGAGAATTTAATTTGATGGCTTTACGATAGTATTCAGTGGCTTGATGATAGTTTTCTGTTTTTTCGTATGTAGCGGCTAAATGGCAGTACAGGTCAGCATCGGCTTGGTCTAATTCCAAAACTTTCAAAAACATTTGTCGAGCTTCTAAAAAATTACCAAGGTTCATGTAACAAACGCCCATTCCGAAGTAAGCATCGGCAAAGTCTTCTCTGATAAGTGTAGCATATTCGTAGGCTTGCAAAGCATCAGCAAATTTGTACATTTCTTCAAAAAATTCACCTACATGATACCAAGCCGCCGCATTGTAAGGGTCTTCATCAATGATTTTTTGGAAGAAATCAACCCCATCTTGCAAGCGATTCAGACTTTTGAGCAAGTAGATAAGCTCGATAGTAGCGTGAGGGTGTTGGGGATTACGCAAAATAACTTTTTGTAGCACTTCAATAGCCTTGTTGTAGTCCCCACTATTTTGAGCGATAAGCCCTGTAATGAAGTGAATTTCATCAATAGCTTCGGGGTGCTTTTCGGTCAAGTCATCTAAAATTTTCACTGCGTCTTCATATTTGCCCAAAAAACACAAAGCATTAGCTTTTATTATCAAGGTTTCTAAATCTTGTGGAAAAAGGTTTTCCAAGTTTTCAATCAGTTCCATAGCTTCTTCGTATTCGCCTACCAAAAGCATCATTTGGGCTTGCTGAAGTTGGAACTCAATAGCAAACGGATATTCTCGGAGGGCTACACGAACGGCTTTAAGAGCCTCATGATATTTGCCTTTTTCAGCATAAAAGGCTATAATATCTTCGTACTCTTCTTCGGAAAAACGTACAGAATGTTTCTTGTGAAGCATTGCCTCATATTGCCTAATAAGTTCATTGACACTCATACTGAAAAGGTTATCAAGTTTTGTATAAAGTTACTGTTTTTTTTTTCTTTTGCAAAGATATATTTGTTTTTTTTGAAATTCTACTTCAAAGCAGAAACTTTTAAAAGTAAAAATTACCTAAATCGGCCTTAAAATTTTGAAATTAAAAAAACACTTCTTATATTATGGCGTTAATTGATAGTCTGAGCTAATTTTAAGTATGCTTATTCATAAAACTTTACTGTTATGGCAACACTCACCCAAAACTACAAGTCATTTTCTTTTCCTACTAAGTTTCCTGAGCGTAGCACGCTCAAAACAATGATAGAAAAGTTTTATCATTGGGAAAAAACTACTCCAAACAAAGTTTTTCTCCGACAGCCCTATGGCAATACATGGAAGACTTTTACTTTCGCCGAAGTAGGCAGAGAAGCTCGTAAGATTGCGGCTTGGATACGCCAGCAAGTACCTCCTAAAAGCCATATTGGTTTGGTTTCTAAAAACCATAGTTATTGGATAATTACTGATTTAGCCATTATGATGGCTGATTGCATTTCCGTACCTTTTTTCCCTACACTCAATGCCGAACAGCTCAATCAAGTACTTGTGCATAGCGATTGTAAAATTCTTTTTGTAGGAAAACTAGACAATTGGGAAGGAATGAAAAGTGGTATACCTGCAGGTATTCAAACTATTGCATTGCCCGATAGCCCAGCCAAAGAACTTCTACAATGGGAAAGTATTGCAACTAAAATTGAACCCTTGCAAGAGAATGTAAAACCTGATTTGGATGATATTTTTACCATCATCTATACTTCTGGCACTACGGGCATGCCCAAAGGAGCAATGATTACGCATTTCAACAGTGCTATGGCAATGGAGACTAATATTCAGTTTCTACACCTCAATCATGATGACAACCAGTTTTTCTCTTACTTGCCACTTTGCCATATTGCTGAAAGATGTATCGTAGAAGCTTTTAGTATTCAGTGTGGAGGAACGGTTTCTTTTGTAGAATCTATTGATACATTTGCTAAAAATCTGGAAGATAGCCAACCTACACATTTCCTTGCAGTGCCTCGGATTTGGATAAAATTTCAGATGGGCATTCTTGCAAAAATGCCCCAAAAGAAACTTAATTTTCTTTTGAGCTTGCCTATTGTTTCCAGCCTTGTCAAGAAGAAAATTAAGAAAAAATTAGGACTTTCACGAGCTCGAATGATTGTAACAGGTGCCGCCCCTATGCCCGCAGAAACCTTGAAATGGTTTCATAAATTAGATATTAAAATTCAGGAAGTATATGGAATGACTGAAAACCATGCCGCTTGCACTATTATGCGTGAAGATAATATGAAAATCGGCACCGTAGGACAACCCTTTCCTGGCGTAGAACTTCGCATAGACCCCCAAACCAACGAAATCCATATGCGAGCTCCTTGGATTATGAAAGGCTACTACAAAGACCCTGAAAAAACCGCAGAAGTTATTGATAGTGAAGGATGGCTACATACAGGCGATGTAGGTGAATTAGATGATGAAGGCTTTTTGAAAATTACAGGCAGAGTAAAAGATACTTTCAAAACTACCAAAGGTGAATTTATTGTGCCTGCTCCTATTGAATGGGGATTTGCTACCAATCATTTTGTAGAGCAGATTTGTGTTACAGGTCGTACATTAGACCAACCCGTCGCCTTGGTAGTTCTTTCTGAAATAGGACTTAAAGCCAGTAAAGAAGAAGTGAGTAAAAGTTTGGAAAATAGCTGTAAAGAAGTAAATGCAGGACTGCCAAACTACGCACGTATAAGCAAAATTATTATTACCAAAGAACCTTGGACGGTAGATAATGGAATTCTGACGCCTACACTCAAAATCAAACGTAATATTTTGGAAGATAGGTACGCTCCTTTGCTTGCCAAAGCAATAAGTAGCAATCAAATGGTATTTTGGGAATAGTTGAATTTCTGCAAGATTTTCTGGAAAAGGGCTTCGCTAACGAACGAAGCCCTTGCTTGTTTCTGTCGAAAATCATAAAAATTTTACAAAGAATTGATGTAAGTCATTTGGGAGAAATGTATTTTTTTTCTAAACTTGTCAAGTAATTTTCTTACTTAAAACCCATATTTTTATGCAAATTTTAGTTGTAAACTGTGGTAGCTCTTCTGTGAAAGCTGAAGTAATAGATGTAACTTCGGGTAAAAGAATTGCTATAATGAACGTAGACAGAATTTCTGAACCTGAACCCAAGATTAAATTCTCAGGAAGTACCGAAGCACTGATTTGTCAAGGAAGCGGACACGAAAATGCACTTGCTTTTGCTTTTCCATTACTTTTTGAAAAAATCGATAAAAGCCAGCTCAAAGGTGTTGGACATAGAGTGGTACACGGCGGTAAAATTTTTGATGAACCTGTCATTCTTACAGAAGAAGTTGAAAAACAGATAGAAAGCCTATTCAGTTTGGCTCCTTTACACAACCCTATCAATCTTTTAGGAGTAAAAATTGCAAAAAAATATCTGCCCGATATTCCACATGTGGCTGTTTTTGATACTGCTTTCCACAGCACTATCCCACCAAGAGCTAAAAATTATGCTTTGCCCAAAAATTTGATAGAAAAGCATGGTATAGAGCGTTATGGTTTCCATGGCACAAGCCATCAATATGTTGCCGAGCAAGCCGCTAAATTTTTAGAAACTGATTTATACGATTTACGCCTCATTTCTTGCCATTTAGGCAATGGAGCCAGCGTCTGTGCTATTGAGTATGGACAATCCGTTGAAACTAGTATGGGAATGACCCCCCTCGAAGGGCTGGTAATGGGTACGCGTAGCGGTGATATTGATGCAGGTGTAATTACGTATCTAATGGAGAAGGAAGGTAAAACTTGGCAAGAAATCAGCGATATGCTCAACAAAGAAAGTGGCTTGAAAGGTATTGCAGGCACCAACGATATGCGAGACCTCGAAGAGCGTGCCGCAGAAGGCAATATCGATGCCCAACTCGCTATCGATATGTTTGTGCATAGACTTCGTAAATACATAGGAGCTTATGCGGCGGTCATGGGGGGCGTAGATGCCATTATTTTTACCGCAGGTATCGGTGAAAATAGTGCCTCGCTTCGCTATAAAGTTATTCAAAAACTTGGATTTTTACGTGCTATTCTTGATGAACAAAAAAATAAAATGCTCAAATTTGTAGGAGTGGATTGGGTAGAAGATATTTCTGCTCCTAACAGCAAATGCAAAATTTTAGTAATAAAAACCGATGAACAACTCTCTATTGCCGAACAAACTGCCAAAGTTATCAAAGAAAGTAAGTTCAAAGGGCAACCACCACGTAGTATTCCTATTGCTGTCTCAGCTCGCCACGTTCATCTTACCCAAGAAAGTGTAGAAATTCTGTTTGGAAAGGGATATGAGCTAACCGTACAAAAGCCACTTTCCCAACCCGGACAATTTGCTTGTAATGAAATGGTTACGCTCGTAGGTCCGAAAAATAAAATTGAAAAAGTAAGAGTTTTAGGTCCTACGCGTCCCAAAGACCAAGTCGAAATTTCCCGTACAGATGAGTTCTTTTTGGGAATAGATGCCCCCATTCGTGAGTCGGGGCATACCGAAGGTTCTCCCGGACTGCTTTTAATCGGGCCCGCAGGAAGTTTAGAACTTAAAGAAGGCGTTATTTGTGCTTGGAGGCATATTCATATGCACCCCGACGATGCCGAGTATTTTGGCGTAAAAGATAAAGATATTGTAGAGGTACGTGTAGAAAATCAGGAACGAAGCCTTACCTTTGGCAATGTACTCATACGTGTTTCGGATAAATTTAAACTAGAAATGCATATTGATACCGACGAAGCCAATGCCGCCGAACTGAATCAAGGTGCCGAAGGAGCTTTGATAAACACAGGAAAAGGAGGATTCCTCACTAAGAAAAAATTGTAATAGTACCTCCAAACCTAAAAGTATCCAAACCTAAGTATCCAAACCTATGAGGTCTTAAAGACCTCATAGGTTTTTTAGATTAGGTTTTTTAGATTACAGGTTTTTTAGATATAGGCTTTATTTAGATATGTTGAATGCTACTCGTTTTTTTTTGCAATATCAGACAAAATACAGATTTTTGGATAAAAAATGTATGAAAGCAAAATTTTTTCAAACGCTTCGAGCTACTGCTTTGGTGAGCAGTACTAGTATCATTCTTTATACAGCACTGATACTGATATTCTACAAAAGCCCGTTGAATAGCCTGCCGATGGGCTTTGTCTATATTTTCTTTATAGGGTTTCCTACATGGGCTATGCTTTATTACAAATTGAAAATCAATCAAGGGTTTTTACAATTTCAAGAAGGCTTAGTTATAGGAGCTCTGGTGAGTTTGGCAATGTTTGTAGGTTTGGCCTCAACAATTGCAATAGGTTATGTTATCAACGAAAATATTTTGCTTTCGTACAAAAACGAATGGATTAAAGAACTTACCGAAAACAAAGAAACCTGGCTCGAAAGATTAAAAACACCTCAAGATTATCAGAAACTATTGGAGAGTTATCAGAATCTTACAATAGGCGAGTATCTTTTGAAAGAATTTGGGGCAAAGAGTATTATTTTGCTCTTGGTTTCATTCGTGGGGGCAACAGCTTTCCGTAGTGGAAATATCAAAAAGAAAAAAGCCAAGTAGAAATTAGTTTTAGAATGAATAAAAATTCTAAAAATTGCAGAAACTTTGAAATTTTTGGAAAAGTTTTTGCGTTTATTTGTCGGTAAAAAAATTAAAACTTCAAAAACGATGAAAAAATTATTGCTCACCGCTATCTTATTGGCAATGTTTTCTTGGGTTTCGGCTCAAAAGTATTTTGGGGAAAAAATTACCGAAACAGATGCTGTAGAGGTAAAAAACTTACCTACAATGATGCAAAACAAACAAACACTCAACGTGAAACTAAAAGGTAAAATTGAAGAAGTTTGTCAGAAAAAAGGTTGTTGGATGAAAATGGACTTGGGTAACGGCTCATCTATGCGTATCAAGTTCAAAGATTATGGTTTCTTTGTTCCTAAAAATGCCGCAGGCAAAATAGCTATTATCGAGGGAGTTGCAATGAAAGAAATCATTGATGTAGCTACACTTCGCCACTATGCCGAAGACGCAGGCAAATCGAAAAAAGAAATAGAAGCTATCAACAAGCCCATAGAAGAAATTACTTTTGAAGCCAAGGGAGTGATTATTAAGTAGTAAAGCCATCTGAAATTTGAAGAAGCAGGTCATTCATCTTCGAAGTTCGAGCTTTGAGAAAAACTTTTCTCTTTGATTTCCTGCTTCTGCTTTTCTAATTATACAATTCTAAGTTTTATGCAACGTTTTTTTTCTGTAATATTTGCTACCTTTACTCTGTTGGGGCTTTTTCAGTCTTGTTCCCAGTCCAGAGAAACAGCTCAAGATTCTAAACAGGCTACGGAAAACAAAGCTATACAAAATTCATCTATCGCAACGAAGCCCCAACTCAATTATGCAAAATATACCGATAGCACACTTTATCCGAACGGCGGTAGTGAACTGGCAGTGCTCATGCGAGAAATGTATGACGATATGGATAGCATAAAAAAGCTAGTTCTACAAGGAGAGCTCCCCACCGATTTGCGAGAAAAATTTGCCTACCTACACAATGCAACTCCCACCGATAACAACACCAAACACGAAAATTACCCCGATATGGCAAAAGCCTTTATGGATAATTTGAACCGATTTTACGAAGAAAAAGACAAAGAAAAACGCATTAAACTCTATACAATAGTAGTTCAGACTTGCATTAGTTGCCACCAAACACATTGTACAGGAGTTGTGAAAAAAATCAAAAAGTTGGAAATTCAAGATTAAAGTGATAGATTAGGAACGTTTAGTTCCTTACTTCATTTCTTATGGATACATTTCAGCTCTGGTTCAAAACAGGTTTTCATCATATTATAGGCATTGATGCCCAAGACCACATTTTGTTCTTGATAGCTCTTTGTGCTTCTTATTTTTTTCCTGATTGGAAAAAAGTGCTTCTGCTTGCTACAGCTTTTACCATTGGACATACCATTACACTTATTTTAGTAACCCTGAAAATTATCCGCATTGATAGCACTTTGGTTGAAAATTGGTTCATTCCGCTCAGTATCATGATAACAGCACTAATGAACGTAAGCCAAGCCAAAATACAAACAAAAATGTCCATAAAATATTTGGTAGCTATTCTTTTCGGATTGGTACATGGAGCGGCTTTCTCTAATCAATTGAGTGAATTACTTACTAGCAATCGTGCCGAATGGTTCGGTATAGGTACCGAAAAAACAGGGATAACCTTACCTCTCTTTGCCTTTAATGTAGGTATTGAGGTAGGACAAGTGCTCATTATATTCATTTTCTTGATACTTGCCTTTGTTTTTACAGAAATTTTACAAGTAAAAAAACTGACTTGGACAACCTTCGCTTCGGGAACAGCCTTTGGAGCTTCAGTAAGTATTTGGCTTTCAAGACTTCTTTAAATTGAGTTTTGGTACATAAAAAATTTGCACTTGAATTTTTGATGTCTGATACATCTTGTTTGTAGTATTTCAACTTGAAGCGGCCTCAAAATTTTGTAATATTTTGCCTAATTGATCTTCGAACCTTGCAGTTCGAGGGAAAAATCTAAAATCTTGCTGTGTGAATTTTTTAGCACATATTTTTCTTTCAGGCGATTCGGAAAAAATCCGTATAGGTAATTTTATTGCTGATGCCATCAAGGGTAATCAGTGGGAAGCGTATGAACCTGAAATTCAAAAAGGTATTCACTTGCACCGAGCCATTGATAGTTTTACAGATGCACATTCGCTTGTATTACAAGGAATAGAGCGACTATACGCTAGCCAAGGGAAATATGCTTCGGTAGCAGTAGATATATTCTATGACCACTTTCTTGCCAAAAATTGGCAAAAATATCATCTACAAGATCTACTTACTTTTACACAATACTTCTACAAGCAAATACAAGCCAACTTTTCACTTTTGCCTTCTAAAATGCAACATATGTTTCCATATATGCAAAGACAAAACTGGTTGTATCATTATCAAGATATAGAAGGGATAGCAAGCGTTTTTGAAGGAATGAGTAAAAGAACCAAGTTCCCCTCGAATTTGCTTAATGCTACAAAATATTTGCGTGAAAATTATACACTTTATGAACAAGAATTTGAAGAGTTTTTTCCTCAAATTATTATTTTTGTAGAAAAATGGAAAAAAGAATGGAAAAACTACAGCCCACCCTTGTAGTTACAGGCGGTACCAAAGGAATTGGCAAAGCAATTGTAGACAAATTTGCTCAAAATGGTTTTCAGATTTTCACATGCTCTCGTAAAACCGAAAATGTACAGACTCTTGTAAACGAAGTTTCTCATAAATATCCCAACATTGCTCTACACGCTATTCCCGCTGATGTATCAAAGAAAGTAGAAGTAGAAAAATTTGCCGAATTTGTCAAAAACAAAACCTCTCAAATAGATGTTTTAGTGAATAATACGGGCTTTTTTTTACCTGGACAAATCCATAACGAAATTGAAGGTACGCTAGAGACAATGATTGAAACCAACTTGTATAGTGCTTATCATCTGACAAGAGCTTTTCTGCCAATGATGATGAGTCGGCGGCAAGGGCATATTTTTACGATTTGCTCAACGGCAAGCATTACAGCTTATACCAATGGTGGTTCATACTGTATTTCCAAATTTGCCCTCTATGGAATGACCCAAGTGCTACGTGCCGAACTCAAAACACATAACATTCGGGTTACGGCTGTTTTGCCTGGTGCTACGCTTACTGATAGCTGGGCAGGTGTAGAGTTGCCCCCCGAACGGTTTATGAAGCCTCAAGATGTGGCTGATGCTCTTTGGGCTTGTTTTCAACTTTCGCCACAGAGTGTAGTAGAAGAAATTCTTATTCGTCCACAACTTGGAGATATTTCTTAAAAATTTTTGCTTAAAAAACTTTTGGTAATATTCTTGCTTATTTTTACTTGCTTTTTTATTAAATTTTTTATATCTTTCGTAAAATTAAAATTTTGGCGTATGTTGGGTGTATTTATTTATTTGATATTCTTTTCTGTCATTTTTGCTATAATGACAATGATTATGCTCCGCAATCTTCGCAGAAATCCATTCCCACCCGATTCTGATGATGATGGCGGCATTGGAGGAAATAACGATTTCCCAATTATAGATTTACCGCCAGGAGGCAAAATCGAAGATTTGCTCGTAGATAGATGGCACGGTGATAAAATCAAAACTAAAACATTGACGTAAATACTCACAAGTAAGATATACACAGAAGCATGTCAGGAGTATAAAGATAAGCTCTTTTTATCTTTTATGTATTTGAAAATGGTTTGATTAAAAGATTTCCGCTGAAATGCCTCTATCACAAATTCCCTGACGCATAGGTACAAGCTCATCAAAAGAACCAAATTTCACAGTGCATTTGCCTTTATAATGAATGATCCAAGTACATTGCTCGGCTTGTTCGGGAGTGTGCTTACAAATTTCAATCAGCGTTCTAATGACATGATCAAAAGTATTAACATCGTCATTGAATACAACTAATTCGTGTTCTCGGAGTTCAAGTTCATCAAGCAAGACATCCTCGTCTATCGAAGGATTTGTAAAGGGTTTGTTGCCCATAATATCCAAAATTTTAAGCTGAAACCCAAAAAGTAACCTCACAAAGTTAAATTATTTTTTATGAAAAAAAAACCAAAAATCAGGCAAAATGTTACATCAATAATAACATATCAGCTAATTTTTAGTAATATCCAATTTAAGTTTTCAGGTTTAGTTTTTTTTAGATTTTGCCTAACTTTTTAAAACCATTTTTTACGACTGAACAAACAAGCTTTTCAGCAAAACTTACTCTATACGTTTTGTTTTAGGTTTGGCAGGGGCAAACCAACCATCAGTGGAAGTAGAACTTTCAATGCGTTCTTCTAAATCATCAGGTAAAAGATGAAAAAAATCTATGCCTGTTTCTTTTTCTACTTCGTCAATGCTTACTTGGTATTGGCGATATTGTTCTTTTTTATTCACGTTGGGTATAATAAAAGCAATACCTCGCTCTTCTTTTAGACTTAAAATTACTTTGTAGTAGGCTGGCGGTACAGAAATTTTGTTTTTCTTACCAATTTTTGGCATATTTCCCTTGAAGACAGGTCCTGTTACAATATACAAATCTCCTTTTTTTTCACCCCAAAATCGTACTTTTTCTTCTAGCAATCGCCAAGTTTCACGATTAAAAAGCGGATACTGCGGACTAATATTGCTCATCACAAATGTTTCACGGATCATTTGTTCGTTGCCTGTAAAATCTCCTGCGGGGGCTAAATGCCCTCTATCAAAGCCTGATCCAGCATAATCCATTGGTAAAGCTGAGCCTGTGCTTACTTTTTTATCAGGATAAAATACCTCTTGGCTGCGATTTACATTTTTTTCTAAATTTTTGGCTGTCATTTTGTAAGCTACCCAACGAGCTTGCTCATGCTCCTCTACATAAGCAAGCGTAAAGTAAGTATGGCGTACAATTTCATCTTTATAGGGCGACTTGGGTATTTCCAAACCCTCGTAATTGTTTTGCCTTTTAGATGTTTTGTTCGTATTGGAAGTACTATTTTGTTCTTTTTTTCCTTCTACAATCTCAAATTCTTGCTCAACACTTTTTTGTTCTTGCTCTTTTTCAGAAGTACTTTTTTGGGGAAAATACTCTACTTTCCATTTATAGAGCTTCTCTGTAAGCGTTTGCTTGGGAAATTTTTGTTCAAAATGAGTAAAAATATTTTTAAGCGTAGCATTTGGGATAAATATAAACAATAGTAGCAAGCCTACTCCCCCAAAAATAAGTATCCGCCAAAGATAGTTTTTCAATTGTTGAAGTGTTTTTTTATTGAAACGCATAAGTTCTACTGATTAAGCCTGCAAATTAAGATAGTTTTGCTCTAATTTCTCAAATGAATAAAACAGCTCTCTTACAAAATTTACACAAATTTACTAAAAAATCTTTATTCGCAACTAAGTACTACTAATTCGGCATAGTTTTTTTATTTTGGAGCTTTATTATCCAATTCATTTGACCTATGAAGGAATGCACAAGATATAAATCTGTTAATTTTCGCAAAGATGGCATAGTAAAACAAAGACAGCGTCTTAAAGGCAAAGATTGCAATTTTCGCTTCACCGTGTAAGAAGTAGGAAAACCTGTTATCCTTAAAAGAAACGCCTCAACTTTCTATCTTGAAAGTTTAGGATTTCGTTCTATTGGAAGAATTTTGGGCGTCAGTAATGTAACAGAGTTATGAATTGGATAAAGTCTTTTAAAAGAAAAATTAACGAATTTAGAAATAGTTCGGTATCGAAATTGTGGAGATGAATGAATTGCATACTTTTATCGGTTCAAAAAAACTACCAATGGATTTAGATTGCTGTTGATAGAAATGAGCGTCAATTCATCGCTTGTGAAATTGGCAGTAGAACAACAGAGACAGGGGAAAAACTTTGGAAAAGATATGTGCTGATTATTGGAATGCGTATGAAAAACTCGTTCCCAAAGAAAAACATGCACAAATTAAAAAAGGAACATTTACAGTGGAAAGATATAACAGGCTTTTTCGGCATTTTTTAGCACGTTTAAGAAGAAAAACAGAATGGAATTCAAAATCACTAACAATGCTGCTACATTCTGTAAAATTATTAATGTTCAAATAGAATAATGATTTATCTATGCTTTTTTAGCAATACCAAATTTTTTAATATCAAGCCCAAAAAATTTTTTCAACAAATTGGGATATGTAAAAATAAATTTAGTATATTCGAGTGACAAATAAAAGCAAAGTTTAGTTTGATCAAACAGCATGCGTGTACTTAAAAACTATTGAAATAAAACCTTTAATGTATCAAAACACCTATCGGATAGGCTTTACTTTGCTATGAATGAAGAATTAAACAGCATTGTAAAAACCTTTGCCGATGCTAAATGGAGCAAGAACCAGAACAGAAATATACACATATGTTAGCACAAAGAGTTTACAAGAAATTAAATCGCCTATTGACGATCTGGAAATGGGATAAGCACACCCCCGATATAGAAAAAGGTGCACTAATACAGCCAAATATGAGTAGATTGGCGAATCTTTCACTCAAAAGATGCTTATATAAATTAGTTATAGCTGATTGTAAAATCGAAAGAACAGAAAATATGACGACAAAAAAAATTACCGTTTTCTTATTTGTTGTGACTTTAATCTCAACAAAGACATTTTGCCAACAACCATCTCCAATCGGAATAATTTTCAATCCGAGAATCAATACATTCGCAATTTCTGGAGTTGGTGGCGGAAATTTGTATGAATTAACTGCTCAAAAAAGTTCAACTTCTGGACAAGTAGCACTAGATTGGAATATTGGTTTAAAGGATAGCAAAACAAAAAAAACTGGAAAAGATA
>CALLAC010000024.1 GCA_938002655.1 uncultured Cytophagales bacterium
AGCTCTTGGGGACCCACAGACGATGGGCGTATCAAACCTGATATTTCAGGTATGGGGGTAAATGTATATTCTACTTCAAGCAGCAGTAATACTGCTTACAATACCAAATCGGGTACTTCGATGGCAAGTCCGAATGTAACAGGAACATTGGTTTTATTACAACAACATTACAAAAATCTCAACGCAGGACAATTTATGCGTTCGGCAACGCTTCGAGGCTTGGTAATTCACACAGCTGACGAAGCAGGAGCCAATCCCGGTCCTGATTATGCTTTTGGTTGGGGGCTCCTGAATGCTGAAAAAGCCGCTAATGTAATTTCTCAAAAAAATGTAACTTCTATCATTGATGAAAAAATATTACATAATGGTGGCTCTTATACCTTGAACGTTACAGCACTGAGCAACACCACCCCTTTGGAAGTTACCATTTCTTGGACAGACCCCGCAGGAACACCTCTGCCTCCTAATACCTTAAACTCTACCTCGCCACGTTTGGTAAATGATTTAGACGTAAGAGTAACGCATGGTTCAACTACTTTTTTCCCTTGGGCTTTAGACCCTGCTAATCCTGCTGCTGCCGCAACCCAAGTAGATAATTTCAGAGATAATGTAGAAAAAATCATTATCCCCAATCCCATAGCAGGAGCCACTTACACTATTACAGTAACTCACAAAGGAATGCTACAAGGAGGAAATCCACAGGCTTATTCACTCATAGTATCGGGGATTGCCGCTAATCCGAACGCTGTTTTTGCCGATTTTACTACTTCTGCTAGTGTAATTTGCATTGGGCAAAGCATTACCTTTACAGATGCTTCTACCAAAGCCCCTGCCGCCCCTGCTATCAACTCTTGGACTTGGAATTTTGACGTTGGAAATATCGGAGGTGCTACACCTGCCACTACCAATACTCAAGGTCCTCATACGGTTACTTTTACACAAAGCGGTACATACCAGATTAGCCTTACCGTAAGCAATGGTATTGAAACAGATACGAAAACAAAAACAATCCTTGTCCGAACGAACAACCCACTTCCTCTCACCGAAGGCTTTGAAAGTACACCCGTAGGCTGGACAGCTACGAATACAGGAGGAGGTGTGAACTGGGTAATTGTTAATGTAGGGCAAGCAAGTACTCGCTCTGCTGCAGTAGATTTGTATAACAATAATATAGGAACAAATGCTTTATTTCTGAATGCTCCGGCTGTAAATTTACAAAGCTTTGTAAGTGTCAATTTTGCTTTTTATGTGGCTCATAGAGGCTATGGCTCTAATCCTGCTACAGCTGTTTACGCTACTTTGGAGCTACAAGCAAGTAACGATTGCGGTCAAACTTTCACAACAATATGGAGCAAATCAGGGCAAACACTTGCTACTACTTCACCAGCTTCTTCTACTGCTCAATTTAACAATCCCGGTGCCAACGATTGGCGTTTAGAAAATGTGAATGTGCCTGCTCCATTTTTAGGTAGTAATTCTGTACTTTTCCGTTTCAGACTTACCGATAATTACAGTAACTGGATTTATGTAGATAACATCAACATTACAGGTGTTTTGCCTCCACCTCCTTCTGCACCGACGTCTTTGGTGGCGACGGCGGTATCTCAGACGCAAATCAATTTGAGTTGGACGGATAATGCGAGCGATGAGACGGGCTACAAAGTGGAGCGTTCGTTGGATGGTGTAAATTTCACGGAGATAGCGAGCAGTTTGCCTGCGAATACGACTTCATACAGCGATAATGGTTTAACGGCGAACACGACGTACTATTACCGAGTGCGTGCATTCAATGCAGGGGGCAACTCTCCATACAGCAACGTAGCGAATGCAACGACACCAAACGAGGTAACAGCTATCAATCCCAAATTAGATAAGGCTATTCGAGTAAGTCCTGTGCCTTCGGCAGATTGGGTAACTATTGACTTTTCTACTATACGTTTGCAAAAAATTGAGGTAAAGATTTATACTAGTACAGGTTCTTTGTTGAGCGAGATAAAATCCACTGCCAACTTACTAAAACTTGACTTCACGCAATATGCTCGTGGTACGTATTACTTGCATATTCAAACAGATGTAGGTTTTGTCGTCAAGAAAATAATTCTTCAATAGTCTCATTGAGTGATGAGAGGATGCGTGAAAATTTAGGCATCCTCTCTTTTTCTTTTGAACTTTTTCAAGAAAAAAAGTGTTTCTGATTTTCGAAAAATTAAAGGTTTCAATGAAAAAATTTTTTCTCTTTTTTCTAATCAAATTGTATAGTTTGACGCTTTTGGCTCAGCTACAGGTAAAAATCAAAGGTACGGTTGCAGGAGTTAAAAGCAAAGAGTTTAGTCTTTTTCGTATAGAAAGTTTAGAAAACGGACTAAAACTTGGTGAATTTGATAAAATTCAAATCAAAAATACCACCTTTGAAAAAACAATACAACTTTTAGAGCCAGGCATTTGTCTGATGAAAATTGATGACAAATCGTTGTTGCTTATGGTAGAAAACAACGAAGATATCACCTTAAAGATTGATTTTACCAAAACACCTGCTTACGAAGTATCAGGAAGTAAAGGTTCACAATTATGCAAAGAATATATTTTACAAAAAGAAAGTCTTGAAATGCTTCATCTTAAACCTATCAAAGAAAAATTTTTACAAACCAATGACGAAAATCGGAAAGAAGAAATTTTAAACGAATTTCTTCAAAAACAGCAAGAGCTTCGGCAGGCTATGCAAAAGTGGGTGTTAGAAAAATTTGATAACTCTATTGCTTTGTTTATGATTACTATTGAGTGGGACGATGACACCGAAGTGAGTTTTATCAAAGAAGTAAATCGACGTTTTCAGAGCAGATTTAAAGGTACAAGTATTGCAAAATATGTAAATGATTTAGCAGAAGCCTATCAAAAGCTTGCTATTGGAGCTGTAGCCCCTGATATTGAACTACCCGATACAGAAGGCAAACCAGTAAGGCTTTCTGCATTGCGTGGCAAATATGTACTTTTAGACTTTTGGGCGGCTTGGTGTGGACCCTGCCGATACGAAAACCCTAATATCGTAGAAGTTTTCCAAAAATATAAAAATAAAGGCTTTACCGTATATGGTATTTCTCTTGATGAAGACCGAGATAAATGGCTCAAAGCTATCGATAAAGATAGACTTACCTGGACAAACGTATCCGACCTGAAAGGCTGGAACAACGTAGCCGCCAAAGCCTATGGAGTTAATGCTATTCCCAAAAATTTTCTTTTAGACAAAGAGGGTAGAATTATCGCTAAAAACCTACGAGGAAAGGCTCTTGAAAAAAAATTAAAAGAACTTATGCCCTGATTTTTGATAATCATTTTTGTTTAATTTTTGAGCTTTATTGCATACCATTTTTTTTATTTTTGCGTTTGCTACAAAAAAACACATAAAAAACAGTAGCTTATGCAAAAAAATATTGCTTTATCTGTCGTTTTTGGAGTAATAGTATCTTTTACTTTCGCTCAAAAACAAGACGAATTAGGCTTGCGAGCTTTGGGTACACCGCCCAATCCGAAGGTGAAAATTGCCTGGAATAGGTATTATACTTATGATGAAGTAACAAACATTTGTCGGCAAATACAAAAAGCTTATCCGGACCTGGTAACAATGGAAAGCATCGGTAAATCGTATTTGGGTAAAGATATTTGGGCTCTTACGATTACCGATTTCAAGGCAGGAAAACCTGAAAACAAACCTGCTTTTTACATTGATGGCAACATTCACTCCAACGAAGTGCAAGGTACAGAAGTAGCTCTGTACACGGCTTGGTATCTTACCGAAAACTACAAAGATGTTAAATTCATCAAAGAACTTTTGCAAGAAAAAACTTTTTACATTTTACCTACTATCAATCCTGACGGCAGAGACGATTTTCTCAAAAATCTTAACAATGCCAATACTCCTCGTTCAGGATTAGTTCCCGTAGACGATGATGAAGATGGACTGGTTGATGAAGATGATTTTGACGACCTCAACGGTGATGGTGAAATTACACTGATGCGTAGAAAGTCTAAAACAGGTAGATACATTCCGCACCCCGAAGACCCCCGACAAATGATTATGGCAAAGCCTGGTGAGCCTGGCGAATACGAACTGCTAGGCTATGAAGGATTGGATAACGACGGTGACGGACTGGTAAACGAAGACCGAAAGGGCTACTATGACCCAAATCGCGACTGGGGCTGGGGTTGGCAACCCGATTACATTCAGTTCGGAGCTTATAGGTATCCTTTCTCATTGCCCGAAAGCCGAGCCGTAGCTAATTTTGTAATGAAGCATCCCAATATTGCAGGCTCACAACATTACCACAACTACGGTGGTATGCTTTTGCGAGGACCCGGCTCCGAAGAAGACGCTTTCACCTTTACCCCCGCTGATATTGCTATCTACGATGTGCTCGGCAAAACAGGGGAGAAAATGATACCTGGCTACAAGTATCTTATCTCTTACAAAGACCTTTACTCTACTTATGGCGATTTCTCGAATTGGATGCATGCAGGCAGAGGGGTTGTCTCGTTTGTAAATGAACTGATGACTTCATATTTACTCTTTGACAAAAAAGAAGGAACAAACATCGGACGCTTCGATAACAACGAATTCTACGAATTTGATAAACTGCTCCTTTTCGGTGATGCTTTCGTAGAATGGAAACCTTACAAACACCCTAATTATGGAGATATTGAAATAGGTGGCTTTAAGAAAAATTATGTCCGCAATTATCCCGGCTTTCTGATAGAACAAGATGCTCATCGTAATATGGCTTTTACGCTGTTCCACGCTTATCATACTCCCAAACTTGAAGTGATAGATGTGAAAAGCAAGCCTTTGGGCAACGGATTAACCCAAATTACTGCTACTATTACCAACATGCGTCTCATACCTACGCATCTAGCTCATGATGTGAAACATAAAATCAATCCACCAGATTTGATTACACTCAAAAACGAAAACGTAGTAGCAAGTATGCTAATGGAAAATGCTGATTTGAACATCGGCAAAGAAATTAAAGGATTTCCTCCTGCTACCGTAGCTGTGGAAAACATTGCAGGTATGGCAACTGTGAAAGTTCGCTGGATTGTGCGTGGTAATCCTAAAACTTATAGTATTGAAATCAACAGTGCCAAAGGTGGTCTCAAAACCCATACAGGCAACCTACAAGCCGAATAAAACAACTTCCCTCCTAAAATAGGGAGGGAAGTTGGCAATTATTTATTGCAGAAATAATAATGATAGTTTCGATAATTTTACTAACTTTGTAAGGTACTACTTTTATTGGAAATTCTTTAAATAGCGGCAATTGATTAGAGTAGAGAATAGAAATTCATTATGTTTAACTCTAATTTTTGATGAAAAGTCCTTACATAAGATATTTCGTTTGCATATTTTTTATTTTGAGTAACTATGTAGTTCTGGCTCAAAGCGATATCTTTTTGAAAGACGCTAAGAACCTTCACTATCAGTATAAAAAAACAAACCGAACGGGAATGTGGGTCTTAGGTTCTTGGGCCATAGGAAATATGCTTGTCAGTGGAGCAGTGCTTGCTTTTGCTAAGCCCCAAGGCGAAAGTAACTATTTCTATCAAATGAATATAATGTGGAATACGGTAAATTTGGGACTTGCAGGGCTTGGGCTCTACCAAAACTATCAGTCAGATGAGATAATTTCTTGGCAATCAGTACTTAATGAGCATCATCAAATGCAAAAGATTTTACTTTTTAACGCAGGGTTAGATGTAGGATACATTATGACGGGCTTTTTTTTGAAAGAGAAAGCAAAAACGGCTCAAAACTTACCCGCTCGTTTGCAGGGTTGGGGAAAATCCTTAATTTTGCAAGGTGCTTTTCTGCTTGCCTTTGATGTAGGGCTGACAATAGCTCATAGCAAAAATGGCTCAAAGATACAGAAGTTTTTAGAAAATATACAACTAAAAAGCACCGAAAATGGTGTAGGTTTGATTTATTTTTTACATTAGATGACGGCAAGTAAAATACTGAACATCAATGATTTACTTAAAAAAATCAAGGCTTGGAAACAGGCAGGTCTGAAAGTAGTTTTTACAAATGGCTGTTTTGATATACTGCACCTTGGGCATATAGATTATTTAGAAAAAGCACGAGCATTGGGAGATAGGCTAATTGTAGGGCTAAATTCAGATGCTTCGGTAAGGCGTCTGAAAGGAGCAGAGCGTCCGATCAATCCTGAATATGCTCGGGCAAGAGTGATAGCGGCTTTAGAGTTTGTAGATGCTGTCTGCATTTTTGAAGAAGATACGCCAAAAAGTCTGATTGAGAAAATTTTTCCTGACATTCTGACAAAAGGAGGCGATTATACAGTCGAAAACATAGTTGGTGCGGATTTTGTTAGAAGCTATGGTGGGCAAGTGCAAACGATTGATTTGGTAGAAGGATTCTCTACAACAAAAATACTTGACAAAGCCAAAAATTTTTTGTAATCTTACAATTAAAACCCAAAATATAAGAGCTATGTATTGGATAATTTTAGGTGTAACTATGCTAATGAGTTGGCTTGTAAGTAGCCGCTTACGCTCTAAATTTGCATATTATTCGCAGATACGTTTGCGTAATGGAATGACAGGTAAAGAAGCAGCCGAGCAGATGCTACGCGATTATGGCATTTATGATGTAAAGATTACCTGCGTACCTGGTCAGCTAACCGACCACTACAACCCAATAGATAAAACCGTCAATTTAAGTGAAGAAGTATATTATGGTAGTTCGGCGGCAGCTGTGGCTGTAGCGGCTCACGAATGCGGGCATGCTGTGCAGCATGCTACGGCGTATAGTATGCTACAATTTCGTTCAGCTCTGGTGCCTTTGCAAAGTGTGAGTGCTACTATTCTAAATTTTGTAATGATTGCTTCTTTTATTGGTGGATATGCTTTGTATAGAACTATTCCTATTACCAGTATCTTGTGGGTGATAGTGATTGCATACAGTGTAATAACCTTATTTAGTTTGGTAACGCTTCCTGTGGAATTTGACGCCAGCAAACGAGCTCTGGCTTGGATGACTAATAGAGGAGTAGTAAGTAGCCAAGAACATACTATGGCGAAAGATGCTCTCTTTTGGGCGGCAATGACTTACGTTGTAGCGGCGATAGGCTCTTTGGCTATGCTTGCTTACTATATCTTGCAATTGATTGCCGCTTCTAGTAGAGAACGCTAAACGAAAAAAGTATTGTGTTTTTACACAATAATGACGATTAACGCGTGCCAATAGCACGACAAAAGAAAAACCTACAAAAGCTTTTTTGTAGGTTTTTTATGCAGAAAAAATTGCCTTTACTATAAAATTTTTATACCTTTGTAGCCTAATTTACGTATCACTTAAAATTTTACAACCTATATGGCAATTACTGCACAAGATGTGAATAAACTTCGTCAAATGACAGGTATGGGTATGATGGATTGCAAGCAAGCCCTTACCGAAGCCAACGGTGATTTTGAAAAAGCCATTGAGTTCTTACGCAAAAAAGGTGAAAAAATTTCTGCAAAGCGTGCCGATAACGAAACCAAAGAAGGGGTTGTGATGATTTACACCAACGAGGCACAAAACGAAGGCATAATGTTTGCTTTCAACTGCGAAACTGAATCTGTTGCTAAAAATGCTGAATTCAATGCCTTAGCAGAAAGAATAATGAAAGAAGCCATTGCTCAAAAACCTGATACTATTGAGCAACTCATGCAGCTGGTTTCAGAAGGTAGAACTTTGCAAGAGCATATTACAGATTTCGTTGGAAAAGTAGGAGAAAAGATTTTAGTTACGGCTTATACCAAAGTAACAGGCGAAAAAGTAGTCTCTTACTTACATAGCAACAACAAACTTGGAGTATTAGTTGTTTTGCAAGGTACTGATGGCATAAATTACAAAGAAATAGGCAAAGATTTGGCTATGCAAATAGCCGCAATGAACCCTATTGCCGTAGATAGAGCCGATGTACCTCAGCATATTTTAGATAAAGAGCTTGAAATTGGTATGGAGCAAGCTCGCAACGAGGGCAAACCTGAAAATATGCTTGAAAAAATTGCACAAGGAAAAGTAAATAAATTTATCAAAGAAAGCACTTTACTTAATCAGGAATTCGTGAAGGATAGCTCAAAAACAGTAGCTCAATACTTACAAAGCATTAGTAAAGACTTGAAGGTTATTACTTTCAAGCGTATTGCAGTAGCCTGAAAAGTAATTTCTGTACTTGAAACGCTGTAAGGAATGTGTTTCTTTACAGCGTTTTGTTTTCTTGAAAAATGTAAAAACTATGAAAAACTTTCAGAGTATTGTGTTGTGGATACTTGTTTTGGGGCTGATAAGTTACACCATCTATGATAAAAAATTTAATAAAATATTGTATGAGCAATACCAAGATGGCTCTTGGCATCAGATGCAACTCATAGATTTTCGTTTGCCTGAAAAGCTATATTTTGCCGATGAACCCGTACCCTTAGAAGATATGAGTGTACGACAACGCTTAGACAGAGAATTTTATGTATTTATTTTTTCTCATGCAACTACAGCAATGATTATCCGCAGAGCCAATCAGTGGCTTCCTCGTTTCGAGAAAATTCTTTCGGAAATGGGTGTACATACAGATTTTAAGTATTTACCTATTATTGAAAGCAGTTTAATTCCTCAGGCGGTTTCACCTATGGGAGCGGCAGGTTTGTGGCAGATTATGCCCGAAGTAGGCAAGCAATACGGCTTGGAAATCAATGAAGAAGTAGATGAACGTTTTCATCCGATCAAGGCAGCGTATGTAGCGGCTCGGATACTGAAAGAAAATTACCAAAAATTTGGCAGTTGGGCATTGGCAGCAGCAGCTTACAACGCAGGGGCAGGATATTTGGAAGGAGTTATTCACTTTCAAAAGCAAAAGTCTTATTACAATTTGTTTTTGTATCCCGAAACTGCTCGTTATGTAATTCGTTTGGTAGCTTTTAAGCATATTTACGAAAATCTCCAAAAATATGGTTATCAGATGAGGCAGGAGCATATGTATTATTTCCCAGCTTTACGAAAAATAAAAATTACAGAAAATATTCAGGATTTGGCTGAATTTGCCGAAAAATATGGAGTTTCTTATCGAACACTTATAGAGTATAATCCTTGGTTAAAAGGTAAAACTCTTAGTATCAAGGAAGGAAAAACCTATGAAATAGAGTTGCCTTATTCTTCTCGTAGCAAGCATGAGGTAAATACTGACATGAAAGACACTCTGAAAAAGATGAAAACAGAAGAATAAAAATAAATAAGAAAAGTGTGGCACTTTTAGGCTGGTAATTCTTTTTTCAGTAAAATAAGAAATTCTTTCATACGTTTGAGAGATTCAATAACTTTTAGTTTCTCTTTCATCTCTTTGGAACGATTACGCATAATTTCTTTGGCGGCTTCCAAACGGTAGCCTTCTACTTTTGTGAGTTGGTAAATAAGTTTTAGGTCTTCAATATTTTCTTTGGTAAAGCGTCTGTCGCCTTTACTATTTTTAGGAAATTGAAGCATATCAAATTCATTTTCCCAAAAACGGATGGTAGAAGGATTTACCTGTAACATTTCTGCTACCTCGCTAATAGTGTAAAAAAGTTTAACCTCTTGAGAAAGGTCTAAAATTGTATTTTTCTCATAATTGTCTTTCATAAGTGTAAAAGTTTAAGAAAAGATGAAAAAGATATTCTAAAATATTCATTATAAAAATACGAAATAAAAAATTAAAAATCAAGTTTTTAGCATTTTTTATTTTTAAATTTTTTTTAGTAAAATATTAAAATCTATTCATAAAAATTAAAATCAGATAAATCTGGATTGTACTTTTTTTCGCGAGCAAGCTCATACTTGTAAACTACTTCGCCGAGAAGCTTCAAAAAAGGCATAGCTTCAGTGGCGTACTCGTAGTAATTATCATTGAGAATTTCGTTGCGATTGGTGTGAATAACAGCGGTAAGAAAAAACTCTACTTTGTTTTCAAAATCTACAATGTAGGCAGAGTCAATAGCAAAACCATAAGCTAAGCCTACAATATTAAATATTCTGATTTGAGGCTTGATAGTAGCAACAGGGTTTTGCCCATAGATGAAATACTTTTTGTAGGCATCAAAAAATCCTTGTTCAGGACGATAGCTGGTAAGTTTGCCTTCACGAGGATATGCTCCCATTGTTCTTCTGATGAAAGCGAGTTGTTCTTGGCTTAGATTAAATCGTTTTTGTGGTGGCAAGGCTTCAGGCAAAATAGCTGAAATGGTAAATTCATGTAAATATTGCAGAGGCAAGAAGTTATTTTTCGAAAAATCCATAGGACCATACTGCAATTTGCCATTCATATCCACAAAGGCTTTTCCCAACGAAACATTCAAGATAGGATGAAGCGTGGAATCGTTGCAAGTTTCGGGTTCTTTGTAAATAAGGTGAAGTTCTGAATCATAAAATAAAGTAGCATTGGTGCATTTGTTTTGTTCGGCAGTATAACAAGAACTCCCAAGCCTTCGGACTATTCTGACGCTATCATAACCTTTTTGCCTAAGTTGTGTATGAATGTATTTTTGTCCTAAAAAATCATATATGCGAGCAAAAGAAGGATTATCACTTACTAAAAGCATTTGTTCAAGGTATTTAGCCAGACAAGGTGGAGAAGGGTCGTTAGCGAAATTACCAATAGCTCCCTCAGGGCATTGTTTGCTTGCCAGACTGCTCATGCGAGTAAAATGATTGATAATAGCATCTCCTTTTGTTTTGTTGATTTTATTAACTTTTTCCAAACTTAAAAGAGCAACAGGTAATTTAACTGTACTTGCAGGATAAAAATAGTTATTTATATCAACTTTATATTGAAAGGTTTGCAGAGTAGCTTTGTTTTGTTCGTCTCTATCTATTTGCGAGTAAATAATCTGAATGTTATATTCTTTTCTTTCTAAATATTTTTTGAAATGATTGTATTGGGAGTAGAGTATAAACTCCAAAGGGTTAGGGGGATGATTTTTTTGGGCTAAAAGAACTTTGAAGCTGAAAGTAAAAATCAAATAAATAAAGAGCGTATTTAATTTCATAGTACTCATTATTTGCAGTTGAAGTACAGATGAAAATATATAAGTTTCTGATTTACATTTGTTTGTGATAATTTTTTTGTAGTAAAGATTCTTTTTTCTTTTGGGCAGATTTTTTGGGAGTTTCTTTTTTCTCTTCTATTGTTTCTACTTCTAAATCTTTATCTGTTACTTGTCCTATTTTTTTGGCAAGCATTAGGTTAGAGGTTCCTTCTCTGAACTGATAACCAATACCGAAAGGTAAGGGCTTTACATTTTCTTTGTTTCGGTATGCTTCACGCATTGCAATTTGATAACGATTACTGAACAAACTGATAGGGCCTGCATATACGCCATAGAATGTTTTTTGCCATTTGCTATCATCCGAAAAATTCGAAAGAGGTATACCTGAATCATCTTGTAAAACGTATTGACTATTTTTCAAAATTATATCGCGAATAATTTTAAAGTTATAGTTTTTACCTGGTGCCTGAACAGAATACATAAGATAAGAAGCGGCTTTTAGGTAAGTAGCTGTGGGTTTGAGTTTTTCTAAATATTTTCTGAAATCAGGGTTTTCTTCTAATAAACCATAGTCAGAAAGGTTAGCACTGAAATAAATTACTGAGCGAATTGTATCATCATTTTTTCTTTTGAAAAACAATCGGTTGCCATATACAACTTTTTTATTTTTGTTGTTATTATCAACTTTTTCTTTGTATTCGCTTACAGGTATTAAATTTCCTTCGGTATCTACTACAACTTTTTCATAATAAGTGATAGTATTGTCTAATTGGGCGAGATACAGCATAATCAAATGAATAGTACCATCGACTTCGATGGATCGTTTACCTGTTAAATCTACGGCCATATCATTGGTACGGAAAAAACTAAATTCGGCTAGAAAATATCCTGCTTTATTGAGTGCCGAGAAGTAATTGGTTTGTTTTTTGGCGATTTTTTCTACATTGAGCGGATTACCAATAGGCTCTAAGCCTATCATTATGATTTCATCAAGATTAGGAAAAAATACTTGGGCATGCAAAAAATCAGCCCCACTGAAAGGATAGAATAATGTACCTCCTCTTTGGTTAATTTCTTTTAGTTCTACATCAGCCCAAGCTCGCATTTTAGCAAGTTTGCCTTCTTTCAGCTTTTGCCATTTCCGATTACTTTCTTGAGAATATTTTTTCCAAGTTTCTGTTTTCTCGTATTCTTGCAAGGGATTGTTTTCTTCTTGTGGCAACCCTGCAATGAAACGAGCAATTTCGTTATACTTTTTTTCTATTGGAACTACTCTTTCCTTTTTAGGTTCTTTTTCTAAGGTATCGGTAGCCTGAACAGATTGATTTGAATTTTTATCATTTTTACAGTTTGTAAAAAGAGTAATACTTACAACTATTGTAAGCAATAAACTTCTTTTTTTCATAAAAGTTGATATGTTATACTTTTTTTTCTTTTAATCTTTTTTGGTTGATTTTATCACTGATTAAGAAGATGATAAAACCAGAAAGCAGAGAGCCTATCGCCAAAACAGCAGGCATTACTTGCGAAATATAGCTTTTTTCAGGATGTAGTCCGATACCAAAAATGGCTTTGAGAGAAGGAAATATGCGTTGTTCGAAAAGGAAAAACATTGTCCAAGCAGTACCTGCAATAAAAATAAGTGTAGTGATAGGGTAGCCCCAGGTTTTATAGGCTAAAAAACTTTCTTTCTCTCTAAATCTTAAAACAAATACTCCGAATACTGTCGAGATAGTGAAGATTTCAAGCACAAAGGCAATGGCATATAGCACGTCGTTAAAGCTAGAAGTAAGTACCAGTACTATGGCAATAGTTGATTGGAAGAAGATAGCCCAAACAGGTACCCCTTTGCTGTTGGTAGTAGCGATATGCTTGAATATTTCAAAATCTTCGCCTATGGCTTTGGTTACACGAGGACCCGCAAAAACCATAGCACTGATAGAGGAAACAAGTAACAAGGCTATCATGCTTGCCATTATTTTACCGCCTGCTTTACCAAAAATCATCATCGCAGATTCATACCCAACATCTAATTTTCCTGCAAGTTGCTCAATGGGAGTAGTGTATAGGAAAACAAAATTGAGCAAAACATAAGTAAACATCACAATTATTGTGCCTAAAAAAAGTGATTTAGGAACATTTTTACGAGGATTTTCAATTTCGCCTGCAAGGTAAGCCGAGGCGTTCCAGCCCGAGTAAGCAAAAGATACGTACGCCAAAGATATAGCAAAAGCAGGTTGCCACACATAATTCCAATCTTTACTTTCTGGAAGTACCGAAATGCTTTGTGGATTGGGTGTAATGAGAAAGCCTGCAAGTATGAAAATGCTAATTAAAAGCAATTTCATAGCTGTTGAGTATTGTTGGAAAAAACTACCTTTTTTTACATCGGTAGCATGAATGAGCGAAATAAACAAAATGGTAGCTACTGCAATAATTTTTTGAAAAATAGGATGTTCGTTTTTAGAAGCAAAAATCGCATCACTAGCGTACTCTCCGAGAGCCATAGCAGCCAGAGCAATAGGGGCGGCAAAACCTACACTTGCCGAAATCCAACCTGAAAGAAAACCAAAACCTCGATGATAAATTTGAGAAAGATAATGATACTCTCCTCCTGAACGAGGCATGCGGGCTGCAAGTTCTCCGTAATTGAATGCTCCGCAAAGAGCAATCACTCCTCCCACTATCCACAGAAGTAACAGAGAAAAAACAGATTTGATATCCAGAGCTTGAAATCCCAAACTGGTGAAAACACCAGCTCCTATCATATTAGCAATAACAATAGAAACCGCAGTCAAAAAACTTACTTGTGTTTGCGATTGAGTGGTATTGTACATTTTGATTAGTCTGTTTTTTGTGCGTAAAGTTCAAAACTATACCATTTGCGTTATTATCACAAATTTGCAGAAAAAATATTTTGTAAGAAGCAATAAGTAAGATATTGTTGTAAATTTGAAGCAATATTGAAAAAAATTAGAACTATACCCCAAAAATTTTCTTTAAACTTTTTGATTGATTTTTATTCTTTAATTGTGATTTTTCGGGTATCTACGGCTCCGAGAGAGCGATTTTGTCGGGAGGCGAGTTCTAAAATCTTATCGTATTGTTCAGGTGAGAGGTCGTTGTAGAAATAATATACAGGATTGACTTTCTCACCTTTGTAAATTACTTCATAGTGCAAATGGGGTGCAGTTGAAAAGCCTGTACTACCTACATAGCCGATGCATTCACCTCGTTTTACTTTTTGTCCAAGTCTTACATTGAAACGAGAAAGGTGTGCATAAAGCGTTGTATAGTCTTCGCTATGCTTGATTTGAATTTCGTTGCCATAGCCGCCAAAATTGTTATTGGCTGCGATTACTTGGCCATCTGCTGTGGCATAAACGGGTGTACCGTGTGGAGCGGCAAAGTCTATACCAGGATGAAACTGAGCACCACCAAAAATAGGATGAAAACGCATTCCAAAGCCAGAAGAAAGGCGAGTAAGCTCTTTGTTAGAAATAGGTTGAATTGCAGGAATGCGAGCCAGGCGGTCTTCTTTACTTTTAGCCATCTGCATTATTTCATCGTAAGATTTGCTTTGTATGTACATTTTACGTTTGAGCATGTCTACTTTCTGTAAAGTATTGAGAATAAGTTTTTCGGTTTGCAGACCTTTTTGTAGTAAATCGCTATATTTTTCAGTTCCACCGGCTCCTGCAATACGTACTTCTTTGGGAATGGGGTCTGCGGCAAAAATTACTCTATACACTTTATCATCTCTTTCTTGCAAAGAATTAAGAACCTTATCTGCTTCATCTAATTTTTTATTGATAATTTGGTAGTAGCTCTTGAGCTCTTCTACTTCGCGAGCAAGTTCAAGCTCTTTATCCGACTTATGAAATTTTGTGTACAAAAAGGTAAATAAAACACCAAATAAAGAAGCTAATACAATAATACCTGCTACATTGAGAAACAATTCCCATTTACTAACTTGAACTCTTTCGTAACGGCAAGAGTCCGTATCATAGTAATATTTGATTTTAGCCATAGAGCAAAAATAGTTTTGTTTGTAAAGTAATTAGCTGTTTAACTGCAAGTTAAGAATAATAAAGAAAAACATTTAGTATATGTACGTTGTTTAGTAAAAAAAAGTTTCACCCAAATATACATACATTGCTCGGCAAAACTAAAAATTTCATCTTTCAATTCAAAAAAAACTTGTAAAAATCTAATAGTTTTTCAAAATTTTTTCTTTGTTAAATAAAAAACTTTGTTTTTCAAAGTAAATAAAAAAACAAAAAAAATAAAAAGCATCCCGAAAAAAACATAGATTTTAAGAAAAATTGATAAATTGCCGCTGTAAATTTTTTGTAAAAAATATTATGTTAATCTATGACAACAAAAGCTAAATATGCTCGCGAATCCTATACGACAATGACTGAAATGGTACTTCCCAATGATACAAATACACTTAATAATTTGATGGGAGGGAGGCTGATGTATTTTATGGACGTGGTTTCGGCAATCGCCGCTCTCAAACATTGCAACAGAGTAGTGGTAACGGCTTCGGTGGATAATATTTCTTTCAAAGAACCTATTCCTTTGGGAAGTGTTATCACATTGCAAGCGAAAGTAACACGTGCCTTTAATTCGTCTATGGAAGTTCATATTGAAGTATTTGCTGAAAATCCTATCAAGCAAACCAAAGTTAAAACAAATAGTGCTTTCTTTACTTTTGTAGCCGTAGACCAAGTAGGTAACCCTATCAATGTACCTGAACTCATACCCGAAACAGATGAAGAAAAAACGCTTTATGAGGGAGCTTTGCGTAGAAGGCAATTACGCCTGATTTTAGCAGGAAAAATGAAACCCGAAGATGCAGGCGAGTTGAAGGCTTTGTTTCAGTAAAGTTAGCAACAGAATTTAATCTTTCTCTGTACTCAAAAGGAAAATTTTGACAATATTTGAAATTTTCAAAAATTATAGTCTAACCAACGGACAGCAAGAATTACTAACAAACTTAAACGAGTTTTTAGTAGACAAAACCTCTTGCTTTCTGCTAAAAGGTTACGCAGGCACGGGAAAAACTTTTATGATGAAAGGTTTAACAGATTTTCTCAAATCTACTAACAGACCTTTTGTTTTGGCTGCACCAACAGGACGTGCCGCAAAAGTCATTTCAAAAATAACGAAATCAAAGGCTTACACTATCCATAAAACCATTTATTCAAATAAAGACATCAGGGAATTTAAAACCGAAAATACAGACGGAACAGAAACCTTTAAATTTTATTACAACCTTAAAAACAACGACGACCCAACCAATACGGTTTATATCATAGATGAAGCCTCTATGATTTCCGATATGTACTCGGAAGGTGAGTTTTTTCGGTTTGGTTCGGGTTTCTTGCTCAAAGACCTTTTCAAGTATATCAATTTTGACAACAACGACCATAAGAAAAAAGTCATTTTCATTGGCGATAATGCACAGCTGCCACCTGTGAATATGAACTTTTCCCCTGCACTCAACGAACAATATCTGCGTGAAAAATACCAAGTTTCTGTAAGCAGTTATGAACTAACAGAAGTCGTAAGACAGCAAAATGATAGTGGCATTTTATACAATGCAACTAAAATTCGTGATTCTTTGAAAAACAATATTTTCAATCAAATTGATATTGAAACTCATTTTTCGGACATAAAGCCTGTTCAACACCAAGATTTACTAAAAACTTATTTACAAGCCTGCGAAAATCAAATTGATGATGAAACTATAATCATTGCCTATTCCAATTCATCTGTTAAGGAATACAACGATTTTGTAAGAAGACATTTCTTTCCGAACCAAAGCACAATTACAAAAGGCGACAGAATAATTCTAGTTAGTAATAATTACAATTACCCAATTGAGTTACTGAATGGCGATTTTGGCATTATACAAGAAGTAAGTCCTATCAATGAAACACGAAATATAACCTTAAAGCGTAAAAATAACTCAGGAAACGTAATAGAAACAAAAATTCCTTTACACTTTCGGAATGTAATCATTCAATTCAAAGATACAGACGACAAAACCTACAATATTGAGTGTAAAATCATTGAAAATATTTTGTATTCCAAAGAACGGGATTTGAGTTCAGACGAGCTAAAGGCTTTGTATATTGATTTTAAAATCCGTCATCCAAACTTAAAAGCAGGCACAAAAGAATTCAAAGATGCTTTGCAAACAGACAAGTATTTTAATGCTTTGCGTATCAAGTTTGGTTATGCTGTAACTTGTCATAAATCACAGGGAGGAGAGTGGAAACGAGCATTTGTAAATTGTAAAACATCAATGGGTTATTTTAATCAGTCTTATTTTCGTTGGCTTTACACAGCAATTACAAGAGCAAAAGAAGTTTTATATACCCTTGACGAACCGCATTTCAAAATTGACAGTAACCTAAAACCACCTAAAATAGAGAATTTCACTCCAAGACAAGATTTGATAGTTCTAAACCCCGAAGTTTTGGAAACTGAATTGGCTTTTGATTTTTCTGATGAACAAGAACACTTAAAAGCCATATTCTTTGCTGTTTTTGACTTGATAAAAGACGAAGGAATAAGTATTGAAAGCATTAAGCACTCTCAATGGCATGAGCATTACACCTTTGCAAAAGGCAATGATAAATCTACACTTAAAATTTATTACAATAAAAAAAATCAAATAAGCTATATTCAAAAAACCTGTAGCTCTGAACTAGGAAATTATCTTGCTATGAAATTAGAAATAATTGTTAAAAAAATAATATTCATAGACAAAAGAAACGAAGATGAGCCTAAACATTTTTATTTCCCACACGATTTTCTGAAAGATTTTTATGATAGCATTTTATCAAAAATAAAACCACTGGGAATATTCATAGATGAAATAGAGCATAAGCCATTTCACGAAATTTATAAATTTCGTAAGAATAATCTTGTAGCTTTTTATAAATTTTGGTATAATAGCGAAGGTTTATTTGGGAAAATAGAAATTATAGAAAACAAAACTACTGGACTAAAAGAAGAAATAAACAGAATACTCTATGGAAAGTTTTGAAAGTTTTGAAGGAAAAATTATTAGTTTCAACGGTAAGTATGGTTTTATAAAGTTTGAAAAAGGAACTGCATATTTTCATTCTAGTTACGTAAAACCAGAGTTGTTACCTAATTTGGAAGTGAATAGCAGAGTAGTTTGCGAAGTTATGCCCTCTACCAAAAAACCAGGCACTTGGCAAGTGGTTCGCTTTATTAGCATTGAAAAATATGAGAAAAAAGAACATCCACCTAATAGTGTTGCAATTGTGAAGTTTTTTGATGATAATAGAAGATTTGGTTTTCTAAGTAATGAAAATGGAGATTACTTTGTGCATGGTAATGACTTGAAAAACACCACTTCTATAAATAAAGATGAGATGTGTTTATTTTATCCGGTTCCTTCCATAAAAAAAAACTCATCATACGATGCCCGCAGCGTATATGTTTTGAGAAAAAACATTGAAAATTTAGAAAGTTTGGTTGATGAATATTTGAAAATAATTCAAAAATTGGATAATGCTACCAAGTACGAGCAAGTAAAGGAAATTTATAAATTCCTGAATCAATCACAACAGAGTGAATTTATACAAAAAGCTTATCAAATTGCTGATGAAGATAGAAAAATTTATTTTTGGATAGATGGTTATACCAATCAAGTAAATTTAGATTACTTACCTAAGGTTTTAGAAAAAACTATTGATTTTTATTTTTATGAAATTTACGAAAGCATTTATAAGAAGCTAACCGAGGAGGAACGCCTCAAGGTTAGTATGGATTTTCTCATACACATTCAAAAATTGGATAATGATACCAAGTACGAGCAAGTAAAGAAAATATACGAACAATTATCTTTAAATAATAAATTCTATTTCATCAGAAAAGCCTATGAAATGTTCAATAAGGAGTCTGAAGAAGTTTTCAATCTTGCAAATCATCAATTTGAGGATTTAAGATTAAAAGATTCAATAGAAGAATTTTTATTTTTATCTTCGTTCTTACTACTCAAACCTAAAAAAAATAAATATTATGGTATTCCTCTATTGAAACTAATACAAAAGGATATACTTTATGTGAAAAATAATGTTGAGGTTTTTGATAGTAGTCTATTAAAGTTCTTTTATGGCTTATTAAAATTTGAATACTTCAGGTATTATCCTAGTGATGAATACAAAGAAATTGAAAATTTTATATCATACAAGTTGGAAAACTTTGATTTTAAGAGTCTTCTATCAAGTGGAAATTTATCAGAAAGTTTAAAAATTGAAATAGTAGCCACTATTGGGGAATTGAGTAAGTATTTAACATCTCCTTACAAAAGCGATTTTTTTGAGAAATATGCAAATATTTTTATAGAAAATTTAGAACAAAATATTGATAAATACTTAAAAAATGAAGAAGACCTTATAAATAAATTGATGAAAATCAATATAATTGATAAAGAAATCTGTAACAATTTTATCAATAGAAATGCCATCTATTTCAGTACATATACGAAAATGAAACTTTGGTTACATGATTTATACGAAATATTCGATTACAATAACTATGGTTTTTATTATTTCAGGCTTAATAAATACGAGAAAAAGAGATATAACCAAAAAGCTCGTGAGCTAATGAAAGAAGAAGTAAAAAAAATGATGATTGCTCAAAGGATACCTTGGCAATACCAATATACCGACGAGAAAAATATAAATCATTATACAGCTACGTGGCGTAGTATTTGGTTTCTTGATAAAAAAATTAAATTTTGCATAAAAGAAATAGATGATGAAAATATCTTTTCTGTTCCTTATGAGTGGGAATACAGCAAAGAAGAATTTAACTTTTTGTATGGTTATTTATCAAAAAAACGAATTGAAGAAGTAATAGTACAAGAAAAAGAAGGAGTTATACTAAAAGTAAAAGGATTGGATATATTAGAAGAGTATATCTATAAAGCAATTATAGAAAAAGAAGTAAAAGAAAAAGGGCTAGAAAATTTTGTGAAAAAAGAAGGAGAAAACAAAATTCCACCTAGTTTGATTATCAGAAATCAGTGTATAAATTATCTGAATGATTTACAAGATGCAGGAATAAGTCCTATTGTAATATATGAAATTAGCCGCGACTATACAACAGGTAATATTTATACAGATACTTCATTGCTATTTAGTATTACAAGAAATGAATATGTGTTTATTATATGGGAGAGTTTAGAATTTAATAAAGCCAAGGCTACTCACATTTTCAAAGTAGAAAAAGAAATATATGGGGAATATTTTGAAAATATCTCAAATTTTATTCAAAATAACTTAAAAGTTCGCTCAAAATTGAATTCAAATGATTTTGAAGAAAAAGAAAAACTCAAATACTTGTGTAGAATAGACCATGATAATTTTGACTTTAAAAAGTGGGAAAACCAATTATTGAATATATTAGAAAATTAATGCAAGACACTCAAACTCTCAAAATCCAAGCTGAACAGCTTCGTAAAGCCAAAAAATACGCTGATGCTTTGCCTCTTTACAAAAAACTATGGGAAGAACACCGAGAAAGTTGTAACGTGTGGGAAGGCTGGGCATATGCTTATTGTCTAAAACAACAGAAAGAATATAGCAAAGCCTTGGAAATTTGTAGAGAAGTGTATAAACTCAAACCTAATTTTGAGAATATAAAAGGTGTTTATGCGTGGTGCATTTATTATACAGAAATTGCCGTTGAGAAAGTCAATGATGAACAAAGGTTTCTTAAAGCAGGAGAAGCCATTTTAAAGCTATCAAAACAAGAAGACCCATACTCGCCTTACACACAAACCGTTTTCAAAATTTTGCAGTATCTCAATGATAAAGCCATTTACCCAACCGATAAAATTTTAGAATGGACAAATAAACTAAATTTTGAAATTTTGGATAATACACCTTTTTCATTTACGGATAACGAAGGAAAAACAAGGGAGATAGCACCTAAAAAAGAGCAATATTTTATGTGGCGAACTAAGGCATTGCTCGAAAAAGGCTTATTTGATGAATGTATAAAATTGAGCCAAAAGGCTTTAAATACATTCGAGAAGTTTCATTACAACAACGATATTTGGTTTGTTAGGCGTATTGCCTTGTCTTACAAAGGTTTAGGACAATCAGAAATAGCTTTAGAACAATTAAAATCATTATTAAAACGAAAAAATGAATGGTTTATTCATAAGGAAATAGCAGAGATTTATTTTGAGCAAGGTAACAATGAGCAAGCCCTTAAATTTGCCATTGAC
Organism: uncultured Cytophagales bacterium; assembly: GCA_938002655.1. GTDB lineage: Bacteria > Bacteroidota > Bacteroidia > Cytophagales > Thermonemataceae > Raineya. The sequence continues at coordinate 21,350 of CALLAC010000024.1, forward strand.
AGTGCTTTGAGTTTTGGAGATGCAGATAAAAAACTAAATGTCTATAAACTTTTGTTCGAAATTTTGATGAGCAATAATCAAAAAGAGGAAGCCAAAAAGCATATTGAATTTATCTATCAAATTCGTAAGGCAATGAACTGGAAAATAGACAACGATTTACAAAATCTTATCAATCAATTTCAAATTGACACGACAAAAACAATTGATTTGAGAAATTTTGAGAGAGAATTAAAACAAATTTGGGAAAAACTAAAATTCAATAACCAAACACAACTAACAGGAACGATAAAAGCAATACTTCCGAACGGCAAAGCAGGCTTTATTGAAACTGAAAATAAAAAATCGTATTATTTCCAATTACGAAATTTCAAAGCAAAGCCCGAATTGGCAAAAGTAGGACAAAAAGTAACTTTCTTTTTAGAAGAAGGTTTTGATGCAAAAAAGAACCAAAAGACAGAGAATGCAGTAAATGTGAAAATATTTTAATTTTGTAAAATAACCTGACAGGTCGCCTAAAACGGATACCCAATACCAATATTGAGGACGGCTAAATTAGAACCAGCGAAAAGCCTTTTCAGACGAACTTCTGGTAAAACGAAACGGCTTTTTTCAGGACGAGCAGGGTCAAATACTCGTAATCCTAAATCTATGCGAATAAGCAGAAAAGTAAAATCCATACGTAAACCTGTGCCCGTAGCTACACCTAATTCTTTGTAAAAATTTGTACTGAATTTGCCACCCAACAAGCCTACATCTTGTAAAGTCCAAATATTGCCTATATCGATAAACCAAACTGAATGGAAAAAGCTCCATAGCTTGAAACGCCATTCAACATTGGCTTCAATAACTATGTTGCCCTGTTTTTCTACATTCACAAGGCTATCAGGTGGATTGAACGAACCAGGTCCTAAACGACGTTGTATCCAGCCTCGCATTGTGTTGCCTCCTGAAAAGAAAAATTTTTCATAAGGTAAAATATCAGAGTTACTGTAAGGAGAAGCTACTCCTACAAATAAACGAGTAGCTATTTTAGAATGACTGTTTCTCTGATGCGATAGCGGTTGATAGTACTTGAACTCTGTAGAAACTCGCCAAAACTTAAAATATTCTAAACCAAAAATTTTATTTCTTTCTAAAAAATCCCTATTGAATAAATTGAGCACTGTACCGCCGAGTTCGGTACCAAATCGCCCATAATACTGAACATCGTTTATTCTGTGATTGATAGTATTGTATTCGTAATAAAAATGAGAGCTAGTTATCAGAGCATTCCGGAAACTTAGTTCCAAGTTGTTGCCTTGTAATCTAAAATTTTCTAGTAATTTACTGAACCTCTCATCTTTTCGATAAGTATTTATAACGTTTAGGTCAATAGGGGAAAATCCAAAATTTTTGTAAGGAAATTGATACCAATTGTACGTAAGAGCTAAACGAAAATTTCTTCTGCCATATTCAGGACGACGAACAAAGGCTATCCCTGCATTGAAACGCGTACTTGGTGCAAGAGTATTGATAGAAGGCTTGTATTTGATTTTTCCTGGTACGAATAAAAGAGGCGTAATATAAGTAGAGTTAAAGCCAATTTGTGTAGTTTGATACACTTCGCCTAGATTGATAAAACTTGCTTGCCCATCAATAGAAAAAAGAAAATTATTTTCTAAAATACCACAACCTTTCCATAAATTTCTGATTTTTAGAGACGTATTGAAAAATGGACCTGGAACGTTCTGAGCAATTGAACCGCCGATTTCATTGACCATCTCAAATTTATCATTGGGGGTGGCAAGTATGGCAACATCTAAACCACCTCGCTTATCATCACGAGTTTGCAAGCTACGAAATTTAAAAAGGTTCAAGCTAGAAAGATTATGCCCTGTTTGGTCGAAAACAGATTTATTGTAAGGTGCATTCGGGCGTAAAAGAATTTTCGTATAAAGAATTTTCGGAGAATACTCTCTTTGTGATGTAAGATGAATAAATTTGATAGCTTTATCAGGTTCTTGGCTGGGAAAATAATAGCCCATTTGGGTAGTATCTTTCGGGTTAAATACAGTTTCATCTTTTACAATGAAATAAACTTTGTTAATTTTGTATTGAATGTGTTTTCCTAAGATTTCATCCAAATAGATTTGAGATAAGGCATTTCCTATGGTATTTTGCTGAATAAATGAAGTATCTCGTTTTTTAGGATTATTGATAATAAAACGCAGGTGAGCTAAATTTTTCTTTTTCACTATTATTTCACTATCCATAGCTTCACCTGTAAATATTCCTTCTTTCTTTGTAATGCTTGTATCTACTTGTATGATGATATATTGTTTATCAAAACGATAAAAACCATTTTCTAAAAGCAGTTTTTCGATGCGTTCTCGCTCTTGAAGGGCTTTATCACGTTCTAAAATTTGTCCTACTTTTAATTTACCTGACGAATATTTTATAAGAGAGTCTATGATTGGATTATCGGTTACGTAGTAAATGCTGTCAATACGATGCGGCTCACCTTCTTGAATAAAATACGTAACCTTGATGGTCTTTACTGCACTTTTTCCAAGCTTTACTATCGATGAATCTACCTTATAGCTTACTTTGCTTGCAAAAAAACCTTTGATGTAAAGATACTCTTGCATTTCTTTACGAGTTTTTTCAATATTTTCAGGATTATAAATACTGAAAGGCTCACCAATAGCTCGCATACGAAAGGTGCCTTTTTCTTTTTCTAGTTCTAGCCTAGCAATTACTTTATCTCGCTTTTTCTTAATTTTATTGTATCGTTTTTGGTTATTTTGTTTTATAGCATTTTGTAGTAATGTATCGTAATGGATTTGTTGTGCTTCCAATCTATAATCAACATAGCCATTTTTTTTTCTCTTCTTGTTCAATTCAGCTTGCAAAATTTTTATTTTTTCAGGATTTTTTTCGATTTTTTCGGCGTACTCGGCCAGTAAAATACTATCTTTGAGCCTTTGCATTTCTACACGTCTACGACTGCTTTCATAAATAGAAGCATAAGGCATAAATTTCCAAAAAATTTTTCTATTGGCTTTTTGCCTGTAAAGAGCTTCTAATTCTTCGGTTGTGATATATTTATTACCTTTGATACTTTGTTTGTAAAGAATGTAATCTTTCGGTAAAAATGAAGAACAAGATGAAACAAATAAAACAAAAGAGAAAAAGCTGATAAATTTTTTCATAGCATCTTTTAAACAATAACTATACGCAAAATAGCAATGATTTCACAAAAATGGAAAAAACTTGTTAAATCTTTACATCAAAAAAAATACCGAGACCAAGAAAAACTCTTCTTAGTAGAAGGAGAAAAGCCGATTTTAGAATTACTTACTTCCAATTTTCATATTGAAAAGATTTTTGTAACTGATTTATTTCTGAAAAGAAATCCTAATTTTTTGCAAGATTTTGAGATACTATCTGCCTCAGAACTTGCTCAAATCAGTGCTATGGAAAATAATCAGATGGCTTTGGCAATCGTAAGACAATACGAAAACAAGCCTCTGTATCCCGATAATAATATAATTCTTGCTTTGGATAATATCCAAGACCCAGGGAACTTAGGTACAATACTAAGAATTTGTGATTGGTATGGAATACGTAAAGTTGTTTGTAACAACCAAACAGTTGATTTATACAACTTAAAAGTTATCAATGCTAGCAAAGGAAGTTTTTTAAGAGTACAATGCTTTTATACAAACTTGCAAAATTATTTGAAGTATTGTGTCGAAAATTTTAGTGAAGCACTTATTTATGCGAGTACCTTGCAAGGGAAAAGCGTCTACGAAATAAAATTTCAGAAGCCTGCTATCTTGATAATGGGAAATGAAGCAAGAGGTATCAGCAAAGATATTTTATCTTATGTTAAGCAAGAAATTTCTATACCTCGCCCTAAGGGTGGGGGAGCTGAATCATTGAATGTAGCCATTGCTACTGCTATTATAGTAGATAAATTTTTTCAGAATTTTAAATAGTCTTATGTCCTGCTTCTGTCACCATTCTTTTAGAAAATTCGTAGCCCAGATATCTTTCAATCATGAAATGAATAAGATATAAAACAGGAATCATAATAATAGCTACAACAAATTTGTAAATATAGTTGATAATGCCAATTGATAAAATTTCTGCAAAAGAAAATTGAGGATAAAAAGCAATAAACAAAACAATAAAGCTGTCGAAAAATTGAGATATTAGTGTAGAGGTTGTTGCTCTCAACCAAATATTTTTACTACCTGTAATTTTTCTTAAACGATAAAATATATATGCATCAAGAATCTGTGCAATGATAAAGGCTGTGAGCGAACCTGCAATTATTCTATTACTTTGACTAAATATTTTTTCAAAAGCAAAATTGATATTAAATTTTTGGTTGTTATTATCAACTGAATTATATTCTAGCCAATTATCAGAGGGTTTTAAATAGATAGCAATAGCAATAGTTATAAAAGCATACAAAATCAATCCAGCTGTGATAAAGCTGATCTGTCTTACTCCTTTTATACCAAAGTATTCATTGATAATATCAGAACAAACAAATACCACAGGCCATAAAATAACTCCCGCAGTTAGGTTAAAATCTAAAAGAAAATCCGCAAATAATCGAATTTGAGCAGGAGCAAAACCTAAAGTTTTTTCCAAAGAAAAGATTTTTGTTCCTATCATTTCTGCCATAAGAGCATTGGTAATAACCACTGCTCCAAGCAAAAAGTAAAGATTTTTTTTCTTAGTTTGATAGATAATTTCTTTATTTACTTCAAAAGAGTTTACATTTTGCATAAAGGTTGCTTTTATTAACTTTTTATTTTGTTATAAAGAACTAAAAAAGTCCGGACATAAGCCAGACCTTACAACAAAGAATACTTGAAGTTTGAGTTATTTTGTAAAATCATCTTCCTCAGCCCCAAATTCTTTTTCCAATTCTTTCATAAAAACTGCATCTATAGCCTCTTCTTCAGTAGGGAGTATATCTAAAACTTTATCTAACTGCGAAATTTTGATAAGTTTTAAGACATGTTCACTTATACCACAAAGAATCATAATTCCTTGTGCTTCTGTACATATTTTATGAGCTAACAAAATAGCACTTAAACCTGAAGAATCAATGTATTTGACTTCATTGAGATTGATAATGAGATTTTTAACATTTTTATCTCTCAATCCAAGAACCGTTTGTTTGATATTTAAAGAATTAGAAGCATCTAGTTTGTTTACTAAAATTTTTAATAAAAAGTATTTTTCTGCTTCCTTGATTTCAAAAATAGCCCTTGTTGTATCCATACTATTAGTTTTTGTTCAGGTATTCAATGATACTTTCGTGGATAAATTTAAGAGAATTATCGCAAGGTATGAATTTTTTTCCTAAGATTTGTTCGTAAAGTTCTTGATAACGTTTGGCGATATGCTCTACAACTTCATCTGTAATAGTAGGAATTTGCTGTCCTTCTTTACCTTGAAAATTATTTTCAATTAGCCACTGACGCACAAACTCCTTGGAAAGTTGTCTTTGAGGTAATCCTTTACGTTGGTTTTCTTCATAGGTATCTGCATAAAAGTAGCGAGAAGAATCTGGTGTATGTACTTCATCTATTAAGTGAATTTTCCCTTCGTACAAACCAAACTCATACTTGGTATCAACTAAAATAAGACCTTTTTGTTTGGCAACTTCTGTTCCTTTCTTAAATAAAGCGTGTGTATAATACTCTAACAGCTCATAATATTCAGAAGAAACTAAACCACGTCTTATGATTTCGTCTTTGCTGATATCCTCATCATGTCCTTTTTTAGCTTTGGTGGTAGGCGTAATAATAGGAGAGGGCAGAGGATCGTTTTCTTTCAAACCTTCGGGAAGTACTTCGCCGCAGAGTTGTCTTTTTCCTGCTTTGTATTCACGGGCCGCATGTCCTGCCAAATAGCCTCTTATTACCATTTCTACGGCAAAAGGTTCGCATTTCTTACCTACGGTTACTTGTGGGTGAGGTGAGGCTTCTGCCCAATTGGGAACTATATCGCGGGTCATTTCCAAAAACTCCCAAGCTATCTGATTGAGGACTTGCCCTTTGTAGGGAATAGTGCGTGGTAAAATTACATCAAAAGCTGAAATTCTATCTGTAGCTACTGTTACCATTTGATTTCCTTCTAAATAATATACATCACGCACTTTCCCTTGATAAAAGCCTATTTGTTTCGGTAGTTGAAAATTAGTTGCTTGAATTGACATTTACTAAATTTTTTGTTAAGTTGCTTATTTTTTGATTTTTAATAAAAAAGTTAGCATTATTTTTATAGAAAAAAGATTTGTGAAGAATAGAATAAAATGCCTCTTTTTTGTTTTTATCTTACACGCAAATATAGATACAAATACAGAATTTTCAAATTGCCCATAAATCACCTTTTCGCAAATATAAATGCTATTTGACTTTTTTACTTATTTTTTATCTCAAATTTCGCATTTCGCACTTTTCAAGAGTTTAAAAGTTTTATGCTTAAAACTAAACTCCCGATAGTCTTTGTCTTGTAAAATTGTATAAATATTTGATTGGCAAAATGAACAAATGTTTACCCACAAAAACCTACTGCTCTAAAAAGTAGTTTTTCTGCAAAATTTAAAAGTTTTCTACATGCTCTTTCCCATCTTCATTATAAAATAGCCATTTTCCTATTTTCTTACCCATTTTATATTGTCCTTTTATCTTTAACTTACCATTTTCGTCATATTCTGTATATTCGCCATCAAGGAGATTATTTTTGTAAGAGGCTTTACTTTTCAGTTTTTTAGAAGATTTGTAATAAGTCTTACTCTCACCTTCTTTTTTACCTAGTTTATAAAGGGTTTCAGTCCAAAAATTTTCATTAGGCTTATTTTCTTTCACCAAGCCATTGAGCAAATTATTTTGATAAAAGGCTTCAAAACTTACTTCTCCGTTTTCAGTGTAGGTAATTACTTTTTTATTTCGCTCTTGATTGCTATATATGGTCATCTTTGCAATTTTTTGATCTTTGTAATACTCTATTTCTTTACCCACTCTATAACCTTCTTTGTAGATAGCTTCATAGATAAGTTCGCCTGTTTCTTCGCTCCAACGTTTTACGCTTCCATGTAACTGCCCCGAAACATATTCGCTCTCCATAAGAATTTTACCTTTGATACTATAAAGTATCTCTTTACCCTCTTTGGTGTTATTTTTCATAGTAAATTCCAGCATAATAGGAGAGGAGGGAGCATCGTAAAACTCTTTTTGCAAACCTTCTCGTAAGCCATTTTGATAGTATTCTTCGTATTGTAAATTCCCAGAAGGATAAAATGTTTTGGCTATTCCATGCATTTTCCCCTTAACAAAACTTAATTCTTTGAAAATTTTACCATCTTCATAGTATTCTCTTACAACACCTTCGAGTTGTCCTTCTATAAAATTTCCTTCACGAAGCAATTTGCCATTGTCATAATACATGAAAACTTTTCCTGTAATTTGATCATCGTTGAAATAGGCTTTCTGTAAAGTATCACCTTTTAAGCTGAATACGCACATCAATCCTTTTTTCTTGCCATCTTCATAAAAAACCTGTGATTTTAGGATAGGTTTTTGGTTGACTAACGTATCGTAAAATTCTCTAAACCAACCATTTCGTACATTCAGCCTAAAATTACCTTCTACGGCGAGCCTACCCGAAGGGTAGAAACTCTTGTAATAACCGTTTTTTTCCCATCCCAAGCTGCCTACATCTACTTGATATTCCTCTTTTAAGTTTTTTTCTTCTTCGTCATAATATACTCGCATCAATTTAGTTTGTGAAAAACTCTGATAGCCATCAAAGATAATACCAAAGAAAAATGCCAAACGAAAACAATACGTTCTCATAGTAGGGAAGTTTCGATTTCTTTTACTTAACATAATGTAACTTATACAACAAAATTAAAATTCTGAAAATCATTGTTTTAATTTTGAATATTTGAAAAATATAGATAAAGTAACATTTAGTTTTTAAGTTTGTAAGGATTGAATAAATGAAATACTTCAAAAGTTTTATCTGTATAAAAAACCAAAATTCGTTCAATTTCTTTTTCTTTATTCGGAGCTGTTTTTCTCTGTTCAATTTCCGTACTAGTCTCTAAATTTTTTTCTAAGATTTCATCATCATTTTTTTGCTCTACAATAGGCTCGCCTATTCCTGTAAGTAGCCAGTTTACATTTATATCAGCATATTTCTGTATTAATTTTTGCAAAAAATCTACACTGGGTTTGTTCCTGCCTGTAATAATGTGCGAAAGCCCTGAGCGTTGTACGCCAATTTCGTCTGCAAATCGTGAAGGTTGTAAACCTTTCATATCTATCAGAATTTTCAGACGCTCGGCAAAATCTTCATTCAAGTTGTTATCACTTTGTTTATTTTCTATCGATAATTCTTCTTTTCCTTTGAGTAAATTTTTATCTTCTAACTCCATGACCTCTTGCTTGGTTTTGTTTTATTTACAAATGTAAACTTTTTTTACTGAATTTACAAGTTGTATTTTTTTACTATTTACAAATGTAAACTGTATTATTTTTATTTGTTAAATTATTGAAAATAAAAATTTTGTCAAAAATACTAAAATTTACTAAAAAAATTAAAATTTAACTTTTTTAATTAAAAATTTTAGTAAAACTTCAAAGTAAAATCAAGTACATTAAAAAAATGCAATTCTAAAAAAATACTTTTTTTACTTTGCTCTACTATTTTTTTAATTATTTTTGAGAAAGTTATAATAATTTAAATCTTATGAAAAAAATCGCAGTAATTGGCTCCGGCACAATGGGCAATGGTATTGCCCACGTTTTTGCTCAATACGGCTATCAGGTAACCCTGATAGATATTTCTCAGGCCGCTTTAGATAAAGGCTTACAAACCATTGCTTTTAATTTAGATAGGCAAATTAAAAAAGGAACACTTTCCCAAATTCAAAAAGCTGAAATATTGGCTCGTATTTCTCCTTTCACTTCGCTTGCCGAAGGGGTAAAAGAAGCAGATTTGGTCGTGGAAGCCGCTACCGAAAATGTAGAGTTAAAGCTGAAAATATTTGCCGATATGGACGCAAATACCCGTCCCGACACAATTTTAGCCACGAATACCTCCTCTATTTCTATTACAAAAATTGCTTCGGCTACCCAACGCCCCGATAAAGTTATTGGTATGCATTTTATGAATCCTGTGCCTGTAATGAAACTCGTTGAAATTATTAGAGGTTACTTGACTTCCAATGAAACCACTCAAATCATTACTGAGCTCTCTCGGAAAATAGATAAAGTTCCCGTAGAAGTAAATGATTATCCGGGCTTTGTATCAAACCGAATTCTAATGCCAATGATAAACGAGGCAATTTACACCCTTTGGGAAGGCGTAGCAGGCGTAGCCGAAATAGACGAGGTAATGAAACTCGGTATGGCTCACCCAATGGGTCCGCTTCATTTAGCTGATTTTATCGGTCTGGACGTATGCTTGGCAATTCTAAACGTACTTTACGAAGGCTTTAAAAATCCAAAATATGCCCCTTGCCCTCTGCTTATCAATATGGTACAAGCCGGACACAAAGGAGCAAAATCGGGACAAGGTTTTTACGATTGGGCAAACCCCAAAGAGTTGAAGGTTGCAAGCCAATTTGTTAAATGACTATGAAAAAAAGTAAGAAAGCTAAGTGCATAGCTTTCTTACTCTATCTAATGAAAAATGAAAAAATTATACTGCTACGTTGTTTTCTCGCAAAGCCTCGTTGAGCGAAGTTTTCAGGTCGGTGCTTTCTTTGCGTTTGCCGATAATTAGGGCACATGGAACATAGTATTCGCCACTGCTAAATTTTTTAGCAATATTGCCCGGAATAACTACACTACGAGGTGGCACAAATCCCCTGTATTCTACGGGCTTCTCACCCGTTACATCTATGATTTTTGAGCTTGCTGTAAGCGTAACACCTGCTCCAATGACAGCTTCTTTGCCAACTCTCACACCCTCCACAATAATAGCTCTTGAACCAATAAATGCTCCGTCTTCGATAATTACAGGACTTGCTTGTACAGGCTCTAATACTCCTCCAATACCAACTCCTCCGCTTAGATGTACGTTTTTACCAATTTGAGCACAACTACCTACCGTAGCCCAAGTATCAACCATCGTACCCTCGTCTACATACGCTCCGATATTTACATACGAAGGCATCATAATTACGCCTTTTGCTAGATAGCTTCCATAGCGAGCAATAGCGTGAGGTACTACCCTCACTCCCTTAGCGGCATAATCTTTTTTGAGCGGTATTTTATCGTGGAATTCAAAAATTCCTACTTCCATTGTTTGCATTTGCCTGATAGGAAAGTATAAAATAACCGCTTTCTTAATCCATTCATTTACTTGCCATTCGCCATTTGCTAAAATTTGTGCCACTCGGATATTACCTGCATCTAATTCCGAAATAACTTGCTCAATAGCTTTTACACTTTCAGGTTCTTTTAAAAGGCTTCTATCTGCCCAAATTTGCTCGATTTTTTCTTGTAAATTTTGCATAAAATTTTTAATTTAAAAATTTGAAAATCAGTAACTAATAAGTATTCAGTTAATTTCTTAGTTTAGTTGATTTTTAAAACTAAATAAAACATCAATAACAAAATGAACAATGTTATTTTTATTATTTACTAATTGACGTTTTTTGATTTTTTTGCTAAAAATTTTAGCTAAAATTTTTAGCAAATTTAGCATTACTTTTTATTTTTTAGGCTTATCTAAAAAATATTTTGTTTTTGCTCTATTTTTTTTGTATACTTGCCTTATATTTTCAAATATAAAAAACAATGCTAAGTTACACAGAAGAAAATTACTTGAAAATTATTTTTATTCTCTCCTACCCTACTGCTAAGGAAATCAGCACGAATGATATTGCTAAAAATCTGAATATCAATGCCGCATCAGTAAGCGATATGCTGAAAAAACTTAAACAAAAAAATTTAATTGATTATGCCAAATATCAGGGAGTATCGCTTACGCAAGAAGGACGTAAAATTGCTGTAAATATTATACGCAAACACAGACTTTGGGAAACTTTTTTAGTTAATACCCTCAACTTTTCGTGGGACGAGGTGCACGATATTGCCGAACAATTAGAACATATTCAATCTAATTTATTGATAGAAAAATTATATCAGTTTTTAGGCTTTCCAAAGTTCGACCCCCACGGCGAACCTATACCCGATGAAAATGGTACCTTCCCAGAAACCAAAGATTGGATTTGTCTGAATAGTTGTAAAAAACAACAAAAAATAGAAGTTAAAAGTATTACCGATGATTCTTCAGATTTGTTACAACACCTTGATAAAATATCTGTAAATATCGGAGTAAAAATAGAAGTAATAGAAAAAAATTCCTACGATAAATCAATAGATGTACTTATCAACGATATAAAACAATGTACGTTATCAAAAGAAATATCAGAAAAAATATATGGTGTGTTACTGGATTAAAAGAATTACAATAACAGGAAATTTTATTTCCCTTATATTGATATTGTATGCATGTAGAGAAATCAGAGAAGATGAAAGTTATATTCTTGCTACTACGGGAATGTTGTATGATATAACTAAAAATATTTCGCCTAATTTTTTAAAAGTAGATTATTTGATGGGAGAAGGAGTTGACCCACACTTATATAAATTTTCACAGATAGATTTACAAAAGTTGAATAAATCAACAATTATCGTTGCTAATGGTTTGCATTTAGAAGGAAAAATGAATTATGTACTAAAAAAAATTTCTAAAAAGAAAATGGTAGTAAGTGTCGGCGATTCTTTGAATAAAAATTTTCTTATACCCATTAGCTCTACACTCTACGACCCACATATTTGGTTTGATATAAATTTATGGAAAGAATGTGTAAAAGTTGTTTCTAACAACTTGCAATTAAAGTATCCTTTATACAAGAAGGAAATACAAGAAAAAACTCAAAAATATATCATAGAATTAGAAAGGTTGCAGGTGTATACTAAAAAAAGAATAGAAGAAATTCCTGAAAAGCAAAGAGTGCTCATTACCTCACACGATGCGTTTCGCTATTTTGAAAAAGCATACAACTTTCAAGTGAAAGCCTTGCAAGGCATTTCCACCACTGCCGACTACGGATTGAAAGATATAAAAGAGTTAGTTGATTTTATTAACGAAAATAATATTAAAGCAATTTTTGTGGAAACCTCTCTCCCAACAAAAGGAATGGAAGCTGTATTGAAAGGCGTAGAGACCAAAGGAAAAACAATCCAACTTATTGAAGGTTTGTACTCTGATGCGATGGGTGCTTTCGGAACACCCGAAGGAACGTATATCGGAATGTATAAAAGTAACATAGATAAAATTGTAGAAGCTCTCAAATAAAAATTATTATGTTAAGTTCAGAAGCAAAGAAACCAAAAGTAATCACAATAAAAAGCGTATCAGTAGCGTATCAAAAGAAACCAGTAATTGAGAATTTTTCTTGCGATTTTCCTGAAAATGAAATTATTGGAATTGTGGGAGCTAATGGTTCGGGAAAATCTACCTTGCTGAAAGCAATTATGGGAATTATTCCTTTTCAAGGAAGTATCTTGATTTTTGGAGAGAAAATTGAAAAAGTCAGGAAAAAAATAGCTTATCTCCCCCAACGCAGTAGTGTGGATTGGGATTTTCCTGCTTCAGTTTTAGATGTAGTGCTGATGGGATTGTATCATAAAGTAGCTTGGTACAAGCCGTTTCGTAAAGAACACAAAGAGTTGGCTTTGAACTATTTAGAAAAAGTGAAAATGTTAGATTTTGCTAAAAAACATATTTCCGAGCTTTCAGGCGGACAGCAACAACGTGTTTTTTTGGCAAGAGCCTTTGCCCAAGAAGCTGATTTATTTGTTTTAGACGAGCCACTTGCAGGCGTCGATGTCAGTACCGAAAATATTATTATCGATTTGCTGAAAGAATTGCAAAAAAATGGTAAATCTATTGTAATGGTACATCATCAAATAGAAAATTTCAAAGAATATTTCAACTACTTATTGATGCTAAAAGACGGCAAGAAAATCGCTTTTGGAGAAACCGATGAAGTTCTTACTAACGAAAATATTTTTAAAATTTATGGATTTAAACCATTATTAGTCAATGGATAATTTAACTTTACAAGAAGCTCAAAAGATAGCTTCGGCTATCCAAAATGGTAAAAGTTATTATTTTGAAGAATATCAGAGTAACGCCAAAGGAATATTTTTCAAAGATGGTTACTATCAGATAGAACATTATTATTTTGATTTCCAAAAAGAATACAAAAGAGAAACCGTGTATTCCAGTCGACTTGATGAAAAGCAAATTACTGCTTATCTGCTCCAAAAGCCTAAACATTATTTCCACGATTTTCTGAAAAATTAAGATGAATATTTGGTATGTTCTTTTGGGAGCAAGCCTGATTGCCGCTACCGCAGGAATTGTAGGCGTTTGGTTGGTATTACGCAAAGAAGCCCTGCGAGGCGATGTAGTTTCGCACAGCGTACTGCCCGGTTTGTGTGTAGCGTTTTGGTTGTTTCAAGAGAAAAATCTGTTTATCTTACTCATTGGGGCTTCGGTAAGTGCTTTGCTCTCTCTTTTGGTAATGGATTTTTTACAAGAGCAAACTAAATTAAAAAAAGATGCCATCATGGCAATCGTTTTGGCTTTTTTCTTCGCATTGGGGCTTTGGCTTTTAATAAAAATTCAGTATTTGGGAAATTCGGCTAAATCGGGCTTGGATAGCTTTTTGTTTGGAAAAACAGCCTCACTACTCCCCCAAGATGTTTGGATAGCTCTAGTAGCGTTTTTATTAGTTGTATTTATCAACTATTTTATGAAAAAATGGTTGTTTTATACAACTTTTGACCCTGAATTTAGCAAAAGCATTGCTTTATCACCCAAAATTGCTAATTATACCATCACTTTTTTGAGTATTATAGCGATTGTTTTAGGTTTGCAAGCGGTTGGGGTAGTCTTGATGTCGGCTTTATTGATTACGCCAGCTTCCATAGCGATTGTGTTAGTGCGAACAAATTTATCAAAAATATTTCTAATCAGTGTTTTCATCAATATCATAGTTGTTGTTTTAGGAACGCTCCTCTCCTACTACTTTCCTAAAAGTCCTACGGGACCTTGGATAGTAGTGATTTGCTCTCTTTTGGCATTTGTTGTATTTTTTACAAAAAACAATAGGTGATTGAACGGAGCCGAAATCATCTATTCTTTACAGAAAAGAAAAAATAATTGTATGCAAGATTTTTGGATTTTGATAGTAGTAATCTTGTTAGCAGTAACGGCAAGTTTGCTCGGAACATTCCTGATGCTTAGAAAAATGACAATGCTTACCGATGCCATTTCGCATAGTATTTTGCCTGGTATTGTGATAGCGTATTTGTTTTCGGGAAAAAAAGATAATTTCTTGGTATTGCTACTTGCTTCGCTTTTCGGACTGATTACAGCTATTTTTACTGCTTGGATAGAAAAAAGAATAAAAAACCGAACAGATGCCGCTACGGGAATAAGTTTTACTTTTCTTTTTGCTGTTGGCATTATTTTAGTAACACTTTTTGGCGAGCAAGCCGATTTAGATGCCGATTGTGTACTTTTTGGAGAAATGCTTTATATTCCTTTTGAAACGCTACTTATAGGAACTTGGGAAGTTCCTCGCTCCTTGCCTACAACTACACTGATATTTCTTTTAGTTGTTTTTTTTATAGTTATTGCTTATCGGAAATTACAGATTATTTCTTTTGATGAAGTTTTTGCTATAAGCATTGGTATTTCGGTGGCTATATGGCATTATCTACTGATTGCTTTGGTTTCAGTGCTTACTGTTGCTTCTTTTGAGGTTTTAGGTTCGGTTTTGGTGATAGCTTTGTTTGTCTTTCCACCTGCTACGGCTTTTTTGCTGACCAAAGAATTAAAAAAAATCATATACGTAGGCGTAGCGATTAGTATTTTTTCAGTAATTTTAGGATATTATTTTTCAGTTTGGCAGGGAGGTTCTTCGGCGGCGAGCATTGTGCTTGTACAGGGAGTTTTTTTGGCAGGGGCTTTACTTTACAAGAAAGCTATGCACCAAACCTAACCCTATGAGGTTTAAAAAATTTTATCATAAATCATAGTGTCAATTTACTATCAACGATTATGTTTTTTATACTCTTGAACTGGCTTAATACTTTTTTTTTAAGCTATATATGGGGAAGTTTGATTTTACATCTAATAAATCATTTGTTAAAAGTAAAATTAAAAATTATAGGTTTACCTTTCTTTATAGGTTTAGTTACTATCAATTCAATAGTTGATGCGTTTGCTATTTTTACTCCAATTAACTTCTCGGCTAAAATTTTTATAGAACTAATCTCTATATGTTTAGCAATTTGGCTTTTTTTGAGAAAAATCATTGCTCTTAATATTTTTTCTAATTATCGTTTTAATGCAAAAAAAATATTTATAGTTCTAATAGGCTTATATCTTTTTATAGCTACTTGGATAAGATGTTTTTTCCCTACAAGCCATTATGACGAAGGATTGTACTACATACAACATGTTAAATGGATACAAGAATATGGATTTGTAAAAGGATTAGCCAATCTTCATATAAGATTAGGGATAAACAGTAATTGGCATAATTTGTCAGCTTTTCTTGATGGTTTCTTCTCTTCTAAATCATATTTTTT
>CALLAC010000025.1 GCA_938002655.1 uncultured Cytophagales bacterium
TTGTATTTTTAGTTCTTCATTTACAATGAGTAAAGAGTGTGGGATAGCTTCTATAATTTTTTCTAATTCTTCTTGTTTCTCTCGCAGTAGCAATTCTTTTTTTCTTTTTTCTGTAATATCTTTCACATCATTAGAAATACCTATAATATTTTGCTCTCTATCCAAAACAGGATAAATACTAAATTCCCACCAAGAATCATTTCCATCTGATTTTTCTATGGTTATCATCTCGCCTTGCAAAGCCTTTCTGTAATAGCCTTCAAACTCATCTCTGTATTGGGGAAGTATAAAATCCAAAACATAATCGCCTACTTGCACTTCTCTTCCAAACACTTTTTTAGAAAAATCCTTCGCTGCTTGGTTGCAATAACGAACAAGTAAATTTTCATCTATAAAGGTAATGGCATCGGAGCTACTCTGATAGATAGCCCGAAGAATTCGCTCTTGTTCTTGAACTTTGCTTCGTAATTTTTGAGTTTCTGTAATCTCGTAACCCAAACAGAATATCCCAACAATATTTCCTTCGCTATCTTTGAAAGCTGAAAAATCCCAAGTGGTAGCATGAATATCCTCGTTTTTATCAACTTTGCGTAAATTTACCCTTACTACTTGCTCGGGGTTAGCAAGGCACTTTGCAACAGCATCAAGACAGATTGGATGGTCTTCGGAATAGATAGTAAGCATTGAATCTTTTCCTATCAGTTCTTCTGCAATAAAATTGTATCTTTTTTCAAATACTTTATTGACACACAAAATTTTACCCTCCAAATCGGTAACAACCAAGGAAAAAGTTTCAGAACGAAACAAATAGCTTGGAATAAGAGCGATAATTTCGTCGGTTTTCATTTGTTGAACTTGTTATTATTACGTGAGTAATAGGGTTAAGTTTGTGTTTATGAATAAGTTAGAGAATTGGAAAATTGATTAAATTTAGATTGTACTTTTCAAATATTTAATCCCAATGAGTCAATTACACATAAGCCATTTGAAATTAGTAGAAATTTTTGTAAATGCAAATGATTTTTTGATAAATTTTTCGCCTGTGCTTCAAAAATAAATGAGGACAAGTAGGCTAAATTTGCCATGAACAAAAGCGAAGTAATAAGTATTTTTAGATAATGTTTTATAAATACAAGTACCTGAAAGCAAGTATCTAACTTTACTTAAATTCAACTATATTTTTGATGTAGCTTTTTTGCTCCTGAAGTTTGGGTATGTTCAGATGCAGAAGCATGTAAAACAAGTTTTTATAAGGAATTGATATTTGATCTGATAACTCGCAAAACATCAGAAACCAAGTATTAGAGAATTTCAAGAAAGAATTTTTTCTGCAAAATATTAAACTTTTCCAAGATTAGCTCACGTTATAATAGAAATTATTCATGGTATTTTGTACTTTTATGAAAGATACTTAAAGTTTCTGCATAGTACGAATGCCCTCGAAGCGATCCAGAGCAAGCGTCTTTACAGAAACACATAAATGAAATTTTTTTTGTTAGTTTCAGCTAATTTTGTTATATTTGCAAAAAGCGTGTGCTTGCAAACATAAGAAATTTTTAGTAAAATTGGCATTGTTTAGTTTTATTGTGATGAAATGCTCCCCAACTACTTAAACAATAAATAAGTGGCGAATATATTGATAGTTGTGTGTGCTATTCTTTTTTCAGCTTGTATTTTTCAGAAAAAGACTTTACAAAATAGTAGCAGTCTGAATAATAGTCAGCCTGTTGAGAATACTTGGAAAATCGAAAAAGTAATTCAGACAGCCAAGCTATATTTAGGAACACCCTATAAATATGCAGGAGATGATAAAAAAGGTATCGATTGTTCGGGGCTTACTTGCAAGGCTTATGAAAGTGTAGGTATCAAATTGCCTCGCATAGCAGGCGATCAAATCCGGGCAGGTAAAAAAATATCATTGCAGAATTTACAAAAAGGTGATTTGATATTCTTTAAAAAATCTGTAAAATCAAGTAACCAAATAACACATGTGGGATTAGTAAGTTCTGTGAGAGAAGCAGGTAAAGATGTTATTTTTATTCATGCTTCAACTTCAAGAGGAGTTATAGAAAGCCAGCTTTTTTCAAAATATTGGAAACCACTTGTTGTAGCCGCTGTGCGGGTAATAGAATAGCTTCAATAGTTAAACTTTATTTTATGAAAAAATTTTCTTGTATTGCTGTTGATGATAGTAACGTACAACTTACACTGCTCAAAAATTATATCCAAAAAATTCCTAACCTAGCACTTCTAGCAACTTTTGCCAATCCGATTGATGCTTACTATTTTCTACAAGAAAATAAAGTAGATATTTTGCTTTTGGACATTGATATGCCCGAAATGAGCGGACTTGAGCTGCTGAAAATGCTCAACAAACAACCTGCTACTATTCTTATTACCTCTAAGACCGAGTTTGCTCTACAAGCCTTTGAGCTTGATGCCATAGACTATATTGTAAAACCTCCCGAGTATCCTCGTTTTCTGAAATCTATACAAAAAGCTGTACATTTTTTAGAGGCAGAGGAGAAGGAACATATCAGCAGTAGCGACGATAATTCTGAAATTTTTGTAAAGGTTGCAGGCAAACTGGTACGCTTACAAATAAATGAAATTTTATTTATTGAAGCTCTTTCCGATTATGTGCTGATACATACGGAAGAGAAACGACAATATATGGTACATGCTACAATGAAGTATTTTGAGAAAAGATTGAGTGCTTACAAGCATTTCAAGCGTATCCACAGGTCGTATATCGTAAATGTACAAAAAGTAGAGAGTATTAACGAGAACCAAAATGTAGTGATTGGAGAAAAGATTCTTCCCATTGGTGTTACCTATCGAGAAGAGTTTTTAAAAAGCCTAAACACACTTTAAACTCATAGTTATTTCTTTCCTTCTTTTTGCATACCAAGTTTCATCAAGTCATCTACTAATTTGCAGGAGGGAGATTTTTCGAGTTCGTCTAATACTTTTTGCACTTGGGCTTCGGTCATTTTAGAAGCGGCACTTTGAAATTTATTAAGGCATGTATTTAGTTTGCCTGCATCTACATCTTTACTGAATTTTTGGGCATCCTCTACGGCTTTTTTCTGCTCTTTTTCAGGTAAGTTCATCAAAACATTTTGGAACTTTTCAAGGGCTTTTTCTTCTCCCAAAGAAAGCATATCGTCAATATATTGCCTAATGCTAGGATGGTATTGATTGAAAAAGTTATTGATGCAGTTGCAGAGTTCTTCGGCTACATTTTCGGGAGTAGTAGCGGAATTGTTGCGAGAGCTACTATTGTTCTTGACACCTTTCTTGGTAGGTTGGGCAAAAGCTATGCTTCCACTGAGCAGCAAAAACATAACCAAGGAAAACGTTTGGGTCATATTTTTGAAAAATTTTAATTTCATAAAAACTAACAAAAAGTATGCCGAAAACAAAATACTTACAAAATAATTTTGAACTTTTTTGGGTGAAAATTTGTAATAGGTTTGTAAATATTTTTTCAACCAAAAAACAATACAACAATGGGCAAAAAAACCGTAGAAATCACTGATGCAAATTTTCAAGAAATCATCAATTCAGGAAAGACGGTACTTATTGACTTTTGGGCGGCTTGGTGCGGACCCTGCCTGATGATAGCTCCTACTATTGATGAAATTGCAAGTGAAGCAGGAGAAGATTTAATTGTAGGGAAATTAGATGTAGATGCTAATCCGCAAGTTTCTATGCAACTTGGTATTCGAAGCATTCCTACGCTAATGGTTTTCAAGAACGGTCAGGTAAAAGCTACTCAAATTGGCGTTGTACCCAAAGCTACTATTCTGAAAATGCTCAACGCATAAAACAAGACCTGTAAGTTTGTATTCTCAATACTTACAGGTCTTGTTTATTAAGTATCTTTCTTTTCATCAGGAAAAAGATTAGGAATTGGTAAAGGCAGAAAAAAAGCTAAAGGTTTTTTCAGAAAGGCTTTTAACAAAATCTGTATAATTTTACCTGTTTCGTAAAAAGTTAAGTTTCTAGATTTGAGGGCAACGATTACTGATAAACCAAAACTCACGGTCACATTTACCAAGCCTATCAAAAACACTCCCAATAAGGTTTCTAACACAACTGCCGTGGGCATTTGTCCATGTTGGAGGTTGTAGCTTATAGCAAAATTTCCTCCTGCGAAAGTTACGTGGCGAATATCTACATTGATACCAATAATTTTACCAATGGTAGAAGTTGAACCTAGAAATATGCCTAAAAAGAAATTACCTGCCAAGGCTCCTGTGTTTTTTTCGATATAAGCAATAAATTTTTCAAAAATTTTAGGAGGTAAAATTTTTCTAAAAATAGAGTAACGCCTTATTCTTTCTGGAATGTTGTTATATACTACTTGATTGTCGTAATAACCTGCAATTAATCCTGCCGCCATTAAATAAACACCCGCAATAGCGGCAAAAGGTAAAGATAGGCTTGCCCAAGGCGAAAGTTCGGTGGCAAGTTTTTCAGCTTTCTGAATACCAACTAGTTCGCTTTCAAAGAGCCAAAAATACCCTGTTGTAAGAAAAAATGCTGTGGGAATTACTGCCAATACATTGCCTGTAAGCGAAATAAACTGGCTTCGTATCATTTTTATCAGAGTAGAAGGAAGTTGTTCATTGAGTACTCTTTCTTTACTTTTGGGATTTTTAAATTTTCTCCATTCATCAAGAATATCTGCGATGGTAGAGGCAGTCATTGCGGGTTGTTTGGTAGCAAGCGTAAAATGGAATATATGAATAAGAATAAAACCTAATGAATAATTAAGACTATACAATAGAGCCATAATCAGAGGTGGGCTCTGCCCTTCTACAAGGCTAATTCTAGCTTTAAAGATACACAAGAAAGCCACAATGAACCCTCCACCAAGTGCCTTTTTCAACAAATCGTAATATTCTTTTGAATTGTTGGCAATGTAGTGTTCGCCTGTTTTGGCAGTATGTTCTACTACTTTATGAGCAAGGAAACTCAGATTGTCCGAAAAATGTTTAGTTAGGCTATATTTTTTGTTTTCAGCCCAGACAATTTCTTTGAAAAAGAAAATTATTTTTTGCAGATTAGCTTCTTCTGAATTTGGTCTGATGAAAAGTAATATTTTCTTTAATCGTTCAATATTTTGTGTAAGACGCAAGATGAAATAAGTAATTCGCAGACTTATGCCGTATTTTTCTCTGTCTTTATGTAAGCGAGCAATGCTATCTTCACATTGTTGTAAAAGCACCCAAATATGCTTGTAGTCTTCATCGCTTGGCATTTGACGAGTAGTAACATCTTTGTATTTTTCAACAAACTTGGTAATTTCAATAAGCATAGAGAGAAAAGGCGAGTTCAGATCGTCCATATCGGGCAGTTTCTCAATGATTTCGGGTTCAAGCCCCAAAGAAGTAGCCTTTTGAGCAAGTACAACAATAGCATTGAGCATTTCATTGAGAAAGTATTTTTTTACTTCTTGGCTATCAAAGAGATGAAGCGTTTGAGCCAACTCTATCCATAGTTCGTTGCTTATTGAGTTTACCCATTGGTAATCATTTTTTTTGTAAAAAATTTCGTTGATAACAGTACGTAGCTCGCCTTCGCGATGTAGAGGAGGTAGAATTTTGTATGAAAACTTTTCATAGGCTTCTGCCCAAAAGCCTTTGCTACTCATTATACCTACTTCGGTGAATACGAGTAAGGGATTATTTTGCAGGCAGATTTCTTCAATGAGTTTTTTGAGATTGTTTCGGGATTGGGTATCTTGTTGTATCACTTGGATAAGTTCTTGGAGCTTTTGCTCAGCAATTTTGCGAATATTGCTAAAAGTTCGTGGGCGAATAATGCTCACTAAATTTTTGAGCAGGAAAATGCGTCTTTCTTGAGCCAGCTTGGTATCCAGTCCGCTATGAGGATTAGATAAATCTTGATAAAAATCTTGCAGTGAATTAAAAAAAGTACTTAAATTTTGCATAACCGATTGGTTTAGGTGAGGAAGGTAGAGTTAAGATAGAGTATTTGTCTGATGAGTTGCTTTAGAATTTTAAGCCAAAAGCCAAATCACCTGCATCGCCTAATCCAGGTACGATGTAAGACTTGTGGTTTAGGTCGTTGTCCAAATCGCCTAACCAGAGAGAAAATTCATGAAGAATATTTTTTTGTAAATAGCTCAGACCTATTTTACTACCAATAATAGAGGCAATATGAATATATTTGGGTTTTCCATTTTTGAGTAATTTTTTGAGAGCTATACTTAAAGACTTGCCCGTAGCAAGCATCGGGTCGATAAGTATTAGAATTTTATCGTTCAAATCGGGGGCTACACTGTAATGCAATTGTATTTCGAAGCTCTCATCTTCTTGATATTCGCCTCGGTAGGCACCTATAAAAGCACTATCGGCATTTTCAAAAACATTTAAGAAACCCTGATAAAAGGGCAATCCTGCACGTAAAATTGTTGCTAAAACTATTTTTTCATCACTAATTTGTACCTGTGCTGTGGCTAGGGGGGTTTGTACTTCTTTCTTATGATAATGAAAGGTTTTAGAAATCTCGTATGCCAATATTTCGCCTATTCGGCACATATTTCGCCGAAAATTAGCCCTATTTTTTTGTGTTTGAATATTTCGTAAATCTGCAAGCCAGTGGTTGGCAATCGAATTTTGTTGAGTAAGTACAAACATAAAATTTTGTAGTTTAGATATCGGACATAAGAGCAAAGAGAAATATACTTTTTCAGACGCTGAAAGTTGAGATTTTACTTTGCCTGTACTATTACTCCCAAAGTTTCTTCAATTTTAACTCTTACAAGGCTATGATAGTTAGCTTTGGCTTTTTCATAAATTTGAATAGCCATTTGTTTAGTTTCAGGGTGTTTGCTCATAGCGGTGTAAAGCGGTAAAAGAAATTTTCTACGACCTACGTTTGTTAGAAATTTTTCAAGAGCAGGATAAGCCTTTGTATAATTTTGATGAATACAATGTACAAACCAAGCGGCAAGAATTTCGCTATTACCTGAGTTGGTAAAGGCAAAAGCCTTATCAAGTTGTTCCATATCTTGCAAAGTGATTGTATTGGGCAAATGGCGAATAAAATGAAGCCACTCGTGACTACTCCAGCTACTAGTTTGTAGGCTATCAGTTTGTTTATAAGTTATCCATTTTTTAAGTTCCTTATCAACTTTTTCAAAGCGTACAGAGCGTACTTTGGGGCAATTGTCGGGAATACCTACGCCAAAAATCCAATCCTGATGACGTATCTTTTGGGCAAGAGCTTCATTGCTTTCCAACAATTCTTTTTCCAAAAATTTGATAAAATTTTCGGTATTCATTGATTCAAAAGCAAAAGTTTTGAAATATTTTTTGACAAAGGCATCAAATTTTTCTCTGCCAAAGGTTTCCTCAATGAGACGCAAAAAGAAATAGCCCTTTTCATAAGCAATTTCTGTTACAGCATCATCAGGATTGCGTTGGCGAAGGTCTAGTTGTAATTTAGTATCTTTACTATTAGCTCCTAACTCTTCAATATCGGCAAGCAAATCCTGATAGCCCAAGAGAGCCAGCATTTCGGCATAATCTTTTCCTTCAAGCTCTTCCATGATACGTCTTTCAAAATACACTGTAAAGCCTTCATTGAGCCAAAAGTCGTTCCAAGTGGCGTTGGTAACTAAGTTGCCTGACCAAGAGTGAGCGAGTTCGTGAGCCACTAAACTTACCAAAGATTTATCACCTGCAATAATCGTAGGAGTAGCAAAGGTAAGTCGTGGGTTTTCCATTCCACCAAAAGGGAAACTAGGAGGTAGCACAAGCAAATCGTAGCGTTCCCATTCATACTTTCCATAGATTTGCTCGGCGATGTTTACCATTTTACCCAAATCTTCAAATTCTTGGCGAGCTATATCCAGCATTGTAGGCTCGGCATAAACGCCAGTGCGTTCATCAATTGGAGCAAATTCCAAATCACCGACTGCTATGGCTACCAGATAGGCAGGAATAGGCTGAGGCATTTCAAATTCGTAAATGCCGCTTGTATTTTTAGTTTGAGGATTTTTTGCTGACATCAGAGCCAGCAAGCTATCAGGTACTTGCACACGTGCTTTATAAGAAAATCTCACGCCTGGGCTATCTTGACAAGGGAACCAACTTCTTGCTAGTATGCATTGCGATTGGCTGAATAAAAAGGGAGCTTTTTTGCTTGCAGTTTGTTCAGGAGTGAGCCATTGCAGTGCCGCCGCTTCGGGTGAAGTTTCATATTCGATGGCTACGGCTTTGGTATCTGGCTGAATTTGAATAATGAGAGGCTCGCCAAGGTATTTTACAGTTTTTCCTATTTTGAAAGAAGCATCTTCTCCATTGTCCAGACGAACTCTTTTGATATTGAGCTGGTCGGTGTCTAAAATCAGTTCTTGGACTTTACGAGGATTTTCAAAATGAATAAGAGCCGAACCTAAAAGTATCTTACGTTCAAAATCAACTTTTAAGTCCAACTCTAAATGGTACATTTGTATTTTATCAGTGTTAGCAAAAGAGTGAATATCTTTAAAGTACTGCATTTTCTTTTTGGGTTTGGAAAGTTCTTGGCAACTAAATAAAGCAAAAAACCCTATCCAAAGAGAAAGAAGAGTGTTTTGCAAAGTCATACAAATATGTTTTGATATAAACAGTAAAAATAAATCAATATAAACAGCTACAAAATTAGTAAGTATTGATAACGTGCAATTAAACAAAATTAAGAAAGATTTTAGCACTAAAAAAACTTGGGAGCAATTTTATGAGGTATCAAAAAATAATCATCTCATTTTATTTATACCCCAAACATGATATGATAGGCTTTGAAAACCTATCAGGTTTGATGCATTGTTTTTCAAACTATTGCAAAATGTATTCTTGCATAAACTATTTTTGTTTGCATATAAATACCATTTTAAGAAATTAAAAAATTAAACGGCAAATTTAATGCAAAAATATATTTTTTTGTAACTTGCCGAAACAAAAAATTACTTGTTATGGCTGTTTTAGTAAATAAAAACTCTCGTGTAATTGTTCAAGGCTTTACAGGCTCGGAAGGGACTTTCCACGCCCAACAAATGATTGAATACGGTACGAATGTAGTTGGGGGAGTGACACCAGGTAAAGGCGGTCAGAAACATTTGGAACGTCCTGTATTCAATACAGTATATGATGCTGTGAAAGAAGTAGAAACAAATGTTTCCATTATTTTTGTACCTCCTGCTTTTGCCGCTGATGCAATTATGGAATCAGCTGATGCAGGTATCGAAGTAATTATCTGTATAACAGAAGGCATTCCTGTTAAGGATATGATGTATGCAAAAGAATATCTGAAAAGCAAAACATCTCGCCTGATTGGTCCGAATTGCCCTGGAGTTATTACGCCTGGTGAAGCGAAAGTAGGTATTATGCCTGGTTTTGTATTTAAACCTGGACGTGTAGGTATTGTTTCAAAATCGGGTACACTTACTTATGAAGCCGCTGACCAAATCGTAAAAGCGGGTCTGGGTATTTCTACTGCAATTGGTATTGGAGGAGACCCCATTATTGGTACACCCACCAAAGAAGCCGTTGAATTGTTGATGGAAGATGAAGGCACTGATGCCATTGTAATGATTGGCGAAATCGGTGGAAACTATGAAACAGTTGCCGCCGAATATATCAAATCTACGGGGAATAAAAAGCCTGTCATTGGCTTTATTGCCGGTCAGACTGCTCCCAAAGGCAGACGTATGGGGCACGCAGGAGCTATCATCGGAGGGAAAGACGATACTGCTCAGGCTAAAATGGAAATTATGAGCAAGTGTGGCATTCACGTGGTATATTCACCTGCTGATATTGGTGCTACTGTAGCAAAAGTATTGACCAAAGAGCAAAGTTCATAGACGCTTTATTGCTACAAGTATTTCGAGAGCACCTACAATTTAGAAAGTAAGAGTTTTTTTAGAGCTGAAATTCTTAAATAAAAAAGCCCTTTCCAAGGGGCTTTTTTGTCGCTGTTAAGTGTTCTCGGAAGGAGTCGAACCCTCAACCTTCTGATCCGTAGTCAGATGCTCTATCCAGTTGAGCTACGAGAACAAATGAGATTGCAAAGCTACGATATTTTTTGCAATCTTCCAAATTTTTTAGACCTTAATTTTTACATCTACTCCGCTAGGCAGTTCTAGTTTCAGCAAAGCTTCAACAGTTTTAGGACTTGACGAATAAATATCAATCAAGCGTTTGTAGGTACAAAGTTGGAACTGCTCACGCGATTTTTTATTTACGTGAGGTGAACGGAGTACAGTGAATATTTCTTTGCGAGTAGGCAAAGGAATAGGTCCGCTTACTACAGCTCCGTTATCTTTCACAGCCTTTACGATTTTGGCAGCTGAAATATCCACCAGATTGTGGTCGTAAGATTTTAGTTTAATTCTAATTTTTTGTGTCATGGTTGTTAGAATTTTGGGCATACACGTTTGTACCCTATGAAAGACGCATTTTTGCACTACAAGTTATTTTCGGAAAGCGTCATTTATTCCCGAAAATAGGTTTGCGTATAGAGATAGAGGGTTTTAGCAACTCGCTACGCTGCACACGAATTTGATGGTTAGTTAGCTTTTGCTCCTTTCACTTCTGCAATAATTTTCTCTGCAATATTTTGAGGTACAAAATCGTAATGCGAGAAAGTAAGTGTAGCAGAAGCACGTCCTGAAGAAATAGTACGCAAGGTAGTTACATAACCAAATAGCTCTGCCAAAGGTACATCAGCTTTAATAATCTGAGCACCGCCTTTGCTATCCATTCCTTTCATCACACCGCGTCTGCGATTCAAATCGCCTGTAATAGGTCCAGTAAATTCATCAGGAGTAACTACTTCCACTGACATAATGGGCTCTAAAAGTTTGGGTGAAGCTTTTTTAGCCGCCTCTTTGAAACCAAGCGAAGCCGCCATTTCAAAAGAGAAAGAGTCAGAGTCTACTTCGTGATATGAACCGTGAAACAAACGCACACGCATAGAATCGACAGGATAGCCAGCCAAGGGTCCGTTTTTCATAGCCGCTTCAAAACCTTTCTGTACGGCAGGAATAAATTCTTTTGGAATGACCCCACCAACAATATCATTGATAAACTCTAATCCAGGCTTGCCATCTTCCCGAGGACCAATCTCAAAGACAATGTCAGCAAATTTACCACGCCCACCCGTTTGCTTTTTATAGACTTCTTTGTGTTCAACGGTAGAGGTAAGAGCTTCTTTATAGGCTACTTGTGGGGCACCCTGATTTACTTCTACTTTAAATTCACGCTTCATTCTGTCTAGAATGATTTCCAGGTGCAATTCGCCCATACCACGCAAAACGGTTTGCCCTGTTTCATGGTCTGTATAAAGACTAAGCGTAGGGTCTTCTTCTAGAAGTTTTGCCAAGGCATTGCTCATTTTGTCTAAGTCTGCGGTTGTTTTAGGCTCAATAGCATAACCAATTACAGGTTCGGGGAAAGTCATTGCTTCTAAAACAATCGGGTTATTTTCATCGCAAAGCGTATCACCTGTTTTGATATCTTTGAAACCAACCCCTGCACAAATATCACCTGCTTCTACTCTATCGATAGGGTTTTGCTTGTTGGCGTGCATTTGCATAAGGCGAGAAATACGCTCTTTTTTTCCTGTACGCGTATTGAGCACATAAGAACCAGCTTCTAATGAGCCGGAATACACACGGAAGAAGCACAAACGTCCTACGTAAGGGTCAGTAGCAATTTTGAAAGCAAGTGCCGCAAAAGGCTCGTTTACATCAGGTTTGCGTTCAATTTCTTGCTCGGTTTCAGGGTGTTTGCCTTTTACAGGAGGCAAATCTAAGGGAGAAGGTAAAAATTCACAAACTGCATCAAGCAAAGACTGCACCCCTTTGTTTTTGAAAGCTGAGCCGCACATTACAGGCTGCATCGACATATCGATTACCGCCTTACGAATTGCGGCACGAATTTCAGTAGGTGTGATAGAATTAGGGTCATCAAAAAACTTTTCGAGTAGGTGGTCGTCGTAAGAAGCAACAGCTTCAATAAGGTTCTGACGCCAGAAGTTTACATCTTCTTGAATATCGGCAGGTACAGGAACAATTTGATAGGTTTTACCTTCATCGTGTTCGTTCCAAATGATACCTTGGTTGGTTATCAAATCTACTACTCCTTTGAAGGTATCTTCGGCACCTATAGGTACTTGTAAAGGAACAGGGTTGCCTCCTAAATTTTCTTTTATTTCTCTGACAGCCTTAAAGAAATCTGCCCCTGCTCTATCCATTTTATTTACAAAACAGATACGAGGAACGCGATACTTATCCATTTGTCTCCAAACGGTTTCGGACTGAGGTTGAACTCCTGCCACAGCACAAAACAAGGCGATGGCCCCGTCCAATACACGCAAAGAACGCTCCACCTCTACGGTGAAATCTACGTGGCCAGGCGTATCAATCAAGTTGATAGTGTAAGTTTTGGATTCAGGTGTAATTTCACCTTGTATGGTAGGATAGTTCCAGCGAGTAGAGGTAGCGGCAGAAGTGATAGTAATACCACGCTCTTGCTCTTGCTCCATCCAGTCCATTGTAGCGGCTCCTTCGTGTACCTCTCCAATTTTGTGGGTTTTTCCTGTATAGTACAGGATACGCTCAGAGGTAGTTGTTTTTCCTGCATCAATATGAGCAGAGATACCAATATTTCTAAGATACTTTAAGTCTGCCATAATTATAGGTTGTTAGCGAAACAGATAAAAATATTTTTTAGAATTTGAAATGTGAGAAAGCTTTGTTTGCTTCGGCCATTCTGTGGGTGTCGTCTTTCTTTTTCACGGCGGCACCTTCACCTTTGGAAGCGGCAATAATTTCGTTGGCTAAGCATTCTACCATAGTTTTATCGTTACGAAGGCGAGCATATTTGATAAGCCACTTGATACCCAAAGAAATTCTGCGTTCAGGGCGAACCTCTGTAGGAACCTGGAATGTGGCTCCCCCTACTCTTCGGCTTCTTACTTCTACGCTAGGCATTACGTTGTTCAAGGCTCTACGCCATACTTCTAAGCCATCTTCCTTGGTTTTTTCTGTTATTAAATCAATGGCTCCATAAAATATTCTGTAAGCCAGACTTTTCTTGCCTTCCATCATCAAATTATTCACAAATTTAGTTACCAAAGTATCTTTATACTTTGGGTCAGGTAATACGTACCTTTTAGGCGGTTTTGATTTTCTCATAAGTTCAACAAATTTTTTTAAGTTACTCAACCGAAACTCTATCGGCTGTTTGACTTCACTGAAAAAGATCGATTTGCTAAAAAATCCGTATCTTCAAGCTATTTTTTACCTTTTCCTGCGGGTTGTGCCTGCTGACCAGGTTTAGGACGTTTGGCTCCATATTTTGAGCGCCTCTGACGGCGATTGGCTACACCTGCTGTATCCAAAGCACCACGAACTATATGGTAGCGAACACCAGGCAAATCCTTTACACGTCCTCCACGAATAAGCACGATGGAGTGTTCTTGTAAGTTATGACCTTCGCCAGGAATATAGGCAATTACTTCTTGCTGGTTAGAAAGACGCACTTTGGCCACCTTTCTCAACGCTGAATTAGGTTTTTTGGGCGTAGTAGTATACACTTTCGTACATACGCCTCGCTTTTGCGGGCAAGCATCAAGGGCAGGCGACTTTGACTTTGCCTTTTTCGCCTCTCTTCCTTTTCTCACTAATTGCTGTATAGTAGGCATTTATTTCAGATTTTTAGACCTTTTTCAATTTTGAACTGCAAAAGTACGAAAAAACTTTTTATCACCAAATTTTTTGTAAAAAATAATTTTGAAGCAACATTCTTTTAAACCTTTGAAAAGTATACGGGTTATCAATTTAATGCTTGAAAAGCAAATTCGTAACTATTACTTTCTATTTTTGGAGTCTATGATAATGGTTACGGGTCCGTCATTGCAAAGGTTTACTTGCATATCTGCTCCAAATGCTCCTGTCTGAATAGCTTTACCAAGCTCTTGCGAAAATATTTCTATTGCTTTCTCATAGAGAGGAATGGCTACTTCGGGGCGAGCCGCCTCAATGAAAGAAGGTCTGTTGCCTTTTTTGGTGCTTGCCAACAATGTAAATTGGCTTACTAGTAAAATTTCACCTGCTATCTCCTGCACTGAAAGGTTCATCTTTCCTTCTTTATCAGCAAAAATTCGCATTTGTACAATTTTTTTAGCAAGCCAAGCGGCATCATCAGTGCTGTCTGTATTGCCGATTCCCAAAAGCACAAGCAATCCTTTACCGATTTCAGATTTTATTTCGTTTTCTATACTTACAGAAGCATTTTTTACTCTTTGAATTACTGCTATCATTTTTTTACTAAAATTTACAGATTTGTCGGATTAAAATGCTTTTCAAAAGTGCAGAAATAAAAGTTTTTTCAAAAAGTAGAAAGCAATATTAAAGATTATCCAGCAAAGTGCAAAAAAAGTATTTTTGAGAAATCTTTTTTATTTTGCAAATTTGTATATTGCAGAATATTATTTGGCAAGTAGCCTTATTTTTTATGGAATTTTTATATGTTTATTGCTTATGTTTGAACAAATTGCAAATTATTTCAGCGAGATACCAAGTACGCACAGGTCTGCGATTTTGGTAGGCGGATTGGCGCTGTTTTGGTCTTTGGAAAGTCTTATTCCACTTTTCAGAACAAATTATGCAAAGTGGAAACATGCAGGTATCAACTTGTTTTTTACGCTCACTACAATAGTTATCAATCTTGCTTTTGCTTGGCTCATACTCAAAACCAGCGATTGGGCTATCAGCCAAAAATTTGGTGTTTTACAGTGGATAGAACTTCCCTTGTGGGCATTTACAATAGTCGGGCTTTTAGGCTTGGATTTGATAGGAGCATATTTTATCCATTGGCTTGAACATCAGGTAAAATGGATGTGGCAATTTCATTTGGTTCATCATACCGATACCAATGTAGATGCAACCACCGCCAATCGCCACCACCCTGGCGAAAGTGTATTTCGGGCTATTTTTACTACGCTGGGTATAGCACTTTTGGGTACGCCAATATGGCTTGTTATGCTTTATCAGAGCCTTTCGGTGTTTTTTTCTCAATTCAATCATGCCAATATTCGCTTGCCCGAAAAATTAGACAAAATATTAAGTTGGGTCATTGTTTCGCCCAATATGCACAAAGTGCATCATCACACTACTCGCCCACTCACCGATACCAACTATGGAAATATTTTTGCCATTTGGGACAGGATTTTCAGAACTTATACTTTTGAAAAACCTGAAAAATTGCGTTATGGATTAGATACCCACCCCGAAGCTCAAGAAAATGCAACTTTGAAGGGTCTTTTGAAAATGCCTTTTCAGCCTTACAGACCCCCTACTCAATAAAAAAGGAGTAAATTTATCACAGGCTAAACACAAAAAAGTGAGGCTTTTGCCTCACTTATTCCATACGATTTCGTCTTTATTTTTCTTGCCTAAAAACATTTCCCAATCTTTTTCGATTTTGCCCGAAAAATCACGCAAAAACATTATGAAAGAGGGCTTGATAGGTTTTCGTTTCAGAGGCATTCCTGCTTCTTCGGGGGTAAGGTCACCTTTCTTGGAGTTACAACTTTTACAAGCAGTGACAAGGTTTGTCCAAGAAGATTTTCCTCCACGTGAGCGTGGAAGTACGTGGTCTAATGTTAAATCGGTTGTTGCACCACAATATTGGCACTCTTGCCCATCGCGGCGGAAAATATTCTGACGACTCAAAATTACTCCCTTGTAAGGCAAACTCACGTACTTGTGCAAACGTATTACAGAAGGACGTGGAAAAGTACGCGTTACGGTTCGAATTTCTCCTTCGGAAGAAACAGACACAATATCAGCCTTGTTCAAATATACAAGGATAAAGGCTTTCTGCACGCTACAAATCGTAAGAGCAGAATAATCTTGATTGAGTATGAGTACCTTACCCATAGGTGGTTCGATTTTCAAAGGCAAATATAGTATTTTGTTTGGATAAATTCCTCAAAATCATCAC
Source organism: uncultured Cytophagales bacterium (assembly GCA_938002655.1). GTDB lineage: Bacteria > Bacteroidota > Bacteroidia > Cytophagales > Thermonemataceae > Raineya. The sequence goes on from CALLAC010000025.1 coordinate 16,029, forward strand.
AAAAATTTTGCCGAAAATGAATTTGATAATTTTTTGAGCGATAGTACAGCAGGCATAAATATTATGGATTCATCAATATACACTCAAAAAGCCTAAATTTATCATATCATTTGAAGCAAGACGTTTTTGATTTCATTTTTTTTACCTTTCATTCGTTTATTACGTGTTTCTATCGTTTTTTGTTTTTATTTGCCAAAGAAAAATTTGCAAGTGCTCTAAAATTCTCATACTTTTGTTAAACACAAAAGTATAATCTTTATGCAAAGACGAACATTTTTGCAAAATGCCTTTCTTTTCACTGCTGCAAGTCTTCTCAAACCTGAATGGCTTTGGGCTGGCAGAGTACAAGCATTTGAGTTGCCTGCTTTACCTTACCCTTACGAGGCATTAGAGCCGTATTTTGATACCCAAACCATGCAAATTCACCATACCAAGCATCATGCTACGTATGTAAAAAATCTTAATGAAGCAATTACAGGTACTAAATTTGAAAAAATGAGTTTAGAAGAAATATTAGCCAATCTTACAGATAAAGATACTAAAATTCGTAACAACGCAGGTGGGCATTACAATCATTCACTTTTTTGGAAAATTCTTACTCCCAAGCAAAATTCTTCCGAACCTACAGGCAAACTTGCCGAAGCTATCCGTATACAATTTGGTAGTTTTGAAAAGTTTAAAGAGGCTTTCAGCGAAAAAGCCAAATCGCTGTTTGGTTCAGGCTGGACTTGGCTGGCTTATGAAAAAAAACGAGGTCTTTTCTTGGAAAATACACCTAATCAGGATAACTTGCAGATGAAAAAAATCTATAAAACATCCCTCACTAAAACTATCTTCGGACTGGATGTATGGGAGCATGCCTATTACCTAAAGTATCAAAACCGCCGGGCAGATTACATTCAAGCCTTCTGGAGTGTAATAAATTGGGACCAAGTTAGCCTAAACTATGAATCAGCCTTGTAAGCAAAATAAATGCACCGTGTGTTATGATAAAACCTAAGTTTTATATTGTTATTGATGATGACCGTATCAATAATATGGTGTGTGAATCGGTGATAAAAAAATTACACGAACAAAATCAGGTAATTTCGTTTCTGCGTGCCGAAGACGCTCTCAACTATTTAAAGAATAACACAAGTGTCAAGCCTGATATTATTCTTCTGGATATCAATATGCCTGAAATGGATGGTTGGGAGTTCTTGGATAATTATCAAAAACTAAATGGAGACAACAAAGCCCAAATTTTTATGCTTTCTTCTTCTATCAATCAAAATGATTTCGATAAAGCCAAAACGTATACCCAAGTGCTAGATTACATCGTAAAACCTTTTTCCAAAGATAAACTCATGAAAATTATAGAAATGACTTCTTGACTTGAGACAAGATTTTATGTAAGTTCAAGGCAGATTTCCTTTTTCTCTACTCAAACTTTCTATATCTGCAAATCACTTAGCATCTGAATGGAAAATTTTATTGTTTCGGCTCGCAAGTATCGTCCTGCAACATTTGCTAGTGTAGTGGGGCAAAGTCATATTACTACTACGCTCAAAAATGCTATTCTGAACAATCATTTAGCACAAGCGTTTTTATTCTGTGGACCCAGAGGGGTAGGCAAAACCACTTGTGCGAGAATTTTAGCCAAAACTATCAATTGTCACCATATTACCCCTGAAGGCGAAGCCTGTGGCGAGTGCGAATCTTGTGTTGCTTTTCAAAATAATGCTTCTTTTAATATTCACGAATTAGATGCCGCTTCCAACAACTCTGTGGAAGATATCAGAAACCTTGTGGAGCAAGTTCGCTATCCGCCCCAAAATGGGAAATACAAAATTTACATCATAGACGAGGTGCACATGCTTAGCAATGCGGCTTTCAATGCTTTCCTGAAAACCTTAGAAGAGCCGCCCCGCTATGCTATTTTTATTTTGGCTACTACTGAAAAACATAAAATTATCCCTACTATTCTTTCTCGCTGTCAGATTTACGACTTCAATCGTATTCAAATTTCTGACATTGCCAATCATCTGGCTTCTATTGCAGAAAAAGAAGGCATCAAAGCCGAGCCGCAAGCCCTGCACCTAATTGCCCAAAAAGCCGATGGAGGCTTACGCGATGCTCTTTCTATGTTTGATTTGATTGTAACTTTTTCTGCCGATAATACTATCACCTATCAAAAGACCATTGAGAACCTTCATATTCTTGATTACGACTATTATTTCCGCATTACAGATTGCCTTTGGCAAAACGACCTTTCGCAAACTTTGCTTATTTTTGATGAAATTCTAAAAAAAGGCTTCGACGGACATCTTTTCGTGATAGGACTGGCAGAACATTGGCGAAATCTGCTTGTAAGTAAAGATGCCCAAACTGTACAACTTCTGCAAACTACCGATGAAATCAAAAAACGCTATGCCGAGCAAGCAAAAAATTTGCCCCTTTCTTGGCTTATTTCGGCTATGAATGTTCTGCAACAAGTAGATATTCAATACAAAAATAGCAAAAACCCCAAACTCTTTGTAGAAATTGCTCTGATGAAAATTGCTCATCTGCAAAAAGCTATTGAGCTTTCTCAAATAGCTCAAAGTCAAAATATTGCAGATGATAAAAAAAAAGTACCTACCCCATAACGCCTTCTGCTCAAACTAAACCGCAAGAGTTCAAAAGTACGCTTCCGCTTCCTACTATTGAAACGCTTCAAAATCAGGTTAGTGATAAAATTACTGCTACTCAGCCAAAAGCTACAAATGCAGCAGCCCATAGCGAGGCTTTCCCGAAAAAGCCGATTAGTCTTTCTGAAATGCAAGAGGCATGGCAAAAACTTGTACAGAAAGCTAAACAAAGTGATGAATTTGACTCTACCGATAGAATAATTTTGGACAGACCCTTTACTTGGGAAAAGAATGTTCTGCATTTAGTTCTGGAAAATAGCCTACAAACAAATATTGTGAACAAAAAAAAAGAGTTTTGGATAAAATTGTTGCAAGAGTTTTTGCAAAACGCTACCCGCTTTGATATTCAGGCGAGTGTAGCATCCAAAGAGCAAGTAGAAAATAAAATCATTTACACCAATCAGGATAAATGGCTATTTTTGGCTCAAAAACACCCAACTTTGGAAGATTTTAGAAAACGTTTTGGCTTAATCTTGGAGTAAAGATTTTTTAATTTGGTAGATGTTTGAAAAAAAACTAACTTGGCAGTATCCAAACGTTTCTCCTATGAATAAAATAACAACTCTCTTGTTACTAACTTTCTTACCTATGAGTTTGCAAATGTTTACATCTCCACCACTATTTACAAAAGTAAAAAAATATCTTGATGAACGTGCCAAAGAGTTTGAGCAAATTCCACAACAACGACGGAAAGAACTCAAAGAAATTGCTAATCACATTATCAAAAAGCAAAAGAAAAAAGAAACAACCGAAATTATCGTAATTTGTACACACAATTCACGTAGAAGCCACTTTGGGCAAGTATGGCTACAAATTGGAGCATACTACTACGGACTGGAAAAAATCAGCACTTTTTCTGGCGGAACAGAAGCTACGGCTTGCAATCCTCGTACCGTAGCGGCATTGCAAAGGGCAGGCTTGGAAATTAAAAATATTTCTTCGAGTGATGAGAAAAACCCAAAGTATGTGGTAAGTTATGCCCAAAACATTCCAGAAATCTATCTTTTTTCCAAGGAATATAACTCTACTGCCAATCCGCAAATGGGCTTTATAGCAATTTTGGTGTGTTCTTCTGCCAACGAAGTGTGCCCCATTGTAAAAGGTGCTGAACAAAGATTTTACATTCCTTACGAAGATCCTAAAATTTCCGACGATTCGCCACAAGAAACACAAACCTATGACGAGCGTTGTAAACAAATTTCTCGTGAAATGCTTTATGTAATGTATTGCGTAAAAAATGGCATAAAAAAGTAATGTATGACGCAAAAACAACGCTATGACTATCTTTTAGACTATTTCATTCAAAATTTTCCTGAACCTACCACCGAACTTCAATACGAAAATTCTTATCAGTTGCTTGTAGCTGTTATTCTCTCGGCACAATGCACCGATAAGAGAGTAAATGCTGTTACACCTGCTTTGTTCAAGCGTTTTCCTACACCTCAAAGCCTTGCAGAAGCCACTTTCGAAGAAGTATATCCTTATGTTCAGAGTGTTTCTTATCCTAATAATAAAACCAAGCATCTTATAGCCGCCGCTAAGCGTATCGTAGAAACATATAAAGGAAAAATTCCAGAGACTATCGAAGAACTGCAAACTTTGCAAGGAGTAGGTAGAAAAACAGCTAACGTAATTGCTTCGGTGATTTATAATCAGCCTGCTATGGCAGTAGATACACACGTTTTTCGAGTTTCGCACCGATTGGGCTTGGTTTCGGCAGAAGCTAAAACACCCCTGCAAGTGGAAAAAGAACTTACCCAAAACATTCCTGCCGAACTCATTCCCAAGGCTCATCATTGGCTGATTTTACACGGCAGATATATTTGCACAGCTCGCAAACCACATTGCCAGAAATGCAATTTACAACAAATCTGTGCTCACTATGCAAAGCAAAAATCAGTTTGATAGCGTTTGATAAGCAATACAGTTGAAATTTTTTGGATGCTCAATTTTAACACTATATTTTTTTGAAAAAACTCTAGAAAAGTTCCATTTGCGTAATTTATATTTGAAATGATTAGTTTTCCGAATGCTAAAATCAATTTAGGACTATATGTTATCGAAAAACGCTCCGATAATTATCACAATCTAGTTTCTTGCTTTTACCCTGTGTCTTTGCAAGATGCATTAGAAATCTTACCTGCTGAAAAATTAACTTTAGAAATCAAAGGTTTACAGATAGATGCCGCTATTCAAGAAAATCTTTGTTACAAGACTTATCAATTACTTTCTCGAGATTTTGCTTTACCTCCTGTTCGCATTATTTTACTGAAAAATATTCCTATGGGTGCGGGGCTCGGGGGCGGCTCGGCAAATGTAGCCTTCTTGATAAAAATGCTCAACGAATATTTTAATTTAGGCTTAAATAGTCAACAAATGCAAGTGTATGCCAGTCGTTTGGGTAGCGATTGTGCCTTTTTTATTGAAAACACTCCCAAAATTTGCTTTTTGAAAGGCGATGTTTTCGAGGCTACTTCGCTAAATTTGAAAGGTAGAAAAATAATGATTGTCTATCCTCGCTTTGCTATTTCAACAGCAGAAGCGTATAAAGGCATAAAACCTAAACCTATTACATTTGATTTACGGAACAGCATAGAAAATTCTCCTTTACGAGAATGGAAAAATTGGCTGAAAAATCAATTTGAAGAGCATTTGTTTGAAAAGTACCCTATTTTGTCAGAAATAAAGGCACAACTTTATACACAAGGAGCTTTGTATGCATCTATGACAGGCTCGGGCTCTGCTGTTTATGGAATTTTTGATAGCCTACCTTGTAGCTTTCCCTATTCCGAAAGGTTTTGGATATGGAAAGGTGAAATGTAAAAATAAATTTTTACCTATTTGTGAATATTTCAAAAGCGAAGAATTAGCAAAAAATTGTCAGCAAATTGTTGCATCTGCTAATAAAAAATTGCTTACACAAGAAACAAACAACAAAAAGATACAAAACTAAAAAAAGCTAACCTTTTGGGTTAGCTTTTTGTTTCAATATTCGTCTTCGTTGAAAAAGAAATCTTCCTTGGTTGGATAATCAGGCCATATTTCTTCGATGTTTTCATAGGGTTGCCCATCATCTTCGAGTTCTTGCAGGTTTTCAATCACTTCCATAGGTGCTCCTGAACGAATCGCATAATCAATCAATTCATCTTTGGTAGCAGGCCAAGGAGCATCTTCTAGATACGAGGCTAATTCAAGAGTCCAGTACATAAGGCAATCAAGATTTATGGTTCAACAATTTACCAAAAATGTGCGAAAAATAAAATTTTTAGGTTTATTTTTTAGGAACGTAGTTTTTCTGAAAATTTTTGGATGGTGTATAAAGTTTTTTGAGCTCTTTATCAAATTCTTCCAGCATGATATTTTTCACTTGAACTTTACGTTTTTGTGTAGCCAAATTAAAGCTTTTATGTTCGGGTTTGTAGTTTTGGCTATTTTCTGCAATGTGGATTTCTTGTTCATCTTTACGGATAAGTTCTCGCAAGAAACTTGTTTTGATACGGAACTGGTCTAGTTTGGGTTTTTGATAGAAATCGGGATATTTTCGCATTACTACTTTCATCAAATAACTTTCTTCAAAGATTCTATCACAAGCATAACGGAAACGATTAGCAAGGTTTTTATCTAAATAGCGAGGATTATTAACTTGGTTTTTCCAAGCTACAAGCAACTGTTTAGCTTCATTTACGCTGTCTTCAGTATTTAAGCCAATAAGGCTTTCGGCACGCTTGCAAAGTTTTTCCTGAACGATACGAGCTTGCTCTAAGGGGTCCAGAGGCTTGATCTGCTCTATGGGTACACCTTCTTTGAACTGCTTATATCGATAGAAAAATTCATTATTGATTTTTTTGAAGCGTTCCCAGTATTTTTCCAATTTCTTTTGAGGCACTTTGCCAATCGTTTTCCATTTTTGTTGCATTTCTTTGAAAGCAAGAGCAGTGGCTTCAAAGTCATCAGAAAGTTTGAGGATACTGGCTTTATCTACAAGCAAGCGATATTGATTGAGCCTACTTTTGATTTCTTCAGCTCTTTTCTTGAAATATTCTTTTTTGTGTTGGTAATATGCTTTAATGAGCCTTGTAAAATGCTCTTCCATTTCAGCCTGTTGCGATTCTTCTACCGCTCCTGTACGAATCCAGCGTTGTTTGAGCTCTTCTACCTTGGCATCTGTGTTTTTCCAATCGGTTTCATCTACGAGCAGAGCCAAATCAGCAAGGATTTGATTTTTAATATCTAGATTACGTTGTCGGTTTTGCTCTATCAAAGAACGCAAGAACTTTTCCAGTTCATCTAATCGAGAAAGTAGAGCAGGAAAATCGCCCAATCCTTTGAATTTTAGAGTATATTCGCGAAGGTGGAGCAGTTTCATTAGATAAGAGCCTTTGTTTTCAGCTCGATGAATATCTTGTTCAAGTTTGTTGATTTTTTCACAAAGTTCAGCATAGCGTTTTTCAAAATATTCGATAGATTTCTCATCTGTTTCTTTGACTACGCCAATCTCCCTATCAGGATAGTTCAAATAACCCTTCAAGAAAACTTTACCATCAGCAATGTAGCCGTAAGAATGATTGTAGGTAATGTTCATAGCATTTTCAATTTGTATAGCCTTTATATCAGAAACATAAGGCTATGCGTTAAAGAATAGGTTTTAAGCTGTTAGGTACAGGCAACAAAAGTAACAATTTTTTTCAAAAAACGTTCCAAAAAAAGTAAAAATTTACTCACATATTTTGATGTACTCGGTAATGAGTTTGAATAGCTCTTTGTACTTTGTCAGGGGTAATGTTTCAGCTCTATCATCAATATCATGATAGGCTTTGATGCCCCCCATCGTGTAGATAAAGAAAGCTTTTACGCCCTTTTCTGAGAAAAAGTAGTGGTCAGAATTAGCGGCTTTGCCTCTTTTAGCAATTTTGGGTAAAAGTTTATGGTTATCATTGATTTTTTCAAACAACTGAAAATCTTTTTCAAAAACAGCACCATTCACTATTGTAATACCTTCATTGCCTGTTCCTACTAAATCCAGATTGAGCAATACTTTAATTTGCGATAAAGGAAACAGTGGGTTTTGAGTATAAAACTGCGAACCTATGAGCCCAGCCTCTTCGGCGGCAAAAGCTATCAGAGCAACCGAGTATTTGGAAGGGTTTTGCTTGTAATGCTGTGCCAATTCTAAAAGCATTGTAACACCGCTGGCATTGTCGTTGGCACCCGGGAAATAAATATTGCCCATACTGCCCAGATGGTCGTAATGAGCCGTAAAAACTACAAAGCTATCGGGTTGGGTAGTGCCTCTGATGTAGCCAATTACATTACGAGTATTATACTTTTCAATAAACTTATTGCGAATATGGAAAGTAATTCGTTTGCAAGAAGGTTTCCAAACACTTTGAAGAAGTTGAATTTCGGGCAATTTATCTTGCCATACAGAAACGCTTGCTGTAAGTTTGGAATGTAAAGAAACCCATATACTTGCTTTTTTTAATTTTTCTATTTCATTACGGCTCAGCTCGGCAAATTTTTTTGACCAACTCACAGGATACACCAAGGCTTTTTTTTGGAAATCTTGTTCAAAAAATTTTTTTCGGCGGTCTTTGTCCGAAAAAAGAAGGGTATCTAGCAAAACTATCGTCGCTTTACCAAAAGCCGAAGGGCTATGAGCACTGACGATAAAATCTTTGCCTAAGTTCAATTTTTTACCATCAATACTACACTGAATTGTTTTGGGAAAAGTGTTGATACTTATACTGAAATTTTGGAAATAAGAATTTTCAAAATGTAGTAATCCAATTTTTTCAAATTCTTGGGCAATCCAAGCAGAAGCCAGGGAATCGCCTTTTTTTACATAACCTCTGCCATTGAATTCGGGAGAGCAAAGTTTTTGAAGGTTTTTACGTACTCGGTCTAAATCTTGCGGAAAGCAGTGGGACCAAAATCCTAAAAATAAAAGAACGAATAGCCTCATTTTACTGATAGTGCTAGTTTTTCACCTTGTCGAGCTTTGATAATATCGCAAGCGGTATAAATAGCTTTCAACATAGAGCTGGGATTTGCCTGATTTTTCCCTGCGATATTGTAGGCGGTGCCGTGGTCGGGCGAGGTGCGTACAATTGGTAAACCTGCTGTATAATTTACCCCTTCATCGAAAGCTAGGGTTTTGAAAGCTACCAAACCTTGGTCGTGATACATTGCCAAAATGGCATCATAAGAGGTATACTTGCCGCTACCAAATAAGCCATCAGCAGGAAAAGGTCCATATATTAGATTACCTTGTTTGCGAAATTCACGTACTACGGGTTCAATAATTTCTATATCTTCTGTACCTATTAGTCCTCTTTCGCTTGCGTGGGGGTTCAGGCCCAGTACGGCGATTTTAGGCTTTTGCACACCAAAATCTTTTTGCAAAGTACGGATAAGTAATTCAAGTTTACTTTGCAGTTTTTCTTTGGTAATTTCAGAAGCAACCTCTTTCAGGGGGATATGCCCTGTAAGTAGAGCAACTTTTATTTTTTCGCTTATCATGCACATGAGCGAATCGCTTACACCGAAGTTTTCGGTAAAATATTCGGTATGCCCTACAAACTGAAAATGCTCATTCTGTATATTGTACTTGTTGATAGGAGCAGTAACTACTCCTTGCAGAACACCACGTAGAAGGTCTTTGGTACAGTTTTCAAGACATGCGAAAGCGGCTTTACCTGCTTCGGCGGTTACTTGTCCGGGTTGCACATCGGCATCATCAAAACAATTGATAAGATTGACTTTTCGGGGGTTGGCTTGTTCGGCATCTTTGATAAGAACAGCGGTGAAGTCTTCCATCTGCAATATTTTACGGTACTTGCTCAAAACTTTCAGAGAGCCATAGATAATAGGTGTGCAAAAAGCAAGTAAACGCGTATCAGCAAGAGACTTCAATATAATTTCAGGACCTATGCCGTTGTAGTCGCCTAAGGTAATACCTAAAATGGGTTTTTCATCTTTCTTGGCTTGCATAGTCATGCATTATTTAGTCTTGAAGTAGAAAATTTTAGTTCTACTATACTAAAATTTTCTGCCAATCTTTTAATGGAGTTTGTTGTCTTTTTTACAACATTCAGGCAATTTCTTATAGGCTTTGGGATTGGCAGGTAGCTCATCGGCATCGTAGCCAGCTTTGTTGATAGCCTTTTTAATTTTAGCTATATTAGTTTTTTTAGGATTGTACTTTACAGTTACGATTTTTGTTTCAACGTTCAAATCTGCACTTACTACTCCTTTTTCGTAGCTTAAATCTTTTTCAATTTTCTTTTTACACATTCCACATACTGCCGAAGTTTTGATTGGCACTTCTTGTAAGTCGGTAGCTTCTTGGGCGAAAGCAAATATTGCTACAAATATCAAAGCGAAGAGGAGAGCAAACTTTTTCATATCACATTGTAATTTAAGGGTTTAATTTTCAGAAAATAAAACTTTGATTGAGTTGTTTTGTTTAGTATGCAAAAAGAGGATATTGCTGCATTTGTAAATTTATTTTTTCACGGATTTGGGCGAGCTTGGTGTCGTTGTTATGATTTTGCAGAGCCTCATCAATCCATTCTACAATTTGAAGCATATCGTTTTCTTTCAAGCCACGTGTAGTAATAGCAGGTGTACCGATACGCATACCCGAGGTTACAAAAGGCGATTTATCATCAAAAGGAACAGCATTTTTATTGATGGTAATGTCTGCTTTGATGAGCGTTTCTTGAGCGAGTTTACCTGTAAGGTTTTTTGAACGCAAATCTATGAGCATTAAGTGATTATCGGTGCCACCTGAAATTACTTTGTAGCCTCTGCGTATAAACTCTTGTGCCATAGTTTGGGCATTTTTACGAACTTGTTGGGCATATTCGGCAAAGGAAGGTTCTAATGCTTCGCTGAAAGCTACTGCTTTGGCGGCAATGACGTGCTCCAAAGGACCGCCCTGTGTGCCGGGGAAAACGGCAGCGTCTAATAGTTCAGATATCAAACGAAGTTCTCCTTTGGGGTTCTTGATACCGAAGGGGTTTTCAAAATCTTTTCTTATCATAATCAAGCCTCCTCGAGGCCCACGAAGCGTTTTATGTGTAGTAGTGGTAACAATATGGCAGTACTCGAGAGGGTCATTTAGTAGTTTTTTGGCAATCAGCCCCGAGGGATGAGAGATATCAGCCATAAGTAAAGCTCCTGTTTGGTCTGCAATAGCACGCAGGCGTGCGTAATCCCAATCGCGAGAGTAAGCTGAGGCTCCGCAGATGATGAGTTTAGGTTTTTCTCGCACGGCAATTTCTTCTACTTTATTCCAGTTGATAAGCCCGGTTTCAGGTTCTACGCCGTAGAATGAAGGTTGATAGAGCTTGCCTGAAAAATTGACAGGTGAGCCATGCGTGAGGTGTCCACCATGAGAGAGGTCAAAACCTAAAATTTTATCACCAGGTTTCAAAACAGCCAACATTACAGCGGCATTTGCCTGAGCCCCCGAATGCGGTTGTACATTTGCCCAAACTGCTCCAAAAAGCTCTTTGGCTCTATCAATAGCAATTTGTTCGATTTCATCAACTACTTCACAACCTCCGTAATAACGTTTTTTGGGCAAGCCTTCGGCGTATTTATTGGTCAGTACACTTCCCATAGCTTGCATTACTTGTTCGGAAACGAAGTTTTCGGAAGCTATGAGTTCTATACCGTGTAATTGGCGTTTGTATTCTTTCTCTATGAGGTTGAAAATCGTTGTGTCTTTGTACGAGTGTGTTGCCGTAGAATTCATTTGTATTGCGTTTTTCAAAAGTAAATAAATTTTGATGAAAGAACAAATTTTAGTTTTTTTTTGTTCGAAAAGAGCTTTGTAAGACAATTGTCGTGTTTTTACTCTTTTTTTAGTTCAGCGATTTTTCTGAAATGTTCAATAACCTTGCTATCGGGATATTTACGGAAAAAGTTTTCTAAATCTTCGGCAAATTTTTCTTGTTTTTTGTGTAAACGAGCATCAGCAATAATTTTCAGGGCTTCAATTTTATCAGAGATAGCATTTTCGGGATACTTTTTTTGCAGTTCGTCAAGAGCTTTAATAGTAGCTTCGTACTGACGTTTTTCGTAGAGATTCTCGTAAATTTCGGCATATTCTTTCTGAACGGCATCGTTTTGAGCCTGACTTTCAGCCAAATAGTTAGGATTTTCTATGAGTTTGGCATAAATAGAGTTGGGAAATTTTTGGAAAATGAGATTTCGCATCTCTTGAGCTTTTGCAGAGTTTTTTTGCTGATTGTAGAGCAGATATAGCAAATAATAGACTTCGGGTTCGTATTGAGAGTTTTGAACTCTTTGCGGTATGCTCCAGTAGGTTTTTTCTGCATCGGGCAGTTCATCAAGTTGGAAATGGTAGAGTTTGGCTAGATTGAGCGAAGCATTTTCCCATTTTTGCAAAGACTTCTGCAAAGCTTCTGGGCTACGAGGGATTTGAGATTTCACGGCTCTTTTTCGATTATTTACTTCCTCACGAATTTGCTCCTGTTCTGCAATGGCTTGCTCTTTGGCTGTAAGGTTTTGTTGAGGAATGCTTTCATCAATTTCGTTTGAGATACGGCTCAAAATCCGCCAATTATCAGCAAGGGGGCGATTGCCCCATTTTTGGCGAAATTCTTTTTTTCCTGCTTCTACTTGGATGATATTATCAAAGTACCATTCGCTGTTTTGGCGATTTTTTTCTTCTTGCAAAGTATTTTTGCTTAAAAGCTCTTTTTCGGCTTCGGCTTGTTTTTGTGCTTTTTCACGAGCTTTTTGCAATTCTTTTTCAGCTTTTACTTGGCTGGTGATACTTGCTTCTAAATAAGCATCTAATTGATTTTCGGGCATTTTAGCCATTCTTTGTAAGCTATCTTCTAGCTGAACAATGCGTAGATACTTGATAAATTCATCAAGTACTTCATAACGTTTGGCAATTTTTTCATAGCCTTCTTCATCTTTGGGTAAAAGAGCCATTGTACTATCGTAGTACAACTTGGCTGTTTCATAATCGCGTAATTTATCAAAATGAATTTCAGCCAAATGCAAGAAAGTATAGGGTTTTTGTCCGCCTGTACCTTTGGCTTGGGCAGATTTTTGAAGCAGATTTATAGCTTTGCGTAAATCGTTGCGTTTGAGTTCAAGCATTGCCAAAGCGTAATAGATTTCATCCAGATAGTCTTGATTTTTGAAATCTTTGAGCATTTTTTCTAATTTTTTTTGTGTTTTGGCAGAAAAAACTTTGGCAGAATCGCCTGTGAGCATCATCGCCAAATTTGCTTGCAATTCAAGCTCGTAAGGAGGTTTGTTTTTGAGAACTTTGGCATAGTTTTGAAAGGCTTTTTTATTGTTTTTTAGTTTTTGGTAAAGTTGCCCTTGTAAAAAGAGCAATCGTGCTTTTTTTTCGCCTCGCTTTATGTCGGGCAAAGCCAAATCCAAACTTTTGGCGGTGCGTTCATAATCTTTGCGAAGGCGATATAAATGAGCTTGAACTAAATAATATGAAGCTAAATTGGATTGGCTTACTTCAAATCTACGCAAATAATTTTTAACAATGTCGGCATCATCCCACTGATTGGTTTCTATGTAGGTACGCATTAGCTCAATAAGGGCTTTTTCTTGCATTATTTTATCTTTGGAGGTGCCATTGATGTATTTGAAGGTATTGATAGCATCAGAAAATTCACGATTGTAGAAACGTGCCTTGCCCACAAGCAGATAGGAGTCGTCAGTCCAGTTGCTTATTTCATGTCTTTCTATGGCATAAGCGGCTTTTTTGATACAGTCGTCAAAATCAGCTTTCATTCCTTTGAGCATGTTGGTATCCAGTAGAGGAATGACATACAAAATTCGATTGTAATTATCTTTGCGATTAGTAAAAATTTTTTTTTCAGCTTCCAGCATTTTTTCTTTTGCCAAAAAATAAGCATTGTAATGAGCCGTAATGTTGTGATAATGCTTACAACCAGCCAAAGCAACGAGTGTGAGCAAAAGAAAAGTAATCTGCTTCATAGGGGTTGGCATTAAAATACACGAGCGAAAATCAAGCCATTTTAGCGGTTTATTCGTCTTTTTTCCCATTTCGTAACTTCTTGACAGAGCTTTTCATACCACGCCTTCCCATATTTGCGAATGAGAGGCTCTTTGAGGAACTCAAATACCCGCACTTGCATTTTTTTGCCTAATACGCAAGCAGGCGAACACACTTGCCACCGATGATAATTGAGAGCCTCGTATTGGTCATACTTTGTGATGCGTATGGGGTATAAATGGCAAGAAATAGGCTTTGGGAAATCAATTTTGCCTTCTTGAAAGGCTTTTTCGATAGCACAAGCCCAAGTGCCTTTTTCGTCTTCCACAGCAAAAACACATTCTTTGCCTTCAATAGTAGTTGTAGAAAAATCGCCGTCGCTATCCAGAATGTATAAGCCTTGTTTTTCGGCAACTTTTCTACCTTTTTCAGACATAAAGGGCTTGATTTGCTCAAAGATTTGTTCTAGGATAGAGAGTTCGTTTTCTTCGAGCGGAGCCCCCAAATCGCCTGCTTCACAGCAAGCTCCTTTGCATCGTTCTAAATCACATTTGAAGTAATATTCAGCAATATCGTCAGAGATATAGGCGTTTTCAACAATGAGCATGGATATTTTATTTAGCTTCTTATGAAAAATTTTCGCAATTTACATAAAATTTTTCATAAATTCGTGCCAATTTCGTTTTTACTCAAAAATTTTCAACAAGACTTTGAAAAATTCAAGGAAAAAAGCATTCATAGGATTATTTTTCTTGCTTTTTTTGGCTTATGTTGGCAGTTATTTTTGGCTAAAAAGTAGTTTCCGTTTGCTTACTTTTCCGAAGCTTGCAGAGAGGCCGACCTTCTCTTTTTCTGAAAAAATGAGGCAATTTGGCTTGGAGTATGAGAAAGTTTCTCTGCCAAGTGCCTACGGCAATATTGAAGCCTGCATTGTTCCAAGTAAGTCGGAAAATAAAATTTGGCTTTTGTACCTACAAAACTCGGATAGGTTGTATTATTCGGAGAAAAATATTTGGCGATATAGGATTTGGAATTATCTGGGAATGAATGTAATCGTACCCAACTATATTCTCAATGAGCAAACTCAATCTGTTGAAAATCCTGAAAAGCTCTACCAAACGGCACTGGTTACCTACAATTATCTGACTAACATTTTGGAAGCTCCTTCGGATAGAATTATATTCTATGGTGAAGGTGTAGGGGCTTATGCCGCCATAAGGCTAGGAAACGAAATGAGTTTGGCGGGGCTCATCATAGAAAATGGCTTTATATCTCTGCAAAGCTATCTACAAGATTTGTATCCAATATTCAATATTCGTTGGGTAGTACCAAATTGGTTAGATATCGAAAAAGAAATAGCGGAAATAGATAAGCCTCTTCTTTTTTTCAATTCTTTGAAAGATGAAACTTTCCCTTTTCGACATACGCAAATGCTCTACGAAAAAGCGACTTCGGGACAGAAAAAAATCGTTGTACTGAAAAAAAATCTGCAACAAATCAAAGAAAAAGATGGCAAAACCTATCAGAAAGCTATTTCCGATTTCCTGAAAGAACTCAAATTACGTAATTTGTGATGTTTTTTTTGGTAGTTATTGCTCTGTTTTTGGTAGCTTATGCAATAATGATGCTTTACTTTAGTTGGGCGTGGGAATACCTCCTTTCTCATGAGCTATTAGTTTGTAGAATAGACAAAGAAGAGCTCGACAGACTTCTTTCAAAAGAGAGTGCAGAAAAGTTGCTATCGGTAGTAGTAGTTTTTCGGAATGAAGCAAAAAATTTGCCTAAACTGATAACGACTTTTGTTCAGCAAGATTTACCTCAAAAGTATTGGGAAATCTTATGGATTGATGATTTTTCGGAAGATGAGAGTTTGGAAATTGTGAAAGAAGCTCAAAGTTTCCTGCCCAATAGTTGTATTTTGAGAAATGATAAATTTTCTCATATTTTTTCTCCTAAAAAGCGAGCTATTACGCACGCTATTAGCATGGCAAAAGGCAAATGGATTGTGTGCACCGATGCTGATTGTCAGGTACCTATTTCTTGGTTAAGTGCTATTTTGGTATATTTGAAGCAGAGCGATGCGTATTTTGTCAGTATGCCTGTACATATATTTGCCGAAGATAATTTTTTTCAGCAATGGCAAGCAGTTGAATTTGCTGGTCTTATAGGTGCAGGGGCGGCTTGTATAGCTTTGCACAAGCCTACAATGTGCAACGGAGCAAATATTGCCTATAAAAAAAGTATTTTTGAGCAAGTAGGTGGCTTTACAGGCTCGGAACATATTCCTTCGGGAGATGATGAATTTTTGATGCACAAAATAGCAACACAATTTCCTTTGAGAGTACAATTTTTCAAATCGCAAGCAGTATTAGTAAGTACACAAGCCAACGAAAATTGGAAGCAGTTTTTTCATCAACGCAAACGTTGGGCAAGTAAGTGGGAGCATTACCAAAATTCTTTTGCAAAAATGCTTGCATTATTCATTTTCCTTGCTAACTTTTCAGCTTTGATGCTTTCTTTTTGGATTTTTGAAAAAACTTGGGTAGTTTTGGGCTTGCTTGCCTTCAAACTTACAGCAGAGTTTATATTTTTGAGTATTGTTCTACATTTTTTGCGGCAAAAAAGGTTAGCATACTGGATACCTATTCTATTTGTTTTGTATCCTATTTATGCGGTTTTTTTTGCCCTCATAAGCCGAATAAAAAACTATGAATGGAAAAACCGACATTATGAACGAACTTGAATTTGAAATACTCGACCAAATTTACTTCGTTGAAAGTTTCGCCAAAATACAACAAGCCGTAGGAGCCGATGAAATAACTTTGAAAAATACGCTCAAAACAATGATTGAGAAAGGTTGGGTAAAATGTTTCTTAAACCATTTTTCTGATGTAGTAATTTCTACCGAAAATTTTGAAGAAAACTTTCGCAACTATTATTATTTAGCCACCAAAGAAGGACTTTTAGCTCATAATAGCCGTTAGTATGCAAGCAATCAAAGAAGAGGTGCATCATTCGCCTGGATATTACGTAAAAAAGCGGTTTTTTAGTAATATTACTGCGGTTATAGGTTTGGTAGTAGTTATTATTGCAGTGATTGTAGCTATTTTGGGTTATTTGATAATGCCAGATAACACCCCCAATGCCGATGATGGCTCGGTGTACGTAAAACTCAAACCGCCGGGTTATGAAGCTACTTTTCTAAAAAAGTGCAAAAATATTCCTCAATACAAACCGTCTTTTCTTGAAAAAATGCTTTTTGGTTTGCCCAGCGAATACACGATTGTGCCCATCAAAAGCTATCAGGTAAATAAAGAAACTTTGGAAGTTACTTATACGGTGGAAGGGGTAACCAACAAGGACGGTTCGCCCAGAAAGGAAAAATACAGCCTTATTGCCGCAGTCAAGTCTTTGTATGTAGGCGAATTGAGTGAGCTTAAAGAACTTACTAATGTGGAAAAATTCAACGGAAAGCCCTACTATACCGAAGGGGATAAGGTTTTTTATATTGACTACGAGGGCAGAATCAATCAGACTACAAAGGCTGAAATCATCAGTGAGTTTGAGCAAAAAAATATTGAAAAACGCACTTTTCTTTTGGGTACTGATAAGCAGGGCAGAGATTTGCTGAGCCGTCTGATTTTAGGCACACGAATCTCGTTGGGAATTGGTCTGGTAGCAGTGTTTATTTCTGTGATATTGGGAGTAACTTTGGGTTCGTTGGCAGGCTTTTTTGGCGGAAAAATAGACTATGCTATCAATTTCTTGATGACTATCGTGTGGTCTATTCCACAAATTATGCTTGTAATTGTGATTAGCTTGGCTTTGGGAAGGGGTGTATTGGGGGCATTTATTGCTTTGGGGCTTACTACTTGGGTAGAAATTGCTCGTTTGGTACGTGGCGAAATCATGGCTATCAAAGAAAAGCAATACATTGAAGCCGCCCGAGCATTGGGTTTGAGCAATTTCCGTATAGTGTTTAGGCATATTTTACCCAATCTTTTTGGTCCGTTGATTGTAATGATTAGCTCTAACTTTGCCGCCGCAATTCTTACTGAGGCAGGTTTGAGCTTTTTGGGTATGGGGGCTCAGCCCCCTACACCCTCTTGGGGAATGATGGTTTCCGAAGGTAAAGATTTTATCGGTTCGGATACAGGTTTGGGAGTGCATCTGATTTTTTACCCAAGTATGGCAATATGCCTTCTAGTGCTTGCTTTCAACTTACTGGGCAATGGCTTACGCGATGCCTACGACCCTAAAACACTTGTCAAATGATTTCCTTGAATGCTCTTCTGCAAAGAAAGGAACTTTCCTTAGGGGCTTTGCTAGAAATTACGCAAGCTATCAACAACAACATAGCAGAAGACCACCTATATCGCATCTATAATTTTACTTTACGAGGTAATTTGAGCCTTCAAAAAATGGCTTTATGGGTGAATGATTTTGGCAGATGGTATTGTAAAACGCATTTTGGTGTCAAGAAACTTGTAGATAGTCCCGATTTTGAACAATTTTTGCCTAATGCCCCTCAAAAGGTAATTCTGGTGAAAGAAAGTATTTTTGCAGAAAATTTTGCAGAATTTGAATGGGTAATACCTGTTTTTCATAAAGGCAACTCTTTGGCTTTTCTTTTTGCTTCGGCAAGCCCCAATAGCCCCTTAGATACCGACTTTATTCGCACACTCACCAATATTCTGATTGTAGCAATTGAAAATAAAAAACTTGCTCAAAAACAGCTTGAGCAAGAAGTTTTTCGGAAAGAGTTGGATATTGCCGCCCAAGTTCAACAAAGGCTTTGTCCTAAAAATCTGCCTCAAACCGAAAAATTATGGATTTCGGCTTATTATGCCCCACATTTCACCGTAGGAGGCGATTATTACGATTTTATTTCTTTGGATAAAGAAAAATTTTTGTTCTGCATAGCTGATGTTTCAGGCAAAGGTATGGCGGCGGCTATGATGATGGCAAATTTTCAGGCTTCTTTGCGTACTATTATCCGACAAACACAAAATTTGCGAGATATTGTCAGTGAGCTCAACTATTTAGTTTTACAAAATGCACAAGGTGAGAATTTTATTACTTTTTTTGTAGCTATTTACGATTTCCAAACGCATCTTTTGCAATATATCAATGCAGGGCATAATCCGCCTTTTCTCATAACTCATGGGCAATTACAACGCTTGGAACAAGGCACAACTGTTTTAGGTATTTTTGAACCCTTGCCCTTTGTAGTAGAATCTCAGATAATTTTGAAAGAAGAAAGCCTTATTTTCGCCTATACCGACGGCCTGAGCGAAACAATCAATCCACAAGACGAATTATTTGGTGATGAGCGAATAGCTCTTTTGCTCAAAAAATTGGCACACTATCCTACTGAAAAATTGCACAGTGAATTTATTATAGCACTGAATAATTTTCGGAAAGAAATACCACTCCAAGATGATATTACAATGATTTCCTGTAAAATTGTACCTTGATGCGATATTTCAAAACACCTACTATTTTGCCCAAAATTTTTCAATCTTTTTGGTGGCGTTTGCCCCAAGAAACACCCACCATTTTCCTTACCTTTGACGACGGTCCCATTCCCGAACTTACTCCTTTTGTATTGGAAACATTAAAATATTACAAAGCCCAAGCTACTTTTTTTTGCGTAGGTGATAATATCCGTAAACATTCCTCAATTTTCAGAACTATTTTGCAGGAAAATCATCAAGTAGGAAACCATACCTATCATCATCTCGATGCTTGGAAAGCTAGGAAAAGTGAATACTTAGCAGATATTCAACTTTGCCAAAATATAATGCAAGAAAAAAAAGTAGAAAATACTCTTTTTCGCCCTCCTTATGGTAAACTACCGTTTAGCTTTCGAAAAAAAATTGAGAAAGACTTACAGATTGTTCTTTGGGACGTACTTTCTTATGACTTTGATAGCTACCTCAACCGAGAACTCTGCTTGCAACATACCATTCAATGCACTGAAAATGGGTCTATTGTGGTTTTTCATGACAACATCAAGGCTACTCGGAACCTGATTTATGTCTTGCCTCGTTTTTTAGAACATTTCACTGAAAAAGGGTTTCAATTTGCAAAATTGCCTTCCGTGCAAACAAAAACTGCTGACAGTAGTTTGTAGAAAGTACGAAAATTTTTACTTTTACGTTCATAAACAAAATTATTCTTGTAGAAATCTTGCAAATTATTTTAATCTTGTTGTAAAAGCTATGAAGCCATTCCAATCTGATGTAGAAGCCGCCGATGCTATTGCTCAATCTTATCAAAAGCTCAAAAAAGAAATCGGAAAAGTTATTGTAGGTCAAGAAGAAACTGTAAGGCTTTTGCTTACTTCTATTTTTTCGCAAGGGCATTGCTTGCTGATAGGTGTGCCTGGGCTTGCCAAAACTTTGCTTGTGCAAACCCTAGCTTCGGTATTAGATTTGAGCTTCAATCGTATTCAATTCACTCCCGACTTGATGCCTTCGGATATTACAGGTTCGGAAACTTTGGATAAAGACCGCAATTTTCAGTTTATCAAAGGTCCTGTTTTTGCCAATATCATTTTGGCTGATGAAATTAACCGTACCCCTCCCAAAACCCAAGCGGCACTCTTGGAAGCTATGCAAGAATATGCCGTAACCATTGCAGGCAAACGTTATGAACTGCCCAAGCCCTTTTTTGTACTCGCTACTCAAAATCCCATAGAGCAAGAAGGAACTTACCCTTTGCCTGAAGCACAATTGGATAGATTTATGTTCAATGTAATACTAGACTATCCGAGCTACCAAGACGAAGTGCAAGTGGTGAAAAATACTACTTCGGGGCTAAAAGTAGAACTTGAAAAAGTATTAGACGCTGAAACGCTTTTGTATTTCCAAATACTGGTTCGTAAAGTAATTGTAGCAGATAACGTAGTAGAATATGCTGTAAAACTCGTACAAAAAACTCGTCCTCATACACAAAATGCTTCCAAAGAAGCTAACGACTACTTAGAGTGGGGAGCAGGTCCTAGAGCCTCGCAATATCTGATAGTGGGGGCTAAATGCAATGCACTACTGCATGGCAAGTATTCACCTGATATTGAAGATGTAAAAGCAGTAGCCAAGCCCATACTGCGTCATAGAATTGTACGCAATTTCAGAGCTGAAGCAGAAAGAATTAGTGTAGATAACATCATCGAGGCTTTGTTGTAATTGTTTGGGCTAAAATAGTACCCAATCTGCAAGGTTTATAAAAACTCATAGATTTTTCAGAGTTTATTAAGTTTTGAAAGCGTAATTTACAGTTGCTTTGATGCTTTTTTGTTCAAAAAGATAATACAAAATTGGTAAAACGATAAGTGTAAGAAAAGTAGCCGAAAGCAAACCGCCAATCACTACCGTAGCAAGTGGTTTTTGTACTTCTGCCCCTGCCGAAGTAGAAAGAGCCATTGGCAAAAAGCCCAAACTTGCTACCGAAGCCGTCATCAGTACGGGGCGAAGCCGTACCAAAACCCCTATCATAATGCGTCTGTGTAGGTTTTTGATGCCTTCTTTGGCTAATTGATTGAAATAGCCTATCAGAACGATACCGTTCAGCACCGAAACCCCAAACAAAGCAATAAAACCTACCCCCGCCGAAATACTAAACGGCATATCCCGAAGCCAAAGAGCCAACACGCCCCCAATCGCCGAAAGAGGAATAGCCGTAAAAATCAGCATTGCTTGCTTGACAGAATGAAACGTAAAATACAAAAGCAAGAAAATCAGCCCCAAAGCTATCGGTACGGCTATCATTAAGCGTTGTTTGCCTTTTTCGAGGTTTTCAAACTGCCCACCATATTCTACATAATAGCCCACAGGCAACTTGATTTGACGCTCTTCAAAGATGCGTTGCATATCTTTTACTACGCTCTCTACATCACGCCCACGTACATTGACGCCTATCACGATACGCCTTTTGGTATTTTCGCGAGAAATTTGCACAGGTGCAGACTGATAATCAATAGTTGCAAGCTCTTCTAATCTTACCTGACTGCCCTGCGGCGTGCGTACATAGAGGTTTTTCAGATTTTCAAGGCTGTTTCGGTTGGTAGTATCCAAACGAATGACTAAATCGAAACGTTTTTCGCCTTCAAACACTATGCCTGCTACTTCGCCTGCGAAGGCAGTTCGTACTGCCTGATTGAGTGTCTGAATATCCAAGCCATATTGGGCTATTTTAGCTCGGTTGTACTGCACAAGCATTTGAGGCAAGCCCAAAACTTGCTCTACTTTTATATCGGCTACACCTTGAATTTTTTTGAGTTTTTGGGCAGTTTGTTCGGCTTTTTTGGTAAGAATTTCCAAATTTTCGCCATATATCTTCAAGGCAATATCCGATTTTACGCCTGTCATTAGCTCATTGAAACGCATCTGGATAGGCTGTTGGAACTCAAAATTTACGCCTAAAATATGCTCTTGCAGGGCTTGGTGCATCTTTTCGGCAAGTTCTTCTTTGCTACGGGCAGTTGTCCATTCGGATTTATCTTTCAAAATCACCATTAAATCGTTGGCTTCAATGGGCATCGGGTCGGTAGGGATTTCCGAAGAGCCAATCTTTGAAACACAAGTTTTCACTTCGGGAAATTTGAGCAAAATCTTTTCAACTTCGGTAGAAATGCGTATCGTTTCCGATAGTGAAGTTCCTGCTTTTAGGCGGGTTTCAATAGCAAAATCGCCTTCATCGAGTTGTGGAATAAACTCCCCTCCCAAACGGCTGAAAATCCATAAAGCCACTACAAAAATTGAGAAGGTAGCTACTAAAATCGCTATTTTTCGCCTCAAAGCCCAAAGCATAATCGGCTGATATACAAGAGCTATGCGGTGCATCAATTTATCTGAAAAGTTTTCTTTCAGGCTAATTTTTTTGCTCAACACCAAAGCCGACATCATTGGCACGTAGGTAAGCGAAAGAATAAAAGCTCCTAAAATAGCAAAACTTACAGCTTGTGCCATCGGCTTGAACATCTTGCCCTCTACGCCTGAAAGCGACCAAATCGGTAGATACACCATCAGGATAATAATTTCGCCAAAAGCCGCTGACTGCCTGATTTTCCTTGCCGCCGAAAAGACCTTTTCGTCCATTGCTTGCTGTGAGATTTGGTGCGAAAGTTGTGTTTTGGGCAAGCCTGTATGTAAATAGTGCAAAATTGCCTCAACGATAATTACTGCTCCATCAACGACTAAACCGAAATCAATTGCTCCCAAACTCATCAGGTTCGCCGAAACACCAAACAGGTTCATCATTGCCAAGGTGAAAAGCAAAGCCAAAGGAATAACACTCGCCACTACCAAGCCTGCCCGCAGGTTTCCCAAAAATAAAATCAAGACGAAAACGACAATCAGCCCGCCCAAAGCCAAATTTTCGGACACGGTGAAAATCGCCTTATTTACCAAAATCGTTCTATCCAAAAATGGTTCTATGACAAGCCCTTCGGGCAAAGTAGTCTGTATTTGGGCAATTCGTTCTTTTACTTTGGTAATTACTTGGGCAGAATTTGCCCCTTTGAGCATCATCACAATTCCACCAACTACTTCGCCTTTGCCGTCTTGGGTCATTGCTCCGTAGCGGGTGGCACTGCCTAAGTGTACTTTTGCCACATCTCTAATGAAAATGGGCATACCATTGGGCATAGTTTTGATGGGAGTTTGTTCGATATCTTGCAGAGTTTTTACAAAACCTTCGGCACGAATGAAATAGGCTTGCCCTTGCTTTTCGATATAGCTTCCGCCGGTATTTTCGTTGTTGCGGTGCAGAGCCTCAAACACTTCGGCGATAGTGAGGTCATAAGCTCGGAGCTTTTCGGTTTCAAGGGCAACTTCGTATTGTTTTACTTTTCCACCAAAACTATTCACCTCCACTACGCCCTCTGTACCTGCCAAACGGCGTTTGACAATCCAATCTTGGATAGTTCGCAAATCTTGGGCATTGTAGCGTTTTTCGTAACCTTTTTTCGGGCGAATGACGTACTGGTAAATCTCACCTAAACCTGTTGAAACAGGAGCCATATAGGGTTGCCCCATAGTAGCGGGAATATCCTTTTCAGCTAATTTGATTTTTTCGGCAATCCATTGCCGAGCCAAATATACATCTGTATCTTCACTGAACACAATCGTAATTACCGAAAGTCCAAAACGAGAAATAGAGCGGATTTCCTCTACGTTTTGCAAATTAGCAAAAGCAATTTCTAAAGGAGCGGTAATAAATTGCTCTACTTCTTGGGCAGAAAACTGCGGTGCTGAGGTAATTACTTGCACTTGGTTGTTGGTAATATCAGGAACGGCGTCAATGGGAATTTGCGTAACCGAAAAGCCTCCCCAAATTATCAATGCCAAGACGAAAACGCCTACAATGATTTTATTCCGGATTGAAAATCCGATAATAGCATCTAACATAGTTGATTTTTTAGTTTCTTTTGAAAAAAGTCGTAAACTCATTGAGCGAAGCAAAATGAGCAGAGTTGAAATGACTAAGTTCGCTGATATAGAGAACTCAGCAAATCAAAGAAACTAAACACGAGGTGGCTGGAAACTCTCGTCTACGATTTGGAAATGATAAAAAGACTGCCAATCAAGGTAGTTTTTGATTTGGTTGATGGGTTGTATTTGTTTTTGTATTTCAAAAGAAGTATGAGATAAAATGATTAGGCTCGCACATTCGGTGTGGTGGCATTGTAAGGGCAAATTTTTATGTTTTTTAGAGTCTTGTTTTTGATGTTCGGTATGGGTGTAATGAAGCCACAAAAATTGCCAAAAACTAATATTTTCTTGCCTCTGATGTTCAGCAAAATGTTTGAGTAAATTGCTCATATCGCCTAAGTAGTGAGTGTCGCTTTTAGGCAAAAAAGCAGTTAGGCTTATCCAAAGGCTTAATAGTATAGTAGCGATTTGTTTCATGAAACAAAGTTCGTAACAAGAACGTTTAGAACCAAAATAAATTATGTTGAGGTTGTATTTTGAGATAAATTCCGTAAGTTTGTCTTGAAATTCAATAGCTATGCAAGATATTATCCGTCTTTTGCCTGATTCACTTGCCAACCAAATTGCGGCAGGGGAAGTGGTTCAGCGACCTGCTTCTGTCGTGAAAGAGTTGTTAGAAAATTCTATTGATGCAGGTGCAAGCTCTATACAACTCATCATCAAAGATGCAGGGAAAACACTCATCCAAGTAGTAGATGACGGGGTGGGAATGTCAGAAACAGATGCTCGAATGAGCTTTGAACGCCACGCCACTTCCAAAATCAAGACTCAAGAAGATTTATTTAAAATAATGACAATGGGTTTTCGAGGGGAGGCTTTGGCTTCTATTGCGGCTGTGGCACAAGTAGAAATGCGTACGCGTAGAGAAATGGATAGTTTAGGAACTCAAATCATCATTGAGGGGAGTGAGCTAAAAAGTCAGAGTAAAATTAATTGCCCCAAAGGAACGTCTATTGCAGTAAAAAATCTTTTTTTCAATGTGCCTGCTCGCCGAAATTTCTTGAAGTCTAATCCCGTAGAAACCAAGCACATCCTTGATGAGTTTCAGCGAATAGCTTTGGCTTTTCCTGAAGTTGCTTTCCGATTGTATCATAATGACGAAGAGATTTACAACTTACCCAAAGGCAAATTGGCTCAGCGTATTGTAGGCATTTTCGGAAAAAACTATCGCGAAGGGCTTATCGCTTGCCAAGAAGAAACTGCCTTACTCAAGATAAAAGGCTACCTTGGCAAACCTGAACTTGCCAAAAAAACGCGTGGAGAGCAGTTTTTCTTTGTAAATAATCGTTTCATTAGGCATGCATACTTGCATCATGCTCTAATGACTTGCTATCAAGACCTTTTGCCTAAGGAGCATAACCCTTTCTATGTAATTTTTTTAGAAATTGAACCGCAACACATTGATATAAACGTGCATCCTACGAAAACCGAAATTAAGTTTGATGACGAAAAAAGCATTTATGCCATTTTACAAGCCAGTGTACGCAAGGCTTTGGGTTCGGTACAAAGCAATTTAGATTTTGAGGAAAAGCCTTTTATCTTTGATGCTGTTTTTAGCACTGAAAAAAACACTTTTGCTGATAAGCCAACGCAGTTTTCGCCCAAAGATAGTTTCAGCAGTTTGGGTAAAACTACCTATCGTGAAAAAAGTAACCTACGGAATTGGGAAAGTATTTTTACAGGCCTAAAAAGCCGAGCTATTCAAACCTTTGAGCAAGAGAAAGGCGATATTTTCCCGCAAGAAAATATTTCAGAAACTGCTACACTCGCCAAAGAATACGAAAATCCTGAAACTAAAACTTTTCAGCTACATCAAAGATATATTGTAACGCAAATTAGGGCAGGTTTATTGATTATAGACCAACATTTGGCACATCAGCGTATTTTATACGATAAGTTTTTGAGCCTTTTGCAGAGCGAAGGTTCGGGGCGAGTTTCGCAGCAATTGCTTTTCCCCATAGAAATTCCTTTGAACCCTACCGATTTGGCTCTGGTGCAAGATATTGCCGAACAGATACGCTATTTAGGCTTTAATTTTGAACTAAACTACGAGGGAATGATTCTGTATGGTACGCCCCCGAACTTGCCTCGTGAGCAAGAAAAAGAAATTGTAGAGTCTTTCATCGAGCAAATCAAGCATTCGGCAGATATTGGCCTCTTTCCTTCGCAAGAAAAAATCGCCCGCCTGATGGCTCAACGTTCAGCCTTACGCTATGGAACAAAATTGGGTTCTGCTGAAATACAAACACTTTTGGCACAACTTTTCGCCTCTTCCAACCCTAATTATAGCCCCAATGGAGAGCCTACAATGATACTGGTAGATATGGTAAAAATTGGGGAATGGTTTGCCAGCGGCATACATTAAGCGAAAATTAAATTTTGATTAGAAGATTTTACAAGCCACCTTTCATGGGAAAATTGTATTATTTTTGCAAAAAGTTATCATTTTGCCAAGTTTCCATTAATCAAAAAAATGAAAGTTTCAACCCAAGTAAGCACAATTTTTCATAATTCGCAAACGCGTTTGGGGCAAAATGTGTCTCGTATTGCTTTGCTTTTGCTACTGACTTTATTTTTTCTCTTTGCTTTGGATATGGCTATTGAAAGCCTCAAACATATCATAGGCATTGAGTATTTACGCAAATCTTTGAATGAAATTTATAATCCTTTTATTGGGCTTTTTGTGGGTATTTTGGCAACTGCTTTGGTGCAAAGCAGTACTCTGATAACTTCTTTGGCAGTAGCTCTCGTAGCGGCAGGTACCGTGAGTATTTCTAATGCTATTCCGCTTGTAATGGGAGCTAACATAGGTACAACCATTACGGCTATGCTGGTGGCTTTTGGGCACGTAGGCAAACGAAAAGAATTTCGCAAAGCCATTTCAGGAAGCCTTTTACACGTGCTTGCCAATATTTTACCAACACTTGTTATTTTTCCATTAGAGTATAGCTTCGGTTTTCTTACCAAACTTTCTTTGTTTTTTGCTTCTTGGGTTTCGGGAGAAGGAAAAATCTTTTCTTTTGAAGGATGGCAGTTTAGCAAGTATATTACTCAGCCTATACTCTATCATTTGCCATTGGTAGAACACAGCTGGATTTTTCTGCTTGTAAGTGTGATAGGTGTTTTTGCTTGTATTCGCTTGTTTATTTTGCTTTTCAAAAATTGGCTTGTAAGCGACCTCCTGCATAAAATCCAAAATGTTTTTTGGGTTACTTCGTGGAGAGCCTTTGGCTGGGGAACGCTTATTACTGCAATTATTCATTCTAGCACCGTAGTTACTTGTTTTTTGGTTACGCTTATTGGTTCAAACAAGCTTTCTATTCGGCAGGCTTTACCTTTCATTTTAGGAGCAAACCTGGGAACAACGCTTACGGCTCTTACTGCCTCTTTGGGGAAAACAGAAACTGCTATTAGTATTGCTTTTGCTCACTTTTTATTCAATGTGTTTTCGGTGCTCATAATTTTGCCTATTCCTTACCTGAAAATGCGTTTTATATTTCTCAGCCGCTATTTGGGTAAATTGATGATGAACTACCGCTTGCTTGCTTTTGCTTTTGTCCTGATTTTCTTTTTTCTTTTGCCTTTCGTTCTGATTTACTTGCACAAGTGAAGCATTTTTACTTTTTTTGCTCTTCACCCCAAAACGCAATGCTTATGAAAAAGTTTTTTCTTGCAATTTTATTGTGGGCAGGTACGCAACCTATTTTTGCTCAAAATGTAAAGCCCGTCATTGTAATTCACGGTGGAGCAGGCGTAATACGTAAAGCCGATATGACCCCCGAAAAAGAACGTGAATACGAAGCCAAACTGAAAGAAGCATTGGAAAAAGGTTATGCAGTTTTGGAAAAGGGAGCAAGTAGTTTAGATGCCGTAGAAGTGGCTATTCAGGTACTTGAAGAATCGCCGTTATTTAATGCGGGCAGGGGTTGTGTGCTAAACAACCAAGGAATGCCTGAGTTAGATGCTTCGATAATGAATGGAAAAACACTGGAAGCAGGAGCCGTAGCAGGGGTAAATAAAGTAAAAAGCCCCATTACCTTAGCTCGTACCATAATGAGCAAATCCGAACACGTAATGCTTGTAGGCAGTGGTGCCGAACTTTTTGCTAAACAACAAGGCTTAGAAATGGTAAAGCCCTCTTATTTTATTACCGAAAAACGCTCTCAACAGCTCAAAAAAGCCAAAGAAGCAGAAAAAAAAGATAGCAAATCTGATGCTGATTTTCTGAATTCTGATAAAAAATATGGCACCGTGGGCTGTGTAGCTCTGGATAAATTCGGAAATCTTGCCGCAGGTACATCTACGGGGGGTATGATGAACAAACGTTATGGCAGAGTAGGCGATTCGCCCATTATAGGAGCAGGCACATATGCCGATAACAATGGTTGTGCCGTTTCTGCCACAGGGCACGGCGAATATTTCATTCGTTCTGCTGTTGCTTTTCGTGTGAATGCTCTCGTACAAATGAAAGGTCTTCCGCTTGCCCAAGCCGCCCAAGAGGCTATTCAGTTTATGGAGAATTTAGGAGGAACAGGAGGAATTATTGCTCTGGACAAAAATGGCAATATCGCTATGCCTTTCAACACCGAAGGAATGTATCGGGGCTATATTGATGCCAACAAAAATATGCTTATCCGTATGTATCGGGATTAGGAATTTGATTAAAAGGGGGTATGGTTTAAGATATACTCAAACAACTCATGCTGGGGGGGTGGGGTTACTCCAACCACCGATTTTATTTACTGAACAAGTTTTGGCTTGCAGCATCATCTCAAAATAACTGCTTCGTTTTTGAAAAGCTATCAAGGTTTTTCTTACATTTACGCCAAAACTTTCGTATATGCTTTCTCAAAAATTTGTAGGTACTGAAATTATTTTAGCTTCGGCTTCGCCTCGCCGTAGGCAATTATTGGCAGGTTTAGATATTGAGTTTGGAGTAAAAACCAAAGAAGTTTCGGAAGATTTTTCTGCTGAAATGCCTGTAAATCAGATACCTTTATACTTAGCACAAAAAAAAGCTCATGCTTTTGAAGAAGAGTTACAAGAAAATCAGCTTATCATAGCCGCCGATACGATTGTAAGCATACAAGAAACAATTTTGAACAAACCCAATTCTTTGCAAGAAGCAAGAGCTATGCTTGAAATGCTTTCGGGAAAAATGCACAAAGTAATTACAGGGGTTTGTTTGCTTAGCAAACACAAAAAGGAACTTTTTGCAGATATTACCCAAGTATATTTTCGCTCTTTGAGCAAAGCTGAAATAGATTACTATGTAGAACATTACAAGCCTTTTGATAAAGCAGGTAGCTATGGAGCCCAAGAGTGGCTCGGAATGATAGCCATAGAACGCATAGAAGGCTCTTATTTTAATGTTATGGGCTTGCCTGTGCATTTGCTTTACGAAAAACTCAAGAATTTCTAAATTGTGATTATTCACGTTCAAAAAGTTTGCAGGTTCAAGAATTTGGGGAAAAATTCTACTCGTTTTGGATATCCAGTGTTCTAAGTCTGGTTTCCTGCTTTTGGTTTTCTGGTTCTATATTAGACCTAAACAATTACTCTAAATTTTCATCTTCTATTATCTTCGTTGGTAAGCATACTCAAGTAGCTTTCATAACGAAAAAGAGCGATTTCTCCATTTTCAACGGCTTCAATTACTTTGCATTGGGGTTCGTGGGTATGCAAACAACGAGAGCCGAATTTACACTTTCCCAGATATTTTCTCATTTCGGGGAAATAGTGCGAAAGTTCGTTTGCTTCAATTTCTACAAGTCCCAATTCTTTGATACCGGGCGTATCAATGATAAAAGTGTTTTCGCTAAGCTCAAACATTTCGGCAAAGGTAGTGGTGTGCTTTCCTTTTTGGGAAAATTCTGAAATTTCGCCTGTTTTGAGTTTTAACGAGGGATTGATGGCATTGATAAGACTGGATTTACCCACGCCCGAATGTCCTGAAAGTAAGGAAACTTTGCCTTGCAAGATTTTCTCAAAATCGTGGATACCTTCTTGGCTGATAACAGAGGTTTGCAGACAAGAATAACCTATTTCTGTGTAAATTTGCATAATTTCTTCCTGATAGCGTAAAGTGTCTTTGTCCAAAAGGTCGCTTTTATTGAAAACGACTACCGCAGGGATCCGAAACGTTTCAGCAGAAACTAAAAATCTATCGATAAAGCCAAAAGATGTACGAGGGGCTACAAGGGTAGCAATGATGATGGCTTGGTCAATGTTGGTAGCAATGAGATGAGCATGGGCGGTTTTATGAACCGATTTGCGAATGATATAATTTTCGCGAGGTAAAATAGCCGTAATGATGCCTGTTTTTTGGTCTTTTTCCCATTCCCACTCCACTCGGTCGCCTACGGCAATGGGGTTGGTAACCTTTAAGTCTTGCAGTTTGAATTTACCACGTAAACGACACGAAACGACACTTTTGTCCGAATTTCTAACTTCGTACCAAGCTCCTGTAGAGCGAACTACAACTCCTTGCATATTTGTTCAGATTTCAGCTTTGGAAAGCGATTTTTGCTGTCCGTATGCTAGAATTTTATCAATAAACTCGTAAGGTTTATAGCCATTTAGGGCGGCTTGATGAAAAATACACGTGGCGGGCGTCATACCAGGTAAAGAATTGACTTCGATGATAATAGTTTCTACGCTTCCATCGGCATAGATACGGACAAAAGCATCAATTCGGCAATAGCCTTCTACATTGAGAATTTCGGCAGTTTTTTGTAAAGTTTTCTTGACTTCTGAAGAGATACGTACTTGCTCGGTAGGGTCTTTGGAAAAACGAGCTGGCGTAATATTTTGCCCTTCGCCTGCTAAAAATTTTTCTTCCAAACTCAATACATCTCCTGTGGCAAAAGTTTCTGATGGTTCAAATACTTCATAATGCCTTGAGCCATCGGGCAAATAATGAGTAAGCATACCACCTGTAATTTCTAAAAAATGTATGGCTTGCCCCTGCGTTATCAGCTCTTCTATGAGAAAATAACTTCTCTGCGGAAACTCTTCTCCTGGTTTAAGTTGCAAGATTTGTGCGGCTTGGGGCAGAGAGCCTTCTTGTTGACGAAATGTTTGT
Organism: uncultured Cytophagales bacterium; assembly: GCA_938002655.1. Lineage (GTDB taxonomy): Bacteria > Bacteroidota > Bacteroidia > Cytophagales > Thermonemataceae > Raineya. Next base: position 47,304 of record CALLAC010000025.1, read on the forward strand.
GCAATATAGGCTTTTAGTTCTTCACGGTTACGAATTTTTTTTACTGCCGAACTGCATCCATCATCAGCAGGCTTGCAAATAAACGGGTATGAAAACATAGCTTCAATCTCTTCAATAGCTTTCTTTGGGTTGAGCAGATAGTCATTTTTAGTAAGTAAGTAATGGCGAGCAACAGAAATACCATTTTTGGCTAAAATTTCATTGGTTTCGTATTTGTTGATGGTAATTTGGGAGCTATAAACGCCTGAACCATTGTAAGGTAAGGCTATTTTTTCTAATTCTTGTTGCAAGGTTCCATCTTCGCCTGGTCTGCCGTGCAGTGCAATAAAGGCTACATCGGCTAAATTTTTCAGATCGGTATAAGTAATTTTTTGAGGTTCAAAAATAGGATTATGAGCATATTTTTGTGTAATAGCCTTACCTTGATTTCTGATTTTTGCTAAAATATCTTTTTTGCTCTCTTGCTTATTATCAGTTGTTTTTGCTTGCAAAGCAATATCGTCTGCATTATCTTTGAGCATAATATTAATAGGAAGCAAATACAATTCGTGCTTTTCGGCGTTGCCTGTTAGAAATACAGGAATAGGCTCGTATTTGCCCGATGAAGCCAATTTTTCGTAAATGTTTCTACCGCTTTCTACTGATATGTGCCTTTCTGATGAGTAGCCACCCATAATTACAGCTACGCGTGTTTTGGGAAGTTGGCAATTTTGCTTGTTTTCGAGGGTTTCATCTAAATTTTTCAGTAGTTGTTTGATAAAGTAGTTATTTTTTGGGGTTTTAGCTCTTGCGGCAAGCGAAGTACGAATGATGTAAGTTAGGAATTGCGAGGGGTTCAAGCCAATTTCAGCGGCTTGATGAAAAAAGAAAGAGGAAGGCAACATTCCCGAAGTAGTGTTGGGGTCATTGAGGTAGATTTCGCCCAAAGCATTGATAAAGCCATCTATACGTGCATACACGCTTGCGTGAATGGTTTTGAAAAGCCTGCAACACTCTTTGCGAATAGCTTCAATTTGTTCAGTGGGCAAATCAATAGGGGTAACTTTCCTGCTGATACCAGGCAGATATTTGGCTCGGTAATCAAAAATATCTGATTTTTTGACAATTTCGGTAGGCGGCAAAGCCAAAGGCTCGCCATTTTCATCTTCTATGACAATACAGGAAAACTCTTTGCCTGTAATAAACTGCTCAATCAGGATACTTTCTTCACTGCTGGTGGAAGTCATCAGGGCTTTGTAATAATTTTCCGTAAGGATTTCATCAAGTTTTTGCCAAAGTGCTTCGGGGTGGTAAAAAATCCCGAAATTATTCAATTCTTGTCGAGAGCCATCAAGGTTTTGAGCAATGAGTCGCAGTTCTAAGGGGAAGCCAATGCCTTCACGAATATCTGTAAGGCGGGTAATAAAAGCCCATTTTTGTTCACGAGAGAAATTTTGCCACTTTCGTCCCGAAATTTCTTCTATAAAAAAGGCTTTGCAGATAAGTTCATGAAAAGCGTGATTATCTTTTTCGTTGAGAATGGAAATACCGATAGAAGAGCCTTGATGAGGGGCTTTGATAACCATAGGCAAGCCAATTTTGGCAACGAGCCATTCTAAAATATCACCTTTGTAAAAATTCTGCAAATACTCTTTTTTGCTTAAAGTAAGATATTTGGGGCGTTTGAAGCCATATTGAGCCAGCAAATCGGCTTGTAAGGCTTTATTGGTACCAATTGCCGAAGGCAAAATTCCACAACCTGTGTAAGGAATATCATACCATTCTAAAAGCCCTTGGATGGCTCCATCTTCCCCTTGCAAGCCGTGCAGAGCCAAAAATGCCACATCAAAATACTGCTTAAACTCCGAAGGATGAATTTTTGTGCCAATGGTATGAGTTAAATCTTGGTTGGGCAAAGACTCAATATAAATTTGAAATTCTTTGGGCTGATGCGAAGCAGGTGGATAAAAATCGCGAATAGTGCCTTTGTAGATGTACTCCCATTCAAGCAAAATAAAATTGCCCAAGCTATCTACAAAAATAGGTACGGGTTCAAATAATTCTTTGTTGAGGTTATCATAGACGGTTCTACCTCCTGCAAAGGCAATTTCACGCTCACGCGATTGCCCACCAAAAAAAATACCAATTCGTAACATATGTGGATTTTCTAAAAAAACGAAATTTTATGCCAATGCAAATTTAGCGAATTTCAATAAGAAAAAAAGTTGGTCAGAGAAAGAGCAGTTTGTTTTTTCTGTAATTATTTCAAAAAGTTCGGTGTTTAGAGTTCAAGGTTTTAAGGATTTTCTCTCTCTTTTTTCTTTTTGCCACTGCTTGATGCCTTCATACACACGCAAAGCACGTAAAAAACTGTAAGCTATCATTACCCAACCCAAAATTTCCGCAAGATGAGGCTTTTCCATTAGTTTTTCAGCATATGTAATCACAAACATACCACCCAAAAGATAGATAAGTACCATCGTAGAACCAAAAATCAAATTTACTTTTTCATGAAAACGCATACAAGAAAGTAAAGTATTTTTGCAAGTATAACCGAAATTCTGCCGTTTGCCAAATGCACTCATTAAACAAAAGTTAAAAAAAGGTTATTTTTTTGAACTTTCTCAAAAATAAAAATCTGATTTACAAGCACTTGATTTTTAATTTTTACTAATTTAGAAAGATTTTTTTGAAATTTTATTTACCTTTGTTTTTAAGCTTGTATCAAAACAAAAAAATTGTATGAAAAAACTTATACTTCTTTGCCTGCTTGCATGTTCTCTGACAGCATACGCCCAGCCGCCTACGGGCTATTATAGCAGTGCTACGGGTACGGGATACACCCTCAAAACGCAACTGTACAATATTATCAAAAATCACACGGTTATTCCGTATAGTTCGTTATATGCTTGTTTCGAAGGAACTTACAACGGAAATGCTACCGACAAAAAATCTAACGGCAAAGTGTGGGATATGTATTCGGATATTCCGAATGGTACGCCACCTTATGAGTACAACTGGTCGCAGAAATGTGGTTCGTATAGTGCCGAAGGGCAATGTTTCAATCGCGAACACTCTTTTCCACAATCGTGGTTCAATTCGCAATCGCCGATGCAATCTGATTTATTTCATATCTATCCTACCGATGGCTATGTAAATGGCAAACGTTCTAATTATCCGTTTGGTACTGTATCGGCTCCTACTTGGACAAGCCAGAATGGAAGCAAATTAGGACCTTGTTCTTTTCCAGGCTATACAGGCATTGTTTTTGAACCCCGCGACGAGTACAAAGGCGATTTTGCTCGTTCGTATTTTTATATGGCAACACGTTACGAAAACCTGATTGCTTCTTGGCAAAACAACAGCAATGCCGATAACGTACTCAACGGTACTTCAACACAAGTGTTTGATACTTGGCACTTGAATTTGCTCTATCAATGGCATATCCAAGACCCAGTAAGTGCCAAAGAAATTAACCGAAATAATGCTGTTTATACCATACAAGGCAATCGAAATCCTTTCATAGACCACCCCGAATGGGTGGCTGTAATTTGGGGATTTGGACCTGTTAGCCCACAAGTAAGTTTTTCGGTTCCTACTTCTACCATACAAGAACCCAGTTCAGGAACAATCACACATACAGTTAATGTGGTAGTCAATACTACGGCAAATAATCCGTTTAGTGTCAATGTTTCGGTAGATGGTTCGGGTACTACAGCCAGCTCGCCTGCCGATTTTACTTTACTTACTACTTCTCTGACCTTCACAGGCTCCGAAACTATCAAGCCTGTGCAAGTTGTTATTCAAAGCGATGGCACTACCGAACCCGATGAAACTATCAAGCTGATACTTTCTTCGCCTACCAATGGCGTGGGTTTAGGTACTTCGACTCATACGATTACCTTGCGAGATGTCTCGGCTTCGTCGAATGTCACGGAAACCTTTGACCCCTGCAATAACCTGAATACTTGGACACAATTCAGCGTCACGGGTGCCCAAACTTGGCAATGTACTACCTTCGGACGCAATAGCTCCAGCGGTGTTCAAATGAATGGTTATGCGAGCGGTCCGGTAGTCAATGAAGATTGGCTTATTTCGCCACCACTTAATCTCAATGCCTCTTCTAAAATGTCGTACTGGTCAAGAACGAAATTCAATGGTAATTCTTTACAACTTAAAATTTCTACCAATTACACGGGCACAGGCAATCCTAATGCGGCTACTTGGGTAAATGTGCCTGGGGCTACTTTCCCTGCTATCAATTCTGATGTGTGGACTGAAACGGCGAATGTCGATTTATCGGCTTATGCAGGAAGCAATCGTTATGTAGCTTTTGTTTATACTTCTACGGCAACAGCGGCGGCTCGCTGGACACTCGACGATATCACTTTTACTTCTATTTCTGCTCCTGCGGTTACGCCTCCTGCTATTAGTGTTTCAGGTTCGCTTACTCCTTTTGGTAATGTAAATTTCGGTGCAGTTTCATCATCGCAAAACTTTTCTGTTTCAGGAACCAACTTGCAAGGCGATGTAACCATTGAAGCCCCCGAAAATTTTCAAGTTTCCAAAGACGGCAACAGCTTCGTATCAACCATTACCTTTGTAGCAGGTACAGATTTTAGTTTGCCTACAATGCCTTCTAAAACCGTTTATGTACGTTTTGCCCCTAATTCGGGCGTAGATGGCGATAAAGACGGCGATATTGTGATAACTACTCCCCAAATGGCTTCACCTGTGGGCGTGTATGTGGAAGGAATAGAAACAGGCAACGGCTTTGCTTTGATAGAATTTGCAGGAATTAGCTCGCAAGCTCCCAAAGGGCAGAATACGTTCATTAAAATGAACATTCAGCCCGCTACCAAACGACTGACTTACGTCAATCTGAAAGCTCGTTTGTTGAATAATACTGCTCTGGCAGATTTTTCGCAAACCCCTTTGGTTCAACCTGATACTACTTTCCGCATCAATATTCCCGCAGGAGCTACCGAAACAGCCTTTTTCTTGCAACCTACGGCTGAAACTATTACCGAAAAAGGTGTCGAATTTACAATTACGGGCACAGGAGCAGGTTTAGGATTGGGCTCGCAAATAGTACATCGAGTAGATTTTACCGAAATAACTGCTTTAAGCAATTTTGATGTAGAAAACACGGTGCTTTATCCTGTACCTGCTCAAACTGAAATCTTTGTGCGTACGCCTTTGCAAAATTATGAAGTAAGTTTGATAGATATTTCGGGCAGAGTAGTAAAGAAATTTAGCCATTCGCCTCGTACCATTAACCTAAGCGATTTGGCAAATGGA
>CALLAC010000026.1 GCA_938002655.1 uncultured Cytophagales bacterium
AGGTTTGATGCAAATTAAAAAACCTATCAGGTTTCTTAAATGAACATAACCTGAATTGAACCTGTTTTTAAGCCTTCTTTGGCACTATTGATTTCAATACTGTAAGTTTTAGGATTACCACGCAAAATCCAACGAACTTTCACACTTGCCATACCTGCAACATTTTCCACAGCTACGGTAGCAGGAGAAAATCTTTTAATTTCTTTGCCAATACTCAAATCAGCATTTTCCATAACTCGTAGTTTTTTCAGGTCTTAACTTTTAACCTCTGAAAAAGTATTTTTTAGAAAAATTATTTTTGACTCGCTGTTCAAAAGTCTCATTTGTCAGAAAATTACTCTGAAATCAAGGTGTAAATTCTTTTACTTTTTTTCATAAGAAACAGTTTGGGCATTATTGTGCCTATTTGTAATGTATTGTGGGTTCAAATCTCACAGAGAACCATATAAGAGTTTTATTTTTTTTCTTCGGGTTTTACAAATTTTACTTTGGCAAGGTAGAAAATATCTTCTTCGCGTGTAAAAATTTTATCGGCTTTGGGGTTGTAAATACCTGAAATAAGCACATACTCTCCAAACCATTGCAATATCAAATTATTACTTGAACGAATTTTATTTTCTTTTTCGGGCACAGCAGTATAATTTTTCTGATATGGTACTTCATTATTTTCGTAAAGTACTTCTCTTTCTTTACATACCCGCATATTGATGCCTCTTTCGTATGCCTGAAATAGCATGTATTGTTTTTCACTATCGTTGATAGCAACTGTTACATTAGGATACAGATTAGTTTTACTGACACTTCTGATAGGTAAAGCATTATCCCATAACAAATTACCGCTCAAATCAAATGCTAATATCAACGAACTTATAAAATGAAATATCGGCATCTGGTTTGAAGGATAAAAAAGCGACCAATTTCGCAAAGCCATTCGCTCGTACGGCGAAAGTAACACAGGATTGGTGCTTATTACGGGATAATAAGGAAAAAGAATAGAATTGTTGTACTGATAAGAGGCTTGGTAAAGTTCGGCTACTACAATTATTTTATCTTGCCATAAAAAAGGCTTTTGCAAATGCACTCGCAACTTGTAATGGTATTTTTTTCCTTTTTTTCGTTTTTTTTCTACTTTTTCTACTTCTTTGTTTCGTCGGCTTTCGTTAGAAATGTAATCAAAATAGTGTCGCAAATAATCAAAAGAATGAAAGGTAAGGTATGGTTTTTTACCAAACTCGTATTTGCCGAAAATACAGCCTTGCGAATAAAAATGACTTTGTCCATCGCCATAGGTACCTATCAAAAAGTTTTCATTCTTGTAAATGATAGGCTCAAGTTGTGTAGGGTATTGTTTTTTTTCAAATGTTAGCTTGAGCTTGTCTAAAAGTTTACCATTACTTTGCAGGTGATGAATATAAAATTGCTTTTCACCTTTTTTTAGCTCACGTACAAGTACATGAGCCGTATTTTCATCTTTATTGATACTTATGTTTTTAATGTCTAACTTTTCATCAAAAAACGCAGGAATTACCTTGACAGAGTTATCAAAAAAACTAAAATCAATAATTACGTCTTTTCCTCGATAACTCCCCACAAGAAAGACATTATTTCCGAATACAACAAAAGAACTAGGTTGAATAGAAAAAGGTAAATCTCCTTGTTTGTATTCTAGATCGTTGTTTGTGTTGTAAGAAAGCAGAGCAAAGTTTTTTTGATTTTCAGTGTAAAAGAGTAGATATACATTCGTACTATCGGTATAATAGCCATAATATTCCCACTTGCGTTCTAGTTGGTATTCTTTGTCAGCGATCTTTTTCAAACTACTATCTAAAATACTGAAATAGTAAATCTTACGGCGTTGATACTCTTCGTTATTTTCTTTTTGTCCAAACAAAATTACTTTCTTTTCTTGCAACAAGGGAAGAATTTCAAATGTATAGTCCGTTCTACGTGGAATTTTTTGCTCATAACGGGCTATCTCTTGAAGTTGAGCTTGTAAAGTATTATACCAAAATAATAACAAACAAAAGAAAGTTCTCATATAGTTTTTTCTTTGAAGCCAATTTAAAGAATATCTACCAAAATTGAAAAATGTTTTTGAAAATTTCAAGCAACTTGTATGAACTAAAAAAAGTTCTATCAAAACTTGTTAAAATTCAAAAAAAGTTGTTTGTCTTGTGATTTGATAAATTTTTTCAAAAAAAGTATTCTGCTTGCATAACATTTTTGTTTATTTTTGCGTTAATAAAATAAAGTTTTGATTTTTTGGTGTTTCACCCAATAAATTTACACGCAAATGGAAACCATACAAAATAAAGAACTGGTAAAAGGTGGAGAGTTTCTTGTAAAAGAAACTTTGGCTCACACTGTTTTTATTCCCGAAGATTTTAACGAAGAGCAAAGAATGCTTGCTCAAACTTGCAAAGATTTTATAGAAAAGGAAATAAAGCCTCGTCTTGATGAAATAGACAATGCCAAGAGCCCCGAGCTGATGGTAAAACTCTTGGATAAAGCCGCCGAACTTGGGCTTTTAGCCATTGGTGTACCCACCGAGTATGGCGGTTATGGTATGGATTTCAATTCTACAATGCTTGCCGCAGACTATCTGGGTAGCGGACACAGCTTTGCTGTGGCTTTTTCGGCTCATACAGGGATAGGCACTTTGCCCATACAATATTATGGCAACGAAGAGCAAAAAGCCAAATACTTGCCCAAATTGGCTTCGGGCGAGTGGAAAGCCGCTTATTGCCTCACCGAACCCGACAGTGGTTCGGATGCCAACTCGGGCAAAACCAAAGCTACACTCACTCCCGATGGCAAATATTACCTTATCAATGGGCAAAAAATGTGGATTACTAATGGAGGCTTTGCCGATGTTTTTATCGTTTTTGCAAAAATTGATAACGACAAAAACCTTACGGCTTTCATTGTAGAAAAAGGCTTCGGTGGTATCACTATGAACGAGCCTGAAAAGAAAATGGGTATCAAAGGTTCGGATACACGCCAAATCTTTTTCAACGATTGCAAAGTTCCCGTAGAAAACATGCTTTCTACACGTGAAAATGGCTTCAAAATTGCTGTAAATATTCTCAACATCGGGCGTATCAAGCTATCGGCAGCAGCAGTAGGTGGTGCTCGTGAAGCTCTCAATTATGCTATCAATTATGCACGCGAAAGAAAGCAATTTGGTGTTTCTATCAATAGTTTTGGTGCTATTCGTCAGAAATTAGCACTTGTAGCGGCTCGCATTTTTGCTACCGATTCTGCCAACTATCGCATCGGGCAAAACATCGAAGATACCATTCAGGCGTACGTTGCCCAAGGATTGAGCGAAGCAGAAGCCAAACTTAAAAGTTTTGAGCAGTTTGCCATTGAATGTGCTATCATGAAGGTACACGGTTCAGAAACATTAGACTTTGCTGTTGATGAAGCCGTGCAAATTTATGGGGGCATGGGCTACTCTGCCGAATCGCCCGTAGAAAGAGCCTATCGCGATTCTCGTATCAATAGAATTTTTGAAGGTACAAACGAAATCAACCGAATGCTTGCCGTAGGTACCATCTTGCGTAGAGCTATGAAAGGAGAACTGCCAGAGGTACTTTCGCAAGCCCAAGCTGTTGCCAAAGAGCTAATGAGTATCCCTGACTTTTCTAGCCCCGACTACTCCGAAATTTTCAGTGCCGAAAAAGCCCTGCTGAAAGGTATGAAAAAAGCTATTTTGATGATAGCAGGAGCGGCAACTCAAAAGTTCGGAGCAAAAATCAGTGAAGAGCAAGAAATAATGATGTATCTTGCAGATATGCTCATTGAGCTATATGTTTCTGAATCAGCACTTTTAAGAGTAGAAAAACTCGTTCAATTGCGTGGCGAAAAGGCCTGCCAAACTGAAAAAGATTTGGCTTTACTGTACCTACATGAAGCATTAGACGTATTCAGCAAGGCTGGTAGAGATGCTATCAACTCTTTTGCCACAGGCGACGAACAGCGAGCTATGCTAATGGGCTTACGCAGATTTACAAAAATTGAGCCTATCAACAAAAAAGAAATCTCTCAACGTATTGCACAGATACTCATCGAGAACAACCAGTATCCTTTTGCCGTAGTCTAAAAAAAGGGGCTTTATGCCCCTTTTACTTTCTCTACCCAAACCTTATCCTTTACAACTACCAAAATATAGTGCCGTATCCGAATTGTAAACCTTCTGCTGACTTTTGGAGGTAAGTCTTTATTTTTTCAAACCGCTTTTAGTTTTATTTTTGCCTTGTGAGCTGTTTTTTTGGGTTGCTTGTGTTTTTTCCTTTTCCACTCTCAAATTTTTCCGATATCCATACAAAAACAAACAAATGAGCATCATCATTAGTACCCAATAATTTTCGGCAAACCTGCCCATCATTATCTCATAAATACCAATAATGAGAAAGCCTACGGAAGCGGAAAGTAAAAGCGTATCAATGAGTTTCATAAAGATATACTATTTCAAAATACGTTTTAGTTTGCTAGTAAGAAGTTTTTCAAGTACAAAAGTTGGTTTTTTATCTGTTTCTTTCAATTTTCTTAATTCAGGTTTAAACTTACCAAATCGGAATATGCGGTTTTCTTGTACTTCATCTGGCTGAAAGTTCCCTGCATTTTGTAAGTTTTGCACAAAAAAGTTTACCCATTTATCTACTTTATTTTCAGTACCGCCATTACGACTGATAATATACAGCTTATGTACAGCTCTTGTAAAGGCTACGTACATCAAATTGAGATTTTCTACAACTTCTTTTTCCACTTCTCCTTTGCCCGATGTTCCCAGAATTTGTAGGTGTTCTTTTTTGAGGCTCATTAAAATATATTCAGGCAGTAGGCTTTTTGTTTCTTCGGGGACATTTTCTAGTTGTTCTTTGGCTATCCAAACACTGCGTGTATAGTTAGGAACGGCTTGCCAATCGCAGTAAGGGACAATCACAACAGGATATTCTAGCCCTTTGGATTTGTGAATGGTAGTAATAGTAATTGCGTGGCTATCAGTAGGAATATCTACGGCAATTTCGTGTTTTCTTTGTTGCCACTCTTGAATCAAATCTGCTAAATTGTACTGATTTTGCCCCTCAAAATCCATTACCCAGTCCAAAAATCTGAAAGTATATTCTAAATTTTCTTGATGTTTTTCCAAGATTTGAAAAGTTCGCAAAATCTCCTGACAGGTTTCATACAAACTTAAAGATTGTAAATAGTTGAAATCTAATGGATAGCCTTTCCCCTCAAAAAATTGCAAAAAATTATCCAACGAAGCAGTTTTGTCATAAACAATTTGATGAATTTGCTCATTTTGTTCTTGGCTAGGAATTTCTTTGAGAATAGCTTTGAAAAATAAGTAAAGAGCTTCCGATTTTGCGAGTACATTTTCCGAATTTTCCAGTACTTTCAGCATCGCCACCAAAAAGCTTACTTTTTCATCAGCCGAAACTACCAGCGAATCAGCGGATACTACCTTAAAACCTTGTTCTTTGAGCAAATTAGCAATTTTGATAGCATTGCTTTTGTTTCTGAACAAAATTGCTATGTCTTTGTTTTCAAAGCCTTGTTGTAAATTTTCTTGGATAATGGAAAGGATTTTGATTTGCGTAATCTCATCGTAGTTATGTTTTTCGTTTTTTTCTACTAAATGAATCTGCACTTCGCCATTAGGTTCTTTGCCTGGTGGCACATCTTGTCTGAAATAGTCGTCATAAACTTTTTTAATCAGTGGGAACTCTGCTTGTTTCCAATCGGCAATCAGAGAAAAAAAAGTATTGTTGAACTCTATAATTTTGGAATCGCTTCGGTAGTTGGTTTCCAGATTTTTACGCTGTACGTGTATTCTAATGGTTTCATAGCGTTCTCTTAAAAGGTCTTTTGCTTCTGCTTGTTCTTGAAAATGAATTTGAGCCATTTCTATCAATCCTTCGATATGTGCATGGCTAGCTTTGGGCAAAGAAGCACAAGCCAAATTGACAATTTGCTCCATTTCTCCCCCTCGCCAGCGATAAATAGACTGCTTGGCATCGCCTACTATCATATTGAATTTACCACTGGCAAGGCTATTTTCTACCAAAGGAAGTAAGTTGTGCCACTGCAAAACCGAAGTATCCTGAAACTCATCTATCAAGAGGTGTTGATATTTTTCGCCAATTCTTTCATAAATAAATGGAATAGGCTCGCTCTGAATAATTTGGGCAATTTTTTCATTAGTTTCAGCAATATACACCAAATTATTTTTGATTTTGAACAGCTCCAAAGAGTTATGAATTTCCCTTGTAAGAGCCACTTTGTAAAGGTCTTCTAGAATTGCAGAAAGCAAGATATAGCTCTCACGCTCACGTTCAATTTTATGGCAAATGTAAGATAATAGCTCTTGCATTGTCTCTTTGTGGGCATCTATCAGTTGTTTTTGTTGAGATTTATCCGAATACCATTTATCTTCATCAAGTGTTTTTAGCGTATAATTATTAGGCTTTACTAAAAAATCTTTGTTTTCAACAATTTTTTTCAAAAATCCATAAAAGCCTTTGGCACCTTGATATAAACTTACTTCTTCAATACCTTTGCTTTGAATAAAATGTAGCAATTTTTCAGCTTTTTGAAGTAAATCATTTTCATAAGATCTGACAATCCTTTCTATGGCTTTGATAGATTGATGATAACTTTTCAATTCTTTTTGGGCAAGTTTGCGAGCCACTGGGCGAGAGCGTTCCTGATACAATTCGCCTGTAAATTGGGCTAATTTATGATGTATATTTCGCCAATTTTCACCATTTTCTACTTCATTTTTTACGAATTCCAACAAAAAATTGGTTATTTCATCAGTTTGCTCGCTACCTACTTTGGCAATGAGTTCATCAATCGCATTATGTGTAAGAGCTTTCGTATCTAAGTCTAATTCGTAACTACTAGGAATATTTAGCTCTTGTGTAAAAGCAGAAATCACTTTATTTGTGAAGCTATCAATTGTACCAATAGAAAAATCGGAATAATGATAGATAATCTGCTCAAAAATACTTTTTGCCCGATTGCGTAATGTTTCAGTATCGATATTTAATTCTTGGGCTATGGTATTTTGCAAATCTTCGTCCTGATTTTGCCAAAAAGCAAGCAGTTTGCTTAGCACTCTGCTTTTCATTTCTTGGGCGGCATCTTTGGTAAAAGTGATTGCCAAGATTTTGCGAAAGTATTGCGGATTGAAACCATTTTCGCTTTCATAACTTGCCAAAGCTAGCTTCAAGTATTCTTTGCTGAGTGTATAGGTTTTTCCCGAACCTGCCGAAGAAGTATAAATTACAAACATAAAATGCTATCAAATAACCTTATGCTACAAATATAAGATTTCAAGAAAAAAAAGCCAATTTCTTAGATAAGAAATTGGCTTTTTCGCATTTATTTAGAATTTATTTAGAATTTATTCTGCTTTTTTCCAGTTTTGTCTGACAACTGGGCTACCTGTCGAACTATTCAAAGTGAATGTAAAATCGGTATTGGTAAGCGTTTCGATATTGTAAATCACTCCTTCTATAACAATGATTGTACCGTCAGCACTGATAGCATAGGGATTGATACGACTTTCTATGGAACAAGCACTATTCGACACATAACATTTGCCGTCAGTTCTAAATTCAAATATTGTAGGATTATTTTTTTCACAATCACTAAGTACATTTTCTCCAGAAGATACTAGTATTACTTGGTTTTGTTTCCACTTACCAAGTATCAGTCTTTGCTTTTCGGAAAGGGCTGGAACCTCTTCTTTTTCTTACAAGAGAAAAGAAGTGAAAGCAGTGCGAATGAAATAAGAATTTTGGCATTCATAAACAAAAAGTTTTAAATTTTAGAAATACTTTCTATTATGATTACGAAAAATCTCTGGAAATGTTTCAAAAAAAGTTTCTTTTAATTGGAAATTTTTTCAAAACTTTCATCAATAGGTTTGAGGATAGTTTCTAAACTGACTGTTTTTTCGTTCCACTCCTTCCAACTTTTAGATGAATAAACTATGGCAATATGCGAGGTTCCTAATCCTTCAAAAACATCACCTGTGAAAAACTCAACAAGGTAAGAAATATGAGGATTATGCCCCACTATCAAGATTTCATTATGATTATCGTTGAAAGATTGAATAAGTTTGAGCCAGATGCGAAGGCTGGCATTGTATAGTTCTTCTCTTGTTTCAATCAAATCATTATCAAAACGGATTTGCCTGGCAAATATTTGGGCAGTTGTAAGAGTACGTATAGCGGGGCTTGCCCAAATTTGCTGAATCTTAACATTTTTTTCAAAAAGTTGCTTACCTACATTAAGGGCTTGTCGGTAGCCATGAGGGCTTAGATTTCGTTCAAAATCCTTCAAACCTTTTTCTGCTTCGGCGTGCCGGGCTATGTACAAAGTTTTCATTTTTTTGTTTATTTATCAAGCAAAATTACATAATTTTTATTTAAGTTGTTGTAGTTGCAACGTTTTTCCACTCTTTCCAAAAATTCGGATATGATTTTTCTACGACTTGCGGATTTTCTATCTGCAACGGATAAAGATAGCTAAGCGGAGCAAAAGCCATTGCCATTCGATGGTCTTGGTAAGTAGCTAGCAAGATAGAACCCACAGGCACTCTATCTGTTACTTTTTCTAACCTCCAGTCATTTTCAGCAATTTCGTAGAAATCAAAGCCAAATTTCCTGACTTCATTTTGCAAGGCTTGCAAGCGGTCTGTTTCTTTGATTTTTAGGCTTTCTACTCCTTTGGCTATCAGTGTTATGTTTTTTCCAACACACAAAGCTACAAGGGTCTGTGCCAAATCGGGCTGGTTGCTGAAATCGTACTCGAAAAAATTTGCCTCAGGCTCACCCACCTTGCAGATTCTAATACCCTCTTTTTCATAAAAAGTTTTTATACCAAAAAACTCCATTATGGAAGCAATCTGGCTATCGCCTTGTAAAGAATCTTTTTTGAGATAAGGCAAAAAAATATCCGCTTTTTTTGCCATAGCCGCCACACTATACCAATAACTTGCCGCCGACCAATCGGCTTCTACTGCAAAACTGTTCATCTGATAAAGCTGTGGTTCAATTGTGATAGTATTTTCATTCCATTTACTTTCTACTCCAAAGTTTTTCATTAAAGAAAGTGTCATCTGAATATAAGGCAGTGAATTCACTTTATTTTGCAAAGTAATTTTTAAACCTTTTGATAATACTGGTGCAATCATCAACAAAGCCGAAACAAACTGACTGCTCACATCACTACGAATGGAAATGCTATTTTTCTTTTGCTGAAAACCCTGAATTTGTAAGGGTGGAAAGCCTTTTTCACCTAAATAATTGATTTCTGCTCCTAGCTCTTGCAGAGCCTCTACCAGAATACCAATAGGTCTTTGGTGCATACGTTCAGTGCCTTTTAAAATGGCTTTTCGGTTTGTTGCCGTGCAGAATGCCGTTAAAAAACGCATCGTAGTGCCTGCATCTTGCACATTGAGCTGTAGTTCTGAGCTTTTGAGTAAGTTTTGTAAAATTTTGGTATCACGAGCTTCTGAAAGATTTTCAATAGAATAATTGAGCAGTGGTTGTTTTTTTTGCAAATGTTGCCATCGGGCAAGAGCTTCTATGATAAGCACTCGGTTACTTTCGCTTTTAGAGGCAGGCAGTTGAATACTTGCTCGAATATTTGTAGGTAATTGTGGTACGAACATCAAGGCATAACTCATTAGTTAACATTCAAGGTTGCTTTCACGCTTTGAAAACTGGGCAGAGAAGCATCTTTGGGAGAAACTATGATATTTTTCTCATCAATTTGCCAATCAATTTGTAAATCTTTATCGTTGTAGATGATACCCCCTTCGGCTTGGGGAGCATAAAAATTATCGCATTTGTAGAGAACTTCGGCTGTTTCAGAGAGTACTGCAAAGCCATGAGCAAAACCACGTGGAATATACAATTGTCTTTTGTTTTCAGCTGATATCCGAAAACCGAGCCATTTGCCAAATGTAGGTGAATGCAAGCGAATATCTACGGCTACATCAAAAATTTCACCACAAATTACTTTGATTAGCTTGGCTTGCTGAAAAGGTGTTTTTTGGAAATGCAATCCTCGAATAACTCCAAATTTTGAAAACGAATGATTATCTTGTACAAAAGGCAAATCAATTCCTGTGGCGTTGTAAAATTCTTTCTGATTGAAACTTTCGTAGAAATAGCCTCGTTCGTCTTCAAACAAACGAGGTTCAAAAAGCAAAAGTCCTTCGATGTTTGTTTTCAAAAAAGGCATTTTTTCTTATTTTTTCACTAATTTTTTAAACTCTTCTTCCTGAATTTTTACAGGATACTTTTTTTGGAGTTCTTCGAGCCATTCATTTTCTAGATGTACTTGATAATCCTGAATAACATTGCCTCGGGCTTCTTCAAAGGTTTTCACTCGCGGAGCTTCTATGCTACTGATATGTATCAAATAATACCTACCATTTCGTTGCAGGCGATGTTTGCCTTCTTTCCAAGGAACAGCATTGAGCAGTTCGTTACTTGCTTTCTCATAGGGTTTCAAATCTATGACTTTCAAGTTCAGAGGATTAGTTTTATTGATAACTTTCTCAATACCTGAAAGAGCATAAGAATACATTTGAAGCTCTACACGGCTATTGGGTTTAGCATTTTTCTTATTGCCGGGCATAGAGCTACCAAAATCTTTTCGTATTACCTGATTGGCGTTAATTCGTTTTATTTGATACAGATAATCAAAAATCACTTTGGTTCTATCGGCAGAAAGCGTTTTAGGACGCTCATTTTTGTCCATATGTCCTGCAATTTCTAAAAGCAAGTTAGCGTCTTTGTTCAGGGCTTCTCCTATTTCATTGATAAACCCTAAATACTCTTTTTCATCATATTTCATTTGGTCTTTGGCATACTTAATGATATTGTTTTCAAAATAACCTTTCAACAAATAAGGAGGTTTTTCATCTGCATACGCTTCCACTTGCTTTAAGATATTTTCATTAGCCGCATCAAAAATAGTAGCAAAGGCACGCTCGCCCCAACGATATTTTTCTTTGTTTTTCTCATAAAATTGCCTTAGTCCTGCGGTATCTTTGATACTTTTTGCCCAAACTTTTTCATTCATCATTGCAAAGAGTATCATTCCTTCGCGATACTCTTGGGTAAGCATTTTGTATTCTGTAAACTTATCAGGTAAGATGCTTTTTTCAAAGTTTACGGTTTCATCATCGATAAATCTTTTCCAAAGCAAATAGGCATAGTGTTTGGCATCTTTGAGGTCGGGGCGTTGTTGTTGTCGTGTTTTCAAGTAAAAATAGAAATCACGTACCGAAAGCGTTTTCTTTTTTTCGACTTGTTTGTTTTCAAAAGAAGCAATTACTGTATTCAAGAACTTATCTTCCTGATAGTTCCAATAGCCTTTCAGCAGAGAGGTATCTACTTTGGCAAGAGCTTTTTTGAGGACTTTATCGTTGATTTTCAGGTTATTTTCTTTGCGTAAACGGGCTAAAACAATACTTTTGCTTACTTCTGAACGCGAATCTCTTTGCAAGCGATTGCGAATAGCACTTTCTACTTCTTCAAAGTTTTCTTTTCTGCCTTTGCTGATGAGCTTGATGATATGCCAGCCATAAGGCGAAAGTACAGGTTCACTGATATCGCCCGGATTTTTGAGGCTGAAGGCGGCGTTTTCAAATTCGGGGATTAGGTCCCCTACACCAAACTCGCGAAGCTGTCCGCCGTTGTTTTTGGTATTGGCATCTTCGCTGAATTGCTGCACTAGCTTACTCCAATCTTCGCCTTTTTTAGCTTTTTCGTATATTTCGAAGGCTTTTTTACGCAAAGCTATGGAATCTTCTTCGGACATTCCTTTGGCGGTACGCAACATAATATGTGCGGCAGTTATTTTACCACTGGAAGGTCGGCGGTCTAGTACTTTAATGATATGATAACCGAATTCGGTACGTACAATTTCTGAGATTTGCCCTTTGGGTGTTTGGTAGGCGGCGGTTTCGAAAGGGTATACCATTTTCATACCTGTAAAATAGCCCAAATTCCCTCCGTTAGCCGAACCTGAGGGGTCTTCGGAAAATTGTTGGGCTAGTTGTTCAAAACTTTCACCTTTTAAGGCACGTTCACGAATTTTTCTGATTTTTTCGTAAGCGGCAAGGGTATCTTGTGGGTCGGCTTCAGGGGCTACACGTATAAGTATATGCGAAGCATTGATTTCTTCTTGCATTCTATCGTAGGCTTCTCTTACCAATTTATCTGTAACTTCTTTTGGAATAAGGTATGGGCGTACTAGCTGTACCTCGTAGCCGTAGTATTCGGTCTGAAACTCGCGTGTAGTATCAATGCCATTTTTTATTCCATCTAAAACTTTAAGCTTAAATTTTATGTAAAGGTCAAGATAATCGCGTAGCGATTTTTCTAGATACAGGCTATCTTTGTTGAAATTATTTTTTTCGTACACATACTTAAACTCTTCCACTGTAATGGGCATATCGCCTACGTATAGCAAGATAGGTTCTTGATTTTTTTTGTTAGATATAGTTTTTTGAGAAGTTTTGCAAGCAAATAAAGCTATCAAATGGGCTACAAGCAATAAGTAAATTTTTCTCATAAATGTGAAAATTTTCAAAAAGACTTGCAAGTTTAATTTTTTTTTGGATACAGAGCAAGAAAAAGATGCAAACAACAAGAATAGCTTATTGATTTGTACTATTTCAACTCCTGTAAATATGAATTAGTCAGTAATGTAGATTTCAATTCCACAATGGTGCGATTAAAATTTGTAAGCAAGCACAATATAAACGAAACAGACGCATTTCAATTCCACAATGGTGCGATTAAAATAAATCTAATCCTATGAGGTTTAAAAAACCTCATAGGATTTCAATTCCACAATGGTGCGATTAAAATGAAATC
>CALLAC010000027.1 GCA_938002655.1 uncultured Cytophagales bacterium
TGAGGTTTGGAGACTAAAAGTTTTAAGACAATGAGAGCTCTTTGCCCCAAAACACTCTAACAAAGCTGTATTCTATTTTTTGCTTATTCAATCCGCCTGATTGATTTTGGGACTGCAAAGATAATGCATTCAAATAACTCATTCCAAATTTTTTTGAGAAAATATTTAATTTTTTTTTCAGAAATCTAAAAATCAAGTTTTTGTAAAGTAAAAAAATCAAATTTTGTGATTGCCTTTTGTAACTCTGAACTTTTTGTAGAGATTTTTGTTATCTGATAAAACTAAAATTCTTGAATTATGGCTATAATGATAACTGATGAATGTATCAATTGTGGTGCTTGCGAGCCAGAGTGCCCTAATACTGCTATCTATGAAGGCGGTATAGAATGGACTTGGGCAGGTGGGACCAATCTTACAGAAGTTGAATTGGAAGACGGTACCATTATAGATGCCAAAGCCAAGCAAAAACCACTATCAGATGAATTTTATTATATTGTTCCAAACAAATGCACCGAATGTGTCGGCTTTCACGAAGAACCTCAATGTGCGGCTGTTTGTCCCGTAGATTGTTGTGTACCAGACCCCGAACACGAGGAAAGCAGAGAAGAACTACTCGCTAAAAAGGCCTGGCTACACCAAGAAGTAGAAGCCTAAAAAAGATTCAACTGCTTAGGTTTAGTGTAGAAAAACAGAAAAAAATAGGAATTTAAGCATTTGGAGTCATCTATTTGAAAAGCACAGATAATTATTGAAGCCACAAACTTGTTATTGTGGCTTTTTTGTTTGAACTTGAAACACTAAATTTGTCTTTGTTACGTTTCATAAACTAAACCTTTATAAGTATGCTGAAAAAAATTTTTACCTTTCTATTTTCCTTCTCTGTTTTATTTTCTCAAGCACAAGAAAATCCGCTTTGGTTGCGTTATCCGGCTATTTCGCCTGATGGACAAACTATTGTGTTCAGCTATAAAGGCGATTTGTACCGAGTTCCTTCGGCTGGCGGGCTGGCTGTGCCAATTACTCTGCACGAAGCACATGATTTTATGCCTGTTTGGAGTAAAGACGGCCAATCTATTGCCTTTGCTTCTGACCGCTACGGCAATTTTGATGTATTCGTAATGCCTGCCATAGGAGGTGAAGCCAAAAGGCTTACCTTCCATTCGGCCAATGACTTTCCTACGGACTTTACACCCGATAATCAAAGAGTTATTTTTCAGAGTAACCGATTGCAAAGAGCCGAAAACAGGCAATTCCCACGTACCGAACAGCTCTACAGCGTTTCGGTAAATGGCGGACAAGCACAAATGCTTCTTGACCTCAATGCTGAACACGCTCGATTCAACCCCGATGGCTCAATGATTGTATATCAAGATTGGAAAGGCTATGAAGATAAATGGCGAAAACATCATATTTCTTCGGTTACACGCGATATCTGGATTTACAATACCCACAAACAAAGCTATCAGAAAATTTCTACTTTTGAAGGCGAAGACCGCAACCCAATTTTTAGCCCCGATGGCAAAAGCGTCTATTTTTTAAGCGAGAAATCTGGTACTCTTAACATTTGGCAAACTGGGCTCAATGGCGAAAATCCTCAACAAATTACTACTTTTGAAAAACATCCTGTTCGTTTTCTTTCCCAAGCTAACAATGGGACATTCTGTTTTTCGTGGAATGGAGAAATTTATACCTTGCCAAGCGGCAGTCAAGCTCGTAAAGTACCTATCCAGATTGCTACCGATAGCCGCTTAAATACCGAACGTATTGTTCCTGTTTCAGGAGGCATCAGCGAAATGGCTCTTTCGCCCAATGGCAAAGAAGTTGCTTTTGTATTTCGTGGAGAAGTATTTGTGAGTGCCTTGCAAGGAGGCATTACCAAACGCATTACTAATACCCCCGAACAAGAACGTTCTGTAAGTTTCAGCCCCGATGGACGGAGCCTTATCTATGCAGGCGAACGCAATGGCAGTTGGAATATCTACCAAAGCAGTATTGTTAGTAAGGATGAACCCTACTTTTTCTCAGCTACTTTGCTAAAAGAAGAAGCTCTCGTAGCCACTGATGCCGAAGAGTTTCAGCCTCAATACTCGCCCGATGGAAAAGAAATTGCCTACTTAGAAGAACGCACCACCCTGAAAGTCTATAACATTGCCAGCAAAAGCACACGCACCGTGCTGGCAGGTACTTACAATTATTCGTATTCGGACGGAGACCAGCACTTTGATTGGTCACCTGATAGTCAGTATTTTTTGGTAACCTTTGTGCCCAAAGGAGGGCAAATTTTTATGGAAGAAATTGCTCTCGTAAAAGCAGACGGCAAAAGTGAGCCTATCAATCTTACACAAAGTGGCTATGACGATGGAACGCCTAAATGGGTAATGGATGGCAAAGCTATGATTTGGACCTCGGATAGAGACGGAATGAAAAACCATGCTTCATGGGGTGGCGAAAGAGATGTTTATGCAATGTTTTTTGATAAAGCCGCTTACGACCGCTTTTTACTTTCCAAAGAAGAATTGGAAATTTTGAAAGAAAAAGAAAAGGAAGCCGAAAAAGAGAAAAAAGACAAAGAAACAACTTCGCAAGCCAAAAATAAACAAGATAGAAAAGACAAAACCGATAAAACTGAAAATGCTAAAAATCAGTGGGTGTTGGATTTGAATGATATTGAAAACCGCAAACTTCGTCTTACAATTCATTCTTCACGCCTTGCCGATGCATTACTTTCTAAAGATGGTGAAAAACTTTATTACTTGGCTCGTTTTGAAAAAGATAACGACCTTTGGGTAACAGACCTGCGTACCAAAGAAACCAAAATTCTCACCAAAAATGCTGGCAATAAAATGGAATTGAGCAAAGACGGCAAATTTTTGCTCACTTTGGCAGAAGGCAACATCTACAAAATTGATTTGGAAAGTGGTAAAAAAGAACCTATCAGTATCAAAGCTGAAATGAACCTAAACTATGTGGCCGAAAAAAGCTATATTTTTGACCACGCTTGGCGACAAGTAGTTAAGAAGTTTTATGTAACAGACTTGCACAAAGTAGATTGGAAATTTTATTACAGAGAGTACAAACGCTTTTTGCCTCATATCAATAACAACTACGATTTTTCGGAAATGCTCTCTGAATTACTCGGCGAACTGAATGCTTCGCATACAGGCTGTCGTTTCAATCCCAATTTTCCCAATGGTGATAATACAGCCTCATTAGGCGTATTTTATGACGATAGCTATCAAGGGAATGGCGTAAAAATTGCTGAAATTATCGCTAAAAGCCCCTTGGACAACGCCAAGTCGCGTATCAGGGCAGGAATGATTATTGAAAAAATTGATGGAGTAGAAATTAACCCTAATTCTGATTTTTATAGCTTGCTCAATCGAAAAGCAGGTAAAAATACACTTCTTTCAATATTTGACCCCAACACCAAACAACGTTTTGAAGAGGTAGTTAAGCCTATTTCGCGAAGCGAAGAAGCCGAACTCATCTACAAACGTTGGGTAGCTCGCCAAGCCCAAGAGGTTGAAAAACTTTCAGGTGGAAAAATAGGCTATGTACATGTGCGTGGAATGAATGACCCCAGTTACCGAACCGTAGTAGAAGATGCATTGGGCAAACATATAACCAAAGAAGCCCTTATCGTAGATACACGTTTCAATGGGGGAGGATGGCTACACGACGATTTGGCAACCTTTCTCAGCGGAAAAAAGTATATGACCATGATGCCTCGTGAACAAGCAATGGGCAAAGAACCTATGCGTAAATGGTCTAAACCTTCGGTAGTACTCATGAGCGAAGGCAACTACTCTGATGCTCACATGTTTCCTGTTGCTTACAAAGCCTACCAAATTGGCAAAACAATTGGTATGCCTGTACCTGGCACAGGAACAGCCGTCTGGTGGGAAACCCAAATAGACAACACGCTCGTATTTGGTATTCCGCAGGTGGGAATGGTAGATAATCAAGGGAAATATATGGAAAACAACCAATTAGAGCCAGATATTAAAATCGCCAACGACCCCGCCCAACTGCTCAAAGGCAAAGACCAACAATTGGAACGTGCCGTAAAAGAACTTTTAGAAATTATCGCTAAATAAAGTATCCTTGTAAACAAACTCAATTTGTAATCGTATGAAATATCTCTCTTTGTTGCTCGTAGTAGCTACCTTACTATCAGTTTCTGATGTAGAAGCCCAAAAACGCAAAAAGAAAAAAGAGAAAGCTAAAAAAGAAGCAGATACTCCAACTGCTAATCCACAAAATCAGCCTAAAACAATTGCCTCTATCATTAGTAAGTGTAAAGCCTACCCTGGCCTTTTCAATTTGTATCAAGATGAAAAAGAAGGCACCGTGTATATGCTTATCAAAAAAGACCAGTTGGATAAAGAGTACATTTATTTCAGCCATACCATCGATGGCGTTTTGGAAGGCGGACATTTCAGGGGAAGTTTCAGAGATAACAAAGTTTTTACTATCAAGCGTTATTTTGAAAAAATTGAATTTATCACACTCAATACCGCTTATTATTTCGACCCCAACAACGCTCTTTCCAAAGCCAAAGATGCCAACATCAGCAATGCCGTAATGATTGCTGAAAAAATTGAAGCCGAAGACAAAGATAAAGGCGAAATACTCATCAAAGCTGAAAAAGTGTTCTTAGCAGAAGAGTTTTCTCCTATAAAGCCTAATTATCCGCCTACTTATCAAGGGTTTAGAGTAGGAAATTTGAGTAAAGACAAAACCAAATATGCCGCCATCAAAAATTATCCTAAAAACACAGATGTAGTTGTAGAATATACCTTCGATAACCCTTCACCTCAAGGAACAACCAGCAGTGCCGTAGCTGATGCCCGTTTCATTACGATTAAGTCTCAACATAGCCTGATAGAAATGCCTCAAAATGATTTCATCCCTACGCTTGATGACCCCCGTGTAGGCTATTTTACTACCCAAGTAACCGACCTGACAGGTACTACTTCTACAAATTACAGAGATTTAGTACATAAATGGCATTTGAAAAAGAAAAACCCCACCGCCGCCCTTTCCGAACCTGTTGAACCTATTGTATTTTGGATTGAAAAAACAACTCCCTTAGAGTTTCGTGAAACTATCATGAAAGCTGGTTTGGCTTGGAACGAAGCCTTTGAAAAAGCTGGCTTCAAAAATGCTATTCAAATCCGAATTCAGCCTGATACTGCTACTTGGGATGCAGGCGATATCCGCTATAATGTATTACGATGGACTTCCTCGCCACAACCTCCTTTTGGTGGGTATGGTCCCTCCTTTGTCAATCCTCGTACAGGGCAAATCTTAGGTGCCGATATCATGCTGGAATACACCTATATTCTCAATGCTATGCGTAACGACAAAATTTTTGAAACCACAGCCATTTCCAACAATCTTTTAGAAGCAGAGCAAGAATTTATTCGTTATCATAAAAATCACGCTCATTTCTGTACACTGGGATATCACTTGCAGGTACATAATATTTTTGGGCATACCGCCTTGGATCTTCTGGGTGCTGATGAAACCCAAAAGAAAAAATATATTGAAGAAACACTCTATTACCTTATTTTACACGAAATGGGACATACCTTGGGCTTAAATCACAATATGAAAGCTACCCAACTGCATAGCCCCGAAAACTTACACAATGAAGAACTCACTCGTCGTGTAGGTTTGCAAGGCTCAGTAATGGATTACCCTTTACCCAATATTGCCTCCGACAGAAGCAAACAAGGACAGTACTTTACTACCAAGCCCGGTCCTTATGATATCTGGGCTATCGAATTTGCCTATGGTACATTAGAAAACCCACAAGCCGAAAAAGAACGCTTGGAAAAGTTACTTGCACGCTCAACCGAACCTGAACTCGCCTTTGGCAACGATGCCGATGATATGCGTAGCTCATTCAGTGGTATTGACCCCCGCGTAATGATTTTTGACCACTCTTCTGATATGATTAGCTATGGTACAGATAGAATAAAGCTGATAAATGAAATGCTCAAAAAGCTCAAAGAAGAGTACATCAAAAGCAATCCTAATCGCTCTTATGATGAGCTTTTGGTTCGCTATTTAGCACTTACAGGGCAAAAATTTAACGCTGCCAATGCAATTTCTCGCTATATTGGTGGTATTTATGTAGATAGAGCTTTTATCGGGCAAAAAGGAGCTACCCAACCTTTTACGCCTGTATCTGCTCAAGAACAAAAAAGAGCAATGAAAGCCCTCACCGATTACGTCTTTGCCCCCCAAGCAATGAAAGCCCCTTCAGACTTGTACAACTATCTGCAACAACAACGCAGAGGTTTCAACTTCTTTGGACGTGGCGAAGACCCCCGTATCAACGAAAGAGTGCTTTCTATGCATGCAAGTATCCTGACCCATCTTTTAAGCCCGGTTACTCAGCAACGTATCCTCAATGCAGAGCATTATGGCAATAACTACAAACTCGCTGATATGATGAATGAGCTAACCGATGCTATTTTCAAAGCCGATTTGAATACCTCAGTAAATACTTTCCGTCAAAATTTGCAAATAGAATATGTAGGCAGACTAATTGCCATGGCAGGTTTAGGCAATAGCCCCTCGGTATATGTGTATCCTGCACAATCGGTGGCTTTGTATCAGCTCAATCAGATTCGCCGAATGCTCAAAAATAATCTTGCAGGCGATACTGCTACCAAAGCTCACCGAGAGCATATCGTTTATAGAATTGAAAAAGCTCTCAGCGGCAAATAAAACTTCCCAAAACTTTCCAAAAATCATAACTTTTGGGAAGTTTTTTCGTTTTATACCAAGATTTGCAAAATCGACAAAAACTACAATGTAATTTTTTTATGAAAAAGTTTTTTGCTTTTTGGACTTTACTTATTTGGAGCAAAATCGTTTTTGCACAAGAATTACCCCAAGCCAGTCCTATTTGCAAAATTGAGCAAAGAATAGGGCTTACAGATGTTGGTATTCATTATTCACGCCCAAGCGTCAAAGAACGCACTATTTGGGGCAATCTAGTTCCCTACAATACACTTTGGCGTACAGGTGCCAACGCTTGCACAGTAATTTCTTTTTCGGATAATGTGGTACTAGCAAATCAGCATATTCCCGCAGGAGAGTATTCTATTTTTACCATTCCTACACAAGATGAATGGACTTTTATCTTGAACAAAAATACCAAACTCTGGGGTACTGATGGCTATAAATCTGATGATGATTTGGTGAGAATAAAGGTAAAACCCGATACGAATGCCCCCTTTACCGAAACAATGACTTTCTTTTTTGATAACATCAAAGTAGATGCCGCCGACCTTGTCTTTGCTTGGGATAGATTACGCTTTTCGCTGAAAATTAGTGTAGATACCGATACCAAAGCCCTTGCAAACATCAGAAAAGCAGTCAGCGAAGCAGAAAATATCCATCACACCTACAACTCTTCGGCTACCTACCTGTTAGATAGCAACAAGGAACTTCTCCAAGCCTTAGAATGGGCAAAAAAGTCAGTAGCTATGAAAGAAACTTACTGGAATACTTACACACTTTCGCGAGCCTATGCCGCCAATAAGCTCTACAAAGAAGCTATCGCTATGGCAGAAAAATCCTTGAAACTTGCACAAAATGCCAAAATAGATGCTTATGTAAAAATGAACCAAAAAAACCTCGAAGATTGGAAAAAGCAAAAGATGAAATAATCTTCTGGGGCAGAAAAAGTATCTTATTTTAAGCAAATTGAAACTTCAAGTATTTAATTTTTTCGCCTTCTTGCTCAAAGAGTAGCTCGTATTTGGTCTTGATACCGAAATGCTCTTTGGCATATTCCGAAGCATATAAATCTGTTGTGAAATGTAAGTTCTTGATTTTTTGCTCTTGCAAAACTTCCAAAGTGTATTCGAAAAGACCTGTATTATCAGTTTTCAGGTGCAACCAGCCTTCTTTTTGTAATAAATTGCGATATATCTGCAAGAAACGAGGGTGCGTGAGCCTTCGCCGAGCATCTGCTTCTTTGGGACGTGGGTCAGGGTGAATAAGCCAAATTTCTGCTATTTCTTGCGGAGCAAAAAAGTTTTCAAGGTTTTGTATGTAAGTTCTCAAAAAGCCAACATTATTCAAATTCTCTTTCAATGCCTCCTGGCTACCTTTCCACAACCTTGCACCCTTGATATCTACCCCGACAAAGTTTTTATTGGGAAAAATTTTTGCCATTCCAACCGAATATTCGCCTCTGCCACAAGCCAGTTCCAGCACTATCGGATTATTATTTTTGAAAAAATCGCTATGCCATTTACCTTTACAGGCTTCATAAAAAGGCTTTCCTGCTTCTACTACATTCCAACTCTGCTGATTTTGTGCAAAACGCTCTAATTTTTTTCTGCCCATTGTTTTCTGAAATTTGTTTTTTGCCTTGCAAAACTGTAAATTTGTTTATCATTCATCAAAAATTATGTCCGACCTTCTTCTCAGATACGTACATACTTCATTATCAACGTTATTTTTCTTATTAGGATTGCAACTTCGAATAGTAGCCCAAAAACCTTCTTATTCTTTTCCTGTGAAGCCAGATGATAGCACTTACTCGCAAATTATTCTTTCGGGCAATGTAGGTGAAATTCGTCCTAATCATTTTCATTGCGGCTTAGATGTAGTAGGCGAAGATTATGAGCCTATTTATAGCATTTACAAAGGCTACGTAAGCCGTATCAAAGTTTCTTCTTATGGCTATGGTAATGTGGTGTATATCACACATCCCGAAACCGACCACGTAAGTGTATACGCCCACCTGATTGATTTTAGCCCTAAAATTCGCAAATACGTACGCCAAAAGCAATACGAACAAGAAAGTTTTGAAGTAGAACTTTTCCCTCATCCCGAAGAGTTGCCCATAGAACCCAAAGAAACCATAGGTTATATGGGCAATACAGGCAATTCTTTCGGTACACACCTGCATTTTGAAATTCGTACTATTGCCGATTTTGTACTGAACCCCCAAGATTTTTTCGCTGTGCAAAAATACGATAAAATACCTCCTCGCCTACTGAAGGTTGCTGTTTCCCCTCTTTCGCCCGAAAGTAGAGTAAACGAGAAATTTCAAACGCAAATTTTTACACCTATTCCTTCGGCAAAAGGCTGGAAAATCGCTCAAAAAATTAAATGCTATGGATTAGTTGGCATCGAAGGATTGACTTGGGACGTTGTAAATGGCTCTAAAAGCAGTTTTGCAACCTCTAAAGTACGGATGCGTCTAAACGGAAAAGAAATTTTTTCTTTCCATATCTCCAATTTTCCTATTTACGAAATTTATGCCCTCAATTTGCATATCAATTATCCTTTGTTTTTACAAACTCGTTCTGCTTTTCAGCGGTTTTACCAAGTAGATGGTAACCGACTAGGTATTTACCAGGGCAATGGGAAAATTTTCGTAGAAGATAGAAAAACCTATAACGTAGAAGTAGATTTGGAAGATACTAACGGCAACAGCCGTACATTAGAACTAACACTACAAGGTAAAAAACCCGATTTTCATGAAACTGATGAACTACTTGCCACAGATATTTTGAGCTATGATATTGCCGAAAATACCCTCGTTGTTCGTGGCAAATACTTAATGAAACCCAAAGCCGAAGGTTCTATTGAACTTATTTTCCAAGATGGGAAAAGCCTGAAAATTCCGCTTGCTTACATTGAAAAAGGTAAAGAAGCCATTTTCTTGTACGACTTACGAAAGGGTTTGCCTAAACTTATTCGCTCTCAAAATATTGAAATACCTTTCCGTAAACAAATTGTTTTCCCTAAACGAAATACCCTTTTTGAAAATGAATTTATGCGGGTTTACTTCCCAAATGGCACGCTTGCCGATACGGCTTATTTAGATTTTTCAGCGAAAACAACCTATTTCTACATTGGTAAAATTGCTGAACCACTCGTTTGGGATGCAGAAATTACCTATCATCATCAAAAAAACAATGTCGGCAGTGTGCTTGACCTCACGAAAATGTTTATCAGACATAGCAGAGGCAAGGAATTTTTAGAAAATCTTAACGATAGCACTTTTACCATACGTACAAGCTACCTTGCAGGCGATTTTAGATTTCTACAAGACACAACTCCTCCTACTATCAAATTGCTCCGCAAAACTTCTGAAAAATTGATTTTCCACATTTCAGATGATGCTTCGGGCATTTCGCATTTCAAAGCCTACCTGAACGGCAAATTCTTACTGATGGAATACGAGCACAAAAGTGCTACCCTATGGACAGAAAACCACCGTACCGAAGCCCTCACAGGTGAATTTGAACTAAAAGTTTGGGATAAAATGGGAAATATGCAAGTGTGGAAAATGATTTTGTAATTGAGAGTAGAGACGCATCGCAATGCGTCTCTTTTAGTATCATCAAGGCTGCATTTTTCTAACAATTTCAGGCGAAATACCCATAGACGAAAACCCACCATCGTGGTAGAGGTTCTGCATTGTTACATAGCGTGTAAGGTCGGAAAACAGTGTAATGCAGTAATCTGCACAAGCTTCGGCAGGAGCATTGCCCAAAGGCGACATCATATTGGCATACTCAAAGAAAACATCAAAGCCCGAAACGCCTGTTCCTGCGGTAGTCTTGGTAGGCGATTGCGAAATGGTATTGATACGCACTTTTTTGAGCCTTCCATAACGCTCTCCATAACTGCGAGCAATGGATTCCAATAGGGCTTTGGCTTGTGCCATATCCGAATAATCAGGAAAAGTGCGTTGAGCGGCAATATAGCTCAAAGCTACTACCGAAGCATATTCGTTTAAGGCATCTAATTTTTCGGCTACTTGCAACATTTTGTGAAAAGAAATAGCCGAAATATCCAAAGTTTTCATAAACCATTCATAATTCAAATCGCCGTAGGCTTTGCCTTTACGTACATTAGGGCTCATTCCAATAGAGTGCAACACAAAATCAATTTTCCCCTCTAAAACCTCCATTGCCTTTTTGTAAAGATTTTCGATATCTTCTACCGAAGTGGCATCCGCTCCAATCACTTCGGCTTGGCAATGCTGGGCAAGTTCGTTGATTTTCCCCATACGCAATGCTACAGGAGCATTGGAAAGCACAAAGGTAGCCCCTTCGGCTTTGGCTTTGAGAGCCACTTGCCAAGCAATAGATTTTTCGTCTAATGCACCTGTAATAATCCCTTTTTTACCTGCTAATAAATTGTATGCCATAATGCTAAAAAATTTAATGAAACTAAAAAGATTTTGGGCAAATATAGCTAATTTTCTAAGCCAACCTTACACAAAATCAAATTTTTAGCTTTCCAAAAGGTTACTTTTGTGTAAAATGGGTATTAAAGGAAAATTTTGGGCAAGATTTTGAAAATATAAGTGCAATGTCTAAATTTCTGCTTTCAATCAAGGCTCAAATGAACGAGGCTTTGCAACACTCGGAAGCAGATATTATTTCGGCACTTCGGCAAGGCGATAGTAAAGCTCTGGAAATTATCTACAAGCAACACTATCCTGCCATTTTGCACTTTATTGTTCAAAACAATGGCACCGACCAAGATGCCAAAGACCTCTACCAAGAGGCTGTCATTATTTTATACGAAAAACTCCGACAAGAACATTTTTTGCTCACTTGCCAAATTAAAACTTTTTTGTATTCGGTTTGTAGAAAATTGTGGCTCAAACGCTTACGTGAAAAAGGTAAATATTTCGGCAAGTTAGAAGATTTTGAAAGTTTTTTACCTTTGGAAGAAGATGAGCTTGGTATAGAGGAAAATGAGCAAAAACTTGGATCAATGGCAATCGCTATGGAACAACTCGGCGAGCCTTGCCGAACGCTTCTCATAGATTTTTATGTCAGAGGATTGAGCATGCAAGACATTGCCGAAAAAATGGGATACACCAACGCCGATAATGCTAAAAATCAAAAATATAAGTGTTTGGTAAGGCTCAAAAAACTCTTTTTTGAAAAGTATAAAAAGTTCGAACTATAACAACAAACAACGAACTGTGATGTTTGTATTGTTTTGAAACCTTACATAACTATGACTTTGCAACAAAAATACGAATGGATTGAAAAATACCTCGCAGGCAAGCTAGAAGGCAATGATCTGAACGATTTTGAAACGAAAATGCAAAATGAGCCTGCCTTTGCCCAAGAAGTAGAAGAACATAAGTTTTTACTAGAAATCCTTGCTCAAATGGCTCAACGTGAGCAACTCAAAGCTCAAATGAACCTCTTCCACAAAGATTTAGATAAGTACAAGGCTTGGGTTTTCTACAAACACCCTATTATTCAGAACTTTTGGAAAAAACACTTTGCTACAATAGCAGTAGCGGCTTCGGTAGCCATTCTGACCGCTATTGGGGTACTTTGGAATGTAAAAAACCTCAATCAGTTAAAAAACAACCAAACTGCCTATTTCCGTTCGCTGAAAAAAGACATTGATGATGTAAAAAAGCGTCAGAGTAATTTGGAGGCAAAAACAGAAAAAGAAAATAACACCCAACCCATAGACCATACCGCTACCGCTTTTGTGATTTCTGCTAATGGCTATTTGCTTACCAATTATCATGCTGTAAAAGATGCTCATGTGATTTTTGCAGAGAGCAAGCAAGATTCTCTACAACGCTATCAGGTAAAAGTTTTCTATAAAGACGAAAGAACAGATTTGGCAGTGCTGAAAATAGAAGATAGCACGTTCCAAGGCTTTAAAATTTTACCCTATGCTTTGCGTTTGGAAGCAGATTTAGGCGAAGAAGTCTTCACGCTTGCCTATCCACGCGAAGACATCGTATATGGTAAAGGAGAAATCTCTGCTCGTACAGGCTTTGAAGGGGATAGCTTAGAGTATCAAATCTCTGTACCTGTGAACCCAGGCAATAGCGGTGCCCCACTTTTTGATGAAAAAGGCTTTTTAATTGGAGTTATCAATCGTAAACATACCTTGCAAGAAGGAGCCGCTTTTGCTATCAAAGCCAAATACATCAAGGCACTCATCGATAGCATTGCAACTACTCAAAAGATTGAAAAACAAATTATCCTACCTCAACGCAACTTGATAGCTACCCTCAAAAGACCTCAACAAATCAAGTTCTTACAAAATTACATTTTTGAACTAAAAGTTCATAAAGCTACGCAGATAACAGCGAATAAATAACCAACCTACCTTTTGAAAAAATATAAGTGGCCAATTTGTCAAAAAATTTCGCCACTTATTTTTATTTAATCACGCAAAAAAAGACTTGGAACTTTTCTGAAAGTTATATAATTTCACATTTGTAAAAATGTTCATTTTTCCAAAACCAAAATCGAAAATTATGAAAAAAAACTACTTACTTCCCCTGATTTTTTCCTGCTTTGTGTATTGGGCGAAAGCTCAAAATTTGCTTGGCATTGCCAATAGCAATTATGCAGGTACCAACGGCTTGTACTTGAACCCAGCTAGCATTGCTGATAGCAAGTACCGCTTTTTTATGAATTTTTTCACGTTTGATTTTTACATTGCCAACAACTACTTCCAATCAGGGCAAAAACTATCTGTTTTGCTAAAAAACTATGAAGATTTCAAAGTTGTAAAAATGATTGAACGAAGCAATGGTAATTTCTTTGGATTAGGCTTTGATATTCGCCCCTTCAACTTCCTTGTCAGAATCAACGAAAAGAATAGCTTTGCTTTGGGGGTGCGTCCGCGTTTATTGATCAATGCCACCGATGTTTCGCAGAACATCTATACATTAGCCCGTTTTGAAGGAAATAGTTTTGCCGATGCCTATCGTTTTTATCCGTTTAAATCAGCACGTGGAAATTTGAATATCAATGCTTTGGCAGAATATCGAGGCACATATGCTCGAACTCTCTGGAGCGAAGGCAATCATTATTTAAAAGCAGGAGCTACACTAAAATACTTACAAGGTTTCGGTGGTTTGACCATTCAAGGGAAAAATGTTGATTTTTTCATTGATGACGACGACTACTACAACATGGAGCAAGGTGAAATTACTATCGGATACAGCGACCCTCGCTTTGCAGATTTTAATAGCCCCCAAGATGCTTTTCGAGGCAAACTGGCTAATGGTTTCGGAGCAGATTTAGGAGTCTCTTACGAATTTCGCCCCAACCCAAATGAAAACAAATACCAAATGGACGGCGAAACCCGCACCGATCACCGAATGATTACATATAAATATCGTATAGGTCTTTCCTTGATAGACATCGGCCGTATCACTTACAAACTGCAAGATTCGCGTTTCTATACGATTAATCGCAATACCCTCACAATCGTAAAACGCTTTGATGTATCCCAACCCGATAGCTTAGCCAAAGATTTGGGAGCCAATCTAAATCAAATCACTGCTCCGTATAAAACCACCTTGCCTACAATGCTCTTTACTACCTTCGATTACAAACTGGCTAATAAACTGTATGCCAATCTTACTTATGGGCAAAGTTTACGAAGAAAAAGTGCCATCGGTATGCACCAAGCCTCTTTTGTAAGTATTACACCACGATACGAAAGCCGCTTGTTAGAGTTTGCCTTGCCCATGATGTTGAGTGAAAATTTCAGCAATTTTAATGTGGGCTTATCTATGCGTTTGGCATATCTGTTTATAGGCTCAGATAATATCATTGGCACACTTTTCAGTGAAACTGCTAGTGGTGCAAATATTTATACAGGCCTAAACTTACCCATTTTCAACAAAAAACGCCCCAAAGATAGCGATGGCGACGGCATCAGCGATAAAAAAGATAAATGCCCTAACACCGCAGGTACCGTAGGAGGTTGCCCCGATAGAGATAACGACGGTATTGCTGATGCTGATGACGCTTGCCCAGATGAAGCAGGGCTTGTTGAATTTCAAGGTTGTGCTGATAGAGACGGCGATAAAATCATTGATAAAAACGACCTCTGCCCCGACCAGCCCGGCTTGCGTGAGTTCCAAGGTTGCCCCGATACCGATGGCGATGGTATAGCAGACAAAGACGACGCTTGCCCCAACGAAGCAGGCTTAGCTCAATTCCAAGGTTGCCCCGATAAAGACGGCGACGGCATACCTGATAAAGACGATGCTTGCCCCAATGAAGCAGGCTTAGCTCAATTCCAAGGTTGTCCCGATAAAGACGGCGACGGCGTACCTGATAAAGACGATGCTTGCCCCGATGTGCCCGGCTTAAAAGATAACAAAGGTTGCCCTGCTAATAAAATTGAAGAAGACAAACTCGCCGCTATTGCCAGTGAAATCCAGTTTGAAACAGGTAAAGCAACTATCAAGCGGCAATCGTTCCCTATGCTCGATGAACTTGCTCAACTGATGCTCAAATACAACGAAGCTAAAATTCAAGTAGAAGGGCACACCGATAACGTAGGTAACAAACAAGCCAATAAGCAACTTTCACAACGTAGAGCTAATGCAATTAAAAACTATTTAGTAAAAAAAGGTGTACCCCCTTCACGAATTATAGCAATTGGCTTTGGTGACGAACGCCCGAAAGATGGTTCAAAAGATATCAAAGCCGCCAACCGTACCCCTGAGCAAAGAGCCGCTAACCGAAGAGTAGAAATCAAATCTCTCTAACAAAAAATCAAGCGATAACATTACTTGAAAGAGTGTTATCGCTTTCATTTCTTTCAACAGATTAGTTTTTTTATCCGATAGATTTTTTGCAAATCGATTTTTTAGTAATATTGCGAGCAATTTTCTAGATGTTCCACATTTTAAGCTATTACGAAAATGTCAAAAATAAAAGTTGCTATCAATGGCTTTGGACGCATTGGCAGGCTTTCGTTCAGAGCGATGCTCAAAAAAGCAAACTTAGAAATAGTTGCTCTCAACGACCTAACCGATACCAAAACCTTGGCTCACTTACTCAAATACGACTCGGTACACGGAAAATTTGCAGGCGAAATAAGCTACGATGCCGAAAATTTAATTATCAATGGACAAAAAATTCGTGTATATGCCGAAAAAGACCCCAAGAATTTGCCTTGGGCTAGTTTAGGTGTAGAAGTAGTCTTAGAATCTACAGGTAGATTTACCGACCAAGCAAGTGCAAGCGGACATATCGCCGCAGGTGCAAAAAAAGTAATCATTTCTGCCCCTGCCACAGGCAATATCCCTACGGTAGTTTTGGGCGTAAATGACCATATCCTGACAGGTAAAGAAACCATCATTTCTAATGCCTCTTGTACTACTAACTGCCTGGCTCCTATGGCAAAAGTGCTTGACGATGCATTTGGCATTGAATCAGGTTATATTACTACTATTCATGCCTATACCGCCGACCAAAACCTGCAAGATGCTCCTCACAAGGATTTACGCAGAGCTCGTGCCGCCGCTTATTCTATTGTACCTACTTCCACAGGTGCCGCCAAAGCAGTGGGCTTGGTGCTACCTCATCTGAAAGGAAAACTCGATGGAGTTGCAATGCGTGTGCCTATTCCAGATGGTTCACTCACGGATTTGGTAGCTGTACTTAAAAAGCCTGCTACTATTGCTGAAATCAATCAAGCAATGAAGCAAGCCGCTGATACAACTCTCAAAGGCATTTTAGCGTATACCGACGAACCGATTGTTTCGATTGATATTGTGGGCGATACTCACTCTTGTATTTTTGATGCTCAAATGACTGCCGTAATGGGTAATTTGGTAAAAGTAGTAGGTTGGTACGATAATGAAGCGGGATATTCTCATCGCATTGCTGATTTAATCGAAAAAGTTGGGAAATAATTTGCTATTTTGCAATAAAACATTTACCTTTGCACCCAATTCAAAAGCTACTGAAAAGTAGCTAACTGGTTCCGTAGCTCAACTGGATAGAGCAACTGCCTTCTAAGCAGTAGGTTACAGGTTCGATTCCTGTCGGAATCACTCCTTTGGCGAGGTAGCTCAGATGGTTAGAGCGTCGGATTCATAACCCGAAGGTCAGGGGTTCAATTCCCCTCCTCGCTACCACAAGCCTTGTCGCATCTTTCATTACACAATCTTTCCTTAAAAAACCCTTACAAAAAACGCATAATCACACAAGTATAGTCATCAGAAGGTGGCAAGCCTTGTGAAAACTCTCTCACGTTTTCGATAAGACGAGTTTGCAACACATCTATGGGTAGGTGAATATTTTTGATAAAAAAATCTTTCAGACGCTCATAGCCATACTCTTCATTTTGTGGATTTTTAGCTTCACTAATACCATCGGTATACAAGAAAATTATATCTCCTGCATGATACGATAATTGGGTAGTAGCAATAAATTTGGTATAGGCTTTGTTTCGCATAATGCCTAAACCCATCCCTTTGTCTTGGATGTAGTCAGCTATTTGCCTTTGTGAGTTGTAATAAAGTGTAGGACAATGCCCTGCTCTGGCAATTGTAAGTGTTTTCTTTTCAGTATCTACCAAAAGCAAGGTAATCGTAATGAAAGAGGCTTTTTCAAAGCACCGAGAAACAGCTTGATTGGCATATAGTAAAAAATATTCTGGCAACATATCCAATTGAGCCAAACTCTGAAAAATGCCTTTCATCTGTGCCATATTGAAGGCGGCACTGGTGCCTTTACCTGAAACATCTCCAATCACAATATAAGCCCTATGCGGCGAAACTTCGAAAATATCGTAATAGTCTCCTCCCACAGATTTGGCAGATTCCGAAAATCCAAAAATTTCAATACTT
Source organism: uncultured Cytophagales bacterium (assembly GCA_938002655.1). Taxonomy (GTDB): domain Bacteria; phylum Bacteroidota; class Bacteroidia; order Cytophagales; family Thermonemataceae; genus Raineya. Next base: position 17,645 of record CALLAC010000027.1, read on the forward strand.
TCGTGAAATTGTAAATTTTTAGGAAGCAAACTTTTTTGTACTTTTTCGGCTATATCAAGTTCTTGCTGTAATTTTTCTTTTTCAATGACTTGTCCTAAAAGCTGATAGTTTTCGATACTGATGCTTGCCTGCTTGCCAAAAGTTTCTAGTAAATCTTGGTATTCGCTGTTGAAACCTTCTTCTTGTAACTTCAAGAGAATAATTTTGCCTAAAACTTCTTTCTTTTTGCTATAAAGTGTTTTTATCATCACTGACCCATATCCTTGCATAGCCTCTTCCAAAAGCATCAGATTATCGGTTTGTTCATAGTCAGAAATTTTATCTTTGAGAGCATTGCAAACAAGGCGAGCATCTCTATCTTCTATTCCCGAAGCAATAAGTTGCTTGTTTGCCTTTATTTCCATAAAACCTGCATCAGCTTGTGTTACATGCAAAGCATTTTGCAAGAGTGCCTGATAGATATCTTGCTCGGAGCTTCCTAATTGCAAAGATTGTGTAAGTTGCTGAAAAGCAAGAATTTCTTCTATTTTTTTCTTGTACACCGAAGTTGTAGGAATATTGAATAATAGCACCAGTATTGCCATAGTAGCATAAATAAGCACAAAGGCAAGTAAGCCCACTGTATATACCGAAAAGCCCAAATCGTATAGCATTATGCCTTTGTTGTAATAGTAAAAAATCAGATAAGCAAAATATGCTCCAAAAAAGCTAATCAAGAGTAAAATACCAATATTACGTAATTTGGCAGGAGTACTTAGGTATGCAACCCAATGCATATTTACACAAAATAGCAAAGAAATAGCTACTAAAATTCCCAAAGTAGCCAAGTAAGGCAAACTTTGAAAAGGAAAATCAAAAAAATTAAAAATTAGGCTCGCAAAGAAAATGTAAATAAACGTATTCCAAACCCAAATTACATATTTAGGAGATTGTCGGAAAATAAGTATGCGAAAAATGAAAAACGTATAAGTCAGAAAATTGACTGCCAGTAGCATACTCCACAAGTAAAAGCCATTGAGCAAAATAGTATTATCTTCCCAAAAACTACTTCGAATTATTGTAATTGCAACAAAGCATAGTAGAGATAAAGCTACACTTACAAAACCAATAGAAAAGACTTTATCAATCAGTTCAGAACTTTCTTTTTCTCTGAATTTATCGATACGATAACGATAAAAGAAAAAAATAACAAGCAGTATGATGTTTTCCAATACTCCTTTCAAATAGCTATCAAACTCACCTATCCAAGTTTTACTACGTATACTTAAAAAAAGGTAAAAAGTAGTATTGAGTGAAATTAGAGCTACCCATGCAAAAAGATTTGCTATAAGAAAGGGATTACTGCGAAATTTCAGAGCACTCAGCATAGGCGGCTTCAAATACAAATATAATAGTTGAGCAGAGAGCAGTATCGATGTTCAAAATTTGAGTATCATACTTGAAACTTCAACAGAGCATCTCCGAGCTGAATTTCGTCACCATTTCTGAGGATATGTTTTTGTATGCGATTACCATTGAGAATTACGCCGTTGGTACTATTCGTATCGGTAATAAACCAGTTGCCGCCCTCGTTTGTCAGAATTGCATGATTACCCGAAACTGTTTGAATCGGGATAACGATATCATTATTTTCTTTTCTGCCGATACTCATCGGACTTTTGTGAATCATAAAAGTTTGCCTGAAATTTTCACTAATTACATTAAGTTTAGGTGATCCGCCACCGCCGCCAATCATTGTTTTCTTGGGGTCAAATTTTTCAGGTTCTTTGAGTGTAGTAGCTGGAGCAAAAAACTGCTGTTGTTGCTGTTGAAGGCGTTGCTGTTCTTGCTGAAAAAGTTGTTGCTGACGTTCCATTTCTGCTTTGGCAGCACGCTCTTTTTCTTCTTGCTCTTTTTTGGCTTTTTGCTGTTTATCATAGAAAAAGTAGCCTCCAATTCCTAAAATAGCCACAGCCATCCCAATGTAAAGTAAGTTATTATTGGGTTTGCTTTCGTTTTGAGCGTTTTCACCTTCTTTGGACGCTGTGGGCTTTATTACATTGAGAGCTTGTTTTGCCCCTGCAATGCTAATTTCCAAAGCATTCAAATCGTCAGGATTGGGGAGCGTAAAAGAAATTTGATAAACCTGCACACCCTCAAAAGCAGAAGATTCTGTTTTGAAAAAATCTTGTAAACTTTCTGTAATTTCAGAGGCACTGCTTACCAAAATACTTTTGGCAGAAGTTTTATCGGCAAGTTTTTTCAGATTATCCAAAGCGTACGTAAAGCCCGTTTTATAGACCAAAGAAAACACTTGCACGCCACTTTGGTTTGCCTTGTCTATGCAGTCATCAATGCGAATGGGTGAATAGCTTTTATTTACGCCTGCGGTAAGCACTACAATTTGTTTTTGAGGGGTATTAGCGGTTTTACTCACATAGTCAATGGCATCGTAAATGGCTTTGTGTAAATCGGCTTGTTGCTGTGGGTCAGCAACGGGCTTTATTTTTTGTGATATTTCTTCCGTGATAGCTTGCTTGTTTGTAGTAAAATCAGCACTCAAATTATTTAGAATTTTACTATCAGCATTAGCTTTCCAAAAAGAAGAAACATTGAAAAAAGTTCCTTCGGGGGCATTTTTGATAAAATCGTTGACGCCTTTTTTGCAATTATTCACTACAACATTTGCCGTAAAGCCCGAAGTTTCTATCAGAAAGTATACGGATTTTACTCCTGCCGAGGCTGTTTTTTCAGGGGCTTTCCACTGAAAAGGAATTTCTTTTCCTGCTTGCAAAATCTTTACATCTGCTTCTTTAAGAGCTTTTTCAGAACTAATCTTGATGCTTATGTTGGGGAAAGCCGCATTATCAACACTTATATTTACATTTTGAGCATTCAAGCCAGTAAACCCCACTGCAAAAAGGAAGATAAAAATAAATTTGTACATACTTTACCGAGTTTTTCGGCAAACTTATTGAAAAAAATTGAGCTTGCAAAACATTTTCAGCAAGAATGTAAAGTGAGATATTTACCGAAAGCTAGCAATTTTTCTTCTTTGAAATAATGAGCAAGAATTTGCAAGCCTATGGGCAAACCTTTATCATCTACACCACAAGGAACAGCAAGCCCTGGAATACCTACCACATTGGCTTGCACTGTAAAAACATCTGCCAAGAACATTTGCAAGGGGTCTGAGGCAAAATTACCTATCGGAAAAGCAGTAGTAGGAGCCACAGGCATTAGCCAAAAATCAAATTTTTCAAAAATTTTATCGGTAGCCTCTTTGATAAGCTTTCGTACTTTCTGGGCTTTGGTATAGTAGGCATCGTAATAACTGGCACTAAGCACAAAAGTACCTAACATAATACGTCTTTGTACATCTTTACCAAAACCTTCGGAACGAGTTTTTTTGTAGAGGCTATCCAAATCTTCTGCTTTTGGGCTACGATAGCCATACCGTACCCCATCATAACGGCTCAAATTAGAACTTGCTTCGGCGGTAGTAAGAATGTAATAGGTAGGTAAAATGTATTCTAAAAGTGGGAAATCAATGGCTTCTACACTATGCCCTTCTTTTTGCAAGAAATGAATTTTTTCTTGCATAGCCTTACGAATTTCGGGCTGTATAGCTTTGCTTTCGAGGCTTTCGCGTAGATAGGCAACTTTTACTTTTTCGCTCAATTTCAGGTTTTGCGTATATGCAGGTACAGGCTTGTGCGAGGCAGTGCTATCGTAGTCATCTGTACCTGCGATTACTTCCAAAACCAAAGCTACATCGTCTATGCTTTTACCAAAAACACCAATACAATCAAAAGAGGATGCGTAGGCTATCAAACCATAGCGAGAAATGCGTCCATAAGTAGGTTTTAAGCCGTATACCCCACAAAAAGCGGCGGGCTGTCTTACCGAACCTCCTGTATCAGAGCCAAGAGAAACTTGACACATATTAGCTTGTACAGCTACTGCCGAAGCCCCCGACGAGCCTCCAGGTACGTGAGCAGGATTTGCGGCGTTGCGAGTAATACCAAAAGCAGAATTTTCGTTGGTAGAGCCCATTGCAAACTCATCGCAATTCTGCCTACCGATAATGATAGCATCTTCGGCTAGAAGCCTTTCTACTGCAGTTGCTGAAAATTGAGCAATAAAGCCATCCAAGATTTTAGAGGCGGCTTGCAGAGGATGCTCAGCATAACTGATAACATCTTTCAAGCCTACTACCAAACCAGCCAATTTGCCCGCAGTTCCTGCTTTTATTTTTTCATCAACTATTTTAGCTCTTTCTTGGGCTTCTTGGGCATAAACGCTCAAAAAAACATTCAAATTGGCATTATGAGCATTTATTTGCTCTAAATGGGCATTTACAAGCTCCAAGCAAGAAAGTGTTCCTGCTTGCAGTTCTTTGCGAATTTCTGAATATGTGCTAAAGTTTTTCAAAGCTATTATAAAATTTACTGTTTGAAGTGATGCAAAATTCCGTAAAGGTTGCTTTTCAAAAGTTGGGTAAATTATTCCCGATTTTTAACACTTGATGACGATTTGCAAAAGTAGTAATAGTAAGCCTGCCTTGCAAATCTTGAGATTTTTTTTGAAAAAAACAAAAAGCATAATTTTTATTTTCGTAAATTTGGGATATTTTTCAGAAAACAAATGAAAAAAATCTTTTGGATAATTGGGGCTTTGCTGGTTTTAGTCACTTGCAAAAACGTATACTATACGCTCTCTGGTTCGGCGGCGAGCGGAACAATACAAGTAGTCAGTTTCAACAATTTAAGTGGCGGCGGACCGCCGTATTTGGCTCAAAAACTTACCGAAGACCTGAAAACCTACTATTTACAAAATTCACGTTTACGTATTAGCAATTCGGAAGCTGACTACATTGTAGAAGGCGACATAACAGAATACCAACTACTACCTTTGGCACCAGGAGCCAATCAGCAGGCGGCACAAACCCGTATCAATATTAGTGTAAAAATTCGTTTTACCGATAACAAAAACCCTGATAATAATTTTGAACAAAATTTTACCAACTATGCTGACTTTCCTCAAAGCACTACACTTGCCCAAGTAGAAGCTCAGAAAATCCAAGAAATTTTTGATAAAATAATTTTTGATATTTTTCAAAAAACTGTTGCAAATTGGTAAAAAACTTGTAAATTTGTCTGTTGAAGATTGTTGATTTATCAATTTTTTTCAGTATGGATAAACAAATACTTTTAAGTTTACTGCACCAACCTGAATTTTTGAAGGATAATTTGTTGGAAGAACTAAACGAGATAATCCAGAAATATCCTTATTTTGCTATTCCACATATTTTACTTGCCAAAAATCTACACGACCAAGGCAGTAATCTTGCACCGCAAAAAATACGACGTGCCGCTTTGTATGCTTACAATCGCTCTATCTTAAAAAAATTTATTATGGACAAACCTACTCGTATCAATGTAGAGGAAGAAAGTTTATTTTCTCCTGAAAGTATCTACCGAAATCCTTTCAGTAAAATACAAGAAGAACTAGAGGCTTTCGATAAAAAAATGGCAAATATTACGCCCGAAGAGTTGGATAAAGAGCTGGCAAGCATTACCGAATCGTATGTTCCGCAAGAGTACAATCTGGAAAAAGAAATCCAAGAAAGCACAAATACTGAACTGCACCTAACCAAAAATCAGAAAGAGCAAAACTCGCTGATTGACGAATTTTTGAAATCAGACCTCTCTACTTCCACTTCTCCTGTGAGTAATGTAAAAGAAAGCTCTGCTGAAACAGACAGCGAAGAATATGCCATAGCACTTTTTGAAAAAGGGGACATTCACGGAGCCATAGCCGTTTATGAGCGTTTGAAATTGCAGAATCCTGATAAAGAAAGCTACTATCAAAGCCAAATCGATATTTTTTCAATGTCGCTCGATGATATATTGGCTGATGAAACTTTATCTACTGCCCCCGAAACTACCCATATAAATTTACAGACTGATACCGATAATCTTTTACAAGAAATTCTAAATACCTCTAAAACAGAAACCACTACTACTTCTACTATTGAAGAGTTTCAAGCATTAAATACAGAAAATTCTACAAGCAATTCAGAAACATCTTTCCAAAATACCCAAAATTCTTTCACTGATACACCTTCTGAAGATGAAATCAGCGAAGCAAAAGCCCTTACTTACTTCAACGAGGGCAATGTAGCCAAAGCAATTGAAATTTATCGTAAATTGATGTTGCAATTTCCCGAAAAAAAGGCTTACTTTGCGTCTCAAATTGAAATTTTAGAAAGTTAAAACTTTGCCTTATGTTAGGATTTATTATTGGCTTGATGATGCTACTTTCAGTACTACTAATTATTGTAATTTTACCACAACAAAGTGCTAAAAGTGGCGGCGGTATTGGTGCGGCAGCAGGAGCCAGCCAAATGTTAGGTGTTCAGAAGACTACCGATTTGATGGAAAAACTTACTTGGGGCTTGATGATAGCCATTTTTGTTCTTGCTCTCATCACCAATTTTTTTAAGTAATCTTGGACACACAGAGGAATTCATCTGATCGAAGTCCTCTGTTTTTCTTTGAAAGCACCTCAAATAAAATTTTGGCTAGCTATTATTGTACAAGCAACTATACCCGCAGTTTCGGTACGAAGTACATTTCTCCCCAAAGAAATATCTTCAAAGCCTTTTTCTTGAGCAAGATTTATTTCCTTTTCGCTGAAATCCCCTTCTGCTCCGATAAGCAGTAGATATTTCCTTTTACATTGCAAAATTTGAGCAAGGAAAGTAGTGCTTGCCACACAAGCAATCCACTTTTGGGAATATTCATCGAAGTTTTTTTCCAAGAATTTCGAAAATGTCTGCATAGAATTGAGCACAGGTAAGTAGGCTTGTTTAGATTGCTTAATTGCTTGTAAAGCAATTTTTTGTAAGCGTTCTAAACGAATTTCCTTTCTTTCAGAACGCTCGCATCGTAGAAAGCTGATTTCATCGATGCCTATTTCGGTAGCTTTTTCTACGAACCACTCTATTCGCTCAATATTTTTGGTAGGGGCAATAGCTATATGCAAGTAGTAGGGCTTAGGTTCTTGCCGCCGAATTTGCAAAATTTCAAGCAAACAATTTTTAGGTTTATTAGTAAGAAGTTTAGCCTCTGCGAAATATCCTTTGCCATCGGTGATAGCAATGATTTCACCAACATTTTTTCTGAGTACTTGCAAACAATGAACAGCCTCTTCTTCGGGTAAAATGGTCTGAGGAGTTTGTAAATCAGGACAATAAAACACATGCATTTTTCAAAGACAAGTAGAACATTACTACCTTTTTTCTTTGGAAAGGTAGCACGGTGAATTTATTTTATTTTAGTGAAATAAGTTTTTGAAAAATCCCAATATTGCATAGCATTGATAGGACAATCTTTCAGATTAGGTTTGCGTAACCTGTAGATTTCGTCGTACCAAAGTACAAGTATAGGGGCTTCATTCATTAAGATTTGCTCTGCTTTACGGAAATACTCATAAGCCTCTTCTATGGTGCTAGCTTGTAAGCCTTTTTCGTAATACTCGTCGTATTTCACGTTTCGGAAGCGAGGCATATTAGGATAAGATTTTTCTTCAAAGGAATTAGGAACTTTTTTGCCCCAGAAAAGCCACAAGAAGTTTTCGGGGCTTGGGTAATCGGCATAATAAGCCATACGCATAAATTCAAACTCGCCTTTTAAGCCTCTTTCTACGAGTTGGGCAAGGGTTTGCTGTTGGATAGTAACTTCTACGCCCAAGTTATCTTTGAGTTGGCGTGCCACCGCTTGGGCAACGTTGATGTGCCTATCACCTTCGGGAGAGATATGCAGAGTAATTGTAGGTAACTTACTGCCATCGGTATAGCCTGCTTTTTTCAAATAATAAAGAGCAGAATCTACATTAAATTCGTATCCACGAATTTTTTCAATGTCATAGTTTTTCAAGGCGGGCGGTACAATTCCTTTTTCGCCAGGAGCTTCACCTTCTCCATTCAATACAGCTTCTAAAATTTCTTGTCGATTGATAGCGAAAGAAAAGGCTTTACGTAGATTTACATCTTTGAAGAGCCCTTTTTGTGTCATAAATACCATATATTGTGTAGTCATTTCAGGTACTCGCTCAAGTTCAAATTTTTTATTAGTAGTATCTTTATTTTTAGACAAAATCTCTATGATTTCTTCCGTAGGCAAACGCGAAACCATATCTAAGTCTCCTTTTTCAAATTCCAAAAGCTCTGTTTTCTTTTCTTTGATAAACGAAATACGTACGCCATCTAAAAATGGAAGTTGATTGCCATGTTCGTCTTTGCCGTAGTAGTGAGGGTTTTTCTTCAAAATAATCAACGAGCCTTCATCAACTTTTGAAATCATAAAAGCTCCTGTACCTACTGCCTTGATACGCATTTCATCTTTATACTTTTCTATCGCTTCTTTGGGATATATGAAAGCAAAAGGACGGGCTAAGTTAGTAGTAAAAAGTGTGTAAGGACGAGTAAGCTCTAAACGTATCGTGTATTTATCAACTACCTGAATACCCTCTATGTCTTTGGCAGGTTTATTGCCCCCTGCCGAGGCTTGATAATACTCATTTGCTCCTTTGAGCAAGCCTTCAAAAATGGTAAAACCTTGATTTTTTTTATCCTGCGTACATACGCGTGTGAAGCAATATTTTACGTCTTCGGCAGTTACTTCTCTGCCTTTGCCATCAGGAAAGCAATCGGCGTCATGAAATTTTACTCCCTGACGAATTTTTATGGTATAAATGGTTTTCGTTTCATCAATATCAACACTTTCGGCAAGAGCAGGTTCGGGAGTAAGGTCAATAGGGTTAAATTTGAACAAACCCTCATATACTAGCGTAGCAACTCTGTAAGAGTAGACATCAACAACTTCCAGAGGATATAAACTTCTGATGTACTCCGTCTGATTCACTTTTAAGATACCACCATACATTTTGCCTCCTTTGGCTTCTTTCAAACTAGTAAACTCAGCATCGGAGTTTGTTTTACAAGAATACAATAAAGCACAGAAAACCCCAATTAAAATACGAGTAATAAGACTTCTTGCTTGCATATCAAACACATTGCATTTTGGAAAGCTAAATTACAAATTTTCTCAAAAAAAATAGTTTTTTGCTCAAAAAGTTTTCTGTAAATTTATTCATAAAGCAAATATTTTTTACGTATTTGAAGATACTTTTGTAAATCTTTTTGCCAAGTAGTTGCTATTTCGGCTTCGCTCATGCCTTTACGTATTTGCTCTTTAAGCAAACTATTACCTGCTAATTTATCAAAAAAAGCATTAAAAAATTTATCTTTTTCGGGAAATTTATGGTAGCAATCAATGAGTGGTTGGAGCGTAAAGTGAGGGGCTTGAGGATAAATTTGTCTATAATCTATACCGTAGCAAAGCTGATTTTCATATAAAGGATTTTTTGCCATACCTGGCTTACTTACAGGCGTAAAAGTAAAATCTCCCATTCTTTTATCAGGATAGCCTACCACTTGAAAAGGAAAATCGGTGCCTCTGCCTACACTCATAGGGGTACCTTCAAAAAAACATAACGAAGGATACAAACGTATAGCAAAATGATTGGGTAAATTAGGCGAAGGTTTTACAGGTAGTTCATAAGGGGTTTGGTGCGTATAGTTTTCTACAGCAATCACTTTTAGTTTGCATTGTTTACCTCCTGAAAGCCATTTTTCACCGTTAATCATTTGGGCAAGCTCACCTACCGTAAGTCCGTGTACTACGGGAATAGGGTGCATACCGATAAAACTTTCAAAGCCTTTTTGCAAAACAGGACCTGCTACATAGTCTCCATTCGGATTGGGGCGATCTAGAACAATAAACTCTTTATCGTTTTCGGCACAGGCTTCCATCACATAGTGCATAGTAGAAATATAAGTAAAAAATCTTACTCCTACATCTTGGATATCAAAAATAACAGTTTCCACGTCTTTCAGTTGCTCGGAACTGGGCTTTTTGTTCTTGCCATATAAAGAAACAATGAGCAACCCTGTTTGGGTATCTTTTTCATTTTGTATGGTTTCACCTGCGTCAGCATCACCTCGAAATCCGTGTTCTGGGGCGAAAACTTTCCGAATTTGCACATTTTTACTCAAGAGCACATCCACTAGATGTTTTCCTTGCACAAGTGCCGAATGATTGACCACCAAAGCTACTTTTTTACCCTGAATTTCGGGCAAGTACAATTCAAATTGCTCTGCACCCACACGCATTCGTATTTTGGGCAGAAGAGCAGTTTCATTTTTGTGAGGTTCTGTGGGAATAAGCACATTTCTCTGATTTTCAGAGTTTTTTTCACTTTCAGGAGTTTGCCAAGTGCTAATTTTTTTCTGACAGGCCAAAAAAAGAAACATGAAAACAAGCGTAAAACGAATAGAATTCATACAACCGAGATTTTGGTAAATCTACAAAATAAATAAAGAAACACCCCAAGGTGAGATGTTTCTTTCAATAAACTTTTGATAAGATTATTTAGGCAAAGTAAATTTTACGGGAAGTGTTCTACGAACTTTTACAGGCTTTCCTTTGGCATCGGTAGCAGGCGACCAAGGGGTAGTCATTTGTTTGAGTGCTTCCAAAGCCGCTTCACCACAACCATCTCCGATATCTTTCACTATTTTAGCGTCTGTAATCTTGCCATCTTTATCGATTACAAAGGAGATAGTAACAGTTCCTTCTGTACCTTTACGAGTAGCTTGGGAAGGATACTTGATTTTCTCTTGCAAGGCTTTCCTGAAAGCATTGATACCACCGGGATAGTCGGCATTTTTTACAACTTCAAATTCATTGTAAACTTTGTTGGCATCTTCTTCGCCTGTACCCGCCTCTTTGAGCTCTTTGCCTGCCTCTTCTACAACTTTTACTTCTTCTACTACGTTAGAAGCGGCTTCACCTTGCTTAGTTTCTGATGCAACGGCTGTTTCTTTTTGCTCTATTTCAACATTTTCTACGAGCGGCTTTTGCTCTTTTACTTCTTCTTTTATTTCTATTACGGTAAATTTGGTTTGGTCAACTTCTGGGGGTGGAGGCACTTCAATTACTACTTCTGCTTTTTTCTGTTCTTCGGGCTCTTGGGGTTGCTCTAGTTCCAGGGGAATTTCCTGTGTGATTTCTTCTTCTACTTGCTGTTGTACAACTACCTCTTCTTTGGGCTCTAAGAGTCGCTTGATAGTAGGATAACCAAAAACCAAAACGCTCCCTATCATTACAAAGATAAGCACTCGTGTAACAACCCCCGAATATTTACTTCTTAGCACATACGCCCCATACTCTTGGTTTCTACCTTCAAAACCTTCGTGAGGTAAGTAGCAAAAACTTTGAATATCCATAATTTTTAAGATTTTAGGTTATAGTGTACACTAACGTTTTGCCTGCTTTTTATACTCTTCTATGAGTTTGAGGTCGTTTGGTTCAATATCCTGAATACCATAACGCGAAACTCCTACAATTGCCATTTCATCAAGCACATCTACCATATTTTTGAAACGAGCATCATCTTTAAACTTAATTACCACAATCATCTGAGGGCAATCGCTTTTAGATTTAATTTCTTTTTTCTTTTGTGTGAGAAATTCTCTGATTTTTTCAGAGCTATACTCAATTTCTTGAAGTTGAGGTGTTTGCCCTTTGATAACTTGATACCAATATAGCTTATTATCTCTGTCACCGAGAATAATAATGGAGCAGTCACCTTTGGCTTGGTCACGTTTGTTAGGGTCTTTTTCGGTTTTATCAGGCATAATTACCTGCATAATTTTCGGCGTATTGAAGGTGGTAGTAAGCATAAAAAAGGTAATGAGCAAAAAAGCCAAATCTACCATAGGGGTCATATCTACTTTGGTCGAAACCTTCTTAGGTCCTTTCTTTTTGCCGTCCTTACTACCACTTTGCGAGGTATCTATATCTGCCATAGTTTCAGAAAATTTAGTTTAGCTTTTCTTTTGTTGGTTGGCGGCACCTGCGGGTGCTTCGCGTAGGTTGGTTACCAGATGTACTTTGTTTACTTTTCTTTCTTGCAAAACTTCCAAAACTCTCTTGATTACCTTAAATTGCGAGCGTTGGTCTCCAAAAATAACTATTTTGAGCATTTGTTTTTGCTCTTCTTCCCAAATTTTCTTTTCAGCTTCGCTTAGGCCTTCTGTGGAAGGTTTAGAAATAATCGCTTTGGTTTTTTCATCTAATCCTTGTCTACGATTAAAAGTTTCGTTCTCATATACCTTATTGGTGTAAAGAATCCAGTAACCGAGCTGATTATTTGTTGTATCCATAGGTATGCCTATTCTTACACCTAGTTTTTTGTAAGCATCATTAGAAAGAGCCTTATTTTTCAGCACTTTGGGTAAGTCTTGAATAGATACACCAATGCTTTGCCTACCTGCAAACTCTTTGTAGTCCTCATCAGTGAGTTGGTCAGCAATTTTGTAGTGGCGAGCTATGGCTCTTAAAATTTCCTCACGTTTATTAGCTTCCTTTATTTCAAAAAATACTCTTCCTGCCGTATCAACAATAATTTTAGCAACCTTGGGGGTTTCTTCTTTATTAGAAGACGACGAGGGGGCATCTACTTCAAGCGGTGTTTCAGGTTTGAACTGAGCCGTAAGAATAAAAAATGTAAGAAGTAAGAATGCCATATCACACATTGCCGTCATATCCAATGATGGATTTTTTCGGGGTGGTTTGATTTTTCCCATAGAATTAGATACGATTTGGGATACAACAAAGTATTAGTAAAATACAGCAAATTTTATACCGATTAAGCTTTTACCTGTGTATTAAAATTTTGTAATATACTATAACTTACTTCTTCAATGTTGTAAGTAAGTTCATCAATTTTGCTTGTAAAGTAGTTGTAAGCTATAATGGCAAGGGCTGAAGCACCGATACCCGTAGCTGTATTGATAAGAGCTTCTGAAATACCTACTGCAAGTTGAGCCGCCGCTGCTGCACCACCACCACTCATTGAGGAGAAAGCCTTAATCATACCGAGTACTGTGCCCAATAGACCAATCAGCGTAGAAACTGAAGCCAATGTAGCAATAATGGTTAGGTTCTTTTCAAGCATAGGGAGTTCAAGGGCAGTAGCATCTTCTTGTTCTTTAGTAATAGCGGCAATTTTTTGCTCTTTATCTTTGGTATTATCGTGAAGCATTTCTTTGTATTTTTCCAACACTGATTTGATTACATTACCGATAGAGCCTTTTTGCTTGTCGCAAGCCGCTATAGCCCCCTCGATATCGTTTTCGGCAAGTAAACCTTTTACTTTGTATACAAAATTGGTAATAGAACCTGTACCAGAAGCCGCTGAAATAGTAATAAGACGCTCAATAGAAAATGTAATTACTACCAGCAGACAGGTAATCAGAAAAGGTACAACTTCTCCACCCAAATAAATAGTTCCCCACACATTTTTAGGATGAGGATGGCCGTCTTTCATTTCAAAGTTATTGGGGTCGCCTAAAAATACGCGGAAAAATACTTGTGCAATAATGAAAAGCACCACAATAGCAAGACCTGCAAAAACGTTTTGAAATGTACTGGGTTTCTTTTTAATAGTACTCATAAAACAATTTGGTTTAGGTTTTAGTAAAATTTAGTGCAAAACTACTATTTTGTTTGGTAGTTGCAAAACGGAATTTTCGCAAATATGAAAAAATAAATAAATCGCCGCACAAAAAAAACTAAAAAAAATTTTTTCTTTGGTTATTACTTTCAAAGATAAACAAAAATTTGCTTTTAGTATCAAGTGTTTATTAAGCGAGTATCATTTTTCTATGAAAATTTGCCTTGCATGCTGGTAGCCCACCTCAAAAATTTCATCGGCTTTTGCAAAATCACGAAAGCGAAAATACTTCATAGCAGGGGGTTCAAACCAAATATCTACTATGTTTTGGGCTTGTAGAGCGAATTTGGAAACTGCCGCAACAAACATTTGCTCAAAGGCTTGCACCAAATTTTTACTTTGAGCTTTCAGAGGTACATTACAATGTGAAGCTATGAGTATGTCGCATCTGTTGCGTATGATTTGAGCAGGGATATTGTCCAAAATACCGCCATCAATGAGTTCGTAGCCTTTCCAAAGTACAGGATGAGCCAAAGGCGGAATAGTAATACTTCCGATGAGTGGTTCAAGCAGTTCGTTTTCTGAAAAATAAATAGTTTGTACGCTAATAAGATCGGTACAGGCAATCCAAAAAGGCTTTTGTAAAACTCCAAAGCTATTTTCAGGAAAGTATTGTTCTAAAACTCTGCGAACTTTCCGGTAATTTAACAACCCTTTGCGTACATTCAGGTGCAACAGCGAAGTAAGCGTAAATTTTTTAAGAATTTCTAAAATCTGCTCTGCCGAATAGCCCTTTGCCCAAAAAGCTCCAATCAGTGCTCCCATGCTTGTTGCTGAAAGAATATCTATCTGTATTTGTTTTTCTTCGAAAAATTTCAGTAAGCCCAAATGAGCAAAGCCTCTGGCACCACCCCCTGAAAGTGTAAGACCTATTTTCTTTTTCATAAAAATTCAAACAAAGCTATGAACAAACAGTTATGCAAGTAAAATTTTTGAAGTTAATTTTCTTGTCAAAGAACAGAATGAAAAACATTTTAGTTTGGCTTCGTAACGATTTACGCCTGCACGATAATGTTCCTTTATACGAGGCTATGCAAAAAGCGGAAAAAGTCTGGGTAGCTTATTGTGTTGATAGCCGTTGGTTTGCCAAAAATTCTTTGAATATTCCCAGAACAAGCATTTTTAGAGCAAAATTTTTACTTGAAAGTCTTTTAGATATACGTTTGCAACTTCGCAAGCAAAAGAGCGATTTGATAGTTCGTTTGGGCAAGCCCGAAACAGAAATAGCTAAAATTGCCGAAATTTTACGAGTAGAAGCCGTTTTTAGTTCCAAAGAAGTTACCCAAGAAGAACTTGACATAGAAACGGCCTTGGAAAAAAATCTGATAAACAAAGGGATAGGAATAGAGTATTTTTGGCAAGCTACCTTATACCATATCCATGATTTACCTTTTCCAGTTTGCAAAGTACCTGATGTTTTCACCGAGTTCAGAAAATCGGTAGAAAAGTATGCAGAAGTTCGTAGACCTTTGGTTTTTGTTCCCAAAAACATAGCACCCCTGCCTGAAACCCTTGTTGCTGGTAATATACCAACCTTGAAAGATTTAGGTTTGCAAGAAGTGCAAAATTTACATAAAGGCACTTTTGTCTTTAAAGGTGGCGAAAATGAGGCACTCAGAAGGCTACACTACTACTTGTGGGAAAGCAATCTAGTGGCTTCTTACAAAGAAACTCGCAACGGGCTTTTAGGAAAAGATTATTCTTCAAAGTTTTCGCCTTATTTAGCTTTGGGTTGTATCTCGCCACGTCAAATCTGGCAAGAAATCAAAAAATATGAAAAAGAACGCACCGCCAATGAATCAACTTATTGGCTTATTTTTGAGCTGATTTGGCGAGATTTTTTCCGTTTCACTGCCAAAAAATATGGAAATCGTTTGTTTTATCCTTCGGGCTTCAAAGGCGAAAAGTTGCCTCTTTTGAAAAATAGTGATATCTTTTGGAAATGGGCAAAAGGCGAAACAGGGGTGCCTTTCATAGATGCCAATATGCGAGAGCTAAATGCCACAGGATTTATGAGCAACCGAGGCAGGCAGAATGTAGCCAGCTTTTTGGTAAAAGATTTGAAAATCAGTTGGATTTGGGGGGCAAGCTATTTCGAGAGCCTTCTCATAGATTACGATGTATGTAGCAATTGGGGAAATTGGCAATATGTAGCAGGCGTAGGCAACGACCCTCGAGAAAATCGCTATTTCAACATTATTTCACAAGCCGAACGCTACGATAGCCAAGCAGAATTTATCAAATACTGGCTTCCTGAACTCAAAAACGTACCCCCCAAGAAAATCAACTACTTGTTTGAACTTTCACCCAAAGAGTTATTGGCATATGGTATTCGAATTGGGGTAAATTATCCTAAAGCTATCATCAAATACAAGCACTCGCAAGCAAATTAAGCATTTCATTCTTTACCTGCTACCACAATTACAAATTCACCTTTTACGCCTTTTTGCGAAAAGTATTCGTAGGCAGTCTGGATAGTGCCATTAAAGGTTTCTTCATACATTTTGGTAAGCTCGCGGGAAATAGAGCAGGCTCTTTCTGCACCACAAAAATTTTGGAGCTCTTGCAAAGTTTTCAGCAAACGATAAGGCGATTCATATAAAACAAAAGTGCGTTTTTCTTCCGAAAGCTCTTGTAAGCGAGTTTGCCTTCCTTTTTTATGAGGTAAAAAGCCCTCAAAAACAAATCTATCCGTAGGTAATCCTGATTTCACAAGAGCAGGTACAAAAGCCGTTGCACCAGGCAAGCACTCTACAGCAATGTTATTTTTCAGGCAAGTTCGCACCAACAAAAAGCCAGGGTCTGAAATGGCAGGCGTACCTGCATCAGAAATCAAGGCTATTTGCTTACCTTCTTTCAAACGCTTGATAATTTTTTCTTGAATTTGATGTTCGTTGAAATTATGATAGCTCATCAAAGGTTTAAAAATTTGGTAATGTTTGAGCAAAACACTCGCCACACGCGTATCTTCCGCCAAAATGCTATCCACCTCTTGAAGCACTCGCAAAGCCCGTAGCGTGATATCTTCTAGATTACCGATAGGGGTAGGTACCAAGTAAAGTTGAGGCATAGTTTTCATAAAATTTCGTCAAATTTAGCATATTCGCTGAACAAAACACTTAAACAATTTTGTTTTTAAAAAAAGTTAACACGTAATTTGCAAGGTTTTTTTACGAAAGTCAAAAACGAAATTGAATGAAAATTACTATTGATAAGAATTCGGGGTATTGTTTTGGGGTAGAATACGCTATCTCAATGGCAGAAGAAGAATTGAACGAAAGTAGCCCTTTGTATTGCTTGGGTGATATTGTACACAATGATAAAGAAGTGGCTCGTCTTGCGGCAAAAGGGCTGAAAATCATCAATAGAGAAGACTTGAAAACACTTTCTGATTGTAAGGTGCTTATCCGAGCTCACGGCGAACCGCCAGAAACTTACCAAATTGCTCTACAAAACAATATAGAACTCATAGACGCCTCTTGCCCTGTAGTTTTGAAATTGCAAAACCGTATCAAAACAGCCTACGATAATGCCAAAATGCAAAACGGACAAATCGTGATTTATGGCAAAAAAGGACATGCCGAAGTCATTGGTCTTTCGGGGCAAACTAACCAAGAAGCTATCATCGTAACTGATGAAAAAGATTTAGAAAGCCTAGATTACAGCAAGCCTATCACTTTTTTTAGCCAAACTACCAAAAGCACTGATGGTTTCTATAAAATGAAACACCTTATCGCCAAAAATATCCAAGAAAAAGGGTTTTCGGACAATTTGGCTCTTTTTGATGCCAATGATAGCATTTGCCGACAAGTTGCCAATCGTGAGCCACAACTTGCTAAATTTGCCAAAGAAAATGATGTGATTGTCTTTGTCAGTGGTAAAAAAAGCTCTAACGGAAAATCTTTGTTCAATGTATGCCAAAAGGCAAATCCAAAAAGTTATTTTGTAGAAGATGAAAGTGAATTACAACCCGAATGGTTTGAAAATGCCCAAAACATAGGCATCTGTGGAGCAACTTCTACACCTATGTGGCTCATGGAAAAAGTAAAAAGCCGAATAGAAAAGCTATTTTGCTTGGAGCCATCAAATGAATAATAGTTCGCAGAGTGCCATTTTTGCGATGTTATACTACAAGAACTTGAACTCAATTCTACGATTTTTCTGACGATTTTCTTCTGTATCGTTTGGAGCGGCAGGTTGCGAATCGCCATAGCCCCTGAAAGTTAGCCGATTAGGCTCTATACCTTTTTGTAAAAGGTAATCATAGACGGATTTTGCTCTTTTGAGTGATAGTTCTTGGTTGTTCTTTTTATCACCTACGTTATCGGTATGCCCCGAAATCTCGCCTTTCACTTGTGGATTTTCCATCATGAAAAGGGCAAGCTCATCAAGTTCGGCTTTTGATTTCTCTTCTAGTTCCCATTTGCCCGTAGCGAAAAAAATGTTGTTCAGCACAAACTTTTTATCTTTTTCAATAGGCGAAAGCAAAATATCCAGTTCTAAGGGTTTGAAATCATCAATGCTTTTATTGGAGAAATCGAAACGCAAGCTGTTGAAAACATATCCATTTTTACGTACTTCTAAGGCGTATTCTGTCTTTTCATTAACTACAAGCAGATAAGAACCATCTACTCTATCCGAAGTAGTAGAACTCTCTTTTTGCCCATTGGCAAGGTTAATTAAATCAATGTGAGCATCAAGCGGTTGCTTATTTTTCTGATCCAGAACTTTTCCTTTCACGTATTGTGTACGTGTACTTATGGCAATGGGGGCAGGAATTTCAAATTCCATGATGATTCCACTTTCTTCAATGCCATTAGAGTCAAATTTTCTATCCGCATAGAAGCCTTTTTTCCCATCGGCAGTTACGAAAAGCGAAACTTGATCAAGATAATTATTGATAGGATAACCCAAATTTTTAGGTTCACTCCACGAGCCATCATTTTGTTTTTCGCTAAAAAACAAATCTAATCCACCCATTCCTACGTGCCCATTAGAGGCAAAAAAAAGTGTTTTGCCATTGGGGTGGATAAAAGGGGAAAATTCGTCATAGAATGTATTGATAGGGGCAGGCAAAGGTACTGCTTGCGACCATTCGCCTTGTGCATTACGATAGGCAACATAAATATCGTTACGATTACGTTTGTTTCTATCTGAAACAAAGTATAAGGTTTTGCCATCGGCAGAAAGCGAAGGTTGCGAATCCCACTCTGTGGAATTCACTTTTGGACCTAAATTGACAGGTTCGGTCCATTCTTCACCAATTTTTTCGCTGATGTACAAATCGCAAGAGCCGATACCTCTTCTGTCTTGGCAAGCGGCAAATACCAGCGTTCTACCATCAGCAGAAATGGCACAAGTGCCTTCGTTGGCTTGCGTATTGATGCGTGGCGAGATAGACTGAGGCTCGCTCCAATTACCATTTTTTTTGTAACTCACGAAAATATCTTCACCTGTTCCCTTTCTGATTTCACTTTTAGGAACAGCTGTAAAGATGAGCATTTCTTGATCGGCAGTTAGGCTCGGAAACTCTTGGATGTAATCTTTACGATTTATGACAGCAGGCAAAGGTTTAGGTTTAAAGTCTAGGGGCTTTTGCATCTGTTCTTGGGCAAATGCCACGATTTTTAGGTTAAATTCAGCTTCTTGCTTCAATTTCTCTGTGATATTAGTAAATTGTAGGAGTTGTTCTGCAAATTTTTGTGTTTTATTATAATTACCTTTGGCAAGATAGTGCTTCATTAAAACCCAAGCCGCTTCCATGTTTTTAGGATTTTGTGGAGCGGCTTTGATAGCTTGTTCATAATGATAAATGTATTTTTCAAAATATGCAGGATTTTGAAAGCGAAAAGCCTCGTAAATACGAGCTAATTCTAAATGGGCTTCTACGAATTTGGGGTCTTTACGAATAGCTTTTTCCAAATATTCAGCGGCTTCATCATAACGATTTTCAATCTTTTGTCTTTGTTTGGTCTTCAAGTCATAGTCTAATGTACGGCGTAATTCATCCTGAGCTTTTTCGTAATAACTAATAGCGGCTTTATTTTGTGTAGAATACTTTTGAGCAAAGGCATTGCAGTAAGCAAAAAAACAAACAATGAAGCAAAAACGTAACATATCTTTGTATGAAAGTAAATCAGCCTTCAAGATAGAAATTTTTGGGTAAAGTTCAAAATATATCAACCAGTATATCTGCCAATTTCATAATTTAAATAGTTGGCTCTGAAAAATCTATTCCCTTTTACTTATGATACGCAATACTTGCATATCGAGCTTTTTACTTTTTGTTTCGGTTGTAGTAAAGATTGTATGATATTTTCTTAAACGACAAAGAAGGCGTATTTTTTGATATATTTAGAAATTAACGTGCCCTCATTGCCACAGTGCAAAAATAGTCAAGAAGAGTTACAAAAAAGATAGAACACAAAATTTTTTGTATAAGAGGTGTGCCAAGTCCCAAGCAATAATACTGCAAAAGCATTCAAATGGACGAACATTGGTCTGACATACAATAAAAAACTCAATAACGCTTTAAGAGCAAGAAATAGGAATTTTGTGTGAAGAACTACCTCCTCTAAAAGATAAGTAGCACGAAGCCGCTATCTAGATAATGTTTCAACAACGTAACTATGCTTTTTTTTTTAATTTTTTTGGTTACCTTTCGGGTGTAAATTGTATCTATGAACAAATGAGAGATAAAGAAATTTTAGAGCGTATTCGTAAAAGTGATGAAACTGCTCTACAATATCTTTACAAGAATTATTACCGAACTATTCTTCGCTTGGTTGTCAAAAACAATGGCACAGAAAGCGAAGCAAAAGATATTTTTCAAGATGCTCTCATTTCGCTTTGGGAAAAGGTCAGAAAACCAGATTTTACACTAACTTCTAAATTGAGTACCTATTTATACAGTGTTTGCCACAATTTGTGGCTTAAAGAACTCAAAAAAAAGACAAGGTTTGCTGATAGAGAAGTTCCCGAAAATATCCTTACCGATAACCAAAGTTTAGAACGTGAGGAAAAAATTAAAATTATGCAATCTTGCATTGAAAAATTAGGCGAATTGTGTCGAAAAATTTTACAATATTATTATTTTGACGAACTTTCCATGCAAGATATTGCCGAAAAATTAGGTTTATCGAATGCCGACTCGGCAAAAAGTAAAAAATATAAATGCAAAAAAGAATTAGATGAAATCATTAAAAAACATTTTTCCACAAAAGATTTATTAGATTAAGTTATGAAAGACACTAAATTTTATGAAATGGATTTTATCGAGGCTTATGTAAAAGGAAAAGTATCGGAAGCCGAAAGCCAAGCTATGCAAAAACTTATCGCCCAAGACGCTCATTTAGCGGCAGAAGTTGAAATGCAAAGAAATTTGCAAGAGGCTTTGGCACGCACTCGCAGAGCCGAACTCAAACAACTGCTTCAAAATACACCTATTCCTACTTGTACCATCTTACCTACAGCCTGGCAATGGATTGCCGCAAGTGTAGGAATAGTAAGTTTGATGGTATCTCTTTGGTTGGGCATGAAACTTTGGAATAGCCAAAAAATAAACGAAACACCAGCTACTATTCTGAAGCCACAAACTGAAACTTTGAAAGAAGAAACTCCAAAAGTTGATGAAAATACTACTATAACTAATGAAAACACTGTAAACCAAAACCCTCAAAAACTTACAACTGAAAACACACAAAAACCAAGCGAAAACAAAAAAGCAGAAAAACCCAAAGATTTTACCAAAGAAATTTTCTATCAGTATGATGGCAAAAATGTTCTGCAAATTTTTGGTGACTTCAGCTACGAAATTTTAGAAAACATCCCTACCAAAGAAGGTGAAAAAAAGTTCATATTTATTCAAAACAAGTTCTATGAATTGGTGCCTACCCCCGAAGATGAAGTGAGAAACTTAAAAGAAAATGAAGTTAAAAATCCTGATTTAATACGTTTGCTCTCCGAAAGGTTAAAAAACAAATAATAAAGAAGTCCGCTTTGATATGCGGGCTTTTTTATACTACTTGCCGAAACCTTTGAACTTCTTAAAAGTTACGTATTTGCAAATCCAAAGAAAGATTTTTACTTTTGTGAAATGTTCTTTTTTGCAGAAAATGCCATGATCTCTTTCTCTTCCAAACTTATCGAAGATGCAATGAACGAAATAGCAAAGCTACCAGGTATCGGCAGAAAATCGGCTTTTCGGATAGTTTTACATCTCCTCAAGCAAGAGCCTTCTTTCACCCATAACTTGACTTCTGCTCTTTCTCGCTTGCGTAACGAAATCTGCTATTGCTCACGCTGTTTTAATATTTCAGATGAAGAAATTTGCTCTATTTGTGCAAGCACTCAACGCGATAGAAGTGTTATCTGTGTAGTAGAAAACTTCAAAGATGTATTGATTATAGAAAATACAGGGCAATTCAAGGGGTTGTATCACGTTTTAGGGGGATTGATAGCTCCCATTGAAAATATCACTCCCGATAAGCTCAAAATTCAGGAACTTATTCAAAGAGTTGAGAATGAAAATATTACAGAAATCATTTTTGCTCTCTCGGCAAGTATAGAGGGCGATACAACAGCTTTTTATATTACTAAACAGCTCAAACACCTTAAAAATCTGAAAATCACTTCATTAGCTCGTGGCTTACCCATTGGTAGCGAACTGGAATACGCTGATGAAATTACCTTAGGACGAAGCATTCAGGCAAGAGTAGCTTATGGCTCCTGAACATTTTTCCAAAAAAACTTGAACTCGATGAAACATACGCACCCTTTTTTTAATCTCATCGTTATTACTTTGGTCGTTTTTGGCACTTCAGTAGTTGCTCAATTTGTAGGAGTACTCTTTGCCTCGCTGGCAGTAGGCAAAAATATAGTTGAAGTTACCAATATTTTACTTGAAAAATCTAATACTTTTCCCCAACAGCGGGAAATTCTGTGGATAGTTCAGGCTTTTTCTTTACTTGGCGGTTTGGGTGGAGGGGCTTTTTTATACCAATCTTGGGTGGCTCGTTCTCGTTTTTCAGAATTAAGCCCCAATACTAAAATTGATACCTCTGCATTGCTTTGGGTAGTAGCCATTTTCTTTTTCACATTACCACTCATTGCCCAGATAATGCAGTGGAACAAAGAAATTAACTTTGGTATTTTTGATAAATCTATTCGCCAGACGGAAGTAGAATTAGAATTACTTACAGAAAAACTTACCCAAATGCACCATTTCGGTGATTTTCTGATAGTACTTCTGGTGATTGCGATTATTCCTGCCTTTGCCGAAGAATTTTTGTTTCGGGGGCTTATACAAAATGAGTTTTTACGTTGGTTCAAAAATCTGCACTTGGCTGTTTGGCTTACAGGAGCCATTTTTTCGGCTGTTCATTTTCAGTTCTTGGGCTTTTTTCCTAGAATGATTTTGGGGGCACTGCTAGGCTATGTGTATGCGTGGTCGGGAAATATTGCTTACCCTATGCTTGGGCATTTTGTAAATAATGGCATACAAGTGCTTGCTTTGTATCTAGCACAAAGCACTCTTATCAGTGAGGAGTTCAGCAAAGATGATTACCAATTTCCTACATTCATTACCGCTCTTTCTGTGGTGCTTTTAGCCCTTGCTTTGTACTCTTTTTACAAGAAACAAAAAACAACAAATCCCCTTAATTTTGAAAGTTGAAATTTCTGAACGCTTATCTTCAGGCTTTATTGAGCCATTCCCAAGTTTTCTGCAAGCCGATTTTTAGAGGTGTAATCGTATATCCTAACTCTTTTTGAGCTTTTTCGCTACTCACTTTCCAATCGTATAAATATTTTTTCACAAATGGTGGCGTAATAAGTGGTGCAGTGCCTACCAAACGTGTTTTAAGCATTTGTAAATGAGCAAAAGTATTCATTATTGCTACAGGCAAGGGCAGAAGCCAATACTTCTTTCCTGTAATTTCTGCAAAAATACTAAAAAGCTCTTCATAGCTTACATTTTCACCACCGAGAATGTAGCGCTCTCCAGTTCTACCTTTTTGCATTGCCAATAAATGCCCTTGTACTACATCATCAACAAAAACATAATTACCAACTTTTTTGCCATTACCGGGCAAAATTCGCCATTTACCTTGGGCATATTTCTCTAAAAGCATCGTTACGGCGTTGCTTGGGCTTCGTTGCCCCCCTCCATACACACGCGTAGGATTGACCGTAACTATTTCCAAACCTTTGTCTAAAAACTTTTGGACTTCTTTTTCAGCTTGGGCTTTTGTTCTTTCGTATTCAGTGCTTAAAGGCACAAGTAAAGGAGTATTTTCAGAAATTACTTTGCCATTTAATGAAGCTCCCAAAACCCCCGCCGTAGAGGTCAGTACGACACGTTTTACACCCAATTTAACTGCTGTTTGAACAACATTTAAGGTTCCTTGTACATTGATTTTGTAAAAGCTATGCGGATTTTTGTCCCAAACTTTTGCCTGTGCTGCCAGATGATATACCTGCTCGCATTCTTGCATAGCTTTTTGGATTTCTTCATTTATCAACTCCCCCTGAAAAAATCGTATATTAGGCGTTGAAGCAAATATTTCTTGGGCTTTTGTTAGCGAACGTACCAAAATATGCACCTCATTTTGAGCATTTTCAGCTAATTTCTTTACTAGCTGCTCACCTACAAAGCCTGTTGCACCTGTTACAAAGATTTTCATACTTACTTTCCAATGCAAAAAGTAACAAAACTTGATAATCAATTTTTTACGAAAAAAAGGTACAAATAAGGTACGAAAGTATTGTATTTTACTGCATATTTAAGTTTTTTCTCTGAAATATTCTTAATAAATAATAAATTTATTATCACGAAAATAAACAAATTGCTTTCGGTTGCCTTTTTTGCCTACAAAATACCAGCAACGCCCTTTCCTGTTTTTCCAATTTACATAAGTCAATTGGAATTTGCTTTTTTTTTATTATTTTCATTTGATAGTATAAGCGTTACATTGTCAGGGTCTTTTGCTTTGATGCGAAAAAATACTTTGGTCCGTTTGTGCTCAAAACCTTGTGAAATAAGCTGTTTCGCATAAAAAGAGCCTTTCCAATTTTTCAAAGAGTTTGCGTACTTTGCGAACCTACTCGCATAAATGATAAAAAAAGGTCTATCTTTAAAGATAGATGGGGGTATTTCATTGTAAGAAAGGACTTCTGGGTATCTCTTTGCAAGCCGTGCAAACCACTTTGTCGGCTTACCTTTGAAAGTCTTTTTTCTGAACCCCGTCATTCTTTCGTTTATGTACGCTTCTTTGCCCCAACCTGTTAGCTTATCCCAATACCTGAATTTTTTGCTACGGCGTTGGCAGTCGTATAATCCGAAACGGTGCCTTGTATAAAATGAGAAATCTCTTTCATCATAAAAAATAAACCTGCAAAGTTTGCTTGTATTTGGACAAACGAAAAACCAAATCTTTTTGCCGTCAAGGTTTGAAGGCTTGTAAGTAATTCTGAATTTGGAACGCCCTTCAAACACAATATAAGCGTTTTCAAAATCTTTTGCGAAAAACCTCAAAATTGATGCCTCTATATTTGCCAACCCCGTTGCTGGGTTCTTGCAAATACGGGTTCAATATTTTTGCTTTTATTTTCATTTTTTTTGGATGTTTTTTTAGAGAGTAACTTTAGTAACTTTAGTAACCTTTTTCAAAGCGACACTTGCGACACTTTTGCGAAAAACCTCAAAATTGATGCCTCTATATTTGCCAACCCCGTTGCTGGGTTCTTGCAAATACGGGTTCAATATTTTTGCTTTTATTTTCATTTTTTTTAAAAGGTTTTTTTAGAGAGTAACTTTAGTAACTTTAGTAACCTTTTTCAAAGCGACACTTGCGACACTAAATTACCTAAACATTTAGCGTTTGGGGGTGTAATATCTTACAAAATTGTTCAAGGTCCGACATGTTTTCAATTGATTTTCAACAAAATCCCTTTCAATTGAAAATTATTGTGAAAGCCTTTGCTGTATTTGTAGAGCGTTCGTTGTACTTTATGGGACCTGTTGGCAGTTCAATGCTCGCAAAGAACGCTTCAAGTTCGTTTTGCGGGGCTTCATTGGGAGGGGGGTTCATTTCTGAACAAACGCCAATCATATTTGATAAGGTAGTCGGCAAGGGGTGTTTTTGCTAATTCAGAAAAGGTAAAGCGTGCTTTCAATATCTTTTCATATTCTTGTTTTTTACATTCAAACACACACACATTACGCCCCTGTAATACTTTCAGTTTGTCAATTGAAAAGCTACCTGCAACCCAAATGAAATTTTCAGGGGGTTCAGGAAATCCAAAGTAAAGAGTTCCATAAACCGCCGTTTTGGGGTCTTCAACCAATGCAACGGGGTTATTGGGGTATTTGCTTAACAGGTGCTCGCCAAACAAACAGGTATTTTCGTGGTTTTGCAACCCCCTTACATTGCCTTTTATATCAATGTATGGAAAGGTTGCCCCGCCCGTTGAATTTGTACCGATTAGGTACAACTCAATAACCTTCGTAACATCTTTGACATCAAAAGGGAAAGGAACGTTTGTAAGCAAGTTCTGAATAAACGTATTCTTTTCATAGTTTTGCAAGGTTTGTTTGAGGGTTTCAAAGTCAAAAACGGGGGCTTTTCTTTGCAGTGGTTTCAAAAAACCTTGTTCCTGTTTCCAAATCATTTTAGCATACCCATCTTTGTACGGGTTGAGGTGGTACCTGCAATTGTGTTCACGGTCGCACCTCCCATATTTTTCGGGTAAATAGTCGTTTGTTACCGTATCAATGTACCTCACAAACCTTTTTTTACCGCATTGTGGGCAAATGAATTTTCTACTGCCCGCCTCTAATGTATATCTGTATGTACTCATAAAAGTTACTAAAGTTACTAAAGTTACTCTCTAAAAAAACTTTTTTTTTACTCAATAAATACCGCCAACTGATTTTGCGAAACCCTATCTACAACAAAACTTAAAGCCCGTAACTGTTTTATGAAATTGGTCTTTTTAAAAGGTGTTATTCCTTCGTCAGTGCAAAATATCCTGTATTCCTTATAGAGTTCTTTTATTAGTTTGTATCTTGTTGGACTGCTTTTATATTCGTTTTCGGATATAAACATTTGGACGCTATTACTTTCAATCTTATATTGCTCCACTGCTTGGCGTGCGGCTTGGCAATCTGAAAACCTTCCCTGTTCAAGTAATCTATTAAGACCCTCCAAAACCCAATTAAAAACGCCTGAAAGTTCATTATCAATTATTTTGTTGTGCAGGTTCTTGTCTTGTTCGCTTTCAGGAATAGTAACATCAAAAGGAATAATTAGAAACCTTCTAAAAAAGGCGTGGGTATGCTCCACGTCTTTTGGCAATTCGTTACAATTGAATATAAGTTTTGCGTATTGTCTCAAAATGAAAGGTTGCCCGTAAGGTAGCCTCGCCTCAACGGGTTCGCCTGAAACAAGGTTCTTGAAAAGAGCTGCTTCAAGTTTGTCGTTTATTTCACTTGCATAATTTACTAACTTGTTGGCTATCATAGCTCTATAATACCCGCTTTTGTCTGTAAGACTTTGAAGAGAATAACTGCTTACATTTTCCTTACCTAACAAAGCATTTACAACCTCAAAGAATACGCTTTTGCCGTTTGCACCTGTACCGTACAGAATTAAGGCTTTTTCCTCTTTTAGTACTTTACTCCCGTGTTTTACGAAAATATAGCCCAAATATTCAGCCAAAACTCTTTGGCGTTCAGGGTCGGGTAATACTCTATTTAAGTACGCTTCAAAAATGGGGGCTTTGGCTTGTGGGTCGTACTCAAATGGCAGTTGGTAGGTAAGAAAATCCGAACGGTCAAAAGGTCTTAATTTCGTGCCTTTTGGTCCTACCTCAAATGTTCCGTTTTGTAAGTTTATCAAAACAGTATTGGTATTGCTTTCGGGTGTTGGCAAATAAGCCGTTGCAATAAATTGTTTAAACAGCTGTTCCCTAAATTGGTAAAACCTTGCTGAAAACATAGCAACGCCCATTTGTTCGGCTGCTTCGCCTAAAAACTTTTGAAATGTTTCTTTATCAATCTCGGACCAAAAAGCACCGTTGTACAAATAAATAAAATCGTGGTTTTTGCACAAACTCCAATTATTTTTTTCAGCTACCCGCAACACGTTTTCAATTGATAAAACCAAAAAATTCTTGTGGTTCAATTTCATTTTTTCCAAACTCCTTTGAATATCCTTTGCTTGGTCGCTCCCTGGTTCAGCTTTTTTCAGTTGCTCCCTTAATTTTTCAACTTTTGGGAACGCTAATGCTTGGAAATCAATAGGTTCTATTTGTTCAAGCAGTTGGCTAAATATTTCAGCATGGGGGGTGAGTGTGGGGTTTGTTGTTTTTCGGTTCTCCCCCCTAACATAGTTTAATATAGCTTCGGGAGTGAGGTCGGCAAATGGGGGGTTCAGTTTCGTTCCCTTGCAAAGGTCGTTTATATTTATTGTAGGTGCTTCGGGTTGGTAAATTGCTTCGGGGTCGTGGCACAAAAAGCAAGCCCTTGCAATATCCTTGCAATTGTCAATTTTTATGCCCCATTCATCTGAAAAAAACTTTTCAAAACCCACAAAATAATTCAAATGCTCGGCTTGCGAAGGGTTTATTCTATACACAACCTTTAAGCCCGTGCCCGTTGGACTTACAAACATCAATGCGGGGGGTAGTTTTTCCAACAATTTTTCTTTTACCTCCTTAATATTGGTAACGTCGTCCAAATCCAAACAAAAAAGGTTGGAACGTTCTTTAAGCCCTTCATTACTGCGTTTTGAAAAAACCCCGCTAAATGTAACGTAATCTAATTTTGATTTTTTTATTTCATTTTGTTTTTCTTTATTCCCTTTCCTTATTGCCTGCGTTACCTCTTTATATTTGTCGCTTTTAATCAGCTCAAAAACCTCCTCCAACGTTACCGCTTTTTTTGGCAAATTATTTGTTATAGGTGCGAGAAAAAAAGAAAATTCTTTATCTTTGCATTGAGTAGCTTTCATTTTCATTTCAGTTTTTTTGTTCAACGTTCGTTTTGAGTGCCACTTTTTTTTAAGTGGTCTATTAAGTCAATTCGGGAAAAATACAGGCGTTTGCTCGTTTTAGTTTTGTGCTGCCTGTAAAGGCTACAAATACTTTTTGCATTTGTGCCTGAAAATGCGTATTTTTACCCCGTCCTTTATGCTTAGGGCTGTTCATTTGGTTACTTTCCATTGTTCAGCCCTTTTTTATTGTTCAAATACGCTTTGGCTTCCTGCTCAA
This sequence comes from uncultured Cytophagales bacterium, assembly GCA_938002655.1. GTDB lineage: Bacteria > Bacteroidota > Bacteroidia > Cytophagales > Thermonemataceae > Raineya. The sequence goes on from CALLAC010000027.1 coordinate 46,541, forward strand.
TTTCAGCGTTTGACTTTTTACGCCCTTGTTTTATCCAATCAATTATTGTTTGACGGACAAAATACAAGCGTTTGCCCTGCTTACATACTCCCGGTATTTCATTTCTTGAAACTTTTGAGTATAGCGTTGCCTTTGAGAGGTGCAAAAGTTTTGCAACCTCATCAACGCTCAAAAACTGTTCGGGGTGGTCGGTGGGTTGTTCCTGTCTTTCAATTAACAGGCGTTTTAATTCGCTAACTTCTTTTGTTAGCATTGTTACCGCTTCGGGTAACTTGTCAAATGTTAATACTTGTTCCATTACAAAAGATTTTTTTTATTTCTTTTGCAATGTTCGGTGTGGTATTTACGGGTAAAAAGGTGGTATTTACGGGCTTCCTTGTTTCTTAATTTTAGTTGGTTTTACCTTGTTAATGCCTTGTATAAATCCCCTTCCGTTTCTTTTTCAAAGTGGCTTAAAACCCTAATAAGTTGAAAATATTTTGTATCGGTACTTAGTTTATTTTCATTACTCAATTCCTTATGTATTTCGCCTAATGCTTTTGCAACCTTTGTTTTACAAGTCCTTTTTAGCTGTATTATTGTTTCGGGTAATTTATAGGGTTTGTATTCAAAAAAGTTTGTAAGTAAATCAGTAAACAAATTAAAATCCTGTTCAGAAACAAAGGCGTATTTCCAACCTTGTTTATCCATATTTGTAAAGGCTTCGATAATTACTCTCTTTGTCCTGCTTTCGTTTACACTAATCGTTTGAGGTGTATCCCTTTCATTAAGTTTCTCCCAAAGTGGTGTTTTTAGGTCTTTACTCATTTCTTTGAGTTCCATTGGACTGTATGGGTTGAATGTTTCCAACCATTCATTTTGCCAATTGATGCACCATTTTAC
>CALLAC010000028.1 GCA_938002655.1 uncultured Cytophagales bacterium
AGAATATTGAAGTGACCAAGAGAAAAATAAGTTCAAAAATCCTGACTCCTTACCGAGACAAATCAGGTAAATTTTCAAACAATAAAAAAGGAGAGAAAGTGTATAGTCACGAATTTATAATAATAGCAAAGAAGCCCAGCCGCTAACAGCGGTAACTGTTGCGCAACTAACTTTTAAACTCAATAACTAAAAAAGACGGCTTCATTAGCGGCGTGATAAGGCAGTCAATTGCTGTATTGCGATTTTCAAAATTTACAATTTGGAGGGCTTAAAACCGAAGATCTGGAGTGGGATAAGCTCGTTTTATCAAAAGTAAGCGCGCTCCTGCTGTTATGACGGCTTTTTGCAGGGCGTTTTGCGCGATCTCCCATTTCGGGCGATGGAATTTCATCAGTTTTTTAAGGTTGTAACACAGCGCGCTTAATAACACATGTTTGTTGGCCGCTGCCATGCCTCTGGCGTTCACTCTGCGCATATTCAAAAAGTTTATGAGCGTGCCCAGCACCGGTTCTACTGTTCGACTTCGTATGCGGCTTATCTTGTTCGCATAGGTTTTGTTCTTCGTTAATTTATCGTGCATCCTATCGTAATAGGGTTTGTCTATGCTGTCGTCTATCTTCTTGAACTTCGCAGCCTTGCCGCAACACGCTTCTCGCAATGGGCAATTTTTACAGTCGCTTTCGCTGCTTCTGTAAGTCTTTTTGACGTATCCTTTGCTGTCTGTTCGCTCTCCTTTGTAAAGGAGTTTGGCTCCGTTGCCACCCTCTTTGGTGCATTGATAATAATTGCCCTGTTGGTTGTAAATAAATCCTTCTCTTTCTGCTTTGTATTGCCCGTGATTGGGGATGTAGGCATCTATGTTGTTTTGTTCACAAAAAGCCAATGCCTCTCCGCTACTGTAGCCCGCATCGGCTGTTACTTCTTCTATCGCAATGTCATTTTGGTTTAGGTTGTGGATGGTTTGTGAAAGAATGTCTGCCAGATTTTGACTGTCTTTGTTCCCGGCACTGCTCGCACAGGCGCCTGTTATGACATGATGGGCATCGTCCACAGCTACCTGCCCGGCGTAGTTGAGTTGACGGGGTTTGCCGGGCTTGGTGCTGATCTTCGCATCGGGGTCGGTAGGACTGTAGTGCGTGTGGTTGGATAGGTATTTGGTACGGATGGTGTTGCCGTTTTCGTCTTCTTGTTTGGGATGGTCCACATGTCCCGGCATATCTTTGTACGCTTTCTCTTTCCAGGCGTGATGACGCTCTACGGCTTTCTTTACACTCGCTTTGACCCTTCGGCTTGGCTCAGGGCATGCCTTATATTCACTGCCCTCGTTCAGTTCATTGGCGTATTGTGATACATCTTCCATGATTTCTTTTTCTACCAAACTATCCATGCTCGCATTGGCTTTGATGTAAGCGCTGTCCACCGCCTGACGCTTGCCCCGCACTATACCTTTTTGTACGCACAGCGACAACACTTTTTGAAACAAACTCAAAAACACTTCTTCGCCATAGAGTTGTCGGGTGCGGCTGATGGTGCTATGCCAAGGCAGAACTTCGTCTATATCATACTTCAAATACCAGCGTACATCCAGACAGTTAGAACAATACTCGATGAGCTTTCTATCGCTATTGATATTGTTTAAATAGCCTACCAAACAAATCTTGAAAAACACTACCGGATCAATGCTTTCCTGTCCTTCTGTACCGTAGTACTTGGCGGTAGCTTTGTAAAGAAAGTGCAAATCGAGGGTTTGGGCTAATTTGCGATAAAAATTATCGGCTGGTACCAGCATATCCAGATTGACCTGATACAGCATTTTGGGTTGTATGTCTTTGCGTCCTTGCATGACACAAAAATACTGCGTTTTTTAGATATTTTTTCTTTCATATCGAAATTTTAGGTTACTTTTGCCTTGAGTTGTGCAACAGGCACACACGTTTGGCGCAATGGGGGGTGAAGTGTAAAATTTAAGTTTTGTGCTTCTATCAAGCATTGCGGTATGTTGACAGTTAAGTTCTCCGAATTCCCCCACTGCGCCAAGCGTGAAACCGTTAGCGGTCAGGCAAGACTACAACAACAAAAACTATGAAAACCACAAAGACAATAAACAGTTGAGACAAATGAAAATAGCAATTATAGGTGGCGGCATTGGAGGTTTGACAACAGCCTTAGCCTTAAAACAAGCTGGACAAGAAGTAACTGTTTACGAAAGTGCAACAGAAATAAAACCTGTTGGTGCGGGAATTATAATGGCAAACAACGCTATGCAAGTTTTTGACAAACTTGGCATTCGTAAAAAAATTGAAACTGCAGGTTACAAAATTTCTAACATAAAAATTACAGACGCACAACTCAACACAATTTTCGCAAGCGACCTTACAAAATTTGAAAACAAATATGGAGTTTACAACGTGGCAATTCATCGTGCAGATTTGCAGAAAATTTTAGCGGACGAAACAGGTTTCAAAAACATACAATTATCAAAACGACTTATAAAAATTGAACAAGAAAACAATTTTAAATTAACTTTTGACGACGATACAAGCATTATGGCTGACATTCTAATTGGTGCTGACGGAATAAAATCAACCGTAAGAAATCAGCTGTTTGGCACGGGAAGTATTCGCGACACAAAACAAAGATGTTGGCGTGGAGTGACTGAATTTGATTGGACATCAAAATATAGTCACGAAGCGTTTGAAGCGTGGGGTAAAGGAAAACGTTTTGGTTTTGTAAAAATCAGCGATAAAAAAGTTTATTGGTTTGCTGTAATCAATGAAACTTTGATAAAAGACAAAGCAAACGTTACAGAATTATTTAAAGACTTTCACCCAGAAATTGTAAAAATCATTTCTGAAACACAAAATAACAACATCATTTTCAACGACATCATTGACTTGCAACCAATCAATAAATGGCAAAAAGGTAAAGTTTGTTTAATTGGCGATGCGGCTCACGCTACAACGCCCAATATGGGACAAGGTGCTTGTCAAGCTGTTGAAGACGCTTATGTGTTAGGAAAATTATTTGGACAGAGAAAAAGTGCTGAAGAAGTATTTGCTCAATATGAAAAACTTAGGATGGGAAAAGCTCATTTTATTGTTAATACAAGTTGGACAATTGGAAAAGTTGCACACTATCAAAACAGCATAGCTGTTTGGTTGAGAAATACGTTAGTAAAAACAATTCCGAAATCTGCCAACGAAAAGCAATTAAATAAAGTTTTTAATATTGACTACGAAATCTCTTAACAGAAAGCCCGACCCGCTAACATCACCTATACGCAAGCAGGGGTTTTGTGCTCCGTAAGACAGGAAAGTGGTAAATTTGAAGTTCAGTTCTTCGTAGTAAGTTCAGTGATAAAATCCCTGCCTGCGTATAGCTGCAAAACGTTAGCGGTCATTGTAAAAAAAACAATAAAACACAGTTAAATTCGTTAGAAAAAATAGATAAGGAAATTATGACAGAAGAATTTTTATATAGTATTCCTGAATGGATAATTGCACTGGTGACACTTGTTTCGCTATTTATTTCAGTTGAGATAGGTTATTGGATAGGAAAAAAGGCAAAGGTTGAAATGACCCAACCAATGAAGGCTCAGATTTCCACGATACAAACTGCTATCCTGACCATATTTATTTTTCTTTTGGGTTTCACTTTTGCTATGGCACTTTCACGCTTTGACAACAGAAAACAAATGGTTGTTAAGGAATCTAACGCTATTGGAACGGCTGTTTTAAGGTCAAAGCTGTTGCCTGAAAATCAACGTGGCAGAATGATTAAATTGTTTAAGCAATATGTCAATGTGGAATTTAGTATTACATCCAGAGCAAATATTCCTTTAAAAGAAAGAGATGAACTAAATTTGGAAGCAAAACGACTTCAGACATTGATGTGGGATGAAGCTTTTGCGGCTACTGAAAACAACCCTCTTTCTGTCCCGGCAGGTCTATTTGTGACTTCCATTAATCAATTAATTGACATTAAAACTGAACGAGACATTGCAATATCTAATCA
>CALLAC010000029.1 GCA_938002655.1 uncultured Cytophagales bacterium
GTAAACGCCGTTTAAAAGCCCTTTCTTAGTTCCATGCGGAAAGCTTTACTTTGGGGCCTCCAGAATTAGCGAGGGGGGTCACAATCCAATATTTTAACCCGCCTCCGATGTGGTTATATATTGTTCGTTATGCTCTTTACAGCATGGGAGGAATGTTGGGTTTATTGCTACTTTTGTTAAGTATTGAATGGCTCAAAGTACCTGTCTATCCAATTCCCAGAGAATCGACTTTACCGATTGTGGTCTATGCCCGTGATGGAGAAACGGCGATTAATCCCACCGCGCAAAATAATACCCATCGTGAACTTAAGAGCCTCTCGGATTTTTCTCCTTATTTACCCCATGCGGTGATCGCTTCAGAAGACAGTCGTTTCTATTGGCATTTTGGCGTTGATCCTATAGGTGTTACCAGAGCAGTAGTTATTAACCTTTCCTCATCTAAATTGCGTCAAGGAGCAAGCACTTTAACTCAGCAGTTAGCTCGTAGTTTATTTCCCGAAGTTGGTCGGCAAAATACTGCGGGGCGCAAATTGCGGGAAGCCCTAGTCGCACTGAAACTAGAAACTGTTTATAGCAAAGATTTTATTCTGAAAACCTATTTGAATCGAGTTTATTTAGGTATCGGTAGCTATGGTTTTGAAGATGCGGCTCAATTTTATTTTGAAAAATCCGCTGCGGATCTTAATCTTTCTGAAGCCGCTACCTTAGTCGCTATTTTACCTGCTCCAAATTCATATAATCCTGTCAAAGATTACGATACGGCTATTGGTTTACGTAACCGCATTATCGATCGCATGGTTAAATTAGGCATGGTAAACACCGAAGAAGCAGATCGGGCAAGGCGATCGCCGATTGAAGTAAGCCCGAAAGCGCGTAACACTTTTTCTAATACAGTGGCACCCTACTTTTACAGCTATGTTTTAGAAGAACTCCAAGAGTTACTGGGTTCAGATGTGACCCAAGAAGGCAACTTTATCATCGAAACTGCTTTAGACACTCAGTTACAGCAAGAAGCTGAATCAGCTTTAGAGTATTCTATTAATAGTGATGGCGATCGCTTTGGCTATAGTCAAGGCGCAGTAGTAACTTTAGATAGTAGAAACGGCAACATTCTGGCTCTTGTCGGCGGTGTTGATTTTGGAACAAGTCAGTTTAATCGAGCCGTGCAGGCAAAAAGACAGCCTGGTTCAACCTTCAAAGTCTTTGCCTATGCCGCAGCAATTGAGCAGGGCATCGATCCCGATACGGAATATCCCTGTACAGCTTTAACTTGGAAAGGACAGCAATATCGAGGTTGTGAGCGTAGTAGTGGCAATATTAATATGTATCGTGGGTTAACCCAGTCGGAGAATGTAACTGCCCTGAGAGTAGCCCAAGAAGTCGGCTTGAAAAAAGTGATCGATGTAGCGCAACGCCTGGGAGTATCTTCCCCCTTAATTGAAGCTCCTGGTTTAGTAATTGGACAAAGTGAAACCACTGTCTTAGAAATGACTAGTGCCTATGCCACCATCGCTAATGATGGTATTTGGAATAAACCCCATGCCATTCGGCGGGTTTTAGATGGTAGTGACTGTAAAGATTCGAGCGATCGCAACACCTGTCGAGTAGTCTATTTCTTTGACGATAACGAAGACACTATTTTTGATGATGGCACTGTTAATGATGCGATCGAGGAAAATGTTACGGATAAACTTACAGAAATGTTGCAGTTATCAGAAGAAGGGACAGGAAAAGCAGCATTTATTGACCAAGGTGAAGCAGGAAAAACGGGAACAACAGACAAAAATGTTGATCTCTGGTTTATTGGTTATATTCCCAAGAAAAACTGGGTAACGGGAGTATGGTTAGGCAATGATGATAACTCTCCTACTAGGGGCAGTAGCTATCAGGCAGCTAGTCTTTGGGGAAGATATATGAAGCAGGCGGTAAGTAATTAGTGCTATTTCAGTTGAGACTCGTTTAAATAAAGCGATCGCCCTGATGCAACTGAGGAACTAGATATCAAGCCCTACGAGTCAGATATGCGTCATCTGATTAACACTTATATCCAGGCAGATTCACAAGAGACTCTGGGGAACTTAAGCTCTCTTTCCCTTACAGAAGCTATTATCGAGACTGGTATCCACGATGTTATTGCCCAAAGACTCAATCGCCAGAGAAACTTATCAAATAATGCGATCGCTGAAGCTATCATTAATAATGTTCGCAGGACAATCGTTCGCGATCAACATCCTCAACGAACACTATCCAACTTGGCGCGAAGCTCGTGCTGAATTAAATGAACTACCTTTAACTGATGAAGCTTGGTACGAATAAATTTAAGTTATCTCAACTGCCCTGTAAAACTGATTTGAATGCAATGTAAATTGCGAATGTAAATTGCGATCGCCAAATAATAGAGGATTTCATATATCAACTCCTAAGCTTCTCTCTGACACGATCTCGATTGCGATCGCTAATTTCAATACGATAAGTTAACTAAGCTTAAGGTAGAAATTTTGAGATATGGATGAATAGACTTATCCCAAGGCTCTTAGCTGAACTCTCATATACTTCCATACCCTTACTATCCATCTCCTTAGCCATTACATCAATACAATGACAAAGAAGCCTACCCCTTTCTACACAAAGATTGTGAAGGTTTTTCTTTTGTTGGTCTGTAAGAAGTAAAGGCAATCCCAAGTCATCATCAGTAAATAATGTAGCAATTGTTGAGGCTGCAAAATGAACTTGTAAGTAAAGAACAAATTCTGAGGCTTTAGGAAGCTCAAGTAAATACTTCGGGGTTTTAGATAAATAGCGATCGCAATCTTTCCATAGGTAAGTTTAGGTTGTTGCTGCGATTCTAGTTTCTGACTGCTGCTTATATAAATCCCAGAGTTCGATTAGATTGTATTCTCTCTGTTTCTGACTTCTGGCAATCTCAAGAGTTTTGGCATGAGTAGGAGAGTAGCGAGCATAGGTATCATCGAAGTCACCTAAATTTATATCACGATTTATTAGCTTTGCTGCTTTGAGTGCCGTTAACCATCCATCATCATTTACCTGAGCAATGCGTAATTCATGGCGTTTGCCTTTGGGGTAACTGAATCTAATTCGATATCGGTTTGCTTTGATATCTACGGAAACCTTACCAATACGGGCTTTTGCTTGACCTTACTGAATACATGGGGTAATTGCCCCAAATTTGCCCCAAAAAAGAATCACTACCAAGTCATTCCGCTTGATAGTGTCTTCTGCATTGTATATATAATACGGGACTGACGGGACTCGAACCCGCGACCTCCTGCGTGACAGGCAGGCATTCTAACCAGCTGAACTACCGCTCCGTTTTTAGTGTTGCAAAAGTAGAAATCTTTTTCTTTCTTGCCAAATATTTTGTTAAATTTTTTTTTCACAATGAAAAAACTTGGACTGATTGGGTATCCCCTAACTCATTCATTTTCAAAAAAATATTTCCAAGAAAAATTCTTTCGGGAAAATTTGCATAGCTACACATACCAGCTATATCCCATAGAAAATATTTATCAATTTCCCCAACTACTTGCCCAAGAACCCGAACTTATCGGCTTAAATGTTACTATTCCGTACAAAGAGCAAATCTTGCCTTTTTTGGACGAAATACACGAAAATGCTCAAAAAATTGGTGCTATCAATACCATAGCTATCCAAAATGGCAAAAAAATAGGCTACAATACCGATTATGAAGGTTTTTTGATTTCTCTACAAAATTGGATAGGACATCAGAAGCCTTCCAAAGCTCTTGTTTTAGGAACAGGTGGAGCAAGCAAAGCTGTACAAGCAGTTTTAGAACATTTACAAATTCTTTTTCAGGTAGTTTCCCGAAATAAAAAAGCTACTTTTCTCTGCTATAGCGAACTTTCTTGCCAGATTATAGAAAGCTCTCAACTGATTATCAACACTACTCCACTCGGCATGTATCCCTACACAGATACCTACCCCCCTATTCCTTACCAGTATATTTCCGAAAAACACTTTCTATACGATTTGGTGTACAATCCTGAACAAACACTTTTCTTGCAAAAAGGACAAACTCGGGGAGCTAAAACAAAAAATGGATTAGAAATGCTTTACTTGCAAGCCGAAGCGGCTTGGAATATTTGGCGGAATATTTAATAAAAAAGCCTCCTTGCATTTCTTGCAAGGAAGCAAAGCAAATTTTTACTTCATTACCTGTATCCATCCACTACAATTCACTCCTGAAGGTGATTGCAAATGATAGTAATATGTTCCTGCTATGATCTCTTTTCCATCCCCCCATTCTTTTTTGTAATTGTCAGACTGATACACCAACTTACCCCAACGATTCCAAATCTTTATTTTAGAACCTGCTTCTGCCACTTCAAGAATATCATTCACACCATCGCCATTAGGCGTAATAACGTTAGGCGGGGAAATAGGCGGTTTGGGGATAGTAACTTTCTTTTCTATTTTTGTTTCACAATCATTCAAATTTACCCCCACTAATGTAATTGTATATTCGCGATCAGGAACAAGGTAAGGGTGTTCAGGAGGAATTGTAGTTGTGTAGGTGGTGCCATCTCCCATCGACCAACGAAAAGCCCTGAATTGAAGCGTATCTACATTTACCAAATTCACTTTTACACGATAAGGGCTGTTACAATCTTTTAAAACTTTGAAATCAAAATCTACGGGAAAAGCAGGTATCACGGTTACTTTCACTTGCTTTCGCACGGTACAATTGTCATCCTTCATTTCCAAAGTATAAGTAGTAGTTTGTAAAGGAGAAGCGATAGGGTCGGCAATATTAGGATTGCTCAAGCCCGTAGTAGGTGTCCATTTATAAGTTTTTGCTCCGCTTGCTACCAATTGTATGCTGCTAAACTTACAAATCGTAGCATCGTTGGGGGCTTGAAAGTTGGGAATAGCTACTACAAGATTTTCTATGCGTTGGGCTGTTTTACTGCAATTAGTTACAAACAAACGCACCTTATACGTTCCCGAACTTGTAAAGGTATAAGAAAAGTTTTGTTGGGTAGTAGTTGTGAACAAAACATTTCCTGCTAAATCGTAGATAGTCCATTCGAAGCTATCGAATTCGGTTACATTGTTAGGGAAAAAGAAATTTACTTTTGCCGAGCAAGATGTTCCACCACCAATAATAGTTGTATTGCTGATGGGGTCTTGCATGGTGAAATCGGCATTGATATTAGTTTGAAACTTGAAAACAGCACAATCCCAGCCTGCTCCCGAGCCAATCGTAGGTTGCCAAACACCAGGTGTAGTCAAAAATCCACTATTTGTACAAACAGCGTGATAAATCGTTCCATTTTTAGCAAAACGACTTGTTCCTCCATCTACATGCTCTCCTGAAGAAGCTCCTCCAACATACGTCGCATATAATAAACCTGTCATATTCGGACGATAGACAGCAAGATAAAAATCTCTCCCGTCTGTAGTAGATTTGAAGGCATCAGGCGTAACAGGCGAACCCGTAACATTAGGAATACTGCTCCATCCACCATAGCCTGAAATGTAGATATTGCCACACACATCTACGAGAAAAGCCGTAGGAGAAAGATTATATGTTCCGTTATTGTTTCCTACACGTGTACTCCACTGAGTTGCAGTTAGTTCACTATCAAGTTTGTGGATAAATTGCCCACTATTGCCGTTATTATACACACTTGCAGGCGAGATAGGGTAAGCTCCACCACGACTTTGTCCATAAGCATATACGTTATCGTTCGTATCTACATCAATGAAGAAAACCATATCGGCATTGCTTGTACCCAAATAAGTACTGCGAATGAGGTTTCCATTAGCATCAAATTTAGCAATGAAGCCATCATCGTTGCCAAAAGCATTGGTATTCAATCCTGTAGCGTTTGGCAAGTTGTTGCTTCGGGTACCTCCGCCAATAAAAATTTCTCCCAAAGTATTTGTTTTTACAGACAGGGCCAAATCCAAGTCATTTCCACCAAAATAACGTCCAAAGATGAGGTTCAGATTATCGTCAAATTTTAAAAGCAAGGCGTCTTGCCCCCCTTGTAGTGTACCTGTAACACCTGCAATTGTATTGGAAGTAGTATTAGTTGCTACAAAAATATCGTTATTCGCATCCACGTAAATATCACCACGACTTCCATCGCCGTGGTTGTTTATTGTCCAAGCCAAAGAACTTGCTTTAATGGCTTCATTGCCACTGCCACCTAACATTCGAGCTCGGTTCAATGTACCATCGGCATTGAGTTTGACAATGTACATATCCGTACCATTGCTGTACGTAGAAGCTGTAACACTTGCCGAAGTTCCACCTTGAAACGTAGGACCAAACGTAACAGGAAAATCATTGGAACCTGTTGCTCCGAAAGCATAGAGTTTATTGTTGTTATCTACTACTAAACTATGAGGGATTTCATTTTGGTTTCCACCAATGAAAGTAACATACAAGAGTGTTGTACCAGTAGGATTGTATTTATAAAGGCGAATATTGATAGAACCTCCCAAAGTACCTACATTGGTGGGTGTAGGAGAACCTGCACGCATGCCAGGTCCGAAAGAGGTAGAACCTGAATAGAGATGCTCTGTCTCATCAAAGCAAGCTGTATTGCCATAATTACTTGATGTAGCTCCTGAATAAGTAGAAAAAACTATACCAGGATCTATAATGAGAGGATATCTTTTATTGTAACCTTGTGGAAATTCAAAACTCACCACATTGCCATTCAAAACAAATTTGGTAGGCACTTCTACTTCTTTGCCTTTAATAATCTGATAGCTGTATGGTTTTTTTTCAAAAACGCTTCCAAGTGTGGTTTTTATTTCCAACGAACCATCAGGCAAGAGTTCCATTCCTGCAACATAGTCATACCGCATTTGAATAAGACGAGGATTGGCTCCTACATCTAAATGAAATTCATACTTCAAAGTATTTCCCTTGCTAAATAAATGATAGGAAATGTTTGAGTAGATATTTTCAAAGAGTACTTTACCAAAAGCATTGCACCTATCTGCCCAAAATTTTCTATCATTTCCGAGGTAGTAGTTGTATTTAGTAGGCTGAAGGTCTGTGGGTTTGGCTTGTACAGGACTTGCCCCTAAAAAATTAACGATAAAGCTATGATAGCGAATTTCGGCATTGGGGTCAATATCTTCGGGGTGCTCTTGGTGATAACGCTTATGAACGGCTTGTTCATCATAGAAAAAGTACTGCAAACTGCCATTTTGCACATCCAGAAAACCTGAGGGAATTTCAGCTCGGAACTGAATGTCGCTATGCCATTGTCCTTTATTTTCTACAAAGGAGATTTTCGGGGGCACGACTTCTAAGTTTCTAATAAGAGTTTGCTTACTATTTTGAGCATATAAATTGCCTAATATCCCCACCCATAGTAAAACAGATAAGTAATTGTTCTTCATTGCAAAATAATAATTTTATCCAAAAACTAAACTGGACAAAATTATTCAAAAAAATTAAAATAACCAAAATTTTATTTGGTTATTTTTCATTCTTCTTCTTCTTCTTGGACTTTATTTTTCTGCTTTCTTTGCTGTTTTTCTTGCATTCTGATTTGTTTTTCTTTGGCTCTTTGTAATTTTTTTCTTTCTTTGGCTTGTTGTGCATCAAACTTTGCTTTACGTTTTTTGATAGCTTCGGTGAGATCTACATCACTAGTAATCGTATTATTTTGAGGCTTATCTTTCTTGGGAGCATAATCCATTGCACAACGAAAACCCAAAGTAGCCAGACTTTTATCCATTTCTAAATATCTACGTGTACCAGGGATAAGCCAGTAAGCCACATCTTTCCAAGAACCACCTTTGTAGACTTTGAAGCGAGCCAGTTTTTCTTTTGCTACAACATTGCCAGGTAAGCCAAGCATATTATGGCTCATTGCATTTGGGAAAGGCATTAAATTTTCTCTGGCAATATTTATAGTATCTTTTTGTTGCTGTTTAATTTTTTGTCCTTTTGCTTTCATTGTTGTATCCGATCTACCATAAAGCATTACATCGAGCGTGAGTTTGTTTTGATAAGTAGAATCCATGTAAGTAGTAACTCTTTTTACCTGACGCAAATCGAGATAGTCTTCCCAGCCTTCTACAAAGTAGGCATCTTCTACCCATTCATTTACATTGCCTGCCATATTGTATAAGCCAAAATCATTGGGCGGATAAGAGTATATGGATACTGTAAGCATTGCTCCATCGTTGAGCCTACCTGCAATGCCTGCATAATCTCCTCTACCACGCTTGAAATTGGCTAAGAATAGTCCTTTGTTAGGATTATAGGGATTACGTGTTTGGCGAGTATCCCAAGGGTACAGGCGTTCTTTACCTGTGATACGAGCATTATCATATTGAGTAGCTACCATAGCTTTAGCGGCGTATTCCCATTCGGCTTCGGTTGGCAGGCGATAATTAGGAAATTTGATAAGGTTAGTATCTTTTATTTTTTTGGGTTTGGTAAACTCCCCTACTGTTAGTTTTCCATCCAGTTTTACTCCTGTATAGTAGCTTTTTTCTTCTTCTTGATAATGATTTACCATTTTAGTTCGCCATTTGCAAAATTCTTGTGCTTGTATCCACGTAACTCCCACAACAGGATACATTCTAAACCCTGGATGACGAAGATAATTCTTAACATAGGCATCATTGGCAGTAGCCTCAGAAGCCCAAACAGTAGTATCAGGTAATAAAACCTCTTCGGCGTATTCCTCAAAAGTCATTCCTGCGGGAATAGAATCGCGATGATGATAAAAAAAATTCATAAATTCAAGCCAATGAATATTGGCTATTTCGGTTCTATCCATATAAAAAGAAGGAACAATAACACGTGTAAGACGATTGCGAGAAAGGTTAATAACATCTTCTTCGGTAATTCCCATCACAAAAGCTCCCCCCTCAATAAAAACCATATTAGGGGCATTGGGCATATCATAATATTTTGCCACAAACATACTGTTATCAATGGTACTATCGTTGTAGGGGATACCTGTAACCTGACTAACACCATCTACATTACCCGCTTGCATATCCTCAAAGGATTGCCGCTCGATTTTATTTTTTTTCTTGAATAAAGAGCAAGCCGAAAAAGTACAAAAAACTATAAGTAGAAAAGCCAAGTATATGTATATGTATCGAACTTGAATTTTCATAAAGAAATTTTTGAAATAATGCCTCAATTTCAAGATTTAGCTGATAGGATTCTTACAAACACAAAAAGGCTTTGATAACACACAAAGCCTTTTGTGGATATCTGTAAAGAATTATCTGTACTGACCTCCTACACGCTTATTGCTACGGCGTTTTTCACCTACTTTTTCACCTGCCATAATCATGGCACAGCGGAAACCAATATAGTCGCGAGCTTCAAATTTATTCAAATATCTTCTTGTGCCAGGCGAAAGCCAATAGGCTACATCTCTCCAAGAACCACCCTTGTATACCCTTGCGCTATCGTCAACTAAGGAATTTTTCTTACCTGCTAGCAGATAATTTTGCGTAGGGTCTCCTACTACTGATTTAGTGGGGTCCGATTTGAGTCTAGTGCTATCTAATTGAATTCTTCTGACAGGGTTCAAATCATTTACATCTTCAAAAGCCAGGGGACGATACACATCTTCAACCCATTCAGCTACATTACCAGCCATATTGTAAAGACCAAAATCGTTGGGAGGATAAGCATATATCCATTCTGTAATGAGAGCAGCGTCATTTTGTTTACCTGCAATACCTGCATAGTCACCTCTACCACGCTTAAAATTAGCCAAGAAAAAGCCCATTTGCTTTCCGTAGGGGTTACGCGTAGCGTGTCCATCCCAAGGATACACACGGTTATTCGATTGGTTTTCATCTTCATATTGTGTACCGATCATACCTTTGGCGGCGTACTCCCATTCGGCTTCGGTAGGTAAGCGATAATCGGGCATAACTACACCACTTTCCAAAGGAGCGTCTTTAGCAGTTTTGTATTGGCTTAAAAGGCCATCTTTGTCTCTTTTTTTAGCTTCATTGAATAAATATTCATTAGCGGCACGAGTACGCCATTTGCAGAATTCTTGTGCTTGCACCCAATTGATACCCACCACAGGGAAAAAGCGGAAACCAGGATAACGCAAATAATTGGCCACGTAAGAGTCATTGAACGCTGTTTCTCTTGCCCACACGGTAGTATCAGGACGCAAAATTTGCACTAAGAAATAAGAATAATCGAAGCGTTTGACGTCATTAGGGTCAATCACATCAAGTTTCTGAAAATTGTATTTATTGGTTTTGGTATTGTTCAAATAATCTACATAAGAATTGTATCGTTCTGTTCTTTTAGGGTCATAAGTGTAGCCATCGTGAATATTAGGAATTTCAGACTTGTTTTTATCTTGTTTGTAGAATTCCATGAATTCGAGCCAGTGGATATTTGCCACTTCGGTCATATCCATATAAAAAGATTGAATACTGATAGTCCTTTCACGGTTATCGCGTGTGTAAAGAATATCTTCTTCACCAGAGCCCATTACGAAACGTCCTCCTTCAATAAATACAAGATTAGGACCATCTGGCTGACCAAGATAAGGATTTACTTTCAAAGAAGTGTAAGCACCTGTATCTTGCATATTGTAAGGTATGCCAGTTACTTGGCTAAACATACCTTTTTTATGGACATTATCGCTTCGCTGTACTTGCATTGGGAAACCTTCACTCTGTTTTTTCCCGAATATACTACAAGCTCCAAGCGTAACCGCACAAGTACTTGCTACAAGCAAGGTTTTCATACTTTGATTCATAATTCTTGGATTTTTTAACACTTATTTCAAGTTTTTTGAAGTTACATCAGTAATTGTACCAAAATTGAGAGTTTTTTTTGAGTTCGCCAAAATTTTTTGAAAAAATTTTTTTGTAAAAAAATTAAATAAGACATTTTGTCAGCATTTTTGCAACTCTTTGGCACTTTTTTACGTTTATGATTTTGTCTCAAAAAAAATAAATATTTCTTTCAATGTTGGCAAATACAGACCTTCAAAGTATCAAACAACGTTTCGGAATAGTAGGAAATGCCCCCTTGCTCAACCACGCATTAGAAAGAGCTATTATGGTCGCTCCTACTGAAATCAATGTGCTCATTACGGGCGAAAGTGGTGTGGGCAAAGAGTCTTTCTCTAAAATCATTCATCAGTTAAGCCCTCGAAAGCACAACACTTTTACGGCTGTAAACTGCGGAGCAATTCCCGAAGGAACTATCGATTCAGAACTTTTCGGACATGAAAAAGGAGCTTTCACAGGAGCAATAGAAAGTCGTAAAGGTTTCTTTGAAGTAAGCAATGGAGGTACTATTTTTTTAGATGAAATCGGCGAAATGCCACTAGCTACACAAGCACGTTTGTTGCGTGTATTAGAATACGGAGAATTTATTAAAGTAGGTTCTTCCAAAGTACAAAAAACGGATGTACGAGTAGTAGCGGCAACAAATGTCAATTTAGAAGAAGCTATCCGTAAAGGCAAGTTTCGTGAAGATTTGTACTATCGTTTGAGCACCGTACCCATTTATGTACCTGCCTTACGTGAAAGAGGTAACGATGTACTACTACTTTTCAGAAAATTTGCCACCGATTTTGCTGAAAAATATCGCCGAGAACCCATAGAGCTAAACGAAGAAGCAAAAAATATTATCCTCAACTATCGCTTTCCTGGTAATATTCGTCAGCTCAAAAACCTTGTATATGACCTTTCCATCACCGCCGAAAGCCAAATTATTACAGCTGATATTCTGCAAAAATACTTGCCCAAAGCAACTTACAACAATTTGCCCGCCCTTGTAGAAAACGAAAGCCAACAGCAAGCCTTTTCGGATAGAGAATTGCTCTATAAAGTGCTTTTTGATATGCGTAAAGATGTTACAGAGCTAAAAAAATTGGTTTTGCAGATACTTACCAGTGGAAATTCGCTTGCAGGAACTGAAATTCTCAAAAACCACCAAGATTTGTTCAAAGAAATACAAGGATTTCCTGCGGTAGTAAAGAGCCAAGCAAGTGCTGATAACAAAGTGGTTTTGCCTGTCATTCAGTCCGAAACTGGTGTCATTCCTTTTTCAGCCTCTACCGAACAAATTGAGGATATTCCTCACGAAACAGAAGAAGAAACCCTTTCTTTGGAAAAAAAAGAAAAAGAACTAATTATCAAAGCCTTAAAGCAACATAAAGGTAAACGCAAATACGCCGCCCAAGAATTGGGCATTTCCGAAAGAACCCTTTACAGAAAAATAAAAAAATATGGGCTTGAATGATTTGGCATGCTATTTGTTACAAATGCTTTCAGTTTGTTAACCTAAACCCGAAAAACTATGTTGAAAAAATTCTCTATTCTCGCTTCTTTCTTATCTATTTTTGGTGTAGCTACCTCTTTTGCCCAAATTTCACAAGGTAGCCTCTATTTCGGCGGTGGATTCGGATTTGCTATCACTTCAAACAAAGAAAAAAAAACTTTTTCTGGTGGTTCAACTACCGTTACCTCTGATGGTCCTAGAAGTACAAGTTTTTCTATCGTACCCGGTGTAGGTTACTTCATCGTCGATAAACTTGCTATCGGCATTGATATTTCTTTCATAAACGAATCAGAAAAAACACCTTTTGATGGATCTGGTTCTCAGGCTGGCGACTACAACAAAGAAAGTAGCAACCTTATTAGCTTTACTCCTTATGCAAGAAAATTCTTTATGTTGAGCGATAACTTCGGCTTCACAGGAACTTTTGGCGTAGGCGTAGGATTTGGTAGCTCTAAACTTGAGTCTAAAAGAGGAAACTCTACCGTAACCAATGATGGACCCAAAATAACTGCTCTTGAAGTAGGAATTACTCCTGGTCTTGTATTTTTCCCTTCTAAAAATGTGGGCTTGGAAGCGAATTTTGGCTTCGTAGGTTTTTCTTCAACTACTTTAAAAACAGAAAATAATATATTCACCACGAAAAATACCGAGACATCGGTTGGTTTCGGAGCTAATTCTATTAGTCCTGCTTTTTCATTTGCTTTCCGCTACTACTTAGCCAAGTAACATTTCCTAACTTATAGCACAACGAAATAGCAAGGTCACTTTGTTCCTTGCTATTTTTTTCATTATAGCTAAACACTAAACTTACAGTTTTTCGGACAAAATTGCTTCTTGAAAGTTTCCCCTTCCAACCATTTTGAAAACCAAGAAATCAAACTTTTAAATCCTGAAAATCATTTTAATTTGATACAAGACTTGCTTTTACCTTTGAATTTTGCTTATTTGCAAAAACAACTATCTATCAAATCGCCTTTGCTATCTATGACTTTCTTGGAGAAAACCTGTGCGTATCTACTCGAAAATCATCAAAATCTATCTAATATCTGTGTGCTTGTGCCTTCCCGAAGGGCTATGCGTTCTTTGCGTTTAGAATTTCGGAGAAAAAAAATAGAAAAAGACCAAATGCCTACGATATATCCCATTGAGGATTTCGTGAACCGTACCTACGAAAAAAGTGACTTGATTGAACAACTCTTACTTTTACAGAAAACAGCTTACGACGTTCTGGGCAAGTCTATGCAATCGAAACAGCCTAGCGACAATCTGCTTTCTTGGCTTGCTGTGCTTCTCAAAGATTTTAACCTAATAGACCAAAACCTGGTTGATGCCGAAAAGCTTTTTGGCAATTTGGCAGATATAGAAAGAATCAAATCTTGGCAACTCAACGAAACACGAGAGAAATACGTACAAGACAAACTCAAATATTATTTTGAATTTTGGGAAAAGCTATTTGAAATTTACAAGCAATTCAAGAAAAATTTAGAAGAGCAGAATTTGGCATACTTGGGAATGATTTACCGCAAATTGGCTGAAAATATAGCAATTTGGCTCCAAAATGGCTACAAGCACTACTATTTTGTAGGTTTTAATGCTTTCAGCAAAGCCGAAGAAAAAATTATTGATGAACTGCTTGCCCTCAACAAAGCTAGCCTGCTCTGGGATACCGACTCTTTTTATATGGAACACACAGGCGAAAACCAAGCAGGTAAATGGCTAAAAAAATATAAGCAGAAATGGGGAAATTGGCTTTGGCAAGAAAATTTCTTGCTATCGCAAGCTAAAAAAGTAGAAATAATTGCTACGGGTAGTTATAGCTTGCAAGCACAAGTAGCTCAGAATCTTCTCAATAAATGGGATAAAGAAAGCCGCTCACGCAAACGCACTGTAATTGTAATGCCCGACGAAAATATGCTTTTACCCCTACTTCATAGCATTTCAGAAGAAAATTACAACGTTACTTTAGGTTTGAGCTTGCAAAAATCAACTTTGTTTAATCTCATTTCGCTACTTTTTGAACTACACCAAACCCGTAAAGAATACAAATGGAAAGCTCAGAACTTGGAAGGTAAAATCGTAGAAAAACATACCTTCGTATATCATTACAGTCATGTTGCTAAAATTCTTACACATCCTTTCATTCGAAAATTTGAGCAAATTTTGCTCAAAAAACATCTTTTGCCTGCTCATCAAAGTTTTTTGCGTTTGGCTCGTAAGTATTTGGTGCAATACAATAAAGTTTTGAGCAAATCTTGGGAACTCAAAAAATTACCTGAAACTTTGCTTCAAAATGAGCCTGACGAAGCCATAAAAAGTTCTTTACAACCGTTTTATACCGAAATACAATCGCTCTGCAAGTTGCTTTTTAGTTCTTGGGATTTACAAAAAGTAACTTCTATTTTGCTTCATTTGGAGCGTATTATGCTATTTTTTGAAAAAACTTTCGAAAACGACCCAGATGATTTAGAGCGGTTTTACATTAGGCAGTTTAAGCAGATTTTTGCAAGAATGCGTAAAATTCTCAAAAAACGTAACTTCAATATTGATTTCCGCACTTTCAGAAACTTTTTGTTTCAACTCGCACGCCAAGAGCGTATTCCTTTTGAAAGTAGCGTAGATAATCGCTTGCAAATTATGGGAGTGCTTGAAACTCGTACACTGGATTTTGAGCAAATCATTGTAGTATCTGCCAACGAAGGTACTTTTCCTACAATTCAGAAAAATAAATCGCTTATTCCTTACGATATAGCCAAAGCATTTGGCTTGCCTACTTACGAGGATTACGAGGCTATGCACAGCTATTATTTTTACCGCCTTTTGCAAAGAGCCGAAAAAGTAGCTCTCATCTATTGTACTTCGAAAAATGTTTCGTTGGTGGGTAATAGCGAAGTAAGTCGTTATGCTTGGCAATTAGAATACGATTTGGCTCAAAAAAATCCTAAAATAGCCGTGCAAAAAGCCAATGTTGTCTTTCCTACTGTTCCTAAAAGCCAACAAGATGATTTACGAATTGAGAAAAATAAGGAGATTTTGGAGATTATCAAGCAAAAATTACAAAGCCAGCTTTCTCCTACTGCCATTGATTCTTTTATCCGTTGTTCTTTGCAATATTATTTCAATTATGTCGCAGGTATCAAAGAAGCCAAAGAAGTTCGCGACGAAATAGAAGCCGATACACTCGGAAGCATTGTTCATCAGGTTTTAGAAGATATTTTCTTTGAAATTGGAGAAAATCATCAAGTTTCAGCAAAAAATCTGCGAGAGGTTTTACCCCAAATCGCTGACAGAGTGAAGCAAAAATTTAAAGAAACGGCTCATCTTTATACACAAGAAGCCGTTATTGGCAATAATCTTATCGCCCAAGAAGTTGCTATTTTGTATGTGAAAAATTTTTTAGAAAAGCAAATAGCCGAATTGGAAGACGATAGCAACAAATTGAAAGAAAATCCTACTTTTGAAATTTTGAGTTTGGAAAACAAGCACGAACTTTTACGCATTGAACCCGCTATTTTCCGCTACCAATACAACGGCGAAAGTATTGATGTACGTCTGCGAGGCATTGTGGATAGAGTAGATAAAATCAGTGGTATTTTGCGAATTATTGACTATAAAACAGGCAAAGTCGAGAAAAAAGATGTAAAAATAGACCATGCCGAACTACTTTCCATTGCCGATAGCCCCGATATGAGCAAAATCAGGCAATTATGGCTTTACAAGTATCTTTTGCAAAAAAATTTGGATAGCAATCCACAATGGAAAACTTATCAGAATGCCCCTATTGAAGCGGGTATTTACAGCCTTCGCAATCCTACCAAAGAACTGCTTGCTCTGCATACCTCTGGCAAATCCAAAGAAAAGGATAAAGACAGAGGCAATCCTGAAAATGTACACCTCCATGATAAAGAATGGTTTTATCAGAAAACCGAAGATTGGCTCGGCAAAGTAGTTCATAAAATGCTTGATAAAGATTTGCCTTTTGAGAAAACCGATAATCTAAGCATCTGCGAGTTTTGTATTTACAAAAATATCTGTGGAAGAGGGTGATATTTCAAACAAAATTATCTGTGGCATGTTTATGTAATACTCACTAACACAAACACTTTTATTATGCAAACACAGCAGGTAGCTTTTAATTGGTTTGTCAAGCCGCTAAAAAGTTTTATCAATAATACTGCGTTCAGTGGTATTTTGCTTTTTTCTGCCACTATTTTAGCAATGATTGTTGCTAATTCGCCTTGGGCAGAGGCTTTTCATCATTTTTGGGAAATTGAGTTCTCCATAGGAACAGAAAACTTTTCGATGAAGAAGTCTTTACATCATTGGATAAATGACGGCTTGATGTCCGTATTCTTTTTTGTAGTAGGTTTGGAACTAAAACGTGAGCTACTTGCAGGAGAGCTACGAAACCCTAAAAATGCCATAATGCCTATCGTAGGGGCTATTTGTGGTATGCTTTTTCCCGCTTTGATTTATGTAACACTAAATCCTGATTTGCCTACTCAAAAAGGTTGGGGCATACCTATGGCTACGGATATAGCGTTTGCTTTGGGAGTTTTGTATCTGCTCGGAGATAAAGTATCCACAACGGTTAAAGTATTTCTAACAACTATTGCTATTGTTGATGATTTGGGGGCTGTACTTGTCATAGCTATTTTTTACACTTCTGAAATTAATGTAAGTAGCTTGATTGCCGCGGGGATTTTTCTTTTAATCCTGATAGCTGCCAATCGTTTAAAAATACGCAAAACTTGGTTTTATGGAGTTGTAGGTATAGGGGGCATTTGGGTGTCTTTTTCAATGTCAGGCGTACATCCTACTATTTCTGCGGTTTTATTAGCTTTTACGATTCCTGCACGTACCTATATTGGTGAAGAAAAATACTTGTATAAATTGAACTATCTGATTGATGAGTTCAAAAAAGCACAAACTACTCATTTACCCATAGTTACTCACGAGCAGATAGAAATCGTTGAAAAAATGCGGGAAGTCGGAAAAAAGTTTTTGCCACCACTGCAACGATTGGAGTATATTTTACACCCTTGGGTAGCTTATTTGGTAATGCCTATTTTTGCTTTAAGCAACGCAGGAGTAAAAATTTCAGAGGAATCTTTAAATCATCTTAGTTCTAATGTTACCTTAGGTATCACTCTGGGTTTGGTGCTTGGAAAATTTTTAGGAGTTAGTGGTATTTCTTGGCTTTTACACAGACTCAAATGGGTTAAGTTACACCCTGATATTTCTTTGAAATACCTTGTAGGCATTGGATTTTTATCAGGTATAGGCTTTACAATGTCCCTATTTATTGCTGAACTTGCCTCACAAGAAGAAACATTCTTAGTACAAGCTAAACTTGGCATTTTACTTGCTTCTATCTTGGCAGGCGGATTGGGATATTTTTTCGTCGGAAGAGCTACAAAAAATTCGTAATTTATTATGAAATCAAACTTACTCCAAATGAAAAATTACTTGTAAGATAATCTTTTGCAAAAGATAAACTTTGCATTATAAGAAGAATCACCTACCTTATCAAATGAAAAAAGTAAATTCACTCCCCTGAGCGACGATACATGAAAAAAATAATTGGGAAACGTAGAAAATCTAAACATTCTTTGCGAGTTATTGTGAAAGCCATTTTGTATTTGAACTACACAAGTGTGCAATAGCACATAATTTGAGCTATCGCAATATCGCACAAATATCTATGATAATCAAGCGGGTATAGTTGCTCTTGAACGATTATCAGGGAAAGAACCAAGGCTACAAAAGTACTTTCATTACACACGTTGAGGAAATGTAGAGCTGTCAGACAGAAATTACACAAAAACCAGAAAGGATTTATATCTGAAAAAAAACAGGTGGCAAGTGGAAAGAGAAAATGGTAGAATCAGCCGAAACAATGCTACAAATCGTATTTATATCGTTCATTATCAATTATTAATCGAAAAACCTCATCTCAAATGTGCAGTTGTAAAAAGGAAAAAGAGAATAGGTCAAAGTTACAAAATTGTAGAAAACACCCTAAATCAAACCTGTAAGAGAAAAGCCTTTATAGGTCTGAAATATATTGAACTGCAAAATTTTTCTTTTTTTTACAAAACCCTTATCTTTGCTTAAATTTTCTCTGAAAATGTCTTTTGATGAAGTACATATTGTAGCGGCTTGCCGCAAGCAATGCCCCAAAGCCCAACGCAAACTTTATGAACATTTTGCTTCTAAAATGTTTGCAGTAGCTTTGCGTTATACTTCGGGTAGGCTTGAAGCAGAAGATGTTTTGCAAGAAAGTTTTATTAAGGTATTTCAGCATATTCAAACTTTTCGCAGAGAATGCAGTTTAGAACATTGGATAAAGAAAATTGTTATCAACACGGCTCTCAAACAAAATCGTAGTAAGTTATATTTATTTCCTGCTTTTGATTTGCAAGATTTGCCCGAAGAATATCAAGAAACTTGCGAAATCATAGAAAATTTACAGTATGAAGATTTGCTTGGTATGATACAACAATTAGCCCCACGCTACCGAGTGGTTTTCAACTTGTATGCAATTGAAGGTTATCAGCATAACGAAATTGCTGAAATGCTAGGAATTAGCGAAGGAACATCAAAATCACAATATGCAAGAGCAAAGCAAATTCTCAAAGAAATGATTTTGAAAGAAAGTACCCAAGTACAAAAGCCAAATTATGAAAGGTCATAGAAATTTTGAACAAATTTGGCAAGAAAAAATGCTCAATGCCTCTATTACTCCTTCGGATAGAGTATGGGAAGCGATTGCTCTGCAAATTGATGAAAAGCATCAACAAAAACGCAGGAAAATACTTGCTTGGTGGGCAGCGGCAATACTCGCTCTCTTTTTAGGTGATGGGGAACTTGTATACCAAAGCAAAGGACTTATCGGTAAATGGTTTAGTAAAACAGCTAACCCCGACACCGAAATTACTCAAAATGCAGATATAACTTCAACAAACACTTTCAGAACTATCCCCCCAAGAAATACTAAAAATGTGCGTATAAACAAATTTGTACAAATTTTCAATGAAGGCGAAATTAAGCAGGAAAATCAGGTAAATATACAAGCCAAAGCTGAATTTGAAACTGAAAAGAAAGCAGTTTTGCCCAAAAAGCACGAGCAAGAACTCACTAACGAAAAAGTTGGAACTCCCAAAGCTAAACGTTGGTGGGTGCAAAGAAATGCCAGTATAGGCAGTTTCCGCCAAAATTGGCATTATACGCCCTTGTCTAATTTGGCAGGACGTATGCTTTCTACCCCACAAGAGCAGTTTATGCTCAAAAGAGAAGAAAACCTACTCAAAGAAATAGCTACTTACCGAACCCTTTGCACCTGGACAATAGGTACAGATTTGGGCTTTCAAATCAATAAAAATTGGTATGTAAGTAGCGGATTTCAATGGCGAAGCAATTATGCCATTTTTCAGAGCAATGCCCCTGTGCCTATTATTGCTAAATTTTATGGGAATGTTCCCAATCTAGATGCTGAAGCTCCCCCTACCAATACATTAGTTTCTACACCCACTATTGAAATGGTAGAAGGCGAGTTAAACCAGATAAGTGCCTTGCCTACTGCTACAGAAACAGAAATCACCTATCGGCATACAACTGAATTTATCAGCATTCCACTGAAAGTAGGTTATCAGGTGCAAAAAAATAAATGGCGTTGTGCGGTAGCAGTAGGTACAGAAGCCAACTTTCTTGTAAATAGCACATTTTCATCTGAAAATGCCACCTATTCAAGTGTGTTTCAGAAAGTAAATCGTGTTCAGTATGCAGGGCTTGCCGAACTACAAATAGGTTATCAAGTTGCCCCTAAACTTTATTTACAAATTGCCCCTTCATTTAGAAATACTTTTACACCTTTATTCAAAGACTTTTCTGCTTTACAAGTACAAAATCAGCAAAGTTGGTTTATAGGGGTTGGGCTTCAAAAAAGATTATAGACTTAATTTTACGGAGTTAAAAAATAAGTTTTGATGTATCAATCGTACACACAGCTTCGTGTTCGTTATGCCGAAACTGACCAAATGAAATACGTCTATTACGGCAACTATGCCGTATACTTTGAAGTAGCAAGGGTTGAATGTTTACGAAATCTTGGCTTAAACTATAAAAGCCTTGAAAGTGAATACAAGATAATGATGCCTGTATTGGAGCATTACTCTCGCTATCTCAAACCTGCCCTCTACGACGACCTGCTCACTATTCGTGTAAGTATTCCTGAACTTCCTCAAAGCCGCATACGTTTTGAGTACGAAGTTTTGCGAGAAAATGCTTTGTTACACAATGGTTATACTACGCTTGCGTTTATACATACAGAAACCCTGCGACCTGTGCGTTGCCCCGAAGTGCTTTTAAACCTGCTGAAACCTTATTTTGAAATATGAGCTTTTTATATCCTGCTTTTCTGTGGGCATTGTTTGCTATTGCTGTTCCGATTATCATTCATATCTTCAATTTTCGAAGGCTAAAAAGAGTATATTTCACAAATGTTCGCCTCCTAAAAGAGCTCAAAACAGAAACCAACTCTTTCAAAACATTACGAGAATGGCTGATTTTGCTGATGCGTTTGGGCTTAGTAGTTTCTTTGGTGCTGGCTTTTGCCCAACCTTTTTTGCCAAATGAAAAGCAAACAACATTTTATCAAGCAGGCGGCATCACTAGCATTTATTTAGATAATTCGTACAGTATGCAAAACGAGCTAAGACGCCGCAAGCATCTTTCTTGGGCAAAAGAAAGCATTTCAGATTTAGTAAAAAAGTTTCCAAAGTCAGCTCAATTTCAGTTGGTTACCAACGATTTTCGCAATCGTGAGCAATTGGCTCTCAACGCTACCCGAGTAGAAGATATTTTGAGCGAAACCAATTTTTCTCCCCATAGTCGGGATTTGCAAGCCGTATACGCTCGTCAGCAAACACTTTTGAAGCGATTGGCCCCTAAGGAAAATAATCAGATTTTCTGGTTTTCCGATTTTCAGAAAAGTACCATAGGAAATTTGGAAAAACTAATTTTGGATAGCACAACGCAGTTTTTTCTTGTACCGCTCCAATCCGAACAAAAAGCAAACCTCTACATAGACTCGGCTTGGCTGGCCAATCCTTTCGTAAAAGCAAATGAAACTAGTACGCTTCTTTTTTCTGTAAAAAACAATTCCGAAACTCCTGTACAAGATTTAGTCGCTCGCCTTTTTATTGACGAACTGCAAGTTTCCACTACTACTTTGGATATCGGTGCCAATGGCAAAATTACAGGTAGTTTCAATTTCGTAACGCAAGAACGCGGCAGTCGGAAAGGTAAAATCGTAATTGAAGACCAGCCCATCAGCTTTGATAATGAATATTTTTTCACGCTCAATGTAGCCCCCACAATTCGTATTTCGTATGTATATGCTGGGGGAGGCAATCCTTTTGTCCGAAGCGTATACGCAAGTGAAAAGAGTTTTCAACTCATCAGCTACGACCTCAATACCTTCAACTACGATATTCTGCCTAATACAGATTTGCTTATTTTAGATGCTTTGCCCAGCTTACCCACCTCTATGCGTGAAGAACTACAAAAATTTACACTTAATGGAGGTAGTGTGTTAATTTTTCCTAACAATCTCCCCGATATTGCAAAATATGCCGAAGTATTGAGCCCGCTGGGCGTACGAGGATTACAAGCTGAAAAAATAGATTCTTTGGGGAAAAACTCTGCCAAAACCTTGCTTCCACCCAATATCAACAACCCTTTTTATGAAAGTATTTTCGAGCAAAATCCTAAAAATATTGATATGCCCTATGCCAATGCAGTAATGAGCTGGCTTGGTGTAAGCACACAGCTATTAGGTTTCAAAAATGGTAAAAGTTTTCTTTCGATGTTCAGAAATGGCAGAGGAAAATTGTATTTGTGTGCTTCACCTCTCGAAAAACGCTATACCGATTTTCCTACAAATGCTCTTTTTGTCCCTATCATGTATAAAATAGCGGCTCGTAGTGTAGAACAAAATGAAAAAATCGCCTACCATTTTCAAGAAAAAACTCTGACCCTCAAAGTGGGCAAAAGTAACAGAAAGCAAGTTTTTAGACTCAAAAATAATAAAACAGAATTTTTACCTGCTCAAAAAATAGATGGTGAACAACTGATTTTGGAGTTACCCGAAGAAACTATCGAATCCGGACATTACGAAGTTGTTGATGACGAAAAGCAACTAATAGGAGTATTGGCTTTCAACTATGATAAGCGAGAGTCGGAAATGCAATTTTATAGCATAGAAGAATTGAAAAAAATCTTTGCTAATCGTAAAAATGTTCAGATTTACGAAAATATTGCCGATAAAAAGTTTATCCAAGACTTCCAAGAACGCAATATGGGTACGCCTTTGTGGAAGTATTTTATCTGGCTTGCCCTAATTTGCCTACTTGCTGAAATTCTGATTATTCGTCTTTTCAAAAAATGGGATAAAAAAATAAGAAAAATGAGGCTCTCGTTTCATAACAAGAGCCTCAGCAAATCTAACTCACTTGAATAGTTTTGCTGTTTTTCTTGCTCTCTTTTTGCTTTTTAAATGTCTAAAATCAGCAAGCCATCTTTGTATTCGGCTTTGATTTTATCGGCATCGGTGTTTTCGGGAAGCGAAAAGCTATGCATAAAACTTTCGTAGCGAAACTGGCGACGTGTTGTATAGTTTTCTTTTTCATCTTTTTTTCTTCTTTTTGCTCACTGCTAATGCAGAGCCTATTGTCTTTGACTTCAACTTTGAACCTATCTTTGGAAAGTTTGGGTACTGCCATTTCCAAAGTAAATTTTTCATTAATACCCTCCTTTTTTTGAGTTAAACATAAATTTTTGCGTTGCTGTAACGAAAATAATAACCCAACAAGATGGTCTGAGATGAATTTTTTTCAAAAAAACATTGATTTTTCTCAATCAGATTTGAGCAAGTGCTTGTTCTAAATCAGCAATAAGCAGATGAGGCTCTTCCAAACCAATATAAAACCGAACCAAGCTCCAATGGAAAGGTGCAGTAGCATAATTTTCGGACGTGTAGAGCGTACAAGCAGGGAAAATCAAAGACTCATATCCTCCCCAGGAAGCGGCAAGTAAAAATTTTTTCAAACTATTGCAAAAACGTTCTACGGCATTGATATTTGGGGCTTTGAGCTCTATGGAAAATTGTCCCGTAGGGGCTTTCATTTGTCGTTGAGCAAGTTCAAATTGTGGGTGTGAGGGATGAAAAGGATAATACACTCGGCTTACTTTGGGATGAGAGGCAAGAAAATTGACAATTTGGGGGGTAGTTTCAGCAACTCGTTGCATACGAATGGGTAAAGTTCGCAAACCTCGTAAAATTAGCCAAGCATTGAAAGGTGAAACAATACCACCGATAGTCATCAATTCGCTTTCAAAAACTTTCTTTAAATGCGTTTTTTTTCCGCAGAGTATACCTGCTACCGTATCGCTATGCCCCGAAAGATATTTTGTAGCAGAATGTACAACCATATCTACCCCCATTGTAACAGGTTTTTGATTGAGAGGTGTAGCATAGCTATTGTCTAAGATAGTGGTTAGGTTGTATTTTTGAGCAATCTTGACTACCGCTTCAATGTCTTGCAATTCAAAAGTGAAAGAATTGGGGCTTTCTAAAAAGAAGAGTTTAGTAGTAGGCTGAATAGCTTTTTCATAATTTTCAGGATTTGTTCCGTCTATCATTGTAGTACTTACACCAAAGCGTTTGAGCCATTGGTTGAGCAGTTTGTTGGTCCAGCTGTATGGTTTTTGCACACAAACTATGTGGTCGCCTATTTCTACTACCGAAAGCACTGCTGCGGCAATAGCGGCACTGCCACTGGCGAAAATAAGGGCATCTTCAGTTTCTTCAAAAGCCGCCATTTTCTTACGTAAGATATCGGTTGTTGCATTGTTGCCACGTGTATAAAAAGCTGTTTCTGACTCATTGGCAAGGCTCTGACGCATAGCCTCTACATTGGGAAAGCAAGACATTGCCGTCTGAAATATCGGTGGAGCGACAGAATACAGATAGTTTTCACGTTCTTCGCCCAATTCGTTGATGATATAGTATAAATCCATTTTTACATTTTTTCAAAAAACGATTTTTTTGCAAGAAAATTTTTGAAACCTTTGAAAGAAAACCTTATAGGTTGTAGGACCTATTTTATAGGTTTTTTTATAAGTTTGGGTTTAAATTTCTGCCATATAAATATGTACAAAGCCGCTTTTGTAGCTGTTCTTAAACCTGCTGATGATATTCGACTTTTTCAGAAAATAGCTAAAACTTTTAGAGAAATGGGATTTGAAATTTTTAGCTTTGGTTATCAAAGCAATTTAGATACCACTAATGATGATATTGGTATTCATTTGTATCCTATTTTCGAATTTGCTCGGAATAGTTTTCGGCGATTATGGGCAGGCTTACTGATTTTGAAATATTTATGGGAAATCAAGCCACAAGTATTAGTTTGCGGAGCAGTAGAGCTACTTCCTTATTGTATTTTATACAAAAATTTACAGAAAATTTTAGGAAAAAAATTACATCTGATTTACGATGTACAAGAAAATTACTTTCTCAATATTTTACATACCCAAACTTACCAATCTTGGTGGGTGTTCAGAAAAATATTAGCGTATAGCGTTCGCTTTGTAGAGTGGCTTTGTAGCAAGGATGTTGATACGTTTTTTTTGGCTGAGCAATGCTATCAATCTGAATTGAGTTTTGTAAAAAAACGATGTTTAATTATAGAAAACAAAGTTTTGAAGAATAAATTTCAAGAGAAAAATATCAGCAATCCTATTTTTTTACTTTCAGGCACTATTGCTGCTGAATATGGGCTTTGGCAAGCCATTGATTTCGTAGAGAAAATACATTTTTTCATTCCTCATAGCATTCTAAAAATAGTAGGCAGATGTAATCGTAAAAAGATTTTTTATGAACTAATAGCTTTGCAAAAGAAGAAACCATTTTTACAATTAGAAATTTCTGAAAAAGCATTAAGTTATGGAGTTTTAGAAAAAAACTTTGCAGAAAGTACGTTTTGGCTAATGCCCTATCGAGTAAATGTTGCTTACCAAAATCGTATTCCCACAAAGTTTTACGAGGCTATGGCTTGGCAAAAATGGATATTTGTGCAAAAAAACCCTGTTTGGGAAAGTTTTTTCAAAGAATATGCTTATCCTTATGTGATTTGGATAGATTTTCAGAAACCTCAAACTTGGCAAGAATGCCTTGATACTGCAAAACTACAGCAAAAACCCATTTACCAAAATCCGCAAATTTTTTGGGATAGTGAAAAAGAAAAATTGCAACAATTTATTTCAAATTGGATTTCATCAAATACAATAACCTAACGAGGCATTGTTAGTTTTTTCATCAGAGGTTTCCGCAAAAAAGGAAATAAATTACCCAAAAAGTTTAGCAATTTGAGTTTATTTGTAAGAATGTGGTGCGTTTTGTGCTGGTGAATTGCCTGCCAAATTTTTTCGGCAACATCTTCGGGCTGAACGTGTACGCCCATTTTTTCTACTGCCCAAGCCTTGTAAGTAGCTTTGCCAAGCATATCAGTATTGACAAAGGGGGGCATAATATCGGAAACGCCAATTCCCAACCTTGAAAGCTCAATTTCTAGCCCTTCGGTAAACCCCCTAACAGCATGTTTACTTGCCGCATACACACAAAACTCAGGCACACCATAAATGGCAGAAGCTGAAGACAAATTGATAATTTTCGATTGAGGGGTATTTTTAAGCAAAGGCAAAGCCCAATAAGTAGTATTGATAAGCCCCCAAAAGTTGACTTCAATCATTTTTTTCTGCTCTGCAAGTGGAATATTTTCGAAAAAGCCCATTCGCAGAATACCTGCATTATTTACCAAAACATCAAGATGATTTTCTGTTTGCCGAGCAATTTTTTCAAAAACTGCTTGCATTTCTGTTTCGTTGCGTACATCTGCTCTTTGCAGTAGCCCTCCTGCTTTATCAAGCTCATTTTGCAAATTTTTCAAAGCTACTTCGTCGATATCCACCCCACTGATAATCCAGCCTTTCTGTGCGAACAGCAAAGCCGTAGCTTTGCCGATACCACTTGCTACGCCTGTGATAAAAACATTTCGGTTTTTCATAAAATTAACGTTTTTGTAGTGCTACATATGTAAAAGTAGTGCCCAACGTATTATGAGTTTTTTCAAAACCTCATAGTTTTCTAGTTTTTTCATCATTCAAACAGCTCTACTGGTTGATACTATTACATTTTTTTATTTGCGTAAAATAAAAAAAGTTTTTCGACTACATTTTGTTTTTTTACAAAAAATTGTATTTTTGCCAAAAAGACTTAAACCAAAAGTCCAAAATTTATGCTCAATTTTGATACAGCTATAAAAGAAGTAGCAACTAAATTCAATGCACAAATCAAAGAACTTTCACCAGGCGTATATTCATTAGATATTCCATTCAAGCTCAAAGATGGTTCAAGCCGTTACCAATATGTTTATGCATGGGTAATCAAAGATTCTTTCAAAAATAAAGATTATTTTTATTTCAACAGCCGTTGTGGTACATACGAAAAAGGAATTACTGATACTTATAATCTTTTGAAAGAAGCAGGCTATGGACATTACTCTACGATTACGATTGCCGCAGACAAATTGCCTGACGGCTCGCCTTGCGAAACTGTGGTAGTACAGGCAAGTCCTATTGCAGAACATATTAAAACACTTGATGAACTAGCTGATATCGTGTGGGAAGTAGCAGAAGTAGCAGATATTATTGAAGAAAAGTATTTTGGGGGGGATAAAAATTAGTTTTTCACCACAAACAAAAATAAGTTTATGTCCAAAAAGTTCAGCTTTTTTCATCATTACATCAACATGAGTGATGATGATATACTTATTTCTTACAAAGGACCCATGTCTGATGTAATTATCCACGAAATAAGCAAAGAAATACAATCTCGCCTTGCCGAAGACCCTAAATCGGGGAAGAAAGTATATGCCATTTTTATGGAGCTGGCTCAAAACATCTTTTTTTATTCCTCTGAATCTACCATTCTTGGAGGTAAAACATACCGCATTGGCTCTATTGTTCTTTCACAAGATGAGGATAATTACACGCTTACCACAGGAAATATAGTAGATAAAAAATGGATTCCGATTTTGTGGGATAGATGCGAAATGATAAATAATGCAGACCGCGAAACCTTGCGAAGAATGAAATTTGAACAACGAGACCAAGGTACAATGAGTACAGAAAATAGCAAAGGAGCAGGTATCGGGCTTATCCAAGTAGCTCTCACCTCTGCTCAACCCATTTCTGTTGAATTTAGAGATATTGATGAAGAAAAATCTTTCTTTGCACTATCTGTGAGCGTCAAGAAAAATCTTTAAACTAAATAAAAATACTGAAACAATGGAAAATCTGATTATAGAGGGTGTAAAAAGTACCTATTTCACACCGCAAGTTACTTTCAATGCTTCCACAGGCGAATGTTCTATAGCAGGTGAATCGTATCTGGAAGATACCTGGGATTTCTACAAGCCTATTCTTGCTTGGCTCAAACAATATACAGAAGAAGTCAAAGGTCCTATAAACTTTACATTTGACCTCACCTATTACAACACCAGTTCCTCAAAATGTTTCTTGGATATTGTAAAACTACTTAAAGAATACAAAGAAAATGGCGGCAATGTCACTATCAATTGGAAACATCCCGAAGATGATGAAGATATTCGCGAGGAAGCCGAAGATTACAAAAACTTCTTGGGCATTGATATCAACATTATTGCTTACTAAATTCTGCACTGCTATTTAAGATAAACTGTTGTATCTTTGAACTTTTACGTAAATTTTGGTTACCTTGAAGCTATCGGGGTAACCTTGTTTTTCGTACTTTATGTTTTGTATTTTGTTTTTTCATTCCAAAGAGCAAAAGTTTTAGGTTTGCCTCTACGAGGATATTTTTGGCTGAAAATGCTCTTTCGCTCTGTTTATTTTGGCTTGTTTGTAATAGCTATCCTCGGACCTACTATTGGCGAAGAAAAACAACAAGTAAAGGTACAAGGTAAAGATATAATGTTTGTGGTAGATGTTTCTGCTTCTATGCTTGCCCAAGATGTGCTTCCTTCTAGGCTAGAAAAGGTGAAATTTGAATTGCAAAATCTTTTAGAAAATCCTTTGCAAGCACGTATAGGAATAATAGTTTTTGCCCAAGAAGCCTATCAATTTTGCCCCCTTACCAAAGACTACTCACTCTTGCAAAATGTATTTATTCCTGCTCTTTCGGCTCAAATGATGAAAAACTCAAGTACCCAAATCTATAATGCTTTGGAACTTGCTCTGAAAAGACTTTTGAACGAAAATCAAGACCAAATTCACAAAAAAGCCAAAGTTATTGTTTTATTCACTGATGGTGAAGACTGGGGAGAAAATATCAACGCTTTGGCTGAAACTATTAAGCAAAAAGGAGTTCATTTGCTTGTAGTAGGCATAGGCTCGGAAAAAGGTGGTCCTATTTTTACATCCACAGGTTTCAAAAAAAACAACAAAGGCGAAAAAGTTATCAGCAAACTAAACCGCAACTATCTGCTAAATTTTGTTCAGCGAGCAGAAGGAAAATACTTTGAAATTAGTCAGGAAAACCAAATTATCCGAAATGATATGGACAAAGTTCGAGCAACTCTGGAGGAAATTCAGGGTATTTTGCAAGATAAGCGAGAAATCAGCTTAGAAGCAAACAAGTATTACTATCCTTTACTTTTGGCTTTTATGATGCTCTGCTTAGATACAATTATTACAACACGTATCATCAAACTGCCTTCTTAAATCAAATCATTGGGGCTTTGCTTTTGGTAATAAGCTAAAAGTGCTTTGAGCAAAATCTGATTCTCTTCTTTTGTTCCGACACTTATTCGCAAACAATCTGCTACTACTTTGACTCGACTGCGAACAATAATTTTTTGCGAAAGCAGATATTCAAAGACTTGTTGAGCATTTTTCATTTTTACAAGTAAAAAATTTGCATCAGAGGGAAATACCTTTTCTACAAAAGGTAGCTGAGCGAGTGCATGTTCTAAAAAATTTCGTTGTTCCAAAATTTTTTGTACCATTTCATTCTTAAAGCGTTCGTATTGTAAGCTATCGTAAACTAGCTCTTGTGTAGTTTTACTAATATTGTAAGGAGCCTTGATTTTATTCAATACGGCAATAATTTCGTAATGAGCAAAAGCCATTCCCAAACGCAGAGCCGCCAAACCCCAAGCCTTTGAAAAAGTCTGGATTACAACCAGACGAGGATACTTATGCAACTCTTTCAGAAAAGTGGCTTGTGGCGAAAAATCGATATAGGCTTCATCAATAAGGGTAATACCTTGAAAAGTATCTAAAATTTCTAAGATTGTTTCTTTTTTCAAAAGATTACCACTCGGATTATTCGGCGAACAGATGAAAAGAATTTTCGTATGTGGTGTAATAGCTTGTTTTACTGCCTCGATATCTATTTGAAAATTGGCATCAAGTGGTATTTTTTGCACAGGCACGGCATTGATGTTGGCACTTACCTCATACATTCCGTAAGTAGGAGGCATAATCAGAACACTTTCGCGATAAGGCTCACAAAAAGCTCGAATGAGTAAATCGATGGCTTCATCGCTACCATTTCCTAAAAAAATATTTTCTGGATTTACTCCTTTGATGAGAGCCAATTTTTCTTTGACTTTGCGTTGATAAGGGTCTGGATAGCGATTGTACATTGCCGCTGTTACCGAACCAATCGGGTTTTCGTTGGCATCAAGGAAAATACCTTCTTTGCCACTGTACTCATCACGAGCAGAGGCATAGGGCTCTAATTGTAGAATATGCGGACGTAAAAGATTTTGAATTTCCATTTCTATCATTTTTAAAACTCTGCCCCCTTCGGATAACGTGGAAAGGGAATTACATCACGGATATTACTCATTCCTGTAACAAACTGCACAAGTCGTTCAAAACCTAAACCAAAACCACTATGCGGTGCTGTTCCAAATTTACGTGTATCCAGATACCACCAAAGCTCTTGCGTAGAAATACCTAACTCTTGCATTCTATTTTTGAGCTTTTCGTAGTTTTCCTCTCTTTGCGAACCACCAATGATTTCACCTATACCTGGGAAAAGTATGTCCATAGCTCGTACGGTTTTGCCGTCGTCATTTTGTTTCATATAAAAAGCCTTGATTTCTTTGGGGTAGTTAGTCAGAACAACAGGTTTTTGGAAATGCTTTTCCACCAAATATCGTTCGTGTTCGCTCTGCAAATCTATACCCCATTTTACTTCAAATTGGAATTTCTTTTTTTTATGATAAGGCGAAGCCAGCAAAATATCAATAGCTTCGGTGTAAGTGAGGCGTTCAAAGGGGTTTTGTATGACAAATTTTAGTTTTTCTACAAGTGGCATTGGGCTTTTTTCTTCCTGTTTTTTGCTTTTTTCCTCGTCCAACAATCTTTTTTCTAAAATGTCCAAATCGTCAGCACAGTGCTCCAAAGCATAAGCTATCACATATTTGACAAAATCTTCTGCAAGGTTCATATTGTCGTCAAGTTCGTAAAAAGCCATTTCAGGCTCAATCATCCAAAATTCGGCAAGGTGGCGAGTTGTATTGGAGTTTTCGGCACGAAATGTAGGACCAAAAGTATACACTTTGCCCAAACCCAAAGCCATCAGTTCAGCTTCTAACTGCCCCGAAACGGTCAGATTAGTACTTCTACCGAAAAAATCTTGTTTAAAATCTACTTCTCCTTGTTCATTTTTTGGGATATTTTCCAGAGGCAATGTAGTAACCTGAAACATTTCGCCCGCTCCTTCGGCATCGGAAGCGGTGATAATAGGCGAATGGACATAATAGAAGCCATTATCGTTGAAATATTTATGAATGGCATAGCTCAAAGCGTGTCGTACGCGAAACACTGCTCCAAAGGTTGCTGTACGGCTACGTAAATGAGCGTGTTCACGTACGAATTCCAGGCTATGTTTTTTGGGTTGAAAAGGATATTCATTAGGATTGGCCAGTCCATATACTTCAATGCTTTCAGCGAGTACCTCTCGGTCTTGTCCTTTACCTGTGGAAACTACTAGTCTTCCTTTGATGTGTAAACAAGCTCCTGCTTTGATAGGTGCAATTTGCTCACGAGGAATTTTATTGAAATCTACTACAATTTGCAAATTTTTTGGTGTCGAGCCGTCATTCATCACAATAAAAGCCACTTCTCCGCTATCTCTTTCATTTCTTACCCAACCTTTTACACTTACTTCCTGATTTTGGATAGGAATTTTGAACAAATCTTTAATACTTGATTTCATAACTGATAAATTTTAAGCCTCAAAATTAAGCATTTCCAAATTTTTTTGAGAAAATCGCAGATTTTTTTTTAAAAAAATTTGCAGATACAAAAAAAAGCTATAAATTTGCAATACTTTTGAACAAAGCCTCCTTAGCTCAGCTGGTAGAGCAACTGACTTGTAATCAGTAGGTCGCTGGTTCGATCCCGGCAGGGGGCTCATGAAAAAAGCCTTTCGATAAAAAGGCTTTTTTCTTTATATTCACCAAGTTTTTACCTTTTTAATAAGTAGCGAGACCACTATTTTTGTTTTTTTTTGAAAATATCAGAGAGTCTCAAAGAAAAGCAAAATTAGAAACCACAATAAAAATTTTTATATCCACAATGTTTCAAACCTGATAGGTTTTTAAAATCTATCAGGTTTTTGGCTATATTACTCATTTCTTACAAAAATAAATGCTTGATAATTTGATTACCAAGCATTTGTTTTTGTGGAGCATATCGGAGTCGAACCGATGACCTCTACAATGCCATTGTAGCGCTCTAGCCAGCTGAGCTAATGCCCCAAGTGTTGCGGTTGCAAATGTAGTAAGAAAAAAATTGCTTTACAAATTATTCACAAAAAATTATTTGAATAGTAGAGATTTTGTTATTATTGCCAAAAATAGCTTATGCAATGGGAAATATACATTGAGCAGTTTAGAAGTTACTTGAAATTGGAGCGTGGCTTTTCAGAAAATTCCATTGAAGCTTATTTGCGAGATATAAGTAAATTTCGAGACTTTGTATTAGGAAAAGCTTGGCAAAATCCTGAAAAAATCAGTACGCAACAAATTCAGGCTTTTATTTTACATCTCAATGAATTAGGGATAGCCGAAACTTCACAAGCACGTATTCTTTCAGGTATCAAGGCTTTTTACAAGTTTCTTTTTGCCGAAGAAGTTATTTCTACTGACCCTGCCTACCTGATAGAAGCTCCTAAACTCAGACGTAAATTACCCGATACGCTGGAATATCACGAAATTGAAACTCTTTTAGAAGCCATCGACCACTCTACGCCCGAAGGTACACGGAATCGTGCTATGTTAGAAGTGTTGTATAGTTGTGGTTTGCGAGTAAGCGAACTCATAGAGCTTAAAATTTCTAACTTGTATTTTGATATAGAATTTATTAAAGTAGTAGGTAAAGGTAATAAAGAGCGTTTTGTTCCCATAGGCAGTGAAGCCATGAAATATACGCAAATCTATTTAGAACATATCCGCAAACACCTGAATATTGCCAAAGGACACGAAAATTTCGTTTTTCTTAATAGAAGGGGTAAAAAACTCACACGCGTATATGTGTTTATGGTTGTCAAAGCACTGGCTCAAAAAATTGGACTGAAAAAAAATATCAGTCCGCATACATTTCGGCATAGCTGTGCTACTCATCTCTTGGAAGGTGGTGCCGATTTACGAACTATTCAAGAAATTCTCGGACATGAATCTATTACTACCACCGAAATTTATACCCATTTAGATAAAGACTACCTTCGCCAAACTATTCTGCAATATCATCCCCGAAGCTAAAAAAATGCGGTGCTTTTTTCAGCACCGCAACATTTACTAAAATCCGTCTTTATCGTCTTTCTTTTTATCTTTTTTCTTTTCGTCTTTGGGTTCTTCATCGGTAGGTTCTTCTTCCTCTTCTTCTTCTCCTTTTTTCTTTTTGCCTTTTTTCTCTTTTTTAGGTTTCTCTTCTTTGGGCTTTTCGTCCTTGGGTTTATTTTCGTCTTTTGGCTTATCTTTGTTCTTTTTCTCTTTTTTCTCTTCGTCTTTTTTAGGTTCAGGTTGAGTTTCTGTTTTTTCTGTGGATTCTTCTTCGTCTTCTTTCTGCGTTTTCTTTTTAGATTTTTTTTCTTTTTTGGGTTTTTCTTCTTGTTCTTGCAGAGGCTCTGTATTTTCGTTGTTTTCTTCGATTGTTATTTGTTGTTTTTTCTTTTTAGATTTTTTCTTTGCTTTTTTGCCAACTTCTTCTTCTGTTTCATCTATTTGTTTTTGTTCTTTTTCAGGCAGAGTTGCGATTTTTTTTCCTAAATATTGTTGCATAAAATGTCTTTTAAAAGTTTCGGCGGCATTATCAGCAAGTTGGAGAGCTAAATCTTTATCTGATTTAGCCTTTTTACCTTTTTCAAAAGCAGTATTGATTTTTTCTACGGATGATTCTGCTGAAAGTATATTTTGCGTAAGAGAAAGGAAAATCCATTGCTCGGGGGTAAGTTCTAAATAAAGGTTGATAATATCGCCGTCCTCTAACTTCTGAATTTCCATAAAGCCCTCTACCATAGCATTGACGTCTTTGTCTAAAATATTTGCCAAGCCAATTTTGCCAACACTATAAAAGCTATTCGTTGTATCCGACCATTTCAGATTTACCTGCGAAAGCACCAAACCTTTGCCTAATACTTTCTTATCAGCTTGCAAGAGTGGGTGATATTTTGTTCTTGCCTGATTTTCATATTTTTTAGCTTTATCGTTTCCAACTATTTCTGCAAGGCGACTTATCAGAGAGGCATCATCTGAATTGTAGGCTTGGTCGCCAGCAGAGCCGTCCATTTTAGCATATTTGAACAAATCGGCAACTCCCGAAAGTGGTGATTTGGCTTTGGAAAGGTCAAAAGCAAACATTTGTGTAAGTTCATATTCATCTTTTTTAAGATTTACTTTTGCCGAACCCGCCGAAAGCACAAATTTTTGTAGTTTTTCATCGACGAGCTTAAACTTACCTTGCATGTCTAGAATGCCTTTTTCGTCATCAAGGGTGAGCAGAGTACCTTCATAGCTTTCTTTTTCCAAGCGAGCTTTGTCAATGATTTTGAATTCATTGAGTTCAGGAGTATAAGTAAAAACACCTTTGGCAAGATACATATCGCTATCATTATCTCCCTTCTTGCCTGAAAGAAAAGTAGTATAGAGCTTTCCGTTTTCTTCATAGGTGTAGTGCAAGCCTGCGGTAATCAAGTCGGCTTCGGACGAATTTTTTTCATCCAATTCTATGTATACATCACCCGCATCGCGTTGGTAGGGTATCCAGTGGCTGCCATATTTTTTGCTTTGCAACTGAATTTGAATGAAACCATCTAAAATTAAATCTTTTTTGTAGGCAAGCATTTCGACTGTACCTTTGAATTTGATACGTGGTTTGATAAAAAAGTTGTCTTCTTCACGTACTTCGCCACGCGACTGGGTGTAGCGTTTAGGAATTTGCAAAGTATCTTCACTCTCTCCTTTTTTTCTTTTACGCTTAATTTTGGTTTTACCGGCTTCAGAGATTTGTTCGCTATCTACCAGTTCAAACCTATCAAATTTGAGCTTGAAAGTATCTTTGGCAACATTTACATAAAGATAAGTTGCATCACCCTCAAAATCTTCCCTATGATTGATTTTGATATTTCCGTTGATAAGCGTATGATGGAAACTGATAGTATCTAAAATAACCGTGGCATTTTTTAACTCTTGAATAGTAGCTCCTTTTGAAATAGTCACTTTATTTTTATCGGGAATGATACGAGCATCGGCAGAGGAAATATAAGATACGCCTTCCAGGTCTAATACGGGATTGTTGAGGTCTTTCATATCATATTTCCCCTTAGAGGCTTTGAGCAAAAGGTCTTTGTTAGGTGCATTCTCTTCTTCTTCGTAATGTGTAGAGCGAAAAGTAGTATTTTCATCTCCTATCATAGTTACCTCTTGTTTAGCGACATTCCAAGTAACTTCACGGATAGAAGTTTTGAATTGAGCGTAAGGGAAAGTTATAAATTCATAATTAAGGTCTTGTTCGGCTATGGCTGGATTGTTGCTAATTTTACAAATGTTATTTTTCAAATCAAAATCTATGAATACAGCATTGGCATCAATGATAGGTTTATAAATATCATTTTGCTCTTTTTCGAAAGGATCTATTTCGGTAGAATATACCTTGAAATCTATGATATTTTCAGGATTTTGCAAGGTATAAATTCTTTGAGGCGAAATAGAAGCTCCTTTGGGAGCAAGCATAAAGAAATCTTTACGCTTCAATTCACCAATAGCCCAAAGTGCTTCGGGAGTAAGGGCTAATGTTCCTTTGAAACTAGAAGGATTTTTCTCATCAAAAATACGTACCAATTTATCAGGTGAAGTACGAAGCGTAAGGCTATCTATTTTTAAAGTATCTTTCCCAGCGTAGCGAGAAGTGTACCAAGTGAGTTTCATATCCTCGCCCACTGCTTCGGGGTAGAAAGTATTTTTTACTTTTTGTTGCTTTACTATAATATTCGCTTTGGCTGTAACCACCGAATCAGGTGTAAATAAAAAATAAGGAGCTTTTACGCTGTAACTATGATTTTTAATTTCCAGTTTCTTACCTGTGGCAATGAGCCCCGTTTTGTACATTACAATAGAGTCGGCAGTTAACTCACCCTGAGTATTGTATAATTTGAGAGGCTTTTTGGGCTTATGTACAAAGCCCAAAGCATAACGCGATTCTACGCCTGTATATTTGGGGTCGTAGATAGGTACAAGCACTTCTTTGATAGGTGGAAAC
The DNA here is from genome assembly GCA_938002655.1 of uncultured Cytophagales bacterium. Taxonomy (GTDB): domain Bacteria; phylum Bacteroidota; class Bacteroidia; order Cytophagales; family Thermonemataceae; genus Raineya. Next base: position 36,173 of record CALLAC010000029.1, read on the forward strand.
ATATTAGAGTAGAAAGTACCTTCAAATTTGGGTATTTTGGTTGTAAGGCTGTCCATTTCTACACGAGGAATTTCAAAATAGGCTTGGTGCTTGTGATAAGCATACTTTTGACGATAAAAAGCATCGAAATAAATTCTTCCTCCTGTGGCAATTTTTAGTTTAGGATAAGATTCATATACTTCGCCTTTCTTTCCACCAGGAATTTGTCCTTTTTTCAGACCTGAAATATTTTTAGGATGAGAAATAAGCAAATCTCCTGCGTAGAATCTAATTTCGCCTCCAAGTTCATGTTTTATATCAGGATTTTTGGGGTCTGGCACTATAAAAACGACACTATCCAGCGTTTCCATCGTGAGTTTGAACTCATCATAAGGAAGCATGAAATTTTTCCCAACAAATTTAAAGTTTCCAACCGTCACTTCTCCTTCTTCCATAAAAAAGTTGCTTGCCCCAAAGATTTTTATCTCCTTATTTTTAGGGATAAAGTATACGTTTAGTTTTTTACTGATAGCAAATTTTTCAACACCTCTGATTATCATGCCACCACCATCAGGTAATACAGAGGCATTCGGCATAGCAGGACCTTTTTTTCGTTCCGATTTTGTAAAGAATCCTTCTAATTCCCAAAGAAAAAATTTATCAGGATTCAGTTTATTTAATTCCAACTCTTCGGTAAAAGCCACTTTCTTGATTTCCTGAAATTTATCTATTTTGAAAGTATCGATAAGTGTAATAAGCGTATCTATTGGGAAATCTGGTGACTCGAGCGTATCAGGTTTAGGGCGAAATACGCGTTTGGTAATAAAAATGTTTTTGCCCTCTAATTTTTTGTATAAAATTCTACCATTTGTAAAATGAAATTTGACCGTATCCGTCAAAATACTATCTTTACTAGCATCACGAGGTGAAATAGAATAAATGAGCATATCATCAAAATCCTTATCTACATAAGGCTCCATATACTTTGGTAATTTTTTCTTAGGATTTTTTTCTAAAAAATCCATTGCTCGTTTATATTCATGGGCATCGATAGTATGGGTTGTTCTGTTCAGAACTACCACTCTACCTGTGTATTCATCGTAATCTACGTACCCTTCACGTGCAAGTTTTGTCAGTATACGCTTGATAATATCTAATTTGATATTGGCAAAAGAGTTGTTTTTTGCTTTTTTCTTATCCAAATTCTCTTCCGATTCCATTGCGAAAGCCCCATCAATATTGAACTCACGAGTTCCTTGCGAATTCATTACGCCATATTTTTTAGCATAATAATCTACCATTCGCAAAGGATGAAAGTTATATTCACCTTGCAATTCTTCGTATCGGTCTTCATCATAATAATTAAACGATTCAAACAAGGCAGGAACTTTATCTTGAGCACCTACGATATAAAAATCTATCGTATTTTTCTGCGGATTGTAAAGAGCTAAATCGGCAGTAATGTATATTTTATGGTACTCGTCAATAAAAGGAATATCATCGTTTGTTTTGTCTTTGTAAAGTTTGAAAACACCCACAGGTGTAGTATCTCCTGCTATTTTTACCTTGTTGTAGCTTAAAGCAATGTTGTTATGAGTAAGCGAATCATTACCACTTACATAGTAACCAAATGAAGCGTTTTTAGAATAGATACGGTCTTCACCGAGATAAAACTGCTTAGAATTTGCATGAAATTTCACTTGTCCATCTTTGTATACCAGTAACCTACAAACAGGGCGATTGGTAGGAGAATACCCATACAGGCTAAAACCCTCTAATTTCATTCCACCGATGTATTCCATATTTTCACCGATATTGATAAGGTCGGCTTTATCATCGTAAGAAACAAATCTTGGAAAACGCAAAGGTTGATTTTTCTTACGTTGTTCGCTAAAAAATTCAAACCTTCCTAATTCGGGTATTTTAAGTTTGGCAGGATACGTAAGCGTAACGTTATCCGCCTCAAAATGCAGGTCGCTTACTTGATGGCTATAACGACTGAAATCTGCATAAATTTGAACACGAGCAATACTGCCCAAAGCTACCGAATCTACATTTCCTCTGTTGTACAGATTTTCCCAAGAAAAACGCCCTCCATCGCCCACTATGTAATTATTTTCAAAAAGAAAAGCCAGTTTAGTCTGATTGATACTTACAGAATCGTATGGTGAAACAAAATATAAATTTGTTTTGGGGAAGAGGACAACCGCTCCTGCTACCAATGGATGTGGATAAGGTTTGATATTACCTAAGGAGTCAGGCTCAGGTTGCACCTCTTGCCACCCCTGAAACCAAGCATGCTGTTTGCGAAGTAGCGAATCGGCATAAACTATCTCAAAACTTCCATCGACATACAAGCGATGCATTTTAGAAAAATACAATGCTTTGTAAGTAAGCAAGCTATGCAGCGAATTGACAAAACTATAAATTTCCCCTGAATTTTTTGCACTAAAAAACCTTTCGGCAACGGAAAGAATAGCATCTACCTGCGAACTGCTGATGGTTTGTTTTTCTAATCCATTTTCCAGAGCCGAAAGAAAGGTTTTTACGTGAGAGCCTATACCACCACCTTTGCCTACAATCAGTTTTACCAAATTGATAATTTTTTCTTGCTGTGAAGTTGTAAAGCTCCCTCTTGTCCAAGTAGAACGAAACTGCTCTGCAAATTTCTCCTGACGAGCCAAACGCAGTTCCTTATCCAATTGAGAAATAAATTCATCAGGGTTTGCTGAGAAGCGTTGGGCAAAACTTGGAAAAACCCACATCAACACCCAAAAAAGACATAAAAGCTTTTTCATAGAATATTTTGGTAAATCAGGTAGTTAATTCTTGGAATACTTCTAACATATTCAAAAATTTGAGGTTTATATCGCAAAACATTCAGCACTTTATCTCTCATTTCTATCATTAAAATTCTATTTCCTGCTTCTTTCCTATTTTCTATTTCTCCCTACTGCAAATTATACTTCAAAGTTTGAACATTTCACCTCAAACTTTTTCAAATACTGCCGAAACCCACCTATTTCTATTTTTTTCTTTGATAAATTTCAGATTATTTTCCTCACATTTTTGCTGAATATCTGCCAAATCTTCTTCGTAAAAGCCACTCAAAAGCAGAAAACCGCTTGTTTTCAGGAGTTGGCTGTAAGCAGGTATATCAGCAAGCAAAACATTTTTATTGATATTTGCCAATAGTATATCAAAACGCTTTTGGGTATCAACTACCAAAATATCGCCCTGATAAACAACTATCTCCGAACAATTGTTGAGCAGGGCATTTTCACGGCTATTTTCTACTGCCCATTCATCTATATCGAAGGCTTCTACATAACTGGCTCCTAAAAGTTTTGCCATAATTGCCAAAATGCCTGTGCCTGTACCTGCATCCAAAACTACTTTCCCTTGATGATTGATTTCCAACTGATTCTCAATCATTAGGCTGGTGGTAGCATGATGCCCTGTACCAAAAGACATTTTGGGCGTAATGATAATTTCATGTTGAAAATCTTGGGATTTAGGCTGGTGGAAAATAGCTCGGATACGCACTTTATTGGCTATTTCCACAGGTTCATAATTTTTTTCCCAAGTTTCGTTCCAGTTTATTTTTTGCAGTTTTGAAAAAGTATAGCGAAACGGATAAATTTTTGCATATTCAATTTGTAGCATTTTGATGGCTTCTTCATCAAAATTTTCAGCTAAGATGTAGGCTTTCAGAGTTTCTTGCTCTTCCATAAAAGAATCGTAACCCAAATCAGCAAGTTCTGCAATAAAAATTTCAAAAGCCTCAGGATTTGCCTCTACAATAAGTTCTATAAACACTGCTTTTTTCCAAATTATTTCCAAAGCTAAGATTTTTTATTGAATTTCCCAAAAAACCCTCAAAACCTTTTGCAAAATTTCTGTTTAGCTAAAACGCTATCTGTTTGATAAATTTTGTTGAAAAAGCGAAAATCACATGAAAACAATCTGTTCTATTCAGAAGCTGTAGCTACATGGGCAAAAGTGAGTGTTTTTTCGAAAAGTTTAATTTACTCGCAGGAATGAGCCTTTGATAAACCTTTCTGAGATTTTTATTACTTCATGCTGGGCTTTTTCACCTACCTAACATTCAAGAAAGGAGTAAGCCGCAAGTGCAAATCTTTTGTAAATTTCTTACAAAAAATTTGACTACTCGCCCAAAATTCTATTATTTTGGGCAAATAAAATATTTTACCTAAAAATAACCCCTAAGGCAATGCTGTCTATCATTTTACTTTCAGTTTTTGGCATAGTGAATTTGTTTTTAGGCTTTCTGAAAAATCGTCAGGTGCTTTTGGGTGCGGCGGTTTTGTTTGCAGTGCTTACTTTGGTAGCCACTTTTACCGAATGGAATACCCCTTTGGACTTGGGCAAAGTCATCAACAATGCAATGATGACCACCTCGCCAAGTGCTGTACTTTTTTCATTTATTTTGCTTTTTACTGCTTCGTTGATTATTCCTCTCTCTGAGCATTACATTCAAAAAAAAGAAGCACAACCCGCAGAGTATTATGCTCTTATGCTTTTTTCTTTGGTAGGTGCTATCATGATGGTAAGTTATGAAAACCTACTTATGCTCTTTGTAGGAATTGAAATTGTTTCTATCATAATGTATGTGCTAGCAGGTTCGGAAAAGCGTAATTTGCGTTCTAACGAAGCGGCAATGAAATATTTTCTGCAAGGAGCATTCGCCACAGGTATTTTCTTGTTTGGAGTTGCCATGCTTTATGGAGCTTCGGGGGGCTTTTCGCTTGCCGAATTGCAAAAATACACGCAAAGCAGTGCCAATCTTTCGCCAATGCTTTATTTGGGTTTGATGCTAGTGCTGGTAGGAATGTTTTTCAAGGTTTCTATTGCTCCTTTCCATTTCTGGACTGCCGATGTATACGAAGGCTCGCCTACACTTTTTACAGCTTTTATGGCAACGATTGTAAAAACAGCAGGCTTTGCGGCAATTTACAAATTACTTGCCTCGGCTTTTGTGCCTACTTACAACTATTGGCAAATGAGCTTTGTTGTTTTGGCAGGTCTTACACTACTGATTGCCAACATTACTGCCGCTAATCAACAGAGCTTTAAGCGAATGATGGCTTTTTCAAGTGTTTCGCATGCAGGTTATTTACTACTTGCTATTACAGCCTTCAACGACAGAAGTTTATCAGCAATTATTTTCTATTCTTTGGCTTATTCTTTGGCTAGTATTTCAGCCTTTGGAGTGCTTTTGTTGGTGGCTGAAAAAACCCATAACGAAGAATACACAAGTTTCAATGGCTTGGCTAAAACCAATCCTTTTTTGGCTTTGGTAATGACTATCGCCATGCTTTCATTGGCAGGTATTCCTCTTACAGCTGGCTTCTTTGGAAAATTGTGGGTATTTGTAAGTGCTTACGAAAGAGGTTTATACGAAATTATGGTACTTGCGGCACTTATGTCGGCAGTAGGCTTATATTATTATTTTCGAGTAATTATTGCAATGTATCTCAAAGAACCTCACAACCGCCAAGGAGCCATAAAAGTAGACGTTTCGCTTCCCTATATTATAGTTTTTCTACTGACTACCACTCTTACTGTTTTGCTGGGTCTTTTTCCTGATTTACTGTTCAGATTTTTGCCCAAGTCAATTTAAGAATACTCTGCTGTGAAAACTTATCTTCGCATATTTACATTAGTTGGTTCTATCCATCAGTTTATTTTTGCTTTTCTGTTAACTTCGCTTTTAGCCTCTTTATTCGGGCTTATCAATTTTACAATGATTATCCCTGTTTTGGAAATACTTTTCCAAAACAAACCCGAAGTAATTAGCCAATATCCTACGTTTAGTTGGAGCGTGGATTATTTTGTCAATCTATTCAAATACTTTCAGTCAAAAATTTATTATGAAGAAGGTCCTATTGCTTTGCTGTGGAAAGTCTGCTTGTTGGTTGTAGCTTCGGTATTTCTGACTAATGTGTTTCGGTATCTGACAAT
>CALLAC010000030.1 GCA_938002655.1 uncultured Cytophagales bacterium
AACTTCCAAACCTTGCAAAGAAATGTCTAATTTGTTGGCTATTTGGATAAATTTATTGGTTTTTCCTACGTGCTTCTGTTCTAATCCGTGCTGTGTAATTTCTAATTTTTTTGTCCAACCCAATTTGCGTAAAACTGCACAAATGATACTCAAAGCCCCAATATTTGGGTCGTGAGAAAGTCCGCCACTTTTGTAAAGTCTGCCTGAAATTTGAATTTTATTGCTTGATTTGGTGAGCAGAATAGGCACATTTCCCGTAGGGGCTTTTCGCATATTTGCCTTAAAATCAATAATTTCGTCTATGCTTTCAAAAGGTTTGAAAATGTTTTCGTCTAATTTTTTGCCCAAAATCTCTACTCCTAATGTCAATAAAAGCCTTGTGCCAAAAATATAGGTTTCTGTTGGTTTTTCCTTTTGCTCTACTTGCAAATTGTAAAGCATTATCATTCTTACATTTGGGTAGTAATTTTTGATAAATACAAACTTGCTACAACGCTGATAAACTCCTGTATTTCGGCTTTCTTTGTCGTCTGTTTTGGTTTCTTCTATGGCGTAAATGGGCGTATCGGCTTGTGTAGGCTCATTTTCTTGGTAGAAAACTAAAAAGTCCGTAAAACTTGAATTACCTGAAACGGTTTTGATAAAAACTTTATCTACTTTGTTGCACCGAAACCCCGTTACTTCGTAAGTGAAAGTAAATTTGTCATTTTCTAAAATGGGTAAAATCCGCAAACTATCTATGAAACACGCAAAACCGTAATCTTTCGCAAATTTTTGAAAGATAGTTGTCAAGACTTCTTTTTTGGGTCTTTCTTCGGTGAGTAGCCAAAGGCTATTTTTCATTTCGTTTCAAAATATAAAGTTGTTCTTGAATAAATTTTTTGGTTTTGCTCTTGCCGTTTGAATTTGACTTAAACCGTAAATAGTCAAATTCTACTAACTCTACTTCGCCAAAATTGTCCAAAACAGACAAAATTTTATCTTGTGGCATAATGCCTTCGCTGTTGTAACTCAAAACCAAATACTTGTAATTTGCATTTTTTGCAATGTTGTAAAGTTCTTTTAAGCCTGTTTCTGCATTGCAAAACTGCGATTTTTGGTTTTCGTAATTTCGCATACCCGACACACCTTTTATTGTCGGATTATCATATTTTGCAATAGTTTCCAATAAATGATAATTTGGGGCATATTGCCTTTGGTTATAAGGTGGGTCTAAATACAAAATATCTGCCTGAATTTCCGCAATTAAATCAACAGAATTTTGATTAAAAACTTTGTTTTCCTTATCGCTAACAATGATTTCAATAGGTCGCAAAGTCAATTTTTTGACTGCTCTTGCATCCCAAACTTTTTGAAACGCAGCATAAACTCCTGAAATATTAGCATAAAAAGGTACAGTTTCAATCAGGCAAGCCAACAAAATATAATATTCGTTTTCAGATAATAAGTTTTCATTTTTCCAAGTTTCAATTTGTTTTCTGATAGCGTCAATAATTTTTCCGTTTCCGTTGCTAAAATACATTCTTGGAATATCTAAATCTTTCGTTCCTTCGGGTGTGTAATTTTGAAAAATAAAACCTTCTTGTGGTGTGATAGTATTTAGATAATCAACTACTTGCATCAGAGGACTTGCAAAAAGTGAATGGGTTTTGAGTTCTATTTTTTGCAACAATTTTTCAAAATTTGGCACTTCGTTATTTTCAATGTATGCCTTTTGCAAGACGAAAGAAAAATACAACAAATCAGATGAAAAAATTTGGTAGCCTTTCTTTTTGAAAAACTGTCCTACATTGCTTGTTCCTGCAAAAAAATCAAAAAATGAAGTTCCTAAAATACCTTTGCTTTGCAAGATTTGATAAATTTTCTCTACCAAATTTTCCTTATTTCCAATAAATCTCATCTAATCAAACAAAGTTTTGGGTTTCTCAGGCTCGTAATTCGTTATCAAAACTTCCACACTTGCATTTTTTTCTTTTATCAGAGTTTGATAATTAGAATTACTATAATCAGCACGTAAATAATTGATTTTCAGGTAGTTGTTTTTATTTAGCCAATTTTTCAAAATATCATTTTCTTTGCCTTTGTGTTGTAAAACATTAGACAAAGCGAAACGGATATTTTGCTTGTGTAAGTTTTCTAAAATCTGCAAAAGTTTGCGTTCTTGAGTTTCGTTCCAACCTGTAAAACCACGCTTTCCGTCATTGTACGTACCTAAACTAATCAAATAAGGCGGGTCGCAATACACAAAATCATTTTTGGCTAAACCTGAAAAATCAAATTTTTCAAAATCAAAACAAGTAAATTGAACATTTATAGCCTGAATTTTGCGGACAAATTGGATAAGATTTGCTCGCATTGTATCGTTAAAACTGCTTCTTTCACGCCCAAAAGGGTTGTTAAACTCGTGAGAATTGTTGAAACGGATTTGATGATTAAACGAAAAAGCCACTAAAACAAACAAATCCAAAGGATTTTTATGCATGTTGTAATGCTCACGCAGTTTTTTGTAGCCTTCTTCGTTTGTCAAAGACAATTCAAAGGTAGAAATTTGATTATCA
>CALLAC010000031.1 GCA_938002655.1 uncultured Cytophagales bacterium
ATAGATTGGACGGGGAACGTGTTCAGCCCGATGCCTTTGGTAGTGGTAGAAAATGATTTTCGCCCCGAAAAATCCCCTTGGTATAGCATTCAGAATGTACAGATTACGACTAAAATCAATGAAAAATTACAGATTTATGGAGGGCTAAAAAACTTGCTTAATTTTATTCCCCAAAACCCGCTTTTCAACCCCGCCGAGCCTTTTTCCGATACCTTTGATACGGCTTATGGCTTTGCTCCTATTCAGGGCATCAGAGGTTTTTTGGGTGTCAGGTGGCATTTGCATTAAAAAATCCCGAAAAAAACAATTTTTTCGGGATTTGAAGACATTTTACATTTTCTTTGCCGCCTCAATAATTTTAGGCACAACTTGGAACGCATCGCCCACAATGCCGTAATCAGCGGCTTGGAAAAAGGGTGCTTCGGGGTCTGAATTGATAACGACGATACATTTAGAGGAATTCACGCCCGCAAGATGCTGAATAGCCCCCGAAATGCCAATGGCAATGTAAAGATTCGGACTTACTTTTACGCCTGTTTGTCCTACGTGTTCGTGATGAGGTCGCCAGTGCAAATCAGAAACAGGTTTGGAGCAACCCGTAGCCGCACCCAAAACCTTGGCAAGTTCTTCTACAATACCCCAGTTTTCGGGTCCTTTCAAACCTCTGCCCCCCGAAACTACAATATTGGCTTCAGGCAAAGAGATAGTACCTGTTGCTTTTTCAGTGTTTGTGATTTTGGCGGCAAAGTCGCTATCATTCAAAGTAGGTGTAAAAGCTTCAACACTTGCCGTATTGCTTGTGGGAGTTACAGAGTAAATATTTTTCTTGATGGCCAAGATTTTCTTTTCGGAAGTAATCGCTGTATTTGCAAAAGCCTTACCTGTGTAAATGCTTCTTTTTACTACAAAACCATTGCTCAAATTGGGTAAATCCACAACGTTGGAAGCAAGTCCTGCTTTCAATCTGCCTGCTACACGTGCCGCCACGGCATCGGCCAAAGAAGATTTGGCAAGCACAAGCACAGAGGCATTTTCCTTTTCCATAGCTTGAGCAATAGCATTGCTATATGCCTGAATGATACCTGTATTCAGACGGCTGTCGGCAACGTGAAGTACCTTATTTGCACCATAATTGCCTAATTTTTCCAATTCTTGGGCATCGCCAAGTACCAAAGCCGTAGCACTTGTGCCAAGCATTTCAGCTACTTTTGCACCATAGCCCACAGCTTCCAATGAAGAAGGTTTAGCTTTTCCTTCGGTGGTTTCTACAAATATCAAAACTGACATCGGACTCAAAATTTAAAGGTTTATGAAAAAATCAGTAGTCGCCAAAATAAGGCTACAACGTTTTACTCTATATTTATTCTACTCATTTTACTCACTACAATACTTTAGCTTCTGTTTTAAGCAGTTCTATCAACTTTTCGGCTTCATCAGCGGGTATCATCTTGCAAGCACCTTTGGGAGGTGGCAGTTCAAAAGAAAGACTTTTTGTAAGTTCTTGCGGATTGACAGGAGCAATTACTTGCAAAGGTTTACTTTTAGCCGACATGATGCCACGCATATTAGGGATTTTCCACTCGGCGATAGGCTCTTGGCAACCTAACACCAAAGGCAGAGGGGCTTGTAAATATTCTTTTCCGCCTTCTATTTCTCTTGCCATTTTGGCAATGTTGCCTTCAATATCCAATTTCATCACAGGCGAAAACGAAGGAATACCCAACAACTCGCCCACAATGCCGTGTACCTGTCCGCCATTGAAATCAATGGATTCTCGCCCCATTAAGATTAAATCATAATTGTTTTGCTTGCAGATATGGGCAATTTGTTCGGCTACAAAGAAAGCATCAGTAGGCTCGGCATCAATACGAATAGCATTATCACAGCCTAAAGCAAGGGCTTTGCGAATAGAAGGCTCCGTTTCGGCGGTACCTACATTCAAGACAGTTACGGTAGCTCCGAATTGTTCTTTGAGTTCTACGGCACGCGAAAGAGCATAGTCTTCGTAAGGACCAATCACAAATTGCACGCCAGTGGTATCGAGTTTTGAGCCATCAGGTGTGAATTTGATTTTCGTAGTAGTATCAGGGACATGTGTAATGCAAACTAAAATTTTCATTTGCGTTTATTTTAGAGTGAAACATTCTTAGCTAATTAAGTTGCAAGTTAAATATTTTGTTTGGCAAAATTCAAATTTTTCCGAAAAAATATTATGCAAGCATACTAGTTTTGAAAATTTCAGGCAAAAATTGTAATTCTTTGTATTCAAAAAGTTCAAATCTTTAAGCGTTTGAGGTAAAAGTTTTGCTTCGTTTAAATCCTATGTTTTAAATCCTATTTCTGCGTTTTGCTTCTTGCTTCCTTATTGCAAAGTATACAAAACAATTATGGCAAATTTCTTAAAACTACTCTTCGGTATAAGCCCAATCTATGCCTTGTTTGGTATCTTTGAGCGTGATACCAATTTTTTTAAGTTCTGCACGGATTTCATCAACTTTTGCATAATTTTTTTCGGCTTTGGCTTCTGCATATAATTTGAGCAAAGTTTGTAGGAGCGGCTCTATCGCTTTGATAGGCTCTTCTTGAATACCCAAAATTTCTGTAAGCACCAAAGGATACATTTTTTGCAAATAAGCAAACGTATTTTCTTGAATAGCAGAAATTTTAGCGGGATTATTCTGCAAAATATTTATTTTTTTTGTGATAGCAAGCAAGTGTGTAATTGCCAGTGCCGTATTCAAATCGTCGTCAAGGGCTTCAAAAATTTTTTGAAAATCATTGTGTATTTCATTTTCTAGTTTGCTATCGTGTGTAGTAGGTTCAAATTGGCTGTAATGTAAGTTTTTGAGTACTTTTTTTGCATTGATGAGCTTGAAATAGTTTTTTTGCGTAGCTTTCAGAGCTTCGTCGGAAAAATCAATGGTGCTACGATAATGAGCCTGCAAAATAAAAAGCCTTACTACCATAGGCGAATAGGCTTGCGAAAGCAAAGCATGAGAACCTTCAAATAGTTCGGCAAGGCTAATGAAATTGCCCAAAGATTTGCTCATTTTTTGCCCATTAACAGTTACCATATTGTTGTGCATCCAATATTTTACAGGTTTTTTACCTGCATTAGCGGCTTTGGCTTGGGCAATCTCACATTCGTGGTGTGGGAAAATCAAATCCATACCGCCGCCGTGAATATCAAAAGTTTCACCAAGATATTTCGTACTCATCACACTGCACTCGATATGCCAACCAGGAAAGCCTTCGCCCCAAGGAGAGTTCCAACGCATCAGGTGTTCGGGGGCGGCTTTTTTCCACAAGGCAAAATCAGCAGGGTTTTTCTTTTCGTCTTGTCCTTCCAAAGTTCTACGCTCTTGGCCTGCTCCTGCAAGCAATTCTTCAATGAGTCTACCTGAAAGTTCGCCGTAGTTGTAATTTTTGCGTTGATAGGCTTCTACATCAAAATATACCGAACCATTGGCTTCATAGGCAAGCCCTGCATCCAGAATTTTTTTCGTCATTTCAATTTGTTCTAGAATATGCCCTGTGGCTGTGGGTTCGATATCAGGACGCAAAACGTTGAGTTTATCCATTACCTCATGATAACGAATGGTATAACGTTGCACAATCTCCATTGGCTCCAACTGCTCTAATTTGGCTTGCTTGCTGATTCTATCTTCACCTTCGTTGGTATCGCCGAGCAAATGCCCTACATCAGTAATATTTCTTACAAAACGCACCTTATAGCCTTTGTAAATAAGATAACGGCGAAGGACATCAAAAACCACAGCAGGTCTGCCATTGCCTATGTGGGCATCGTTATACACCGTAGGTCCGCACAAATAAATACCTACAAAAGGCGGATTCAGCGGCTCAAAATTTTCTTTCTGACGCGTAAGAGTATTGTAGATTTTCAAAACGATTTATATTTGTTTTTGAGAATTTGCCGCAAATATAAAAATTTCTGTTTGCAGAAAAAGCTACAAGTGTAAATAAGTATCGCTATCAAACAAAAAGTGCCGTAATCTGTTTTTTGGAAAAACGAAAATGCAGGAAGAAGTAAATCGTTTTGTAGAATTTGGGAAAATCTTCGATCGCCCCACACGCAAATATTTGGCAGAGTATCTGAAAAAGAAACTTCACTTGGCAAATGATTGGGAAAGAATTTCTGCCTCTTTACAAATTTACAACCTGCCCATAGCCCAAGCTCTTGATAAGATTTTAGAAAGCCCGAAAGTCAGAGCTATTGCAGAAAAATACAACCAAGCCAGCGAGCAGATACTTTTAGATTTGTTGAAGTGGCTCAAAAAAATACAGACCCAATTAGATATCCAAAACCCTTTTCTTGATGAAATGAGCCTTTTTCAGCGCTGGGAAGCTACGCCTGCTTTTTGGTGGGCCAAACAATGGTATTATCTTACAAATTATCTCAAAGAAATGTATACTGCCCAAGAGCTGGATATTAGCTTTTATGAAAAAAAGTTTGAAGCCATTGTACGCTCCATAGACCTTTTTGCCCTGGAAAAAGAAGGCAAAAAGTATGAGAAAGAATTACAAGCACTTGAAATTATTGCCGAAGACTTGCTTACGCAATGGAAAGCTCTGCTCACTGCCAAACGCTTACAATGGGAAATAGAACAAATCGAAAAAGAGCAAGAGGCTTTCTTGCAAGTTTTGGAAAACAAAATTGAAGAATTTAGCAAATTCATAGAGCTTATTAGCCCATTTGCCAACGAAGTGGGGCATTTTTGGGATATGTCTTCGGGCAAATGGCATAAAGCAGGCTTCGAACTCCTCGAAAAATATGCTCAAATTCTGCAAAAAGAACAAGGTTTGCGAGAGCTTGCCGAAATGCTTGGCAAAATGCGTCAGGCTCGTACCGAAACCAACGAAGAAATCTATGAAAACATCATCAGCCGTAAGGCTTGGGTAGCAGATTTTCAGAAAAAAGATGAAATTGGCGGCGTATATCAAGATAATTATTTGCCCAACGTACTGCCTTCGGAAATGGCTTTCTTGTGCGATAGCACTACCGAAAACACTTTCTGGAAAAAATATGTTGAAAAAGAACTCTTGAGTTTTCGGTATCAAGGTAAAACTTTGGTGCAACACGATAAAATTCAGTATTTTCGTCAGCAAAAAATACGTAAAAAAGAAAAAGGTCCCTTTATTGTATGCGTAGATACGAGTGGCTCAATGGAAGGCACCCCCGAGCAAATTGCTAAAACACTCTGTTTTGCTATTCTCAAAATGGCAAGTAGCGAAAACCGAAAGGCTTATCTGATCAATTTTTCGGTAGGTATCAAAACCATCAATCTTTTAGATTTGGCAAATTCAATGGATTTACTCATTGAATTTCTGATGATGTCTTTTCATGGGGGTACCGATGCCGCCCCCGCCCTCATAGAAGCAATTCGTATGCTTCAAACCAACGACTACAAAGAAGCAGATGTACTAATGATTTCCGATTTTGTGATGTTTTCTTTACGAGAAGATATTATCAAAAAAATTCGCCAAGAACAGGAAAAAGACACTCGCTTTCATAGCCTGACTATTTCACAAAAACCTAACCCCGAAATTGTGTATCATTTTGATAACAACTGGCAATACAACCCCGAAAGCAAAGAAGTTATCAAAATCATTTACAAAGATTTAATGTCTTTGAAAGAATACTGAACAGCTGATTGTTTTCTTTTCTTACACTCATTGAAAATTATCAATTTTTTAAGAAAATAATTGTTGATGTCGATTTTTTTGTTATGTTTGCCTTGCAAATTTTCACTAAAAACATTTTTTATGCACACTACAAGAGTTTTCGCTATTTTCGCTTTACTTGGAATAAGTATAGCAATAGTAGGCTGTGAAAATAAAGGCTCAGGCGAACAAAAGTCTGACACTACTATCACCCAAAAAATAAAAGAAAAAGTTATCAAAAATGTATCTGAGACTGTAAAACAGTTACCTCCTGTACAAGAACTGCCTGATTTGCTTGCCGCCGCAGGGGTAGATGATTTCTATGAAAAGCTCGTCAATCCTACTAAAAATCTTGATAAATACCTGACTACCAACGACCTTGCCGCTATGAACTTCGGCGTTTACATCATTGATTTGGGCTATGTGTTGAATTACGAGAAAATCCAAATGGGTAGCGACTATATGGCAGCCTGCCAAAAATTAGCCGATAAAATTGGCGTTAGCTCTGCCATAGACCAACAAAAAATTGAGCGTTTCGGCAAAAATTTGGATAAAAAAGATTCACTTATCAAAATTGCCAACGAAACCGTGCAAAATATTGATAAATACCTGCGTGCCAACGAAAGAACCAACATTTCTGCAATTATCTTGGGGGCAATGTTTGTAGAAGGTTTGCATATTTCAACTAGCATTATCGGTATGCCTTCGGAGATGGACAAAAATACCAAAGATTTGGTTTTCAGCAGAATGGTGAAAATTATTGCCGACCAAGAAAAATCGCTTGATGATGCTATCAGCTCTTTGGAAGTTGTAAAACCTACGGGAAAAGCTCAAGAGTTATTAGACGGACTGAAAGCCATCAAGCAGGTGTATACCGAAAAGAAATATGCCGAAAAATTTGCTACCTACAAAACGGGCGAAAAAGTTCCTGTTTCTACCGAAGACTTAAAGCCTCTGCAAGCAAAAACACAAGAAGTGCGTAAATTGATAATTGAATAAGTGCTTATATTCATTTTCGGTGGTTTCGGCTACGCTCAACCACCGAAAATATCTATCAAAATTATTTCAACAAAGCCGCTTTTAGCTGTATTCTGACGACATCGCCCATCGTTTTACATTTAAGAAACTCATTGTTTTTATGATATTCGGCAAGTTCGTGCTTGAGCTGATAGGTTTTTTCATTGCTTGAAATGGTATCTTTTCGCATGGTATCAATCAAGTCTTTTACCCGATAACGTGCCGCAACCAATCTTCGGGCTATAAGCGTACGTTCTTCGCGTTGGTACTGCTTAGCAGTTTCTTTATTGACGTGTTTCAAGCAAAGCTCTACAATGGGGTTATTTTCTTTGAAAAACTGCGGCAAATACATACGATGTTTACCCTCGTAAGACTGCTGGTCGAAATCAATTGCACGCACTCGGTATTGTTCGTTATCAAAATCAGGCGTGATGTCTACCACATAATTATACGAACGCATATCGCCTAGTAAACGAATAAAACAACGTTCATTGAATTTTACAAACTCTTTGGCAATGCGAACAGTATTCATTTCGGGGCGTTGCAAGTAGTTCTGAATAAAAGTATCGCCTGGTATGCCTGCAATGTGTTCTTCGATGAGCGTATTTTTATGCACCAAAAAGCTAATTCGGTTGGGTGAAAGCAAATGTTCTAGCTCTAATCCATAAATACGAGAGGCATCGGCTTTTTTTACATAAAAATAATCGTAGTTATCGTTGTAATTATTGATGATTTTAATACGAAAAGGGTGTGAATTGCCAAACACACAGTAATCAATTCTATCTACGTGTAAATGTTCCATTACAGACATATCGCCGTCGGTTTTCAGCAAAGCATACACTGCGGTGAGGGCTTTGTCAAGCTCTTGTAGCATATCTTGGCTATAAATCACCGAATTCCAAAGCGTATCTTTGCCTTTTTTATCTAAAACAGGGAAGGCATCTGTATAACGAAGTAAGTCTTCATAGCTTACAGGCAGTACACAAGTACGCTGATAAGTTTGCAAATAATTCCGTAACCCTTTTGAAATAGGAAATGTAGGCTTTTTTTTGGAAATTTCAATCATAGTGAGTTTTTATCAAAAATAAGTTTTTTTTAGGAAAAATCAAATTTCTGGCTAATTTTGCCCAATTTTAACTGATTTTGTATGCTCAAATACAATTTCTTACCCCCTGCTCGTCTGCTTTTAGAAGATGGTACTCTCTTCGAGGGTTTTGCAATTGGCAAAATAGGCACTACCACTGGCGAAATTTGCTTCAATACAGGAATGACAGGCTATCAAGAAATTTATACTGACCCTTCGTATTTTGGCCAAATTGTTGTAAACACTACTGCTCATATAGGCGTATATGGTACCTACCACGAAGAGCAAGAAGCAGAAAAGCCCACTATCCGAGGAATGGTTTGTAATGCTTTTTCGCAGATTTTTTCTCGCCACAAAGCTGAAAAATCTCTGCAAACTTATTTAGAAGAAAACCACATCGTTGCTATTGCAGGAGTAGATACGCGTCGTTTGGTACAGCACATTCGTTTGAAAGGAGCTATGAATGGGGTGATTTCCTCTGAAAATTTGGACATAGATTTTCTGCAAAAAAAACTGCAAGAAACCCCTCCGATGAAAGGACTTGAACTCTCCAGCCAAGTAAGTACTCCAAAATCTTATTTTTTTGGAAATCCGCAGGCACGCCATAAAGTAGCTGTCTTAGATTTAGGCATCAAACGAAGTATCTTGCAGTGTTTAGCTGAAAAAGATGTGTATATGCAAGTATTTCCTGCCCAAACAACTTTTTCTGAAATGCAAAAATTTAACCCTGATGGCTACTTTATTTCTAATGGACCCGGCGACCCTGCCGCTATGCCTTATGCCATCGAAACTGTAAAGCAAATTTTAGAAAATAACGCCCCTTTGTTTGGCATTTGTTTAGGGCATCAGATTTTGGCTCTTGCCAGTGGCATTGGCACACATAAATTGCACCACGGACACAGAGGCCTAAACCACCCAGTCAAGAATTTGCTTACAGGAAATTGTGAGATTACTTCTCAAAATCACGGATTTGGTGTAAATAAAGAAGAAATAGAGCAGAACGATAGCATTCAAATTACCCACATCAATCTCAACGATTATAGCATAGAAGGTTTACGCCGTACCGATAAACACGCTTTCTCGGTACAATACCACCCCGAAGCCTCACCTGGCACACACGACTCTCGTTATTTGTTTGATGAATTTGTTCGAATGTTGGAATAAATACAAAGTTTGTTTCTGTTCTTACTTCTAAAATCGGTAAAAAATATTTGCCCGAGCAAACTTTTTTCTCAAAAATTTGTTGTATTTTTGTATAATCTAAACTCATTCTAAATAAAAATTAGGTTTCTGTATGGATGAAATTCTCATTGAACATATCAATTCTGACTATAAATACGGATTTGTAAGCAATATTGAAGCCGAAGAAGCTCCCAAAGGCTTGAATGAAGATATTATTCGTTTCATTTCTGCTAAAAAAAACGAACCCGAATGGATGCTGGAATGGCGTCTGAATGCGTATCGCAAATGGCTTACCATGAAGGAACCTACATGGCAAAATGTTCATTATCCAAGCATCGACTATCAGGACATAAAATATTACTCTGCTCCTAAAAAGAAGCCTACACTCAATAGCCTTGACGAAGTAGACCCCGAAATCTTGAAAACTTTTGAAAAGCTAGGAATTTCTTTGGAAGAGCAAAAACGCCTGACAGGTGTTGCCGTTGATGCTGTTATTGATAGTGTTTCGGTAGCTACTACTTTCAAGAGTAAGCTGGCAGAACTTGGCATTATTTTCTGTTCTATCAGTGAGGCTATTCACGAACACCCCGAACTGGTAAGAAAATACTTGGGCTCGGTAGTACCAGCCACTGATAATTTCTTTGCCGCTCTCAATTCAGCAGTTTTTTCAGATGGCTCTTTTGTGTATATCCCCAAAGGAGTTCGTTGCCCTATGGAGCTATCTACCTACTTTCGTATCAATGCCGCAGGTACAGGGCAATTTGAACGAACCCTCATCATCGCCGATGAAGGCAGTTATGTGAGTTATTTAGAAGGCTGTACCGCTCCGATGCGAGACGAAAACCAACTCCACGCTGCCGTAGTAGAACTCATCGCCCTAGAAAATGCCGAAATCAAGTATTCAACCGTGCAAAATTGGTATCCTGGTGATAAAAATGGTAAAGGTGGAATCTACAATTTCGTCACTAAAAGAGGTATTTGTGCAGGTAAAAATTCTAAAATTTCTTGGACACAAGTAGAAACAGGCTCGGCTATTACTTGGAAATATCCTTCTGTTATTCTGAAAGGCGATAATTCAGTAGGTGAATTTTATTCTGTAGCTGTTACCAACAATATGCAACAAGCCGATACAGGTACCAAAATGATACACATTGGCAAAAATACCAAAAGCCGTATCGTAAGCAAAGGTATTTCAGCAGGTAAAAGTCAAAACTCGTACAGAGGACTCGTAGAAATTCATAAAAGAGCTGAAAATGCTCGTAATTTTTCTCAATGCGATAGTCTGCTGCTTGGTAATTCGTGTGGAGCCCATACTTTCCCTTACATAGAAGTGAAAAACCCCACAGCTACCATAGAACATGAAGCCACCACTTCAAAAATTGGTGAAGACCAAATTTTCTATTGCAACCAAAGAGGCCTAGATACAGAAACAGCTGTAGCTTTGATTGTCAATGGTTATGCTCGCGAAGTGCTCAATCAGTTGCCTATGGAGTTTGCCGTAGAAGCTCAAAAATTGCTTGCTATCAGCCTGGAAGGTAGCGTAGGATGAAGTCTTTTATTATTAACTCTATCATCGATTTTTACACCTTCGATTTTTTTGAATATCTAAATCAAACAGCTTAAAAAAAACAAACATCCAAGGCTTTAAAGATCCTGGATGTTCGTCACAATTGATGCCTTATGTATCCAATAAGGCTTTGTTTTTGAAGGATTTTGAATTCATCGTTTTGTCTGTGTTTTCTGACCAAGCAATTCAGCTTTGATTTGCTCTATTTCAGCTTTCATTTTTTCTACTTCTGATAGCTTGCTCTCCAAGACCTCGTTTTTAGCCCGCAAATCCTTGATTTCTCGTTGTTGGGTCTCTATGGCTTTCTGTTGGGTTTCTATGGTTTTCTGTTGCTCTTGGATGGCTTTGACCATAGGCATAATAAAATCTACATAGCGAAGCGAATAAACCTCTTTTTCGTTGCGGGGTGCATCTATGCCCGGAAACTCAAAACCACTTTCTTTGGCGGCTTGTTCTACGTCTTGAGCAAGAAAACCGATGAAACGCTTTTCTTTGATTTCGCTGTGGTCTATTTTACTGACCAAACTATCGGGCGTGCCCCAGATTTGGTGCAAGATTTCAGGATTTTGCTGGTAGGTAACCGGCTTGAGTTTCATAATAAAATCTAAGCCTTTCACATCGTCTTGAACATTGAACTTAAACCGCTTGTCGGAGTAGGTGGTTATGCTGTTCACTTGTGCTCTTATTTGAGTAATAGCCGTATTGCCCAGCAGCACTTGGTTATTGCCTGTGCATTGGGCATTGGTGATCCCATAGCCGAGCATGGTTACGTTGGTGCGGGCGGTAGTGGGATAGCTATTAGCCCCTACAAAAGTACATTGGTTGAAGTTTACTCCTGTTGCTCCATATCCCGCACGCCGGCCAATCGCCACATTGTTACTGCCTGTGGTGTTGAAAAACAAGGCTTGCACGCCGTTGGCGATGTTATTGCTGCCTGTAGTGTTGGAACGCAAGGCTTGCATGCCGTTGGCGGTGTTATTGTTGCCTGTGGTGTTGGAAAATAAGGTTTGATAGCCTACGCCTGTGTTAGTAGTAGCTGTATTGGAGTTGCCGGCTTGGTAGCCCAAAAAGGTAGGGCCATTGCTTGCGATGCGTCCCGCTCTTTGGTTGTTTACTCTAAAATTGAGCGGTACGTTATCGGTAGTACCCAAAAAATTAGTTCCGTCCACCGTGCCTGCATTGCCAGTAAGCAGCCAACCTGGGCTTAACTGACGCCAGATTGCTCCGTCACGATACCAAAAGCCTATTTCCCCTGCTACATCGGTTTGATATACAAGCAAACCATTAGCAGGTGAGGCAATGGCAGTACGTTGGGCTTGCGTCATACGAGGCACTAAAAGCCCTTTGTTGGTAGATTGCACATCGAGCATAGCTGAGCCATCGGGTGTGCCACCAATGCCTACGCCTTGGGCGAGTGCTTCATAAGTCCCGAGAAGGGAAAAGAAGAATACAAAAGAGACTATCTTTTTCATATAATCAAGGATTTTTGATGTATTTTCTTTGTTTGTTAAAATCTTAAGCTTTGCCCCAAATGGCTTTCAAGTTTTATTTCGGCTCTGGTTACTGAGCGAAGCCGAACCACACTCAATCAACCGCGTAAAGCCACAAATACGAAGGCACTATTTTTTTGCCTGTGTTTTCTGACCAAGCAATTCAGCTTTGATTTGCTCTATTTCAGCTTTCAGCTGTTCTACTTCCGATAGCTTGCTCTCCAAACGCCTGATTTCTTGTTGCTGAGTTTTAGTAACGCTAACTTGATACCCCTTTCAGGTTTTGAAAACCTGAAAGGGGTAGTTTTACAATTTGTGTATTACGAATTTATTCATCTTCATTTCTTTTCCCTTTCTTTAACAGGTTCTTTCGCACTAATTGCTGATTGCGTAATAGTTTCAAGTTTTTTAGGCGACTTTGGAAACCTTATATCTTGAAAACGAGATTCCAAATTACCATTTTCATCATAAGTATTTGCTCTATTAGCAATAACTGTCCACGAAAATTCTACGTTGGAAGTTCCACCTTGTAATTCTACTACTTCAAATCCATTTTTAGATTTATTGGTTACATAAACGCCTTTGCAATCTCCTTCTAATTGAATAAATACCTTCATTGGATGAGCTTCGTCTATGTAAATATTCTTGGCAAAAATGGGGTCTAATTGAATGTATGCTCT
>CALLAC010000032.1 GCA_938002655.1 uncultured Cytophagales bacterium
ATTCTTTACAAAAGTTTATACAACAACTCGGCGGCTGATATTTTATCAAAAAAAATAAGAAGTTTTCAGCCTGATGTTATTCATGTTCATAATTTATTTTATGTAGCTTCGCCCGCTATTTTGTACGAAGCCCAAAAACATAAAATCCCTGTGGTGCTTACTATCCACAATTTTCGCTTGATTTGTTCAGGGGCTTTACTGCTCAGAAATGGGCAAGTTTGCGAGCTTTGCACACAAAAAAAATTCCCTTTGGCAGGCATCAAACACAAGTGTTTTCAAAATTCGGCTCTCAAAACCGCTCAACTTACCCTTGTTACAGGCTTACACAAACTGCTCAGCACTTGGAAAAACAAAGTTGATGCTTATATTACACTCACCAACTTTGTAAAAAATAAATTAGTAAACTCGTCTTTAAGTTTGCCAAAAGAAAAAATCTTCATTAAACCTAATTTCACCTCTGATAAAGGCTGGGCTATCGCCCAAGAACGACAAGATTTCTTTCTGTTCGTTGGCAGACTTTCGCAAGAAAAAGGCATTAAAGTCCTTTTGGAAACTACAAAATTATACGATTTCAAACTAGAAATTATCGGTGGTGGCGAAATGGAAAATCTTGTGAAAGCGTACGCCCAAAACAACTCTAACATTATTTTTCACGGCTTTCAAAATCAAGATTTTATTTCCGAGAAAATGAAAGCCTGCAAAGCTCTTTTATTTCCTTCCATTTGGTACGAAGGTATGCCCCTTACGCTGCTGGAAGCCTTTTCCACAGGTACGCCCGTGATTATTTCGGATATAGACAACCTCAACGAAATGGTACAAAATGGCTACAACGGCTTACATTTTCGCACGGGAAGCAGTGAGGATTTAGCCAAAAAAATTCAGTATTTTGAGAAAAATAATGCTCCTTACTTCTACGAAAATGCTCGCAAAACCTATGAAACTCTATACAACCCCGAAAAAAACTATTTGCGGCTTATCGAAATTTATCGGAAAGTAATTGAAACAAAAAAACAAAACCACAAATATAAAAATTAGAAGCATTGAAAAAAATTGATAAAATCTCGAAAAAAATTAACTTTGATAAAATTTTAGTTTATGAAAATCACATACAATGCTCCTTTTACACTTACTTTTGCACTTGTAGCAACGACTATCCATGTCTTTCCACAAAGTATCACCGAGGGCTTTTTTGTTGTAGGTACAAGTATGGATTTTAGCAATCCACTAGATTATTTTCGGCTTTTTTCTCATGCTCTTGGGCACGCTAACTGGAATCATCTTTTTGGCAATCTTTCTTTAATTCTTATCCTTGGACCCATTTTAGAAGAAAAGTATGGTACACTGACGCTTGCTCTAATGTCGTTTATTACAGCACTGGTTACAGGTATTTTAAATGTAGCTTTTATGAAAAATGGCTTATGTGGTGCTAGTGGCATTGTTTTTATGATGATTTTGCTTTCTTCTTTTACCAATATGAAAGCCAAAACAATACCTGTAACCTTTATTTTGGTAGTGATACTATTTTTAGGAAAAGAAATTATGAATAGTTTTGAAGAAAATAATGTTTCGCAGTTTGCTCATATTTTGGGCGGAGTTTTAGGGGGAGTTTTTGGTTTTTTTATTCACAACTTTGAAAAAAAACGGAAAACTGCAAACAGTGCATAAGAATTAAATTTTATACATTATGCAATTTCTTACTGTATCTTTGTTGTTGCTTGCTTTGGGGCTGATGGTTTTTACCAAAAATATGGTATATGCTATTTTTTCTTTACTTTTGCTCATGCTTTGTTTGGTAGTTTTGTATGTGTATTTGGGGGCAGACTTTGTAGCTACAACGCAACTGATGGTTTATGCGGGAGGAATTTTGGTTTTGCTCATAATGGGAGTGATGCTGGCACCTCGCAACAAAGAAAAAACACATATTCCTGTGAATTATCGTAGAAATTTTGGTGCCGCAATGATAGCACTCGCATTGGGAGGAATTTTAATGAAAGAAACACTATTGTTGAAACTTGCTGATGTAGAAAAACCTTTGCAAGCAACTACCGAAAAAATCGCTATCTCTTTTCTTACAGAATATTTAGTAGCTTTTGAGGTGGCAGGAATTTTGCTCTTGGTAGCATTAGTAGGGGCAAGCAGTATTGCAGGCAGGAAAAAGTGTTCTTGAAAATTCAAATCCTAAAAATATGCAAACTATCACCATAGGCAGAGCCAACAACAATGACATAGTTATTCAAGATAGTGCCGTTTCTAAAAATCATTTAAAAATTACTAAAACGGCACAAGGCGAATACATTTTAGAAGATTTAGGCTCTACCAATGGTACGTTTGTCAATGGTAAGCCTGTACGTACTTGCAAATTACAATCCAATGATATAGTAAAAATTGGCGATACGCTACTTCCTTGGCAAAACTATTTTCACAAGAACTATCAGCAAGCAAATATTTCAGGCAATCTGTTACACAGAATTAGCATTGGCAGAGCAAATAATAACGATTTTGTTATCAATGACCCCACCGTCAGCAGTCAGCATGCCTTTTTGGAAATCTACGATGACGGAAATTTACGAATTGTAGATAATAACTCAACAAACGGGACGTTTCTTCAGGGCAAACGTATACAAACTGCATTCATTAGTAGCGGCGAAAGTCTTCATCTTGGACGGGCAAAGGTAAACATTTCAGATATTATACAAAATTATTCTGCAAAGTCTTCGCTTTCAAAAGATCAAGCCTTTCCAGCACAACCAGCACCTGTTGTAAACAAATCAATACCTGCCAAAACGCAATCCAGATTTTCATCTTGGTTTACAGTAGGAGCAATAGCTGTAGTGCTGATTTTGATTGCTTTTCTAAAAAAAACAAATCAATCTGAAAGCCCGCAAACTACTAAACAACAACAGAAGATAGAAAATCCGTACAAACAAGATAATAAAAAAGAGGAAAAAGCTCTTGAAGATACAAAAGAACATAAACCCAACGAAAGAAAGTATACCGAGCAGAAAGAGAATAATTCTGTAGCCGATTTAGTAGAGCTATCTGAAAATGCCGTTTTTATGGTATTTACTTATGAAAATGGATTCCCTAAATCAATGGGAACAGGCTTTTTTATCAGCAATTCGGGGCTTGCTGTGAGCAATCACCACGTATTTTCCCCAGGAAACGAATGGCGAATTAAACTCAAAAATGGTGATATCTACAATGTGAAGCGTATTGTAGAAAGTAATGCTGATTTGGATTATGTTATCTTTGAAACCGATGCCCAAGAAGTTACTAGTTTGCCTGTGGCAAGTAGTAACCCTCGTAAAGGTGAGGATATTATTGTCATTGGCAATCCGCAAGGCTTTGAGCTATCGGTAACCAAGGGAGTAGTTTCAGGTTTGCGGAACTATGATAAATATACGGGTTCTGCAAGCGAAGGAGATACTTATCTGCAAATAGATGCGGCTATCTCATCAGGCAATAGCGGCGGTCCTGTACTCAATTTGAAAGGAGAGGTTGTAGGAATTGCAACAATGATTCATAGCGGAGCCTCAGGAATTACGCAGAATATCAATTTGGCTCTTAATATCCAAAAGTTGCCGCTACCTCATTGATATTTTTGAATTTTTCAAGGCACGCGTTTGAGTTTGGCAAGTTTGGTTCGCATCTCTTCGCGTTTAGCGATCCTTTGTTCGGGCTCATCATAATAAATACCAAGCACTTGCAGTCTTACATATTTATTGTTGCGAATATATGTAACCGCAGGAACAAAGGCTAAATCGTCTTTGGTTGGGTCTCGGTCTTCAATCATTGCCCCATCAGGGTCGTTAGGGATAGCTTTCCAAGTAATCGTTTTAGGCGACATCTGCCTGTGATAATCAGCTATTCGCATGCCATAAGCAGGTTGAATGCTAATTTCTATGGTGTAGTCTTTGGTTGTGAATTTGCACGAAGTAATTTCACCCAATTTCATGGTTGGCTCAGCTTGAAAACCTCTGCCAAAAACCCTTTCAACATCAGCCACCGTCAGATAGCATTGATTGCTTTGAGCAAGTAGGTTGTAGCCACACAAAAGTGCAATGGTAATAAAAACCATTTTTTCACATAATAAAAAGCATTTTTTCATATATGTATAGATTTGGAATTTTGAATTTTTAAGGAATATATGAGACTTCCACAGGCACAGTATTTTTCTTTGCTCCAAGAGCTTCAAAAACATTTTTAGAAACCTTGATAAGTACTTTATTATTACCTGCACTGGGCAATTTACCAACAATTCTGACAAATACACTTTCACCATTAGATTCATTTTTCACAGCAACAATTGTGCCAATCGGAGCTTCACGATGCAAACCTGTGTAGTTGCCCGCTTTTTCATCTTCCATCATCACTGCTATACCTTTTTCAATGATTTTGCTATAACCGCTAATAGTGATGGTTTGACGAGTAATTTCAGGCATTTCAGCTTCATCAATGGATTCTTCGCTCTTGTTTTCGCTATTTTCTTTAGTCTCTTGTAAAGGATTTTTATTTAGTTTGTTTTCTAGATTTTCTTTCTTATAGCCTGATGGATAAATTTCCAGTTTTTGTCCAATTTGCAAGCGGCTTTCTGTGGTAAGATTATTCCATTCTAATAATTCAGTGAGTTTGACCTTGTATTTTTTTGCAATGACATAGGGCGTCTCATCTTCTTGTACTACGTGCATTTGTACTTGTATTTTGCTTTCCTTATTTTCTGTTTTGTCTAATTTTTCTTTATTCTCTTTGCTTTCAGCCTGTTCAGCGTTTGCTGTTTTTACAGTTTTCTCAGTTTTTTCTACTTTTGTTTCTTTGTTTTCTTGGGTTGGGGCAGAAATCCAGAGCTCTTGACCGATTTTTATTTCATTGTTTTCCAACTTATTCCAAGTTTGCAAATCTTTTACTGAAACATTGTATTTGCGAGCAATGCTGTAAAGTGTTTCTTTGGCTTCTACGGTATGTTTGAGCGTTTTAGTATCATTGTTTTTCTTATCTTTTGGAGCGGTAAGTACAGCTTGATTCTCAAAATCTTTGTAAGGAATGCGTAAAATATCGCCAATTCGTAAATTTTTGGCTTGTGGATTTTCTTTAATGATTTCATCGGCGGTAGTTTTGTAGCGGCGAGCCAGCCCAAAAAGCGTTTCTTTGGCTTCTACTTTATGTATAATCCAAGCCTTTTTCTTGCTTTTATCAATTTCTAAACGGAGAGAATCTAAGGGAATAGCAGAAATACTTTGAATTAGGCTACAAACTATCAAAAAAAATACTGATGTAAGTTTCATAATAATTTTTTTAGAAATGGAAATTGAGTTTTTGTACAGAAACGCAAATTTCGCCTAAATATCTATATTTTACCTCAATTACGCAAATTTTTTTCTCAATTTTGAAATTGTTTTTTACAAAATAAAGTTGTAGCTTTGTGAATATTTTTTGAAAGGCAGCTGTATGAGCAAACAACTCAAATCTTTTGAGTTTGAGCAATTAGCTCAAGAACATTTTTTTTATCCACAAGAGCAACTTGCTGAGGTAGAAACGCAGGAACATACTTTCACCATTGGCATTCCGAAAGAAAGTTATGCCTTTGAAAATCGTATTCCTCTTACGCCCGAAGGAGTAGCAGTACTTGTTGCCAATGGGCACGAAGTAGTTATTGAAAGCGGGGCAGGTGAAAATGCCCATTTCTACGATAGAGAGTACGGCGAAGCAGGTGCTAAAATTGAATACGATAAAGAAAAAGTTTTTGCTTCCGAAGTAGTTCTGAAAGTAGAAATACCCACTCTTGAAGAGTTGGAAATGATAAAGCCAGGAAAAATACTTATTTCTACCTTGCCTATGGCAAAAATTTCCAGAGAGTTTATTCAAGAGCTCAATAAAAAACGCATCACAGGAATTGCTTACGAGTACATACAAGATAAATCGGGCAGTATGCCCGTAGTACGAGCAATGAGCGAAATTGCAGGCAGTACCGTAATGCTAATAGCTTCTGAATATTTGAGCTCGGTGCACAAAGGGCGAGGGGTACTTTTGGGTGGTATTACGGGAGTTCCCCCTACCAAAGTAGTTATCATAGGAGCAGGTACAGTTGCTGAATATGCGGCTCGTACGGCTTTGGGTCTGGGAGCAGAAATCAAAATCTTTGATAATCATCTGTACAAATTGCGTAGGCTTAAATACACATTGGGCCATCAGGTTTATACTTCTACGCTTAATCCATATATTTTGGCAGAAGCTCTGAGCCATACAGACGTAGCCATCGGGGCTTTGCGTCCTGAGGAGGGTCGTCCTCAGTGTGTAGTCACAGAAGAAATGGTCGCTCAAATGAAACCCAATTCTGTCATTATTGATGTAACCATAGACCAAGGCGGTTGTTTTGAAACTTCCGAAATAGCTACCCATCAGAACCCTGTATTCAAAAAGCACGGTGTCATTCATTATTGTGTACCCAATATTGCTTCACGAGTAGCCCATACATCCAGCATTGCTTTGAGTAATATTTTCGTGCCCTTATTGCTCAAAACCGCTTCAGCAGGAGGTTTTGAAAAAATGATGCTTCTCAACAAGTGGGCTACCAAAGGCGTTTATGCTTATAGAGGTAAAATTACAAATGCTGCCGTAGGTAGAAAGCTCGAAATGCCTTTCAACGATATTGCCCTGCTTTTAGCAGGATTTTAATTTTTTAATGAACGCAAAACTACTTTCAACTAAATACTTCACAACTATGTATTCGCAAGAAGAATTCAGAAAATTTGCTACCCAACATCTCAACATCAATAGCTTGGTTTTAGATGATTACGTCGGTACTGTAACCAACCTGACCCCCAATATCATTGAAGAACGCCGAATGAATGCTATTGCAATGGACGTATTCTCGCGTCTGATGATGGATAGAATTATTTTTTTAGGTGTTCCGATTGATGATTATGTCTCGAATATTGTTGTAGCTCAGTTGCTATTTTTAGAATCAGTTGATGCCAAAAAAGATATCTTGCTTTATATCAATAGCCCAGGTGGCTCGGTATATGCAGGCTTAGGTATCTACGATACTATGCAATACGTAAAACCAGATGTAGCTACTATTTGCACAGGGCTTGCCGCCTCAATGGGGGCTGTGCTATTATCGGGCGGCTCGAAAGGCAAAAGAACTGCCCTGAAACATTCACGTATTATGATTCACCAACCTCTAGGCGGTGCAGGCGGAAAGGCATCAGATATTGAAATCAGTGCTAAACATATTCTTGAACTGCGAGACGAACTCTACGAAATTCTTTCACTGCATACAGGAAAATCTGTTGAGCAAATTGCCAAAGACTCCGACAGAGATTACTGGATGAAAGCCGAAGAAGCCCTTGAATATGGTTTGATAGATGAAGTTTTGGTAAGGAAATAATATCTCACAAACAAGGACTTTTTGAAAAAGTCCTTGTTTTCCTACGAACTAAAAAGGAATATTTTTTGTTTTGTAAAAAAATACACAATGCCTCGCTTTTTTCTTTCCACAGCATCATTTGCTTTATTAAGTGTATTTCTTTTAGCACAAACGGGCATTGCTGTCTTCAAGCATTCCTGCAAACTGAAAGGCGAAAAAACATTTATTTTCGTCAAGCCTGAAAATATCTGTTGTAGTGTTCATACTTCATCAGACGAAAAATGTCATACTTTACAAAATTCAGCTTGTTGCCTAGAAAGTACCAAAATTTACAAGCTAAGTGCTGATTTTTCTCTGGATTTTGCATTTTCTTTTGATTTTGTAGCACATCAGCCTTTGTCTTCTATTTTTGAATTGTTTTTTCTTGCTTATCCTTCTGAAAATTTACTTTTTCCTATTCAATTTGCTAATCCACCGCCGCCCAAGCGGTACGGAAAAAATCTACTTCCCTTAATTGGTAGCTATCTGATATAGGTTGGAGTGCTTTTCTGCCATTTTTGCAAGCAATTGCTTGGCAAAGCACTTTCTTTTTTCTCATTTTCAACCTAAATATCAGATACTTATGAAAAATATCGTTGTTTTTCTTTTGTATGTGTTGGGGCATTTGCAAGCACAACATCTACACGGAATTTTACAAGATACTCAAAAAAAAGCTATTATAGGAGCAAATATCTTTTGGCTTGGAACAAACAAAGGGACTATTTCTGACGAAAACGGTAAGTTCTATTTAGAAAAAATAGCAGAAAGCAATCGTTTAGTGATTACAGCGGTAGGTTTTTTGCATGATACGCTCACCATTGAAAACCAAGACTTTGTAAGTATTACACTCAAAGCCGAAGAGCAAATCATTCAAGCTATTGAAGTAAAGGCTGAAAGCCATTTTGTAGATAGAGAAAGCCCAATGCTCAATGAAGTAATTACTCGCAAAGAACTTACCAAAGCCGCTTGTTGCAATCTTTCGGAAAGTTTTGAAACCAACGCTTCGGTAGATGTAAGCTATCCGGATGCCGTGACGGGTACAAAGCAAATTCGTTTGTTGGGGCTTGAGGGTACTTATGTACTCATTAATGCTGAAAACTTACCTTTTTTGCGTGGTTTGGCAAGTACCTACGGGCTAAATTTCGTTCCTGGTACTTGGGTGCAAAGTATTGACCTTATCAAAGGGGCAGGAAGCATACTGAATGGCTACGAATCAATGACGGGGCAAATCAATGTAGAACTACTCAAGCCCGATATGCAAGAAAAAGCCATCTTGAACGCTTATCTCAATCACTTTGGCAGAATAGAAGGCAATGCCGTAATGCGATATAAACTCGCTAGTCAGTGGCAAGGAAGCGTTTTGGCACACGCCAGCACATTGCAAAGACATATTGATACCAACCAAGATGGATTTTTAGACTTGCCTCTTTTTACGCAATACAACATTATCCATCGTTTCAAGAAGCAAACTGAACATTGGAGTGGGCAATTAGGAGTAAAATTTCTTTACGATAATCGTCAGGGAGGGCAGAGTAATTTTTGGAGTAAAAATCCATTAGCCAATGCCTACGGAACGCAAACACTTACGCAAAGAGCTGAATTTTTTACTAAAAATGCTGTTTTGTATCCTAAAAAGCCCTATCAAGGGTTAGGCTGGATTTCATCTGCAATTTATCACAAACAAGAAGGTTTTTTAGGTAAAAATCTTTATACAGGAACACAAAAAACTCTCTACAACCAAATTATTTACAACAACATCATTGGCAATACTCAACACAACTACAAAACAGGCATTACGCATACCATTGACGATTACCAAGAAAGTTTCAAAGATTCCGTATTTACCCGCAGGGAGCATATTGGGGGCATTTTTGCCGAATACACGTACAATTCTCCCAAAAAATTTACGCTTGTGGTAGGTAATCGTTCGGATAAACACAGCCTATTTGGTTGGATTTACACGCCTCGTTTGCATTTCAGATATGAATTTGCCCAAAATACTATCGTAAGACTTTCGGCGGGTAGAGGTTTTCGCGTGCCTAATCCTATTGTCGAAAATTGGGGCTTTTTGGTGAATAATCGTACTATTTTTGCTGAAAATAACTTGCAACCTGAAATTTCGTGGAACTATGGCATCAGCTTACAAAAATCTTGGAAGTGGGAAATGGGGAAGAAAGTAGAATGGATAAGCGACTTTTTTTATACAAATTTCCAAAATCAGTTAGTTGTAGATATGGACAGGAACGCTACAGAACTGCATTTTACTAATTTGCAAGGCAAATCCTTTGCTCGTAGCTTTCAGACAGAGCTGACTATGAGACTTTTAGCAGGTTTAGAAACCAAAGTTGCTTACAAATATTATGATGTGCAAACTACACTTGCGGGCAGTTTGCAAGAACGTCCGTATGTGAGTAGGCATCGCTTTTTTGTAAATGCTTCTTATGAAACACGCCGTAGCAACTTGCAGTTTGATGCAACGCTCAAATGGCAAGGCAGACAGCGTTTGCCTGTTTCACATGATCCTCTGGAAGCCAATGAAACGCAATATTCTCCCGCTTTTGCTTTGCTTAATGCACAAATTACGAAAAAATGGAATATTTGGGAGTGGTATGTAGGGGGAGAAAATCTACTAGGTTTTGTGCAAAAAAAACCAATCATTTCTGCCGACAATCCTCAAAGCCCACATTTTGATGCTACAATGGTCTGGGGACCCATCTTCGGACAGATGATTTATACGGGTCTGAGAGTACATTTGAGCGGTTCTACCCAAAATCAGTAATTTTTCTAATGAAAATCATTTGGAAAATTCGGAGGTTTTTAGTTTATTTACCGAGAACTAAAACTTACCTGTATGAAGCCCAAAATTGTTGTTCCTACCGATTTTTCCGAAAGTTCCCTTAAAGGCTTGGACTTTGCCGTTCAGATAGCTAAGAAAATTGGGGCAAAAATTATATTGCACCATATCATAGAAGGTTTTCAGGATACCCGCATGTATGGAAATATTCATGCTTCGCCCGAAGAAAAAATGATGATGAATCTGATGAATATCGCCGCTCACAAAAAAATGGCAGAAGTAATAGATCAATATCAACAAGCCAATGTAGAAATAGAAACCAACATAGAAGTAGGTACAGTATATGCAAGTATAGAAGAAAAAATTGCAAATGATGATGTAGATTTGATTGTGGTAGGTACGCGTGGGCATAGTAAATTGGACAAAAAACATCTGGGAAGCAATTCATACAAAATTATTCGTAACAGCAGGCATCCCGTAATTGTTATAGAAGGAGATGTAAAACTCGATAGTATCAAACACATTGTTTTTGCTTCTGAGTTCGGCGAAGAACCCGAAAAAGTAATCCGAGAACTGAATGATTGGCAGGAAATTACAGGAGCAAAAATCACGCTACTCAAAATCAATCATCCTAGTTATACAATGAGCCATAAAGATATAGAAGATGCTCTAAAAGAATTTGCTGTAAATAATCATCTCAAAAATTATGAAATAGCCGTTTATACCGATATAGACCCAGCTCATGGCATTATCCATTTTGCTGAAAAAGAAAGGGCAGGGCTTATTTTTGTAGGTACAGATTTTTACAGAGGCTTATGGGAACGCTTATGGCATCGCCGTACCCAAGTAGCCGAAGAAGTAGCTACGCATACAGGCATACCTGTCATGTCTTACCAGCCAAGATGATTGTTTTTCTCTTTGACTAAAAACCTTTGAAAACCTTACAGATTGGTACTACTTGCAAAAACTCACAGATGCTCAAAATCTGTGAGTTTTTTGTTTTTAATTCGATTTTTTATATCTTTGCCCGCTAAAATGAAAAATAAGTTGTACATATCAGTAGGTGCTTTTTTGCTTTTGTTCTTTTGGCTAATGGGAACAAATGCAAACGCATTTTTTTTGCAGAAAAGCAACCAGCCTGCTGAAAAGCAAGAAAAACCTCTCAAAGAGCAAATTTCTGCCTATGAACTGAAAGCTACTTTTTCAGGCTTTTCTGTGGCAGGGTTGCAAACCCATTATTTTCTACTGTTTGAAGTTTCTTTTGCTATTCTTGAAACCGAAATTTGCTTGTTTGCTTATCCTCTTTTTCGGATAGCTTTTTTTGAGAAAATCTTTGAGCATCTGATTGCTCCCCAAGCTCCATAAAAATTTGAGATTTGACACTCGCAACATTCACTTTTGAACCATTATTCTCCCCTATTTCTAAATTATTTTTCACCAAAAACTAAAAAAACATGAAAAATCGTTCAGCCATTATTTTTCTGACGGCAATTATTGCTATCTTATGTATTTATTCACTTTCTTTTACGTGGGTAGGCTATCGCATACGTGAAGATGCTGAAAAACAAGCTACCAAAGGCAAAGATATCGATTATGCAAAAAAACAAGAAATTTTGCGTAATAAATCTTATGAAATTGTATACGATATTGGCATTGCTAAATACGATTACAACAGTGTCAAAAAACGTGAATTGGGTTTAGGCTTAGATTTGCGTGGCGGTATGCAATTTACTTTACAGGTTTCTCATGCCGAGCTACTCAAAATTCTTGCAGGCAGAAGAGCCAAAGAGGCTAATTTCCAAAAAGCTCTTGCCAAAGCACAAGAAAAACAAAAAAGTAGCTCTCGCCCTTTTGTAAGGCTTTTTGCTGAAGCTATGGAAGAAGTTGCCCCTGGAACACAACTAGCTCGCTTTTTCGTAAGCTCTACCAACAGCGAAATTACCTTACAATCGTCTAACAATGATGTAATTGCCTATTTGGAAAAGAAAACAGAGGAAAGTGTTGATTTAGCGTTCCGTATTATTCAAGACCGTATCGATAAAACAGGGCTTGCCAACCCAAGTATTTCCAAAGTGCCCGCATCAGGACGTATCCAAATAGAACTGCCCGGTGTAGATGACCCCGAACGTACCGAAAAACTGCTCAAAAGTCAGGCAAAATTAGAGTTTTGGCAAGTATATGACCAAGCGGCTTTGCAGGAAGGTATAGAAAAACTCATCGATTACACCAATACCCTTGAAGCCTCTAACAAATCTGCTAAAAAAGACGATAACCCTTTCCTGAAAAAAGATAGTACTGAAAAAGATGAAAACCCTTTTATCAAGAAAGATACGGCTACTGCCAAAGCAGATACGGCAAGCAAAAAAGTAGAAACCAAAGACACAGCCAAAAATAATAAAAAAGATACCAGCAAAACAACCAAAGATACTGTCAAGAAAAAGAACGAAAAGCAAGACCGCTTTGCCGCTTTCAGTAAACTATTTACTCCTTTCGGCAACAATCTGTATGTAAAACTAGAAGATACTGCCAAAGTAAATAAAATTTTCAACGTGCCCGAAGTTAAAAACGCTTTTCCCACAGATATGGTGATGATGTGGGGAGCAAAAGTAGAGCAAGATGAATTGCTTGCTAATGGGCAAAAAAATCCTATCAAAGGGCAACTGCCTATTTATTTCCTGAAAGCCAATACCGATGGAGAAGCTCTTTTGAGTGGTGAAGTAGTTGAAAATGCTTTTCCCGACTACGACCCCCAAAAAGGCTATGGCGTTACAATGATTATGAACATCAAAGGAGCTCAGGAATGGGCAAGAATTACCAGAGAAAATATTGGTAAGCAGATTGCTATTGTATTGGATAGAGCTGTTTATTCTGCTCCTGTGGTACAAACTGAAATTACAGGTGGAAATTCCTCCATTACAGGAAATTTTACTCTAGAAGAAGCACAAGATCTAGCAACTATTCTTAAATCGGGCAAATTGCCTATCCCTACCGAAGTAGTAGAACGTGGTATTGTAGGACCTTCGCTCGGAAAAGAAGCTATCAATCAAGGGCTTATTTCTACACTGGTGGCACTTGCAGTGGTATTCTTGTTTATTTATGTGTATTACAACGTGGCAGGTCTGATAGTATGGATTGCCCTGATTGCCAACATTTTCTTTACGTTAGGCGTAATGGCATCGTTTGGTACAATCCTAACGCTTTCAGGTATTGCAGGTTTTGTGCTTTCGGTGGCTATGTCCATAGATGCCAACGTACTAATCAATGAACGTATCCGCGAAGAACTACAACAAGGTAAAGCCTTTGCCGAAGCCGTCAAAATTGGTTATACCAAAGCGTATAGTTCTATTCTCGACTCCAATATTACCACTTTCATTATCGGTGTGATTTTGTATATGTTCAGCGAGGCAAGCTTGGTACGTGGCTTTGCCATCACCTTAATGATAGGTATTTGTACTTCGCTTTTCAGTGCTATTTTCATTACTCGTTTGCTTACCGAAAGTCTGATAATTGCTCGTGGTAAAACACTTTCTTTCAAATCTGCCTTTTTCAATAGTATTTTCCCCAAAACAAACTTCAATTTTATAGCTACACGCAAAAAAGCCTATTTATTTTCAGCAAGCATTGTTTTGTTGGGCTTAATTTTAGCTATCGTACAAGGTGGATTTACTTTTGGAGTAGATTTTACAGGTGGACGCTCTTACGTAGTAGCTTTCAATAAAACCATTCCTGTGAGTGAAGTGCGAGAGGCTCTTACAAAAGTATTTCAGACTAGTACCGAAGTGAAAACCTACAATACTAGCAACCAACTCAAAATTACCACGAGCTATCTTGCTAATGAAGCAGGAGCAGATGAAAAAGTAGAAGCCAAACTCAAAGAAGGGCTTGCCAAGTTCCAAGATGCCAAACCCGAAATTGTAAGTTTCACAAAAGTAGATTCGGCTGTAGCCGATGATATCTTGGCAACCGCTCGTTTTGCTGTGGTGCTCTCGCTCATAGCGATGTTTTTGTATATCTTCATTCGTTTCCGTTATTGGCAATATGGACTTGCGGCACTTGTTTCGCTTGCCCACAACGTACTGATTGTGCTTGCTTTTGTCCCTATTGCTAAAATTTTAGGCTTAAATCTTGAAATTGACCAAATCTTTGTTGCCTCAGTGCTAACCGTGGTAGGTTATTCTATCAACGATACCGTGGTAGTGTTTGACCGCATTCGTGAGTTTGCTCGCCAGAGTATTGAAAGTAAAGATTTTGCAAAACAACTAAATGCGGCTATCAACGATACATTGAGCCGTACCGTAGTTACAGGTATTACAACCATTGTTACAACGCTAATTCTGCTATTCTTTGCAGGAGAAGTATTGAGAGGATTTTCGTATTCAATGTTTATTGGTATTGTATTTGGTACGTATTCATCTATTTTCATTGCAGCACCCGCCGTGCTCGACTTTGCTCGCCGCAAAGGTATAGAAGAAGCCCAACGCGAAGCCGAAAAACAAGCCGCTTTGCAAGCAGAACAAGAAAAGCAAACCTAATGCAACAAAAGCCCCCGTATTGCAGGGGGCTTTTGTTATTTATTGCTGAAAATTTTCAATGGCTTTTCGTACATTTCCGTATCGTTGTAATAGCTCTTGAGCCTGTGTAGCAGAAATATGCAGTTCATTGCAAAGAATACGAGTGGCTCGGTCAATGAGTTTGGTATTGGCAAGTTGCATATCTACCATTTTATTGCCTTTTACTCTGCCAAGTTGTATCATGGTAGTTGTGGAAATCATGTTGAGTACAAGTTTTTGAGCAGTGCCCGCCTTCATACGCGTACTACCTGTGATGAACTCTGCCCCTACGATTACTTCAATAGCTACGTTGGCGTATTGAGCTACGGGAGTATTCAGATTGCAAGTAATGCAAGCAGTAAAAATGCCATTTTCTTGGGCTTTTTGCAAAGCACCAACAACATAGGGTGTTCTACCAGAAGCGGCAATACCTACCAAAACGTCCAGTTCATTGATACGGAAAACTTGCAGATCTTTCCAAGCCTGCTCGCTATCATCTTCGGCAAATTCTACGGCTTTACGGATGGCTTTATCACCCCCTGCAATAATGCCAATTACCCAATCATCAGGTACGCCAAAAGTGGGCGGACATTCTGAGGCATCTACAATACCCAAACGCCCACTGGTGCCAGCTCCTATGTAAAAAAGCCTGCCCCCCATCTGCATACGTGGTACAATTTCAGCCACTAACTTTTCAATTTGCGGGATAGCTTTCTCTACTGCAAATGGAACGATTTTATCTTCGGCATTGATACCCTCCAAAATCTCACGAATAGACTTTCTTTCTAAATCTTGATATTTTGAATCGGCTTCGGTAAAATTCATAATTTTAGAGTTTCAGGCTTCAAAAGAAAAACCTCATATTCACTATTTTATTATTGCAAAAATAAGCCTTTTTGCTGATTTTGCTCATTTCTTACAAGCGTTTTTTTTGCTCACTTTGAAAAAACAAAATTCTTATGTTCAACCTCAATAATCAAAAAGGACTGATTGTAGGTATCGCCAATGACAAATCTATTGCATATGGTTGTGCCAAAATTTTAGCCGACCAAGGTGCCGAACTGGCTATTACGTATCTGAATGAAAAAGCAGAAAAGTTTGTTCGTCCTCTTGCCGAGAAACTTTATGCAAGTATTATAGCCCAAATGGACGTTCAGAAAGAAGAGGAAGTCAAAGCAGTTTTTGAGCAAATTGCACAAAAATGGGGGAAATTAGACTTTCTCATACATTCCATAGCTTTTGCACCATCAGAAGACTTGAAGGGGAGGCTTATTGATTGCTCTGCCGAAGGCTTCAAATTAGCAATGGATATTAGTTGCCATTCATTTATTCGCTTGGCTCATTATGCCGAGAATTTGCTTTCGCAAGGCAGAGGCTCTTTGATAGCAATGAGTTATTACGGCTCGGAAAAAGTCATCAAGAATTATGCTATTATGGGACCCGTAAAAGCCGCCTTGGAAAGTACAGTACGCTATTTGGCTTTTGAATTGGGCGAAAGAGGCATCAATGTCAATGCGATTTCACCTGGAACCATTGCAACGCGTGCCGCAGGTGGTTTGAGCGATTTTGACGAGCTAATGAAAAAAACAGAACAACTTACTCCGCTCAAACGTCTGCCTACTATTGAAGATGTAGGAAAAATGGCGGCTTTCCTTATTTCAGATGAAGCCCAATACATTACAGGCGATACCTTCTATGTAGATGGAGGCTACCATATTATGGGGGTGTAGCAAACTTTTCTTAAAAATTTAACTTCACTTTAACACAAAAATCTTACATTTGTAAAAAATAAATCACAAATCTATGGCAACCATAAAAACTAAAAATTCCACTGCCAAAGAAGAAAAAGAAAACTTGGCAAATGGAAGTAGCAACGATGAGCACACAACTCAGCGGCTCTCAGCTTTTAATAATTTTATGAACTCACAATGGTTTGAGCAGTGGCAAGAAACTTTGAAAAACCCTTTTAGACAAAAAAAGGAAAAAAAAGAAACTGAAACGCCCTCGGCTGAATGGCTTATTTCGCAATCGATAGCTTGGCAAAACTGGTGGCAAGAACTTGCCAAAGCTGTAGCAGAAGATAGTATAGAAAAAGCACAAAAACATATCGGTGACTTTTTGATAAATGCTGAACTTCAAAAGCCGCTCATCAGTGCCGCAGATACTTTTTTAGAACTTTCTCAACATATCCTTGATTTCAAGGAATTTATAGATTATGCTACCATTGCTCTCAATAAAAAGCCTGAATGGGTCACGCCCAATGTAGTAGTAGGTAAATTGCGTTGTTTTGATTTACGTCAGTTTTCTGCTGAAATAGATAAAACAAAATCGGCTACTTTGGTACTTCCTCCTTTTGCAGGGCATTACTCTACCATTGCCGATTTTTCTGAAAAGCAAAGTCTGTTGAAGCACCTAATGGACTATGGCATTTCGAATGTATATTGTTTGGATTACCATAGTGCTACCAAAGAAATGCAATATTACAATATTGACGACTACTTGGCTCAGTTAGATGTATTTGTAGATGATATTGGCGACCACGTCAATTTGATAGGTTTGTGCCAAGGAGGGTGGTTTGGAGCTATTTATACGGCTCGTTTCCCTCAAAAAGTAAAAACTTTGGTAGTAGCAGGTTCGCCAATTGATACCAAAGCAGGTGATGGACATTTGGAAAACACTGTCGATAATGCCTCTCCTACCTTTTTCAGTAACCTTGTAAAAATAGGACAAGGCGTGATGGACGGAAGATTCATGGTGCAAGGCTTCAAAAATATGAATTTTGTGCAACATTATTTTGAAAAATATCAACGCCTTTACAAAATGGTAAAAGGGGCTCAAAATGATGAGGCAGGCTTGGAGCGTTACGAAAATTTTGAAATTTGGTATGAAAATACTATCAATCTGCCCGGTAAATGGTACGAACAAGTCATTGATGAGCTTTTCCGAAACAATCATTTCGTCAATGATGAATTTGTTGCTTTAGGCAGAAAGGTTAGCCCCAAAAATATCACTTGCCCCGTATACATGCTTGCAGGGGATAAAGACGATATTACTTTGCCCGAACAAGTGTTTGATATGGAAAAATACATCGGCACTCCCAAAGAAAAGCAAGCCAAAGGCTTAGCACAAGCAGGGCATATCGGATTGTTTATGGGGCGTGCTGTGCTTGCCAAAAATTGGAAAGAAATTGCCGAATGGATCATAAAACATCAGTAATAAAAAGTATAAGTACCATATTGGTGTATGACGATAGGCTTTATGTGTGGAATTCGTTTCAATCATGAAAAATTTGCCCACCAATGTTACTCTTGTGGTAAATTAGCTTTGCAAGAAGAACTTTTTTTCTTACAGACAAAAGGTATTTGGCTCTGTGAAGAATGCTTGGAGAACTCTGAGCAAAAAGAACAAAAGAAAAAAGACGAAAACTATAATAATAAAATCAGCAACCTCAAAGAAAATTGAGGTTGCTGATTTTATTTATATCTCTACTTGCATACCCGATTTTACGAGCTTGGTAATATCTACTCTTACTCCAATGTATTTGTAAGGTTTGCCTTCGCTATCCAGCACGCCACCGATGGTAGCTATTACCCAATAAGGAGTGCCGTCTTTGGCTCGATTCTTGACAATTCCTTGAAAAATTTTTCCTGCCTTGATGGTATCCCACAGCTCTTTGAATACTTCTTTGGGCATATCAGGGTGGCGAACAATATTGTGTGGCTTACCGATAAGCTCTTCACGTGAATACTTAGAAATCTTGCAGAACGTATCATTTACAAAAGTAATTGTACCAAATTTATCCGTTTCCGAAACAATAGCCGCTGTATTGAGTAAATTGGTACGTGCTTCTATTTCTGCGGATAACTTATCTATTTCTTCTTCTCTGCGAGCTATATCCTTATGAATAGTCTTTAAAAGCAATTTCATTTTTTCTTCTACACTCTGATAACTGGCTTGCATTTCTCTCAAAAGAAATACTTTGTAAAACTTACCTTTTTCATATTCAAAGGTGCTTTCAATCATTTCGCTTAATATTTTTTGCCCATCCAGCTTCTGTATACTGACAATATTTGTATTGCTTTCTGATTTGAAAGGCAAAATCATATATCGTGAAAGAGGCATATTACGTAAATCTAC
The DNA here is from genome assembly GCA_938002655.1 of uncultured Cytophagales bacterium. Classification (GTDB taxonomy): domain Bacteria; phylum Bacteroidota; class Bacteroidia; order Cytophagales; family Thermonemataceae; genus Raineya. The sequence continues at coordinate 18,887 of CALLAC010000032.1, forward strand.
TGAAGTAGCACCAAAAAGTTGCAAAGCCGCAGGATTAGCATATATTATTTTTTCCTCTCCCGTAGTAATTACAATGGGTTGATGGATATTCTCAAAAATATCCTTCGCTGTTTGTGGTGTTGCAAATGAAGCTAACATATACACATCATGTTTTGATAGTTTAACACAAAAAATTACGTATTTTTTAAGGAGCAAGGTATTGCTCTACTTTCATTCCGTTTTTTATCAGGTCGGTAATATCAATTCGCACGCCGATGTATTTGTAAGGTTTACCTTCGCTATCCAGTACGCCGCCAATGGTAGCTATTACCCAATAAGGGGTGCCATCTTTAGCTCTATTTTTGACAATACCCTGAAAGATTTTCCCTGCTTTGATAGTATCCCACATTTCTTTGAACACTGCTTTGGGCATATCAGGGTGGCGAACAATATTGTGTGGCTTACCGATAAGCTCTTCACGCGAATATTTTGCAATTCGGCAGAATGTGTCGTTAGCAAAAGTAATAGTGCCGTATTGATCTGTTTCGGAAACAATTGCCGCTGTATTCAGTATCTTAGTACGAGCTTCTATTTCTGCCGAAAGTTTATCTATTTCTTCTTCTCTGCGAGCTATATCTTTATGAATAGTTTTCAGCAAGAGCCTTATTTTTTCTTCTGAACTTTGATATTGAGTTTGTATTTCTTTAAGTAAAATAATTTTGTGTATTTTGCCTTCGTACTCTGCTAGGCTTTCTATGGCTTCTACCAAAATGGTTTTATCATCATCTATTTTTTTCAAATTGGCAATACCTTTGCTCTCTTCTTTCTTGTAAGAAGCTGTAAGAAAATTTTTTAAAGGAACATTCTTTATATCTATCGAAGTAGCATTGAGCAATTGCAAAGCCGCAGGATTAGCATAAATCAAGTTATCTAGTTCGTTAGTAATAAGAACAGGCTGATGAATATTCTCAAATAATTCTTTTACAGGTCGTAAGGAAGCATGTGGTGTGCTCATAATAGCTTTTATTTTACTCTTTCTATTTCAAAAATAGTATAATTGTGCAGAGATTGAAATGAAAAAACTCACACATTTCAATGATAAAAATCATAAAAAAACATAAATTTGAAAATAGCTCATAAACCTATGGAAAATATATCTGCTGAAAAACAAATTGAATTGTTAGAACAAAACTTACACAAAGTAAAAGGCAAATTTACACTAGCAGATGCCTCTGCCATTACGGGTGTACCAATAGAATACGCTCGTGAAGCTCTGAATGCCCTCATGAGCAAATATTTCTGCCACTTGCAAGTAACTGAAAATGGGGATTTGATTTATGATTTTGGCACTTCACCTATGCGTCGAGATGCCAAAACTTTTGCCGAATATCTTAAAGATTTCCAAAACTTTTTGTGGAAAGCTTTCAAGATATTTTTCAAGGCTTGGATAGCAATTACCTTGGTAGTGTATTTTATAATTTTTGTACTTATTCTATCAGCAATTATTATTGGGCTTGTCGCAGGAGGAGAGAAAGACAACAAAAAATCAAGTAGCAAAGGTACAGCCGATTTGTTCAGATTGATAAGTGATATCTTTTATGCTATTTTTCGTTGGCAAACCATTCCTGGTAGCACTTACTATGAAAGAGACCGCTACGGCTACCCTTACAAAACTTACAAGCCACAAGAAAGCTCTCTTTTTTCTAATAAAAAAAATAATCCCAAAGCTAATAAAAACTTTATCAGTGCAGTCTATGATTTTGTATTCGGACCGCCCCGCCCAGAAGCAGAACCGCTTGCCAATCAGAAAGAAGTCGCCGCTTATGCAAGAAAAAACAAAGGAGTAATGGTACTTTCTGAATTTAAAGCTCTTACAGGCTTTGACAATGAGCAAGCAGAAAATCTAATGACCGACTGCATTGCTCGCTATAATGGTTCGGCAGAAATCAGCCCCAATGCTGTTTTGTATGCAGATTTTTATGAACTTACTCGTAGCCAAACCCAAGCCGAAGATGCTCCCATTATTTTTTACTGGGATGAGTACGAGCCCGAATATGTACTCACAGGCAATACAGTAGGGAAAAATACTTGGATTGCCTTTATGAATAGCTTTAATTTACTTTTTGCACTTCTTATGTTGAGGGGCTACCAAGATATTGGTAATAATATGGGAATAAGCCCCGATATTATTTACTATGGATTAGGAGTAGTGCCGTTGGCATTTTCTATTATTTTCTTTGCAGTACCTATTTTCAGATATTTTGCTCTTATTCCAAAAAAAATACAAAGGCATCAAAACAATATCCGCAAGCGTATTGCCAAAGTTATTTATCAGATAGGTTCAAAAAGAGATTTGAGTATCGATGAAATTATCGCAGAAACAAATAAAGCCGAAGGATTAGAAAAACTTTCTAAAACACAAGTAGAAAAAATTATGAACCGAATGATTATCGATTGGGGCGGTGAAGCTAGCCCTCAAAATAATGGAACCCTGATTTATTCGTTTCCTCAAATGAAAACAGAATTGCAAGAAATCCAGCAAATTCGCCTGAAAAGAACTGATGAAGGCTTGGGAAAAATCTATTTTGATACAAATAATTGATAAAAAATTTTGTATTCATCGGGAAATATTATACATTTGCACCTCATTTTAGAAAAGCAGAAAATAGCAACATTTATGAAAAACGCATTGCTTCAAGCTGTGGAAGCCGAAGTGCTTGCCAAGCGTGCCGATATACCTGATTTCAAAGCGGGTGATACCGTAAATGTGTATGTGAAAATTAAAGAAGGCAACAAAGAGCGTATTCAGCAGTATCAGGGGGTAGTTATTCAAAGAAAAAATACCAACAGCGTCAACGAAACTTTCACAGTGCGTAAAGTTTCAAATGGTGTAGGAGTAGAGCGTATTTTCCCTCTCTTTTCACCAAATATAGATAAAATTGAGGTTATCCGTAGAGGAAAGGTACGCAGAGCAAGAATTTACTATCTTCGTGGTAAAACAGGTAAAGCGGCTCGTATCAAAGAATTACTGTCATAAGATTTTCTTTCACTTACCAAGACCTTACAAACTCACAAGTTTGCAAGGTCTTGATTTTTTACAAAATCAGTTGAGCTATCTCCTCAGCTACAGTAGTACCAATGGCTACGCCCATACCATTCAGAGCTACACCCACAGCAATATTTTTGGTACAACATTCTACTATCGGCTTACGATTGGGAGTAAATGCCATTATACCCGCCCAAGTTTGTTCAATTTCAAAATCTTGATTGGGAACAATAAGCGTCTGAAGCTTTTCAATTAAATTGTTGATAATTTTAGGGGTATTTTTGAGTTCAGTAGTAGTTTCTCCTTCAAAATCCAAATTTCTGCCTCCGCCAAATAAAATTTGGTTCTTACCTATATTACGAAAATAGTAAAATCCTTTGTCAAAATGAAAATTCCCCTTGAACAAAAGTTTTTTCAAGGGTTTGGTAAGCAAAACTTGTCCTCTGCCTGGCTTTACAGGATAATGCGAAAAAAACTGACTAATAAAGCCATTCGTACAAATAGCCACTTTTGTAGCATAAAAAGAAATTTCTTGGTTTACAAGTACTTCTACGCCACTTTCAAAATCTCGGAACTGATTTACATTACAACCATTCAAAATTTTTACTCCTTTTTTTTGCACATATTCCATCAAGGCACTGATAAGCTTACCTGAATGCAATTGCCCTTCAAAACCATTGTAAATGAGCATTTTGGAAATATTTTCGTTAAAGCCAAATTGAGCAATTTGCTTCTTTGGGCTAATATGAAAAACTTTTTCTTGGAAAACAGGACTTAAAAGTTTATTCAGATACTCAACTTTTTGCTCAAAATTTTCGGGTATTTCCAAAATAATTTCATAGCTACCCGCTTGTTGGTATTCCATTTTTTTATCGGCAATACGCTTACGTAAAGCCAGTAAGCCTTTCCAACGTTTTTCTACGAGTTCTAACATTGCTTTTTCGCCAACGGCTTCAATATCGGCAAGTAGTTCGGTAGGTGTGCCGAAGCACGCAAAACCTGCATTTTTCGTGCTGGCTCCCAAAGGAAAAATACCTTTTTCTAAAATCAAAATTTTTGCTTTGGGATTTTTTTCTACTAAACTCGCCGCTACTGATAAGCCCACCAAGCCGCTTCCTACAACAATATAATCGTATTTTGTGAAACTTTCTTTTTCCCAATAACTCAACATGACTAAAATTTTTGGCAATTTACAATAAATCGTTTTAATTTACACAAAACTTTTATTACCGAAAAAAACATCTTTTTGTAATTTCAGTAGCATAAACATACAAGTTCCGAAAAAATGTTTTTATTTTGCGTTTGGTTTTATTTAAGTAGCTGATGAAAATTTTCCGAGCCTTTATATTCATACTTTGGAGCATTTCTCTCACTATTGCCCTACAATTCAGGTTAGTAGAGCTACCTTTTTTGAAGCAATACATTCCCGAACCGCTTGCGTCTGCTCCACCTTTGGGAAGATTTTTAGACCCTTTCAACGGTTTTTGGCAAAATGCCGAAGCCCAAAAGCGTCCTTCGGATATAAAAATACAAGCTTCAAAGCTAAAAGAAAAAGTAGAAATTTGGTTAGATAGCCGCCTAGTGCCACATATTTTTGCTCAAAACGATTACGACCTCTACTTTGCCCAAGGCTACATGATTGCCTCCGAACGCCTGTGGCAAATGGATTTCCTGACACGCTTTGCCGCAGGCAGGCTCTCGGAAGTTTTAGGTGAAAAAGCCCTTGAAATTGACCGCTCCCAACGCCGAATGGGTATTCTCTACTCTGCCGAACGAACCCTCGCTAATCTAAAAGATAGTACCTCTCAAATGATTTTACAGGCTTATGCCGATGGAGTAAATGCCTATATTGCTTCGCTGAAACCGCATCAATTCCCTTTGGAATATAAAATTTTAGACTATTCCCCTGAGGCTTGGTCGCCGCTAAAATCGGTACTGATGCTCAAATATATGGCTTACGACCTTTCCATTGCCTATACAGACGATTTTGCCAATAGCCTTGCTGCCGCTATGTATTCAGAAAAAACTATTGATAGTCTTTTCCCTAATGTACCATTTCGCTTAGAGCCAGTTATTCCTCAAAAAACCCCTTTGAACTTTAAACCTCTGAAAAAACCGCAAAGACCCCCCAAATACGATTCTATCAGCAGGGCTTTACATCAAAACTTGAAAGAACTGCAAAGCATATTGCAAGCCCAAGCTCTGAACGAAAAAGCCAAAGGTAGCAATAACTGGGCTATTAGTGCTAAAAAAAGCGAAACAGGCTTTCCTATTCTTGCAGGAGACCCCCACCTGAGCCTCAAACTGCCATCTATTTGGTATGAAATGCAACTCATTAGCCCTACTTGCAATGTATATGGAGTAACACTGCCTGGTACCCCTACTATTGTCATAGGCTTTAATGAAAAAATTGCTTGGTCGCTTACCAATGCTTATACCGATGCTTCCGACTTTTTCCAAATTCGTTTCAAAGATGATAAATTGGACGAGTACTGGCACAATGGTAGCTGGAAAAAGACAACTATTCGCAAAGAAATTATCAAGGTACGTGGAAGAGAAAAAGATGTAGTAGAGTATATTCGTTCCACTCATCACGGAGCTATTGTGCTGGAAAGCCCTGCCAAACTTATTCCTAAACAGCCCAATCAACTCTATTCATTAGAACTGCCGTATCGACATGCTTTGCGTTGGACAGCCCACGATACCACTACCAACGAAATTATTGCCTTTCATAAACTCAACCGAGCCACTAATTACAAAGAATTTCAAGAAAGTTTCCTAACCTTTGGCTATCCTACACAAGTAGTAGCATATGCCGATACTGATAAAAACATCGCTTTGCAAATCATTGGCAAAATTCCCCTACGATGGGATGGACAAGGAAAATATATTTTAGATGGCTCGCTTTCGACTTACGAGTATCAAGAATTTATTCCTTATAGCCAAAACCCTAAAGTTCTCAACCCCGAGCAACAATACGTAGCCTCGGCTAATCAAATCATTGCCGATACACTTACCTATCCATATTACTTAGGCTATGAATACGTCTCGCCCGAAAGAGCTATTCGTATCAACGAATGCCTGCGTTCATGGACAAAAGTAAAATATCAACAAATGCAAGAACTACAAAACGACGTATTGGGGGTACATGCTCGTGAGCTATTGCCACCAATGCTTGGCTTGTTGGATACTACCAAACTTTCAAAGGAAGCCCAAGCCATTGTTCAAATTCTCAAACAGTGGGACTATCTCTACAAGCCAGAAGCAACAGCACCTACTTGTTTTGAAGTATGGCTCGAAGAACTTAAAAAAGCTATTTGGGCCGATGAACTTGGCTCTATTGCTCACTACCCCCCTACCGACCAGCTTATTCGCATCGTTGTCAAAGATACTACATCGCATTGGATAGATAACAAAAACACGCAAAACATCAAAGAAACCTTAAAAGAGCTTGTACAAGAAAGTTTTCAGAAGGCAGTAGAAATTTTGCAAAACAAACACCAAGGCAATGTTGAAAACTGGCTGTGGGGCAAATACAAAGGCTTTGAGCTGAAACATTTACTCATTCCGAATTTGGGAATAAAAAATTTGATAACCGCAGGCTCAAAGCGAACCGTCAATGCAATCAGTAGCGACCACGGACCCTCGTGGCGTATGATTGTCATGCTTAGTGATAATACCCCCAAAGCATACGGTATCTATCCAGGTGGGCAATCGGGCAACCCAGGCAGTTTTTATTACGATAACATGGTAGAAAATTGGCGTTTGGGCGAATTGGAAGAGCTGATTTTTCTAAAAAATACCCAAAGCCGCAATCCGAAAATTCTTAGCAAAATTGTAATGGAAAAATAAAACACAACTTTAACCCAATGAAATACAAACGAATACTCTTAAAACTCAGCGGGGAAGCTCTTGCAGGCGATAGACAAGAGTATGTTATCAATCCCCAAATTTTGGAGCGGTATGCCAAAGAAATCAAAAAAGTAGTACAAAAAGGCGTACAAATAGCCATTGTAGTTGGAGGTGGAAATATTTACAGAGGTTCGGAGGCAAATATCTCTGGAATTGATAAAGTGCAAGGCGATTATATGGGCATGCTTGCTACGGTTATCAATGGAATGGCTCTGCAAAGTGCTATTGAAAAACAAGGCGTTTATACCCGATTGATGTCTGCTATTCGTATTGAGCAAGTCTGTGAGCCATTTATCCGTCGAAGAGCTATTCGCCATTTAGAAAAAGGACGTGTCGTGATTTTTGCCGCTGGCACAGGAAACCCCTATTTTACAACTGATTCTGCGGCTTCTTTGCGTGCCATTGAAATTGAAGCCCAAGTTGTTCTCAAAGGTACAAAAGTAGATGGTATCTACACCGCAGACCCTATGAAAGATGCTACGGCTACTCGTTATGCCAATCTTACTTTCGATGAAGTCTATCAAAAAGGCTTGAATGTAATGGATATGACAGCTTTCACGCTCTGCAAAGAAAACAATTTGCCTATTATTGTGTTTGATATGAACCAAGAAGGTAATCTGTTGCGTATTGTAGAAGGTGAAGAAGTAGGAACACTTGTGGCAATAGAAGCCCATTAGCTATAAAATAGAGAAAAAATAACTTTTCAACCCATCAAAACCAGTAAGTATATGTACAATTTCACTCTTTTTTTACACTCTTGGTTGCGTTGGTTAGTTCTAATTTTAGCGTTAGTTGCTATTTTCAAGGCTCTTACAGGTTGGCTTGGCAAGCAACCATTTAGTAAGCAAGATAATATCTTAGGGGCTTCTTTTGTGGGTTCTATGCACTTACAACTGCTTTTAGGCTTGCTTTTGTATTTTTTTCTAAGTCCTATGGGGCTTAACGCATTCCAAACGGTAGGAATGAAAGAAGTAATGAAAAGCCCTTTGTATCGCTATTGGGCTGTAGAGCATTTTACGACAATGCTTTTAGCCGTTATTCTGGCACAAGCAGGCAGAATACAAAGTAAAAAAGCTTCTACCAATGTACTAAAACACAAAAAAGCCTTTATTTTCTATACTATTGCTCTTGTATTAGTTTTGAGCCGAGTACCTTGGGATAGGTTGGGCAGAGCATTGCAGTAAAATATTTTTGAATTTTGAATAGCAGTTTTATTTGCCAAAAAAATTGCTTGCTCTTCTTCTCTCTTTCAATAATCAAAAGAGAGCTTTTTCTTGTTTTTTCAACTTTTGTCTTTTTTTTACAAAGCATATTTGCACAGAAAACTTTACAACTACATTTCCAAGCTTTTCAGACTTATCCTTATCAAGAAAAATTTTCAGATTCGGCTTCCAGAGAAAATTATTTGCAAAATTTTCTGCAAGAAATTAAGAAAAAAGGCTTTTGGTATGCACACATTGTAGAAAAACAATATCAGAATGAACATTTACTTGTGCAAATACACGTAGGTGAGCGTATTTATTGGAAAAAGCTACTACAAGGAAATGTAGAAAAGGTTTTTTTGGAAAAAATTAGCCTTACAAATTTTTCAAAAAAGCCTTTTGATTATGAGGAGTTTCGTAAAATTACTGAGAAAATTCTTTCAAATGCTGAAAACAGAGGGTATCCCTTCGCTCAGGTGCGTTTAGATAGCCTGCAAATAGAAAATAATCAGGTATCAGCAAGTTTATTTATGGAAAAGGGCTTTTTTGTAACTTGGGATACTATCAGCCTAAAAGGTAATTTGAAAATCAGACGTAAATTTCTAGAAAAGTACCTTCAAATCCGAAAAAATGAACCTTACAGCCAGCAAAAACTGCAAAAAGCAGAAAAGTTACTTAAAAATTTAGGATTTGTTATTTTTCATAAACCTACCGATATTATATTTGAAAATCAGCAAGCAAAGCCTGTTTTTTATCTCAATCAGGGGCAGAGCAACGCCGTAGACGGAGTGCTCGGCTTTATGCCTAATGAACTGGCTCCACAACAACTCTTACTTACAGGGCAAGCCCAAATTCGCCTGCGAAACCTCTTCAATACCGCTAAAAGTCTTGAATTAGAATTTCAGCAAACCAAACCCCGCCACCAGTTGCTCAATATTTTTTACAAGCACCCTGTTCTTTTGGGCTCTCGCTTGCAAGGAGAGTTTGATTTTAAACTTTTACGAGAAGACACTAATTTCGTGAATATTTATCGGAATATTCGTTTTGCTTATCTTTTGAATGAGTCATCTTTTTTGAAGTTTTTCGGTGGTTGGCAAACTTCACAAACAGGCTTTACTCCGAAACCTAATGCCCCGTTGCCTCTTGCTCAAGAAACACGCTACAATTTCTACGGAATAGGTTATGAATGGAATAGTACAGATAATCTTTTTTTACCCAAAAATGGCTTACACTTCCTTTTGCAAGTGCAAACAGGCAATAAAATAATTACACCTGTTCCCTTTTTGCCCGATAGCCTTTACCAAAACCTTGAACTCAACTCTTTGCAAACGGCTTTGGAAGGGCAGCTGCATTACTACAAAATGCTTAATCGCAAAAATGGTATGTATGCACGCCTGAGTGGTGCAAAGGTAGTTAATCCGAATTTGGTGCAAAATGAGCTATATCGTTTGGGAGGACTGCTCAATTTGAGAGGATTTAATCAGAATTTTTTCTTTGCTTCGGCTTATTTGCTTGGCACTCTGGAATATCGTTTCTTTTGGGAAAAAGAGGCTTATTTTTTCTTCTTCTATGACCAAGCTCTTTTGCAAACGGAAATTTTACGTATTCGTTCACAAGAAGCCCCTTTGGGCATAGGCGGAGGAATTAGCTTTCGCACCAAAGGGGGAATATTTAACCTGACGTATGCTTTGGGAAAATCTGAAACTCAAAATTTGAGTGTAACCAAATCTAAAATTCACTTCGGATTTACAAGCAGGTTTTAGAAGCGTTTCAAATTCGTAGAGCGAAATTCGCCATCAGTAATTTGAAACTCTATTCCTGAATCATTGACTACTTTGCCATAGAACTTTCCTGCATACACCTTTCGTATAGTATCTATTTCGGTAATAGTAAATTTACCATTTTGAAAAGAGTAAACATCAAAGGTATTGCTGTATTTAGGATGATAAATGCCATAGGCTTTGTTAGGAGTGGTACCTCCTGTAAATAGAAAGTCGTATTCGCCTACTTGTGTAGCATTTACATTAATATTGATAGTTTTTTCATTCTCATGCATATTACTAGTGATATTGTAGGTAAGCATACCACCTACAAGATTGCCGTAGCTTGCATTCCATGCAGAAGTTTCTACCAATACACCATTGACTTTGAAACGAACAAAGTTATTCGCATCAGTACTTGACTCATAATTGCTTTTTTTACCGCAGGCAACAAAAATAGCCAAGAAAACAAAAAGGGAGAGCGTTTTTTGAAACATAATTGTGACATTTAAGGGTTAGAAAAGTCAAAATTGTCTAAAACTACAAATTTTATAGCAAAGTAAAAAAAGCCTTTTCATAAAAAAGGCCTTTTCTCGTATGAAAAAGTGTTAAACAGGTGTTTGAATAACCAAGTATCTATTCTCATTTATAGATACTTTTTCCTTTGCGAAGGTAACCAAAAAATCAGCAAAAAAGTTACAAAAAATTTAAATTTATCATAAAATACTTCACAAACCTGAAATAAGCAGTATTTTTACCAAATACTGCTATTACGGTTCGAAAAACAAACATTTTTCAGATTTCCAAAGTCTAAAAAAGACTAATTACCATTTATCAGCATTACATATCAAAGGCGATTACTCACTATAAAATACTCTTTTTACTCTTTCGCTAATGTTTGTCAGAATTTCATAGGGAATAGTACCTATTGCTTTGGCAAGAGTTTGGATAGTATGTGTTTCATCAAAAATAATAACCTCATCATCCACTTGGGCATCAGGCACCTCCGAAAGGTCTATCATCGTCATATCCATACATATATTGCCAATGATAGGCACCAATTTGCCCCGTACTTTCACCTTACCTACTCCATTACTGAAAGCTCGGCTCAAGCCATCAGCATAACCAATAGCAATGATACCAATACGACTTTTCTTGGTTACTTTTGCTCTTCTACCATACCCTACGGTATCATTTTTAGAAATGGTTTTGATTTGAGAAATCACAGTTTTCAGGCGGCTAATTGCTTGTAAATTTCCTTGAAATTTTCCCCCAGCCTCTACTCCATACAAGCCAATTCCTAAACGTACCATATCCATTTGATACTCGGGGAAACGCACTATGCCTGATGAATTGAGAATATGCTTCAAACACTTGTATGATAATTTTTTTTCAAAGATTTGCGTAATTTTCTGAAAAGTTTGGATTTGTTTGAGCGAAAAGTCGTCATGCAGTTCTTCATCGGCGGCGGCAAGATGACTCATAAATGAAAAAACTTTCAAAAAAGCTGTTTTTTGTAAAATACTAAGCAAAACATTAGCATCTTGCGGTTCAAAACCCAAACGTCGCATACCTGTATCAAATTCTAAATGAATTTTCAAGCTCAAATGCTCATTTTCGCAGAAGCTTTTAAGTTTTTCCAAAATTTCAAAGCTATACACTACTGGCTCTAAATTGTATTCGGCAAGCAAAGAAAAACTCTCTTCCGAGGGGTTCATCACCATAATAGGCAAATGTATACCATTTTTTCGTAGTTTTACCCCTTCATCAGCATACGCTACTGCTAAATAATCTACCCTATGAAATTGTAAAAGATTAGCAATTTCTACACTACCATTCCCATAAGCAAAAGCCTTTACCATCACCATTATTTTAGTTTCAGGCTTTAAGAAACTGCGGTAGAAATTTAGATTATTTACAAGTGCATCAAGGCTGATTTCTAAGACGGTACGATGAGCCTTGTATTCTAATTTTTGTACAATTTTTTCAAAAGCATACTTTCTTGCTCCTTTGATAAGGATAACACAATTGCGAAATTGCTGGAAAAATCCTTTGCTCAAAAACTCTTCGGTATCTTTGTAGAAAGCTGTCAGAGGAACATCTCGGAAAAGTTCTTGATGCTGTGAAATTTTATCTCCTATTCCAATAAAAAATCCGATTTTTTTGGAAACAACTAATTTGGCAACCTGCTGATAGAGCTTTTTACCGCTCAAATCGCTTTCTAAAATATCAGAAAGAATAACTACTTTGGCAGGCTTTTGGTCTTGATTTGCCAAAAAATCTAGGGCAATTTGCAAGCCTGCAAGGTCGTTATTGTACGAATCATCAATGAGATAAGTTTGCTGAATACCTTGTTTGAGCTCCAAACGCATCGAAACAGGTTTCAGCAGGGTAAGTCGTTTGCTTATCTCCTGAATAGAGATATTGAACTGAAAGTGCATTAAAACGGCACATAAAGCCATATTTTGCAAATAGGCTTCATCTTGAAAAGGCAATAGCTTGCTATTGAGCCTGCAGATGCGTTTATTTTCTTTTTGTATAAAACTGACAGGTTTTTGGCTTGTAGTAGCTTCGTAGTCCCAAAAAAATACTTGGCTTAGTGAATTTCTCTTGATAAACTTATCAATAATTTTGGGAAAAATTTGGGCTGTATTTTCAGGCAAATACACTATGGGCGTGTTTTCAAAGAGCTTGAGCTTTTCTTCCAATTTTTCTTCTCTGCTTCTGAATCCTTCATCGTGGGCAGAGCCAAGATTTGTAAGCACACCAATAGTAGGTTGGATTACTTTTTGTAAATATTCCATCTCGCCTGCTTGCGAAATACCTGCCTCAAAAATACCCAAAGTATGTTCGGAACGCATCTGCCACACCGAAAGTGGCACACCTACCTGAGAATTAAAACTTTTAGGACTTCTGACAATATTGAACTCTTCGGATAAGAGTTGTGTGAGCCATTCTTTTACGATGGTTTTGCCATTACTCCCCGTAATTCCAATAACAGGATATTGAAATTTGCTTCGATGCCAAGATACAATTTTCTGAAAAGCCCGAACACTATTTTTTACTACTACATAATTGATACCCAACTCTCGAAACGGTAGAGCAAATTTTTCGTTTTCTATGATAAAGTTTCTCACACCTTTTTCATACGCTTCGGCAAGAAAATTATGCCCATCATGATTTTTCCCTCGAATAGCTACAAAAAGAGTATTTTCAGGAATAAATAGCTTACGGGTATCTACCGAAATATGTTCGATAAATACCAGAGGGGCTGTCTGCCAAAGGGGTACTTGAAGAATATTTTGAAGTTCAGAAAAAAGCATATCGACAACTGATAAGTTGAACAAAAATAAAAAATCTTGTTGAATTTAATTTTTTTCTCGGTTATTTTTTGCTAAAATTGCACTATTCTCTAAATTTTCTTTTCAAAACAAACGTTTATGCCTAAACCTCATGTTATTGCCATAGTAAATCAGAAAGGAGGCACAGGAAAAACTACTACCACAGTAAATCTAGGAAAAGCGATTGCCCAAATGGATAAAAAAGTGTTGCTGATAGATTTGGACCCACAAGGAAGTTTATCTTATTATTTGGGAGCCAATAGTAATGTATGGAGCATTGCCGATGTAATTTTAGAAGATATTTCTTTTCATAACGCCCTTATTCAACGAGAAGGTTTGCATATTATTCCTGCCGATGTAACCCTTGCCGATTTAGAACTTTCGCTTGTTAATTATCAAGGACGCGAGCATATCGTAAAACGAATGATTGAACAAAATGCCCAAGACTACGATTTTGTATTTTTAGATTGCTCTCCTTCACTTTCTATCCTGACTGTCAATGCTTTGGTAGCGGCTCATAGCGTTATAATACCTTTGCAAATGGAAGTACTAAGCATGCACGGCTTGGAGCTAATGCTGGAAACCATTGAGCAAGTGAAAAAAACCGTTAATCCTAATCTGGAAATTATGGGCATTTTGGTACTAATGTACAACTCTCGCCGCAGAATTACGCAAGAAGTGTACAACCATATCAAAAAAACCTATAATTTTGTGCCTATTTTTCAGACTTTTATCCGAATGGATGTAAAGCTCGTAGAAGCCCCTTCTTTTGGAAAAAGTGTATTTGAGTACGCTCCTCAATCCAACGGAGCAGAAGATTACTTGGCTCTTGCCCAAGAAATAATAGAAAAAGTACAACCAAAAGCTGAATAACCATGGCATTAGGCGAAAATATCAAGCGTGAGCGAATGATACCTGTTCGCAATCGCATCGTGTATAATCGGTTGCAACAAGAATTAGAAGAACTTAAAGATCAAAATCTTACACTTTCCGAACCCAATTATGATATTTCAGCTGCTTTAGAAAATTTAAGCAAATTTGAAGAAGAAAACGAGATTGCTCAAACTCATTCCAAGTCCAAAGTAGAGTTTTTTTCGCATATCAACGATATTTTAGAGCATTGCTTTATGGTTGCAGAGTTAGATAGCAGTAATTTACAAATTTTGAAAGCAAACGAAATATTTTGCCAAGCCTTACAGATAACACCTACCGAACTACACGTTCGGTCTTTAAGAGAGTTTTTTGTCAAAGAAAAAACTACCGAGTGGGACACTTTTTGCGAAAAACTCAACAAAGGCGAAAGAGTGCAAACGATGCTTGAATTCTTACCCAAAAACGCTACCGAACAAGAAAAACTGATATGCTCTGCTACACTGGTAAGCAAACCTGCTCAACAATCTACAATTTACATTCTCATTGCTCAAAATATTACTGCGGCAATAAGTGCCTACCGAAGCAATACTACCATTGAAATAGATATTGATAAAAAACTGAAATCTGCCAAAATTATTGTCAAAATCTAACGCATCGTAGGCGTTACGTAGTAGATTTTTCCTCTTTGGCAATAATGCTTGGGCGAGCAGGAAGCAAAACCTACGAGGCAAAGTAAAATAAAGGCAATTTTCATTTTCATAGAGGGCTATTTTACCAAAGAAAATTGCAAATACCATGCCAATAAGCTCGGGCTATATCTAAAACTCTTGGAGAAGTATAGAGCTCGTCTATTTGTAAAGTTTTTTCGTTCAATTTTCGGATTTCTTGCTCGCTATCTTGTAAAAGGCTTTCGCCATAACATACAATGCCTTCTATTTCACGACATAGCATCAAATTGCGGGCATATACGCCTTTGCTACCTGTCCATAGGCAATATTTTTGCAAGAAGGGTTGGTCATTTAGCAAGGGTACTATGGGCACATTAGCAATTTTTTCGTGAGCCTCCAAGATTTTTTCTGCTAGTTGTATTGAACGTTCTATCTGAAAGCTACAAAGCAAGCGAATAAAATGCTTCATATCAGTTTCTTGCTGAAAGTCTTTATCTTCGAAGGCTCCTGCCACAAATGCTATTGCAAAATTCTGATGTGTAGGTTTATTCCAAGGTTTGTTGTTTTCGTCTACATTGTAGTGAATAATAATTGTAAAATCGGGTTGAAAGGCATTTATTTTTCGCACTCTTTCCAAGAGTTCTTGTTTTCTGAATTGTTTTTTGAAAAAAAGAGCGGGCGAGGGTTGAGTATTTTTTCGGATTGATTTTTTGCCTTGTTTTTTTTGAGCAAAGTTTTGCAGATACTCGGCATACATATCGCCGAAAGTTTTTTCAAAGGCGGTATAATAGGGTTTAGAACGCGTGAGAAGCACTTGGGCTCCATGCTTTTTTAGGCTATCGGCAAGGATTTTGGCAGTAGCCCAAGCCAACGAAGATTCGAAAAAAGTAATTTCGGTACTATCGGGCAAAGTCATTTTCAGGTATTTTCCCTCTATCTGAGCCGTAGCCCAATCTCCTGCAAAGTGTCCGGGATCTAAGGCAATTCGCAAGCCTGTGTATTTAGGTAAGCCAAAAAAAGCATTGCGTAAAAATAAAAGCACTAACTTTTTTTGTTGTGCTTCTTGTTGGGCATAGTAAAAGCGTTGTAATTTGTATAGACTATCAGTAGAGATGTGGCTACGGCAATTATCTTTCTGAAAGTATAAACCCGTAGCATCTAAATAAAGTGAGTTTGGGCGAGTATTCTTTAAAAAAAGATATTTTTCAGCTTTTACCTGGAAAATATCTTGTGCTTTTCCTACAAATACAAAAAACAAACAGCCTCTTAGCAAAAAAAAGCATCGTTGTATAGCACAAAAAAGCCTGCAAGCAATTTTCAACACTTTTATGCTTTCGTTTCGTAATATTTTAGCAAAGCTACAATATCATCATCTTTTTTCAGATTCAGTTGGTTATCTTTGATAAACTTTTCCCATTCTTTGGTGTCACCTCCAAGAGCCTCTAGAATAGATTTCTTATTTTTCTTCACCGCTACCGCTTTTCCTTGATTGTAGATATACCATTCTTCTTGCCTAACATACACATATTCTTCGGTATGAGAGCCATAAGAGGCAGAAGCCGCTTTACGAAGCTCTGCATAAGTTTTTTTGAGAAATTTAACCTTGTCCCCTTCATAGATAACTTCAAAGAAACTGGCAGGTGTGTATTTTGAAATACCATCTAATCCTGCAATAAACTTATATTTCTGGAAGCGAGCCGTTTTTTCATTATAGATATTTAAGGTAAATCTGTAAACCGAGCCTTTCGGAAATTCAAATACACCCACAGCATTCTGAAAAATAAGCTTATCTTCAAGTATATCATATTTTAGTTTGTTCAGAGGTATTTCTTTGTTATCAGTACTTACTACTACTGTTCCTTCTGTCCAATCTGATGTAAAATAACTATCTCCTTCTATTTTTTTACCTGTTGTAGTAAGCGGTGCCAAGGTAATCCCATTAATTTCAGGATTGATATTTTGCGAAAATACAAACAAGGGAGAAAACAAAAGAATAATTAGTGTTGTACGTAGCATACAGCTTTTATTTAATTGGTTTACAAAACTAAAAGAGCTACTTTATTAGTAGCCCTTTTGCTAATCTTCTTACTGCTTGTTGTAAGTATGTACCTTTTGCTCTACTACAGATCCTGAACCTACAGTTCCACCAGATCTAACAACATACGCTATCTTAAAATTACCTGTGCATAGATCAAACTGTCTGTTTGATGCCGGAGCAGAAGTATCGGTTGTGACATTGAAAGTATCTGAACCATCCGTATAAGTAGTTCCAATAATACTAACCCCATTTGTTGCAGGGTTCAACTCATAAACTACTGTTGCTCCAACATCCCAAAAGTTATTCGTTTGAATTCTATTAGGTCCGCTTGTACTTATAGAAAGCGTAGCAGGATAAGGAGGAGGAGTATAGCCAGGTTCATCTACAAGATAATT
This sequence comes from uncultured Cytophagales bacterium, assembly GCA_938002655.1. Lineage (GTDB taxonomy): Bacteria > Bacteroidota > Bacteroidia > Cytophagales > Thermonemataceae > Raineya. The sequence continues at coordinate 36,101 of CALLAC010000032.1, forward strand.
GCCTGTAAATTTAGTGAGTAAGAAAGTACATTTTCCTCCTATTACTATTCGGTGTGTTTTAAAGTTTTCACTCAATCTACCCTTACTTGTAGAAGTAAGATTGATACGAATAGCTACAAAGTTAGCAGAATTTGTAGATAAGATATCGTCATTTACTTCAAACTTCAGCCAACCAAAACTTTGACCTGCAGGAATAACAATCTGATTGTTAGGATTGAGAATCCGATAATGCTGTCCGAGTACAGCTGTTGTACCCGAAACATCTCCCGCAGGAGCTATTTCAAAGTTTACAATGATATCTTCGTTTTGATGCGGCCCTACCAAATTGATTTTTAAAGAGTCTTGTGTAAAACGATTATCAAAGATTTTCTCATACTGCCTTGTATCTTTGGTATTAGCATCTCCTGGACGCGTAGCTTGCTCTATTTCTATCAAGATATCAGTAAACTTGATAGACGAACCAGGTTCTTTGAAAAAGCAGGAATTTAGCAGTAGCAAGCCTGCTGCTACTGCTATACTGAAAAGTTTTGCACTTAATTTTTTCATATTTCACAATATTTTTAGTTTTTTATGTATACTCAAAATTAGAAATTAGTAACCAGGGTTTTGTACCAATTTAGGATTAAGTGTAATTTCTGTCGCAGGGATAAAGCTCAGAACCCTAGGATCTGATGGTGATAGAGCAGGACCTTGTGCAGGGTCTTTTGCAATTGGTAAGCCCAAACGCTTTAAGTCGAAGAAACGATGACCTTCAAAAGCTAGCTCCAATCTTCTTTGAAGCATGATTTCATCAATTAAAGCGGCTCCAGTAAGTGTAACATTAGACAAACCTCTTGCGTTACGCAGTCTGTTAAGTGCGGCAAGTGCGGCAGGTTCGTTACCACTTCTGGCTCTCCCCTCAGCTTGAATAAGTATCATTTCTGAATAACGAATTACAGGTACATTTTCTAAAAAGCTACCTTTCTCACCACGCCATTTACCACATTCTATAAGACCATCCGCAAGTGTCCATACGCTCTGAGAACCAGATCTTCTTATGTCTCCTGTAGGAAAAGCTGCATCTAGGCTATTAGAAGCCGCAATAGCGTAGAAAGCACCTGCAACGGAAGGTCCCCCATAGGTATTATTCGGGTTTCTTGTCCAAGAAGCCAACGAGTTATTTAATCCATCAACTGTACTCCAATCTGCTGCTGCAATATCTAACTCAAAAATTGATTCAGGATGATTTGTTGTAGCAAAAGCATTTCTATGATTAGTTGGTGTAGTCAGAGATGGTTTAGGGGATGGTTGGTTATCCACCGTATTAAGAGCCTCATCAGCTAGATCCGCGGCTCTTGCAAAATCTCCTTTATACAGATAGACTCTGGCAAGTAGAGCTTGTGCTGCTCCTAAATTGGCTCTTATCGGGAAACCAACATTCGGAATTGAGGAAAACAAGCTAATGGCTTCTTGTAAATCTGCTATTACGAAATCGTAGCATTCTGCTACAGTAGCTCTTACTGCTCCTTCTGCATCACTTGCTCCTCTGGTAGGCTTGTTGCGAATAACTACCCCCAGATTAAAGTTTCCTGCATTGGCTGGTTCATAAGAATATACACGCAACAAATCATGATGACACAATGCACGCAAGAAAAGAGCTTCTGCCCTAAGTCTTTTACGTAAATTATCAGACATAATCACTTTAGGGTCACTAGCTCCTTCAAGAACAAAATTAGCATCATTGATTGCTGCATAAGGAGCATTTGACCATAGATTGAAATGAGAGAAAATTTGGTTATTGATGTGCGTTACATAACGTCCTGTATTGACTGCTATTCGAGCATTATCAGCCAATACATCACCTAAGAGCATCATATCTCTGCCGTAATATTCAAACTGATGCATTCTTCGATAGGCTGAAGCCAACACAGACTGTATACCCGCCGAATCGTTAAGTACTTTATCCGGCGTGAGCGAGGCTCTGGGGGTTTTTTCTAAATAACCATTACAAGAAAAGAGCCCAGTGGTAAACAACAAAAGTAATGTTAACTTATGCAGTGCTTTCATATTCGTACAATTTTAAATTTTTAATTAAAATCCTAAACTTGCTCCAACCGAAAACTGTCTTCCTTGTGGGTATTGATTGATACCTCCAGCCAAACTGGTAGGGTTTGCAGTAGTACTTACTACCTCTGGGTCAATTAAATTTGTTTTAGTAAAGGTAAGTAGATTAACCGCTTGTACAAAAACCCTTGCAGACTTCAAGCCTTTTAGTTTTTCGCTAGGAACATTATATCCCAAAGTAAGCGTTTTTAGTCTTAGGTATGAAGCATCTTCTAAAAACCTATTAGATGTTCCAGGTAGACCTACACCGTTGTAATTACCAGAAATTGATAAGCGAGGAACGTTAGTAATATCGCCAGGTTTTTGCCATCTATCCAAGATAGCTGTAACATTATTATTTCCACTTGTCATACCTGTCATCAGATTGAACCGCCAATCGGAGTTGTACGCTACATTACCATACTGATACTGCCACAAGAAATCAAGGGTAATTCCTTTAAAGGCAAACTGATTGTTCCAGCCACCAAAAAATTTGGGAATAGTAGAACCAAATAAGCGGATATCTCTAAAGTCTATACTTTTATCTGCATTTATCTGATATGGTAAAGGCTGATAAACAATATTATTATTGGCATCATAATACATGGGCTGTCCTGTAGCAGGATTTACTCCTGCATAAGCAGGTAATGCATAGGTATTGAGTGGATAGCCCTTAAATACCTCTATACCGTTTACTATCATTACATTGTTGTTTTCAGGCAATTCAAGTACCTTGTTCTGTTGGTAAGTAATATTGAAAGAGCTTATCCATTGTAGACTTTCAGGATTGGTCAGGATATTTGCTCTGATTTCAAAATCAACTCCTTGATTTCTAATTTTACCAACATTTCTGATAACGCTTGAAGGTCTTTGTCCTGCGTCGGCAGGTATGCTCACACTGAATAGGGCATCTTGCGTATCTCTACGCCAGAAGTCAATAGAACCAGAAATTCTTGAGCTACGCAGCAACCCAAAATCTAAGCCGATATTGGTTTGTGCTGAAGTTTCCCAAGTAAGCAAATCATTACCCAGCACGGTAGGTCTCAAACCACCTTGCCCTGCATACTGAACTCCTCCTGAGAAGGTAGTAACATTTTGATAATCGGCAATTTCTGAGTTTCCTACAATACCATAACTTGCTTTTAATTTTAGCTCACTAAGCTGGTCGGCGATAGCTTCCATAAAGCCTTCTTGCGAAATACGCCAAGCACCTGAAACAGCATAGAAATTACCATATTTACTTTTGGCTCCAAACTTGGATGAGCCATCTCTACGTCCTGTAATATCAATTAAATATTTATCTTTGAAGCCATACCGTATTTGGGTAAATATGCCTGCCCTATCATTTTCAAATACGTTACCACTCACATTAGAAACAGTAGTGGGTGTTGTACCATTGGCTACTCCATTCAAAACTGATATATTAGGATTAAAGCCTCTACCCAAAGCAGTAGTAAACATAAAATTTCTGTAACGATATTCGTATCCTAACAGAGCTGAAAGGCTATGCTTATCAGCAAATTTTTTGCTATAATTCAAAGTATAATTTGTATTTATAGCAAAGTCTCTATCATATCTATTAAACATAGAAGGGTTACCTCTAAAAACAGAAATATAAGCAGGCCTGATGTTTTCATCTCTGTTGTTAAGCCAATCTACCCCTACGAAGCCAGTAGCAGAAAGTTCGGGCAAAAAGTTGTAAGTGGCTCTCAGGCTACTTACTACCTGTACTCCATTACCTTTACGAGTTTCATACTCTAAGCCTTGTAAGATATTGTAGTTTAAGGGTAAAACACCATTCGTATATTCAGCGAATCTGCCATCAGGCAAATATGCACTATACGTAGGAGCACTTGTAAAAGCTGTCATGAATGGTGAGTTTACAAAATTTCCTTCTCCACCCGCAATTGTTCCAAATAAGTTTTGTGTAGAAACGTTGTTACTGGTTTGCAAAGAGAAACGCCTGTTGGGTCTATGATCTATATTAAACCGCACGTTGGCTCTTTCCCAGAAATTTTTAATTACAGTTCCTTCTTGTTTTTGATAAGCAGCTGAAACGTAAAAGCGTGTTTTATCTGTACCACTTGAATAAGAAATATCATACATTCTGATTCGTGCAACTCTGAAAACAGCTTTTTTCCAGTCAAAATTCACTGTGGTATCAGGGCTACCAAATCTTGCTCTGGCGTTGGCGATAGCAGCATCTATCTGTGCAGGGGTAGGTGTAGGTAAGGTTGGTCCATACAAATCATTTACTGCGGCTTCTTGCTTTAGAAGGGCATACTCTCTTGCTCCCAACACATTGTACAAGCGAATAGGCTCAACGAAACCTTCTTGCATTGTGATATTGAATTGCTCTGTATTCTTTTTTCCACGTTTAGTGGTAATAATTACTACCCCATTTGCAGATTGTGCTCCGTAAATAGCCGCAGAAGCAGGGTCTTTGAGTACTTCAATAGTTTCGATATCGTTGGGATTAATAGAACCAAGTGCATTAGATGAACCTTGCCCCGAAATACCACCAGGGTTTACTTGTACTCCATCTACAATGTATAATGGTGCATTAGAAGCAAGAACAGAACCAGTACCTCTGATACGTACAGTAAGACCACCCCCAGGAGCACCACTTGCGGCATTGACAGCCACTCCTGCTAGGCGTCCTTGCATCGCACGGTCAAAACTTTGCATAGGAAGGTTTTCAAAATCTTTGCCACTTACAGCTGAAATAGCACCTGTGGTGGTAGTTTTATCAATTACCTGTCCATAGCTTGTAACGGTAATGGCTTCAATTTGCTCTTCTTCCATTGTCAAATTGATAACTGTTTGGTTAGCGATTTTCACGGAGCGTTCGTCATAGCCTGCTGCGGCAAAGGTAAGCACAGCTCCCTGTGGTACGGTAATTGTATAATTACCATCGGCATCGGTTACGGTACCTATTTTGGTACCTTTTACGTATACATTGGCACCGGGTATAGGCTGCCCGTCTTTATCTACGAGCCTACCCGAGATGGTTACATCTGTTTGAGCTAATGCTTGAAAAGCTATCAGAAGCATCAGCACCAAACCCAGAAGTAGATTCTTTCTCATAAGAAAATTGGGTTTTAGGTTTAGTTTAACATTAAACAAAAATTAAATAGCTTTTTAGGCTTTGCAAGAAATAAAATTGCTTGCATAATTACAAATTTGCCTCAAATTTTTTGTGTTAGAATGCATTTTTGCAATTATATTTTGCTGAAAAACAGTCTTTTCTATAAAAAATTTTATTTAGACTGCTTTTTAGCGAGTGCAATTTATTAAAATTAGCTTAATATTCCAAAAAAGTCAAAAAAATATTTTTTGACTTAATCGGTGGCATCTAGAATATCATTTTACAGAACAATCAGACTGCAAACCGCTTATCTATTTTTCTGTATATTTAGACTTGCCATACAAAAAGCTATCGTAAGAATTCGGAAAAGATTATATATGGGCAGTTTTTATAGCAAATTGCTGATATATTCTTGCAAAGGCTCAAAAGGAGTTTTTTCTATTACTTCTTGGGCAAAGGCTTTTAGCAATAAATTGCGAGCAATAGTTTCGCTAATCCCTCTGGAACGCAAATAAAATAGTGCCGCTTCGTCTAATTTGCCCGTAGTAGCTCCGTGCGAGCATTTCACATCATCAGCCCAGATTTCTAATTGTGGCTTGGTATAGATACTTGCTTGTTCGCTTAAAAGCACATTTCTGTTTTGTTGATAGGCATTGGTTTTTTGAGCTTCGGGACGAACATAAATTTTCCCATTAAAAACGCCCGTAGAACTTTCGGCAAATATTCCTTTGTAGAGTTCATTGCTGTAAGAATTGGGCTTGCGATGGTCAACAAGCGTATGATGATCTATATGCGATTTTCCTTTTAGAAAAGAAAGTCCATACATCAAAGTTTCACAATACTCGCCTTCAATGAGAACATTCAAATTGTTTCTTACGATGTGTCCTGCTAATGAAAAAGTGTAGCTTCCAAAATAACTGTTAGCCAGTTGCTCTACTTGCGTAGTATCCACTCTGTAAATTTTATTTTTTTCGTTTTGTACCTTGCAATAGCTCAAACGGGCATTTTCGGCAACGAAAATCTCTGTAACTTCGTTTGCAAAAACCGTATTTTCTGCTTCTGATAAATACAAATTGATAATTGTAGACTCGCTATGGCTTTCAGCTATGATGAAATTTCTTTGTAAATAGCTTACTTTATCACCACTGCTCAAATGATATATTAGTAAAGGTTTATCCAGAACTACTTTTGCAGGAATACGTAAAAAATAGCCATTTTTCGCAAAAGCTGTATTCAAAGCATTGAAGTAGTCTTTGTCAAGATTTAGTTTTTTTGCAAAAAAGTTTTGCAATTTTCCTTCTTTTTCGGCTTCTGAGAGTGAACATAGCTCGATGTTTGTAGGCAATACAGAATATTTTTCCTGCCAAAAACCATTTACAAATACCATCAGATAGGTATCTGGTAAATCTGCTAGAAAATACTGCTCTGCGTGAAAATCAGTTGGGTTTTGAGCAAGCACCCATATTTCATTTTGTAAGCCTTTAAGATTGGTATATTTCCACTCTTCGTTTTTGGGAGTAGGAATTTGTAAATGTTCGAGAAAATGTATAGCCTTCTGACGGATTTCAGACTTTTCACTTTCTGTAGTAAAAAAGGTATCTTGAAACTTTTTTTCAGTTGCAACCATATCGAGATACAAATTTGGAAATTTATTTTTTGAATGCTTATTTTACGCACCTGCTACGGCTTCGGCTTTTACCCAATCGTAGCCTTTGGTTTCAAGTTCTTTGGCTAGTTCTTTGCCTGCCGATTTAATGATTTTGCCTTCATAAAGTACGTGCACAAAATCAGGCTGAATGTATTCAAGAATACGTTGAAAGTGTGTAATTATTAGAAAAGCATTCTGAGGATTGCGAAGTTTATTCACGCCTTCAGCTACAATACGTAAGGCATCGATATCTAGCCCCGAATCAGTTTCATCAAGAATAGCCAAGCGTGGCTCAAGCATTGCCATCTGAAAGATTTCGTTGCGTTTTTTTTCTCCTCCCGAAAAACCCTCATTGAGCGAGCGTTTCATCAGGCTTTCATCAATTTGTAAAATTTTTGCTTTTTCTTTGAGCAGTTTTAAGAACTGTATAGCATCGAGGGGTTCTAATCCACGATATTTACGAATTTCGTTGAGAGCAGTTTTGAGAAAGTTGGTCGTAGTAACGCCTGGAATTTCAATAGGGTGCTGAAAAGCTAAAAAAATCCCCTCGCCTGCACGCTCCTCAGGAGCAAGTTCTAAAAGATTTTTACCTAAAAAAGTAATGCTTCCTTCGGTAACTTCGTAAGCCTCTTTACCTGCCAACACAGAGGCCAGCGTACTTTTGCCCGAGCCGTTGGGTCCCATTATAGCATGGACCTCTCCTGCTCTGATTTCTAAATTCAGACCTTTGAGAATAGGCTTGTTATCTATTTGGGCATGAAGATTTTCTATTTTAAGCATAAGGGAAAAATTTGGTAAAAAATTTTACAAACCTAAAACACAAGAATAAGGATTTTTGTTCAAAAATGCAGAAAGGCAATATCAAGCATGTACCCGCAGAGAGAATCGAACTCCCACCTTCAGAACCGGAATCTGACATTCTATCCATTAAACTATGCGGGCAAGAAAATTTTATGCAAAATTAAATTTTTTATGTTAATTTGCCAAAAAACTGTCTGAAAATGCTTTCTGAAAAAGAGATAAAGGCTCTCATTACGCTACTTGATGACGAAGACGGCGAAATTGTAAAATATGTTGAAGCTCAGATTCTTGCCGCAGGAACAGATATTTTGCCTTTCTTAGAAAATGAATGGCAAAATAGAAGCCTGCAACCCATCTTGCACGAAAGATTAGAGCAGATTATCCATTCTTTGCGTTTTCTTTCGCTCAAAAATCGTTTCAAAGAATGGAAAAATAAAGAAACTGAGGATTTGCTCAAAGGAGCATGGCTGATTGCTTCGTACCAGTACCCCGAGGTTTCTTACGAAAACCTCAAAGAACAGATTGAGCAAATTTATTATAATGTTTGGGTACACTTTCGCCCAAAACTTCACCCTTATGAACAAGTCAGAATTATTAATTATGTACTTTTTGACGAAATGAAGTTCAGTGCCAATACCCAAAGCTTTCACTCCCCTGCCAATAGTATGCTTAATAGAGTACTTGAAACTCGCAAGGGCAATCCTATTTCTTTGTGTATTTTGTATATTTTGGTTGCTCAAAAGCTAAATTTACCCATTTATGGCGTAAATATGCCCAATTTGTTTATCCTGATTTACCAAAATACCGAACGACCTTTTTACATCAATGCTTTCAATCGTGGGCTTATTTTTACCAAGTCAGATATTGATAATTATATTGCTCAGCTCGGTCTAGCTCCTCACGAAAGTTTTTATTCTCCTACTTCCCATTTAGAAATCATCAAACGGGTCTGTCGCAATCTAATAGTTTCATATGAACAGCTCGGCGAAACGGAAAAAATGCAAGAAATGCAAGAAATTTTAGATATTCTGTCTGAATAAATGCTTCGATATTTTATTGCATACAAACCCTACGGCATGCTAAACCAATTCACAGATAATTTGGGCAGGCCCACTCTTGCCTCCCTGTATCCTTTTCCCAAAGACGTATATGCTGTAGGGCGTCTGGATATTGATAGCGAAGGACTTTTACTGCTCACCAATGATAAAGCTATTAACCATCGCTTGCTAAACCCTAAATTCAAACATACCAAAACCTATTGGGTACAACTAGAAGGGCAAATTAGCAAAGAAGCCATTGAAAAATTAGAAAAAGGGGTAGAACTTCGTATAGATGGCAAAAATTATAAAACTTTACCTGCCAAGGCTTTTATTTTTGAAAATGCTCCAAAAGTTCCTCAACGCAACCCGCCGATACGTTTCCGAAAAAACATTCCCACGTCTTGGATAAGCCTAAGCATTGTAGAAGGTAAAAAACATCAGGTTCGGAAAATGACTGCCGCCGTAGGCTTTCCTACTCTTCGGCTCATTCGCTATCAGATTCAAAATCTTACACTCGAAGATATGCAAGTAGGTGAAGTACGAGAACTCCCTCGCAGCGAAGTATACCAAAAACTTTTTGAGACTAAACAATACTAATGACGTTGTACTTTTTCAAGATCGAAGAGTTCGCTCAAAACGTCCATTAGCGTTTCGGCTTCGCCACGCTTGCAAGCGGCTTTGAGTTGCAACACAGGAAACTTTAATATTTTTTGCACTAAATTGCCTGTAATCTTATCCAATAATTCAGCTTCTTGCTCACTGATTTTTTTACTGTATTTGGAAAGTTCTTCTTTTCGGATTTGTTCCAAAGCATTTTTAATTTTCTGCACTACGGGCGAGATTTCCATTTCTTTGCTCCACTCCAAAAATTCGGCGATAGCTTCTTGCATAATAGCATTTACAGCAGAAATTTCTGCTTTTCGGCGATTGAGCGTTTCTTGCGTTCTTTCGTGCAGGTGGTCAATATCATATACCAAAAAACCTGTAATTTCTTCTACATCTGCGGCTATACTACGAGGTACAGAAAGGTCTATGAAATATTTTTGTTTGAGCATTTCTGTGCTCGCAAACTTTTCTTTACTCACAAAGTTAGCTACCGATAGCGACGAAATCACTACGTCAGCCTCTTCTATTTCTTGCCAAACATTGGCAAAATCTGCTACCGCAAAGCCAGTTTCTTCGGCTAATGCTAAGGCTTTTTGAGCAGTTCGGTTGCAGATACAAACATTTGAAAACTTTCCTTGTAAGTTTTTGCAAACATCCGTACCAATTTCTCCTATACCCAAAACCAAAATTTTAGGATTTTCCCAAAGCATTTGTATAGACTGCAACAACTCTATTGCCGCATAAGCCACCGAAGCGGCTCCATCGCGAAAAGAAGTTTCTTGAATAATACGCTTATTGGTAAAGAAAATACTATGAAGCAAGCGATGCAAAAAGGCTCCTGCCATTTGCAAATCGGCAGAATACTGATAGGCTTTTTTTACTTGATTGATTATCTGAATATCGCCAAGAATTTGCGAATTGAGCCCCAAAGCTACCTCAAAAAGGTGTTCAATAGCCTCTCTACCTTGAAAAATTTGAAAGCTCTTACTATGCCGTGCCAGAGAACTATCTCCCTTGAAAGCCACTAATGCCTGCAAAATTGCTTCGTTGAGCTCTCTTTCAGAATAATAATAAATTTCCGTACGATTGCAAGTAGAAATTACCAATGCTTCACTGAGTTCAAAAATATCTTTCAGATACAACAGAAAGTCTTGTGTTTCTTTTTCTGACAAAGCAAATTTTTCTCGCACTTCTACCGAAGCGTTGTGATGAGTGAGGCAAATTGCTTTGAATGAATCGTACATAGGCTCAACTATTTTTCTGACAAACCGATTGTAAAAATCGAATGTTTGTACAAAAATAGTAGGTGGCTACGAGAAAAATAAATGATTTTTGTCAGAAGAAAGTAATTTAGAATTATTCTAAATATCTTAATTGCAAGTTTTTAGCTATTTCTTGAATAAGTTCCCAAGCTCTCCATACATGTTTTTGTAAAACATACGTTTGAGCTACTACCATTCGTAAGGTATACTCTTCGTTTAGTTTGGTTTGGCTCAAATACACTTTTCCTGTATTGTTGAGCGTATGCAAGAGTTGTTCATTCAAAGTATTGAGCAAGGTTTTGTCTGTTATCGAGGCAGGTTTATAACGAAAGCAAATCAGGTTCAGGTTGGTTGGAGCCATGATTTCAAAATCGGGGTGGGCAGAAATTTTACGAGCCAGCTCTTGGGCAAGCTGAATATGCTCACGCAAACGTTTTTGCAGGCCTCGTAAGCCCCAGCTTCGCATCACGAACCACAGCTTTAAAGCCCTAAAACGCCTGCCTAATGGTACGCCCCAATCGCGATAGTTATTGACAAGGCTATCATTGGCTGTTTTGAGATATTCGGGCGAAATTTCAAAAGTACGGATAAGCCACTGTTTTTCTTTTACAAAATACGCTGAACAATCAAAATTGACAAACATCCACTTGTGCGGATTGAAAACATAACTATCCGCTTTTTCAATGCCTTTGAGGTAATGCCTATATTCGGGCAAAAGAAAGGCTGTTCCTGCATAAGCGGCATCTACGTGGAGCCAAACGCCGTACTTTTCGGCAATTTGAGCAAGTTTTTCCAAGTCATCAAAAGCAGTTGAGCTTGTTGTACCGAGTGTAGCTACAATACAAAGCGGTTTTTTGCCCTCCTGCAAATCGGCTTCAATGAACTTTTCAAGCAAATCGGTGCGAATAGTAAACTCTTCATCACAAGGCACTTGCACTAAATTTTCTTTACCTATGCCTGCAATCTTAACATCCTTTTCAATGGAAGAGTGAGTTTGTATAGAAGCGTACACTCTCAAATTAGTAAAACCTTCAAAACCTTTTTCATTGATTTGAAAATGAGAAAGTTTTTCTCTTGCCGAAAGTAAAGCACAAAGCGTAGCCGAAGAGGCTGTGTCTTGAATAACTCCGCTCCACGTTTCGGGCAAGCCACAGGCTTTTTTAAGCCAATTCATCATTTTCTCCTCCAATTCGGCGGCGGCAGGGCTGGTTTCCCAAATCATACATTGGACCCCAAGAGCCGCTGTAAGCATTTCTGCCAAAACAGATTCGTAGCTAGAATTGGCAGGAAAGTAGGCAAAAAAATTCGGACTTTGCCAGTGTGTAATACCTGTAAGTATGATTTGATGGAAATCATTCCAAATGTTGGTGAAATCTTCCCCATTTGCAGGCATTTCATCAGGCAAAGATTTAAAGATTTCACGAGGCTTGGCAGGCGATTTTACAGGATAATGCTCTACATTTTCCAAATAGTCGGCTATCCAATCTACTACCCGATGAGCTAACTTTCTAAACTCAGTAGTGTTGAGCATAGTTCAATTTTTTGCTGTTTAAATATTAAAAAAGTTTTATTTGAATATTCTTACCAAAAAATTTAGGTAAAGGCAAGGTAGTCTTGCAGGCTGAATTCAACTTTTCTATAAAATAAAGTGCAATTTCAGGGGCTACAATATTATCAGGTTCATGTAGAAAGAAAAATAAGCGTTGCAAGCCTTGTTTTTGCCACTCGCTGATCTGCCCAACCCACTCATCAAGGCGGATATAATCGGTAGGATGCAAGCCATTGCCCACAAATCGTATCATAAGGGCAGAGTTCGTAATGCGTTGGTGCAAAACATCTCTTCTACCTGCTACGTCGGTAATCACAGTACTTTTGTTATATTTTTCAAGAACTTCAGCGGCCTTTTCAAAATTCTCTCCCTTGAACCACGAAGCGTGCCGAAACTCCACAGCAAGTGGGATATTTTCAGGAAATTCGGATAAAAATTTTTCTAAAATCGGTAGATGTTTGAGCTCGAAGTAGGGCGGCAATTGTAGAAAAGAAAGTCCCAGATTTTCTCCAAAACCACTGATAGCTTTGCAAAACGCTGCTACTAAATCTTGACAATTTTGGAGCATCTTTTCGTGAGAAATAGGCTGCGGAAATTTGGGCGAAAAACGAAAATTTTTGCTTACTTGGCTTTTCCATTGTTCAATGGTAGTCTTATCGGGAATACGATAATGAGTGGTGTTCAGTTCGATGCTATTGAATTGCTGGGCATAGTATTTCAAAAAATCTTTGCTTTGAGCTTTGGGCGGGTAGATTTTTCCTATCCATGCCTTCTGCGACCATATAGGAAGACCTACCCACACCTGCAGAGCATTGGGAGTGTAACGAGCGAGTAGTTGTTTGTTTATTTTACTACTGGCAGGTAATCGAAAATTTACTCTACTTATATCGTTGAGTTTACCAAAATCCATAGCCAAAAGTAAGAAAATTTTAAAAATTTACGCAAATTTTTCTTTACCTTTTCTGATAACTTATCAAAATTTACTTTACATCTCATATTTTGCAATATTTCGATGGAAAATTATTTATTTTCAATATGCAAAACAAGCCATTTTCTTGCTTTCAAAATTTTGCATTAAAAAACCTCATGGGTTTTTAATACACAAAAAAAACTTTTAGTTTTTTTTTAATTGTAATTTTTTTTACTATTTTTGCAAAAAAATTGCATGCTTATGGTGAAAAGCTTATTTCTTTGGGGATTTTTGTTGTTAGGGCTATCAAAAAGTTTTGCACAACCCCCTAATGATAATTGTGCAAACGCTATACCCCTCACTATCAATGCAATATGCACCAATGGACAAACCAATACCGCTACCAACGAACCATTAGATGCGGGAGGTTGTACCAGTGCAAACACTCGCACGGTTTGGTATAGCTTTACAGCTACCCAAACCACACACTACATTTATGTAGATGTAATTTCTGCAGGTTTAGATGCAGTTTTTGCCGTATATAGCGGAACTTGCGGCTCGCTTACAAAGCTTTTTTGTGTAAATGCTACTGGTACTGGTGCTGATGAACAAACCACTCATAACAGTTTTGTAGTGGGGCAAACCTATTTGTTACGAGTAAGTGCTTACGGTACTACAAATGGAGCTTTTTGTGTATCTGTGAGGGGAGCCCCCAGCAACGACCTTTGTAGTAATGCTATTTCCCTTACTCCTAATGGAAATGCAATAGAAGGTACAAATATTTTAGCTACTAACGACGGTACCACCACTTGCTTAAATACAGCTAAAAGTGTTTGGTATCAATTCACAGCTACGCATACCACTCATCGTATAGAATTAGATATTCTAACAACAACAGCTAATCTTGGTTTTCGTCTTTTTCAAGGAACTTGCGGTAGCTTAACTGCTGTGTTGAGTACTTGTGCAGAAGAAGCAAATGGTGCAGGTATAGACGAAGCCTATACATATACAGGGCTAACCATCGGACAAACCTACCGAATTATGGTTTCCAGTGCTCCTTCAACTACGCACGAAGGATGGTTCTATATTAAAGTAATTGCTCCACCTGCCAACGATACTTATAGCAATGCCACTACACTTACAATTAACACCGATTGCACACCTGGCAACAATCATTTGGCTACTGCCGATGGTACAAGTACTTGTTTAAATAATGCAAAAAGTGTATGGTATAAGTTTACTGCACCCATACCAACCACTACATAGAGCTTATACCTGCAGGACATTCTATCGATTACCTTGGAAACTTAGGTTTTACCGTCTACAATAGTGCTTTAACTCAAATTAGTTGTATAAATAATTTTGCAAGCGGCTCGGCTACTGAAAGTGCTTGGATAACTGGACTTACCATAGGAAATACCTACTATATTGCTGTAATGGGGGCAACCAGCACTAGTAGGGCAGATTTTTGTATTCGTGTGGGTTCACCTCCCGCTAATGACGCCTGTGCAGATGCTCGCAATATAGAAGTAGATAAACCCGGCATTTTTGGTACCAATGAATTTGCAACAAACGACGGCTCTATTACTTGTGGAAATCCTAGTCGTTCGGTATGGTATAAATTTATTGCAACCAAAACCAACCATTTAGTTATTGTGCATCCACTTACAACAAGTATAACTAATACCGATTTGGCTCTGGCTGTATATTCAGGTTCGTGTGGTTCGCTTACGCAAATCAATTGCACCGACCAATACTCTAATGCCAAAGGTGAAATGGCAAATCTTACAGGATTGAGCGTAGGAGCCACCTATTACGTAATGGTTACAGGCTACCAAGCTAATCACCAAGCCCCTTTTTCTATTGCAGTAATGAGCAATAACGACGATTGTCCGAATAGGAACACTGTTGAAATCAATAAAGGCTGGGTACTTGGAGCAGTACAAGGAATGAATGCCGATCCTTTAACTTTCTGCGGAGCTGATACAGGTCCCGACAATACCGTATGGTTTAGTTTTGTAGCTACCGTTTCCAACGTAACCGTAGAGGTAGAGCCCGATGCCGGCAATCCCGGCGGTTCAGGAAACCAACGTGGTTTGGATGTTGAATTTAACGTGTATCACAACTCCAGTGGTGTATGTGGAATTACTTTCGTAAATTGTAGAGATGCTAATGGATATGGTGGTAAAGAAACGCTCAATCTGATAGGTTTAACCATTGGAGCAACTTATCTTATTGCTGTAGATGGTGAATACAATAGCTTTGAAAGCAGAGGTTCATTTAGAGTGAGAGTAACGGCTATTCCTCCTTGTGGGGCAAATCCCAGCCCTGCCAACACCTGCACAGATGCTCCCCTTATTAGCAATCTGAATGGCTATTGTGGCGTTACAAGTATGGCTTACAATCCAAACTTTTACAATAATCTCAACAACATTAGCCAAACTTTTTGCAGTACATCGGCTACTATTCAAAATAACTCTTTTTTGAAATTTGTAGCTAGCGACATTCAAGCTACCTTTGAATGGACTGTTACTTCCAATGCTCCGAATGGCGGTCCTCCCTGTGATCTCGGAATACAAATCCAAATCTATGAAGTAATTGGTAGCGACTGCGAAACAGGTATATGGAAACCTATTTCTTCTTGCCCCGACCCTACGGGTCCGGTTGGTTCAACAGGCTCTATCACCGTCAGAGGACTTACGCCAGGTAAAACCTATTACATAATGTTTGATGGATTTGCGGCTAATGAGTGTGGCTATCGCCTAAGTGTGCCTGAAAATTCAGGAGTAGTACTGCCTCTACAATTACTATCGTTCCGAGCTAAAAGAAGTAACCCCTACAATCGCTTGATATGGGAAACCGAGCAAGAACTCAACCTGAAATTTTTTGAAATTCAATGGAGTAAAGACGGCTCTACATTTGTAAGTTTAGATAAAGTATCTGCAAAAAACCAAGCCTCTTTCTATACATACGAACATAAAGTATTGGAGCCGGGACATTACTACTACCGTTTACGTATCGTAGAAAACGATGGCAAACAAAGTTTCAGTGCAATCGAAAACATATTTATCAGAACATACAACGATTTAGAAATACGTTTTTATCCTCTTCCTTTCAAAGATAAAGGCACTTTGGAGTGTTTTTCTTCAGCTAATCAAGAAGCTACTATGCAAATTTTTAGTGCCGAAGGTATAATGCTGTTAGAAAAATCCCTAACTCTACAAGAAGGGAAAAATGAATTTGAACAAGATTTGGCAGATTTGCCCAAAGGCATATATTTGCTCAAAGTTATTGCCGCCAACGGCAGGCAACAAACCATTCGGATAGTGAAAAATCTTTAAACACTACTCCAAAAGAAAAAGAGCAGTACAAACTTGCTCTTTTTCTTTTTTCGAAAGCAAAAATTTTTAGACTTCCTCTGCTTTGACAATATTTTCAAAGATAATCCTATCGTACTTGTCAGTAGTTACGTAAATAGCACTATCTTTTTGGATATTGCCTGCAAGAATTTCTTTGCTCAACTCATTGAGCAAACGTTTCTGAATAGCTCTTTTGAGCGGTCTGGCACCAAATTGAGCATCAAAACCTACTTCTGCGAGCAACTCTTTCACTTTCTCATCAAATTCAATTTCTACCTGATTTTCAGCGAGCATTCGTTTTACACCTGCCAACTGAATATCCACAATTCGCAGAATATCTTTTTTGTTGAGCGGTCTGAACATGACGATTTCATCGATACGGTTCAAGAATTCAGGGCGAATTTGCTTTTTAAGCAAGGCGATTACTTCTTCTTTGGTTTCCTCAATTATATCAAACTCATTTTCTTCATTTATTCTTGCAAAATTTTCCTGAATAATGCTTGAACCCATATTGGAGGTCATGATGATAATGGTATTTTTAAAATTAGCTGTTCTGCCTTTGTTATCGGTCAATCTGCCATCATCAAGCACTTGCAAAAGAATATTAAAAACATCGGGATGAGCTTTTTCGATTTCGTCGAGCAAAATTACGCTATAAGGCTTGCGGCGTACGGCTTCGGTGAGTTGTCCACCTTCATCATAGCCTACATAACCAGGAGGAGCACCAATCAAGCGGCTTACAGCGTGGCGTTCTTGGTACTCGCTCATATCTATTCGTACCATATTGTTTTCATCATTGAATAGATATTCGGCAAGTGTTTTGGCAAGTTCGGTTTTCCCTACCCCTGTTGTACCTAAGAAAAGGAACGAACCAATGGGTCGTTTGGGGTCATTAAGTCCGGCACGGCTACGCCTTACGGCATCAGCTACTACCTGAATAGCTTGTGCTTGCCCTGCAACTCGTTTAGAAAGCTCTTCTTCCAGATGCAAAAGTTTTTCTTTTTCAGATTGAAGCATTTTCTGTACAGGAATGCCCGTCCATTTAGCAACTACTTCGGCAATGTTTTCAGCGGTAACTTCTTCGCGTAACATTGAATTTTCGCCTTGTAGTTCTTTGAGTTGTATTTGATAATCTTTCAGACGTTTTTCGGCTTCTAAAATTTTACCATATCGCAATTCGGCTACTCTGCCATAGTCGCCTGCTCGTTCGGCTTGCTCGGCTTCAATTTTGTAACGTTCAATATTTTCTTTTTCTGTTCGAATTTTATCAACAATTTCTTTTTCAGATTTCCATTTAGCCATCAGGCTATCGCGTTTTTCAGAAAGTTCAGCAATTTCTTTGGAAAGGATTTTCTCTTTTTCTATATCTTTTTCTCGGCGGATAGCCTCACGTTCTATTTCCAATTGCATTATTTTACGATTGAGTTCGTCTAATTCTTCGGGCATAGAGTCAATTTCCATACGGAGTTTAGCGGCGGCTTCATCCATCAAGTCTATGGCTTTGTCAGGCAAAAACCTATCCGAAATGTAGCGATACGAAAGTTCTACTGCTGCAATGATAGCATCATCTTTGATACGAACGCCGTGATGGAGTTCATATTTTTCTTTAATACCTCGTAAAATAGAAATGGCATCTTGTGGGCTGGGTTCATCTACCATTACTGCCTGAAAACGACGTTCAAGAGCTTTATCTTTCTCAATATATTTTTGATATTCGTTCAGCGTAGTAGCACCAATGGCGTGTAATTCGCCACGGGCAAGAGCTGGTTTCAAGAGATTGGCGGCGTCCATTGCACTATCGCCTCCTGCACCTGCTCCTATGAGCGTATGAATCTCATCAATGAATAAAATAATTTCGCCTTCCGAATCAGTAACTTCTTTGATAACTGCTTTCAAGCGTTCTTCGAATTCACCTTTGTACTTAGCCCCTGCTACCAATAAGCCCATATCTAATGCTACAATGGTTTTGGTTTTTAAGTTTTCAGGAACATCACCATTGACAATACGTTGAGCCAAACCTTCTACGATAGCAGTTTTTCCTACACCAGGCTCACCCAAGAGAATAGGGTTGTTTTTGGTTCGGCGAGAAAGAATTTGCAAAACCCTGCGAATTTCCTCATCACGACCAATCACAGGGTCTATTTTTCCTTGACGAGCCAGTTCGTTTAAGTTCTTAGAATAGCGTTCTAATGAGCGATATTTGGCTTCGGCGTTTTGGTCGGTTACGCGGCTATTGCCTCGCAATTCTTTAATAGCTTGCACCAGTGCTTTTTCAGTAAAGCCTGCATCTTTGAGAATTTGTGCAGTTTTATCTTTGCCTGAAAGCAAGCCCAAGAGAATATGCTCTATGGCAACATATTCATCTTTGAACTCACTCAAATTGCGTTCGGCACGTTGCAGAGCCGCCGCCGCTTCGTTAGAAAGATACGGACTTTCGCCCGATGATTTAGGATAAGTGGATATAAGCTCATCTACTTTATTTTTGACAAAATTCTTGCTTGCACCACATTTCTGAAATAAAAAGTTTATGGTGTTTTCATCACTTTCTAAAAGAGCTTTTGCCAAGTGTCCTGTTTCAATAATAGGTTGCTGGTTGCCCAAAGCAATCTGACTTGCCTGCTGCAACAACTCCTGACTTTTGATAGTATAACGATTGAAGTTCATAGTAGTAAGGTTTTAGTAATAAGCCTTCAAAAGGTAAGCCAAAAAAATTATTTATGACAAAATGTCTGATTTGGTATAGATTTTTCTATTCTTTATGACAAAACTATCGTTGATTTTCTGTAAAATTTAAGCAGTCGTTCCTTGAAAAAGTAGTTTTGAGTTTGAGTTGAAAAAAAATTGTAGTAAAAATTTGGCAAAAATAGAACTTACACACTCTAATCTTACGTGAGTTTTTCTTTATGAAAATTTTTGAGCAAATTTTCTCCGAATTGATACCAATTCGTGATGATTTTTTGAATGACTTTTTCTTACAAAAATAAAAGTTTATAAAGCCGAGGGTAGTGTTAAATATGTAATGCTATTGAAAATTTTTGGTAGTAGTGTAAGAATATGATGATAAAATTTGATTGATTTTACTTCTTTTGTACGAATTAGCTAAATTAAGATAATGCTTTGCAAGTTAAAAAATTAAATATCAACAACTTGTAAAAATATTTTCTTTTGAGCAGGTTTCTGCATTTGGGCCTAACAAACTTTATGAATGAAAAGAAAGCTACATTAAAAATATGACTGAATTGAAAGACAATTAAGTACCTGTTTACCGTATATTTGTATTCACAAAACATTATCTTGCACAAGTGAAAACTTTTTGGCTTGCTGTTTTTATCAAAAAATTCTAAAATTGACTTTTTCAGAAACGACTTAACTATTTCTCTTTTCTCTTCTTTTAAGTACTCTGATTGTATTGAGTTACAAGTAAAAATCATGAAAAATAAGTTGAATTCGCCTAAAAATTAAGAAAAGTATCTAAAAAAAATCGTAACAAATTTTGAATGCGGCAGCATCATTTGAACTGATGGTGTTAATATACAGAATTTAAGCAAGACACTTTTCAAAGAGATGATTTTCTGATGCTATCAGTAAGGCTATAAAATTAAAAAAACCTCACTGTTTGATAGTGAGGTTTGATATTGATTGTAAATAAGATTGGGGCGGCATTTACTCTTCCGGCTGTTAGGCCAGTACCATCAACGCTTCGGGGCTTAACTGCTCTGTTCGGAATGGAAAGAGGTGATCCCCCTAGCCATAGCCACCCACAAGACCTCTGGCAAATCCATAGCCCTTCCTGAATACTTTTTTCAACAAGTTGACTCATCTACAATAACTACCCCGCAGTAACTCTTAGAAACATTCGGGTCATTAGTAT
>CALLAC010000033.1 GCA_938002655.1 uncultured Cytophagales bacterium
CAACAAAATTCTATCCCCCACCAAACCACTCTGTTTATTACTCATGATTTACTGATTGCTTTGTATCATTTTACTTGTAATCAATTTGTTTATGAAGAAGGTAAATGGATAAATTTTCTGCAAGGTCTGATTTTAAACAATGGAAAACTTTACAATAAAGTTTAATCATATCTTTTAGCATAGTCTAAAAATATTATCTTTGTTCCATTGAAAAGTAAAAATATATGAACTACAAGAAAATAGAGCTTCCCAATACAGCAACCATTGAGGAATTAGAACCAATTAAAGTGCTATCTATAAAATATAAACCAGAAGACCTTTATTTTGAATTTTACGATGATAAAATAAACATTTATCTTAATCAATTAGATTTCGTTTCTTTCAAAAATGATATAGAAAAACTGAAAAATCAGAAAGAAGGAAATAATAAAAGTATAGAACTATTAGACCAAATTTTTAATAGAATAAACAGCATCAAGAGTTATGGAATAAAAAACAAAAAACGTGTTTATGTGGGCTATAACGACGAAAAAAAAGTAAGTGAACGAAAGAAAAAAGAAGAGAAAAGAATAACAGCATTTTATTCACTCAATCATAATTTTTCAAAATGTAATAACAATTTACCACAAGAATTTGAAAATCAAATATTATGTGGTGATAGCTTGGAATTATTACAAAAATTACCTGATAATTGTATTGATTTAATTCTAACCTCTCCACCATACAACTTCGGACTAGAATATGCAGAAACCCAAGACGATTTTATGTGGAAAAGATATTTTGATAAACTTTTTGCCATATTTGAACAATGTGTACGAGTATTGAAATACAGCGGTAGAATAATCATCAATATTCAGCCTTTGTATTCAGATTATATTCCAACACACCATTTGATTAGTAATTTCTTCATACAAAAAAAATTGATATGGAAAACAGAAATTTTATGGGAAAAAAATAATTACAGTGCAAAACTGAGTAGTTGGGGGAGTTGGAAAAGTCCGAGCAGTCCATACTTAAAGGGTACGTGGGAATATTTAGAAGTTTTTTGCAAAGGAACTTTAAAGAAAGAAGGTAAAAAAGAAGACATTGATATTACAGAAGAAGAATTTAAAGAATGGGTGAATGCCAAATGGAGTATCGCTCCTGAAAGAAATATGCAAAAATTCGGGCATCCTGCCATGTTTCCCGAAGAGCTGGCTAAACGCGTTATCAAACTTTTTTCTTATCAGAATGATGTCGTACTTGACCCCTTTAACGGTGCAGGAACTACTACTTACGTTGCTAAAATTCTGAATAGAAAATACTTAGGCATAGATATCTCCGAAGAATATTGCAAAACCGCTATTCAAAGAATAAATAGTCAATTATTCTAAAAACTATGAAAAAAACAACAATACATGACGTAGAAAAACTTATCGAAGCCTACAATTTACTCGTTAAAGGAATAGAAAGTGAGGCAATTGAAGATGAAGATAGAGCCTATGGAGGAATGATTCGTGCTGGAAAAGGCTTATTAGTTGAAAGTTTAGCTAAAAGACTCATTGAAATTACATGGAATGAAATTGGAGGAGATGCAGATAAATTATCGCTTAATAAACAAACCGTAAAAATACCCTTAAATAAAAATTACATAGAAAGAGTCAAACAAAAACAAGTGAGAGATTACATTACTGAAAATATCAAAAATTTTTATTATACTCTGAAAACAGATGTTCATGTTTACATTGATGGTAAGTTTGTGATAGGAATTGAATGTAAAGCTTATACCGAAAATGCAATGCTAAAAAGAATTTTAGTTGATTTTACTTTATTGAAAAGTGTTTTTCCTGAACTGAATTGCGTATTATTTCAATTAGAAAGCCAATTAGGGGGTGATTACTCTGATATATTCAAAGACATTACTTATGGAAGTTATTCAATACATAGTCTGATGTCATATTTTGATATTGATTTACACATAGTAACTCTACTTGAAGGTGAAAGAAAAGTAGATAAACCTATTCACAAAGAAGGTTACTTTAAAGAATTAAAACAGCAAAGTGTTTTGAAAGCAGTAGAACTATTCAAAGAGATTTTAAAGCAAAATAAAATATAACCAAAACTTTATGAAAAATAAACTCAAATCTTTTTTTACAGAACATTGGAAATATATGGCTGTGAGTACCGCTTGCAAACTCAATCTGTTTGACCACTTACAAGAACCTAAATCTGCCCAACAACTTGCTCAACAATAAAATTTACAATTCGAAGCATAAACCATAAAAAAGTTATGAAAAAGCCTATTCTATGTATTACCAGCTTAATTGTATTTTTATTCATTGTACAATTTGCTTTAAGCCAATCGGTGTATGCACCCCTCAATAGCGACTATTATCATCTTTTAGAACGTTACGAAATTCAGTCGGGGAGGTTGCATCAGTCTTTTCATTCGCATATCAAGCCTTACAAGCGTTCGGCAATTGCCGATTTCTTGCAAAAATTTCAGCAAGATAGCACTCAACATCTTTCTGAAGTAGATAAATTTAATTTAGCATACTTGAAGCAAGATAATTGGGAGTGGTTATGGCAAGATAGTACTGAAATTCCTCAAAATTTTTGGAAAAAATTTTATCGCCAAAAGTCTGATTTTTATCACGTACAAGTCCAAGATTTTGATTTACATGTAAATCCTGTACTTGCTTTTTCGGTAGGTAAAGATAATAACACTGACAAACTCGCGTATCTCAATACGCGTGGGGTAGAAGTAAGAGGTATAATTAGCCGAAAAATTGGTTTTTACACATTTATGACTGACAACCAGGCCTCTTTTCCCAAGTATGTACAGGCTCAAATTAAGAAGTTTGATGCAGTACCGCAAGAAGGCTACTACAAAGATGGCGACCGTGCCGAGCCTACCGATGTAGATTTTATACACGCTCGAGGTTATATTGCTTTTCAGCCTATCCGAAATATTGATGTGCAGTTCGGGCACGATAGAAACCTGATAGGCAACGGCTATCGTTCTATGATACTTTCTGATTTTGCGGCAAATTATTTGTTTCTGAAAATCAATACCAATGTATGGAAACTCAATTATCAAAATATTTTTGCCCAAATGACAGCCCAAGTGCTTAATGCCGATGGTTTGCGTCCTAAAAAATATCTTGCCAAACATCATTTGAGCCTGAATGTGTCTAAAAATTTTAATCTAGGCGTATTTGAAACTGTCGTTTTTGGGCAAAGAGATACCCTTACCAACAATAGCTTTGATTTGAACTATCTGAACCCTATCATTTTTTATCGTTTGGTAGAACAGCAACTTGGTAGCCCCGATAATGTGCTTTTGGGAGCAGATTTGAAGTGGAACTTTGCACGCAGTTTTTCGCTTTACGGACAATTTATTTTAGATGAGTTTCTCATTCGGGAAATTCGTGCTAATCGGGGCTGGTGGGCAAATAAATATGCAGGGCAAATTGGTTTGAAATACATCAATGCCTTTACTATCAAAAATTTAGATTTACAGGCAGAATTTAATTTTGCACGCCCTTACACTTATACGCAAGACAACAATTTCAAATCTTATACACACTACCAACAACCACTTGCACACCCTTTGGGAGCAAATTTTTACGAGTTTGTAGGTATTCTACGTTATCAGCCCTTGCCCAAGCTCAATTTCACGGGAAAGGCTTTTTATGCCAATTACGGATTAGATACAAATGGCTTGAATTGGGGAGGAAATTTACTTTTGGATAACCGCACACGTGTGCAAGAATATGGCAACAGAATTGGTCAGGGTTTGAACACGAGAACTATTTTTCTTGATGCTACGCTGAGCTATCAGGCTTGGCACAATGTTTTTGTAGAGCTGAAACAAGTTGTTCGTCGCAGCCAAAATGATGACGCCACTATGCTTTACAAAAACACTACTTTCACTTCTTTGGGCTTGCGAATGAATATTGCACCTCGTTTGCACGAGTTTTAGTACATCTTGGCTCTTTTTACCATATAGGCATACAGCACTTCCTCGAAGGGGCGGGCAATATCTACTCCAATGAAATCAATTTTGTATTGTCCGCACTTCATTTTAAGTTCGTGAGCAAACTGCAAAATTTTTTCTTTGTAAAGATCTTTTATGGCTTGTGGTTGTAGTTTCACTTTTTCACCTGTTTCTAGATCAATAAATTCATAAGGACGATTTTCAAAGGCAAATTCTTTTTCAGTAGCTTTATCGGTAACATGAAAAACAATAATCTCGTGGTTTCGGTGTTTGAGGTGTTGCAAAGCTGTGAGCAGTTCTTGTGGGTTTTCCACATCTTCAAACATATCACTGAAAATAATCACGAGCGAGCGTCTGTGGATTTTTTCTGCGATTTCGTGTAAAACTTTGCTGGCAGACGTTTTTTGCAAATGGCTTTCTGCATCGAGCAAATTTTGAAGCAAAAGAAAAATTTGATGTAAGTGAATTTGCGTTGATTTACAGGGGGTATGCTCTATGATTTTATCATCAAAAGTGGCAATACTTACCGCATCGCGTTGTTTTTGGAGCATAAGTGCCAAAGACGCTGCCGCCATTACCGAAAACGTGAGTTTGCCCTTGGTAGCTTTGGGGTAAAACATTGAAGAGGAAACATCTATCAGAATTTGGCAACGCAAGTTAGTTTCTTCTTCGTAGCGTTTGATAAAAAGTTTATCAGTTTTGGCAAAAACTTTCCAATCTATGTGTCGTGTGCTTTCGCCAGTGTTGTAAAGTCTATGTTCGGCAAATTCTACCGAAAAGCCGTGAAAAGGGGAGCGATGCATTCCTGTAATAAAGCCCTCTACAAGCTGTTTGGCAAGTAGTTCTATGTTTCCAAACTGGCGGATTTTTTCAAGACTGAGCTGCATATGAAACTTTTTGCATGGTAGATTAGCAAGTAGCAATTTATGAAAAATCTGATAAAAATCAATTTTCTAGCTTGCAATAAGCATTGTTTTTCTCTTACGAAAAACTCTTTTTCGCCGAAAAAAGTATGCTTATGGATGCACAAAGTTTAGCTTTACGCCCTCGTTTCCGTTTTACAAGCGAAATGAGCCGAAATGAAATTGTAGAAAAGTTCCGAAAAGAACTCAATGAAAACAACCCCGAAGGTTTTACAGGGGTGCTGACAGATTTTCACATTCAAATTCGTTTTCCTGCTCATAAACACCGACTCTGGACACCCTACATGGAAATTGCTCTAGAAGAAAATTTGCAAGACCGAACTACGCTAGTACGAGTTTTACTCACACCTATTTCACCGATATGGATGCTTATCATGTTTCTTCTGATTGTCACTTCTACAAGTATTTTCATCAGTCTGATGCTTGGTATTTCGCAAATAATGATAGAGCAAGAGCCTTGGGGCTTTTATCTTGCAGGGCTTTGTGCTGTGGTTTTGTTGGGCTTGTACCTGATAGCTCGGCAGGGTAGATTGCTGGCTCGTAAAGAAATGCCTGCACTCAAAAAATTTGCCGACCAAGTGTTTGGGTGCGATTGCCTAATGAAAGCTCACTGAGTAAGTTTTAAGTTTAAAAGATTGATTTTTTAGCTAAACTCTGAAAATCCAAATTTTACGCTTAAAGTAATTCCTTAGGCAAGAAGTGAGTAAAAGTATCTCCTCGCAAACCTAAACGAATGGTTTCTACAGAAATTACTTCGTTGGGGGCAATATTTCCCAAATTTACATTGGCTCCTAAAAGTTTGACAAACCAGACTTGTTGAGGTTTTTGTGGAGCCTCCCATATGATTTTTTCGGCAGGAATAGAGTGAATGATTTCTTTCACAAGCCCCTGACGTACCTCACCCGAATCGCGAAATAACCCTACTGTCCCCGATTCTCTTGCTTCACCGATTACTTTCCAGGCACCTGCCTCCAATTCCGCTTTCATTAGTTCTATCCACTGATAAGGGGCTAATATTTTTTCAGCATCTTTCGAACCTACTTCCGAAAGTACTACTACCTGTTTAGTGAGTTCGCTGATGTATCTGCATTTTTCTTCGTGGGGCAATTCAATAGAGCCATCAGACACTTCGGCGTAAGGCATTTGGTATTTATCTAAAAGTTTTTGATAATCGGCAAATTGCTTACGGATAATAAAAGCCTCAAAAAGTGTACCTCCAAAATAGGTAGGAATTCCTGCTGATTTATAGACTGCTAATTTTTCTTTCAAATTCGCTGTAACATAAGAAGTAGCCCAGCCGAGCTTTACCATATCAATATAATCGCCTGCTACTTCAAGAAGGTCTTCCACCTGCCTGATACTCAAACCCTTATCCATTACCATTGTCAGACCTACTTGGCGAGGTTTCTGAGTGCGTTCAGGAATATAATGCAAAGAATAGTGCATAAAATAATTGATTGGTTGAAGCATAAAAGAAGATTTATAAGTTTTTATTCCTTTTTTCCGATAATTTTCATCAATGCTTGTACATCTTGCCGAACAGAGCCATCTACCTCTAACAAATCGCTTATAGTTTGAATAGCATGAATGACGGTGCTGTGGTCTCTACCGCCAAAGTGATACCCAATCGCTTTCAAAGAAAGTTCTGTGTATTCTTTGCAGAGATACATTGCAATTTGACGAGCTTTGACAATGTTTTGGGTTCTAATTTTGCCTTTGATATCTTCTTCTTTTACATTAAAATACTGACAAACTATTTTTTGTATGTTTTCAATATCTACATCGGCTGTTTCGGGGCGGCGTTCATCTACCTTTTGGATAATGTGCTTGATAGTTTCGCGAGCCAGCTGTAAATCGATTTCTCGGCGTTCCAGATTAGAGCGTGCCAGTAACGACACAATCACGCCTTCAAGTTCCCGAATGTTGCTGTCTATGTTATGGGCTAAATATTCAACTACATCATAGCTAATTTCAATACCTTCGTTTTGCAGTTTTTTTAGAATAATAGCGATGCGTGTTTCAAAATCGGGTTGTTGCAAATCGGCAGTAAGCCCCCATTTAAACCGAGACAGAAGCCTATCTTCCAAGCCTTGCAATTCTTTGGGAGGGCGGTCGCTAGTCATTATGATTTGCTTACCATGCTGATGCAGATGGTTGAAAATATGAAAAAACATTTCTTGAGTTTTTACTTTACCAGCCAAAAACTGTACATCATCAATAATCAGCACATCTATTTGCAAATAGAAATTGGTAAGTTTCTGTATTTTATCGTTTTTAATCTCATCAATAAACTGATTAACAAACTTTTCAGAAGAGACGTATACTACGATTTTTTCAGGAGAATTGAACCTGACATGGTTAGCGATTGCCTGCACCAAGTGTGTTTTTCCTAAACCTACCCCCCCATAGAGCATAAGTGGATTGAAAGCAGTTACGCCCGGTTTTTTTGCAACAGCAAGCCCAGCGGCACGAGCCAAGCGGTTGCAATCGCCTTCTACGAAATTATCAAAAGTATAATTTTCATTGAACTGAATATCCCTGAAAAAACTTTCATATTCTTGCAAGATTTGCACTTTTCTTTTTTGCAAATCAGGATTTATTTTATTATCAGGAGGCTTGATATCCAATTCAATTTTGGTATTGGGTACGGTCATTGTTTTGGGCAAGTTCTGAGCATTGCCTTTATCTACTACCACAGAGTATTCCAGCTTTCCATCAGGACCTAACTCTTTATCGATAGCTTTTCGTAGAATTTCTAAATAGTTTTCTTCAATATATTCGTAATAAAAAGGACTGGGTACTTGAATGGTAAGTTTGTTATCGTGTAAACTCAAAGGAACGATAGGGACAAACCAGGTGTTGAAAGTATGTTCGGGCAGAGAGTTTCGTATTGTTTTCAAACAATTTTCCCAAACACTCTTATAATCTTTATTCGTTGAGGGATAATTATGAGTTGTAGTTTTAAGCACGGCAATATAAATTATAAAGTTTTTGACGAAGATACACTGCAACTTTTTAAGAAGGCTATAAAGCGTTCAGTTTTTGTGTGTTTTCAGTGGAGCAGGGCTACAAAAGTGCTAAAAAAACTGATAGCAAAAAAAGAAATTTGAGAAAAATTTGCAAGAAAAAACACAAAAATCTAATTTTCACAGCATTGAATTTTGCAGTAAATTCTTTTTGCTAATATAAGATTTGTAGCGAAAAAAGTAGAGCCATTTATACTTTATCCAGCAAATAAGCTATTTGCACAATGGGCAGATAAAGAAATGAACCAAACATAATTCGTAAAGCCGACCGTGGGGTTTGGTCTTTCATCAAGGCAAAACTTTGAGCCGCAAATAGGCAACCTGCCGCCGTAACTACAACAGCCGATTTGATGCCCGTAAGTCCGAATAAAGTAGGTAGCAAACTAATTGGTATCAGGAAAAGCGTATAAATCATGATTTGAATAGCCGAATTCAGGCTTCTACCTTCATGAGAGGGAAGCAAGCGAAATCCTGCTTTTTGGTAATCCTCATCTAAAACCCAAGCAATTGCCCAAAAATGAGGAAATTGCCAAACAAACTGTACGGCAAAGATAATCAGAGCTTCAAAAGAAATTTGCTCGGTTGCCGCTGTCCAGCCTAAAAGTGGAGGCAAGGCTCCGGGAATAGCCCCTACAAACACCGCAAAAGAACTTTTGCGTTTGAGAGGTGTATACACAAAGCCATACAAAAAAACCGAAAAAAGCGATAAAAATACCGTAAGCGTATTGGTAAAAGTTGCCAGTAGCACAATACCTACCAAAAGCGTAAATATAGTGAAGCGAATAGCTTCGCCTGTTTGCAAAATTCCCAAAGGTAATGGGCGATTTTGCGTGCGGGTCATTAGCTTGTCCAAATCTTTTTCTACAATCTGGTTGATAGCTACCGAAGCCCCCGAAACTAAAAAACCTCCCAATGTAAAAAATGCAAAAGAAAACCAATCGAAAGGTAGTTTTTTTCCGAAAATATATCCGAAAGATGCTGAAAATGCTACTAAAAACGACAAACGAGGCTTCAGCAGTAGCCAATAAGCCTTTGATTTGCTGATAGTATGATTTTTTTCTGTAGGTATGCTTAACATGCTCGCTAAAAAAATTTGCGACAAATATAGCAAAAAACTTCTGAAAACTTCCTTTTGTTCCTTTTATCTGCAAAATTTTACGTTGCTTTTCAATCGCAAAAGTTTTACTTTTGCCCCCAAAGCTACTAATTATTCTTTTCTTTATGACTTGCCACGAAATTCGACAGCAATTTTTAGATTTCTTTAAAAATAAAGGACATCTCATTGTGCCTTCTGCTCCGCTTGTGCTCAAAAACGACCCTACCCTGATGTTTATCAATTCAGGAATGGCTCAATTCAAAGATTTTTTCTTGGGTACAAAGCCTCCTACAGCTCCTCGCATTGCCGATACACAAAAATGCTTGCGTGTAACAGGCAAACACAACGATTTGGAAGACGTAGGACACGATACCTATCATCATACATTTTTTGAAATGCTCGGCAATTGGTCTTTTGGCGATTATTTCAAAGAAGAGGCTATTGCTTGGTCTTGGGAATTGCTGACCGAAGTCTATCAATTGCCCAAAGAAAGGCTCTATGCAACAGTTTTTGAAGGCGATGAAAAAGAAAACCTTCCCAAAGATATCGAGGCTTATGAGATTTGGAAAAAATATTTGCCCGAAGAGCGAATTTTATTCGGTAGCAAAAAAGATAATTTTTGGGAAATGGGCGAAGTAGGACCTTGCGGACCCTGCACCGAAATTCATATTGATTTGCGAGACGAATCTGAAATTCAGAAGGTAGCAGGCAGAGAGCTTGTCAATAAAGACAACCCATTGGTGATTGAAATTTGGAACAATGTTTTTATGCAGTACGAACGCAAAGCCGATGGCTCACTGGTGCCTTTACCTGCTAAACACGTAGATACAGGTATGGGCTTTGAGCGGCTTTGTATGGCAATACAGGGTAAAAAATCTAATTATGATACCGATATTTTTCAGCCCATTATAGATTTTGTAGCTCGAAAAGCTCATACTGCTTATGGAAAAAACAAAGAAAGTGATGTGGCTTTGCGTGTAATTGCCGACCATATCCGAGCCGTAGCTTTTACTATTGCCGATGGGCAATTGCCTGCCGCTACGGGTGCAGGCTATGTAATTCGTCGTATTTTGCGTAGAGCAGTGCGTTACGGATATTCTTATCTGGGCTTCAAAGAGCCATTTTTCAATGAAATTGTACCTTTGCTTGCCGAGCAGTTCAAAGAGGTTTTCCCCGAACTCAAAGCCCAAGAAAAGTTTGTGCAAAATGTAATTTTAGAAGAGGAAAAATCTTTCTTGCGTACTCTGGAAAATGGTTTGCAAACGCTTTCGCAGGCTCTTGCCAAAGAAGAATACCTCAAAGAAGGTAAAGTTTTGGAAGGAAAACTCGTTTTTGAACTCTATGATACTTATGGCTTTCCCGTAGATTTGACCGCCCTGATTGCCAAAGAAAAAGGCCTTTCTATTGATACGGAAGGCTTTGAAAAAGAGTTAGAAATTCAGCGAGAACGCTCTCGCAAAGCCCAAGCCCAAGAAGCCTCCGATTGGGTAATTTTAGCTCAAAATCACACTGATGTAGAATTTATTGGCTACGATTACACACAAAGTACCGCCATAGTTTTACGCTATCGTAAAGTAAAAGAAAAAAATAAAACACTTTATCATTTTGTATTGAACAAAACCCCTTTCTATGCTGAAAGCGGTGGGCAAATAGGCGACTCAGGCACTTTTACTATACCGAATACCCAAGAAAACATTTTTATCCACGATACTAAAAAAGAAAATGAGCTTATCATTCATATTTCCGAAGATAAAAACTGCGAAAAATTTATTCAATTTCTACAACAAAATCCTCTTGCTGAAATTATCGGACAGATTGATGAGAGCAGACGCTTACTGATACGTAAAAATCATTCGGCTACGCATTTGCTTCATGCCGCTTTGCGTAAGGTGCTCGGAAAGCACGTCCAACAAAAAGGCTCTTTCGTCGGAGAAAAATTTTTACGCTTCGATTTTTCTCATTTTGCCAAACTTACAGATACTGAAATTGAGCAAGTTGAGCATATCGTTAATGAAAAAATTCGTGAAAATATAGCTCTTGATGAACGCCGTAACGTTCCGCTCAAAGAAGCTATCGAGCAATGGGGGGCTACAGCTCTTTTTGGTGAAAAATACGGCGATTTTGTACGAGTAATTACTTTTGACGAAAGATTTTCCCGCGAACTTTGCGGAGGTACCCACGTAGCGGCTACTGGCGAAATTGGCTTTTTCAAGATTATTTCAGAAAATTCTATTTCGGCAGGAGTAAGACGAATTGAGGCTGTTACTGCCCTCGAAGCCGAAAAATGGGTACGCAACAAAGAAAAACTCTTGGAGCAAATTCGTGAAATGCTCAAAAATCCCAAAGACTTGCTCAAAGCTATTCAGCAACTAGCAGAGCAAAAAAATTTCCTTGAAAAGAAAATAGAAAGTTATGAACAAGCCCAAGCACAAGCCGAAAAACAGCGAATTCTGAAAGATAATTTACAAAAAATGGGCAATATTCATCTGCTCATTGCTCAAATTCAGGTAGCCAGTGCCGATTTGATGAAGCAAATAGCCTTTGAACTCAAAAATCAGATAGAAAATTTGGTGGCTATTTTGGTGGCAAACATCAACGAAAAGCCACAGATTGCAGTGATGATTTCTGAAAATTTAGTACAGGAGAAAGGTTTTGATGCTTCCAGAATTGTCAAAGAACTTGCCAAGGAAATCAAAGGTGGGGGAGGCGGACAAAATTTCTTCGCCACAGCAGGCGGTAGCGATAGCAGTGCAATAGGAAAAGTCTTAGAAAAAGCTCAAAGCCTCTTATCATTATAGATAACATCTATTAAAACAATTGAAAAAATAAATTTGCAAAACGCAAAGAAACCCCCTATTTTTGTAAACAAATCAATAAAAAAATATATGTATATGGAAGCACAAGAAAAAGTTTATGCAATGCCTCGTATAGGCGATAATGCCCCTGATTTTGAGGCAGTAACTACTATGGGAAAAATCAAATTTTCTGATTTTGCCAAAGGTAAATGGGTAATTTTGTTTTCACACCCTGCGGATTTTACGCCTGTATGTACTACCGAAATGAGCGGATTTGCTCAACGTAAAGCAGAGTTTGATGCCCTCAATACCGAGCTTATCGGTTTGAGCATTGATAGTATCCATTCGCATTTGGCTTGGGTAAATAATGTACGCGAAAAAACAGGCGTATATTTCAACTTCCCAATTATTGCCGATTTGGATATGAAAGTTGCCAAACTCTATGGAATGTTGCAACCCAATGAAAGCGAAACTGCCGCAGTAAGAGCCGTTTTCTTCATCGACCCCGAAAAGAAAATCCGCCTGATTATGTACTATCCTTTAAGTGTAGGACGTAACATGGACGAAATCTTGCGAGCCTTGAAAGCTCTTCAATTTGCCGATAAGCACAAAGTGGCTATTCCTCTGGATTGGCAACCTGGCGATAAAGTGATTGTTCCCCCACCCAAAACCCTTGACGAAATGAACGAACGCCTTGCCAATACCGAGTACGAAGTAATTGATTTCTATCTTGCTAAAAAAGTAGTGAAAGAGTAAAAATTATACCGAGGGCTTTACACTTTATTGGTAAAGCCTTCTTTTGTTTCTGATTGATAGGTAAGGTATTGCCAAACTCTTTCGTGCAAGTAGTACAAAAAAATTTTAGAAAAGAACTCTACTGTTCCGATTTGAAGTGCCCAAATCAGTTTTTTTGTAAGGAAAAACGAGATGACCATGGTATCCAGCGTGCCTACTATACGCCAGCTAAAAGCCTTCAAGAAACTTCGGGTATGACTTTCAGATGTTCCCTTTTTACCCCAAGCAATTTTTCCCCAAGTGTTTTCGTGTAGGTAGTACAAAAGAATTTTGCTTGCAAACTCAATCGTACTTATTGCCGTAGCCGTAGGAAGGTTTTGGGTAAAAATCCAACCTACCACAAACGTATCTACTGAACCTGTCACTCGCCAACTAATTGCTTTCGCCAAACTTCTACTCATTGCTCAAAAATTGGCTTCAAAGATAGCGAAATTTTGAATTTCTGTTTTCTTGTCTTCAATTTCTTGTTTCTTACCTTTCAGTACATAATTGTCAGTGTACCTTTGTAGGTGATGTTTTGGTAATCAATGAGGTAAAAATATACTCCAGCGGGTAGGCTTTCACCGTTCCAACGAAAATTTTTGTCCGAAGATTCAAACACCATTTTGCCCCATCGGTTGTAAATTTTAATAGATGCGAAGCGATAAAAGCAGTTTTCTTCGGGCAAATTGTGCAGAAAATACTCATCATTGATACCATCGCCATTGGGGGTAAAAATATTGGCGGGCAAAAAGTTACTTAAATCTACGGGTTTATCTTCTAAAATAAGTTTGAAAGAAATTTCAGCGTTTGAGTTGTCACATTCATTGTTTTTTTCTCGCAAAACGAAGTCAATATCATAGTTTTGTATTTCCCCGTTTTGGCTGATGGTTCGGCAGTCGGGTTGCCAGCGAAATTTTGAGACTAAAAAGCCATTACGGCGTATACTATCCACCAAAGTAAAGCCTAAAATATTAGTAGTATCGCCATTGATAAGCATTTGTAAAACTAGCTCGTCGTTGTTGGCATCGGTTCCTTGTAAAATTATTTCAACCAATTCTCCTACTTGAGCCCGAATAATTTTTTGTGAAATATTGACATTCGGCGTGCTTTGCAGAATGCTCAAAATAGGAGGAGCATTTTTTTTCGGTAATACGCGGAGTTTTACAAGTAAAGTATCGGTACCTGGGCTTGGGCAGGCATCATCTTGTACAATTACTTCAAATACGAAAATATCGTTGGCGTTTCTACTGTACAGACACTTTATCCAACAAAACTCTACAAGAGCAACTCCTTGCCCGTTGGTACGTGTGCTAGTTACTTTGAAAGGATTGCTACGAAAGTTGAAATTTCCACTGATTTTGCGAGCTGTAATTTTACTGATATTTTCGTTGGGGCTGTCGGTAATTTTGAAATTAAAGCACAAATTCGCCTCATTGCTAGCGTCTATGGTAAGCGTATCGCCTTCTACGTAGTTTTGAGAAGGGTTATTGGGCAAAGGTAAGGACACGGTAGGAGGGGTGTTGGCTCTACATTCACGCACCAAAAATTGAAATTCTCGGCGGCTTTCACCTATTTTTACCCCTGCTCTGAACTCTTCGCAACGAATTGCAAACACAAAAAGTCCTGTTCGGTTCGGATTGACACTCAAAGTGCCATTATTGCTATCAATGCTTAATGGCATACCTACACTACTTGGAATAGCATTGGTAGCCGAAAAACCCAAAAGCCAACTGATAGTAGGAGGCGGAAAGTTATAACTTAAAGGAGCATTCGTATTGAAAGGGTTAGGATTGGTACTGCTTGAATAGCCATTGAAAGGTGTAACCATTGAATAGACGAGCTGGTCGCCGTCGGCATCGGTAGCTGAAAAGTTGGTTGTAACGAAATCTTGCCCTAAACATAAATAATCGCCATTGGGTACGCTAAACGTAGGAGAATTATTACGAAAAGGAGAGCCACCAATACTGATAGCAGGAAACCATAAATAAAACACACTACCTGCCGCACCGGGATTGGCTATATTACTGATAACGTTGTTTCGGCAACAACGCTCCCAAATCGCATAGTAGCCTTGGTCGTCGTTGTAGCTTGTAGGCGATAAATCTACATCAAGGCTGTAGCGTATCAGGCGAGTACGTAAGAATTGGCTTTGGCAAGCATCATTTTGATACTGAACTTGTGCCTGCGAAGTTTTAGGCAAAGTAAAACTTTGTACCAGCGTATTGTTGCGTCTTTTGTAAATACCTAATACAACATTGGCATCTTCGGCTTGTTGGTTCCCATTGATTTCATCAAAATACAAATTCAAGATAAATCGGTACCGATTGCCTGTGCCCAAATACTGCATCTGTATATCGCCACCTACAATGTGAGTTGCTAAACTATTATAAGTACCAAAAGCAGTTGAAAACAATAAGATCTGATAAAACCTTTTCATCTCTGACAAAAACCTTACCAACAAATTTACTGTTTTTTCGGAAAAAAATTAACAATTTTCTGAAAAAAACGTTTTTAATTTTTGAAAAATTCATCTAAAATTTGTAGTATTGCGAAAATTGTGCTTGGGGCTATGAAAAAATTTGTTCTTATAGTTTTATTTTTGGTTTCAATTTTTTGTGAAGCTGTTGGGCTACGCCCTCCACAAACAGGTAAATTTTTTGAAAATACGCAAATAAGTATTTCTTTACCTTACCCGTATCCTGCTAATGAAAGCACCACTTTTCAGTATCAGCTTTTGCAAAATGTTGAAGCACGCATAGTTTTATATGATGTTTTGGGCAATGAAGTAGCTTCTTACCCTCTTTCTGCCGAAAACAATCGTCTTACCATTGTTACTTCTGGGCTGAAAACAGGTATGTATTTGTACAGTCTTGTTTTAGAAGGCAAAAATGTGGCTACCAAAAAGTTACTTGTTAGTCATTGAATGTTAGCTTAAAAAAACTATGTTAAACAAACCTATGAGGTTTGAAAAAGCCTCATAGGTTTGTTGGTATTGTTAATAAGGTCATAAAAAATACTATGAAAAAATATCTTGTAGGCTTATTGTTTGTTGCAGGGCTTTTAGGAGCTTGTAGCAAATTTAATAAAATTCGTAAAAGTAAAGACCCGCTCGAAAAATACAATGCCGCTATCGAATATTATGAAAACAAGTCTTACGACAAAGCCTTGATTTTGTTAGAAGAAATTGAACCTTTGTTACGAGGCAAAAAAGAGTACGAAAAGGCTCAATATCTGATGGCACAAGCCTACTTCAAAAATAAAGAATATGAAATGGCCGCTTATGCGTTCAAACGCTTTTACGAAACCTATCCGCGTAGCGAATGGGCAGAAGAATCTTTGTATATGCATGCTTTCTCTTTGTACAGTCAATCCCCTGAAAGTGAACTAGACCAAAAACCTACATTAGAAGCTATTCAATCTATCCAAAAGTATTTGAATACATATCCGCAAAGCTCAAAAATAAATGAAGCCAACAAAATCATAGAAGAATTGCGTAGTAAATTAGAAAAAAAGGCTTACGAGCAGGCTTTGCTCTACTATAAAAATAGCAATTACAAAGCCGCTGTCAGAGCAATGACTAATTTCCAAAAAGACTTTCCCGACTCGGTGTATATGGAAGAAATCTTGTACAAACGGATAGAAAGTGCTTACAATCTGGCTTGCGAGAGTATTTTTAGTAAACAAAAAGAACGATTGCAAGAAACCCTAGATTTGTGCAATGAATACAAAGATAAGTTTCCCCAAAGTAAGTATCTGAAAGAAGTGCAAGATATTGAAGATTCGGCAAGCCGCCAAATCTCTGAACTCAACAAAGTAGATAAAACTCAACAAAATTAAATATTCACATCAAAACCCGAAAAATATGAAAGCTAAAAACAAAAATAACGGAACAGCCAAAACACAAGCCCTAGACAAAAAGCCTGTATCTGGTGCCATTTCTGCCTCGCTTATGACACGCGATATGCCCGAAATAGCACAAAAAACAGGAAATGTCTATGAATCAGTGTACATTATTGCTCAAAGAGCCAAGCAAATTGCTATCAGAACCAAAGAAGAGCTAAATGCCAAACTCAACGATTTCTCCTCGCCCATAGATAATCTCGAGGAAGTCTTTGAAAATCGCGAACAAATTGAAATCTCCAAATACTACGAAAAAATGCCCAAACCTACCACCCTTGCCACCGAAGAGTTTCTTGAAGACAAACTCGCCTGGAAATACCCCGACCAGCTAGATAGCTGAAAAAATATTTCTTTTTTTTTGTATTTTTTGAAAGAAAATTTTAGATTTGAGCTCTGAATAAAAACTTCTGCATTCTTTTTGGTTTCACCCGTAAAATCCCTAAGATTATGCGACACAAATACTCTTTACGCTTACGAACGCCGCTCCTATGGGCTTGGCTGTTCGCTTTTTGGCTTACTACGCCACTCTACGCACAAGTAGCTACCAATTATGTATTTAGCCAAACTAATGGCACTTATACGCCCATTACAGGAGGAACAGTGCTGGCTACAGGTACTTTTGATGATAATTTTTACACGCAGCCTATTCCCTCTTTTACCTATAATGGCACACCTTATACGTCTGTATTTGTTGGAACGAATGGATGGCTACAGTTTGGAGGCACGGCTATTACGACGAATTATAATCCCATCTCCTCATCTGTTACTGCTGGTGGCATTATAGCCCCAATGGGTAGAGACTTAATAGGTAATGCTACCGGCGAAATTAGATATGAACAAATAGGAAGTGAGCTAATATTTCAATGGAAAAATGTTAGAAGATATGGAGTAACAGGAGAAGATTTTAGTTTTCAGGTTCGTTTAAATACAGGTACAGGTGAAATTAGGTTTGTATATGGGGCTTTTACAGCCGCAAGTGGAGGTAATCCGCAAGTAGGCTTAAGAGGAACAACTGGTGCAGACTTCAACAACAGAACCACCACTACCGATTGGTCAGCAAGTACGCCTGGAGCTGCAAACAATGCAACGATGACACTTACAAGCACTGTGTTTCCCGCATCGGGGCTTACATTTAT
Source organism: uncultured Cytophagales bacterium (assembly GCA_938002655.1). GTDB lineage: Bacteria > Bacteroidota > Bacteroidia > Cytophagales > Thermonemataceae > Raineya. The sequence continues at coordinate 17,633 of CALLAC010000033.1, forward strand.
TTGGACAATACCTTCTCCTTGTACAGGCACGCCTCCTACACTCACAGCAACAGCAACGCCTACATCGGGTTGTGTGGGTTCCAATGTAACTTTGAGTGTGCCAGCTGTTCCTGCTTTGGATATTACCTATCAGTGGCAGGCGGATACGGGTAGTGGTTTTACAAATATTGCAGGGGCAACGAGTGCTACCTCGGTAGTTCAATTGCCTGCGGTAGCTTCGGTAACGTACCGCTGTGTAGTTACTTGTACCAATTCGAGTAATTCTACCAATTCCTCTGTAGTTACTGTTACGCTTATTTTTCCTACTTATGCTTCATTACCTTATGTACAAAATTTTGATGCAGTATGGGCAAACACTTGTAATGTACGAGATGTACCAGATAACTCTTGGCGAAACACCCCTACTGCAGGTAATAGTTCTTGGAGAAGAAATGACGATGGAATCTCCGCAGGATGGACAAGCCCGACTCTTGGTGCTTACGCGCCTACGGGAGCATTAAGTACACCTTATTCGGCACGCTTTCATACTTATTATGCTCCCTCCTCAACAACAGGAGATTTAGATTTATATGTTGATTTAAGTACGCCGGGGCCTAAGTTGCTCACGTTCTATCACATCAATACAGATGGCTCAGATAATTTGAGTGTATTTCTTTCTAACGATGGAGGGGCAACTTTTTCCGCAACACCTTTGGCAAGCTACGGAACAGCGAATGTTTGGACTCAGAGAGCTATTTTTATCAACTCCAACTCACCTACTGCGGTTATTCGTTTCCGTGCTACTTCCGATTATGGTAGTACAGATATAGGTTTAGACCAATTAAATTTGGATTTAGCTACGGTGGCTGTTTCGGGCTTAGGAGGCAATATTGTAGCGTCGGGTTCTTCAGCAGATTTAGCCAATGGAAGTGATTATGGTAATTGGTTTGCAGGAGTAGAAATAGAAAATACTTTTTATGTTAAAAATTTTGGAGCAACTAACCTTAATATTACAGGTCTTACCTCCTCCAATACTACCAATTTTCAGATTACGCAATTACCCGTATTTTTAGTTGCTCCTGGCGACTCAGCAGCGTTTAAAATCAGATTTACTGCAAATGCAATAGGGGTTTATAACTCAAATATTACACTTTTAACGACGGGTTCGCCCAATCCTTACATTTTTCAAGTAGCGGGCAAGATAGTGAACGACAACGTATCAACTTATTATTTTGACCAGTGCAATAATACGTATAGTGAGATAACAGGAGGAACAATACCGAACATCACTTCTTCTACTTTTGGTTCCCCGGTGGGAAGTCCTATGAGTTCAGGCAGCAATTTGGATGATGTCTCTGCTACGGACTTACCGATAGGATTTACATTTAACTTTAATGGCAATGATTACACTACCTTCTCAGTAAATTCAAATGGTTATTTAGTTTTGGGTAGTACTTTACCGAGCAATAGTATTTATTCACCAATTTCTTCTACATTAGCCGTGCCGGGTATTGTATCTGCTCTCAGTGGCGATCTGCAAGCAACTGCGGGAGAAATCAGGTATCAAGTGTTAAATTCGGCTCCTAATCGTGTTTTGGTAGTACAATGGAAAAATTTTCGTTATTTTGGTGCAACCGGCGATGTACTCAATTTCCAAGTGCATTTATACGAAGGTAGTAATCAAATTAGGGTAGTTTATGGTAATATTACCAAAAATCCAACCCCAAGAACCACAGAGGTAGGGCTACGTGGAGCAACAAATGCAGATTTCAACAACAGAAAAACTACTACTAATTGGGCGGCAAGTACGAAAGGGATTTTCAATAATGATAAGATGACTTTTACACCTAGCGTTGCTCCTGCTTCTGGACTTACGTTTGTTTGGTCACCTCGTCCTGTACAAATAAAAGGGGGCTCTCCATTGAGCAATGTAATGCCAGGTAGTATGACTACATCGGTAGTGAACGGAACAGATTTTGGCATTGTTGCATCAGGCGAGCAGGTTTCATCTACATTTGTATTCTATAACAATACGAGTGCAAATGTGAGTATCAGTTCAATCACATCTTCTGCTCCTGAGTTTGCTATTGTTGCACCCGTTCCTACGAGTGTTGGTTCTATTTGTGGAAGCACCAATCAAGTGCCTTTTACAGTACGCTTTACAGGACCCGTAACACCAGGTATTTACACCTCAACTATCACCGTAAATAGTAACATATTTGGTGTGCCAGTTTATACATTTAACGTAAGGGCAGAGGTAATAAATCCTGATATAAATGTATTTGGTGGAACACCTCTTACGGCTATCCCGAACGGTTCTACAACTCCTATATTAGCAAACGATACAGATTTTGGTGCTGTTCCGATTGCTAACTTGGGCGACTTTGTAGAAAGAACTTATACAATACAAAACAACAGTACTTCGGGAATTCTGAGAATAACTAGCGTAACTTCTAGCAATCCAAGATTTACTATATCGGTAAGCCCTGCTTCGCCTGTAGCTCCTAGCGGCTCTACAACTTTTAGGGTTCGTTTTACCCCTACAGCTCCAGGTTTGCAGACTGCTACTATTAGTATTGTAAATAATGACCCTGCTAAAAATCCTTATACTTTTGTTGTGCGAGCCGATGCTGTCTTGCCTTTAATTCAAGTACTCGGATTAGGAAATAATATCCCTAATAACAAATTTCTGACTACAACCACCGATGGTACTTTTATGGGGGTAGCAAACTCAAATAACAATAACTTATCAGCTACTTTCACTATTCGCAATAATGGCAGTCAAGTTCTTGGAATTACTAGTATAACAGTTGGAAGTGCTAATTCTTCGTTTAGTATATCTGGTGCTCCATCTTCGGTAGGTGTGGGTGATGAAGCAGACTTCAATGTGATTTTCAACCCTGCTAATGGAGGAAAAAGAGACACGGTAATTATCCGCTCTAATGCTGCGAATGCCCCCGAATTCCGTTTCTTGGTATCGGCTGGTGGGGTGGTTTCTGCCCTAGATTTTAGCCAAGCCGAGCTACAAATCAGCCCTAATCCAAGCAATGGTATCTTCAA
>CALLAC010000034.1 GCA_938002655.1 uncultured Cytophagales bacterium
TGTTGGCAAAGTCAAGTCGGTTTGTGTCAAGTTATAGCGAAATTGTCTCCCGAGTTTTGGTCATCTGTTGGTGGTCGTGTCGGTCGTCCTACGCTTGCTGGTAACGGTTTCGGTTTGCGTTCGGGCGGGTTTCGGAGCACAAAACTGTCAACCAGCACTACACCTGAATAGAAGCATAAAGCTCCAAGTTTGCACGTCACCCCGCCTGACGCAAAACCCGTGTTATGGGCTTGCATTGCTATTTTTTTAATTTTTCAACCGTCTGTTTGACTGCTGTTTGATTGTCAGTTGGATGATAATTAAATTTTCTAATAAACTTAGTGCTGTCAAAGTAATAATCTCTATCGTATTGATAACGCATCTCATACATTTCTTTCAAAATTGGGACAAAAAGTCCGAGAGCTTTCATTCCCCAAGCTGGTAGTACTTGGTATTTGTTGCTTTTATTCATCTCTTGTGCAAAGAGATTTATCCATTGCTCACCAGTGATTTTTTGTGAGTCTGTTGGTAAATTCCAAATTTGATTGTAGGCGTCTGGGGCGTTGCCCAGAATAGCTGTTCCTTTCGCCAGATCAGGGGCATATCCAGTTGTATGGATAACCTTTGCATTACAGAACCATTGGGCTTTTTTTCTTTGGCTAAATTGTCATACACTAAGTTCATCAAAAGACTTCTGTCTTTAAACTCGCTAAAAAAATCCGGGGCACGGGCAATAATTGCATTTATTTTATTTTTTTCAATCGCATTAAGAATGAGTTTGTCTACTTCGGCTCTTACTTCTCCTTTTTTACTGGTTGGACTAATGGGTGATTCTTCCGTAATATGCTTTACATTATCGCCACCAATTGCGTAAACATTGTCAAAGAAAACAAGTTTGCAATGGTGTTTTTGACAAGCATCTATAACGTTTTTAACGAGTGGAACCCATAATTTTTGCCATAATTTAGTATTGTAGTCAAAGCCAACCGTAAGATAAACTATTTCACTGCCTTGTATGGCTTTTTCTACCTGTTCTTTTATAGAGAGGTCGGCACTAAACAGTTCGTCCGTAGGATTAACTTTTTTGGGATTTCTGCTTACAAGTCTGATGTCTTTGGTGTAATTTGACAATGATTTTGCCAGTTCAGTTCCAATAGCACCACCTGCTCCTAAAATTGTCTGCTTCATATCTTTTTACTTTATGTGTTTGTTCTAATGCTTGCCACTAACGTTGCGGAGGTTTGCAAAGTTATGAGAATTTCTGAGCGAAACGAAGAAAAATTTTCAGAATTTTCGCAAATCTCTTGTTGTACGCAGTGCCTTCGCTTCGCTCGGCACTGCAACACAACGGAAAAATGTTTGCGAAGGGCAGGATTAAAATAGCACTTCCCTTTCCCTACGCACAAAGTTTATAGAAAGCACAAAAGTTTAAATTACGCACATCAGCCCGCTTTTCGCAAACATAGTGTTGGTGGCTGTTCTTTTATTCTTTGTCAAGATACTCACTTTCGTTGGCTTGTCGGACTATTTTATGTATAATTTCATCAAGTTCTCGGGTGGCTCGTAGCATATAATCCAAATACTTACGTCTCATTTCTTCGGTTTCATTCTCGTAGTTTTTGAGTAAGTCGCAAAGTCCTAAAATACTTGCAACAGGTCTGCGAAGTTCGTGCGATTGTTGCCAAGTAATTACCTTTAATGCTTCATTTTGTTGTAATATTTTATCTTGCTTTTCTTTGAGTTCGGTCATGTCTTGCAAAATCACTATCACAAATTTTCTACCGCCTGCCGAAAAAGTGTTGAGGCTTGCACTTGTAACTATTTCTTTGCCACTTTTGGTAAGTGCGGGTAAAAATCTTCCTAACCCTTTTGTAACTTTTCCACCTTGTTCTAAATAACTTTTCTGCAAGAAACTATGCCCTGCCCTAAACCTTTCGGGCAGCAAAAACTCTACTGTTTTGTTTAATACTTCGCTTTCAGTATAACCAAATACTTTTTCAAACTCATCATTGACGTACTGAATAGTAAAATCTTCGCCTACCATCAGCAAAGGGTGTGGAAGGGCTTCTATGGTTTTTTGTAGTTTATGCTCACTTTCTTGCACTTGTATTTCTTTGGTTTTTCGGTCTGTAATGTCTTGCACATTGTTGGCAAGTCCGATGATGTTTTGCTCTTTATCCCGAACAGGGTATATAGTGAACTGCCACCAATTTGTGCCGTCTGTTCGTTCTATGATAGTAGATATGCCTGTGAGTGCTTTTTCGTAAATTTCCCTAAATTCTGCTTGGTATTCAGGCAAAAAATAGTCTAATGAATTGTCTCCTACTTGTGCTTCTCTGCCAAATATCTGCTTGGTAATGTTGCGGGCAACTTGGTTGTTGTAGCGAATAATAAAATTTTTGTCAATGAATGTGCTGGCTTCCGAAGTGCTTTGATAAATAGCCCGAAGCATATATTCTTGCTGTTCTATGGTTTGAAGATTTTTTTTCTCCTGTGTAATATCCCGAAAAAATACCGTCAAACCTTCGGGCGAAGGATAGCCAACTGCACTAAACCACCTGTCAAGGTCGGGGCGGTAGTCTTCAAAAGTTACAGTTATGCTTTCTGTCATTGCCTTGCGAAATTGTGCAGGGTAGTTATAATCCGGCGTATCAGGGAATAAATCCCAAATCTTACGCCCTAATAACTTTTCTCTTGGCATACTCAAAATTCGTTCGGCTGCCTTATTTACTACTATAAATTTCCATTCTGTGTCTAACTGATAAAAACCGTCTGTTATTTCTTCAATAATCGTTTCTACTTTTTGGGCAAATTTTTTGGCTTTTCGGCTGGCTTTTTCGGTTTCAGTGATGTCGTGTCCTAAGCAAAGTATGCCTATGGGGTTTTTGTCTCGGTCTTTGAATACCGAAAATTCCCACTCTGTCCAATAAAAGTTTTGTCGGTTGGTGTCATGCTTTCGCAAATCCACCCGCACTACTTTATCAGGATTGGCAAGGCATTGCTCTACGGCTTGTAGGCAGGCTTGGTGGTCTTCGGGATAAATGGTATTAAAAGAAGATTGTCCTATGAAATCATCGGAAATAAAAGCAAAACG
>CALLAC010000035.1 GCA_938002655.1 uncultured Cytophagales bacterium
TTTGATGATTTTTTTAATCTTTGAAAAGCTCTGTTAAAAAAGCGAAACTATTCAAATGAAAATAGTTTCGCTTTTTCTTGCTCTAAACACTTTGCAAGCATGTATCAGTTCAAGGGGAAAGTAAAACTGCCACCTCCATTGCATGTAGTCGTTACGGTTACATTTCTATCGCAGATACCATTTCCAAAATCTACACTTTTCTGACAATTTTCAGATGTTACTACATACACGCCCGAAATAGGCTTGCGAGTTCCCTGCAACCAGCATTCGGTTTTTACGATAAGAGGCGTTGTAATTTCAGCGGTAAAATTTACCCCACGGCGATTCGTACCCGAAGCTGTTCCTGTAATTTGAATGACATCATTGAAAGGATTGAGGTCTCCTGCTCCTTGTTGCCAAACTCTCCTTCTATCAGTTTGCCAAGTAAATACAGAACCATCAGGGAAGGTAAGTTTGCCATTACGCACCGATACTGTATGCGTAGGATTTTGCCCAGGTTGTGTAACGTTGGTAACAACTTTTACACCTTCTACCTTTACATCGTTTACATAGTAATTGTCAGTGGTAGTAGTAATTACACTGCTGGGCGTCAAGTAGCGTCCTGTATAGTTAATAATAATTTTGCCGCGGCGAGTTCTGCCATCATTGCAGGTACTACCATTGCCAAAATCAATTACAATAGTTTTCATTGTAGTATTGATAGTGACTGTACCACAATTTCGGAAACGCAAGGTACGCTCTCCGATACTTTCGTCAGTAGTACGAAGATTGTTGCTGTTTTCAATCATTACATCAGAAACGATATTATCCAAGTCGTTGAATTGGGCATCGGCTTGGGCATTATCCACAGCACTCTGGTCAAAGAGAGGCTCTTGTTTTTTTCTACAACCTACAAAAGCCATACTACCAACAAACAAAAAAGCAAGTAAAGGAAAAATTATTTTTTTCATATCCGTAAAATTTTAATTTTTGTAACTTTGATGTAAATTTTGGACAAAGGTTTAACCTAACTAAAAAATTTTAATTTTTGGAACACATTTTCTCTGCAAATGTATAAAAGAAAAAGTCTAATCTGAACTTAAAAAAAAGAATAAATCCTTTGGCATATTAGCGATAATGCTGTTGATGCTAGATTTCGGCTATGCCCAACTCAATAACCGTTCCTACGGAAAGCAATCTTCAAATTGTCTTTATCAAAATGATACACGATTTTGGCGAAATTTCACAAGGAACACCCATTACTACAACTTTCACTTTCGCCAACAAGGGCAAAGTACCTCTTATTCTAACATGCAGGCTTCTTGCGGTTCTACACCTCCCTCTTACACTCAAGAACTCATAGCACCCAAGAAAAAAGTGAAGTAACCGCCACCTACAATGCCGCCACAGTAGGAAAATTTAATAAAACCGTTACGGCATTTACCAATACAGGCACGCCTATTACGCTAATGCTTAAAGGTAAGGTTATTCCCAAACAAGGACAAACACAGCCATAAATACAAACAAGGGGTTTATCCTCTCGTTATATTTTACAAGAAATCAGGCTTTTGCAAAAAAAATACTGACAAGTCCTAAAAGCATTATGAACTTGACCCAACGGCTCAAATAGCGGAAATGTTTGCGTCTATCGGCATAATACAAACGAATAATTAGCCAAGCTATTGGGAAAAAAATAATGCTCGTAAGAAAAGCCACTATACCTCTGTTAAGAAAAAAGAAACTCACCGCCAAATTAGCAATAAAAGCCGCTACAAGAGCATAAACAAGTATTTTAGTACGTGGTATGCCCCAAATAATAGGTAAAGTTTTACAACCAAAGGCTTCATCACCTTTCACATCTTCCATATCTTTGATAACTTCTCGCACCAGCGTTATGAAAAATGCAAAAGAAGCATAAATGTAAATCTCTTCATAGTGCTGATTGTAATAAAAAGCCACTATCCAGACTGTAGCTCCTGTAAGCAGTGCTATTGTAAAATTTCCTACAAAAGGCAAGCGTTTGAGCAAATTAGAATACCACCAAAGCAAAAAAATACAAATAAAGTTAATGACAGCAATTTTCCAAGATAGCCAAAAACCAATAAGCATAGCCAGTACATTGAGTAAAAAGTTAAAAAGCAGAGCCATTCGCCGCCGAATTATACTGCCCACCACTACCCTATCAGGCTTATTGAGCAAATCTATTTTTACATCGTAGTAATCGTTGATGATATAACCCGCCGCCGCAATCAGTACTGTACTCGAAGAGAGCATAAAAAATGACCAATCTGCAAAATGCTCCCATACACTTTCAGCAGGACTATCTACGAAGAAAATCTTTACCAAATACTGCGTAAAGCCAATCATAAGTAGGTTGCCAAAGCGTACCAAATGAATAAAAGCCCGAAGTGCCAAAAATTTACTTTGCCGAAAGCGACCCATTGCAAGAAAAAATCCTCAACAAAAAAAGTAAAAATCACATAAAAAACATAATTTTGAAGCGAACTTGTTTTGCTTCCAATAATCTTTTGACTGCCTGAAATTAAGTTTTTTATGGATATTAAATCTGTTTTACCAAAAGTTTTGCCTCATACTATTGCCGTAGTCTTGTTTGTAATTATTTCGCTTGTGTATATGTCGCCTGTAATGCAAGGGAAAAATCTTCGCCAACATGATGTCATCCAAAGTTTAGGTGCGGCACATCAATCGGTAGAATACTACAAAAAAACAGGCGATTTTCCGTTTTGGAATCCGTATATGTTTTCAGGAATGCCCAACTATATGATTTATATGGATTACCCAAGCAGTATTTCGGTCCATTTGGGCCGTATGCTTATAAATTTGCTTCCTGAACCTTCCAATTTTCTTTTTTTGTATATGCTTGGAACTTACGTAGGGCTGTGCCTGATGGGCTTTTCGCCTTGGCTTTCGTTTTTAGGAGCTGTAAGTTTTGCTTTTACTTCTTACAATATCATCAATATAGATGCAGGACACCTTTCTAAATGCATTTCTGTGGCTTTCATACCACCTATTATCGGAGCGGTGTGGCAGATTTATCGTGGAAAATACATTTTGGGAGGTATTTTACTGATGTTTTTCTCATCTATTCATCAATATGCCAACTTTGTACAAATGTCTTATTATTTAGGGCTTACGCTGTTTATTTTCGCTTTGGTAGAGTTTGTTATAGCCATAAAGCAAAATAATTTGAAACATTTCGTAATTGCTTCGGTAGTAGCTATTATAGCAGGCATCTTGAGTATGAGTAACCATATCAATCGGTATATGGTTGTAAATGAGTATGTAAAGAACACTACTCGCGGGGAGAATGAATTGAGCGATAGCCCTGAAAATGTTGTTTTGGGTGCAAGTGCCAAGAAAAGTAAAACTCAAAACAATACGGGAGGTTTGGATAAAGAATATGCTTTTCGTTGGAGCTATGGCATAGGCGAAACACTTAATTTCCTCATTCCCAACGCTTATGGGGGGAGTTCTTTTGAGCCCCCTGCCGAAAACAGTAAACTCATGGATGCTTTGCAAGAAGAAGCCTCTAAATACAACCTTCAAGCAGAAAATTTATTCAATTATTTGCTCTCGCAAGGGGCTTTGCCCACAATGTACTGGGGCGAGCAACCTGGTACGGGCGGTCCTGCTTATATGGGAGCTGTTCTGCTGATGCTTTTTGTGTGGAGCATGTTCATCAGCAAAAATCCTCTGAAATGGTGGCTTTTGGGAGCAGTATCGCTGTGTGTGAGTATTGCCTGGGGGAAAAACTTTTTCTTGAACGATTTTTTCTTTGATTACCTGCCGCTGTTCAATAAGTTCAGAGCCGTTACGATGATACTTTCTTTTATGCCTATTTTTCTTGTAATAGGAGCGGCTCTGGGCTTACAAGAAACTCAAAATATTTTACAGGAAAACCCTGATATTTTTGGGAAAAAACTAAAAGTTTTTGCGATTGCTTTTGCAGGCATTTTGCTCATCTTGGCTATGGCAGGTGGACTATTTCTAGATTTTCGCTCTGCACAAGATAAAATGCTTATCAAAGAAGGAGGCGAAATGGCAGATTTGTTCAAAAATCTTATCAGAGCCGCTCAATATGATAGAGTAAGTCTTTTCAAAGCAGATGCTTGGCGTAGCTTTATTTTTGTAATGCTGGCCTTGCTAACAATGTGGGCTTTGTGGAAAAAATTTATCAAGTTTGAAATAGCTCTTGTAATTATTTCTTTGCTCTCATTTATCGATTTGGTAGGAGTAGCCAAACGATTTTTGAACAAGGAAAAATTTGTAGAAAAAGAGGAAGCCCGTACTCTTGAACCCTCTGCTGCTGACGAAAGCATTCTAAAAGATACCTCTTATTATCGCGTGCTGAATTTGAACAACCCATTCAACGACGCTTCTACTTCATATTTTCATCGCTCGGCAGGGGGGTATCACGGAGCAAAATTACGAATTTATCAAGATATTATCAGTGGGCATTTGGATAGAGAAATACAAACTCTTTACAAAAACTTGCAAGATAGTGCAGGCAAACTATCGCAAGGAACTACCTACAAGCCTGTAATAGATATGCTGAATATCAAATATTTTATTGTGCCTTTGCAAGGTGGCAAAAGCATTGCCATCCAGAACCCTGATGCCTTGGGTGCGGCTTGGATTGTACCCCAATACAAATTCGTTGAAAACGCCGATGAAGAGCTAAAAGCCCTCAAAAACCTTAATGTTCGTAAAATGGCTGTTTTACGTAAGCAAAAAGGCACAGAAAATTTAAATAACATTCAATGGGATAGCTTGGCAACAATATATCTCACCAAGCATTCGCCTAATGAAATGATTTATGAATTTGAAGCCAGAAGTCCTCAATTAGTGATATTTTCAGAAATTTACTATCGAGTGGGAAAATCGGGCTGGCAAGCCTACCTTGATGGCAAACCTGCTGAATACTTCAAAGTAAATTATGCTTTACGAGGAATGGTTGTTCCCGCAGGTAAGCATACCATTACTTTCCGTTTTGAAGCAAAAGTATATCAAGACGGAGAAAAATTAGCTCTTATTAGCTCTATTTTGATGATTTTACTGCTCTTGGGAGGTGCTTTTTATCTTTGGAAAAAGAAGCAAACCCCAAAACTGACATCGAAAAGTTAGTTTTCAGCCAATGATAGTTTAGCTCTTAAAAATTGCTTATCAAAACAGCAGAGAAAAGACAAAAAACGATATTCTTTCTTGTTGTATTTAAAAACCTACAAGCCTAACAATTCACCTTTTAGCCAAGTGCAAAGATACAGACAAAATAGGTAAGTCGGGAAAATGTTTTTGAGTAAAAGGCAAAGATTTAAGCACTTTTACGCTATCTTATGCCAACTTAAAACGTTCTAAAATTGCTTTGGTACGGGCAACATGCCCCATTCCGCTACCTACGGGGCATAGTATAAAATCACCCTTGAGTAATTTTAGGCAAAATCAGCTCTAAAATTTGCTCCAAGCATTCTTCTTTGCTTTGCAGATGCGTGTATAATACTAAATCGGGATTGAGAGGTTTTTCAAAAGGACTATCAATGCCTGTGAAATTTTTAATAAATCCTGCTTTGGCTTTCGCATACAAGCCTTTTACATCTCTTTGTTCACAAACTTCCAAAGGGCAATCTAAAAAAATCTCAATAAAATCCTCTCCTACAATATCTCTAACAAGTTTTTGAATTTCATGGGTAGGCGAAATAAAAGAGCCTATCACAATTACACCACAATTCATTAAAATTTTAGCAACTTCGGCGGCACGGCGTAGGTTTTCCTTGCGGTCCATTTCGCTAAATCCTAAATCTTTGTTCAAGCCACTTCGCAAGTTGTCGCCGTCTAGAACTTGTGTCAGAAAGCCTTTTTCGTATAATTTTTTTTCCAACAGTAAAGCTAACTGGCTTTTACCTGCTCCCGAAAGTCCTAAAAACCAAATTACTTTTGATTTTTGTTCTAGAAGAGCTTCTTTATGGTTTCTTTGCAAAAATTCAGTAGGAAAAATTTCGGTAGTAATCATTGCAACAATAGTTATAGTGGAAAAGTTTTCTTGGCAAAGATATGCAGATAAGTCGGATTTTTTATAATTTTGTAGAAAATTTTAGTAAAATGCTCATAAAAACAAAAAAATACGAGCTCACTCCCAAAACATACAGGCGAGTAGGCATACGCTATATTCTACGCAAGCAATGGTGGCTTCCTGTGGCTATTTTTGTAGGGGTAATTGTTCTGAATATTATTATCAATGCTTTGGGCTACAGAAATTGGTGGATTTATATGCTTGCTCCATTAGGAGCTTGGCTTTGGTATCTTTTCTGGTGGATACAATACACTGGCATACCCCAACTGCCTCAAAACCAAGTAATGTTTGAAAAATATTCGTATGAAATTAGCAGTCAGAATATTTTGATGAAAAAAACGCCCCAAGAAGCTATGATGTTCAAATGGGATTTAATCAAAGAAGCCTACAAAAGCAAAGATGCTATTACATTAGTGATTTCCAAAGGGCAGTTTCTACATTTTCCTTTCAAGATATTCAATTCAGAGAATGAAATTAAGTTTCTAGAAACAATTCTTATGCGTAAAAACCTACTATCTTCCACAGAAACAGAAAGCAACGAAGCTGGTAAAGAAAAAGAAAAAACTACTACCATACAAGTTTCGGGGAATGGTGTATTACAAAAAAGCAAAAAAAGCAAGTAAAATTCTTGTTTTTTTGAAAAAAAAATCTTATTTTTGTATCGTACAAAAGCAGAACGGTCGGCAAACGTCAGCCGTTTTTTTACTCTCATAGAGCAATACAGGTTGGCTATTTCGGCTTACTTGTATTTTCGTTTTTTGTTGATTGAATTAAACAGCTTAGTGTTATGTCAAAAATTTCTTATTACACCCAAGAAGGCTTAGAGAAGTTGAAAAAAGAGTTGCACGAACTTCGTACCAAAGGCAGAGCCGATATTGCTCGTCAAATCGCAGAAGCACGCGAAAAAGGCGATTTATCTGAAAATGCTGAATACGATGCCGCCAAAGAAGCCCAAGGCTTGCTAGAACTAAAAATTGCCAAATTGGAAGAGCTCATCAGTAATGCTCGCTTGATGGATGAGAGCAATATTGATGTATCAAAAGTTTCTATTTTTTCTACGGTAAAAATCAAAAACAAAAAAACCAAAGCCGTAATGACTTATACGCTAGTCTCGCAAGAAGAAGCAGACCTGAAAGCAGGTAAAATTTCCATAGAATCACCCATTGGCAAAGGGCTTTTAGGCAAAAGCGTGGGCGATGTAGCAAAAATTCAAGTTCCTGCAGGAGAGCTGGAGCTAGAAATTTTAGAAATTTCACGCTGAAAAGACGGTCGGTACAAAACCGACCCTTTTTGTTTTTAAGAGAGCCGAAGAAACTTATTCTTTGAAAATGTAGTTTTTCTTGCTAACTTTGTAGTTAAATTTTTGTTATGATAGTAAAAGTCTGGTTTTATGCAAGCAAGCACACGCAACGCAAATGGTGAAATGGTGTTTCAGAAGCGTTTGAAACAAGATACCTTTGAACACCCTGATTTTTATAGTATTGACGATTTGCTTACCGAAGAGCACAAAATGGTTCGTCAGGCAGTGAGAGATTTTGTGAAAAGAGAAATTTCTCCTTATATTGAAGATTGGTACGAGAAGAATTATTTTCCTTACGAAATAGTACGAAAATTTGGCGAATTAGGCGTTTTCGGACCTACCTTGCCTCAAGAATATGGTTGCGGCGGAATGGATTATATTTCCTATGGCTTGATGATGCAAGAAATTGAACGCGGCGATTCAGGAATGCGTTCTACTGCTTCGGTACAAGGCTCGCTTGTAATGTTCCCCATTTATACTTTCGGTTCGGAAGAGCAAAAACGTAAATACTTGCCCAAACTTGCCAAAGGCGAACTATTAGGATGCTTCGGACTTACCGAGCCCGATTTTGGCTCCAACCCCGCAGGAATGGTAAGCAACTTTAAAGATATGGGCGAGTATTACCTGCTCAATGGCTCTAAAATGTGGATTTCCAATTCTCCCAAAGCCGATATAGCCATCGTTTGGGCAAAAAATGAAGAAGGACGCATCAAAGGTCTGATTGTAGAGCGAGGAATGGAAGGATTTTCAACCCCCGAAATTCACGGCAAGTGGTCTTTGCGTGCCAGTACCACAGGCGAACTAGTATTTGATAACGTGAAAGTTCCCAAAGAAAACCTACTCCCTTTGGCTGATGGACTTTCTGCCCCGCTCAAATGTTTAGATTCGGCACGTTATGGTATTGCATGGGGGGCTTTGGGGGTAGCCATGGACTGCTACGAGTCGGCTCGTAAATATGCTATGGAACGCATACAGTTCGGAAAGCCCATTGCTTCGTTCCAACTCGTACAGAAGAAACTTGCCGAAATGCTTACCGAAATTACCAAAGCTCAACTCATCTGCTGGCGTTTGGGTACACTCAAAAACGAAGGAAAAGCTACTACTGCTCAGATTTCCCTTGCCAAACGCAATAATATTGAAATTGCTCTCAACATAGCTCGCGAAGCTCGCCAAATACACGGAGGAATGGGTATTACCAACGAATACCCCATTATGCGTCATATGATGAACCTTGAAAGTGTTGTAACTTACGAAGGTACACACGATATTCATTTGCTCATCTTGGGCAATGCTATCACAGGTATTCCTGCATTCAAATAAACTATGCTTCAATGGAAAATTTGTGGTATGAGAGAAACTACCAACATACAAGAGGTAGTTTCTCTCTCACCTGATTTTATGGGTTTCATCTTTTACGAAAATTCTAAAAGATTTGTAGGAAAAAATTGGCAAATGCCTCCCCTACCCCACCAAACTTGCAAAGTTGGCGTTTTTGTGAATGAAACTCCTGAAAATATTGCTTCAATAGCTCAAAAATATGCATTAAATTATCTGCAACTGCACGGCGAAGAAACACCCGATTTTTGTCAGACGCTCAAAGCAAATACAGCCTTACCAATCGTAAAAGCTTTTGGAGTAGGACAAAAATTTGAATTTTCTAATTTAGCACCTTATTTGCCTTTTACCGATGCCTTTCTGCTAGATACCCAAGGCAAAGAGCGTGGCGGCAACGGTATAGCTTTTGATTGGCAAGTGCTGACACAATGCCCTTATCAAAAACCTCTATGGATTAGCGGAGGAATTTCACTGGAAAATAGCCCTGCTTTATTTGAATTTCTGCAAAAAAATCCGCAAATTCCTGTGCAAGTCATAGATTTAAATAGTCGCTTTGAACTTGCTCCCGCTCTGAAAGATGTAGCCCGATTGAAAATTTGGAAAAATAACTTTTTTGAACCTTTTTCTCAAAAAATCAATGAAACTCAAAATTATTACACGCAGTAGCAAGCTGGCTTTGTGGCAAACTGAATTTATTGCACAAAAATTACAAGAAGTAGGCTTTAGTACCGAAATTGTTACTATCGAAACCAAAGGCGATAAAATTCTTGATCGCTCACTTTCTAAAATCGGTAGCAAAGGAGTTTTTACAGAGGAGTTGGAAGAAAAAATACTTTCAGGAGAAGTACATTTGGCTGTGCATAGTGCCAAAGATTTGCCCTCTCACTTGCCCAAAGGTTTGAAAATTATTGCTTTTACCGAAAGAGAGCAAATGAATGATGTGCTTGTGAGTTTTAAGGAAAATATTTCGCTTGCTGATAAAATGGTCGTAGGCACTTCGTCTACTCGTCGTGTTGCAGTTTTGAAACATTTTTATCCGCATATTCAAACCACCGAGATACGAGGCAACTTGCAAACTCGTTTGCAAAAATTACAAAATGGACTTTGCGATGCTCTTATTTTAGCTTATGCAGGTATAAAAAGAATGAATTACGAGCATCTTATTCGTGAGCATTTACCTTTGGAAACTTTCACTCCTACTGCGGGGCAAGGTAGTATTGCTGTGGAAATCAGTGAGCATTTGGAAAAAGATTTGCAAGAAAAATTAAGAAAAATCTTAAATCACAAGGCTACGGCTATTTGTGTAGAAGCTGAAAGGGCATTTCTGCACACTTTGCAAGGTGGTTGTAGCGTACCTGTATTTGTGCTTGCTACTTGGCAAGGCGAAAAAATTTACTTACAAGGAGGTTTGCTTGGGTGGAACGGTGAAAAAATTATCCGAAAAACGGCTCTCTGCTTACCCAATGAAGCTATCAACACTGCTATTGCTCTTGCTAACGAAGTTTTGGCAAGTGGTGGAAAAGAAATTTTGGCAGCTGCCAGTAAATGAGAATTCAAGTTTCTTTGAATGACAAAAATTCTATATTTTGGAGCATCAAATTATTATAGAAACCTTTGGCAATCGCTTGCGTGTACGTGTGTGTGGCTTGTTGATAAAAGAAGACAAACTTTTACTTATCAAGCACACAAATTTGGGTAAAGGAGGCTATTTATGGTCGCCACCAGGAGGCGGCCTGCACTTCGGCGAAAGTATAAAGGATTGCTTGCAAAGAGAGTTTTTAGAAGAAACAGGTTTGCAGATACAAATTAAGAATTTTTTATTTGTATATGAGTTTTTGGAGCCACCTTTACACGCTATTGAGTTGTTTTTTGAAGTAGAGCAAATTGATGGTGTGCTGAAATTGGGTAAAGACCCTGAAATGAGCCAAGAAAGCCAAATTTTACAAGAAATTGCTTGGCTAGACTACAATTTCTTGAAACAAGAAAACCCTGATTGTGTGCATTGGGCTATCAGGCAAGCAGAAAATATAAAAAACTTACTTCAATACAAAGGTTGCTTATTATGCAAAAGTTCTTTCAAGATAAAGTAATTCTTATTACAGGAGCAAGTTCGGGAATTGGTTTGGCTTTAAGCCAAACCTTTGCTCAATACAAAGCTATCGTTTACAACGCTGACATACAAATTCCGCAAATATCTGTACCTGATGTTTCTTATCTGCCTCTTGATGTACGAAATTTTGAGCAGTTTCAGTGGGTATTTCAAGAAATTTTCCGAAAGCATCAACGTGTGGATATGCTCATCAACAATGCGGGAATAGGTATAGCAGGCGAAGCACAAGATTTAAGCATAGAGGCTTGGAAAAAGGTACTTGAAATCAACTTGTTTGGAGTGGTAAATGGTACGAAAATCGCTTACGATTGTATGGTGAAGCAAGGTTTTGGGCATATTGTCAACATAGCTTCTATGTCGGCACTTATGCCTTTTCCGCTTGCGGTTCCGTATGCAACGGCTAAATATGGAGTGTTAGGTTTGTCACGTTCTCTTCGTGTAGAAGGAGAAAAACTGGGAGTAAAAGTAACGGCTATTTGTCCGGGTTTTGTAGAAAGCTCACTATATGAAAATGCAATTAAAGCTCATACCAATACCGAAAAGATAAAATCTACGATACCTTTCCCTATTGTACCCACCGAAAAGGCTGTCAAACATATTTTGAAAGGAATAGTAAGTAATAAAGCAGTTGTTATTTTCCCTTTTTATACGAAACTAATTTTATGGCTTGAAAGAATTTTTCCAAATTTGTTAAGTAAATTCATACTCCAAAAAGCCGTTAGAGACTTTCGAAAAAACAAAATTTAACAAAAATATAATCCAAAATTAAGACAAATTCAAGCAAAAGTTTCTATTTTTGAATAGGGAGCCTTTGTTTAAATTTAAAGAAGAAGTTATGAAACTGAACACTTATGAAATGAAATCATTTTCATTTCTTGCTTGTTTATTGTTTTACTTTTCTACCTTCGCCCAAGATACGCTCCGCCCTCCCACTTACGAAATTGAAGTAGAAGATTTACTCAAAAGAAAGAGAGAATTAGATGAATTTGAAGATTTTTCTATCATTACTACTAGCCGTACGAGTGAGCAAAAATCTAGTAAAGCACCAGGAACTATTGTAGTTATCACTGCCGAGCAAATCCAAAAACGAGGTTATACCTCGCTCATGGAGCTATTACAAGATGTTCCCAATGTACGTGTAGATAATCTGGTAGACCCACGCTGGAACAATAATATTCTTATGCGTGGCATTGCAGGAGCTAATGGTAGTGCTAACGATAAATTTATTTTACTCATAGACGGAGTACGTGCCAATTCACCTACTAATGATATTATCCCAATTGTTGAAAACTACCCTGTTCATTTGGCTAAACAAGTGGAAATCGTGTTCGGTCCTGCATCAGCTCTATATGGAGCAGATGCTTTTGCAGGGGTAATCAATATTATTACTAAAACCGCAGATGATATTCGCCGCAGTGAAATTACTGCCATCGGTGGAATGTATAATTATGTTTTAGGAAATTTACAGATGGGCAGACGTATCAGTGAAGATTTAAGTTATACTTTTTCGGCTCAATATCATTACGACCAACAACCACAACTCAGTAAATTTTATTCAGAAGAATACAAAAATTTAGAGCAAAATCTGCAAACAGGTACTTTTAATACTATTTTCGGACCACAAACAGCTAATGTCGCTCCTTATTATAGCCAAACACCTCTGCGTAGCTATGCAATGCACGGAAATTTACGCTACAAGAACCTCTCTTTTACACTTTTCCGTAACGAAGCTATTAACCCCTCTACTATCGCTCAAACCCCTGATAACGTAGTGTATAACCGTGGAGCATTTTTCGGACACAACGTCACAATGAGTAACCTGACATATCAAAAAAATATAGACAAATGGCAACTGACAAGTTTCTTGGTTGGTAGTCATTATTGGCTAAACCCTGAAAGCAATTTCCGTAATGTATATTCAGGCCTAAAACCCGCTTATAAGTTTTCAAATGGTCTGATGCTCAAAGCCGAACAACTTGTCAGTTATACAATCAATTCAATAATTAGCTTTTCGGGAGGTGTTACTTATGAATATTTCAATTCAGTACCCCGAGGTCACGATTTAGAATATGTTTTGAGTAATCGTAAACAAAGAGCTGTTATCATTGGCAGTGTTTATCCGCTCAATCCTACGGGCATTGAAGTTCCTATTCCTTTTATTGAATACAGCAATATTGGTGGCTTTTTGCAAACACAGATAAATCCCACAGAAAAAATTTCTATTACTTTGGGAACGCGTTATGATGTCAACAGTCGTTATGGAGCTTCGCTCAATCCAAGAGCTGGTATTGTGTTTGAAATCAATAAATTTCTGAACACCAAATTGCTGTATGGTTCAGCTTTTCTTGCTCCTTCACCACTCTTTGCTTTTGAGCAATTTGGCTCTTTTATCAGTTTGGATAATGGTGCAAGTTATATTTCTTTCTTTTTCCGCTTACCTAATCCCGATTTGAAACCTCAAACTATTCAAACTTTTGAAAGCTCTACTTCTTTTAATAATGGTAAAAATTTTCGAGCTAATTTTAATGTATTTTATTCTGTAAGTGAAGGTTTGTTTAATTATGGACCCGATGCCATCAATGGGAATCGTTACAACGGTCAATTTTTAGGTTATCCAGTGGCTTTCATAGAAGTAGCGATAAACAGTGAAAGGCAGTTCAGCTATGGAGGTTCTTTGGATTTAGACTACCGATTGAATTTGGGCAATAATCAACGTTTGAATTTTTATACTTCTGCAAGTTATCTCAATGGGAAAGTAACTAGCAAAGACACCCTCAACCAAGAGATACTTATTGATTTAGCCGCTATTTCGCCTTGGATTTTCAAAGGAGGTTTCGAGTTAGAACTAA
>CALLAC010000036.1 GCA_938002655.1 uncultured Cytophagales bacterium
AGTAAGAAAAGGTATTAGTGCCGAGCGTATCCAAGCCATTGGCTACGGAGATGAACGCCCTGCTGATGGTAGCACCGATATTAAAGCAGGCAACAAAACACCTCAACAGCGTGCCGCTAACCGCCGTGTAGAAATTAAGAACGTAGACTAGTTTCTGAAAAACTTTCTAAAAAGCCTCTTTTCATGAGAGGCTTTTTTTGCATTCTTGATTTCAAAATTTTTCTGTATGAGCAAGAAAGTTATTTTTTCCGAAAATGCACCTGCTCCTATCGGTCCGTATAGTCAAGCGGTTTTAGCAGGCAATTTACTTTTTATTTCAGGGCAAATTGCTTTGAAAGAAGGGATTATGGTGCAAGAAACTATTCAAGCCGAAACCCATCAGGTAATGCGTAATATTCAGGCTATTTTACAAGAATCAGGAATGGACTTTGGAAATGTGGTGAAAAGTACCATTTTTGTAAAAGACCTTAATAACTTTCAAGCCATCAATGAGGTGTATGGTTCTTATTTTGAGGAAAATCCGCCTGCTCGCGAAACCGTAGAAGTAAGCCGTTTGCCCAAAGATGCTAATGTAGAAATTTCTTGTATTGCTTTGAAACTATAATTTTTTAAGCCAAAATTCTTATATTTGGCACAATTTTTATGGATTTGTTTTTGGTTTCACTCAAAATTTTATTTTTATGAAAAAGTTAGTTAGGTTGTTTGGATTGTTTTTAGTGGGTAATTTTGTTTTAGCTCAATCGCTTGCCCCATATCCTAAGCAAATTACTTTGGAAAAAATCAATGTAGATGCTTGGGCGGCAAGTATTGAAAAGGGTTCAGAAGATGATTTGAAAGATGCATTTTCTGCATACGTAAAGAAAAACTTCAACCTAAAATCTAAAAAAAATGGCAGGCATGGCTTGATAGTACCCGAAGCTACTTTACCCCAAGTTACTACTCGTAGAGGTGATCTGCACGTTCAGTTTTCCAATGATGCGGGTCGTCCTGAAATGGCGATAGCTTTTATGATGGGCTATGATATTTACTTGAATGCTCGCGAAACCCCACAGGAAATGGAGCGTTTCAAAGAGTTTTTTACTACCTTCCTTTACAATTATTACAAAGAGTACTACGAGAAGCAAATTCGTGATAAGGAAAAAATGATAAAAGATTTACGTAGTCAAATCAGTAATAATGAGAAAAAAGTAAAAAGCCTTCAAAACGATATAGAAAAAACGCAGAAAAAGATAGCCAAAGAATCTGACCAACTCAAAAAAACAGAACTTGAAAATAAAAATGTGGTGGCTCGCCGTCAGATTGATGCTCTCAATGAGATGAATGCTAACAATAGCAAACAAATCAATGCTATTGAAGCAGAAATTAGCCAAATTAAAATGCAGATAGCAAATATCGGTAAATAGTTTGTTTGTTATTTTGCTTTTTGTTTACTTTACAAAGTTTAACTAAAATAAAAGTAAAAATATGAAAAGAGTATCACTATCGCTGCTATTTTTGATTTTTGTTTCTTCTGCTTTTGCCCAAGACGATACAGGCTTTAAATTGGGCTTAAAGATGGGCTTGCCTATTGGCTTTAATAGTGTAAAATCTACTGAAAATGGTATAGATGCTTCTCCCAATGGAGCTTCTTTGCGTTTTACGATTGGCCCCATTGCCGATGTAGTATGGACAGAACGCTACGCCTTTACAATGGGAGTGTTATTTACTACTAAACAAGCTAATTACAAAGTAAATTTTGTTACAACACCATCATTATCGCTATCAGAGGAAAAATACGGATTGCAATACATTCAACTTCCTGTGGGTTTGAAACTTTTTAGTGATGAGCTTTTTGAAAATGGTAAAGGCTTTGTGAATTTTGGCGTACAGCCTGAAGTGCTGGTAGGAAGCAAAAG
Organism: uncultured Cytophagales bacterium; assembly: GCA_938002655.1. Lineage (GTDB taxonomy): Bacteria > Bacteroidota > Bacteroidia > Cytophagales > Thermonemataceae > Raineya. The sequence goes on from CALLAC010000036.1 coordinate 1,896, forward strand.
GAAATCAGGTAATTATATAGATAATAATAATCGACCTGCTAGCTATATTACTAAGTTTAGTCCTTTGGATTTTGGTATGTTTATTGGGGTTGGTGTGGAGTATAAAATTGGTAATAACCCGATATTTGCAGGAATCAATTATCAGCGTTCGTTCATCAACGTTGTAAATAAAGAAGATAGCGATAGTCGTCCTAGTTTTCTATCAATCAAGCAAAATCTAATTTCTTTTGAAGTAGGTGTGAAATTGTAATTTACACTTTTAGTATTAAACCTATGAGGTTTCAAAAACCTCATAGGTTTTTGTAGACTTAGGTTTTTATAGACTTTCTATCCCGTATGTTGATGTAGATTTATTTCGACTTCTACCATACCCTCTTTGCGAATGAAATGGTGGTTGTTAGGAACTACTTTTTTGATAAGTTCGATGATGGCTGTATTAGCGGGAAGCATCGAACCATACAATTTTTCTATGCCATATCGCTTGGCTTCTGCGAAAAGTAAACGCAAAAGGTACGTACCTAAGCCTTTCCCTTGAAAATCGTCGCGTAAAACGATAGCAAATTCAGCTTTTTCAGTAGCTTGGCCTTCAAACATATATCGAGCTACACCTACAAAGGTTTCAATGCCATTTTCGTAGGTATAGGCTACAATGGCAAGACCTTTGCCTTCTACTCTACAAAGCATTTCGGCATATTCGTAAATTTTGCTTTCAGGCAAGCCTTCGGTAACCATCTGAAAACGCAAATAGCGTGTTTCTTGTGAAAGGTTGTAATAAAACTCCACCAAGGGAATAACATCTGCTTCGTTGAGCCTGCGAAAGAAAATACGTGTATTTTCGCCAATTTTGTAAGAAGGAAAGTATTGTCCAAGAATTTTCATAGCCATAGTTTTGAGTTTTTTTTGTATTACACATAAATCTTGAAAAAAGTTTGAAAGGATAGCCTTTTTTGCTATCCTTTCAAGGAATTGTTCAGAAAAATTGAAAATATGCAAGAAAATTTTTGTACTTTTACAAGAGTTTAGAATTTTTATTTCAGATTTATTTTTACGCTTTCTTTACCTGTAGTAGCACATTGTATTTGTATTTGCACTTCGCCTGAGCCTGCTACAATCCAAGAGACTTCCATTTTTTCGCCTGCGGATAGGGGTTTGCGTATTACTTCACGACGCTTGCCTGAAACAATTGTCTGATTTTTTTGAGTAATGAGTTCTATTTTTAGTTTGTCTACATTACGCGTTTTTTCGCCAAGTTCGCTATGGGTAGGCAGTAGTCCCTTGTTATGAATATCTGCTACAATACGGGTAAGTCCGCCTGTGAGGTTTTCGGTACGAACATTGGTAATTTGTAGTGTAGGCATTTGCCATAAAAATTCTACAAAGAATTGGCTATGTTTCTCTGCGAGCTCTTTCAAAAGATTGAAAGGTGGGTTGTATTTGGCAAAAGGTACAATACCGCCTATTTCTGCTTTTTTGTTTGGGAAATCAGGGTGATTGATAGGCTTCCAGTCTAAAAAAACGTTGTTTATTTTGTTGGCTTCTGCCCAACGTAAAAATCTTACTTCTTCGTTATCGGTAGCATTTTTCTTAGCAGTATCTTTGGGTAAAGCCCAGACGGGTGTTCCGAAGCTGAATCTGCCGTAATGAAAATAGGCCCAATCGCTGAAATTTCCGGCCTGAGTAGCTAAGGTAGGATACGCCTTGATACCTGCTTTTTCGTATAGTTTACTTACTTGTTCGTTGACTTTTACGTCTTTTTCTTGCCAACCTGTAATGATTTTTTGCATTACTTTGGCTTTATCAAATTTTACAGGTTCGGTGAGATTATTGACAAGTCCGAACTGAAAAACTGCATATACATTTTTTGCTTCGTACAAAAAGTCTAACAAAGCTCTGTTTTCAGGTTCAGAGACGGCATATTCGCCTGCTCCGTCTGTAAAGAAAGGATAATTGAAAGTGAAATTTTTGTTCAAGATGATGCCACCTTCGCCATCTTCATTCCATTTGCCGTCTTTGTCATTATCAATACCTTCGGAAATAAGAATGTGTGTACCTTTTTCACCTTTGGAAGCATCAGCTTTCACCATAATACGGGGTTCGTCTTTATGCGATTTGTATTCGCCTGTGGGGTCTTCAATGCGTACAAGCGTGATGTAGCCGTCGTTGTTCAAATCTTCGAAATTATCTTCATTGAGTTTGCCGTCGCGGTCATTGTCCGAATTACTTGCATTATAGTTTCGTTCATATTTTATTTTGGCAAAAGCCTGCTGATAAGCATCAGGATTGAGACAAGGTATGATGTAAATGGTTTTCTGCTCTAAAATTTTTTGTACGCTATCTTTGGAGCTATTTTGTAAAATATTTTCGGCTATTTGCAAACTACTTTCTACACCTGCTAAATGGAAAGCATCTATGCCTGCAACTATACAAATAGCGGGCTTTTCTTCGGGCTTTCCGCCTTTGCTAAGTGTAAGTAACCAAATTTCTTTTCCCTGTACACTTTTCCCGATAGTTTTTAGTTGTGCTACATTGCTGTTTCGGGAGGCTAATTGTTTGAGCGAGTTAGAAAGTTGAGAGAAGTCTTTGTAGCCATTCTGGGCATTTAGTGAGTAATTCACCCAAATAAACAATAGTAGAAAAGCGAATTTCTGCATACAAATTGAAGGTTTAACGTTCTTGGCATAACAACGTAAAATAAGGAAAAATTATTTCACGACTGCTTATGGAATTGTGTGTTTCTTAGGAAAGTTAAGTAAAAGTTAAATTTTTGAACAAAAAATTAAAAATAAGATTTTCGCCTCTTTGCATTGATAAAAATTTCTTAATAAATCATTAAGTCACAAATAACAAGAGGGCTTTAGTTTTGCACCAAAATCAAATCAATCAGATTTTATGAGGTGCTTTTCGTTATTGTTGTTACTTTTTACTTTTTCTTTTTCAGTTTTAGCTCAAAATACAGGTACTATCAAGGGGCAAATCAAAGATGAGACAGGGCAAGAAATAATCATTGGAGCAAGTGTTTTCTTAAAAGGTACTACGCTGGGCAGTACCACAGATGTAGAAGGGAATTTTCAGATAGTAAATATTCCCGAAGGTACTTATACGCTTGTAATTACGTATGTAGGCTACGAAACGAAAGAAGTTCCTAATTTACGAGTAGAAGCTGGCAAGGTGATACTCATCAGTACAGGTATTATTCCTGAAAATCAAAGTATTGCTCAGATTGAAGTAGTAGGGCAACGCGAAACAGGAACCACCATAGCCGTAATTGCTGAAATCAAAGAAGCAGAACAAGTAGCTGTAGGAGTAAGTTCGGAGCAAATCCAGCAGTCGCAAGATCGCGACGCCGCTCAAGTACTTCGCCGCATACCAGGGGTTTCTTTACAAGAAAATCGTTTTGCAATTATTCGGGGCTTACCCCAACGCTACAATGCCGTACTTATCAATGGAATTTATGCTCCCTCTACTGAAGTAGATACGCGTGCTTTTTCATTTGACCTTGTGCCCAGCAATATGATAGATAGAGTATTGATTTTCAAGTCGGGTGCTGCCGAATTGCCGGGAGATTTTGCAGGAGGAGCCGTAAAAATTTATACAAAATCTGTTCCCCAAGAAAATTTCACTAATGTCAGTATAGGCTATGGTTTTAGAAACAATACTACTCTGCAAATAGTTGAAGACTATCAGGGTAGTTCAACAGATTTTTTAGGCTTCGATGGGGGTCTGCGTCGTTTACCTTCCAGTTTCCCTTCTTTTATCAGCAATTCGCTTTCGCCTGTGGAGCGAGCCAAATTTGCCCATAGCCTTCCTTCCGATTTAAGTTTCAGGCAAAAAAGGGTACTGCCCGATATTCGTTTGGGGTACAATATGGGGCGTCGGTTCAGATGGGGGAGCTGGCAAGTAGCAAATCTGACTTCCATGAATTATGCAAATACGCATCAATTCTATAAAGCTGATTTCAACAATTTTTTAGTCAATCAGATAACTTTTCCGCCACCAAAAGCCGCTTCGTTTGTAGATGATACGTATACCAACTTTTATCGTTTAGGCTTTTTGCACAACTGGTCATTTGTAAAAAATGCATCTAATCGCATCGAATTGAAAACATTATTCAATCAGCAAAGTTTCAAGCAGTCGCTTATTCGTAGAGGAGGAGATATTATCAATGGTGTAGATAATCAGAATTATTCTCAACGCTTTGAACAAAAGAGCTTTTTAGGAACCCAACTTATCGGCAAACATAATTTAACTGAGAAGTTAGATTTAACTTGGATAGCAGGGTTCAATTATACCAACAAAAGCGAACCTGATTGGCGAAGATTGGTAACCAATCGTTTGACAGGCTCTACCTTGCCTGATGGCTCGCCTGCTCCGTTTCAGTTGGCTATCCCTGGTTCGGGAAATCTGTTTGATGGTAGATACTTCTCTCGACTAAACGAGTTTGCATATTCGGTAAGTGCGGCATTTGAGCAAAAACTAAAAAACAATTCAGAAGAGAAACTCAATCCGAAGTTGCGATATGGAGTGTATACAGAACGCAAGCGTCGTAATTTCAAGGCACGTTATTTTAGCTATTTGGTTTCACCTACTGCTGACCCTGCCAACATACAAATAATTAAAGAACAACCACTTTCGCAAATATTTCGTCCTGAAAATGTTGATGGGCTCAATGGGCTTACTTTTATTGAAGGAACAAGCAGTGTAGATTCATACGATGCTTTCAATTTTTTAGTAGCTCCGTATGTGGGGGCATATATTCCTTTGAAAAAGTTTAGCTTTACGCCTGGGCTTCGTTTCGAATACAATATTCAAGAAATCAATACGCTAAACCTTTCGGGTAGCCCCGAAGGAGCAAGAAATCCTATTTTGAGCATTTTGCCATCTTTGAATATGACCTACAACCTTACAGATAAGAGTTTGGTGCGTTTGGCGTATTCGCGTAGTATCAATCGTCCAGAGTTTCGTGAGCTAGCTCCTTTCATATTCTACGATTTCAATCTGAACGCAAGTATCACAGGAAATTCGCGTCTGAAAAATGCTTCGATAGATAATGCTGACTTGCGTTGGGAATACTATCCTTCGGCGGCAGAACTCATTTCAGTTGGCTTTTTCTTCAAAAACTTTACCAATCCTATTGAAAACTATCTACAAAATAGCACGGGCGGGGCAGGAACCAATAATTTTGCCTATTCATTTGGGAATGCAGTGAGAGCACAGGCTTATGGTATAGAAGCAGAAATACGGAAGCAATTTTATGGCTCGTCTAATGCTTTTTTCCAAAAATTAGGTATAGTGGCCAATGCATCGTATCTTATCAGCCGAGTAGAAGTAGGACGAACCGTAGATTTAGGACCCAGTGTTGGAATTATTCCCGTAGATGCACCCGAAACTCGTACACTAGTAGGGCAATCGCCTTATCTTATCAATACAGGTTTGTACTATAACGACGAAAGTAAAGGCTGGCAAGTTAATGCTTTATACAATGTAGCAGGACCAAGGCTTTTCCTTGTTGGAAACTTCAACAATCCAAGTTTTTATGAAAATCAGCGTCATATTATAGATTTCAATGTTGCTAAAACTTTTGCCCAAAAGTTTGAACTGCGTTTTGTATTGCAAGATTTACTCAATCAGAAATTTCGAATTGTACAAGACGCTAACCTGAACGCTAAAATTGATAAGCAAGACGGAGATATCAGAGCTTTCAGACCAGGCAGTAGCTACTTTTTCATCTTCACCTATAAATTCTAAACCTAAACCTTAAAAATTTAAAAACCAATGAAAACCTTGTTGTATCCCTTGTGTATTGCTGCTATGATAGGATTTGTAGCATGTGGCAAAAAAAACGAAGAAGTCGCTAGTGTGCCTAAAACCCCTGATGGTAAAGTTATCGTACAAGGGGAAATCAGAGGAGAGGTAACCTGGAAGGCTTCGGAAAAGTACTTGCTCAAAGGCTTTGTGTATGTAACCGACGGGGCTATACTCACCATAGAGCCCGGTACCGTGATTTTCGGAGATAAAGACACCAAAGGTACGCTTATAGTAGAAAGAGGTGGTAAAATCATAGCCGAAGGTAGAGCAGATGCCCCCATTGTATTTACTTCGAATTTGCCTGCTGGTTCGCGTGGATACGGCGATTGGGGCGGTGTAGTAATTGCTGGAAAAGCCCCTACTAACCAAGTAGGAGCTTCTATGGAGGGAGGTATTCGCGGTACATTCGGAGGGAATGACCCCAACGACAACTCTGGTATTTTGAAATATGTTCGTATTGAATTTGCGGGCATTGCTTTCCAACCTGATAAAGAAATCAATGGGCTTACACTCTATGGCGTAGGAAGAGGTACAAAAATTGATTACATACAGGTATCTTACAATGGTGATGACGCTTTTGAGTGGTATGGTGGCAACGTAGATAGCAAATACCTTGTCGCTTTTAGAACTTGGGACGATGACTTCGATACTGACTGGGGCTTCCAAGGAAAAATACAATTTGGCTTCGCTGTACGAGATAAAAATTTTGCCGATAAATCTACTTCTAATGGTTTTGAAAGTGATAATTTTGACCCAGGAACTCCCGGCAACGACCCTTTTACGGCACCTGTATTTGCTAATATTACTTGCTATGTGGCTGATACAGCCTCTTCAATCCCTTCTCCCGGACTTGGCTCAGGACAATACGGTAGAGGCTTGCATTTACGTAGAAATACTCGTACTAGTACCTTCAACTCCGTATTTGTAGGCTTCCCCGAAGGATTGCGTTTAGATGGTAATGCTACTTGGGCAAACGTTCAAAGCAATCAATTGCAAATGGCAGGCGTTGTGGTAGCAGGTTGGATAGGTTCAAATTATGCTCGCTCTGCTAATCCTTCCGGTGAAACCCCTAACTTTACTACTGCTGACGTTCAGACTTGGTACAATGCTACCAATACCCGTGCTAATACCGCAGATTTGAAACTTGGTAATATCGGAAACCTCAACAATCCCAATCGTTTGCCACAGGCAGGTTCGCCTCTGCTTTCAGGAGCTGTATGGACAGGTAAAGCCAATGATCCGTTCTTTGAACAAGTACCTTTCCGTGGAGCATTTGGTACTAATGACTGGACACAGGGCTGGACTAACTTCAATCCTCAATCTACCAACTACTAATAAAATAAGCAGTTTTACTTGAAATGCTTTTAAGCGTTGAGATTTTCTCAACGCTTTTCTTTACTTACAGAATTTACAAGATTATGGATTTGTCTGAATTTTGAAAGTAAAGTTGTTTTTCGCTCAAAACCTCCAAAACCACTACGTTCAAAATTGTTAGTTTCTTTGCTTTTCCCGAAATATTGTTGTAGCTTTGCGTACAAAAATTAAAAATATAAAAAAATGATACATTCACAAGAGCGTCTGCCCTACAAAGTAAAAGATATGAACCTTGCGGCTTGGGGTAGAAAAGAAATTCAACTTGCCGAAGCTGAAATGCCCGGACTGATGGCGCTGCGAAAAGAATTTGGCGAAAGCAAACCTCTGAAAGGTGCAAGAATTGCAGGCTGTTTGCATATGACTATTCAAACGGCAGTTCTTATTGAAACACTGGTAGAGCTCGGTGCCCAAGTCGCTTGGTCTTCTTGTAATATTTTTTCCACCCAAGACCACGCCGCCGCCGCTATTGCCGCCGCAGGTATCCCTGTTTTTGCTTGGAAAGGTATGACCGAAGAAGAATATGAGTGGTGTATAGAGCAAACTCTTTTTGCTTTCCCCAACGGAGAGCCTTTGAATATGATTCTTGATGATGGCGGCGATTTGACAAATATGGTATTAGACCGCTATCCACATCTAGTAAAAGGAATTAAAGGAATTTCCGAAGAAACTACTACGGGGGTGCATCGCCTCTATGAGCGTATGCGTAAAGGTACTTTGCCTATTCCTGCTATCAATGTAAATGACTCTGTTACCAAATCTAAATTTGATAACAAATACGGTTGTCGTGAATCTTTGGTTGATGCTATTCGCAGAGCAACAGATATTATGCTTGCAGGAAAAGTTGCCGTAGTTGCAGGATATGGCGATGTAGGAAAAGGCTCTGCTCAATCGCTCAGCTCCCAAGGAGTACGTGTAATTGTAACCGAAATTGACCCCATCTGTGCTTTACAAGCCTGTATGGACGGCTATCAAGTCTTAAAAATGGATAACGCTATTCCACAAGCAGATATTGTAGTAACTGCCACAGGCAACTGCAAAATTGTTACTGAACGCCATTTCCGAATGATGAAAGACAAAACCATTGTCTGCAATATCGGGCATTTTGATAATGAAATAGATGTAGCTTGGCTCAATAAACATTATGGGCATACCAAAGATACTATTAAACCGCAAGTAGATAAATACACCCTTGACGGTAAAGATATTATCTTGCTTGCCGAAGGGCGTCTGGTGAATTTAGGCTGTGCTATGGGGCATCCTTCTTTTGTAATGTCCAACTCCTTTACTAACCAAACCCTTGCTCAAATAGAACTATGGCAAAACGCCGATAAGTACGAAAATAAAGTGTATGTACTTCCTAAGCATCTCGACGAGAAAGTTGCCGCTTTGCATCTTGCTAAACTAGGAGCAGAGCTTGAAGAGCTCACAGATGAGCAAGCCGCATATATTGGTGTTAGCAAAAAAGGTCCGTTCAAGCCAGAACATTATCGCTATTAAAATTTTCTGAAAAACCTATAAGGTTTTCTAAACCTTATAGGTTTTATTTTTTGACTCTAAACGACGACGTAACTCAGCGTTCTTCCCGAAGCCTACGTATCTTCTTTTTCTGAGCCGACAGCTTGGCAAGTTCTTCTAAAAGCAATTGCTGTAGTTTTTCTGTGGTGTTAGCTACATTCGTAGCCGAGAAATAATATCTTTTTCTTAATTTTGCAAGTAACTAAATAGTTACAAAAAATCTATATTTGTACCCAAACGAAAGTCCATTGCTTAGCAACGAAACCATTGCCGAAAAACTAAATTTCTTTGCCACACTGCTTGAACTACACGGTGAAAATGAGTTCAAAGTGCGGTCGTACTATGCGGCTATCTTTAAAATTGAAAAAATAAGAGAAAACTTAGCATCGCTTCCCCAAGATAATATTACCAAACTTTTTGGGAAAAGTATAGGTCAGAAGATTTGGGAAATTATACAAAATCAGACCTTTCAAGAACTTGAAGATTTGCTTGCTCAAACTCCGCAAGATCTCTTGAAAATGCTTGAAATCAAAGGGTTAGGTGTAAAACGCATACGTACATTATGGAAAGAAGCAGGAATTGCTACACCTGAAATGCTTCTTGAAGCATGTGAAAATGATAAAATTGCACAACTCAAAGGTTTTGGTGAAAAAATTCAGGATACCATCAAAAATGCCTTGCTATTTATTCGGCTGAATGCTGAAAAATTATTGTATGCCGAAGCTTTGCCTATGCAAGCGGCTATAGAAAACTATCTGCAAGCCAGCCCCTCTATCAAACGCTTTCAAGTAGTAGGAGAGTTCAGAAGATGCTTAGAGGTAATTGAGACGCTTGCTTTTGTGGTAGAGTGTGAGCAAGATTTGCACCAATATTTGAATGCCTGTGCTTTTTTGGAGCCTAATCCTGAAAAATCAGGTATTTTTGTATGGCGTGGAAAAATAAAAAATCTGCCTTTGAAAGTAGAATTTTATTTGGCAAACGAAAATAATTTTGTGAGTCTTGTTTTTTTACTTTCTGCCTCTGAAAAACATCTCGTCTATACTTTTCAAAATCAAACACTTTTAGAATTAGCACAGAAGAATATTTGGCGAGGCGAAAATGAAATTTATGCCAAAGTGGGCTTGCCTTATTTGCCACCTGAAATTCGTGAGGGTATCTTTGAATTTACATATACTCAGACCCCTTCTCTTATTGAAAAACAAAATTTGAAAGGCACGTTGCATGCACATTCCACGTATAGCGATGGCAAACATAGTCTTGCGGAAATGGCAAAAGCCGCTGAAAATTTCGGCTTTGAGTATCTAGGCATTACCGACCATTCGCAATCGGCTTATTATGCAGGAGGGCTTTCGGTTGAAAAAATTGCCGAGCAACATCAAGAAATTCAAATGCTCAACCGAAAAAATCCTCTTTTTAAGATTTTCAAAGGCATTGAAAGTGATATTTTAGGAAATGGAGATTTAGACTATGATACTGAAATTCTTAAAACTTTTGATTTTGTGGTAGCTTCTATTCATAGTAATTTGAATATGAACGAAGCAAAAGCTACTGATAGGCTTATTAAAGCCATAGAAAATCCTTACACTACAATTATTGGGCATCCTACGGGTAGGCTTCTGCTTCGCCGAAGGGGATATCCTTTGAATATGGCAAAAATTATTGATGCCTGTGCAAGCAATAAGGTAGCTTTGGAAATCAATGCTCAGCCTATACGTTTGGACTTAGACTGGTATTGGGTGCATAAAGCAATAGAAAAAGGTGTACTCATAAGCATCAATGCCGATGCTCATGATACAGAGGGCTATCAGTATCATGAGTTTGGGGTACTTATAGCTCGAAAGGCAGGACTTAGCCCCGAAATGTGTCTGAATTGTATGAATAAAACAGAAATAGAGGCATTTTTTAAAAGCAAGAAATGAACTTTTGATATGCTGTCTAATTGCAGATGTGTTTTGGTAGAGAGCCTAAAAAAACTACAATCAAAAAAATTAACAAAAACCCTATGAAGCTTGCAAGCCTCATAGGGTTTTTCAAAAGCAAGTAGGCTTTATTCTACGACCAACTTCTGCACTGCACCGCTTTCTTTTTCTCGGATAAAGTACATACCCGCTGATAGCTCCTCTCGGATAAACTGCTCGGACTGACTGAACACATAGCTACGAATTACCTTGCCCGTTATATCTACCAGCTCAAAGCTACCCCCTCGAGCTGTTTTGATGATAAATGCCCCACGAGAAGGATTAGGATATACCTCAAAGGCTATGCCCCCCAAAGCTGGATTGAGAGAGGTACAAAGATTGACTGCAATGGTACCACTTGCCGTTACACTGCCACAGACTCCCGTAAGTGTTACGGTGTAGTTGAAAGTACCGCTTGCCGTTGGCGTACCGCTGATAGTTACTACTTTGGTTACGTTATTGAAGCTACCCGTTACCCCCGCAGGCAAGCCACTGAACGTTGCACCCGTTGCACCCGTAGTAGTGTAAGTAATAGGAGTAATTGCCGTATTGATACATACGCTCTGATTATCCGTGCTCGGAGCTGAACTTAAGGTTATCGTACTGTTCGTACTGACCGTAATGGTACCACTTGCCGATACACTGCCACAGCCTCCCGTAAGCGTTACGGT
>CALLAC010000037.1 GCA_938002655.1 uncultured Cytophagales bacterium
TAGTTTAGATATATTCATCCATTCAGGCAATCGCTCGGCTATTATTTTTGGATTATTAGAACATAAGTTTAAAATACGTTCTTCGCGTTTGAGAGTATTTTTATTTAGTTGCTCCTTAAAAACCTCTAAACCTTTTGATAAATCTGTGAAAAACTTGCAAAATATAGTATAAAAATCTGCCAGGAAAATGAAGAATTTTGCAAAAAACCTTGCAAATTATGTTAGGAAAATCAGCCAATCAAAATCAAAAAGATTTGTTTCGTCCTTTGCTAAAGGAGATTATTAACATGGAACATCCATTGGTTAAGTTAGCCGATAAAATCCATTGGAACGAATTGGAGAAAACGTTTCTTCCCTTGTATTCATCCACAGGCACACCATCCAAGCCTGTACGTTTAATGGCTGGTTTACTGATATTAAAACAGATGTACAATTTAGGTGACGAAACGGTGATAGAAGCCTACATACGAGACCCTTACATGCAATACTTTTGTGGAGAAGCACATTTTCAGTGGAAGCAACCATGTGATCCGAGTGATTTGGTACATTTTAGAAAACGCATAGGAGAGCAAGGCGTGGAGAAGATATTTCAACAAAGTGTATTACTTTTTAAAAAAGAATCCCAAGAGAAAGAGGTATGCATAGATACAACGGTACAGGAGAAAAACATCACATATCCTACTGATACCAAACTACATGTAAAGATTATCAGGAAATGTAATCAAATAGCCAAGAAGGAGAATTTCAAACAAAGAAGGAGTTACAGCAGAACGGTCAAGGCACTACTCATACAAAGCCGGTTTAGTCATCACCCCAAAAAAAGCAAAGAAGCCCGTCAAGCCCAACGAAAAATAAAGACCATAGCCGGTCGGCTAGTAAGAGAGCTAGAGAATAAGTTACCAACTGATCGCTTGGTTCATTACCGGGAAGAAATAGAGCGATTTAAGCGGGTGCTTCATCAGAAGCGGGAAGATAAAAACAAGATTTATTCGCTGCACGAGCCGGAAGTAGCCTGCATAGCCAAAGGTAAAACACACAAGCCGTACGAATTTGGGTGTAAAACTTCGATAGTAAGAACCAAAAAAACAGGCATCATTGTAGGAGTAAAATGTTTTAAGGGCAATCCACACGATAGTCAAACCATAGCCGAGAGTTTAGCACATCATCAGGCGATCACTTCAGTTCGAGCCAAGGTAGCTATAGTGGACAGAGGCTATAAGAAAACTAACATTGAAGGCACACAAATTATTAAGCCGGATAATGGAAAAGCAAATAGTGAATATGAGCGACAAAAAAATCGGCAGCGATTTAGAAAACGAGCCGGAATAGAAGCCGTTATTTCGCATCTGAAACAACGATTCAGAATGGGAAGAAACTATCTCAAAGGCTTTATCGGAGATCAAATCAATGCATTATTAGCAGCAGCTGCATGGAATTTCATCAAATGGATGAACCAATACAGTTCATCTTTTTTTGTTTCGTTTATTTTTTGCTTCAAATTTCTTTTCAAAAACCGTTCTTCAAATCCCTTTTTTATTTTTTCCTATACAAAAAATTAGTTGTTAAGGATTAACTAGTTAGTTGGATCATGGCTTACCTGCTTGAAAAAGCGCTTTTGAAAAAGAATAAGCAACCCCACTCCAACGGTAATGGAAGCATCTGCCAAATTAAAAATGGGACGGAAGAAAATCCAACGACCGTCTTCGCCAAATAAAAAACGAGGCAACCACGAAGGCGCATCATCACGATGAATATTAATAAGTTCAAAATAAAACATATCTACAACCTTACCACGCAGAAAGGGGGCATAGCCTCCGCCCTGTGGAAATAACACCGCCACTTCATTGGCATAGCTTTGTGAAAAAATTAAGCCATAAAATAAACTGTCAATGATATTGCTGATGGCTCCGGCAAATATTAAGGAAATGGCTACAATCAGTAAATTGTCTGTTTGTTTTTTTTGGGTCAACGTGTATAAATAATAGCCGATGGCAATAACTGCTACAACACGAAATACGGATAGAATCAATTTCCCGTAATTCCCGCCCAGCTCCATTCCGAATGCCATTCCATTGTTTTCAATAAAGTACAAACGGAAAAACTTACCAAGCACAAAAATTTCCTGCCCCAGATACATGTTCGTTTTTACCCAAATCTTTATAATCTGGTCGGCAAGTAGTACACCAAAGATAACAATCAATGCTTTTTTCATACTGCTTAAAAAAGAGAGGTTCGGATGAACCGAACCTCCATACATTTTTTAATAATAAGTTTAATTCCGCTGGGACAATTTAGCCTCCATACTTAAAGTGGCATGTGGCACAGCACGTAATCGCTCTTTTGGAATAAGTTTTCCGGTAACGCGGCAAATTCCGTAGGTTTTGTTTTGAATACGAACCAGCGCATTTTCTAAGTTTTGAATAAACTTTTGCTGACGGGCTGCCAATTGACCCAACTCTTCCTTAGTGGTTACTTCAGCCCCATCTTCCATAAGTTTAAAAGTGGGTGAAGTATCATCGGTGGTGTTGCCGTCTTTATGGCGAAAAGCCTCGGTAAGCAGCTCCAACTCTTTTTTGGCTTTGTCTAATTTTATTAAAATAATTTCTTTGAACTCTTCCAGTTCTTCATCGCTGTAGCGTACGGGT
>CALLAC010000038.1 GCA_938002655.1 uncultured Cytophagales bacterium
CCTGCAAGGGGCGGTTATCTTTGCTCGATTGCAAGGCGTGATGAGTACCCTCAGAAAACAAGGACTTCATCTATTGAAAGCTCTGTTTAATATCTATCACAAAAATCAGATACTTTTAAGATATACCTAAACAGTTACAAAACAAGAATTTTATTTTGATATTTTTGTGAAAGCAAGTAATTTGTTTTTTAAAAAATATCAGCTATGCACGAAAAATCAGCTTGCGGGGTGGGTTTTATTGCTCATCTGCGAAACATACCCTCTTTTGAAATTTTAGAAATGGGCTTGTCAGCCTTATGTGCTGTTGAGCATCGTGGGGCTTATAGTGTCGATATGCTCACAGGCGACGGAGCAGGTATAATGACCGATATTCCCTTTGAACTATTGGGGTATAAAGAGGGAGAAGTAGCCGTAGCGATGCTGTTTTTTGCATCGGAAAGCCCTCAAAGAGAAATTTCAATCAAAATTTTTGAAGAAACATTCAAATTTTTTCATTTAGAGATTCTTTCCTACCGACAAGTGCCTGTCCGTAAAGAAGTATTGGGTAAAGATGCTTTGGCGAGTATGCCGAGCATTTTACAGGCAATCATCAAACGCCCTTATTTTTGTAATAACGATGAAGCATTTGAGCAATTATTGTATCAGGCTAAACAAAGTACGCTTACTTATCTTAGACGGGAAGGTATCTACAATTTTTTCTTACCTTCTCTATCGGCTCGCACCATTGTCTATAAAGCTCTTGTACGCTCCAATGCTTTGGCAGATTTCTACGAAGACCTCCGAAATCCACTCTTCAAAACGCGTTTTGTTATTTTTCATCGGCGTTTTAGCACCAATACCTCTACTACTTGGGACAAAGCCCAACCTTTTCGTTTGGTGGCACACAACGGCGAAATCAATACCATTTCAGGAAATAGAAGTTGGGCTTTGGCACGCGAAAAACTTTTGGGCATACCCGAACAACACTTATTTACCCACGAAGGCATCAGCGACTCGGGTTCGGTGAATGAAATCGTGGAGGCTCTGCGTTACAGAAGTAGCATTCCCACGCTCCAAGAAGCTTTGGCAATTATGATGCCACCGGCTCACCTGAAAAATGATTTCTACAAATTTTGGGGGCGAGGAATGGAGCCATGGGACGGACCCGCCCTGATGGTATTCTCTGATGGTAAAAATGTAGGAGCTCGTTTAGACCGAAACGGATTTCGTCCTTGCAGGTGGTTACGCACCGATGATTTCTTCTGTTTAGCGTCCGAAGCAGGCTTATTTGAGTTTGCTGAAAATACAATCCTCGCAAAAGGTATGTTGCAGGCTGGTGGCAATGTAGCTGTATCTCTAAAAAATGGCAGTATCAGTTTTAAAGACCCCAGCCATTCTTTTGAAAATTTTGATGCCACTTTTGACCCTCGCCTCATCAAGTTAGAAAATAAACCTTACGAAAGTACTGATGAATTGGACTGGGAACGAGTAGTACGTACTTTTCATTTTACGCACGAAGACATACACAAACTACTTTTCCCGATGATAGCCCAAGCCAAAGAACCTATCGGCTCGATGGGCGATACGGCAAGTTTAGCGATTTTTTCGCAAGAACCCCGCAGTTTTTTTGATTTCTTCTATCATAATTTTGCCCAAGTTACCAATCCGCCACTCGATTATTTGCGTGAAAGAATAGTAACCGACCTTTCGGTTTTTTTAGGAAAAAAACCCAGTATTTTTGCCAAAAAAGAATTTACTCCCTTGCCAATGGCTTTTGAATTAGATAGCCCTTTGCTTAGCTTAGGGCAGTTGGAGTATTTGCGTAGTTTTGTGGCTATCAAGCACGAAAAAAGTCGTATTACCGTTGCCGAAATAGATATTTGCTTCAAGATTGCTTTGGGGAAAGTAGGCTTTGAAGATACTCTCAAGCGTATAGAAAAAGAAATTTTGGCTTGTGCCGAAGAAAATCATTCTATTGTTATTCTTACAGATAAGCACGCCAATCCTGAATATTTGCCTATTCCTTGTGTATTGGCTATAAGAGTTTGCAAAGAGGCTTTGCATCAAATCGGAGCAAATCTTTCTTTGAGTTTGGTTCTCGATTCGGGAGAAATCAGAGAAACACACCATGTAGCCACGTGTATCAGTGCAGGGGCAACTGCCCTTTGCCCACGTGTTGCCTTAGAAATAGCCCGAAATGCCAATGATAAAAATATTCCCGCTCATCTTACCGCCGAAGAAAAAGAAAAAAACTTATTGAAGGCTTTGGAGCAAGGTTTGCTCAAAATTATGTCTAAAATGGGAATTTCAGTATTGAGAAGTTATGAAAACTCGCAACTCCTCACCATTATAGGGATAGATTTTTCGCTTACGCAAAAATATTTTGCCCGTAGTACTGCCTATTTGAGTGGTATGGGCATAAATGAGTTGGTAGAGATGATTTTGGAAAAACACCAGAAAATACAAGAAACATACTCGCCAAGCGAACTTTACAACAGCTATCTCTATAAAGAACATCCTCGTGGGCAGAGTGGCGAAAAGCATAGTTTCACGGCTCAAATTTCTAAAAATATTCACCAATTAGTTCGTAATACGGGGCTTTCTTTGCAAGATGTAAATCTTTATCAGAAATATTTGGAAGAAAACCCTTTACATTCGCCCATTCATATTCGGCATTTGTGGCGTTTGAAAACAGCTTTACAAAAAATTGAACCAAGTAAAATTCAGAGTAAAGAAGAAATTTTGAAAACATTTGGTTCGGGGGCAATGTCTTTTGGGGCAATTTCGGCAGAGGCTCAAAGAGATATTTTTTTGGCAATGCAAGCTATCGGTGGGCGAAGCAATTCGGGAGAAGGGGGCGAAAACCCTTATTATTCCGAAGGTATTTTCCCCACTACCAAACAAATCGCCTCTGGGCGTTTTGGCGTAACAGCTCTGTATTTGATTTCGGCAGATGAATACCAAATAAAAATAGCACAAGGAGCTAAACCCGGTGAAGGAGGGCAACTAATGGGCGTGAAAGTTACCGAAAGTATTGCCAAAGCTCGTTATGCTTTACCTCACACCGACCTGATTTCACCGCCCCCAATGCACGACATTTATAGTATAGAAGACCTCAAACAACTCATCTACGAACTCAAACAATTTAATCCGTATGCACGTGTAAGCGTAAAATTAGTGGCAGGAGCAGGCATAGGAACAATCGCCGTGGGCGTTGCCAAAGCCGGAGCCGATATTATTCATATTTCGGGTGGCGATGGCGGTACAGGTGCCGCCTCACTTTCTTCAATGAAACACGCAGGTATTCCTTGGGAAATCAGTCTTTGGGAAGTACATAAAGCCTTAGTAGAAAATAATATTCGCCAAAACGTAGTGTTGCGTGTTGATGGGGGCTTGCAAACAGGGAAAGATGTAGTTGTAGCGGCTATTTTGGGAGCAGAAGAATTTGACTTCGGCAAGTTGTTGCTTATTGCACAGGGTTGTATAATGGCTCGTGTTTGTGAAAAAAATACTTGCCCCACAGGCATTGCCACTCACGATGAAAAATTTAAGGCAAAATACAAAGGCTCGCCCGAACATATCGTAGCGATGCTCAATTTCTTAGCCGAAAACATCAGAACTATTTTGGCTCAAATGGGCGTAGAAAGCCTCAAACAACTTATAGGAAGGATAGATTTATTGGAGGTAGAGCCTCGTTTTGAAACATTGATACAAAAACGTAAAATCTCAACCGATTTTTTAGGGCAGTTTGAAGAAAAATACTGTTACACGCCAAATCAAGCCCAAATAGCCACAAATACATTGCTAAGACAAAGAAACATTTTTTACGAAAAAATAGGCTCACTCAATAAGCAAATTCTTGAAGATACGCGTGTGGCTCTCGCCAATAACCAGAGTTTGGCTTTATCTTATGCTATTCAAAACACCGATAGGGCAGTACTGGCTACCCTTGCGGGTAAAATTGCTTGGAGAAAACATAAAAAAATTATTCAACCCAAGTTGCCTCATAAAACTTATGAAGGAGAACTGACTTTTGAATTTCGGGGGAGTGCGGGGCAAGGATTTGGGGCTTTTATGACTGAAAATATTTCGGTGCGTTTGGAAGGGGAAGCCAACGACTCGGTGGCAAAGTCTATGTCGGGCGGGAAGATGGTGATAATACCTTCAAAAGAAAGCCAATTATCTCCCCAAGAAAATGTAATTATCGGAAATTGTGCTTTGTACGGAGCTACGGGAGGAAAATTGTATGTATCCGGAAGGGCAGGTGATAGGTTTGCCGTTCGGAATAGTGGGGCATTGGCAGTGGTAGAAGGCGTAGGTTGGCACGCCTGCGAATACATGACAGGCGGGCAGGTAATTATTCTCGGAGCTACAAACTACAATATCGGTTCGGGAATGACGGGCGGGGTAATCTGGATTTATCAAGCCAACCAAGAGCATATCAATACCGAATATATAAGCCAAATTTCGGCTGATGACCAAGAAATTTGGGATTTGTATAGCCTACTGCAAGATTATGCCCACGAAACACAAAGCCCCTTAGCCTTGCGTATTTGTCAGAATTGGCATACCGAACAAAGTTGTTTTTCCAAATTTGTGCCTCATAAGCAAGTAAAGCACTTGGAAAAAGATGTAGTTTTTGTAAAACAAGTGATGAAAAAATTGTAAAACCAAAATTCTATCTTTATGGAAAGTTCTGTTGTATTCGGGTTGGCTTCAGACCCCAAAACCTAAGATTTGCTTACTTCTTTGTATTTCATTAAAGATAAGTAGTCGTCCCTGAAAAAGTATTTAAAGCATTGTTTTTCAGTAATTTACACTTTTATTTTTTGAAAAAATCTGCAAGGTTTTTACTGATTTTCAGGAACGACTAATTAGCACATTTTTTTAGCAAATTTACAAAAAAATTTATTATCATTACTTGTTAAACAGTACCTTTATTTTTTATGCACTTCTTTTGCTTTTCTGATAGAAAATTTCTTTCTTTTTGTTAAACCTTTGCTCTTCAAATACATCTAAACACACAAAGGATTGAAAAAATCCTCATTTCAATGGAAGATAAAGAGATAATAGAGCTCTTCAAGCAGAATGAGAACCAAAACTATGCTTTCAATTGGCTCATAAAAAAGTATCAAGAGAAAATCTATTGGCATATTCGTAAGATGGTAATTAGCCACGACGATGCAGATGACCTTACACAAGAAACTTTTGTAAAAGTATGGCAAAACCTGCATAATTTTCAAGGTAACGCAAAGCTTTATACATGGATTTATCGGATAGCAACTAACGAATGCCTGAACTTTCTACGAAGAAAGAAACAAAAGTTTTTTCTGCCCATTGCAGATGTAAGCAAAGAACTTCTACGCAAACTTGAAAGCGATACTTACATTTCAGGAGATGAAGTTGCAATTAAATTGCAAAAGGTATTGCTCAAACTTCCTGAAAAACAAAGATTAGTTTTCAATATGAAATATTTTGATGATTTGAACTATGAAGAAATTTCAGAAATTTTGGGAACAAGTGTAGGAGCATTGAAGGCTTCGTATCATCATGCTGTCAAAAAAATTGAAGATGAAATGAAAAGAGGCATATGAAACAAGAAAATAAAAAAAACATCAAACTACCTTTTCAAACACCTGCCAATTATTTTGAGCAATTAGGGCAACTTATCGAAAAACGCCTGCAAGGAGAAATAGCTCCCCAAGGTTTGCCTAAAACTTTGCCTTTCAACTTACCTGAAAAATATTTTGAGTGGCTACCGCAAAAAATTATGCAGAAAGTTCAAAGCCTTCGGAGTGGGTTGGCTTGGCATCAAAAAGCTCATTGGCAATGGACTTTGCGTTTGGGAGTTGCCACTATGGTAGTTTTGGCAGTAATCTGGATTATTCCGAAATCTGATACGCAAAAAGATTTAGCTGAATTGAAGCAAAGTCTACAAAAAATAGATAAAGCTGAACTAGAATACTACTTACTGAGGTACCACCAAACTTATTTAGAAGCAGAGCTTTTCGGCAAAAATATTCAACTGACAGAAATGCAATCCTATCAGCCTGACAGCTTGGATATCAGAAAAAAAGACTTCGAAGACATATTGCCTGATGAGCATATAGAAGAAATTTTACAGCAAGAACTTGAAAATTCGGAAGTTTTATGAAAAAATTTTGGCTTACATTCGTGGTTGGCATTTTGTGCCTAAACCTTCTTGCACAAGAAAGATTACGCGAGCGTTTTTTGCAACAAAAAAAAACGTTTGTTCTCAAACGCATTGAATTAAACGCCGAACAGCAAAACAAATTCCCTGCTTTGTATGAAGATTACATTTTTAGGCTTGCTGATTTGCAAAAGCAAATCCGACAGCTTAAAATTGAGGCGGCAATGCTTTCTCTTTCGGATAGTGAAATCAATGCAGATATTGATAAGATGCTGAAGCTCAAACAGCAGGAACTAGATTTACAAAAAGAGTATATCACCAAGTTTCGTACAATTCTGACGCCCAAGCAGATGATAGCTATGTTCAGAGCCGAAAGAGAGTTTTTAAGAGTAGCTTTGCGTGCTTTAAAAGATGATTAAAAGGTAATTCGAGCAGGTATTTTCATGAGAAATTATTCCATAATAGCAAGCAATTCGCTTAACATCATTGCTGTTGCCCCCCATACAACCTTTCCTGCAATGTCAAAATAGGGGGCTTCAAAAGTATATTGAGGGGTAGAAATAAGCGTTTTCTTAATAGTAGCAGGATGTTTGAGCGTATCGATATCTGTAAAAAAAATTTCAGCAACCTCAGCAGGATTTGCCTGTAAACAAGGCTTTTTTTCTGTGTAAGCTACCGTAGGATATACCATAAAATTGCTTGCAAATACAAAAAGAGGAGAAATTTGTCCTAAAATTTTTACATCGTTGGTATTCAGGCAAACTTCTTCTTGGGCTTCTCGCAAGGCAGTTTGAATAAAATTCTGGTCTGTTTTCTCTTTTTTCCCACCTGGAAAGGCTACTTGCCCACTATGAACACCTTTTTCGTTCTGAGGACGCAAAATGAGTGGTAAGCCCAGAGTGTCTTTTTCAGGATAGAGCAGTATCAGCACCGCTCCTTCTCGTGTTTGGGCATTTGGTTGTAGCTCAAAGTATCTATCTTTGAACCTATCGGAAACCATACGAATTTGAGCTTCTTTGCCAGGCAAATTGCCATTCGCAATGCGATTTGCTAATTTTTCAATTTTAGTAAAAAACATAATCAACTCTGCCAAACATTTTCGTATAAAACTTGTTTTGAAGTGAAAAAAGTTTTTTTATGGCAGAAAAAAATTACCTTGTAGTAGGAGGAACTTCGGGAATAGGACTTGCGATTGTTCAAAATTTACTTGCTGAAAATCATCAGGTATGGGTGGCTTCTCGTCAGCAAAGTGCAGCGCTTGGAAATGTTTCGCACATTGTTTGGGATGTACAAGAACCTGCAGGTATGCGTTTCGAAAACCTGCCTATCTTGCATGGTTTAGTGTATTGTCCGGGTACTATCAATTTGAAGCCTTTTCATCGCCTTACCAGAGAAGAGTTTTTACAAGATTTGCAAATCAATGTCTTGGGAGTAATAGATGTATTACAGGCTACTTACAAACAGCTCAAAAATTCGCAAAATGCCAGTGTTGTACTTTTTAGCACGGTAGCCTCTACACTAGGAATGAATTTTCATAGCTCTATAGCTACCGCCAAAAGTGCCTTGGAAGGGCTTGCCAAATCTCTTGCGGCTGAATGGGCAAGCCAAAATATCCGCATCAATGTAATAGCTCCATCGCTGACAGATACTCCTTTAGCCAACAAATTACTTTCTGATGAAAGCAAACGCGATGCCGCCGCTAAAAGACACCCCCTCGGACGCTTTGGTACAGCCCAAGATATTGCTCAAATGGCTTGTTTTTTACTTTCGGATAAAGCCTCCTGGATTACAGGGCAAATCATAGGCGTAGATGGCGGTATGGGAACACTTAAACCCTGATTTTTCAAATCAGTTTGTTAGTTTCGGATTATTTTGGTGGCGTTCTTTATCACGCTTTGTCTTTTTTTCTAAGTTTTTTTGCAAGGCTTCTGTAAGGTTTACCCCTGTCTGGTTGGCAAGACAAATAAGTACAAATAGTACATCTGCCATTTCATCAGCTAAGTCGTAGGTTTCACCTTTTTTGAAAGATTGCTCTCCATAGAGCCTTGCCATAATGCGAGCTACCTCCCCAACTTCTTCCATGAGAATTGCCATGTTAGTGAGTTCGTTGTAATAACGAACCCCAATAGTTTTTATCCATTTATCTACGATTTGCTGTGCTTCGGATAGAGTCATAAGATATGCTTTAAGCCAAACAAAGTTCTTTCACTTCCATTAAACCTTTTTCGTTGATATGCATAAGTTGTACATTTTGCAATTCATTGATGAGCAGTGGGTCGTAAGGAGCAACTACACGAATATAGTTTTCGGTAAAGCCTTCCATCAACCCTTCTTGAACATCTTTTTCAAAAAGAACAGTCGCCTTTCTGCCTATGTTTTGTTCATAAAAATAGCGTCTTTTCTTTTCTGAAAGCATATGTAGCATTTGAGAGCGTTCATTACGAACTTTCATAGGAACGCTTTCTGTAATTTGCAAAGCCGCTGTATTTGCTCTTTCCGAATAGGTAAAAACGTGCAAATAAGAAACATCTAACTCGTTCAAGAAATGATAGGTTTCTAAAAAGTCTGTATCAGTTTCGGCAGGGAAACCAACGATTACATCAACACCAATGGCACAATGTGGCATGAGCGATTTTATTTTACGCACTCTTTCAGCGTACAACTCACGCATATAACGCCTGTGCATCAAGCGTAAAATTTTATTGCTTCCTGATTGCAAAGGAATGTGAAAATGCGGTACAAAACGTTTAGATTGAGCTACAAACTCAATAATTTCATTTGTAAGCAAGTTGGGTTCAATACTTGAAATACGAAAACGCTCAATACCTTCAACCTCGTCGAGTGTTTTGATTAAATCTATAAAACGCTCTTGTCTTTTGCCTTCAATGATACCAAAATCTCCAATATTTACCCCTGTGAGCACTACTTCTTTTACTTCGGTTTGGGCAATTTGCCGAGCTTGTGCCACAACATTAGCAATGGTATCACTTCGGCTTTTGCCACGAGCCATCGGAATAGTACAAAAAGAGCAGTTGTAATTACAGCCATCTTGTACTTTCAGAAATGTGCGAGTTCTATCGCCATAAGAATAGGCACTACAATACGTTTGAGCTACTTCACGAATATCAGAATGAAAAATTTGGGCTTTTTCTTTACGCTCAAAAGTGCCAAGCAAATCCAGAAGCTGAAATTTCTCTGAAGCTCCTAAAACGGCATCTACCCCTTCAATACTTGCAATTTCTTGTGGCTTGAGCTGTGCATAACAACCCACAATCGCAATGAAAGCATCGGGCGAAATCTTGCGAGCTTCTTTGACTACTTTTCTGCACTTTTTATCGGCATTATCCGTAACCGAACAAGTATTGATCACAAAGATATCCGGATTTTCTGTAAAATCTACCCGCAAAAAACCTCTTTGCTCAAAACTCCGAGCTATAGACGAGGTTTCAGCAAAATTCAATTTGCAACCCAAAGTGTAAAAAGCAATGCGTTTCATAGTGTTTCTATAAATTGAAAAAGACGCTCAAAAAAACTTTTGTTCGAAATTGTGTATTTTTATTTTGTTCCTGTACTTCCAAAACCACCTTCTCCTCTTTTGGTTTCGTCTAAAATATTTACTTCTTGCCAAGTAATTTTTTCGTAACGAGCAATGACCATCTGAGCTAATCGTTCACCATCTTCAATGGCATAAGGCTCATTGGAAAGATTGATTACAGGCAATTTGATTTCACCTGTATAATCGGAATCAATTGTTCCTACTGCATTTACAAGAGTAATACCTTTTTTGATAGAAAGCCCACTGCGGGGGCGAATTTGTGCCTCGTAGCCTTCGGGCAACTGAATAAAAATCCCTGTGGGTACAAGATAGCGTTCCAAGGGTTGTAAAATAATTGGCTTTTCCAGATTTGCTCGCAAATCCATTCCTGCCGAACCTGCTGTTGCATAAGTTGGCAAAAGATGTTTGGAACGATTTACAATTTTTACAGATATCATTTCCAACAATTTTTTGCAAAGATAAATAATTCGTAGGAGTTGGATGATAAAATTGAAAGGTTTTTCTCAAAATACCTCATTTGATGTATCAATGAAGTTTTCATATTTAGCTATTTTTGTAAAAACTACTCAGGTTCGTATGGCTATACGCATAAGTATTGTTGATGATAACTACCAACTTTTGGACAACTTGAAAGAACGCCTCCAAGATTTTCAAAATTTGGAACTTGTTTTTACTGCTTTCAATGGGAAAGATTGCCTTCATAAATTAGAAAAGTTACCTGTAACGCACTTGCCAAAAGTTGTTTTGATGGATATTGAAATGGATAAAATGAATGGAATTGAAGCTACCAAGCAAATAAAAAATCGCTTTCCGAGTATTGAAGTCCTGATACTTACAGCTTTTGATGATGACGAAAAAATTTTTGAGGCTATTAAAGCAGGGGCTAGTGGATATTTGCTCAAAGATGAAACCAAAGAAAAAATTTATGAAGCCATTGAAATTGTGGCAGGTGGCGGCTCTTTGCTTTCACCTTCTATTGCCCGAAAAACTCTCAAGTTTTTCTCTTTGCTTTCTACTCAAAAAAATACATCTCCTGATCCTTCCTATTCTCCTCTTACTAATCGAGAAATGGAAATTTTGAAAATGGTTATCGAAGGAACTACTTATGCCGAAATTGCTGATAAACTTTTTATAAGTTACAGTACTGTACGCACACATGTCAAGAATATTTTTGAAAAATTGCAAGTACATAACAAGCAGGAAGCCACCCAAATAGCCATTCGCAAAAAATGGTTTTTTTAGTCTGTAAACTTTTCTCTTAAAAACTGCTAATTCAGGCACTTGAAAACAATAAATCTCTTTCAGAAGTTTTAAGGTTGGTTTATTAAATTTTTTAAGGCTATGCAGTTTCTTTATGTTTTTTTACTTGCCTTTTTCTCTTTTTCAGTTTTTTCACAACCTAAGGGTATTATTTTAGGCTCTATCAAAGACAAAAACACCCAAGAAGTTTTAATAGGTGCGGTTATCAAGGTTGAGGGCACCGAAATAGGTGCAATATCTGACGCAAACGGCAACTTTCGTTTAGAAATAGCTACGGGGAGCTACAACATTACGGCTTCGGTGGCAGGTTACAAAATCCTAACTAAATACAATGTAGTAGTAACTTCGGGGAATGCTCAGATTCTGAACTTTGAATTAGAAGATGAGCAAAACATCGAAGCTGTGGAAGTTACTGAAAAAACTTCTAAATCGGCTTCGGCGGCAAGTATAGAAACCCCTCTTTCGGTACAAAAACTCACTACCGAAGAAATTCGGAGCAATCCGGGTGGTAATTTTGATATTTCTCGTGTTGTACAAGCATTACCAGGGGTTGGTGGTACAGCAGGCTCGGTTGGTGGATTTCGAAATGATATTATCATTCGTGGAGGAGCTCCCAACGAAAATGTTTATTATTTAGATGGTATCGAAGTGCCTGTAATCAATCATTTTGCTACACAAGGAGCCGCAGGCGGTCCAACGGGAATTTTGAATGTTTCTTTTATTGAAGATGTAACACTCAGCAGTTCGGCTTTTCATGCTCGCTACGATAATGCCCTTTCATCGGTGCTTGAATTCAAGCAAAGAAATGGTAATCCTGAACGATTTTCGGGAAACATTCGTCTGTCAGGAACTGAATTAGCTACAACCATCGAAGGACCTTTTTCTCAGAAAACAACTTATTTAGCTTCTGTACGTCGTTCTTACTTACAATTTTTGTTTGCCGCTTTAGATTTACCCATTCGCCCTAACTATTGGGATTTTCAGTATAAAGTTAGCAGTCAATTAGATAGCAAAACCACCCTTACAGCTATTGGCTTGGGAGCCATTGATGAATTTACGTTCGGTGTACCTCGTAAATCTGATGTTACAAAAGAATACATTTTACGTTCAAATCCTGCTATCAATCAGTGGAATTATACAACAGGTTTTGCTATCAGAAGGCTTATACCTAAGGGCTATGTAAATATTGCTTTGAGCCGAAATATGTTTGAAAATCGCTTGGATAGATTTGAAGATGCTCAATTTGGCGACGAAAATCGTCGAACTCTACGTGTTCGTTCCCAAGAAATTGAAAACAAACTGCGAGTAGATTTCAATAAAAAAGAAGGCACTTGGAAATGGAGCTACGGAGGCGTTTTGCAATATGTAAAGTTCAACAATGACTTTTTCAATCGTTTTCGCAGAGAAATTCGTGATGATTTTGGCAATATCATTCAACCTCAAATTGATATTTTCGCTAACTCTGCAATTGATTTTTTCCGTTTCGGCTTTTTCGGACAGATAAGCAAAACTATCAATCGCTGGGGTATTTCAGCAGGTTTACGTAGTGATATGAATACCTTTACTAACACAGGATTGCAGTTTTATAGAACACTTTCTCCTCGTTTTTCAGCTTCTTATCAAATTGACGATAAGTGGTTTGCCTCGGCTTCGGTGGGGCGTTATTATAAAATACCCATCTATACAGTATTGGGTTTTAGAGATGAGCAGGGCAACTTTGTCAATAGAAATTCACCTTACATTGCTAACAATCATTTTACGGCAGGTGTAGAATTTATGCCCAAACCGAGTTTGCGTTTTACACTGGAAGGTTTCTATAAAACTTATGAAAACTATCCTATTTCTTTGCGTGAAGGGGTTTCTTTGGCAAATCAGGGAGGTAATTTTGGAGCTATTGGCAATGAACCTGTAAGCCCCACAGGTAAAGGCAGAGCCTACGGCATAGAACTTTTTGCTCAGCAGAAATTAGTAAAAAATTTGTTTTTTACAGCCTCTTACACACTTTTTTGGTCAGAATATACCGATATAAATGGGAAATATATCGTTTCGGCTTGGGATACAAGGCATTTGTTCTCAGGGATTTTAGGCAGAAAGTTTAATAAAGGTTGGGAAATGGGTTTGAAATATCGCTATCAAGGAGGAGCCCCATTCACACCATTTGACCTTGAGGCTTCTCGGCGTAATTATTTGAGCATTGGAGAAGGAATTTTAGACCTTTCGCAATATAATTCAGAACGTCTGAAAGCTTTTCAGTCTTTTGATTTTCGATTGGATAAGAAAATTAATTTTCGTCGTTGGACATTAGATTTGTACCTTGATGTAGTCAATGCTTTCGTATTACCTAGCCCTGCCTTTCCGCAATATACTTTTCAGCGAACCCCCGATAATTCAGGATTTGCTACTACTGATGGGCAACCCATACGCATAGACGGTAGCAATGCAATTCCTGTGATTTTAGAAAACAACGACCCTACGGTACTTCCTACGATCGGATTTATTGTAGAGTTTTAGGTATGGCGAAGCCTTCGCTTGAAGCGAAGGCTTCGCCATAAAAAACAAAAATACCGCTTTTTACTCTTTTCCAATAGCTTTGATTTTTTTATCCATTTCAAGTTTTTTCTCTTTCATTCCGAGTGTTTCGTAGCAAGCACGTAATAAATCCATTGTATCAAAATCATTAGGTTTAAGTTGATCTGCTTTTTCAAGAGGTGGAATAGCCTTTTTAATTTCATTATCTACAATAGTATTGTATTCGCGAGCCTTTTGTTGTTTTTTAGGGTCTTTGAGTTCTCCTGTAAGTCCTTCCGCTTCTTTTTTCTTACGAACTTCTTTTTCTACCTCGACGGCTTTATTCCAGTAAGCATAACCTAAAAGTTTCCAGAAATCGGCATCATTGGGAAATTGTTTGACTGCTCTTTCGTAAAATTCAATCAAATTCTTTTGTTCTCCGTTTCTGATTTGCTGTTCGTAGAGTTCGGCTGCAAGCCCCCATATTTGCTTATCGTTAGGGTATTGCTTAATAGCTTCTTCCAAAATTTCAATTGCTTTGGCGGTATTTTTTCTTTCGGCGTGCAGATACGCCATTTGCAATTTGGTAATTTTCTTGGTAGAAGGGTGAAAGTTCATTTTTTCAATTTTTTCTGCATATTCTAAAAATTTATCATAATTTCTAGCTTCCCAGGCTACTGCTGAGGCATATGTTACAGCGGCAGTATCCGTAGGGTTTACTTCATGAGCTACTTCGAAAGCTACAAGAGCATTGGCTAAATCTTTTTCTTTGGAGTTGTACAGATTAGCCCCCTGATTGATAGCACAAGCATACAGCTTGGTTTTAATTGAATTTTCTGCGTCTTTGTAGTATCCTTTTTGGTTAGGTTCAAGTTCCATTGCCTTCCGATAGGCTTGCAGAGCAGTACGAGCCGCATTTTTATCTAAATTAGCAAAATTAGGAATAGGACTTTGAGCAATAGCACTATACACTTCTCCTTTTACAAACCAAGTTTTCGATTTCTGAGCGTCTTTCTCATTTTGCAGAGCTTTATCGATAGCTTCTTTGGCTTTATCCAGCTTTCCTTGTTCTAAATTAACCATTGCAGAACCTACTTGTGCCTGAATTTGATGCACAATTATCAAGCTCAAAAAGCTAACTATCCAAGATATTTTTCTCATAAAACAACAATGTTTTGAAGTAATACACAAACCTTTGCAAAACTAACAAATCATTCCTCAAAAAACAAACGAAAAAACGCTCCAAATATTTTTTGCAATTTTGTTGCAAATTAAATTTTTATTATGCAACTTTGTTGCATAATAATTCCTTCCCTGCTCATTACAAAGCAAGGAAGCGATGATGTTGTTTTATTAAAGACGCAAAGAAGTTTCCTACTTGGGAAACTTTTTTGTTTGAAGGCGAAAATTTTTCTTTTCTTGCCCAAAATCTTTCCTAAAATATGTAAATTGCAAACCAAACTAAAAACATATTGTATGGAAGAGAAATCAAAAAAAGACCATTTTTGGTTGGGCTTGTTTATTGGTGCCAGCGTAGGAACACTTTTAGGCATACTTTTTGCCCCCAACGAAGGTAAAGTAACACGTAAAAAACTGACTTATCAGCTCAAAAAAATACGTGAACAACTTTTAGAATTCCTCAAAAAGCTCAAAGAAGGGAAAGAAGAACACATCAGTATGGCTAAAACCAAAGGTGAACAAGTTGTAAACGAAGCAAAAAACAGAGCAGAAACCTTGCTCAAAGATGTTGAAAACTTAATGGAACAAATCAACAAGCATAAAGAATGAAAACCGTAACCCTTATCCCTGGCGATGGCATAGGAATAGAAATTGTTGAGGCTGTCCAAGAAGTATTTCAAGCGGCAAAAGCCCCTATCGAATGGGAAATACAAATTGCAGGCAAAACTGCTCATGAAAAATATGGCGAGCTAATGCCAAGTAGCCTTTTAGAATCTATTGAACGCAACAAAGTGGCTCTCAAAGGTCCTGTGGAAACTCCCGTAGGCGGCGGATTTAAAAGCATCAATGTTGCTTTGCGTCAGAAATATGATTTATACCAAAATGTGCGTCCTTGCAAAAATACGGTAGGCATCAACACACGTTTTACAGACATAGATTTAGTACTCTTTCGTGAAAATACCGAAGGTCTGTATTCTGGCTTAATTCTATATGATGAACGTCTTCAAATCGTAGACTCCATCAGCCGTATTTCAATGAAAGGCTGTTTGCGTATCGTAAAGGCGGCTTTTGAATATGCACGAAAGTATAAACGGAAAAAGGTAACCGTGGTACACAAAGCCAATATTCTCAAAAAATCGGGTGGAATGATGCTCGAAGCGGCACAAACCGTTTCCAAAGAATACCCCGATGTAGAATGGAACGATAAAATCATAGACAATATGTGTATGCAGCTGGTTACTAAACCCGAACAGTTTGATGTTATTGTTACTTCTAACCTTTTCGGCGATATACTCTCCGACTTGTGTGCAGGTTTGGTAGGTGGCTTGGGGGTAGTACCAGGAGCAAATATTGGCGATGAAATTGCTATTTTTGAAGCTGTACACGGCACTGCTCCCGATATTGCAGGTAAAGGTATTGCCAATCCTACAGCTATCTTGCGTTCGGCTATTATGATGCTAGACTACTTGGGAGAAACTGAAGTAGCTAAACGCATTGATACAGCTTTGGATAAAACATTGGCTGTAAAAGAATTATGCACGGGCGATTTGGGCGGTAAAGCCAATACCAAAACCTTTACCCAAAATGTCATTGCAAATCTTACATAATCCAAGTTTTTATGAAAAAGCCAATTTTACTTCTCCTTTTCTCTTGGGCAATTACCACAAAGGGAATTACCCAAAAAATTACTGATTTTGAAGCTATCACTATTACAGACGAAAAAATTAAGCTCAGCAAGCTGAAAGATAAAATCGTAGTCTTAAATTTTTGGTTTAGGGCATGCAAACTTTGTCTTGTAGAAAGACCTTATCTGCAAAAACTTACGGAAAAATATGTAAAAGTGTAGTTTTTATTGCACTTTGCAAAGAGTGTAAAGAAACACTTAACAATTTTCTGATGCCCCAAAGCTTGAGTATAAACACATTGCCAATGCCCACTTCATTGCCCAAAAACAGGACATACAAGGCTACCCGACCAATATCGTAATAAATAAACGAAAAAGGTAATATCATACTCAATGAAAAAAGGCTTATAATGATCAATAATACCCCTAAAACTCCGCAAATGATAGATACCAAAATTATTGAAGAGTTACTGCAAAGTAAGTAAATTTTTGTTAAGAACTATCTTGAAACTTGAAAACTATGCGATTATTTTCCAAATTACCCGAATTGAAAACAACCATTTTTACGCAAATGAGTGCATTGGCAAAAGAGTATGGAGCTATCAACCTTTCACAAGGCTTTCCCGATTTTTCGCCACACCCCAAACTCATTGAAGCCAAATGCAAAGCTATGAAAAAAGGATTTAACCAGTACGCTCCTATGCAAGGCTATGAGCCATTACGAGAAAAAATTGCTGAAAAAATCTACGAAATCTATCATTTTACCTGTAATCCTACTACCGAGATAACAATTACTGCTGGTGCAACACAAGCCATTTTTACAGCCATTATGGCTCTGCTTAATCCTGATGAAGAAGCCATTCTCATAGAGCCTGTCTATGATAGCTATTTGCCTGCTATACGTCTTTGTAAAGGTATACCAAAATTTGTAGAACTGAATCTACAAGACTTTTCTGTCCCTTGGGGGCAAGTAAAAAAACTCATTTCCAAAAAAACTAAACTCATTCTCATCAATTCTCCTCACAATCCCACAGGTAGCATACTTAAAAAAAAAGATTTGCAAGAATTAGAAAAACTAACCAAAGATACTGATATTCTTATCATCAGCGACGAAGTGTATGAGCATATCATTTTTGATAATCAGCCTCACGAGAGCATTTTACGTTATCCCGAGCTTGCTAAACGTAGCTTGGTAGTATCTTCTTTTGGCAAAACCTATCACGTTACGGGTTGGAAAGTAGGCTATGTAGTTGCCCACGAAAATTTAATGAACGAATTTCGCAAAGTTCATCAATACAACGTTTTTTGTGTAAATTTGCCTGCACAGATAGCTTTTTACGAAATTCTGAAAGAAAAGAGCCTCTATACAGAGCTTAATGCATTTTACCAAGAAAAACGCGATTTCTTTCAAAAACTTTTGCAGAATACACGCTTTTCATTAAAAAAAGTAGAAGGTACTTACTTTCAGCTTGTTTCTTATGCCAATATTTCAGAAGAAAAAGATATAGATTTTGCTATCCGCATGACCAAAGAGTTTGGAGTAGCTCCTATACCGCTATCAGTTTTTTATAGTAAACAAAACGATTGTAAACTTATACGTTTGTGCTTTGCTAAGGAAAATGAAACTTTGGAAAAAGCCGCCGAAAAGTTAGCTAAAATTTAGTGTTAGCTTCAATCCACTCGCACACTAATTCTGCAAGTATTTTTGCTCCTACACTGTTGAGGTGAATAAAATCTGTGATTGTATGAAAGCCGTGTATTTGGGCAATTTCGTTCCAAGTTCTGCCTAAAATATATCGTTGAAACATTGCAAGCTCAATGAGTTTGTGCTTGGGACGATATTGCTTGCGAGTTGGAGGTTTTTGCTCTAAAAAAGCTACGTGCTTTTCATAAAAAGGCAAGTAGTCTACACAATATTTTTGGGCAACTTTCTTTACTACTTCCACATATTCTCTGATGTGTGTATTGGCTTTGTGTGCCAGATTTTCACCCAAAACAGGCATTGAGATAAGTGCTATTTTAGCAGAAGTTTCATTTTGCAAGCGTTCTACAATTTTGCAAAGGTTTTCTTCATACCAAGAAATTGTAGCAGGCTGGGGCAGTTTTTTGAGTTTCTGATAAACTGCCTGATTTTCTTCGAAAAGTGTAGCATTGGCATCATTTGTCCCAATAAGTATGCTCACAAATTGCGGTTTGCAGGCGATAATTTCATCAAGCCTTTGCAACAGATTATAAGCCAAATCTGCATTTACACCTGCATTGATGTATTCATAATTTTCACCAAGTTTTTCAGCTACCATTTCGGTATAATTGGCACTCATATTACCACAAGTGAGGCTATCTCCTGCAAAAAGAATTCGCTTTTTTTCTGTGAATTCTTTTTTTTGCAAAAAATTTTGAGGGTTATTAGGGGCATTTCTGAACAAAAAACGATACAGATAAGCATATATTACTCCTCCTGCTATGAGTAAAATGAGTAAAATGACAGCAAGCAACAGTAAAACATTCATTAGGTTTTTATTTTGAAAAACGCTTTTATAGCAGAAAAAGTTGTGCTAACGCAAAAGAAGCACGCTGCCTGCTTTTTGGGGAAGTGGTGAGCCATCTGAAAATTTTCCCTGAATAGTCCAGATATACATTTCTTGCGGCAGAGGAACACCCTGAAAAGTACCGTCCCAGCCTGTATTCATAGCCTCCAATACATTTCGAGTGCGATATAGCAGTTTTCCGTTTCTATCATAGATGCTCCATTCTATTTCAGCAATATTTTTTCCCATAACCCTCAAACAGTCGTGTATGCCGTCATTATTGGGGCTAAAAAGTGTGGGCAAAAAGAAATCCTTTTCACTATCATCAATGATTATTCTTACAGTTCGTAATACACTACATCCTTCGGCATTGGTAATAGTTACTTGAAAAGTAGTATTTTCATTTACAATAGCTTGTGTGATAGCCGAATTCGGTGAAGAAAGCCCTTCCGAAGGTTGCCACTGGTACGATACGCCACCGTTAGCTTCCAAAGTAAATGGAATGTTTCTGCCTATACGAATTTCAGCGGCAGGTAAAGTAGGAGTAGGCAAAGGCTTTGCAGTAATTTCAATAGCTATTTTTTCACTTTCGCAACCTGCTTGCCAAGCACTCACATGCAAAGTAGTACTCTGCGTAATATGGATATGCATCGTATCTGTAACGATAACTTGCCCTATGGCATTAGTAATAGGACTGGGATTGTTATCTCTATACCAACGAAATTGCGTAGCTGTAGGATGAGCAACTCTCAATAAAACAGAACTATTCGCACATACCGATACATTTGTTTGGTTGCTTTGCGGCTTTGCCAAAGTAGTACGAAATTGCCATACAAAACTATCATAAATGCCTTCATACACTGCTCCAGCTGACGTTCTGAAACTTGCAGGATCAATGGTTATGTAGTATTCCCGAAATGGCAACAAAGGCTGATTTATCAAAAAAGAAACTGCCTGCCCACTGATAAGTACCCGAGAACTTTGCACAGGAATTTGCTCGTGTAGCGTATTAGTCAACTTTTCATAAATTCTGATTTTTCCCGAAGGACTTGCCATTACAGGAGCAGAAAGCGTAATTTGAAAAATGTTTTGTTGTAAAGAAAGGCAATGCGTATTAGGAACAGGGTTGAAACTTTGATGTGTAACAAGTCCATTAGCAATAGAAAAACGCCAGTCGTAGGCATCATCAAAACCTGCAAAATCTTGATTAAGCATATTTTTGAAGGCTCCCGAAGAAATCAGAACATATACCACTTGATTGAAAGAAAGCGAAGCAGGTATTACTATTTCTGCCCAATTTTCAGAAACCGTGATGCAACTGCAAGTAATTGGAATAAAGAAAATTTGATTATTGCTCACTGCGTCAAAAATTCTCACACTACCCGTAGAGCCTTTTTGGATATTTTCATTAAAATAAATTTTCAAACGAACATTACTAGGAACTAATGTTGCATTTCGAGCAGGAAACAGCAGTGTGTCTGTAGGTAGAGCATTTGCTACAAAACCTCCAAACAAAAACAAGCAGAGCAACCAAAATTTTTTCATTACATGAAAACTTTAAGCATTTTCTCATTTATACTTTCAAATCTCAAAAGGTAAATGGTAGTTTGAATTAGTTTTTTGAAACTGTAAATTTTAATATTTTTGTGAAAAAAACAAGTATGCCCAGGCGTTATATCAATCCTTTTACAGACTTTGGTTTCAAAAAAATTTTTGGGACCGAAGAAAATAAAGATTTACTTATTGATTTTCTAGAAAGCCTATTACCTGAAAAGGGTAAAATCAAAACGCTAAATTTTCTTAAAACCGAAAACTTGGGCAATACCCTCAAAGACCGCAAAGCTATTTTTGACCTTTATTGCGAAAACGACAAAGGTGAAAAGTATATCGTGGAACTGCAAAAAGCAAGACAACTTTATTTCAAAGATAGAAGTCTTTATTATGCTACCTTTCCTCTGCAAGAGCAAGCTACTATGGATTTCACCTTTGATGATACCCACCCCACGCAATACATTCACGATGTACAACTGATAGAAAAGCATACAGGCAAAGTGTTTAATGAAAAGCTACGATTTATTGAAATGCCCAAGTTTGAAAAGAAAGAAAAAGAGCTCAAAAATCATTTAGACAAATGGCTCTATGTACTGAAAAATCTTACTAAACTGGATCAAATGCTTTCCAAAGTGAAGGAAAGAGTATTTGCCAAGTTGTTCCATACTGCTGAAATTGCTAATTACTCGCCCAAAGAAAGAGCCGCATACATGCAAAGTGAAAAAATACGCTCGCGATTGGAAAAATGTTTTGGAAACAACTCTTCTAGAAGGTATGGAAAAAGGAATTCAAAAAGGAGTTGAAAAAGCCAAAGAAGAAGTTATTCAAAAAGCCATCCAAAAGGGTTTGGATGATGAAACTATTGCCGAGCTAACTGGATTTTCGCAAAAAGAAATTGCTATAATTAGAAAAAAAATCAATGCTTGAGGTTCAGGATGTATCGCTTTCGTTTGGGCAGAGAAAAATTCTTGAAAATATCAGCTTTCAATGCTCGAAAGGAGAGCTAATCTGTGTTTTAGGTAGAAACGGAACAGGCAAATCTTCTTTGCTTCAATGTATAAGCGGTTTTTTAAAATTTGAAGGGACTATCAAAATTTTTCAAAAAAATATTCAGGAACTTTCTGCAAAAGAAATTTCCCGAACTATCAGCATTGTACTTCCGAATACACCTGTTTCTGCTTATGCTCTCAATGTTTATGAAACGATACTGCTGGGCAGAACCCCTTATTTCAACTGGCTTGCTCAGATGCAAGAAAAAGATATCCAAGCCATACACAATGCTATTCAAAAAACACAAGTGCAAGCCCTATTAAGCAAAAGTCTGCAAAATATCAGCGATGGAGAAAGACAAAGGGTAATGATTGCCCGAGCTATCGCCCAAGATACCCCTGTTGTAGTAGCCGATGAACCTACTGCCTTTCTTGACGTATATTTTAGGAAACAAATTCTACAACTATTTCAAAGAATTGCTCGAGAAGAGCATAAGTGTATATTGCTTTCTACTCATGAAATTGACCTTGCTCTTGAATATGCCGATAAACTCTTGCTTTTGAATAAAGAAAAAAAACACCTTTTTCTTGGTAAGTGGCAAAAAGAGCAAGTTTGGGAATTTCTTGAAGGGTAAAAAAAGCCTTTCGGCTTGTAAAAAGCCACAAGTATGAAAAGATTTTTTTGAAAAAAGAATAATTTTTGAAAAAATTTTCGTAGATTGCACCCGAATTTGTATTTTGTACTAATCTCTTCGTCCTATGTCAAAACTTCGTATTTTGTACGTTGCTAGCGAAATAGCCCCTTTTCTCCAAACCAGCAAAGTAGCCGATTTTGTCAGACACATTCCACAAGCTATGCAAGAAAGAGGAATGGAAATCAGAATTTTAGTACCTCGTTTCGGTACAATCAATGAACGTAAAAATCGCCTCCACGAAGTTGTCAGACTATCGGGTATCAATATCTCGATAGGTGATGAAGAAAAGCCGCTCACTATCAAGGTGGCCTCAGTGCCGAATGCCAAAATGCAAGTCTATTTTATTGATAACGAAGATTACTTTCATCGAAAATCTGTTTTTGTAGATAAAGACAATCGCTTTTTTGAAGATAACGATGAAAGAGCCATATTTTTCTGCAAAGGCGTTTTAGAAACTATCAAAAAACTTGGCTGGGCTCCTGATATTATTCACTGCAACGATTGGATGACTAGCTTCATTCCTATGTACCTGAAAACCACCTATCGTAAAGACCCGATTTTCCAAAACACCAAATCTATTTTCAGCATTTTTGACAACCATTTCAACCATCAATTTGGTAAAGATTTGGCAGAAAAAGTAAAAATGTTAGATATTGATGATGCCGCCGTAGAGCATCTTTCTCAAGCTAATTTTGAAAGCATCATTAAAACCGGCATAAAATATGCAGACATGGTGATAAGTGCCGAAGAAGAATACAGTGAAAAACTACAAAATTTGCTTAATGAAATCAAAAATGAGTGCGTTATCAATCATCTACCTTTTGGAAGCTCCGACCAAAGCCAAGCACTATCAGACTCATACTTCAACCTTTACAATGAACTTAGTAGCCGTTAGAAAATTATTATTTTTGTGTTGCTTTGCTCTACTGTGGAGTGCCTGCAATAAATCCACTACTATCGGAAGTGAATTACAACCCCAAAATCTTGGGGTTGTTTTTACAGATACTGTCAGTATTGAAACTTCCACCATACTTTTGGATAGCATTGCTACCACCAACAGAGAAATTATTTTGACAGGGGAATACACCGACCCTATACTAGGGCAAATTAAGGCGGTAAGTTTTTTTAATGTTCAACCTTTTAATAAAACTTTTTCCTTTGGAGCAAATCCACAATTTATTTCAGCAGTTTTTTCGTTTCCTATCAATTTTGTATATGGCGATAGCTCACAGGTGCAGACACTTTCCGTGCATCGTCTCACAGAAAGAATAAGCCCCAGACGTGTCTATTACAATTATGATATACTCAACTACGAGCCTATTCCCATAGCTTCTTATACTTTTTCAGGCACACAGGCGGCTATTTTCGGAAAAATTGAAATCCCTCTTACTGATGCTTTCCGTGATGAAATTGTAAATCTAGTAAATTTGAACGCCAACGATGAACTTACCCAAGCCGAACTCGATGCTTTTGTTAAAGGTTTTGCATTAGTTTCGCAAGGAGGAAATGCTATTTGGGGGTTTCGTGTAACCGACGAAATTCCTGCCGCCATTGAAATTAAGTTTATCAGCGATAACGGTAGTGAACAAATTTACCGAATAGTAGTTCGTAATGCAGTTTCAGCGGAAGATGTGAGCAATGAACGCTATAATTCACAGCGTTTCAACCATGTTTCTGCTAATCGTGCTAGTACACCGCTTCAAACGCTTACTACACCTTATCAAACGTTACCTTCGTCTGTAACCAATGAGCAAACTTTTATTCAAGAATCCCTAGGGATTCGTACCAAAGTTACTTTCCCACACTTGAAAGAGTTGGTAAAAGATAAAACAATTGCAATCAATAAGGCTGATTTAGTGGTATATCCCGTAGAAAATTCATACAATCAGTTCTACAAACTACCTCGCAGATTAGATATGCTTCGCCTTGATGCAAATGGCAAACTCATCAAATATTTTTTCCGATTTTCCGAAATTCGCTTAGGACAGGGTGTTATCATTCAAGATACATTAGATGCACGCATTCAAGCAGAAGGTAATAACCCTTTCGGTTTTGATAGACCTTTTATGGCAAGTTTCAACCCTATAAGCAATAGCTATAATATGGAAATTACCACCTACTTGCAATATGTGCTCAACGGTTTAAATCCTCGTTACAAAGGCGTGAACAAATTCCCTAATTCAGGTTTTATTCTTTCTTCAGATTTGAGTAATACAGCCGTTTACCGAATGATTGTGAGTAGCCCGAAACGAGTAAACCGAAAAATGCAGTTAAGAATATTTTATACCATTGTCAAATAAAACCAAAATTTTTAGTGTATGTGTGGCATCGTTGCGTATGTAGGCGAAAGAGAGGCATATCCGATTATTATCAGTGGATTGCAAAAGCTGGAATATCGTGGTTACGATAGTGCCGGAATAGCTCTGCTTAATGGCGGATTGAATATTTACAAGAAAAAAGGTAAAGTAAAAGAACTTGCCGAACTGCTCGAAAAAGAAAAAGAACATTTGCATAGCAATATAGGCATAGGACATACTCGCTGGGCTACTCACGGAGAACCCAATGATATCAATGCTCATCCGCATTACTCTGCCAATAAAAATATGGCAATCATTCACAATGGTATCATTGAAAACTATGCCGCTCTCAAAAAAGATTTGATGAACAAAGGGTATGAGTTTCGTAGCGATACAGACTCAGAAGTTTTTATCAATCTTATAGAGCATATCAAAAATCATGAACAATGCTCTTTGGACGAAGCTGTAAGGCTCGCAATGACACAGGTTGTAGGAGCTTATGCCATTGTGATTATTTCTAAAGAAGATAGTACCCAACTGGTTGCCGCACGAAAAGGTAGCCCTTTGGTAGTAGGCGTAGGCGAAGGCGAGTATTTTTTGGCCTCCGACGCTACTCCTATCGTAGAACACACCAAAAAAGTAATTTATCTCAACGACCAAGAAATTGTGGTAATTCGTAATGGAAAATTGCAAATCCGTACTATCGAAGATTTACCCATTACCCCCTATATTCAGACACTAGATTTGGAGCTTTCTCAAATTGAAAAAGGAGGCTTTCCGCATTTTACACTCAAAGAAATTTTTGAACAACCTAAGTCGCTACGCGATGCTATGCGTGGGCGTATCAATGCTGAAAAAAATCATCTTGTTTTAGGCGGCTTAATTGAATACCAAAAAAAGCTCATCAACGCTGACCGAATTATCATTGTAGGTTGTGGAACTTCATGGCACGCAGGGCTGGTAGGCGAATACCTTTTTGAAGAATTTGCACGTATCCCTGTGGAAGTAGAGTATGCATCAGAGTTTCGCTATCGTAACCCTATTATTCGTGAAGGTGATGTGGTAATTGCTATTTCGCAATCTGGTGAAACCGCTGATACCCTTGCGGCAGTGGAACTTGCCAAAAGCAAAGGAGCTATTATTTTTGGCGTTTGTAATGTAGTAGGCTCTTCTATTCCGAGAGCTACCCATGCAGGAGCATACATACACGCAGGTCCTGAAATTGGCGTGGCCAGTACCAAAGCCTTTACAGGACAAATCATTGTACTTACGATGATGTCTCTCATTATCGGCAGAGCCAAAGGTACTATCACCGAATCAAAGTTTCAGGAACTTATCGCTGAATTAGTAACTATTCCCGATAAAGTAGAGTACATACTTCATAAAGTAGACAGTCAGATTAAATATATTGCCGAAGAGTTTAAAGATGCAAAAAACTTCCTCTATTTAGGCAGAGGTTTCAATTTTCCTGTGGCTTTGGAAGGAGCTCTGAAATTAAAAGAAATCTCTTACATTCATGCCGAAGGCTACCCCGCCGCCGAAATGAAACACGGACCTATCGCTCTGATAGATGAAAATATGCCCGTAGTCTTTATTGCACCCCAAGATAGCACTTACGAAAAAATTATAAACAACATACAAGAAATTAAAGCTCGCAAAGGCAGAATTATTGCCGTTGTAAACGAAGGTGATAAGGAGATTAAAGATTTAGCTGAATTTACCATTGAAATTCCTCAAACTCATGAAGCATTTTCACCTATTCTCACCGTAATTCCTTTACAACTGCTTTCTTACTATATTGCTACACATTTGGTTGAAGATGTAGACAAACCACGTAATCTGGCTAAATCGGTAACAGTAGAGTAGAATTTTAATTCGGAAAGATTACTTCTGCAAGATTATTTTCACACAAGTTTTTGTATTCGCTGAAAGATTGCTTCGTTTCAGGTCTTTGAGATATGGTTTTTATATTTTTTCATACAACCGAAACCGCTGATGTACAAAAAATCGTTCGGTGCGTATAGAGCCGTCTTTTTCAATCGTTTCAATGTTTGTTCTTGTAGTAGTGCTATAAATGGGCTGGAGAGCGTGTTTCCAGGCAAATTGCACCAGCAGGCAGGTAGCCCCAAAGTCGCCTTGTATGAGTAGCAAATCATTTTTTTTTGCATTTTTTTCTATCCATCGGAAAATAGGCGTAAGATATTCGGTAAGTGCGGGCAACTCGGGGGGAATGTTGCTCCACAATTCTTGTAAATTTTCGGGTAAATAAATAAAACGCTCTACTTTCCAGTTGCTTTGAGCGTCTTGAATTTGTTCTTCTGTAAGCCGATGCGAAAAAAGTAGATAGAGGGTCATAGAGAGTTTGTATTGAGCTTTGCTAACCAATCTTCAAGGGTAATGGTGTTTTCTATGTTGTACTCGTTTTTGGTTATCAAAGTGATATTATGAAATTTGAGGCGGTCTTTGATTTGGTTTTGTTGTGGTTGTTTTTCATCTGTGGGCAGATTGCCCAAAGTATAAATAAAGGCTTTGGGGAAAATACCAAATTCTTTTCGTAAAGCATCAAGTTTGTAAATGTACTCGTTGAGGTTGTTTTTACCGTTAATGAGGTGGGAAGTTTTACATTCAATAATATAAAGTTCGTTTTCGTAGATAAACATCACGTCAAAATCGTTATCGGTGTTTTTGATATCACTTTTTTGCAATATCAGCCCCAAGCCAATGCTATCCTCTGCCAGGTGCAAATGCTTTTTAATTTTGTAGTAGGTGTACTCTTCGAGCCACTTGCCTGTAAGGTATTCAGCTTCTTTTTTGGACAATTCATTAGGCTTTTCGGGCGAAAACTCAAAATTTTTCACTAATTCAGCCAAACAAGGCAATTCGCTGAATGACACTTTTTTGGCATTTTTATTTTTTTCTTGGATAAAATCCCTTAATTCTTTCAGGTTATCTACATTGGTCTGCTCTGCCTCGATAAACTTTTCATAAATTTTTTGGGAAATATCTTCTTTATAGGCAGGTTTGTAATTTTTATTGATTTTGATGCCGTAGCTGGTCAGGTATTCGGTAAGGGTGATTTTTTGGGTAAGTTTATTCTTTTCTTCTGTGTTCAGGTTCAAAATTTCATTTTTGCCCGTGAGGTAGTACATAGTAGCATTGGGTTTTGATTTAAAGAACTCATTAACGGCAAGGCTCATCAGTTTGGTTCCGCCCGTGATATTTACGAAATATTGGTCGTTTTCGTGGTAATGTTTTTGTAGTTCTTGGATAATTTTATTAGGTTCAAATTCATTTACATTCAGTTTTTGAATTTGGTTTTCTTGTAAATGAAGTGTATTACAAATCCATTGGCTACAGCCTTTTTTTTCCATAGCTTGGGTAGAAATAAAGAGATATTTATCAAAGGTGCCAATTTCTTTCATAAACTGCACATTTTGCACGGTTTGGTCGCTAATGATAAGCACTGCAATGTTTGCCATAATTTTTTATTTTTTAAAATTGACGAAAGAAACTTGTGTAATAACACCTTTTTTATTGATTTGACTTACTTTGCAAATGAGGATAGTTCCTTCGGCGAGTTCGCTGGTGTAGCCTTTCAACTCAAATTCGGGTTCATTGCCTTCGGCTATCATCAGTTTTACTTTATTAGGCTTGCCCGATTTTACTACGATGGCGTTTATTTCGGTATTTTGTTTGATTTTTGTGCCGGCTTTAAGGTACTCGGCTACGATTTCTTTGGGTTTTTCTTCTTGCTGTAAAGCACCAGGTTCAATTTCCGTATTTACGAATTTTGTTGGGTTTTCTTTTGGAATTTCTTTGTCATCTACCTGCAACCAGCCCCAAGGCATTATGGAATCAACTTCGATGGTTTTGGTAATAGGAAACTCCGATGCGTTTTTGCTTACTCTGTTGGCAGGCTTGAAATGTTGGAGAAAGTTATTAAACTTTGCCTTGTCGTAATGATACACCGCCAAGCCAATAGACTGATAAAAATAACCTTTCCCCGAACCGAGTTTGAAGCATATTTTGCCTTTTTGCAGTTCTTCTTTGAGGTACTCGTAACTATCAAGAAGTTTTTGGCTATTTTGATTATAAAATTTTTCAATGATTTCAATATCTCTTTGGTTGGCGTCGCGGCTAAATTGGGCAAGGCAACGGAAAATTTCTTTTATATCGTGAGAACTTTTGAAGTGTGTTTCAAGCAAAGTATCGGGGCTGATAGCCTCCCAATACTGCGGTATGCCTGCTTGTTTTTGAGGATTTTTGAGATGAAACCGCACCGATTTGTACACCCAAACAGCTTCTTTGGGTGCAAGCGAGCTATCGGCAAAGGCAAGTTTTATTTTTTTGTATTTTTCTTCAATTTTTTCGATACAACTTTTTGCTTTGTTCTTGTCTTGCAAGTTTTGCAAAAGTTCTTTTATTTGGTTTTTTCCTTCTTGATGATTTTTGAGCCAATCGTAGAGCAAAGCTCCTTTGAATGCTCCTTTGAGCGAGCTACCAGGCAAGTAAGGCTGAAAGTGAGGCGATTTGATAATTTCGTTGATAAGCACTTTGCCCGATACAGAATTTGTTTTAGGCACTACTCGCAAGGCGAGTGTTTTAAAATCGGCTTGTAGGCGATTTTTTATGAAGTTTTTGAGTTCGAAATTGCTTCGGTTGTTATCCATACCGGTAGCTACGCCTGCCACATATTCGTCGATGAGGCTATCCATATTACCTTTTTGCTTGAAAGCCTCTTTGATTTTTTCGTGGTTGAGAAAATAAACGTATTCACCCTCGAATACAAAATCGCTATATGGGGAAAATTTTTCGCCTGTCGTAACCGAAACAGGGCTAATAGTACGAAAATAGAGCTTTTGCATAGGATTTACTTGTTTTGAAAATGATATTTTTCGGGCAAAGCAACCGAGAGGGCTTTGCCATAACGAAGGCGTATGCCATTGTTTTCGTGGAGGTGCAAGGCTTCTATTTTTCCATTTACCCCAATATGTACGGCTCCTTCCAAAACTGCCTGTATTACTTTCAGTCGGTAATTATCGGCAAGAAACATTCCGCCACGCAGTTTGCTTTGGTAGAGTAAGAGCTGGGGTAGTTCGTTTTCTTGGGGAAAGAGCAAGCCCAGAGCCATTTCTTGTTGGCTTT
This sequence comes from uncultured Cytophagales bacterium, assembly GCA_938002655.1. Taxonomy (GTDB): domain Bacteria; phylum Bacteroidota; class Bacteroidia; order Cytophagales; family Thermonemataceae; genus Raineya. The sequence continues at coordinate 29,463 of CALLAC010000038.1, forward strand.
TTTGGCTGAAAAAATCAGGCAGATTTTGAATTTTTTCAAGGCTTTCCATTTGCCCTGCTCCTGTACTTCGCTCGCCGCCTATGCCCGTATGCGTGAGAGAGTTCCATACCTCATCAAATAGTTTTTGGTCATCTTGGCTCAAATCGGTGTGGTACAAAAAATACCAATGCACAGTGTAGTATTCGTTTCCGAGCAAAAACAAATCAGTTTGGGAGTAAAGGTTGCCATCTTCTTCGGTAGTGTGTTTGCGTACTTTGAGGGCATCATCTTTTTTGTAAAGGCTCAAATTCCTGATTTCGTTGGCACTCCCAATTTCTGAAAGATGCACCACGAAGCGGTCGTCTATAAGATAACAAAATTTCTCATCGAGCCATTGGTCGGGCAGAAGTTGTTCTTGCCAAACTTTCCAAGAGAGAAACTGAATTTTTTTGAGTTTTTTGTGGTCTATGTTTTCGTTGTGGTACAAGTTGAGGCTTGCGGGTTTGGGCAGAAAGAAAATTTTTTGCTTAGTAGCAGTATGTTCTAAACAATAAAATGCCGAAGAAATTTGGATTTTTCCATCTTGGAAATAGGCAATAAAAGTCTCTGTTTTTTCGGGATACAGCAAACTCATTTGTGCCACAAAAGCTGAAAACAACACGTCGGAATGAATGTACGTGCTGGTATCGGTTAGGGTATTGCTACGGACTTCGGTCGTTTCGCCCAAATGAAAGCGACTTTGTGGCTTACATTTTAAGATAATTGCTTGCATAAAACATTTTCAGGATTTCCATTCAATTTTTACTTTTCCATAGCCACGTGTGCCACTGCCACCAAGGTAATCGTTTTGAAGCAAATCAAAACCTTCTTTGAGTTTTCCAATAAAATCTTCGGTATCTTCTTGGTATTTATCCAATATAATTTCGAAATGAAAGACCGCTCCCGCAGGTACTCGCTCAATGGTACGAGGGTGTTTGGCTTTGCCTGTTGGGCGGTCGATGGTGTTTTCGGTTTTTATTTCGGTGTAATCGGTTTCTAATTTGACTTCTTTTTCGGGGAAATCTTGCCTGAATTTTTCTTCATCTAAATAGGCATCACGAAAGATGAGACGGGTAATTTCTTGCTTTTTATCTTTATCTTCAACGCCTCCAAACATTTTGCGGAGCAGGTGGCTATCGGTTTTTACGTCCATAGAACCTTCTTTTTTAGCAAGTAGCGAGCGGATTTTACCTTTGAGCGAACTGCCAGGAATGTAAGGAACACCTTTGGGAGTTTTGATGACGGGCAAGTCCAATCCGCCGATGTCCAAAGCAGTTTTGGCACCGCCAATGTGCAAACCTGTTTCGAGGGTAATAGTGCCTGTAAGTACCTTTTTTTCAATGAGTTTCATATCTTGATGGTATTTGGTTTTGGAAAAATGAATTTACTTATTGCCATAAAACTTATGATATGCCACTACGGCTTCCATAAAATCTTTGAAGTTTTCGAGTTGGCTTTCGTCTTTCACTTCCTTGATAAGGCTATCTATAAAAGCCACAAAAGATTTAGCATTTTCAGCTTTGCCTTCAAGTCTGCCTGCAATATAGGCAAGGTTGGGGCGAATGAGTTTGAGGCTTGCTGGGTCTTTGGCTTTCTTTATTTCCTGAAAGATGTTGCGTAGCTGATGCGTAGTAATGTCTTTGCCGCGTTCTTGGACAAAATTTTCAGTTGTAGCAAAGATTTCATCAATTTTGGTACTTTGCTTAAATTTGAGCAGTTCGCGTTTCAGTTCGCCAAAATATTTTTTCCCTTCTTCGGCGAGTTCAGCAAAGGTTTTGGAATTATTATTTTTGTTTTTATCGGGTTGATTTTTTCCTGCGTTCATAAGCGTAGGGTTTTGTGTTATGGATTTTCAGTTTCTTTTCTTGATTTGGTGAGCAGTTCAGCCCAGCGAGCCGCCACAGGAAACACCATTGGGTTGAGGGCTTTTTCTCGTTTCATAAAAGTTTGCAAGAGGGCTTGCTCGTATTCTTTGAAGATTTGTTCTACAATTTCTTTGATTTCGGGTTTGTCTTTAAAATTTCGCAAGTAATATTTAAGGCGATGCACTTTGGGGAAGTTGAGCTTGCCGTTTTGGGCTTTTTCTTGCAGACGAGTAAAGCCAATATCGCTGGATTTGATGCGATGCAATACGGCACGAGAGGCGTTTTGTTCATCGATAAGTTTTTGAAACTTTTTTGCGTATTCTTGGGCTTTGGCGAAATCGTTCCAAGTGAGTGGCTCACCGAAAAGAGTAATTTTGTTTTTACTGTGTTTTTTAGAAAGTTCCAAAGCGTGTTCGGCTTCTTCAGCAATACGCACCATAGGGAATTTGGGTGGTACAATTACCACACCTGCCGAAAGGGTAAGATGAAGGTCATTTTTGCTTTGGTAATCGTCAAAGGCTTTTTGTATTTTTCCGGCGGCTTCCAAGATTTTATCCCAAGCCCCAATGAGGAAACAATCGTCGCCTCCCGAAAAAATGGGATAGATGTATTCATTTTTGATATATTCTTTGAGGATTTCATAGATTTTTTTCTCAAAAAATTCGGAAAGTATTTTTGAGTTTCGTTGGTATTCGTCTTGATTTTTATTTCTGAAAAGTTGTCCGAGATTATCTACGTCCATTTTGAGGGCGGCGAGTTTTGCGTCGCCAGTAGCTTTTTGGGCAATTTCGTCAAACTCGGTGATGCTTTTGTCTTTGCTTAGGGGAAGTTTGTTGAGGATAGTGCCTTCGAATTGTCGCTCTATTTTAGAGAATTTGAGCACCAATCCTGCTTTTGAGAGGGGGTTGGCACTTGTATTTTTCTCTTTTGCTTCAATTACAAAGCCTGTGGCTTCAATCAAATTTTCAGTAATTTCTTTCCATTTACTTTCATTGGTGGGTTGGTAGTCGTAGCTGTGCGTGTAGAGAGGTTTTTGCAATTTGGCAATATTAGCTTTCTGAGCAAGGGCTTGCATTGTAGCTTTGAACTCTTCATTTTTGGGTACATAAGCTACTATGGGAAAGATGTTTTCAGTGGCAAAATCTCGCTGAAATTCTCGGATACTTTCTCGGAGTTGTTCTTCTTGGCTTTCTACGAAGAAAAATAAATTTCCTCCGCCGTTGTAGAGGACTTCAATTTTGCCTAATGTATTTTTGAAAAATTCTTCTGCCAGATGGGTAAGCATCTGCACATAGACAGAGCGAGCTTTCAGTTGCCGCGAAGCACCTTTGGAAGGTACATCGAAAATAAAGGTTTGTATGCCCGAAATATCAATTTTGAGGAGATATTGCATAAAAGTAAGTTGAAAATAATTCTACTACAATACACCAAACCTATGAGGTTTAAAAAACCTCATAGGTTTTTTAATTTAAACTAACCACTCTGTTTTTTCTTCCACAATTGTAATGGTTTCATCATCAAGCAATCGAGTAGCCAACCACTTTGTTTTAGGTAATTCGTAAGCAAAAAAGTACCGCATTGTTTGTACTTTACCCTCGTAGAAGGCTACATCGCTTTCAGCAAGGTTTTGCGTAAGCAACTGTCTTTGGGCTACTACTGCTTGTTTGAGCCATTGCCAAGCTACAACTACTAAACTTGCCATTTCCATAAAAAGATTGGCATCTGCCAAAAAACGCTCATAATTGCCTTGCATTGCCAAAGGGATAAGCGTTTGAAGTACTTGTTGCACTCTGCCAAGTTCTTTCTGTAAAATTTCGGCGTATTTTTTAAGGCTTTCGAAAGTAGTAGCTTGTTGCAAAGTTTCAGAAATTTCTTGTATCAGGGCCATCAGGGCGGCACCGTTTTGCATTGTTACTTTTCTGCCCAGCAAATCTTGTGACTGAATAGCACTTGTACCTTCGTAAATAGTGGTAATGCGAACATCACGATACAATTGCTCTATGGGAAAATCTTTGCAATAACCATAGCCACCAAAAACCTGCATGGCTTCGCTTACAGCTTTTATGCCATACTCCGAAGGAAAGGTTTTAGCAATAGGTGTAAGCAAATCTAAGAGCATTTGATATTTGCTTTTTTCCGTATCTTCAGAAACTTCTGCTAAATCAAAATATCGTGAACATTCCATCAGCAAACTCAAAGATCCTTCTGCAACAGCTTTTTGGAAAAGTAACATTCGTCTTACGTCAGGGTGATTGATGATTTTGGTTTGAGGAGTAGTTTTCTGGTCTTTTTCGTTCAGTCGGCGACCTTGTGGGCGTTCTTGGGCATATTGTAAGGCGTGATAATACGCTGTGGTAGCGATAGCGGCACTCATTAGCCCTACTCCCAGACGAGCTTCGTTCATCATTTGGAACATATATTTTAATCCTTCATGGGGCTTTCCTACCAAATAGCCAATGCAGTCGTTATTATCACCGAGCATCAAGTGTATTGCAGGTGTGCCTTTTTGGCCCATTTTATGATAGATACCACCTGCTACAACACCATTGGGCTCAAATGTGCCATTTTCGATACGATATTTGGGTACAATAAAAAGTGAGATGCCTTTTACGCCCGCAGGAGCCCCTTCTATACGTGCAAGCAATAAGTGAATAATATTTTCGGCTTGGTCATGTTCGCCTGCTGAAATAAACACCTTTTGTCCTTTGATAAGATATTTACCTTCGCCCAAAGGTTTGGCAGAAGTCGTAATATCCGAAAGAGAGCTACCTGCCTGAGGTTCAGTAAGAGCCATTGTGCCTTGCCATTCGCCTGAAAGCATTTTGGGTACGTATAGCTTTTTTTGTTCTTCGCTACCAAAGTTAATAATCAGTCTTGCCGCACCTGAAGAAAGCCCTGTGTACATAGAGGCGGCATTGTTAGCGGCACTCAAAATAAAACTTGCCAGCGAATACACTGTGGCAGGCACTTGCCCGCCGCCTACTTCATAGCTGTAAGTAGCTCCTATCATACCTGCCTCGCCCATAGCTCTAAGATATTTGCCAATTCCCTCATGAACGGCTACTTTGCCATCTATGAGCTCAGGTTCTTTTTCGTCCATTGCTCGGTAAATGGGGTAGAGCAAATTATCAGCAATTTGCCTCGCACTCTCCAGAATCATATCAAATGACTGCCTGTCGTGGTCTTTGTAATGCTCGTATTGCGTAAGTTTTTCGGCTTCAAAAACTTCATAAAGCAAGAATTTCAAATTGCGGAAAGAAAAATAACGTCCCATAAACTACTTGTCTTGTATTTCAGAAAAAAATTGTTTTATCAGCGTAAATTTTCTTTTTCAAAGATAGAAGTTTTTCCAAAAAAAATAAGTTTTTTGCGAAAAAAATTGCTAAAATGAAAAAACACATTCCCAATCTGCTTACATTGGGCAATGCTTTTTGTGGTTGTGTAGGGCTGGTTTGGGTAGAAAAAGATATATTGCTCTCTTCGGCTTTGGTATTTACGGCAATGCTATTTGATTTTGCCGATGGTTTTGTTGCTCGCTTGCTAAATGTAAAATCTGAAATAGGAAAGCAGTTAGATTCGCTTGCCGATGTTATTACTTTTGGTGTTTTACCGGCTATGCTTGCTCGTCAGTTGCTTTTACGGTACAATCATTTTGAAGCAAATGATTGGATAAGCTATCTACCGATGCTAATTGCTTTATTTTCTGTATTCAGACTTGCCAAGTTTAATGTAGATACCCGCCAAACCGACCGATTTATCGGAGTGCCTACCCCTGCCAATGCGATGCTTTGGGCTTCTTTTCCATTTATTTTACACTTTCAACCCGAAATTTGGGGTTTTCAGACGCAGATTTTTGCCCATTCCGTTTTTTTGCTCATTCTCGTTGTGCTTATGAGTATGCTTTTGGTGGCAGAGATTCCCCTTTTAGCACTAAAATTTAAGCACTTTCACCTACAAGGAAATCAGGTACGTTATACTTTTTTGGGCATTTCGGTATTTTTACTGGCTTTTTTAAAGTTTGTGGCAGTTCCTTTCATTATTTTTTGCTACATTCTCTTATCTTTTTTTGAAAATGCCTCTGCAAAAAACTAAATTTGGGTTTTTATCAGTGATGTATGCTTGTTTGGGTAGTTGCAAGGCAGTTCTTGGGAGTAGCGTTAGCTTCTTTCACTCTGTTTGGATTGATGCTAGCGTTACAAAATCGGTATTGGATTACGGCTTGCGTACTTTTTTTGATGCTATCAGCAATTTTCTTTTGGCTATTCAAGCAGTTGAGAAAAATAGCTTATAGTTTTTATCACACGTTTATCAGTTGGGAAATGGGTGATTGGGGTCAAACACCAACCTTTCAAAAATTCTTGCCCGTAAGTTTGCAAAAAAGCTTTTTCAAAGCCATAGAGCAAATTCGCAAAGAACGCCTAGAAAAGCAATCGCAAGAGTTGTATCTGCGTTCGGTAGTTCAGCATATACCCATAGGGCTTTTTTCTTTTGACCATACAGGTAGAATAGATTTTTGCAACGCGGCTGTCATGCAAATTTTACGCTGTTTGCCTTTCAAGCATCTCAGCGAGTTGCCTGCTATTTACGAGCCACTCAAAAGTGCTCTCCAAAATAATCAAAAAAGGCAAATAGTTCGTTTGCTCGTAGATGACGAAGTCTTGGAACTTATCCTGACGCTTTCACAAGTACAAATCTTGGGCAAAAACTACACGATAGTTTCTTTGCAAGACTTTCAGGCCGAACTAGAAGAGAAAGAAATGGAGGCTTGGCAAAATCTGACACGCATTCTTACACACGAAATTCTTAATTCTGTTACACCTATCAATTCGCTTGCGGCAACGGCACTAGAAACCTTACAAGAAGCCGCCCACGATACAAGCGAAATAGAGCAGGCATTGCAAATTATCCAAAAACGCTCTCAAAATCTTACCCAATTTGTGCAAGAATTTCGGGCTTTTACCAAGTTGCCTACACCTTCGCCACAGAAAATTTTACTGGCAGAGCTTTTTGCCAATTTGCATAAACTCATTGAAAATGACCTCAAAAGTAGAAACATACGGTTTCGCTCTATTATTTTTCCTGAAAATCTTACATTATATGCCGATTTGATGATGACCGAACAAGTGCTTATCAATTTGCTTAAAAATGCTATCCAAGCAGTAGCCAACGTTGAAAACCCCGAAATACAACTTATTGCCCAACAAGATACATTCGGAAAAGTAGTTATCAGAATAGAAGATAATGGTGTGGGCATAAGCGAAGAAGCAAAAAAAAGTATCTTTGTACCCTTTTTTACCACCAAAAAAACAGGTTCGGGCATTGGTCTCAGCCTTTCAAAGCAAATGATGAGAGTACAAGGAGGAACTATCTCGGTACATTCGATTTTGGGCAAAGGTAGCACCTTCACATTACGATTTTGAGCTTATGAAAAAAACATTACAACTTTCTGTAAATCCTGAAATTGCCTTCGACGAGAACAATCTGCGAAGTTTTTTGCAAAAAGAATATCAGATCGAAGAAAACGCTTTTATTCGTTTAGAAAGACGCTCCATAGATGCTCGTAACAAGCAAATCAAAGTAAATCTGAAAATTTCGGTCTATGAAAATGAACAGCCAGAAAAATGGATTTCTTTTGAAAAAAATTACCCCGATGTAAGTCAAAAATCTTCTGCAATTGTTGTAGGAGCAGGACCCGCAGGAATGTTTGCGGCTTTGCGTCTGATAGAATTGGGCATAAAACCAATTGTGATAGAGCGAGGCAAAGATGTACAAAGTCGCAGGCGAGATTTAGCGGCTATCAACAAAGAGCACATCGTTAATCCTGACAGCAATTATTGTTTTGGTGAAGGTGGGGCAGGTACTTATTCCGATGGCAAACTTTATACGCGTTCTACGAAAAGGGGAAATATTCGCCGAATATTGGAAATTCTGGTGGCTCACGGAGCTTCTGAAAATATCCTCATAGAGGCTCATCCGCACATTGGCACCAACAAATTACCTAAAATCGTTGCCACTTTGCGAGAAAGTATTTTAGAAGCAGGCGGTGAAATGCACTTTCAAACGAAAGTAGTGGATTTTATCCTGAAAAATGGTGAAATGCGGGGGGTAATTACTCAAAACCAAGCAGGTAAAACACAAGAATTTACAGGTTTAGGTGTGATTTTAGCCACAGGACACTCGGCAAGAGATATTTTTGAGCTATTACAGGCAAAAAATATGCTCATTCAGCCCAAGCCTTTTGCTCTTGGAGTACGCATAGAACATCCTCAAACTCTTATCGACCAAATTCAGTATCATTGTGAAGTTCGCAACAAATATTTACCTGCTTCTGCATATAGTTTGGCAAAGCAAATTTACTATCAAGGCATGCAAAAGGCTGTTTTTTCCTTTTGTATGTGTCCGGGCGGTTTTATTGTGCCCTCAGCTACGGCTCAAGGCGAGGTGGTTGTCAATGGCATGTCGCCTTCACGCCGAGATGGCAAATTTGCTAATTCTGGAATTGTAGTAAGTGTAGATGAAACAGACTGGAAGGATTTTTGCAAATTTGGCAATTTGGCCGCACTATATTTTCAGAAAAGTATTGAGCAAAATGCTTGCTTACTTGCAGGTAATACACAAACTGCCCCTGCTCAAAGAATGATGGATTTTGTCCAAAAAAAGGTATCGGCTACACTTTTGCCCACTTCCTATCAACCGGGTTTGGCTTCTGTGGAAATGCGAGAAGTACTGCCCCGAACTCTTGCTTTTGTTTTACAAGAAGGTTTGAAGGCTTTCGGCAAAAAAATGAAAGGCTATTTGACGAACGAGGCCCAAATCGTGGGCGTTGAAAGTCGCACTTCTTCCCCTGTAAGTATTCCTCGCTATAAAGAAACATGCGAACATTTGCAAATCAAACGATTTTTCCCTTGCGGCGAAGGAGCGGGTTATGCAGGGGGTATTGTATCAGCGGCAATGGACGGAGAGCGTTGTGCAGAGGCTTTGGCAAAATTGTATCTAACAGAAAAAACCAAAAACTAATCATTTACAATGAAACTACTTTGGATTACCGAGAATCACCCCCCCTATGCGAGGTGATGTGGCTTAATCTTGCGATATAATTGCGTTCAATCTGTGAAAAAAATGCAGAAATTACCTTCTACATCTCAATCCTCATGTTCTTTCTCCCAAAGCGAGCGTTTTGCAGTGTGGAAATGACATTCTTTTCCCTGTCGATGAAGATTTGACACATACATACTGAAAATGCTCTTTTACAAAAAATTGGTAAAAAAATTTGGTACAGAGCCAATACACCGAAAACCAATAAGCAGACAATTATCTCAATTTTTTCAAAATATAAACACTTGCTAATCAACATATTGAAAAATTTTTGAAAATATTTTCTCAAAAAAATTTGGAGTGAGTTATTTGAATGCATTATCTTTGCAGTCCCAAAATCAATCAGGCGGATTGAATAAGCAAAAAATAGAATACAGCTTTGTTAGAGTGTTTTGGGGCAAAGAGCTCTCATTGTCTTAAAACTTTTAGTCTCCAAACCTCA
>CALLAC010000039.1 GCA_938002655.1 uncultured Cytophagales bacterium
TTAAAAACAAGTCTGAATAACTGTATTTTGCATTGGCTGCACGATTACCCAAAATATTAGTAATGAACTGCGGGATTTTTTTGGCAAGAACCTGCTCATGGATTAGGTGAAGTCCGCCAAAAGGTGTAACTTCGTTTCTACAAATTTTAATCATGCACCTAAATAGGTGAAAAAAAACGAGCCCTCCTATCTTTCGGAGGGCTTATTTTTAACAGGTTTTTTAACACGTTACTAATTTTACTTGCGGATTTTAGGTTACAATTAGATGAAAAAGTTGGTCATAAAGTTGCATCATAATGCCAATTCAAAATAAATTTTCACTATTGTCCGACTAAAATTATTTTTCCTATTAAAAAGTGTATAACTAATTGATATTCAATTTTAATTTTTTTCTTTCCCCAAAGCGACCTCCCCCTAAAAATTCATTACCATTTGCCATGGATTGGGTGGTGGCTTTTGTTTTTTCATATAAGTTCGTGTGGTGCTGCGCAGTAATTGGTAAACATCTAATAAACTGATGAGATGTATACGAACTAAAGAGGCCACCACCGAAAAGGCTTTTTTAGCTTGTGCCATTTTATGCACTACGGTTAAAAGTAATTGCGCTATCAGTGTACACCATACTTGTGTTCTGATGGCATTCTCGTTTTCTCCGTAAAAATAGTGCAACTGAAAATTCTGCTTCATTTTTTTGAACAATAGTTCTATCCCCCAACGCTTCTTGTATAGAAATGCAATTTCTTCTGCCGTACTCTCAAGATGATTGCTGATAAACTCATAGTAACGATTTTTTTCATCCTGATAACACACTTTTTTTAATTGTAATGTTTGTTTTTCGTTTTGTTTTTTCTCTTCGGGGGTGTATTCTAGTTCAATGATTTCTTCTCTTATCACCATTGCTTTCCCTTTTATTGCTGCATGCTCTCGAAGTGTTTTCACTACAGTGTAAAGGGCGTTTTTCTTGATGCGCGTTACAAAATAAATCTGTTTTTGTGTCCACCGTGCAAATTGAAGATAATCGTTGTATGCCTTGTCAAATACTATCATGCTGTGGGAAACCAGTTCCAACTCCTTCAAAAAATTTTTGTCGTGCACTTTGGCTTCGGTGATTTTTACAAATCGCCCAACCGATTGAACGGCATCAATGAGCATGTGGACTTTTAATCCACCTTTCTTTTTGCCATCGTTTTTGGGATTGCGTCCCACTCCTTTGAGTATATCGCTGAACAAGCGGATAGTGGTGGAATCAATCAACAAGACCTCTTTGAAAGTCAATCCGAAAGTCCGGCTGTCCGACAAAAAACTTTGATATTGTTTCACTAAACTGAAATAAACTTCTTCAAAAAACTTACTGTTTCGGTTTCGTAAACCATCACAGGCAGTGCTTTTAGCCGGTGATTTTTTCCAACCAAGAAAATTCATCTTGCCTGCCCAAGCCCTTAATCCTTCACATATTTCCGTCATTGAATCGCATCGGCTTAATATTCCGAACAGCATCGTTATTAGCTGCGTTTTGGCGTTAAATACTTTGTAGTATCGGTCAGCATGATGTTTTAAAACCAGGTTGTCTATCGTTGCCGAATCTATCAATTTGATGATTTGTTTGAAAATCGGCTGTCCGACAAATTTTATATTCGTATTTTTGTTCATGTTATGTTTTTTTTTCAAAACAAACTTACAACTTAGGGGTGAAACCTTTTGGAAGTAGCCCCTTTTTTATTTTTTTCTCGGACAGTAGTGATAATTTTTCTATAACAGTGGCTGCACTGACGCTTTGACTTACCGCGGATGCCTCTGGATAATTTCTAATGCATAATTTGGAATGAATGAATCTGACTTTTTACTGAATTTCTCAGCCACATATTTTGGCAGCCGGATGGAAGCGGAAAGCCCGGAACCGGCAGGTATAGTGCAGCTTATGGGGAGGAGGCGGAACGGTAGTAAGCCACCGCACCCATTAGCTGCACTTGACCTGCCGGTGAGGACTTGAAGCGAACAGCCGTGCATGCCCCTAAAATAAATTATGCTGTTCAGGAATAATATTAACTTATGGATTTTCGGTACATTTGTAGAACAGAGGGTTGCATACTGTTGTTATGTTATCATGAAAAAATCGGAATTGCATATTATACCGATTGAGCCATGGCGTCCTGATGCTGGACGACCGCTGGTGATGGCAGGTCCTTGCAGTGCTGAAACGGAGGAACAAGTGATGGAAGATGCATATGCTATTGCAGAAACGGGGCGTGTACAGATATTTCGGGCAGGTATTTGGAAGCCCCGTACCCGGCCGAATACCTTTGAAGGAATTGGAATTAAAGCCCTACCCTGGCTAAACCGGGTGCAAAAAGAAACCGGACTAAAAACAGCCATTGAAGTGGCTAATGCCGAGCATGTGCAGTTGGCTCTGAAGTATAATATAGATATGGTTTGGATAGGTGCCCGCACCACCGTCAATCCGTTTTCGGTGCAAGAAATTGCGGATGCGCTGGAAGGATGCGATATTCCGGTTTGGGTAAAAAATCCGGTAAGTCCGGATTTGAATCTGTGGATCGGTGCACTGGAACGGGTAAATAAAGCAGGAATTACCAAACTGGGAGCTATACATCGGGGGTTTTCAAATTATGAAACTACCCGTTTTAGAAATTCGCCTCGGTGGGAACTGCCGATACAATTGATGACGATATTTCCTGAACTTCCGGTAATATGCGATCCCAGCCACATCAGCGGGAAACGCGACTGGGTGGGAGAAGTGGCGCAAAAAGCTATGAACTTGGGGATGCATGGGTTGATGATAGAAACGCATCCGAACCCAAACGAAGCATGGAGTGATGCAGAACAACAAATTACACCCAACGAATTGCATGAATTGCTGGTATTATTACAATTGCCTGATCGTACCAGCTTTGACCCTGAATTTAATAACCGATTGGCTCAGTTGCGACGTATCATTGACAGCATTGATGAAGAAATGGTACAAATATTAGCCAAGCGAATGCGGGTAGTAGAAAAAATTGGTGAGTACAAAAAA
>CALLAC010000040.1 GCA_938002655.1 uncultured Cytophagales bacterium
TCGGAAAGAGAATGCTGCGTTACAAGCGGAGAACGCCGAGTTACGTCGTCGTTTAGAGCAGAATTCGAGTAATAGCCAATAACTTGACTAGAACTTCTAAAAGCATTCGCTGTAATTCCTCTATCGTGTTGGGCAGTTTCATGTCCGAATAATAAAAACTTTTTCGTAATTTTGCAAGTACCTAAATAGTTACCATCGGCATTGATGATATTGATTTCAGCGATTATCCCAGCTTTTCGTCAAAATATCTACTCAAAGGAAATGAAGAAGACAAAATCAGAGCTTTGTTTAGTAAAGAATTGATAGAGTTTTTGGAGAAAAATGACAATTATTTGATAGAATCCAAACACGGCGATTTACTCATTTACACAGACCAAGAAAACGTAATGACTGCCGAAGAAGTCAGAAAATTATTTGAATTTGGCAAAGAATTTTTGTCTATTATCAATGTAGGGGCATTGGCTTAAAGCCAGTGCCTCTATTTTTAATTATTTTCCTGTTTTCAGTGCAGGGATAATAATTTTTGTACCTTTGGGCAGTTTGCCATTGAGCGTTTTGGGCAAATTCGCTTTCCTGATACTTTCTACACTTACCCCCATTTTTTCCCAACGCTTGAAGCGTTCTTCATAAATTTCTTCTATGGTTTGCTCTTTGGTGGTAGTATAAATCATCTTTACATTTACTTTTATCTCTTGCCCAACCGATACCGAAGCCTTTTCGTCTAAGGTATTGAGCGATAAAACCCCCTCAACGGTAGTATTGTACTTGCGGGTTTTTGAAAACCTTATAGGTTTGGTGGCTTGATAAATGCTACTAAAATTTTGTTAGATTTGCAAAATTTATTTATTTTTCGTTCTCATTCAACCTTGCAAATTTATGGATAAATATTCGTATATCGCCAATGCACACGGCAATTACATAGAGGAATTGTACCGTGCTTACAAAACTGACCCTGCCTCTATTGATGAGTCTTGGCAGAAATTTTTCGAAGGATTTGAATTTGCTGAAAATTACAATGGTAACGGCAAAGCCGCCGAAGGTTTGAGCCCTGAAATGGCAGTAAAAGAAGCAGGTGTTTCTCGTCTGATTTTTGCTTACAGGAGCAGAGCTCATTTACGCTCTAAAACCAATCCTGTACGCCAACGCAAATCTCGCAACCCTTGGCTAGATTTAGAACTATTCGGTTTGAGTGAGGCTGATTTAGATACAGTCTTCCAAGCAGGCAACGAGTTGGGTCTGGGTCCTGCTACTTTACGAAAGATTATTGATACGCTCAAATACATCTACGAGGGTGCTATCGGCTTTGAATTTACATACATACGCGAGCCCGAAGTGTTTAATTGGCTCCGTGATAAGTTTGAAAAAGACGCTCTTGCTTTTAATCCTTCCATCGAATTTAAGAAAAGAATTCTTCATAAACTCAATGAAGCTGTTGTTTTTGAAAATTTTCTTCATACCAAATTTTTAGGACAAAAACGTTTTTCTTTGGAAGGCGGCGATAGTCTTATTCCTGGACTTGACGCTCTCATCAACAAAAGTGCCGAGCTAGGGGTAAAGGAAGTAGTTATCGGAATGGCACACCGAGGTAGGCTCAATGTACTTGCCAATATTATGGGTAAAACGTATGAACAAATTTTCAGCGAATTTGAAGGTAAATCTAGCCCCGACCTCACAATGGGCGATGGCGATGTGAAATACCATATGGGCTTTGCCAGCGAAATTACTACTCCCGAAGGTAATAAAGTTAGTTTACGTTTAGCTCCTAACCCTTCGCATTTAGAAGTAGTCAGTGCTGTTGTGCAAGGTTATTGCAGAGCCCAAATTGATGAAGAGTTTTTCGATGAAAAATACATCTTGCCCATTATGATACACGGCGATGCCGCTATCGCAGGGCAAGGCTTGGTATATGAAGTAGTACAAATGGCCAAACTAGATGCCTACAAAATTGGAGGTACCGTTCATGTAGTAATCAACAATCAAGTAGGTTTTACAACTGACTTCGACGAAGCTCGTTCTAGCATTTATTGTACCGATATAGCCAAACTCATCGATGCACCCGTTTTACACGTAAATGGCGACCACCCCGAGGCGGTAGTTTTCTGCTTCCAACTTGCCGCAGAGTTTCGTCAAAAGTTTCAACGAGATATTTTCATTGATTTGGTTTGCTATCGCCGTCATGGACACAACGAAACCGACGAACCCCGCTTCACTCAGCCCAAACTCTACAATGTAATAGCCAAACACCCTTCACCACGCGAAGTCTATGCTCAAAAACTTGCCTCTCTGGGAAGCATTGATGCCAAACTCGTAGAAGAAATGGACAAAGAACTTCGCCAGATGCTACAAGTACGCTTGGATGAAGTAAAACAAAAGCCTCTGCCTTATCATTATACACAACTCGAAAGAGATTGGCAGAAATTACGCAAATCGCGTCCTGATGATTTTGATGCCTCCCCTCAAACAGGTATTTCTTGGGAAACTATCGAAAAAGTAGGTAAAGCACTCACTACAATACCCGAAGGCTTCAAAACTATCAAGCAAATAGATAAGCTCTTGCAAGATAGAAAGCGAATGTTTTTTGAAGAAAAACGTTTGGATTGGGCTTGTGGCGAACTCTTGGCTTATGGCTCTCTGCTTTTGGAAGAAAAAATTGTACGTATGAGTGGGCAAGACGTGAGACGCGGTACTTTTTCGCATCGACATGCTGTATTGCGTGATGTAGAAACAAATGAGCCCTATTTTCTCCTAGACCATATTGTGCCCAACCAAAAACAACCCTTCCGTATTTACAACTCGCATCTCTCCGAATTTGGAGCAATGGGCTTTGAATTTGGCTACTCAATGGCAAATCCGAATGCTTTGGTAATTTGGGAAGCTCAATTCGGTGATTTTGCTAATGGTGCCCAAGTTATTATTGACCAATTCATTTCAGCTACCGAAAGTAAATGGAATCAGCAGAACGCTTTGGTGCTTTTACTTCCTCACGGCTACGAAGGGCAAGGACCTGAGCACAGCTCGGCACGTTTGGAGCGTTTTTTGCAATTATGTGCCGAATATAATATGGTTGTTAGCAATTTTACTACCTCAGCCAATCTTTTCCATGCCTTACGCAGGCAACTGGCTTGGGAGTTTCGCAAACCTTTGGTGGTAATGTCACCAAAATCTTTGCTTCGTGCCGAAGAAATCTATTCCCCTATCGAAGATTTTATCAATGGCTCTTTCCAAGAGGTGCTTGATGATACCTATGCAGACCCCAAAAAAGTAAAAAAAGTATTATTGTGTAGCGGTAAAATAGCTGTTGATTTGTACCGCTATCAGCAAAAAAATGAACGAAAAGACGTAGCAATAGTACGTTTAGAACAGTTGTATCCTTTTCCTCAAAAACAACTAGAAAAAGTTTTGAGTAAGTACAAAAAAGCCAAGCAAGTTTGGGTACAAGAAGAACCGCTCAATATGGGAGCCTACAGCTTTATGGTAATGCACTACGATAGAAACTTAGAAGTAATTTCTCGTAAAGCTAGTGCTTCGCCTGCCACAGGCTACAATAAAATTCACGAAAAAGAACAACAAGAAATTATCCATAAAGCATTCGAGGCATAATTTTTGTAGCTCTTTTGTGTAGTAGTTCAAGCGGCAACAAACTAATGTTGTCGCTTTTCAAAGTTTTTCATCTATGCTGAACAAATTTTTACTTTGTTTTCTTTTTGCTTGTTTTTTTGCAAAAATAATTTTTGCCCAAATTAAACTCTACCCTATCGCTCCTCAGCAAAATAGCCCAACAAATTTCCCTCAACGAACTACCCCTTTAAACCTACCTTTTTTTGATGATTTCCTTGATAAAGATATCAATAGCAATTTATGGCAAAATGCAGGTGCAAGCATCACCAATGGTGTTGCTAAAAATCCAAAAAGCAGAGGCGTTGTAACATTGGATAGCTACAAACAAGATGGAAAAGCCTATAACATCACTTCGGCTATTGCCGAAGGTTATTCGGATACACTCACTTCCAAACCCATCGATTTGAGCGGCTACTCACCTGCAAGTAATGTGTTTTTAAGTTTTTTTGTCCAAGAACAAGGGCTTGGCGAACAACCCGATAATTCTGATTTTCTGCTTTTGCAAGGCAAAGATATCAATAACAATTGGCAAAACCTTTGGCAAAAGAATGGTAATTCTGTACCTACCAATGAATTTGAACAGGTAATTTTTCCGCTCACCAATCCTGATTTTTTTCATACAGATTTTCAATTTCGCTTTTTGCGTTATGGGCGAATTTCTGGCAATTTTGATGTGTGGCACATAGACTATGTGTATCTCAACCATAGCCGCAACCCCGCTGATACGTGCTACCCCGATATTGCTACCCGCCAAAGCCTAGGCGGCTATCTGAAAAAACTTTCGGCTATGCCCCTGAAACATTTCAAAGAACACCCCAATCCTGCTTCAATCTTGGCAGATACCTTGCTGTTCAGAATAAATAATTTAAGTTGTAATTTCAGAGTTATCAACTACACCGCCGAACTCAACGACCAAGTAAGCAATAGCAATCTTTTAGCAAGTTTGCCTATTACCGCTCCTACAACAAACCCTTTTATTATTTTCCCCAATGATGATTTTGTACTGAAAGTCCAACCACAACCCTTTTCTATTCCTGCTTCTGCTACCCAACTCAAACTAGAAACTAAACTTACTATCAATGTAAACGATGGTAATACGGTGATTCCTCCGATAGATTTCCGAATTAACGACACCATTCGTCAGGTAACTGTACTTGATAATTACTATGCCTACGACGACGGCGAAGCCGAATACGTAGCAGGTATCAATCAGCGTTTGGGTAAAATTGCTGTTCGTTTCGTTTTACCCCAAGAAGCTCAACTTTCTGATGTAGATATTTGCTTTTTGCCTTTTGTAAAAGATATGAGCAACCAAACTTTTGTGCTTTCGGTTTGGAAAAAGATAAGCGGTAGAACACAAGAAGTACTTTTTCAAAAAGCCTTTCCTGTCAAATACCCTAATAAACCCAATGGCTTTGTTCGATTTCCCGTGGATAGCTTTCAAACGCTTTATCTGAAAGATACTATCTTTGTAGGAATACAACAAACCACCAACGACCTGCTTGCCATAGGTTTTGATGCCAACAACGATTCTTTTGATGAAGTTTTTTACAACATCGCAGGCATTTGGGAACAAGAAAGCAATATCAAAGGCAGTCTGATGATTCGCCCTGTATTTAGAAATGATGCTATTACAGCTTTCAGTGAAACTACCGAAAACCTCATCCAAATTTTTCCCAATCCTGCTAAAAACTACCTTCAAATTGCAGGAATTTCTCCACTCCGTATAGAACTCTACGATTTACAAGCCCGAAAACAAAATTTTTCTTGGGATAAAAATAGTCATCAACTACATTTTTCCCTTACCAAAGGTCTGTATCTGCTCAAAATTCAAGATGCTAATGGGCGTTGGTGGCAGAAAAAAATATCTGTAACAGAATAATTGCATATGCTTGAAAGTAATACATGATTTCAAAGAAATAAAAGCATACGAAAAGCCCCAATCTATTTTTTCCAATACGCTTCGGCAAGTTTTTGTAAATACTTGCCAATCATATCAAATTCTAAATTTACTTTATCGCCTACTTTGAGCTGATGAAAATTCGTATGCTCGTAAGTGTACGGAATAATAGCCACCGAAAAGCGATTTTTTTGAGAATTGACTACCGTCAGGCTTACGCCATTCACAGCAATAGAGCCTTTTTCAATAGTAATGTTGTTAGAATGAGGGCTATATTCAAAAGTGAAAAGCCAGCTTCCTTGTTCGTCTTGAATATCAGTGCAAATACCGATTTCATCAACGTGCCCTTGAACGATATGCCCGTCGAGCCGCCCACCTATCAGCATAGCTCTTTCCAGATTGATTTTATCGCCAACTTTCCAAACCCCTAAATTTGTCTTTCGCAAAGTTTCCTGAATAGCAGTTACTTGATAAAGGTCTTTGTGATTGGTATGTGTAACTGTAAGGCATACACCATTATGAGCCAGACTTTGGTCAATTTTAAGCTCTTTGGCAAGTGCTGTTTGCAAGGTAAAAGTCAAATTTTCTTGATATTTTTCAATGTTTTCCACTACGGCAAGTGTTTCAATAATTCCTGTGAACATTATTTGGGCTTTTTAAGGAAATTTTATAGCTTTCAGCAAGAAACAAACGTAAAACACGCAAAAATGTTTGAAAGTCGCAACCCTTTTACCCAAGAAATCTATGCTAGTTTTTGCCCAATCGGCAAAAAAGAATTAGAAGTAAAACTACAAAAAGCTCAACAAACTTTTCAAGAATGGCGATTTACACCCTTGGCAGAACGAATTAAACTTGTAAAACTCTTATCTCAAAAACTTTTGCAAAACAAAGAACAATATGCAGAGCTTATCAGTAAAGAAATGGGCAAAATCATCAAAGAAGCCCGAGCCGAAATAGAAAAATGTGCTTGGCTTTGTGAATATTATGCCCAACATGCTGAAAGTTTTTTATCAGATGAGTGCATAAATACAGGCTCGTATAAAAGTTATATCCGCTACGAAGCATTAGGAGGGGTTTTAGGCATTATGCCGTGGAATTTCCCCTTTTGGCAAGTTTTTCGTTTTGCTATTCCTACTTTGCTAACGGGAAATGTAGTTTTGCTCAAACATGCCCCAAATGTGCCTTTGTGCAGCATAGAACTTGAAAAACTTTTTCAAAAAGCAGGCTTGGGCAAGGAAGTATTTCAAAATCTGATGATAGAAACTGATTTGGTGGAAGAAGCCATTGCTTCACCGATTGTACAGGCAGTCACGCTTACAGGTAGTGAAAAAGCTGGCAGAGCTGTTGCTAGCCTTGCAGGAAAATATCTGAAAAAAAGTGTGATGGAGCTCGGTGGAAGCGATGCCTTTATTGTTCTTGCTGATACAGATATTGAACTAACAGCCCAAAACGCTTGCACAGCTCGTATCATAAACAACGGACAAAGTTGTATTGCCGCCAAAAGGTTTATCGTTCTCAAAGAAGTGTATGAGCACTTTTTGGAGGCTCTTGTAGAAAATTTTAAAAAACTTCGAAAAGGTAACCCACTTGATCAAGCAAGTGATTATAGCTGTTTGGCAAGAGTAGACTTGGCCGAAAATTTAAGTAGACAAGTAAAAGAAAGTCTGAAAACTACTAACAAACTCATTTACGGAAAAATAGAAAATCAGGGTACTTTTTTTGAGCCGACCATTCTGCAAGTGAGCGATTACGATAGTCCTGCGTTTCGTGAGGAGCTATTTGGGGCGGTGGCTTCGGTTATTTGTGCCAAAGATGAAAAAGAAGCCATTGAACTTGCTAATCGGAGCAGTTATGGTTTGGGAGCCTCTATCTGGACAAAAGATTTGGAAAAGGCTCAAACGCTTTCCAAACATTTGGAGGCTGGAAGTGTTTATGTGAATAGTATCGTAAAATCAATGCCCCAATTGCCTTTTGGTGGAGTAAAAAATTCGGGCTATGGGCGAGAGCTTTCCGTAGCTGGCATCCGTGAATTTACCAATATCAAAAGCATTCTGATTGAAAAACAACTATGACACAACTTTTACGCAAACTCTACAAAGAGGCTTCTGAAAGTGAAAAAAAACTTAAAGAGTTTGAGCAAGCAATTCATAAAGAAAACAATATCAGCGAAGCTGTACGTTATGCCTACAAGGGAGCTTTGCAGGCTCTTAAAGGCAAATATAGCTTTCTGCCCGCCATAAAGCTCAACTTTTTTTGGGAAGCAAGCAGTTATTTGCAAAAAGCACTTGCCCAAGAACCTGAAAATGTAGAAATTATATTTTTGCGTTTTACCGTAGAGTGTGGGGTTCCTTCGCTAATGAGCTATGCTTTGCATTTGCAAGAAGATAGAAAAAAAATTATTGAACTTCTACCCGAAAGTAATTTGGAAGATGATTTCAAGAAAGCCATAGCCGAGTACCTCATCAAATCGGGCAAATGTACTTTCGCAGAAAAAAAGGCTCTGCAAAAAATTGGCACTTAACCCAATATTTCTTCCAAAGCCTTGATTTTGGCTTCTGCATCAGCGAGTTTTTTACGTTCATTTTCTACGATTTCGGGCTTAGCATTGGCAACAAACTTTTCGTTAGAAAGTTTTTTCAGTACACTTTCACGAAAACCTCTGTAATAGGCTAAATCTTTTTTTATCTGCTCCAAATCTATTTCTGCGACTATTTTGGCAAAAAACTCTTCTGTTTTTACCAAAAATTTCACCGATTGGGCAGGCTTTTCTTCTACAAAGCTCATCTGAGACATTGCCAGTTTCTCTATTATTTTTTGCCATTTTTGTAAAATCTTTTCATTTTCAGATTTTTTTATGGCTATTTCTAAAATTTCTTTGGGCGAAACTTGATAAGCATTACGAACATTACGAATTTGAGTAACTGCCTCAAAAACAAGTTGGGCTTCTTGGAGTATATTTTTATCAAAACTCTCACTTTTAGGATAAGGAGCTACACAAATGCTTTCTCCTTCTTGGCGTGGCTGAATATTTTGCCAAACTTCTTCGGTAATAAAAGGCATAAATGGGTGCAGTATACGCAAGAGCGTATCAAAAAACGTAACGGTTTGGTAATAAATCTGCTCATCAATGGGTTTGCCATACTCGGGCTTGATAATTTCCAGGTACCAAGAGCAGAAATCGTCCCAAAAGAGTTTGTAAATGGTTTGCAAAGCCTCTGAAATCCGATATTTAGTGAAATGGTCTTCTATTTCGGAAAGAGCTTCGTTCAAACGGGCTTGAAACCAAGCAATACACTCATTTCTTTGTTCTTGCCAATTGGGGGCTGTTGAGTTTTGCCAAGATTTGATAAGGCGATAAGAGTTCCAGATTTTATTGGCAAAATTGCGTCCTTGTTCGCAAAGTTTAGAATTGTGCGAGTCGGGGCTGTTCAAAAAGGCTTCAATATCTTCTTTTTTCTGTGATTTAGGAACAGGCGTATCAAATAGCAAATCATTTCCTGCCGCCGAACTGAAAAGCACACCAAAACGCACCCCATCGGCACTGTACAACTCCATAAGTTTGAGAGCATCAGGACTATTGCCCAAAGATTTGGACATCTTTCTACCCAGTTTATCTCTAATCAAGCCTGTAAAATATACATCTTTGAAAGGTTTTTCGCCGCGAAACTCATAGCCTGCCATAATCATTCGGGCAACCCAGAAGAAAATAATATCGAAGCCTGTTACCAACACATCTGTGGGGTAATAGTAGCAAATATCCTCATTTTGGGGGTCTTTGAAGCCATCAAACACAGAAATAGGCCAAAGCCAAGAGCTAAACCAAGTATCCAGCACGTCTTCGTCTTGGCGAAGGGTAATCTCTTTACTTTCAGGATAGCGTTTTTTGTATTCTTGCAAAGCTTCTTCATAAGTTTCGGCAACTACTACATTGCCCTTATCGTCATAAAAAGCAGGGATTCGCTGTCCCCACCAAAGTTGGCGAGAAATGCACCAATCTTTGGGCTTTTCCATCCAACTCCGATACATATTCTTGAACTTATCGGGGAAAAAGCGAATAGTATCGTTCATTACGTTTTCGTAGGCAGGTTTAGCAATTTCACTCATTTTAAGCCACCACTGCATAGAAAGTTTAGGTTCGATGACTGCACCTGTTCGTTCAGAAGTGCCTACCTGATGTTTGTAGTCTTCCACTTTTACCAAAAGCCCTACTTTTTCCAAATCTTTGATAATTTCTTTTCTTACCCAAAATCTATCTTTGCCCACATATTTGGCAATGCCCACAGCTTCAGACATTGTGCCGTCGTCAGCAATAGTATCAATAGCAGGTAAATGATGCTTTACGCCTATTTCGTAGTCGGCAATATCATGAGCAGGTGTAATTTTCAACGTACCAGTACCAAATTCCATATCCACATACTCATCGGCAATGATGGGAACTTCTCTATTGATCAAAGGTACTATTACTTTTTTACCTATCAGATGCTTGTAACGCTCATCATTTGGATTTACACATACAGCTACATCACCTGGAATTGTTTCAGGGCGAACAGTAGCCACTACAAGGGCTTCTTCTTGGGCATCGGCAAGCCTGTATTTGACGTACACCATTTTAGATTGTGTTTCCTTGAAGATTACTTCTTCATCAGAAAGGGCAGTTTTGCCAACAGGGTCCCAATTGACCATTCTAACTCCTCTGTAAATCCATCCCTTGCGATACAGATGAACAAAGCTTTTAATAACAGCTCTTGAAAGTTCTTCTTCCATTGTAAAACGCGTTCTATTCCAATCGCAAGAGCAACCGAGTTTTTTGAGTTGTTCAAGGATTATTCCGCCATATTTTTCTTTCCACTCAAAAGCATATTTCAAAAACTCTTCACGAGTAAGATCTTTTTTCTCAATGCCTTTTTCTTTGAGCATTGCCACTACTTTGGCTTCGGTAGCTATGGAAGCGTGATCGGTACCGGGCACCCAGCAAGCATTTTTACCCAACATTCTTGCCCTGCGAATCAGCACATCTTGAATGGTGTTGTTGAGCATATGCCCCATGTGCAACACACCCGTAACGTTTGGCGGCGGTATTACGATAGTAAAAGGTTCTCTACTATCGGGTTTGGAAGCAAAAAAGTTATGTTTTAGCCAGTAGTTGTACCATTTTTGTTCAACTTGGTGGGGGTCGTATTTAGTAGAAATTTCCATAATTTTTACGCCAAGATTAAAATGATTTTCAAGTTTTACAGAATTTTGTTTTTTGATTTTTTAGAAATTTCAAGGAAAAATCAAAAAATCACTTTCAAATCTGATTGCAAAACTACAAAATTTCTGAAAGTAGAATGAGGTTTTTGGTTTAGCTTTCGGAAAAATTACAACCTAAACATCGAAAATTTACCCTGAATTTCTTTACTTTGCTTTTCAGAAAAAACTTCACCCCAAATTTATCAGATATGAATGCTTTTGAACAAGTAAAACAAGTTTTAGCCGAATTAGAAAGTTTTGTTATCGAAAGCCCCAAGCAATTAGAAGAATTTCGTTTGCAGTTCTTAGCTAAAAAAGGAAAAATACCTGCTTTAATGGAAGAAATCAAAAATATTCCTTCCAACGAGCGAAAAAACTACGGAATGTTGGTAAACGAGCTAAAACAAAAGGCAGAAAGTATCTTTAAAGAAAAACAAGAACTTTTTGAAAATACCACACCATCTGTACCTGCTCCCATAGATTTGACACTACCTGCTGAGCCTTACCAATTGGGCTCTATGCATCCGCTCACGATTGTGAAAAACCGTATCATAGAAATTTTTGAACGCATGGGCTTCAATCAGTCCGAAGGAAGAGAAATTGAAGACGATTTTCACAATTTTACAGGACTGAATTTCCCTGAAAATCACCCTGCTCGAGAAATGCAAGATACCTTCTTCATAGAGAAAAATCCTGATATTCTCTTGCGTACCCATACCTCTTCGGTGCAGATACGTGTGATGCGTACCCAAAAGCCCCCCTTGCGAACTTTTTCTGTTGGGAGAGTATATCGAAACGAAGCTATTTCGGCAAGGGCTCATTGTATTTTTCATCAAGTAGAAGGTTTTTTTATCGATGAAAATGTAAGTTTTGTAGATTTGAAACAAACCCTCTATCATTTTGTCAGAGAAATGTTTGGTAAAGAAACACAAATTCGTTTCCGACCTTCTTTTTTCCCTTTTACCGAACCCAGTGCCGAAATTGATATTTCTTGCCTGATTTGCAAGGGTAAAGGTTGTAATGTATGCAAGCATACGGGTTGGGTAGAAATTGGCGGCTCGGGAATGATACACCCCAACGTGTTTACAAATTGTGGCATTGATAACGAAAAATATACAGGTTTTGCCTTTGGAATGGGATTAGAGCGTATCACTATGCTCAAATACCAAATCAAGGATTTACGCCTATTTACCGAAAACGATTTGCGATTTCTAAGGCAATTCGTATGAGCGACATTGATCAAAATCTACTAAAACGAGTTTGCACAACTGCTTCCTTTAATCGTTTCAGATATATTGAAGAAACGAGAAAAAAGAGAAAATGAAATTACCACGAAACTTTCCCCTGACAAAAGTTAAACAAAGAATTTTTCTTATTTTTATAGCAGTACCTTTATGAACTCTAAAACAAAAAGATTTAAGTGAAAGCAGCAACGAAGTTAACAATATACCAAAGAACATAAAATTTTAATTAAACACAATTAGCAATAGCAATGGCAAATAATAATACAACCTCAGAACAAGAACGCAACGAGCTTTTTAAAACCATCTGGCAGATTGCCAACGATCTTCGTGGCAGTGTTGACGGCTGGGATTTTAAGCAGTATGTACTGGGATTTCTTTTTTATCGCTTTATCAGTGAAAACATAAACAATTATATCAACGAACAAGAAAGAAAAATCCCTGGTAATGAAAACTTTGACTATGCACAACTTAACGATGAAGAAGCCGAAGCAGGAAGAGCAGAGACACTAAGAGAAAAAGGTTTTTTTATTCTTCCCAGTGAACTTTTTACCAATGTTCGAAAAAGAGCAAAAGAGGATAAAAACCTCAATGAAACGCTTGCCCGTGTTTTTCAGAATATCGAAAACTCGGCAAAAGGCTTTGACAGCGAAAACGATATTAAAGGCCTGTTTGATGATATCGATCTCAATTCCAATAAACTGGGCAACACGGTAGAAAAAAGAAACCAGAAACTTGTAAAACTTTTAGATGCTATTGGTGATTTAAAGCTGGGCAATGGCAATTATCACGAGAACAATATCGATGCCTTTGGTGATGCCTACGAGTTTCTGATGACCATGTATGCCTCCAATGCCGGTAAATCGGGAGGTGAATTTTTTACCCCTCAGGAAGTAAGCGATCTTCTGGCTCGTATTGTGGTTGTTGATAAGAAAGAAGTAAACAAGGTGTATGACCCTTGTTGTGGTTCTGGTTCTCTGCTTTTGAAATTTGCCAAAATACTGGGCAAAGAGAAGGTAAAAATCGGCTTTTTCGGGCAGGAAATTAACCTTACCACCTACAACCTGTGCCGTATCAATATGTTTTTGCACGATATCAACTATAACCACTTTGATATTGCTCACGGCGACACCCTCACCGACCCCAAACACTGGGACGATGAACCTTTTGATGCCATCGTTTCCAATCCGCCTTACTCCATCAAATGGGAAGGCGATAGCAATCCTTTACTGATTAACGACCCCCGTTTTTCCCCTGCTGGTATTCTTGCCCCAAAAAGCAAAGCCGACCTGGCTTTTGTGATGCACATGCTTGCCTGGCTTTCGCCTATTGGCACTGCGGCTATTGTATCTTTCCCCGGTGTGCTTTATCGTGGTGGTGCTGAACAAAAAATTCGTAAATATTTAATCGACAACAATTACATTGATGCC
>CALLAC010000041.1 GCA_938002655.1 uncultured Cytophagales bacterium
AAATTTATGAGCTCAAAATTTCGAGTTTTATTTTCAAACCATTCAAATTTAAAAAAATGAAGAAATTTGTTTTAGTATCTCTGCTATCCATCATTAGTTCTATATTGCTGATGGGATATTCTTTAAATCAAACAAAGTCACTAACCAAAAACACACTGCTAAGAAAACACGTAGATGTAAGCATAACCTCTACACAAGGTTGTACGGTACATATTGTTGGTGAAGTTGATTATAGCTTAATTCCGCCTGGAATAAATGGTTTTGAAGGAACGGTAACAATTTCGGGTGGAAAAGGCTGTCCAAATGGTACATTAACTTTTACGTTTGATGAAAGAGCCACTAATAATCAGCTATCTATCCATTTAGATTCTAATGAAATCGGTAAAATATCATCTGTTAATTGGATAGGAATAAATACTGATATTATTTCAGTTTTGAATGATACCAATGTTAATGCTGAGTTAGTAGAACTTTTAAATGGGCTATAATTTTTCACAAGTTTGCGTTCAACACTGAACGCAAACTTTTATCTTTACCGTTATGTATAAATTTTTTCTTTACATTGTTATCCTCGTTTTTGTAAATCAAACCTTTGGACAAAGTTATTTAGCTTCCTACAAATGTATTGTAAATAATGAGGTTCTTCTACAAAAAAATAATACCATAGATAGTTCGGCAAAAGAACTGCTTAAATTCGTTTTACCTCAACAAATGGTAATAATTTACGAAGTAGTATCTAATAAAAACTTTGCAAAAGTAAAAGGTATCATTAACCAAGAAGATAATGGTAATTCTATTCCTTTGCGAGAAACAGCAAATGAGTTTATCATAGATATTAAAAATGAAGTTGCTTATGATGTAACTACAAAGGAATACTTTAAGATTGTAACTCACAAGGTAAAAGATTATGAAGTAAAATTTTCTAAGAAAATTCCTGCGTATATCACCCCATTTCTGATTTTTCAAGATGCAAAAAATGGATTAGAAAGACTTCAAACACCCAAAATGTCAATTAAACTCATTAAATATGAAAAAGTAAATCAAAAAGTTGATTACAGCGATTTATTTAAAAAAACACCTCCAAAAAACACCTTAAAAGAAATAGATTTTCTACAATAGACTTATTGCATTGATTGATATTATTTTTCGTAGATTTTAAATTTTTGTTTATCAGTATTTTAGAAAAAAATGCATTAAATAACGAACCGATTCATAGGCATAATTAAAACATATTGTTTTATGGGCAATTCTCGCCACTGACAGCCAGTTTTCAGCCGATAAAAGATGACAGAGACGATACCTATACGTTTCTCTTCACTAAGTGCTACCCCTGTTTTTCCAAAAGAAAGATGGGGTAAAATATATTTCTTTATCTTATCTTCGCCTAAAATGCTCTTCTTTGAATAGTTTGTTTTCTTAAACTCAAAAGTATTCTCTTTTGAGCATCTTTCTAAATGTTTGTCTTGCAATAGAATAAACGATTTCGCCAAGTTTTGACAAACTCATTATCAAAACTTAAACCAACATAGCTAAAAAATTTAGATAATAATATTGAGGTATGTAAGTCCTTTGCTATGAATTTCTACCTACTAGGTGGTAGGTAAAAGCAAATAAGAAAAGTCAAGCGGACATTGAACAAATACAGCTAACCGCCTGATATGCAACAAAAAACCATTGCATTTGAACAGGCAGAACTCTCGGCAAATAACATCACAACAGAAAAGCAAGTAACGCAAGGGAATAGAATAACTTTAAGCCCATCAGAAAAAGAATAACCAAATTAACACCAAAACAACTTTTTTTCTCTAAATAACTAAAAACAAGTCTCCCAAATAATGAAAACAAATATTACGACAGATTTGATGCATTGGCTCTCAAATCATTACAAATATATTTTCGTAAAAACTACGTTTGTTCGAGTATGAAACAAAAATCTATAAACATTCTGATATTTTTTACGTTTTACATACTAACCTTGTATGTTCGAACGTTTTCAATCCAAAAATTTTAAATTTATGAAAAAATTTTTTTTACTAATAGCTGTTTTAGCTTGTCAAAGCTGGCTTTATGCTCAAAATACCTTCAAAGGAATGATAGAATTTGAAGCTACGGTGCGTATTGATGTGGAGAGCATTCGTCAGAACAACCCAGAAGCCGCCGCCAATATCCCCGATGTGTTCAATTACACCGAAAAACTGTTTGTCAATGGCAACTTTGGTAAAGTAGAAAGAATTTTCCCTATGATGATAGCTGGAGGAAGGAACAATCCCCAACAACAGCAAAGAATGATGAACCAGTTTCGCCGTTTTATTCCTGAGACTTACTGGAATTTCAACGAAAAAAAGGTTTATACATTCACTACACTCCCCAAAGATAGTGTCAATGTAGAAAAATATGTGGTCGAAAAAGCCGTTGAATTATCAGAAAATATTAAGAAAGACGAGAAGAAAACGAAAAAAATTCTTGGTTACAACTGCAAAAAAGCTACACTCAAAACTGATGACGATACTTATACCATCTGGTACACTACTGAACTGGGCTTTACTTATTCGCCACTTCCGCAGAGTACCCAAAGCCTGCAACGCTGGGGCAGAAGCCGTGCCAATACATCCAAATTACCTGCAATTGTGATTGAAAATGCTGTTATAATGGCAATAGAAGGAACAGATATAGGCTTTGAAGTTAAAAAAATTAGTAAAGATGAAGTGCAGGAAATCACAATACCTACCGATGCACAAAAAGTAACCGAAGAAGAGCTCCAAGAAATTTTTCAGAAAAGACGTGGCAATTTCAGCAGAATGACAATGGGCGGCGGTAGGTAAAATTCCCATTCAAATATTTTCGCTCAATCAATCTTAAAGCAACTATGAAAAACATTGCTCTGCTATTCTTGTGCCTTATATTGGGCAATAGTATCCTAGCACAAACTAAAAAAGGCGTGGTACGAGGGCGTATTGTAGATGCTGTTGATAAAGTTTTTGCCCCTGGAGCTACCATTAGTATTCAGAAATTACCCGATTCTACGATAGTAGGTTTTACAATGAGTGATGAGAATGGAGCTTTTGAATACAAAAACCTAGCAGAAGGGAGCTACCGCATTTTGGTGAAACTTACAGGCTCGGCACTGCTGAAAAAAGAATTTCAGGTTTCTGCTTCGCAATGGGAAGTAGATATGGGCAATTTGGAGCTTCAGCCCGAAAGCATACAAGGCATAGAGGTAAAAGGTGAAGTTACTCCTGTGGAAATTAAGCAAGATACCGTAGAGTTCAATGCTCGTGCCTTTCAGACTAAACCCAATGCTACCGCCGAAGACTTGCTAAAAAAACTGCCAGGCGTAGAAGTTTCCAAAGATGGTACCGTAAAAGCCCAAGGCGAGACTGTCAGGAGGGTACTTGTGGATGGTAAGCCCTTTTTTGGTGACGACCCCAAGCTGGCTACTCGCAATATCCCCAAAGAAATGATTGATAAAGTGCAAATCATAGACCAATTGTCCGAGCAATCGCAATTTACAGGTGTGGACGATGGCAATCGGGAAAAAGTTATCAACATTACTACCAAAAAAGAAATGAAGAAAGGCACTTTTGGGCGTACTATGGCAGGTGCAGGTACCAACGACCGCTACGAAGGCAATCTTACGCTCAATCGCTTCAACAATAACCAACAAATCTCACTCATTGCTTCTGCTAATAATATCAATAACCAAAATTTCACGCTCAACAATGCCATTCAAGGAGGAGGAAATTTCCGAGGAGGCTTTCAAAACATTGCACGAGCCTTTGGAGCAGCAAACCCCAACAACAGCAATGGTATCACTACCGTTTGGTCAGCAGGTTTGAATTTCAACGATGAATGGAGCAAGAAATGGAAAATCAATGGTAATTATTTCTACAATAACAGCGAACTAGTTGTTTCGCAAAACACCAAACGCCAAAATATCTTGAGAGATAGTACTTTTTTTACTTTCCAAAATAACGATAACAACACACGTACAGGAAACCACCGCCTCAATTTCCGTATAGATTACGAAATCGATAGCCTCACGCTTTTACGCATTATTCCTAATCTTTCTATTACAGATGTAAATTACAACAATTTGAGCATTTCTCGTACTCTAAACTCTAATCAGCTTTCTTTGCTCAACGACGCCAACACCGAAAATATCAGCCAAAACAATCAACTTAATTTCACAAACCAGCTACTTTTCAGACGTAAGTTCAAAAAGAGAGGAAGAAGTTTCTCTACAAATTTCTTTTTCACCAACACCAGCCAAGAAGGAACAGATTTCAACACCGCTTTAAATAGATTTTACAGAGCCGATACTATCAACAATCAGCGTATTATACGCCAAAAAGCAACGCAAGACAACGGAAGTCTCATTTTCAGAGGAGGTATTTCCTACACCGAGCCGCTCAGCCGCAGACACAACTTGGAAATCAACTATCAAATCAGCAATACCAATAACCTCACCGACCGCCGAGTATTTGATTTTGACGAGATAGGAGGTGATTATTTATCCGCAAATCCACAACTTACCAATAACTTTGATAACAAATTTATTTCTAATCGATTAGGAATGAACCTTGTAACTACCAAGTTAAAATATAGCTACACTCTGGGCTTTGCCGCACAAATTGCAACCCAAAACAACCAAGACATTTCAAGAGGTAATAATTTCAAAAGAGAGTTTATCAATTTATTCCCTACGGCTCAATTTCGATATAATTTTGGCAGAAACCGCCGTATGCGAATAGAATATCAAGGAAGCACCAATCAGCCTACTAATGCTCAATTACAACCAGTGCCCGATAACAGCAACCCGCTCAATATCACCGTCGGTAATCCTGATTTGAAACAGGAAGTAATAAATACTGTACGCGGTAATTATGTGAGTTTTAATGCTGAAAAGTTCAGAAGTTTCTTCGTATTCTTTAATGTAAGCAATACTATCAATAAAATTGTTAGTAGCACTACTATCACCCCTTTCGGAGCACAAATAAACTCTTACCAAAATGCTGATGGTATATGGAATGCAGTAGCTTTTGCAGGGGCTGGTATCCCGCTAAAAGGCAATTCTTTGGTTTTAAGTTTAGCCACCAACGGACTTTGGAACAGAAACATCAGTTTTATCAATGATGCCCGCAACATTGCAAATACTTACACTATCGGACAAACAGCTCGCATAGTTTGGAATTTCAAAGAAAACTTGGATTTCAACCTTTCAGGAACATTGAACCATACTAACCAAAACTACTCTTTACAACCCCAAAACAATGTCAGTTATTTTACTAACATTTTGGTGGCAGAGGTTACTTATACTTTCAATAATGGATTAGTGTTTGGTACAGAAGTAGACTACTTTGCCAATTCAGGGCTTGCCGAAGGGTTCAATCAGAACTTTACTATTTGGAATGTGAGCCTTGCTAAACAAGTTTTCAAAGATAAACGTGGCGAAATAAAAGTGCGTGTCTATGATGCTCTTCAGCAAAACATTGGTATCAGCCGAACTACCACCGAAACCTACATTCAAGATGTTTCAAATGTAGTTTTGCAACGCTATTTTATGCTTTCTTTCACGTATAATATCAATCGTTTCGCCGCCCAACGCCAAGAACAAGAACGTATGAATAGAATGATGTTTGGAAGATAATTTGAAAAATTTTTGTAGCGAAATTTCATCAAAAGGTCGCAAAATAAGTAAAAAAACTTGCCTTGAAAAGGTAAGTTTGCACAGAAATCTTCAACCCTTATTCACTGTTACGCAGATTTTCTAAAAAAGAACGACGCTTTTCTGCTATGTCTACACTTTCCTTTTTCACTTTTTTGCTATCAATGTCTGAAAAATAGTCAAAAATTTTAAGTACTTTTTCAGTCTGATAACCTGCACTTTTCATCATTACACAGCTCAACTGATACGATAAGAATAAAATTTCTTCTTTCGCCGCTTCTATAGGCGAGGCATGAAACAATAAAGTTTTCTTTTTTCGTAACATAAGTTATGCGTTGTTTAATGATATTACAAAAATAAGCAAAAGAAATTTTACAAAATTTGTAAACACCGAAACTACATAACTTATGTAAGTACAGGGTTTATTTTGTAGTTTTTTTTAATAGAATTTAGAAAAAAACATTGTTTGATAGCTATTTACGAAAAAAATAAAAACAAACTATTAGTTTTGTTTTTTAAATAAAAACCATATTTTTTTAATTTTCAAAAATAGGCTTTTGTTTTTGAATTTGAGCCATAAGGGCTGTTTCTACATCTTTGCTCATCAGTTGCGAAGCATTCCAATAGCTAATAAATGCCAAACCTTCTTGTATGCTATGCTCTCGGCTATGCAGAAGCGTTTTTTTAATACCTCTTACCACTAATGGAGATTTTTCGGCAATTTGCAAGGCGATGCCCTCTACTTCTTGAAGCAAAATCTCTTTATTTTCATATACTCTGTTGAGTAATCTCATTTGCAGAGCTTCTTGGGCGGTAAAATTGCGAGCCGTATAGGCAAGTTCGGCTACTAAGCCTGCGGGAATGAGCTTGGGTAAGCGTTGTAAAGTGCCTAAATCTGCAATAATACCCATATCTACTTCTTTGATACAAAAATATGCTTCTTGCGAAGCAAAACGCATATCGCAAGCACAAATCAAATCTACTGCTCCCCCTATACAGGCACCGTGTATGCAAGCTATTACTGGTTTAGAACACCTTTCAATAGCATTGATGCTTTCTTGTAGATTTTGAATGAATTGCTGTATTTTTTCGGCGGCTCTGCCTACATCCAAGCCTGAAATCATTTGTTTCAGGCTCATCAGCATAGTAAGGTCTATACCTGCTGAAAAATTTTTGCCTTCACCATACAAAATTACTACACGTACTTGCGGACTTTCGGAAAATGTTTGCAGTGCTTGGGGCAATTCTTGCCAAAAATGGCTATCCATTGCATTGGCTTTTTCAGGACGATTGAATTTGAGAATACCGATATTCCCTTTTGTTTCGGTGCTGATAGACTGAAAACTCATACTATACGGTTTAAAAACTGGTTTCAAAATTAAAGAAAATTCCAAACTCTTTCAGGCGATTGTAGCTAAAATCTAGCTGAAAAACACTATTGTAATAGGTTACAAAGTCTATACCTGCCCCCATGCCCCAAAGCATTTGATTTGCCAAGAGATTATTTTCTGTAAAAAATACATTATCTCTCACAAAACCTGTATCGAAAAATATTTTAGGAAAAACCCCCACAGGAATAGTACGTAGTTGGGAGGGCAGAAATTTGATCTCTTTCTTAAAATTCAACATTCGGCACTTGAAGTCAGTTTTTATCCAGGCGTAGTGTTGCCCATCAATCACATACAACTGATATCCTC
The DNA here is from genome assembly GCA_938002655.1 of uncultured Cytophagales bacterium. Taxonomy (GTDB): domain Bacteria; phylum Bacteroidota; class Bacteroidia; order Cytophagales; family Thermonemataceae; genus Raineya. The sequence goes on from CALLAC010000041.1 coordinate 7,363, forward strand.
GGACAAAGTCATTGTTGTAGCCGATGGCTTGGGCATTCGTGTAGGGCTGTCCGTTATGAAAAAGCAGTCTACCCCCTACTACCCAACTGCTAAACAAGAATTCGCTCCAACTTTTATGATACTGAAAAGTAGTATAAAAACTCCATAAACTAAGGTTATCTTGTGGGAGCAATCCGTATTTGTTTACTTGAAAGAGAAATTTTCTACCATTCAACGGATAGCTAAAAAAATCGCGATCGTCGTAGAGATATTCATAATTGAGATGAAAATACTTTTGAATATTCTTCTTTTGTAAATGATAGTTTGGGTTGAGCAGTAGAATGGTATCATTTACCCAACTATGCGTAAAGTGCAGTTCTACATTTTGCCATTGATAAAAACCATTACGCCTACGGATTTTGAAATTGGTATTAATCCTTTCGCGTAAATTTTCATTACTTTTCAGATAAACGAGTTTATTTTTTTCTGTTTGGAAAGCTAAATTTTTGAATTGTGTATAGGCAAAATAAAATTGCAAGCCGTAATTTTGTCTTTTATCAATGTAAGGAATTTTGTAGGCAAACTTATACTTTTGCAGAAATCCTGTTTGGGCAGTAAGTTCAAGGGTTTCATTTCGCCCTCGCATATTACGTTTGGTAAAAATAACTCCATAGTTCAAGCGAGAAAACTCTTTATTTCTATCATAAAACCATTCGTTGAAATTTCTATCACCAATTTCTAAAATAGGAGCTACAAACACAAAAAAGCGTTCTTTCATTATTACAAAAAGAGCCTTTCTCTGCTGACCAGAATTTTCGAAGCTCACTTCTACATCTATAAATAAGTTAAGATTAAAGATGCGATTTTGGATTTTTTCGCAAATTTCGGCGGCTTGGTCATTACGAATAGTATCCCCTTTTTGGAGCCCTATTTCTCGTAAAATAATAAATTCTTTGGTTTTTTTATTGCCCTGCAATACAATATCTTCTAGTACAAAAAAATCTGATACTTGCCCCCAAGTAAATAGACTAACAAAAACGAGTACTGTCAGAAAGAAAAAACGCAACATCAACTTTACAAGTATTTTTTGCTGAAAATAAGAAGTTTCGAAGAAAAAAACAAATTTTTCTTGCAAAACAGATTTTTTTACATTAGTTTTGCAACTCAATTTTGCGGATGTGGCGTAATTGGTAGCCGCACCAGACTTAGGATCTGGCGCCGTGAGGCGTGGGGGTTCGAGTCCCTCCATCCGCACCAACTCTTTTATCCTCTGCAATGTTGCAGAGGATTTTTTTAATCCTAAAAATCTTTTCATTTATGGAAATAGTGTTTGAAAAGCAAAGCGAAGTTCGTGGAAAACTTTCTATTACGCTTAAACCCGAAGACTATTTGGGCGAATTTGATAAAGAACTCAAAAAAATTGCCAGTAAAGCTCATATTAAAGGATTCAGACCGGGCAAAACTCCTATAACCGTAGTAAAAAACCTATATGGCAACGAAGTATTAGGCGATACTGTTCTGAAACTTTTTTCTAAAAATGTGGATAATTATTTACGCGAACATAATATTCACTTTTTAGGCGAACCCATCGCTCCCGAAGAATATGATTTTCCACATTTTAATGTTCGCTTTCCCGAAACTTATTCTTTTCAGGTGGAGATGGCTCTGGTTCCTCCATTTGAACTAAAAACCGAAGGTATTGAAGCCATATCTTATAAAATTACACTCAGCGAAGCAGAAAAAAATAGCGAGTTTGAGGCATTTTTAGAAAGACAAGCCTCTATCAAAGAAGTAGAAAAAGTTGAATGTGAAAGTGATTTTGTAATGGGAAATTGTAGTTTTAGTTTAGAAAGTACAGAAACAGAAGCCGAAACAGAAAGCCAAACTGAGCCTGCAACCATTACTCGTTATGCTTTGTTTTTGGTAAGCAAGCTCAAAAAAGAAGTCCAAGAACAGTTTATGGGCTTGGAAAAGGGGGCAGAAATTGAAATATATCCTTTCCAAGTATTTGAAAACAAAGAAGATACTCTAGAAAATATTTTCGGTACGAAAGAAGAAGATTTCACCTTGCTTAAAGACAAAAAAGCCAAATTTAAGGTAGAACGAATTAGTCGTAGAGAAAAACCTGAACTTAATCAGAGCTATTTCAAGCAAGTTTTCCCTAATGAGGAAATTTCTGATGAAAATGCCTTCAAAGAAAGAATTTTACAAAACATCGTTAATGATATAAATATCCACGCTATCAATTTTGCCAAAGAAAAACTAAAAGAGGATTTTATCAATCAAAATGCTTTTGAAGTAGATGTAGAATTTCTTTTACGCTATCTTACCCAAGCTAAAAGAATTTCGGAAGCTGAAATTGCGGAAATCAAGCAAAAACCCGAAAAGTTTCTGAAAGGTGTACACTGGGAAGTTTTGAGCAACAAACTTATCCAAAAATATAACATCGAAGTAACTTTTGAAGAAGTAAAGAAAAATTATGTCAGTAATGTAATTAACAGAATCAGACAAATGGGATTGAACACTGGCGAGGATTCTTGGGTATATGATTTTGCCCTCAAACAATTCAAAAATATTACTAAAGACCAAATAAACTCTATCTATACCAATTTAGCTCGTGAAAAAGCTATTGATAAGCTATACGAAGAGCTTCCTAAAACTGAAAAAGAAATTTCTCTTAAAGAGTTTGAAGCGATATTGAAAGAAGAAAAAAAAGAGTAGTTGTTCCGATGCAAAGCCTTCAAGCCTATATTTGAAGGTTTTTTTGTAAAAAATAAGTGTTTATGTACTAAAATAGCTTATTTTGAAGTTTTATGATAAAAAACTTTCACTATGAAAAAAGTTTTTTATTGCTTTTTGTTACTTTTTTCGCATTTGGCTTTTGCCCAAGAAATTTCTTTGGAAGAGGCATTTCAGATAGCTTTACAAAATAACTGGAATACTAAAATCTTGCAAAATAGTTTGCAGATTGCACGCAATAATAATTTTGCAGGTAATGCGGGCAAACTGCCTCGCATTACGCTCAATGTAGCAGATAACTTTCAGCTTTTTGATATCAATCAGCAACTTTCTAATGGAATAGAAATCAACCGTAATGGAGCTGTTTCTAACAATTTAAGCACAAGTTTACGCATAGATTGGCAAATTTTCAATGGTGGTAGGGTTTGGGCTCTGCAAGAGCGTTTGCAAATTGTAGAGAAAAATAGCGAAATAGCTCTCAAAAATCAACAACAACAACTTTTAGCACAAGTAGCAGTGGCGTATTTGGAAATAGCAAGGCAAAAGCAAAATCTCAAATTACAGCAAACTTTGCTATCCATCAATCAAGAACGGCTCAGGGTAATACAAAAACGAGTAGAAGTAGGAACAGCCAACCAAACCGACCTTTCGCTTGCCCAATTAGATGTAAGTAATCAGGAGCAAATTATTCGTTCTCAGGAGCTAGCTATCAGACAAGCCAAAATTCAACTCAATTTACTTTTAGCTCAAAATGCTGATACACCTCTCGACATTAAAGAGAATATTACGCTCAAAGAAAATTTACAAATAGAAAGTCTGAAAACTAGTTTGGAGCGGCATCCACAAATAGAAATTGCTCGAAATAACTTCAGAAACAGCCTGACCTTCGAAAAAGAAGCCAAAGCTCAAAAAATACCTTCACTTAGCATAAGTGCAGGATACTCGTACAATCGAAACAATAGTACAGCAGGTTTTTTGTTGCTTAATCAAAATTATGGAGCTTTCGTAGGTTTCAATTTGGCAGTACCTCTTTATAATGGTAATATTTTCGATAGACAATACCAAACGGCTCAATTGCAAAGTAAATCACAAGAATTGGAATACAACCGTATAAAGCAAGAAATTCAAACAGAGCTGGAGCGTCAATGGCACAACTATCTTATAGCCAAAGAGCAGTATGAGGTAGAAATAACTAACTCTCAGAACGCTCAAGAATATCTCAAAGTTATGGAAAAGCGTTTTGCTTTGGGGCAAGCTACTATTCTTGAAATTCGCGAGGCTCAGCGAGTTAGCGAACAAATCGAAAATCGTAAAATTCAAAGTTTTTTCAATGTAAAACTCGCTGAAATTCAGCTTTTGCTGATAGCTGGCAAAATAGAAATACCTTGAATAAATTAAATGCAAAACACTCGATACATCATTTCTAGGGCTATAATTTCAAATACTTAATCGGAAATGGGAACTTACTCATCGTTTTTTTTGTTGTGCTTTTGATTTTTAGCGAAAAATTATCAAACTAAAATCTGAAATACCTATGCAACAAGCAATGAAAGGCAACCTTTCCATTCATACCGAGAATATTTTTCCAATCATAAAAAAATTCCTTTACTCTGACCACGAAATCTTCTTGCGTGAGTTAGTTTCCAACGGTGTAGATGCTTGTCAGAAATTAAAAGCATTGAGTTCATTAGGTGAATTTACTGGTGAGCTTGGTGAGCTGAAAGTACAAATAGGCGTAAATAAAGATGCCAAAACGATTACCATCAACGATACAGGTATCGGAATGACTGCCGAAGAGATTGATAAGTACATCAATCAGATTGCTTTTTCGGGGGCTACCGAATTTGTCCAAAAATATCAAGATAAAATTTCTGATGCTCGCAACCAAATTATCGGCAACTTTGGCTTGGGCTTTTATTCGGCGTTTATGGTAGCTAAAAAAGTAGAAATTATTACCAAATCGTATAAAGCCGAAGTTCCTGCAGCTCGTTGGGTCTGCGAAGGTAATACCGAATTCATTATAGAACCTGCTGAAAAACTTCAGAGAGGAACAACTATCATTTTGCACATTGCCGAAGATAGTGAAGAGTTTTTAGATAAAGAACGTTTAAAGAACATTTTGAACAAGTATGCTCGCTTCCTGCCCATTCCCGTAGAATTGGAAGGAGAACAAATTAACACAACTAAACCTCTTTGGACTATCCCACCCGCAGAACTGAAAGATGACGATTACTTAGATTTTTACAAACAGCTTTATCCTTTTTCCGAAAAGCCTATTTTCTGGATTCATCTCAACGTAGATTATCCTTTCAATCTGACAGGAATCTTGTATTTCCCAAAAATCAAGAACACCATAGAAATACAAAAAAACAAAATTCAACTCTATTCAAGACAAGTTTTTATTACCGATGAAGTCAGCGATATTGTACCAGAGTTCCTAACTCTTTTGCATGGTGTTATTGATTCGCCTGATATACCTCTGAACGTATCGCGTAGCTACTTGCAAGCCGATAGCAATGTAAAGAAAATCAACACGTACATTACAAAGAAAGTAGCCGATAAACTCTCTGAACTTTTCCGCAACGATAGAAAAGCTTTTGAGGAGAAATGGGAAAGCATTGGTCTTTTTATCAAATATGGAATGCTTACCGATGAGAAATTTTATGAAAAAGCTGAAAAATTCTGCTTACTCAAAAACCTAGAAGGCAAATTTTTCACCCTTGATGAATACCGAGAGCATACTCGAGCCAATCAAACCGATAAGCATGGAAACTTGATTTGGCTCTATACTAACGACAAAGAAAAACAATTTACTTATATTGACTCGGCTCGCAAACGAAGCTATGATGTGCTTGTTTTTGATGATATACTAGATAATGCCTTTGGCGAAAGACTTGAACGAAAACTAGAAAAAGTACAAATACGTAGAGTAGACGCCGAAGTAATAGATAAGCTCATACCCAAAGAAAATGAACATAAATCTGCTCTCAGCAAAGAGGAAGAGGAGAAAATCAAAGAGCTTTTCAAAAAAGTAATTGCCGATGATAAAATAAGTATTCAAGTGCAAGCACTTGCCCCCGATGAACTGCCTGTACTCATTACTATGCCCGAGTACATTCGCCGTATGCAAGAAATGAGCCGTTTGCAAGGCTGGTCTTGGGCTTTGAATGAAAAAAACTTCAATGTAACTATCAATGGCAATCACTTGCTCATTAGTAAATTGCTTCAAGAAAGCAATGAGGAAAAGCAGAGTGCATTGGCCGCACATCTTTACGATTTAGCACAACTCTCACACGGCATTTTAGAAGGGGAAAAATTGAGTAAATTCATTCAGAAAAGTATAGAATTTTTAGGATAACACTTGAAAAGCGGGAATGCAAGTAAAATCGCATTTCCGCTTTTGTATTACAGTAGCTCAATTTTACGCATATCCAGAGCTACTCCAGTGATTTTGTTATTTTTATCCAAAATAGCATTGAGAGAAAGCTCGTAGATATCGTCAAAAAAGGTGATATTTGCTTTAAATTTTTCACCAGCCAAAGCTTTATTCAAATATGTTTTCCATATTTCCCATTCGGAAGCAGGAACCAGTTTTTCGAAACTCTCATTGATTTTGATTTCTTTGTTTATTTTCTCTTTAACAGCATGCTCAAAAGCCTCATTAAAGACCAAAAGATTATACTTGGTATCTAAGGCAAATATAAAATCTTCCAAATTATTGATTAAAGCACGTAAATTAGCTTCTTTTTCTTCGGTTTCTTGCTGTATTTTCATCATTTCTTCTTGGTTTTTCTTGATTTCTGTGATATCTTTGGCAAAGACGGTAACTCCTTGTACATTATCGCTATCATCAAGAATAGGGTTGTAAGTAACCAAAAGAGAAATTTCTTCACCTTTAGAGCCTACGTAATGCTCTTCTAAACGCACTTTTTCACCAGCTAGAGCTCTATCGTAAGGGTCTTTGAGGCGATGATAACTTCTTTCAGGAAAAGTATCTAATATATTTGTGCCAATATCTACTTCACGCCCCATTTGTCGGAATACATTTTGGAGATTTTCGTTGATGATAGTAACAAAATAATGTTTATCAATGGATAAAATTCTTTCGTCGGTATTGTTGATAAGAGCCATAAGATTTTCTTGTTGAATTTTGGTGCGTAGCTGAATTTCTTGCATTTGCCTTTCGGCTTCTTTTCTTTGTGTAATATCCTCAGCTACCATAAGGATTTTGGTGGTGTTGCCGTTGAGGTCAAAAATAGGGTTAAAGCTACCTTGTAGCCAGATAGGCCGTCCATTTTTATTTTTGTACTCATACTCTCCTGTACGGAACTTACCTCCTTTCAGTTCTCGCCACATTATTTTATAATCATCATTTTCCGACTCTTCCATCAGTAACAGTGTATTGTAATGTTTAGCAAATAATTCGTCTTTGGTATAACCAAAAGTTTGCAAAGCAAGGTCATTGACATCGATGATAAAGCCCTGCAAATCAAATTCAAATACAATAGACGAACGTCGCAAGGCTTCTACTTTGCCCTGATAATCAAGCACTTGCTTTTTCTCTTCGGTAATATCAAAAGCCAAACAAGTAACTTTGTAAAACGTACCTATTTCATCAGGAATAGGTACATAAGTTGCTCTAATCCAGATTTCTGTACCATCACGAGCCACACGTTTATACTCTCCCATTTGGGTTTTACCTGCCCGCAAATTATCCCAAAAACGCAAGTATTCTTCGCTGTATGAACTTTGCGTATCTAGAAAAATACGGTGGTTTTTGCCTTTTACGTCAGTAATTTTATATTTGAATTTTGCCAGAAAAAGGCTGTTGGCATTGAGCAATCTACCCTCCATATCGTATTCTGCTTCTAAGAGTGTAGTGCCAATAGCATAAGATTGTGAACGCAAAGCCTGTTGATTTCGTCTCATTTCTTCTTGTGTGCTTTGCAATTTGAGCAAGTTTTGCCTCATTTGTTCTTCTTGTAATTTGAGTTGTAGAGTAGCATTTTCTTGCTCTTTCAAAAGCAAACGAGTTCGTTCGTTTACTTTTACATTGATAATAGTCGAGGCAATGTTACTTGCCAAACGCTCAATAAACTCAACTTTGTAAGGTTCAAATCTTCGAAAAGTAGTAAGTTCAATCATTCCTACTAAAACTTCATTAAGTTTGAGTGGTACAATAAGCACATTATTAGGTTTTGCCGCACCCAAACCCGAAACTATGTCAGAATAATCATCGGGTACATCATCAATGAAAAGGGTTTCTTTATCAATCAGCACTTGCCCAATTACGCCTTCGTGAGGATAAATTTTTTGTTTTAAGAATTTTTGTTGTCCAAAGGCATAAGCGGCTACAATCTCGGCATACACATCTTTCTGTTCATTTTCTTTGCTTTCCTCATTTACGATATACATGCAGCCTTGTGCGGCTTCTACATATTCTACAAGTTCAGAGATGATGTTGTAAGCTAGTTTTTTGAGGTTGTCATTATCTTTACGCAAAACTTCTACGAACTTGGTCAGCCCTGTATTACTCCATTCGCGGTTTTTTTCGCTTTGTGCTACATTTATCATACGTTCACGCATATCCAACAAGGCTCCTGCCAAACTTTCTTTTTCAACTTCTGCATAACTGTCTATTCCTTTATATCGAGCATTCAAATTGCCTTTACCAATGTTTTGGATAAAATCAGTAGCATTTTCCAAATTACCAACAATTCTATTGATGGCTCTCACTACCGAACCGACTTCGTTGTTGAATTCATATTCGATAGGTTTGCTACTATACCCTTCGGCAATTTCTTCTGCGGCTTCGGCAATAATATTGAGGGGTTTTAGCACTACATCTTTTATCACAAAAAATGCTCCTACAATTGCTCCTGCATTGATAAGTGTGAGGATGAGAATAATCAAATCGGCATTCTGACGCCTTTTGTCCAGAACTATTAGAAACTCTCTAACGAGCTGCTCGTTAAGCAAAAGCATTTCTGAAGACTTACGTTTCAGGTAATCAACGGCTCTGAGCACCACAGGGTTTATGACTTGCTTTTCTTCTGAGGCTATTTCAGCAAGTTTTTCAAGTTCGATATCCAATTTTACTTCTTGCTTTTCTTCTTGTCGAACAATAATTTTAGTAGGCTCGGCTACTATAATGCTTGCCGTATCCTGATAGCTTTGCCAAAGTTTTTCAACCCTCTTGATAGTAGGCAAAATACTTTCATCAGCTTTGTCAGTAATTTCTACTTCTCGGTTATCTACCGTAATCGTACCTCCATCGCGTAAGGCTCTGAGAATTCTTCCATGTTCAGCGATATGCTCACGCAAAATCACTTTCATATTTTCATTGCCTTCGACAACCTTTTGAGCATCTAATACGATGAGTTGTGAAAGGGTACGATTTCTACCTGCAATATCTACAAGGTACTGCCCCTGTTCAATGGCGTTGAAGAAGTAGCTCGTGAGAATGTAGTTGAGAATCAAGATTATCAAGAATACTCCCAAGAGCAAGAAAAGGCTATTTCGGATAATGGGGTTGTAGTGCCGTTGATTACTCATTGCTGTAAAACGTTTGAGTGGAAATCAGGCTTTTTGGTATCAAGAAATTTTTCTACGCTCATATTGAGCCAAGCGAGAGCGTTTAATCCAAGAATTTTGGCTTTGGTGCTATCACTTAAATCGGGCATACTTTCTACAAGTTTTCCTGGCTCTAGTTCGCCTAGGGGAAAGGGGTAATCCGTTCCTAAAACAATTTTCTCCTCACCAATTACTTTGAGGATAAGCCGCATTGCTTCGGGGTCGTGTACAAGCGAATCTACGTAAAATTTGCCCAAATAATTTCTTGGATGAACGTTGTTATCAATAGCACACAAATCGGGTCTTACTTCAAATCCGTGAGAAATTCTGCCAATGGTAGCAGGGAAAGCACCTCCTCCGTGTGCAAAAGCTACACGCAGGCGAGGCAGACGTTCAAAAACTCCTCCGAAAATCATTGAACAAATTGCAAGAGAGCTTTCTGCGGGCATACCTACCAGCCAAGGAAGCCAATATTTAGGCATACGCTCTTTGCCAATCATGTCCCAAGGATGCACAAAAATAGCGGCTCCGAGTTCTTCTGCGGCTTGAAAGAAAGGAAAAAGCACTTCATCAGAAAGGTTCCAGTTATTGACATGTGAGCCTATTTGCACGCCAGCTAAGCCAATTTTCATACAACGCTCAAGTTCTTGAATGGCTAATTTAGGCTCTTGCAGAGGTACAGTGCCCAAGCCAACAAATCGCTTCGGATATAAATGGACTAGCTCTGCGATATGGTCATTGAGAAACATGGAAAGGTCAAGAGCATCAAAAGCACTTGCCCAGTAGCTAAACATTACGGGAATAGTAGAAAGAACTTGTATATCAACGTGGTGCAAATCACATTCTTTGAGGCGGACTTCAGGGTCCCAGCAATTTGCATAAATTTCACGGAAAAACTTACCATCAATCATCATACGAGCACAACCAGGTTTGTGGTGGTCAAGATTGACAAAACCTGTATAGCCATACCTTTTTTTCAGGTCGGGCAAGTGCTCAGGTATGATATGCGTGTGTATGTCAATTTTTAAGCACATAGCATGTTTGCTCGCATAAAACACTTATTTTTTCAAAATTAAGATTACTATTCCTGTAATTATCACATTCAAAATAGAAAGAGGTAAAAGCCCTTTCCATCCTAAATTCATTAGTTGGTCGTAGCGGAAGCGGGGGAGAGTCCAACGCACCCACATATAGAAAAATACAAAAAATAAGGCTTTAGCAAAAAGAGCTACTACGCTCAAAATACTGGCAATGTTTTGTCCGAAATTTTCAGCTACTGTACTCATAAAAGGATAATTGTAGCCGCCAAAGTAAAGTGTAGAAATTATCACAGACGAAACAAACATATTGATATATTCGGCAAAAAGATAAAAACCAAGTTTCATACTGCTGTATTCAGTATGATAACCACCAATCAATTCGCTTTCACATTCGGGCAAATCAAAGGGCGTACGATTACACTCTGCAAAAGCACAAGTTAGAAAAATAATAAAACCAAGAGGCTGATAAAATACAAACCATACCTCTTTCTGGGCTTCAACAATTTCACGCAAAGAAAGTGAGCCTACCATCATTACAATAGCAATGATAGAAAGTCCCATGGCAAGTTCATAGCTGATATTTTGCGAAGCGGCACGAATAGCTCCTAACAGCGAATATTTATTGTTGGAAGCCCAACCACCTATCATGATACCATACACTCCCAAAGCTACTACGGCAAAAACGTACAGAATACCTATATTGCCATCAACACCTTGAATATAGAATCTGTGCCCAAAGAGTTCCATTTCAGCTCCAAAAGGGATTACTGCTGAGGTCATTGTTGCGGCAAGCATAGCCGCAGAAGGGCCAAGTATAAAGAGCCATTTGTTGGCTTGTGAAGGAATAAATTCTTCTTTAAAGAACATTTTGCCAGCGTCTGCAATAGGTTGCAATAATCCGAAAGGTCCGGCTCTATTAGGTCCGATTCTATCTTGGATAAAAGCCGCAACTTTACGTTCTGCGTAGGTAGAATAAGTAGCTATCAGCAAAGTTATACCAAAAATGAGCAAAATAATTGTTCCCTTAATAAGTAATAGCGTTAGTTCCATAGGGTTGCTTAATTTTTTTAAGGCAATTTCTGAAAAATATTTGAATATGCCAAAAATATATCAAGATTAAAGTGATTTTCAGAGCCTACAATACATTATTTTTTGATTTTCAAATACTTAAAATGAAGCCAAATTTTTTAACTACAATAAAAATGCCTTCGTTTTTTACGAAGGCATTTAGGGGCTGTATTAGGGTATTTTACAAATTCAAGGTAGCTAAAACATTATTCATATTGCGAACAGCTTCGGCAGATTTATTGAAGAGTTCTTGTTCTTCATTATTAAGTTGAATATCTACAATTTTTTCCCAGCCATTTCTGCCAATTACCACAGGCACTCCCAAGCAAATGTCTTTTTGGCCATATTCACCATTGAGTGGTACACAAGAAGGAATAATACGTTTTTGGTCACGTACAATGCTTTCTACTACTGCCGCTGAAGCCGCACCAGGGGCATACCATGCCGAAGTTCCTAGCAACTTTGTAAGAGTAGCTCCGCCTACCATAGTATCAGCGGCTACTTGTTTAAGCGTTTCAGCAGAAAGAAACTGACTGACAGGCACACCTCTGTATGAAGCAAGACGTGTGAGTGGTATCATTGTGGTATCGCCATGCCCACCAATAACCATTCCCTGTACATCGGCTGGTGAGCAATTAAGTGCTTTGGAAAGATATGTTACAAAACGAGCACTATCTAAGGCACCTCCCATCCCAATAATACGATTTGCCGGTAAACCCGCTACTTTATGAGCAAGATAAGTCATTGTATCCATCGGATTGGAAACTATTACCAAAATGGCATTAGGAGAATACTTCACTACTTGCTCTACTACACTTTTTACAATACCTGCATTTACACCGATAAGCTCTTCGCGTGTCATACCCGGTTTACGAGGAACTCCCGAAGTGATAACTACTACATCAGAATTAGCTGTTAGGCTATAATCATTGGTAGAGGCAATAAGACGCGTCAGTGAGCCAGTTAAAGTTGTAGCTTGCAACATATCTAAACTTTTCCCCTCACTAATACCTTCTTTGATATCTAATAGTACAACTTCATCAACAATTTGACGATAGCTAAGTACATCGGCAGTGGTAGCTCCCACGTTGCCTGCTCCTATTACGGTTGCTTTCATTGCGGTGTCTATTTTTTGATGAAACCATATTTCGCCCAAAATTACAGATTTTTTTGAATGAATAAATTTTCTAAATACAAATTCTTTCTAACAAAATTTGGAACATTTTAAAATTTGTCTAAATTTGCTTTCGCTACTAACTAAACAAATACACCCATGAATCCACAACAAGCAGAAATTGTAAAAAAATCTTTTCCAAGGGTATTGGCTGGCACCCTGAGTGCAACCCAAGTACTTTATGACAAACTCTTTGAACTGGCTCCGGATACTAAAGAGTTATTCAAAAATACTTCTATGGAAAGGCAATCTCAAATGCTTATATCAGCAATTGGGCGATTGGTAAAAAGCATTGATAACTGGGATGCCGTAAAGCCTGATTTACAAGCTCTTGCCAAAAGACACGCGGGCTATGGACTGAGCCCAGAACATTTTGTTTATTTTGGGCATGCCTTTATACATATGCTCAAAAGTATGTACAAAAACGAGTGGAATAATGATTTAGAAGAAGCTTGGAAAGCCGTATATCAAAAAATATCAGAAGTAATGATAGGAACACTTTTTGAAAACAAATAAATCTACAATCAACTTTCTTGGCTTTTCGCAGAAAACTATATCACTAAAAATTTCTCACAAGCTTTTTTGTTTATGTATAAAATTAAAGTAGCATAATCAGAGCATCTCATGGGGCATCAGTCTGATAAATTTTCTATACTTTATTTAGATGATGAGCAAAGCAATTTGGATATTTTTCGAATTTCTTTCAAAAGAGAGTATAACGTTTTTACTGCTTACGAGCCCGAACAGGCTTTTGAAATTTTAAAAAACAATCCGATTGATATTATTATTGTAGACCAACAAATGCCCCAAATGAGTGGGACACAATTTCTAGAAAAAACCCTACAAACATTCCCTGATGCTATCAGAATTATAATTACAGGCTATGCTGATATTCAGGTAGTGATTGAAGCTATCAATAAGTGCGGCATTTACAAATATATTACCAAACCTTGGGAGCGAGAAGATGTAAAAATGACTCTTGAGAAAGCCATTGAAACTATCAAAATGAAACGTGAAAATCAATGGCTTATAAAAAGATTAGAAGAGGAACTTTCGAAAATAGAAGAAAAATATCTTGAAAAATACAAAGAAACAAAGGAGTATGCTCGTAAGTTAGAAAAGCAAAAAGCTGAACTTTCAGCAATGTACCGAAAATTAGGACAAAACATCAATTATGCAAGTAAAATACAAAATGCTCTTCTGCCAAAAGATAAGATGCTTTTAGAGTTTTTTCAAGATTTTTTTGAAATCAACGCACCGCTTGATGTCGTTTCAGGGGATTTTTATTGGTTTCATCAAGTTTCTGATTTTGAGGCTTATTTAGCTGTTGCAGATTGTACAGGGCACGGTATTGCGGGAGCTTTGATGAGTGTTATTGGGCATACCGAATTAAATAAGGCTATTAAAGAAAAACGTATCAGAGAACCCAAAGATATACTAGAAAGCATTCATCAAGACTTGTATAATTCTATTTTCTCTCAAGAAACTTCTGATGGTATGGACGTAGCTTTGTGCCGCTTTCAGAAGGTTAGTCCTTTTCATTATCGAGTAACCTTTGCGGGGGCTCGCAGACCCTTGTATGTTTTGCAAAATGGCATTATTTTAGAAATTCCAGGAAGTAGAAAAAGCGTTGGAGGATTGCAAATTTATGCAGAAGGCAAATATGAACAACATTCATTACATTTGGAAAGTGGCAATCAATTATATCTTTTCACTGATGGTGTTCCTGATATTGCCAACGGCAATCGGCAAAAATTTGGCTTGAAACGTCTTAAAGATTTAATTCTACGAACTCATCAAATTTCAGCAGAGGAGCAGAAAATTCAAATTATGCAGGAAATTGCAGAATTTAAGCAAGATACTTTTCAAAGAGATGATTTTCTGATGCTATCAGTAAGGCTATAAAATTAAAAAAACCTCACTGCTTGATAGTGAGGTTTGATATTGATTGTAAATAAGATTGGGGCGGCATTTACTCTTCCGGCTGTTAGGCCAGTACCATCAACGCTTCGGGGCTTAACTGCTCTGTTCGGAATGGGAAGAGGTGATCCCCCTAGCCATAGCCACCCACAAGACCTCTGGGCAAATCCATAACCCTTCCTGAATACTTTTTTCAACAAGTTGACTCATCTACAATAACTACCCCGCAGTAACTCTTCGAAACATTCGGGTCATTAGTATAGCTCGGCTCAACGTATTGCTACGCTTACACCTGCTACCTATCAACGTGGTCTTCTCCCACAACCCTCTAACGAACACTCATCTCGGGGTGAGTTTCACACTTAGATGCTTTCAGCGTTTATCTCTTCCGAACTTAGCTACTCTGCTGTGCAGTTGGCACCACAACAGATACACCAGCGGTTCGTCCGACCCGGTCCTCTCGTACTAAGGTCAGATCCCCTCAATGTTCTACGCCCGCAACAGATAGAGACCGAACTGTCTCACGACGTTCTGAACCCAGCTCGCGTGCCACTTTAATGGGCGAACAGCCCAACCCTTGGGACCTTCTCCAGCCCCAGGATGTGACGAGCCGACATCGAGGTGCCAAACCTCCCCGTCGATGTGAGCTCTTGGGGGAGATCAGCCTGTTATCCCC
>CALLAC010000042.1 GCA_938002655.1 uncultured Cytophagales bacterium
CTATTTATCTCCTCTTCCTGAGCCGATAACTTGACTAGAACTTCTAAAAGCATTCGCTGTAATTCCTCTATCGTGTTGGGTAGTTTCATGTCCGAATAATAAAAACTTTTTCGTAATTTCGCAAGTACCTAAATAGTTACCTTAAAATTAGACTCGTCAGATGGAATAAAGAGGGTTTGCGAAGCTGTATAGATGCTCGCAACGGCAAGCGAAACGCCTTAAAAATTGACGAGCGAGTGGAAGGCGTGTTGCTTGGGTTGCTTAAAAGCATCAAAAAACCTACAACACAAGAGATATACGAAGTATACACTGCATTTCTTTCGGGCAGTGTACAACTCGCAAACGCTGATACAGGCGAGATATACAACCCTGCTGATTTCCCTGCCATCAGTTATGCAACATTGCATAACAAAGTAAGCAAATTACAAAACAAAGCTCTCTATACGGCTTTGCACGGCACGGAGCTAAGTTACCGAGTGGCACACGATTTCTATGCCAAACGTAAACGCCCCGAATACTTTGGTAGTATGCTGACTGCGGACGACTGGGACGTGAATATTAACGTACAAATCAAGATTGCGGGTAAATTGCACAAAAAAGTATATGCTTACTTATTTTTTGATGTCGCTACTCGTAACTGCGTGGGCTACGCTTGGGGCTTTGAGAAAACTACTGATTTATTCTTGCGTGCTTTACGCAATACTTTTGAAAATCCTGCATTTGCAGGTAAAAGCCCTTATGAGTTACAATGCGAAACACATCTTGTAAAAGTAAACGAAAGCCTGTTAAAAGATTTGTTTTGTGAAACAACTATTTTACCAAAAAACCCGATGGCTAAATACGCCGAAAGGGATATACACACGCTCAAATACAATGTTTTTGCAAAAGACTTGGAGTATAAAGACTACTTTAAGGGTAGGCATTACAACAAACGAGAGGCGTGGAGGCTCGAAAAAGACCAGCAAGCCGAAGTAAAATCTTTTACGCAAACCGATGAAATTGAAAAATTCTTGCAAAAAATAATTGGTGCTTACAACAAAATGCACCCAATTAACAAACCCCTGCATCCAGACCTTTTGCCTCAAAACCCTGAAAGGCTGGCTTTCCACTTAGGGGAACGGGTTAAAACATCTTATAGAAACGGTAGAGTGCGGGCAAATTACGAAGAATACGCTTTTTCGGATATTGACAAGCTAAGGCACAAAGAAGTAGAAATAAGGTTTTGGGCGGGCGTGGCTTATCTCTACCAAGACAATACCTTTTTGGGTGTTGCTGAAAAGATAGAAGCCGTACAGGTCTCTAAATTAGAGGCTGCCGAAGAGGATAATAAGATTAAAGGCGAGCAAATTAGAACACAAAAACAAATTAGAAGCAAGGTAGCCAAGCAAGCCCAAAAAGCCGAAACGCTTGTGATAGAGGCTATTTCTAAGCAAGCACGCAAGCAGGTTTTTGGCGAAGAAGAAGAAGATGTTTACGATAAAATAGGTAAGGCAAGCCTAAAAAAGAAAACCGCCTAAACGCATTAGGCGGCTTTAAAACTTAGTAACAATAAATACACACAAATATATGGACAATCTACAAAAAACCCAAATACAAGCCGAGATTTTTAGGCTAAAAACTCTTGGCAAAAGCCAAAACGCTATTGCTACGCAAGCAGGTGTAAGCAGTGCTAATATTACCCAAATCCTAAAAGGCAACTGGGAGAGTATTAGTAATGAGTTGTGGCGAAAAATTGCAAGCAACTTGCAAGTAAAAATACAAAACACTTGGAAAACCGCCGAAATTTTTAATTACAGAAAAATCTTTGGCGTGTGCGAGTTTGCACAAGACACAAGCACTGCAAAACTTATTGCTTTTGATGCAGGCTTCGGCAAAACTTATGCCTTGCGAGCTTTTGCAAACGAACACAAAAACGTGTTTTATATGCAATGCGAAAGGCACTACACACGCAAAGTGTTTTTGCAAAAATTCGGGCGAGTGTTAGGCTTAAACTTGCAGGGTTCAACAAGCGACATGATTGACACCATTACCGATAAGCTCAAAACATTTGAAAAACCGCTCGTAATATGGGACGAGTTTGATAAAGTTTTGGAAAAAAACGGCGTGTTTGATTTGTTTAAAACGTTTTACGATGCTACGCTTGCACACTTTGGTAGGCAAAGGCGTACTTGCAAGAAGCATCAAATACCGCATAGAAGGCGATAAAATCGTATTTTACAGCAATGTGATTTATGCGGGCAGGCACAACGAAGGCGAAGATATGCCCAAACGCACTTTTGTAGGTATGGAAAAACCACTTTCGCTTAAAATACAAAAAATTATCAAAAGCAATTTAGATAATTTGTAAAAGGTTTGTATATTTGCAAGGTACGCAAGTATGTGGAGTTAGTATGGTCGTCTGAATGACGATAAGCCGTGCTAACTCATTTTTTTAAAACCTTTATTTTTTCTATCCAGTAAGCTGTTTTTTCTTCAAAATCTTGCTCATTAAACACGGCAAATTTGCCATATTCGGTTACTACAATAATGGTTTTTATTCTTGCTTTGTCGATGTCTATAATTCTTGTATATTCCTTAAATCCATCAAAAAGGCTTTTGTAGGCATAGTTTTTAGGCAGGTAAATAATTACCAATAAATTAATAAAACACTTGCTTTCTAAAATAGCTTTTTGCGGAGCAGAAAGTTTTAGCAAAGACAAATCCACACAAGGTAGGGCGATAACTTGTTTTGTTTGCTTGTTTTGGGCTTTGTCGAGAGCCGATAAGAGTCTATCAATATTTTTATTGTTTTTAGCCACTATAAGCGATTATTTTTTTTGAGCCTACAAAACCATTGTCAAATATAAAATCGTTTATTTTAAACGAGTTTAAATGGGTTTTAAACGGGGTTATTTGTTGTTTGCAAACCATTCGGCAAAACTTCGATAAAAGTTGATGAAATAGTCTCTTTTTTCAGGCATTACTTCGTCTAGATACTTAATGATAGCCAAGCCTACCTTTTCTACTTGCGAAGGCTCTACATTTTTCACGCTATTGCGTTCTATAAGGCTTTGTAGCTTGGTAAGTTCGTCTATATCTACCTCTTGTGCTTCTAATTTTGTAGAAAACAAATCAAGCAGTTTCAAATAATGCCTAAAACGCTTGTCTTGTGCTTTGAGTAGGCTTTCTTTTAGGCTGTCCCAGCCGTATTCTTTTCGCCACGCCAAAATAGTTTGCTCTGCAACGCCGACACGTTCGGCTATTTCTTTTTGTGTATAGGGCGAATACAGCCAGTAATCTTTTGCTAATAATTTGGCTTGTTCAAGCTCTTCTCTGTTTCGTGCCACCTTTTGTTTTTTTTCGTAAAAATGAAGCGAAAAAAGGTTTTTTGAAAATAGTTAATAAATGCAGCTTTATTTTTTTAAAGCGGTATTTGTAGGGTTTTTGCGTATTAAAAAATACCTACCCATTTTTGTCTCATAAATACTTGTAAATAAAAAAATGGAACTGATTTTAAGCGACGAGAGCTTGAACCGCTACGGCACAAGAATACTAACCAAAGGCATTAAACTGGATAGCTTCTTGAAAAACCCTGTAATGTTTTACAACCACGACAGAGAGCGTCTACCTATTGGTAAATGGGAAAATGTAAAAAAGAGTGATGGTAAGCTGGTTGCTACGCCTGTTTTTGATGTTGGCGATGAGTTTGCAAAAGAAGTAAAACGTAAATTTGAGGAAGGTTATTTGAATAGTGCTTCTATCGGTATTTTGGTGCTCGGCACAAGCAACGAGCCTGAGTTGATGCTACAAGGGCAAAGCCTCCCCACTATTACCAAGTGCGAGCTTTTGGAAGTAAGCGTAGTCGACATTCCTGCAAATGCTTCGGCGGTAAAATTATACCACAAAACAGAAAAAAATGAACTAATGGAGCTTTCTTTTGAGGATTTTGGTAAAATTGATTTTAACATGAACGACACAAAAAACTTGGAGTTAGAAGCAAAAATAGATGCCTTGCAAGCAAAAATAGACACTCTGCAACGGCTTATAGAAGAGCAAAAGCAGAAACCTGTGCTTAGGGCTTCGGAAATTATAGAAGCCTTGCAAGCAGAAACCAGCAAGCCAGACCCTTTGCTGGCAAAACTCTCTGCTTATCCTGAGCGTAATTTTGCAGATTGGTGGTTGGCAGATGCTAAATTTTTAAGAGAATTAAAAGTTAAACACCCCGAAAAATATACCGAATTAGAAACAAAATAAAACAAAAAAAACATGGCTATAAGAAAAGAACTTTGGGCAAAATATATTATTAGCAACCTTTTCAAGGGGGCTGAATTTCTTAACTTTTGCAAGCGTGCAGATGAATATGTCTTGCAAGGTGCAGTAGTGCATATCCCACAAGCAGGAGCAAAACCTACGGTTGTAAAAAACCGCTCAACCCTGCCAGCCGCCATTACAAAGCGTACTGATACGGACATTGTGTATTTGCTCGATGAGTACACATCTAACCCTACGCTTATCAGCAACGCCGAGAAGTACGAAGAAAGCCCTGAGAAACTAGCAAGCGTACTTGATGAGCACGTGCAGACAATTCGAGAAGCAATCGGAGACGACATTATTTACAACTGGCTGGCCGGCTTTGCGGCTACTGGACCTGGCTCGCCTTCTTCGGCTATTGCTGCCGCTACGGTTATTCGCACCACAGGGCCTAATACGGCAGCTCATATGCCCTTTGCAACAGGCACACGCAAGCTCTTTTTGAAAGAAGACTTGCAAAAAGCCAGAACGCTAATGAACAAGCAAAACATTCCCAAAGAAGACCGATACGCTCTTTTGAGTAGCGATATGCTCGACCAGCTCATGCAGGACGCCGACCTTAAAAAAAGGGATATGGCTTTGGAGCTTGATATGAAAAACGGCGTAATAGCCCGCCTCTACGGATTTCAGATTTTGGAGCGTTCTTACGTAGCAACCTACGACAACGCCGCCACGCCTGTAATCAAACCCGTAGGAGCTGTAGGCGATGCTACTGACAATGACGTGGTATTGTGCTGGCAGAAAAACAGCACAGAGCTGGCTTTAGGAGACGTGCAGGTGTTTGAGGAGTTGGATAAGCCAGATTATTACGGCGATGTGTATTCGGCTTTGGTAAGAGCAGGTGGGCGAAAAACCCGCAAAAACGCTGAAGGTGTAATTGCGATTGTGCAAGGTGTATAATTCAAACGAAAATGGCGAAGAAAACAAGCAAAGAACAAAGTTTTGCCGAAGCATTTTTTGAGCAAAACACAGAAGTAAGCGAGCTTTACAAAGTGGGCGAGTACTACTTTACGGGTTACGATTATGCAAGAAATTACGCCTTGATGGCAGAGCTTGAAATAGAAATTATACAAAACAATGGCTAAAGAGCAAAAAGAAACCAAAAAAGCGGATTTTGAGGCGTTTTTCAAAATCTATCCAAAAGCAAGCAGGTTGTATGCGGTAGTTATTCAGGGGGCTTATGTGGTGTTTGAAACGCATTTAGAGGCTTTACAGCATCAAAAAGCCATTGCAAGCAGGAATGTAACAAGTGTAATTGAAGTTTTAGAAAAATGACCGCACAAACGAAACTTTGGCAAGGCTTTTTAAATGCTTGTTTTGGCGAAAGGCTTGCCACTGACGGTATTTTCGGTAAGCAGACCCAAGCGTCTTTTGGTAGAGCTAAATCTCTTATTTTGCAAGAAGTGCAAAAGCATAGTAAGGAGTTTAGGGGTTTTGTGGCATTTAGAACCTTGCAGGCTTTTAACAACCAAACTACCGATTATTTGCTGTATGTGAGTAACAATGAGGTTGATTTTAATGCGTTAATGCCCTGCTCTACTCGGGCAGGGGATTTTTGGGTATTCAACCCTATTACACACGGAGGTATTACGGGGGTGGCGGTATTGGCAGAAGGATTTTACCCGAAAACGTGGCAGGCAAGTTATCAAACACGTTTCGGTTTTAAAAGCGTAGAGCTTTTGCAGATAAAACCCGTAAAAGTATGGCGAGACGGCAACCGAAACAGGCAAATTGACAAAACCAACCCACAAGTAGGGCTTTTTGGTATCAACATTCATACGGCAGGCTGGGGGAGCGTCATAGATAGGTGGAGTGCAGGCTGTGTGGTTGTACCAAAAGTAAATTGGGACGCTTTTACGACCGAATACATACAAATAGGCGAATTATACGACTTGCTACTTTTAGAAAATGGACTTGCAACTGCTTGAAAAAATCGTAACGGTGATAGTAGCTATCTTTGCTGCTTGGGGGGTGATGCGGGAGCGTATGCTTAAAAATGAACTGAAAGCTGAGCAGATGCAGAAACATTTGGACAGCCTACAAGACAGCCACGAAGAGCTCAAAGAACGCATTTATAGGCGTTTTGATAGCATTGAGAAAATGCTCCAAGAAATTATGCTAAAACTTGAACGAAACAATGTACGCTAATGAACTTTAATTTAAAAAACATTTACAAGCATGGAATTAGCACTTTTTTAGGGGTGCTTATTGTGTTGTTTGTTTTCTTTTTGGTGTGGAAAGACAAAGCGACTTTCGCAGAAGCAAGCCCTATACTACTCGTGGCAATTCCGTTTTTGCTGTACGGAGAAAACAGGCAAGAGCCGCCGAAAGCAACTTAGAGCAACAGGCAAGCAAGCGATATGAACAAGAAAAACCTTTTGTAAGAGATGAATAAATATGTACTTATTGGAGTGTTTCTGGTTTTATCCGTTGGCGTTTCTTTGTGGCTTTCTGATAGGATACATTTTAGAGCTGAGCTACAAGAAAAGACACAAATGATTGAGAGCCTACAAGAAAAACTTACCAAATGCACTAGCAACCAAATTGTTTTTGATGGCAAAGTGAAAAAAAGCGATTTGAATTTGAGGCAATTTTTAAGCCCATTTCGCCCCGATACCTGCCAAGTAGATACTGCAAGCATTGTGGTTTGGTGGGAGGATTTGAAGCCACGTGAGCGTAGAAAATACCGAAAAAGCCGATGAAAGCACTTTACAAGCATATTGCTAAAAAACTTCAAAACAGCTTGGGTTGCCACGTAGATATTTGGAATAGACAACCTGAACGGCAAAACGAGCAACACGCTTTGTTTTTGCCTGCCGTTTTTGTGGAGTTTGTAACAGCAAATGTTGTAAGAAGTAAAAATGGCATACAGCAACTTAAAATAGATATTACACTGCACATAGTACAAGAAAGCTACTCAGATAGCTTTGAGCAAGCCGAAACGCAAGAAAAAGCCCTTGAGGTCTTTGATTTTTTGGAGCGTGTGTATGTGGCTTTACAAGATTTTGCAGGTGAAAATTTTAGCCCGATGGAACGCAAGCGTACCCGTTTTGATGACAATTATACTAATGTGCTTGTGTATGAAATGGATTTTGAAACAATTTACCAAGATACAAGCAAAATAAACGCAAACAACGATTTACGCATAGAACCCGATTTAGAACCACAAAGAATTTACTAATATGCCAAGACCGCAAATTCAAATCACAAACATTGTAGGGGATTTAGGAGGTTCGCCTCCTGCTTTAGATGGCGTATGTCTGCTGGTGCATAACGCTCCTGCCGCATATGCTTACACTGAAAACGTATTTACAAGTCTTAAACAAGCCGAACAGGCGGGACTTACAGAGGCAAATGACAATGCAAACAACTTCTTGCTTTGGGAGCATGTAAAAGACTTTTTCACTGCAAACCCTTCGGGTGAATTACATCTTCTGCGAGTGTCTGTTAGTGCCACTTATGCAAATATTTTTACAGTTGGTAATGCTGAAAATACCGCCCTGCAAAACTATTTAGCTTCGAAAGCGGGCAGAGTGAAGATAGTAGGGGTAAGCATAGTGCCTGCTACTGAAACGCACACTACTAGTATTAGTGCCGATTTACAGGCGGCTATTCCTTTGGCACACGCATTTAGCCTTGCTGAATATACACGCTTACGCCCCATCGAAATTGTTTTGGAGGGTAGAAAGTTTGCGGGTACAGCCGCCGATGCTCTTGATTTAAGAGCCTTAAATAGTGGCAATGTAAGCGTAGTGGTAGCTAGGGCACAAAACCGAGCCGCCGAAATAGGGGCTTTGGGAAATAATTACGCACAGATTGGCTTGTTTTTAGGCTCACTTTCGGCGGTACATGTTGGCAGGAATGTAGGCAGGGTGCGAAACGGAGCTTTGCCTAACGTGCAAACGGCCGCTTTTTCGGGCGGGCAAATCCCTTACTTTGATTACAACGATAATGATTTGAATATTTTAAGCGACAAGGGGTATATTTTTATGGATACATACCCTGCTGTATCGGGTTGGTTTTGGGTAGATGACCACACTTGCACGCTTCCTAACCGAACTGATGCCTATATTTACCTCAACCGCACCGCCCACAAAGCCGCACGTATTGCAGTGCGTACTTATGTAGAACGACTAAAAGATGAGTTTAGGGTAGATAAAACCACAGGCAGGCTTCCCGCTATTGTAGTGCAAAGCCTGCAAAACGAACTGCAAAAAGCTATTGAGCGTGAAATGCTCAACAACCCTGACCCAACACGAGATATTGAAATATCGGCGGTTACAGTGAAAATAGACCCCAATCAGAATGTGCTTGCTTCAGGTAAAATTGTAGCACGCCTGCAAATTGTGCCACTTGGCATTGCAAGAATTATTGAAACACAGGTGCAACTTATTAACCCTGCTAACTAAATATTACTATGAGAGAATATTCGGGTAAAGATTGTAAAGTGGCTATGTTGGGGCGTGAGGTAAATGCCATCAGCATCAGCTACTCTGCCAAACAAGAAAAAAGCAATATGTTTGTGCTTGGCAAATCTACGCCACATGCCGAAATTGTGGGTAGGAAGGAATTTGAAGGGGAAATCGTGCTGCCTCAGAGCGAATTTGAGGCGATTGTTCGCAGTTTGCCCGCTGGTACGGACGTATTGGATATTGCACCCTTTGACATTGTGGTGCTTTACATTGATGAGGTTACACGCCTTGCTGTAACAGATATTCTGCAGGACTGTAGCATTTCTGAGTATCAAAAAGAAATGAAAAACGAAGACGACATGATGGAGATAAGTCTCCCCTTACGAATTGGAAATATCAAACTAAACGTAAGAAATGACTAATGACTATACACCCCCCACTGCCGAGCAAATTGCCGAGTGGGAGCAAAAATATGGAAAGCTCAAAAAAGTAATCCTCAAAGGCGAGGAGGGCGAAGGCGACCTTGTTTTTTATTTTAAAAAAATATCTTTGCAGGTGCTTAGGCTTGCTCAAAATGCGATTTTGCAAGAAAAAGACAGCATCAAGTATGCTGAAATCGTGCTAAATAACACTGTGCTTAATAACAAAGAACTGCTTGCTGATAGTGATGTGTTTTTAGGACTCTTGCCTGTGGTAGATAAATTGCTCACCAGCAAAATTGCTGTGCTTGAAAAAAACTAAGTCTCGCAAAAATCACTTCTAAAACGTGGTTTTTGCGAAAGATAGAGGCACAACTAATGTATTACTACCACTGGACACCCAAAGAGATAAAATCGCTTACAGAGCAGGAATTTTGCGAGGCGTGGCAAAATCTGCTTTGGGTGCGAGAGGAGGAAGCAAAGGCACAGAAGAAGAAGCGTTAAGCCATCCAGTCCTTGCCTTTGTCTCGCTTTTCAAAGGCATCGTTTAGTATGCCTGCAAACCAAAACATGCCTACCAAGAATACAATAATCAGTAGCTCCATATATGATAGAGTTTGAAATTAAATTAGGCAATACCCTGAACGCTCTTAACAAAGTAGCGGAAGGCATTATGCTTGTAGGAGATAAAGCTACAAATTTAATTTCAAAACTCCAAAAGCCGATTGATTGGGGGGCAATGGGGCAAGGAGCTGTGATGCTTAACAATTTTGCCCAAAATATGCAACGCTCTGCCGATGCGATTATGGGGTTTATGGCTCCGGGTATTGCCTTTGAGCAAAAAATGGCAGAGGTGTCGGCGGGTACAGGCGTAACAGGCAAAGAATTGGAGGCAATGGGCAAGCAAGCTCGGAAATTAGCCATAGATATGGGGCTTTCGGCAGACCAAGTAGGTAGCACTTACTTGGATATGCTTTCGAGGCTTAGTCCTGAGCTTGCTAAAACCGAAGCAGGACAAAAAGCTCTCAACGAAATGGTAAAAACCACCTCTATGCTTTCTAAAGGTATGGGCGGTGATGTTGCGGGAGCTTCTGATGCTCTCACTACCATGATGAATGCCTATAATATTGATATGAGCAAGCCCGACGAGGCAGCCCGTAAAATGGCCGCCATTGCTGATATGCTTACCGTGAGCTTTAAGGAGGGAGCGGTTGATGTCGGACCCTTAGCCGCCGCTATGAAAACGCTGGGAGCATCGGGTTCGGCGGCTAATGTAAGCCTTGCCGAGACGCTCGGCACGCTACAAATATTAGGGCAAAAAGGGGCAAAAGTAGGAGCAGAAGGCGGTACGGCTATGCGAAACGTACTCGCTCAACTTGCACAAGGGGAGCTGATGCCCAAGCAAACGCTTGAATTGCTTAAAGCGGCAGGTGTGAATATTTCAGCTCTTACCGATAAAACCAAAAGTTTTGCCGACCGTATGGAGGCTTTAAAACCCATTATGAAAAACGATGCCCTGATGAGCGAGTTTTTTGGTAAGGAAAACTTGGTGGCAGGGCAGGCGATTTTACAAAACCTTGACCAAATACGTGAGGCAACTGCAAAAACGCAAAACGCCACAGGGGCTAATGCTGAGTATGCGGGTGTAGTAATGAACACTACACAAGGTGTGCTTGACCGAATGAAATCGGCTTTTACAGATTTGGCAATTTCGGCTTATGATAGCTTAAAGCCTTATGTGCCTATGATAAGCCTGACCAGCCAGCTTGCGGTGGGGGTGAGTAGTATTTTACCGCTTTTCAGCACAATGGGGCAAATGCTACGAGCTACAGCAGGCGGTATTTTGAGCAATGTTTTTGGCATAACGACCATGAACGGGGCTTTGGCATTTAATCAAAAAAGCCTCTTGGGGGCAACTTTGGGGCTTGCTCGTTGGGCAGGCACGATGATAGTAAACGGTGTGGCAAGTTTAGGCTTGTTTTTGGCACAATTAGGGGCTACTACGGCAGGAACGTGGCTGTTTAATGCGGCACTTTCGGCAAACCCGATAGGTTTGGTGGTGATTGGCGTAGGCGTGCTGATTGGAGCTTTGTACGGCTTGTACAAGGTGTTTGACTATTTCGGTATAGGGATAGGTGAGATATACAATTTTGTAAAAGAATACAATCCGTTTAGCTTGCTTGCTAAAGCCATAGATTATGTGTTTGGTACAAGTCTAATGAAAAGCATCAATGGTTTTTTTTCGTGGGTAGAAGAAAAAATAAGCTGGCTTTGGAATAAAATCAAAGGGCTTGGCGAAATACTCGGTTTTACCTCCGAAGAAATAGACAAAAAACAAGCTGAAACAGCGGGAAAACCGCTTTATGACACCAAAGAGCTTGAAAAAATGTTGCCACAAGGCGTAGATATGGGTAAGATAAATGTTAATAAATTTACCGATATTTTTGGGGCTGGCTCAGAAACGAGCAAACTGCCCGACTTTTCCAAAGGCAAAGAAAAAACCCAAAAAGGCTTATCGGGCGTAGCGGGTGGCGGAGCAAAGGCAACAAACATTACGATTAACCTGCAAAAACTGCAAGACAAAATAGAGGTACACAGCGTAAATATTAAAGAAGGAGCAAAAGATATAGAAAAACAGCTTACTGAAATGCTTTTTCGGGTACTTAATTCAACTAATCAATATCGGGCAGGCTAATGGCGAGTGTAAAATTTGATATAAGAAAATTGTATGGCGAAGTTTGGGGAGGTTTGGTGTTCCCTGAACTGCTCCGCAGGGCAGGCGGTGTGCAGGATTTTCTTTTCGGCAAAGGCAATAACACTCAAATTGCTCAAACAAATGCACTGGGCAAACCCGTACAAAGTGAGCTAACACTTGCTTTAGAAGGCGAGGAGTTGTGTTTTGTAGTGCCTCCCGTGCTTACTCTGCAAGGCTCTATCAATGTAGTAGAGACGGCTGTGGCAGGGTTAAATGGAAGCATTAAAGAAATTGCAAGCGTAAATGATTACAGTGTAAATATAAAAGGGTTTTTGGTAAGCAATGAGTTTACAGAAGTAGTGCAAGACGGCTTGCAATACAGACTTAACCCTAACGATTTTCCTGAAAAACAGCTTCGGCAGTTGAGGCGTTTTTTTGAGGCAAAAAAAGCGGTAAACGTAAAAGAAAGCAGACTTTTAAGTTTTTTTAATATTAAGAAACTACTTTTTAAGAGCATCAATTTTCCTGAGCTTGAAGGGTATGCTTATATTATACCTTTTGAAGCGGAAACTGTAAGTGATAGCGAATACACTTTAATTATAGAATAATGGCACTGTTGCTTACTTGTGAGATAAATATTGACACGCTTAAATTTCGTTATGCTGAAAGCGTAGAAATAGAAAGCACTTGGCAGGAGATAGGCGACAAATGCACTATTCGTTTGCCAAATAAAGCCGTACTTAAAAAAAGCGATACCGAAACCGAAGAGTTGAGTCTTGAAAAAACTTTCAAAACAGGTATGGCGGTGCAGGTGGCTTTGGGTTATGACAACAAAAATATATTGCTTTTCGAGGGTTACATCGCTCAAATTAAGCCCAATACGCCGCTTGAAATTGTTTGCGAAGACGAAATTTACCGCCTCAAACGCTCTAAAAAAATTAGCAAAGCCTACACAGGTACGCTCAAAGGGCTTTTGCAGGAGTATTTTGCAGGCGTGCAATTAGACAGAAACCTGCCTGATGTAAAGCTAACAAATTTCTTGCTTAAAGAAGCTACGCAAGCCGAAATCTTAAAGCAACTCAAAGAAAGTTACGGACTGGCGGTTTATTTTAGAAATAAGCAGCTATATGTAGGTTTACCGTACTTTGAGGGTTTTGGCAAACGCCATAAGTTTGATTTCCAAAAGAATGTAGTAGACAGCGATTTGGAATACAAAAAAGAGGAGGATATACGGCTTAAATGCAAGGCGATTAGTTTTCTTTCGAACAACACCAAAATAGAAGTAGAGACAGGAGATAGCGATGGCGAGCAGAAAACCTTTTATTTTTTCGGTATTAGCAACAAAGCACAACTAAAAACGCTCGCTGAAAACGAGCTAAAAAAACTAAAATTTGAGGGATATAGAGGCAGTTTTGAGACCTTCGGTGTGCCTGTATTAGCTCATAGCGAAACGGTGCTTTTGTTTGATAATCGTTATCAAGAGCGAGATGGGCAAGGTTACTTGGTGGATAGAGTAAAGACAAGCTGGGGTGTGAATGGCTACAGGCAAAACGTAGAAATCAATAGAAGAGTAAGCGTATGAAGGTTTTTGATATTTGTTTTGAAGAAGATATTTGTTTTGAAAAAGGCGATTTTGATGTAATTGAAAGTACCGCTCAACACATCAGACACGCTATTTTAGCCCAAAAAGGCGAATACAAGTTTGCTCCCATTTTCGGTGGAGAAATTAAGCTCGGATTGAGCGAAGACGGCTCTCTTTTAGAGTTGCAAGGCAATTTGCAAGACACATTGGAGCAAGACGGCTTGCATGTAAAACGCTTGAAAATTGATAAAACTATTGATATTGAAGCCGAGTACAAACAACTATGATAGAGCTTTTACGAAATGAACTTAAACGATTTGCTACGCAAAACGTGTTTCAGATAGGCTTTGTGGTGAGCGTGGACAAGCCAAAAGCTCTTTGCAAAGTAAAACTTTTAGAAAACGAGGCTGTCGTGCTTGAAAATGTACGCTTGCAGGCAATAGATAATGAGCAAGATAATGGTATTTTGTTTTTTCCGAAGATTGAAAGCAGTGTAATTGTGGCAAAACTGGACTATGTGGATAGTTATTTTGTAGCGATGCTTTCAGAGGTAGAAGAGGTAAGCTGGAAATTGGACGGCGTGGAAAGACTAAAAATTACCGAAAATGAGATTGTATTTAACGAAGGAAACAAAGGGGCTATGGTGGAAATTGGAAAACTTAAAAGTCGTTTAAACGCCATTGAGCAAGCGTTTAATGAGCTTTTAAACCACTACAAAACACACAACCACGCACACCCGCAGGGACCAACAACGGGTTTTTTAGTGTCAAGCACGCAAGCAAACATTGCAATTACCAACATAGCCGATTTGGAAAATCCAAACATAAAACAATGAAAACCTACACCGTACAGCACCAACAAAGCCTTTTAGATATTGCCCTGCAGGAGTTGGGCGATGTAGCAGGTATTGTAAAGATTGCAGAACTGAATAATATTTCTATTACACAAAATTTGGAGGTGGGCGATGTATTGCTTTTGCCGGAAACAACCCGACCGCAAGTAGTGAAATACTTACGTGATAGGAAAATTACGATAGCTACTGATATACCACGCCCTAATAAGTAACTATGTATCTAATATTTTTCACGCAACCCAAAGCACAAACAGCCTTAGAGCACAATGGCACGCACAATACAACAAATAGAAGACGAAATTATGCAAGCAAAGAACAATGAGGCTTCGCTTGCACAACTGAATAGCGTCTCACAAACAGCTATTTGGCGTTTGTGGGTACGGCTTACGGCGTTTGTAATGCACGTATTTGAACAGCTTTTTGATGCGTTCAGGTTTGAAATAGACGAGCGAATAGAAAAAAACCGAGTGGGTACGCTATCGTGGTATGTGGATAAAGTAAAAGCCTTTCAGAACGGCGACCCGCTTAATAGTGCAGGCGAATACGACACAATTAACCCTGATAAGCAAATAATTACACGTGCGAGTGTGCGTGATGCGGGTAGTTTGCTGAACGTAAAAATAGCGAAGGGCGACGACCCGCCCGCACCCTTAAACGCTACGGAGCTTACCAATTTTATTACTTACCTCAACAAAGTAAAATTTGCGGGAGTAGCGGTAAATGTTATCAGTTTGCCTGCAAATGCTGTGCTGGTAGATATTGAAATACTCTACTCGCAAGTAGCAGAGGAAGACGCAAAAAACAGCGTAAAACAAGCTATTGGAGACTACATTAAAAGCATAGCATTTGATGGTGAATTTGTTATTAACAATTTGATTGCTTTTTGCAGAACGAAGGCGGGTATTGTAGATGTGCTTGTCAATAACATTACGGTGGATAGTGTAGCGATTACGGGCGGTAGATACACTGCTCCAAGCGGGTATTATAGTTTTGATGCTGAAAACGTAAGTAATAACTACATAATGACCCAAGTCTGATGCAGTACGATTTTGATGTATATTTGCTTGTTGAGCGGTATTTGCCAACGTTTCTAAGGAAAGAAAAGCATTTGGCTTGGCTGAAAGCCTTGTTTTCGCCTTTTATTTGGCTTAAAAATAGTTTTTTGTCTTATATTACAAGAGCAAGAAACGAGCAAATGCAGAACGGGCAAGTTATTCGCCTCGAAACGCTTCTTAATAATTTGTTCGATAGCAATTTTAGGCGTATCAGGATTGTAGATGCGTTTAGTACAGGGATTTTTTTGGTTTTAAGCAATGCTGTAGATACGATTATTTCTGATAGTAGCGATTTGATAATTTCTGACGATGCAGACTACAATTTCTCGGTAGATTTCGTCGTAAAGGTTATTGACGGTGGAGCAGATAGAAATTTTTTGCTAAGCAACGCCGTAGATACGATTATCAGCAACGCTGTAGACACGATTATTTCAAACAATACGAGCGGCGTGCTTTCTGATATAGAACGCATCGTGAGGCGATATAAAATTGCAGGAAAATCCTTTACAATAGAAAACAATTAGAATATGAAACAAATTAAATTTAATTCAGGCGGACAGCCTTTCCGAAATGCCGATTTTGCTTTACAGCAGGCAGAGATTTACAAGGCGATTGAAAATCAGTTTGCAGACACAAACGGGTTTGTGTTTAGTGGCTGTGTGGTTACGGGCAACAATATCAGTCCGGGTTTGGTGTATTTGGACGGCAAAATCAGAGAGCTTGCCGCCGCAACGGGTTTGACGTTTCCGTGCTACATTAAAGCGAGTTCGGTAATAGAGTACGATAGCAGGTTGCATACCGAAGACAACAACAATAAAACTACCAAGCAAGAATACAAAGCTGAAATCGTGAATAGTATACCAACAAGTGGCGATTATATCACGGTTACAGCAAATGGTGTAGATAAGCGTTTGGTGGTTAATACAAAAAATTCACAAAACGAGTATGCCATAACAGGGTTTGAACAAAACAAAGGCAAAGTGAGCTATGTAGAACTATCAAGAACTACAAACCAGATTGTTCCAGCGAATACAGGTGTGCCAATCGATTTTACAAGCAAAATAGACGATTTGAACGAATTTGATGTGCCAAGCGGTGAATTTACTGCTTTAAACAGCGGTATTTACTCAATACATTGTTCCGTAAGAACAGACCTTGCTGGTGAAGGCTTTGAGATACTTATTCAATTTTTCAATGGTAGCTCGTGGGTAACATTTGCTAACAGCATCAGGAATATACATTACGGGCAAGGAGCTATTACGGTGAGTGCTGTAAAGAAATTATCAGCTTTTCAAAAAATAAGAATAAGGTATGTTTCCGTTGGAGCGTCTAATAAGGTTATCTCATGGGCGTATGCTAGTATTGCAAGGGTAGGGTAAAAATAGGATAAAAGCAAGAAAGGCTACTTTTGTGGTAGCCTTAAAAAGTTTATATTTGTATTTAGAAAAAATTAATATTTGATTTTGACGATTAGAATTAAATCGTTTTATTTTTTTTCTTTATGCAAAATTTATTTTCTTATGGTTTCAAATTATCTACTACAAGCTAAATGGAAGCAAGGAATACCTCTTCCCAAATCCTTGTTTTCGTGGTTGTTAATTGTTTTGGCTGTATTT
>CALLAC010000043.1 GCA_938002655.1 uncultured Cytophagales bacterium
AAATTTATAGAGATTAAAATAATTTGTTTTAAAGGTTCATTGAGCGTAGTTCGGCTTCGCTTAGTTAGTGAGCGTAGCCGAACTACACTAACCAGAGCCGAAATGAACCTTTTTTTTCGGTGGTTGAGCGGAGCCGAAACGCCGAAAAAATTTGCTTCTACTCCACAAATATCTGTCCCAAATCTACTTCCATATCTGGAAAGATATGTGCCGTAAAAACTTCGTCTTCCGTGAAGCTATTTTTTAACTCATATTTTCCCGCATCATTCAAGATAAACTGCTGCAATACATACTCCACAGGAAATACCACCCAATACTCCCGAACGCCCGCCTCTTCGTACAAAGCATATTTTATCTTCATCTCTTTTTTAGAATTACCCGGCGAAAGTATCTCCACTATCAAATCAGGACTGCCCACGCAACCTCGTTCATCTAATTTCTCTTTATCGCAGATGACGCACAAATCGGGTTGTACCACCGTGTAAATATCTTTATTTGCTTTCTTGCTCTTTTTCTTGTCTAATAAGCGAACGTCAAAAGGAGCAGAGAATACATCACAAGTTTTAGCATCAAAGTAATTTACAAAAACTTTTGTTAATTTCATTGAAACCCGCTGATGCCTCACACTCGGAGCAGGCGACATCTGAAACACCTTCCCCTTGATGAGTTCTACACTCTGCTCAAACCGCCATAGCAAATAATCGGCGTAACTATACGTGCCGTTCAAGTCTAATTCCGAAATGTCCGTGAGAAATTTCATAAAGTCTTTTTAACAAAGATAGTAGTTTTTACCCAAAAAACAATCCCTACAAAAAAATTTATAGAGATTAAAATAATTTGTTTTAAAGGTTCATTGAGCGTAGTTCGGCTTCGCTTAGTTAGTGAGCGTAGCCGAACTACACTAACCAGAGCCGAAATGAACCTTTTTTTTCGGTGGTTGAGCGGAGCCGAAACCACCGAAAATATTTACTCCACAAATATCTGTCCCAAATCTACTTCCATATCTGGAAAGATATGTGCCGTAAAAACTTCATCCTCTGTAAAACTATTCTTTAACTCGTATTTGCCCGCCTCATTCAATACAAACTGCTGCAATACATATTCCACAGGGAAAACCACCCAATACTCCCGAACACCTGCCTGCTCGTACAAAGCAAGGTTTTTAAAACCTATCAGGTTTGAGTTACACAGAATTTTACCTACCCTCTTTTCTGAAATCATCAAAATCTTCTTTGTTTTGAAACTCATAAATGTTAAGCACAATTACATTGCTTCGGCTTCTGCCTTCGGTGATTTTTTCGCAAAGCCACTCATAGTTCGGGAAAGTTAAATGTTCGAACCAAATGCTTCCATAGCCTTCTTCGGAAATATAACTGACCAAAAAGTAACGCATAATTTCATTTTTCATAACCAAATACCAGGCTAGCCCAATAGCTGTGCCAATCGGCTTCTTGGGGCTTATCATGGGCGATCATTTTTACGGCACTAATCATTATCTTGCCTGAGGGTGCAAACTTAAAATTCACTTCTCCATTCGCATTGCTGATAGCCTCATATTTAAACAACTCTCCTTGTATTTTCTGCCAAAAACGTACTTTTAGCCCTACAAGCGGTTTTTGTTGAAATAAAACTTTAAAACGTATATTTTGAGCTTGAGCTTTACGTATTAGATAAGGATTTTCCATAGCAACTATCTCAAGCGGTAAATTAGTAATTTTTTTGAAGGTTTCTGTTTGCTTTTCACCAACTTGAAAGATAAGTTTTGCACAGCGTTCATAAATTTCTCTCCCTGGCGTTTTCTCCAAGCCATTTTTCTGACGATAAATCAAAACCTCTTCTAAACCATCTTCTTGCAAATAAGCATTAAACTTTTCAGCATCTAATTCTATAAAACTGGGTTTATTTTGTAATATAAGAACCTGTGTACCTTCGCTTTCCACATTCATTTTGAAAGACCTCGTAGCAGTATCTACTCGTACATTCAAGTTTTTGGTTTGATTGGCAAAATAATACGTAAGGCGTGTAATTGTACCTTTCCATTTTTCACCTTCAAAATTTTCGCCTACTTGCAGAAATATAGTTACTAGCTCTCCTTTTTGGTAATAAAACTTACTGGGGTTGAGCCAAAACTCGTGTGCCAATCCCCAAACGCTTATCAGTACGAATAATATAAGTAAAAATTTTTTCATATATCTTTTCTAAAAAAATATTCCATAAAACAGAGCTATTGTTAGGAAAAAGTTTTCATATCTTCCGTTGTAGATAGTATCTTTAAAATTGTTATAAGCCCATTCTACTCGCAAGCCCCATTTTTTTTGCCAAACTGCTTGTAAAAAATACTGACGCGGATTGAGAGTAGCAGGCACAAGATAGCCCAAAAAAGATAAATCTCTGGATTCCAAGCCTGTTTCAAGCCAAAGCCCATGGCTTGCCCACCGCAAACCTATCCAAGAACCCGAAATAGCAGGACTTACGCCGTCATTACTAAACTTCAAAGGAACAACGTAAAAACCTACTGCGTTTTTTGTATTTATCTGATAACTAGCCCCCACGCCCATGCCAAAATGATACCCCAATAGCCACTCGCTTGCTTGCTCAATTTGCTTTCTGCGAAAACCCATTTGCAATTCACTTACAAATACATCTCCCACTCGCCAACGCTCATTTTTAGGTAAAATTTGCAAAAAGTGCAGTATACTAGAAGCCATTAGTCTGCTTTGTAAGGCAATACCATAATTGTTTCTTTCCTGCCTTTCATAACGAATAGTTTCATCGGGCAATCTTTGTACTGCCCAATTATTGGTAAAAGCATAAGCATATCGCAAACCACCGCTCCATTCAAAATAAGGCAAAGAATGCAAAGAGTCTTGGGCTTGCAAAGATATAACAAAGAAAATTTTACAAAAAAAATAAGTTAATTTTTGGGAAATTGGCACAAAAAAATAATTATTTGCCAAAATACAAAAAAATGAGAAAAAGTAACACCTTTTGGCTATTTTTGTTTTGGATAAAAGGTAACTTT
This sequence comes from uncultured Cytophagales bacterium, assembly GCA_938002655.1. Classification (GTDB taxonomy): domain Bacteria; phylum Bacteroidota; class Bacteroidia; order Cytophagales; family Thermonemataceae; genus Raineya. The sequence continues at coordinate 3,023 of CALLAC010000043.1, forward strand.
TTGCCTGCTCAAACAAGTATTGCATTCATGAAGGTTATTTTTATGCTTACGACCTTTCACAAAATAAAATTTTGTGACAATATAAAACCCCTTTTCTTGAAAATGTTGAAAATATTGGCAACGTGAAAGGTTGCCCCGTAGTGATAGCCTGAACCAAGACGGCAAAAATGATGTTATCCTTAGTATAAGAGGTAGGGGTATTGTGGCTCTGAATGGCAAAACGGACAGTCCGTTGTAGGTACAAATCTTAACTAATGATGATGGAGCGTTCCTAACAAGCCCTTTGATTGTTGATGTAAATGCAGATAATATCTCTGATGTTATCAGTAGTGGCTGGAATGCCACCAATTCATATAGGGAGTTTTTGCTATAGTTCTTTGGTGGTCGGGGAACGATGATGGCTTATGGATAGCTCATTTGCAAAAAGCCGAAATTGAAAAGAAAAATCGCTACGGATACCGAATTATCAGTAATAAGGCTCAAACATTTTTTCCCGCTAATCGTATAATTTGCCTCGGCAATAGTAGGCAAATAACTAGCAAAACTCTTAAATAAGATATGTAACTTTAAGCCTTAAACCTCAAAATTTTGAATATAAAGTCAGATTGACAATATTTTTTGAAAGGAAAACTGATGACAGAAAAAAAATGCATACCATTATACCCTTTGAGCGATGGCTAGAATACTACGACCCTGCAACCGACAGGAAAAGCCCTTTTTTTGGTAAAGAATACAACTTTGATGTATATTCTGATACTATTTATGGCTATTACATAGACCCTGCTTGGGACTGCATTGGCTCACCTACGTTGTATATCAAAATTCTCTATGCTGATTACAAGCAAAAATTTGCTATATTCGAGTTCATTGGGGAATGGAACGATGCCATTGAAAATGATATTATGACACTTAAAACCAACATTATCAATCCTTTACTCAAAAAAGGCATACAAAAATTTATTCTCATAGGCGAAAATGTTCTCAATTTTCATGGCTCTGATGATTGCTATTACGAAGAATGGTTGGAAGATGTAGAAGACGGTTGGATTGCCGCTATCAACTTTCGAAATTTTATCTACGAAGAATGGCAAAAATATCGAATAGATTGGTACATCAATTTTGGAGGGAATTTAGAAATCCCTGATTGGAGAACCTATACTCCCCAACAACTCTACGAAAAAATCAATCAAATCATTTCTTACCGTCTTTCAATGTAAGATTTTTATGCAAAAGTAAAAGAAATTCTTTGGGCTGAGGTTTCAGAAAAGTATACTGTGATAGTCTTTTGCCCCAAACAAGGATTGTAACCAAATATACTCTTGAAAGATTTTGAAGCCAAGTTGCCCAAAGAATATTTCTTGCGAACATAGGTCGTATTTGGTAAGTTTAGATAAAATCAGCAGAATGGGGTTATCTATTTATCACTGATGTACCTGTACACACCAGTAAAAATCATCAAGAAGAGCTCTCAGCCAAAATTAGGGTGTTATAGCTTATCTGCATTTCTGTGTTTTTTTGCGAAAACAAAAAAGCGATAAGATTGGCACTGTTCTCATCGCTTTTTTGTGTTGTTATTATTTTTTCAAGCCTTCTACCAACACCAAAATTTTATTTTTCAGCACTTCCACTACTCCGCCCAAAACTTCAAGATTTTGCTCGCCTTGGGTAGTTCTATATCTAATTTTTCCACTTTCAAGTGTAGAAATCAGCGGGGCGTGGTCTTTCAGGACTTGAAAAGAGCCTTTCTTGCCGGGCAAAGTAACTGCTGTAACTTCACCTGCAAAAAGTTTTTTATCGGGAGTAATGATTTCTAGATACATACAAGTATGGGGTAAAAAATCTTGGAATTTTGGTTCGTAAAGTTTTTTGCTTTATGAACTGCACATGTATTTTTTTAAGATTTTTTCGCTTCTGCAAGGAGTTTTTCGCCTTTTGCGATAGCCTGCTCAATTGTACCAACAAGGTTGAAAGCGGCTTCGGGTAGGTGGTCGAGTTCTCCGTCCATAATCATATTGAAACCTTTGATGGTGTCTTTGATATTCACAAACTCACCTTGCAAACCTGTAAATTGTTGTGCTACAAAGAAAGGTTGTGAAAGGAATCGTTGCACGCGTCTTGCACGATTTACGGTGAGTTTATCTTCTTCCGATAGCTCGTCCATACCTAAAATAGCGATAATATCTTGCAATTCTTTGTAACGTTGAAGCGTTCTTTTTACTCTTTGGGCTGTATTGTAATGTTCTTCTCCAAGCACTTGTGGCGTAAGAATACGTGAGGTAGAATCCAAAGGATCTACGGCAGGATAAATACCCAATTCGGCGATTTTACGAGAAAGTACGGTAGTTGCGTCCAAGTGAGCAAAAGTAGTAGCAGGAGCGGGGTCTGTAAGGTCATCGGCAGGTACATAAACTGCCTGTACCGAAGTAATAGAACCACGTTTGGTAGAAGTGATACGCTCTTGCATAAAGCCCATTTCGGTAGCCAAAGTAGGCTGATAACCCACCGCCGAAGGCATACGCCCCAAGAGAGCCGAAACCTCCGAACCTGCTTGTGTAAAACGGAAAATGTTATCAATGAAGAATAAAATATCGTTGCCTTTGCCCTGCCCGTCGCCATCACGGAAATATTCTGCAATCGCAAGACCCGAAAGGGCTACTCGGGCTCTTGCTCCGGGAGGCTCGTTCATTTGTCCGAAAACGAGTGTAGCTTGTGATTTTTTGAGTTCTTCCAAATCTACTTTGCTCAAATCCCAACCGCCTTGCTCCATAGAGTGCTTAAACTCTTTGCCATAGCGAATAATATCAGATTCAATAAATTCGCGTAATAAGTCATTTCCTTCACGCGTACGCTCGCCTACACCTGCGAACACAGAAAGCCCTGAATAGGCTTTGGCAATGTTGTTGATAAGTTCTTGGATAAGTACGGTTTTACCTACCCCTGCACCACCAAAAAGCCCAATTTTACCGCCTTTTACATATGGAGCAAGTAAATCAATCACTTTAATACCCGTGTAAAGCACTTCGGCAGAAGTAGCCAAATCTTCAAAACGAGGAGGTTTGCTATGAATAGAACGCCCTTTGCCGCTATTTACCTGAGGCAAGCCGTCAATAGCTTCACCTACAACATTGAACAATCTTCCTTTGATAGCCTCGCCAATTGGCATAGAAATAGGATGTCCTAAATCTATTACATCCATACCTCTCTGCAAGCCATCGGTACTATCCATAGCAATGGTACGCACTCGGTCTTCGCCAAGGTGCTGTTGGCACTCCAACACTACCCTCTGCCCATTGGGCTTAGTTACTTCCAAAGCATTTAAAATTTCAGGTAAAGTAGAACCTTCCGTTGAAAAACTGACATCAACAACAGGTCCAATAATTTGGGTAATTTTGCCTATATTTGCCATTGTGTATGCAGAAATGAATTAAAACGTTAATCGCCCGCAAATTTATACGGATTTTCTTATGATTGCAAAAAACTTTCGAAAAAATCTTTGAAAGTCATGAATTTTGATATTCAAGGTTTTACTTCTGCCTCTATCACGGGATTATCGCCAAATTTTAGGATTTTCTGCCCCCAAAGAGCGTATCGGAATCAAGATACTCGCAATTGAAGGCAAATAAGTGGGTGTATTGGCTGTGTTAATAGCAGTTTTCAAGCAAACGTAACCGCTCCGCCAACCACCGCAATTACCGAAGATTTAGCAAAAGTAGCCAAGATTTTCCCCAATCCAAGCGATAGTATTTTGAATGTTTATCTTACAGAAATGCCTATCAGCAATACATACATTCCGATTTACGATGTAGAAGAAGGTAAGCTCGTTTGGCAACAAACCATTGCCAAAAAAGAAAATTAAACAAAGTTATCTGCTTGTAAATCAAGAACGTGTGCTGTTCGCTTGCAAAACGAAAAAGGTTGTTTTGTAAGAAAAATTCGCTTGCAGTAATCTGTAATAAAGAAAGCAAGGCCTTAAAATTGTACTTGTTTCAAGGCTTTTTTTGCTTAAAAAGGCAGGTCGTCGTCATTTCCTTCAGCGGCAAGAATATCCAAATTAAGCGGCTCATTTTCAGGTTTTGGGCTTATGATACCACCTTTTTCCTGTTCCTTGCGAGTGAGATTATCTATCTGATACGCAGTAATATCGCTATACCATTTGCCATTATACTCTCTTGAAGCCACATTGAACATTACCCGCACCTCATCGCCGATTTCTACGGCTTCTGTTTCCAACTGCTTGATTTTCTCGTTCCACAAGGCAAAACATACTTTTTTTGGATAGGCTTCGGCGGTTTCTATGACAAAATCTTTGCGTTTCCACTGGCCATTTTTACTTGCACCTCTCTGTTCTTCCAAAATTTTGAGAACTTTCCCTTTGATTTCAAAACTCATAGCATTGCTTTTGGGTTTTGCTGAAAATTTCTGCAATTTTACGCAATATTTTTCAAAACCGCTATGATTGCCCTGCTTTTCTTGCAATTGCTTTGTTGGTTTGTCTTTCTTTGTTTTCTGAAAAATCAGATTAAACTAGTACAAATATGTAGCTTTATGGCTACATTTCTGAATGTAATACTTTGCAGTTGGGCTTTATACAAATACAAAACGCAATACGTTTCTTGGCAGATACACTGGATACCTTTTGCTTCCTTGCACTTGGGCATTGTTTTGAGCAAAACCGAACTATTGATGCTTCTTTTGGTAGCTTTGATATCCTTTGCTGTAACGATTTTTTCGCATGTATACATGCGTGGCGATGCAAGATTTAACTTATATTTTGCTTATCTGGTGCTCTTCGTATTTGCAATGCAAATGCTTGTAGTTTCCGAAAATTTACTTCAAACCTATATTTTTTGGGAACTTGTAGGTTTTTGCTCTTATCTGCTCATAGGTTTTTGGCAAGAAAAAAGTGAAGCTGTCAGGGCTTCGCGTAAGGCTTTTTTAGTGAATAGGGTTGGAGACGTAGGTTTTTTGATAGGGATTTTTCTCATTTTTGAGCAGTTTCACACAGTTTCTTTTGCAGAAATAGAAATTTTGCTTGCTCAAAACAATGTTTCAACAGCATTGCTTAGTCTGATAGGCATTTGTATTTTTTTAGGAGCTATGGCAAAATCTGCACAAGTACCTTTGCACGTATGGCTTCCTGACGCAATGCAAGGACCCACACCCATATCGGCTCTCTTGCACGCCGCCACAATGGTAGCGGCAGGAGTGTTTCTGGTCGGTAAAGTTTTCTTTTTGTTCACACCATTGGCTCTACAATTTGTGCAAATCGTAGGGCTGGCAAGTATGCTTTTGGGGGCTTACAAGGCTCTTTTTCAGAGCAATATCAAAAAAGTTTTGGCTTATTCTACTATTTCCCAACTAGGGCTGATGTTTCTTGCCATTGGCACAGGCAATCGCGAAGCGGGGCTTTTTCATCTTTTTACACATGCTTTTTTCAAGGCAGGACTATTTTTGTGTGCAGGGGTAGTGCTTCATCATACGCATCACTTTGCCGAAAAAGTGCATACAGACAGTGAAAATATGTATCTGCTAGGAGGATTGCGAAACAAAATGCCTTGGCTTTTTGCTTTTTACACTATTTTTATGGCTTCGCTTTTGGGTTTACCTTTTACGACAGGCTTTCTTTCTAAGGAAATAATACTTGAAAGCCTTTGGCATAACGCAACTACGTCTTTTCAGACTTTTGTATTTGTTCTCACTTGGGTAGGTTTCGGACTTACCGCGTTTTACATTGCTCAACAATACAGAGCCTTGTTTTTTGGAAAATTTCACCTACAAACTTTTTTCCCGAATCTCGACTTTCATTTTAAAAAACCCATTTTTAGTTTTGCTTTTCCACTTTCGCTACTTGCTTTGGGTAGTCTTTGGATAAGTTTTTCGCTCAATCCCTTTTCAATTAAAAATGCGTGGATAAGCGAATTTTTGGTGTTTTCTGAAAAACAAAGCACAGCATATTTGCCTTTTTTGGCTCTTTCGATTACTTTTTTGGGCTTTGGGTTAGGATTTCAGAAGCAGACGGCTTTTGAAGTTAAAAAGCGTTTGTTTTCGCAAAAATTATTTGCTTGGCAATTACGAATTTTTCGCTCTTCAAAGGTTTTAATGCGTACAATACTGCTTACATGGCTTGCGAGCATCAAAGTTTTGTATAATTCTGCCCAAATTGCCCAATTTGTTGTAATTTTTGCCCAAAAACTGCACAAACTTGAAAAAAACTGGAACAAATTTTTGGATAGCTTGGCAAAATTACAAGTAGTGCTAGCACATATAATTTATTGGATAGATAGGGTATTGATAGACGGACTTTTGCATCTTTCACTTTGGTTTGGCAAAACCTTCGGAAATCTTACAAAAAACTGGCAAGGCAGAGAAATTCAGCGATATTGGTTTTTCACTTTTGTATTTTTGATTGTACTTTTATGGTGGATAATTAAAAAATAATTCTCATGGAAAAGGAAAGCAAAATTTATGTAGCAGGGCATCGAGGAATGGTAGGCTCGGCAATACTGAGAAAACTTCAAGCCGAAGGCTACGAAAACATCGTATTACGAAGTTCCAAAGAATTGGATTTACGCAATCAACAAGCAGTAGCTGATTTTTTTGCCCAAGAAAAGCCCGAATATGTTTTCTTGGCGGCGGCAAAAGTGGGCGGCATTTTAGCAAATAATACCTACCGAGCCGAATTTATTTACGATAACTTAACTATTCAGACAAATATCATTCACGAAAGTTATAAAAACGGCGTTAAAAAACTGCTTTTTTTGGGTTCATCTTGCATTTATCCCAAATTTGCTCCTCAACCGCTCAAAGAAGAATACTTGCTTACAGGAGCTTTAGAACCCACCAACGAACCTTATGCTATTGCTAAAATTGCAGGTATTAAGATGTGCCAAGCCTATCGCAGCCAGTATGGGTGTAAATTTATTTCTGTGATGCCTACAAACTTATACGGAGAAGGCGACAACTACGACCCTCAAAACTCACACGTAATGGCGGCTCTGATACGCAAATTCTATGAAGCCAAAACACAGCATAAACCCTTTGTAGAAATTTGGGGCACAGGCTCGCCCCGCAGAGAGTTTCTCCATGCCGATGATTTGGGCGATGCTTGCGTTTTTTTAATGAAAAACTACGATAGCCAAGAAATTATAAATATAGGCACAGGCGAAGATATCAGTATCAAAGATTTGGCACTACTCATCAAGCAGATAGTAGGCTATACAGGAGAACTGCAATTTGATACTTCCAAGCCCGATGGCACCCCTCGCAAACTTTTAGATGTCAGCAAAATTCATAAGCTCGGCTGGAACCATCGTATTAGTTTGCAAGAAGGTATCAAACGAACCATCAAGCAAAAATATGGCGATCTTTAAATTTGAGCAGTAGCATTTTCTTGCAAAGCATTGCGAATAGCTATTTGCCTTGCTAAATTTTCGGCAAGAGCCTGAAAAGCCTGATACGTAAGACTTTCTTCTTCACCTTGTGCAATAACAGGTCTGCCGATATCACCTGCTTCTCGAATACCTTGTACCAAAGGAATTTCCCCTAAAAAAGGTACACCATAGCGTTCGGCAAGTACTTTCCCACCATCTCTACCGAAAATATAATATTTGTTTTGAGGCAGTTCAGCAGGCGTAAAATAAGCCATATTTTCTACAATCCCTAGAATAGGAATATTGATGCTGCCTTGTCGGAACATCATCAGTCCTTTTTGAGCATCGGCAAGAGCAACTTTCTGCGGTGTTGTAACTATCACTACTCCTGTAAGAGGCATAGCTTGTGCCATTGTCAGGTGAATATCGCTTGTACCTGGAGGCAGGTCAATCAGCAGGTAATCCAACTCTCCCCAATAGACATCGTTGAGAAATTGAAGCAATGCTTTACTTGCCATAGGTCCTCGCCATACCACAGCACTTTCGGCAGGTGCAAGAAAACCCATAGAAATGAGCTTGACGCCATACTGTTCCACCGGAACAATATATTGCTTGCCTTGGATTTCTTGTACAAGTGGCTTTTTGTATTCTACGCCAAACATTACGGGCATAGAAGGTCCGAAAATATCAGCATCAATTACTCCCACTCTGGCACCTGTTTGGGCGAGTGCTACTGCCAAATTAGCTGTAACCGTAGATTTACCTACCCCACCTTTACCCGAAGCAATAGCTACGATGTTTTTAATACCAGGTAAATTGCTAGCTTTTAAGATGGAGGTTACTTCGGCTTGCATATTTATCTGAATTTGAGCCTGTGGGAAAACAGCCCAAATTGCCTCCTGACAATCTTCACGGATTTTTTCTTTCAATGGGCAAGCAGGGGTTGTAAGTACCACTGTAAACGATACCTGATTGCCATTTATTTCCAAATCACGAATCATATTTAGTGAAACCAAGTCCTTTTTTAGATCTGGCTCTTGTACGTGCGAAAGGGCTTGCAAAACGGCCTGTTTGTTCATATAAAAGTAGATTTTTCTTCTAAACACTAAAAAGGCAGGTTAAGTTTTCGAAAAGTGATGTTGAATTTCTTGCTCCATAATTTTACGAAAGGCTTTTTCAATTTCCCAATACGAAAGAGGTTCTTTGGCTACATAGATAATAGCAAGGTACTGCATCTGAGAGAGTTTTTCTGTAAAATTTGCTTTATTTTTCCGATAAACTTCTTTGAGCCTACGGCGAAGCAAATTACGAACTACCGCTTTTTTGAACTTTTTTTTAGGTACTATAAACAAAACCTGCGGAAAAATAGTACTTCCTTGCTTTGACGATGCCGAAATCCAACGAATTTGCAGAGGGTACAAATACAAAAAAGAACTACCCGCTCGGAATAGTTCTTGAATAATTTTTTTGCTTCGCAAAATTTCTGACTTCGGTAGTTTCTGGTTCATCGGAATAGTATTGACACTCCCCTACTATTATCCTTTGTGTTTTCTTTCATCAGAAACTGTGAGCTTTTTTCTACCTTTGGCACGGCGAGCCGCAAGCACTCTTCTACCGCCAGGTGTACTCATTCTTTCACGAAAGCCGTGTTTATTACGGCGTTTCCTATTTGAAGGTTGATAGGTTCTTTTCATAAAATTTATGCTTTGGTGATTAAATTCTTGTGAGCCTGCAAATATAGAGGAATACTTTTGACTTTACAAGCAATATTTTGAAAAATTGTATAAAAAAGACTGCTTGAATGATGAGCAAAAATAATTTTTCTAAAAATGTTTTGGTAAAAGGTTAAAAGTTCATAACAAAAACCTAAGTTTTGAGGCTATAAATGATTTTGCTTGCAAGTATAGATATAAAAAATTTATTTTGCAAGTCGATATGTCCGCCAATTTTGAGCTAATGAACATTGACGACGCTTAATTGAACAAAAATTACGAAAGACTTTATCTTTAAAAAAATCATGAGGGCTATCTGGTTTCCAAAAACCTTATAATTTTGGTGTTATTAAAAGATAATCTTCATATTTTCATTGTAGTTTTGCAATGTGCCGTTCAAACTCGCTGTCCATCCGTCAATAAATATTTTTTTATCTTCCAAATCCAAACCTATAAGGTCTTTGAAGACTTAATATTCAGAAAACAAGAAAACCTATAAGGTTTCCAAAAACCTTATAGGTTTTGCGTAGGTTTTGCGTATAGGTTTTGTGTTGTTAAAACACAATCTTCACATTTTCTTTATAGTTCGGTTGCGCCGTGCGACTGCGCACAGTCTTCCATGACTTTGAGCTGGTGTTTTCGCGCAATTGCCATAATCTCGTCCATTTCTGCTGGCAAGCCATAGAGATGCACAGGCACAATGGCTTTGGTGCGTGGCGTAATTTTTT
>CALLAC010000044.1 GCA_938002655.1 uncultured Cytophagales bacterium
CGTTGGAGAATATAAAAAGCCCTTTTGATAGTCTAAATTTGAAAAAATAATGTATAAGTTTGTAGTAGTTTTTGTATTTTTCGGCTAAATTGTCAAAACAATACGGAAAGTACTACAAAACTTTCGCATATTTAAGAGTTGCCTGCCATTTTAACGAATAACAACATAATAAGAATGAACCATAAAGAGATACCCGAAAAAGCAATAGAGAGTGTCGCTAAACTCATAAACGACACTATTAAATTTCCTTCCAGAGTTTCTGTTACGACTATTGAGGGCGAAACGGAAACACCTCACTATTTTGAAATTATACCATTTTCAGAAATAGACAGCTCTGAACGTAATTTTTATGCTATTGACGGTAGCTACAACTTCCAAGAGTTTTACAATGGAATTTGTATTGGTATTTATACAGCAGGTTATATCTGCTATTACAAGGGCAAGCAGGTAAAACTCAACAACGAAGACAACCCTATAACAAACGGAAAAAGCTATGCACCTCAAAATATAATGATAACAAATGACAAGGATAAAGAAGCTATTTTTGATGAATTGTTTAGCTTAGAACCTGTTAAGAACTTCCTTACATTTTTAGGTAATCCAACTGATTTATGGGCATTTGCGAGTGATTTTGCAAGTTTGAAAGCAACAACTTGTGAAAATACATCTAAATTGTATTCTTTTTGCCAAACTTTGTTAGAATGGTCTTTGATTTATGAAATAGCTAATTTAGACAGAACAAAAGAAGGAGATTTCATTTTGAGAGATGGAAATTTGAGACCCTTAGTGTTCAAACAAGAGTACATCAAAAAATTAGGTAAGTTTTTACACGAAAAAGGTATCATATTGGTTTCAATTACCAAAAACTCACCTTTAAAGCTACACTTATCATCAACTTTTAAGACCATAGATGATTATTTGCAAGAGGATTTAAAGTATAAATTTGAGTTTGCAGAAACAGACGAAAGAAAACGTAAAATTTGCTGTTGGTTAGAAGTGAGTGATTATTACCTTGAAAAATCATTCAAAAATGATATGATACGCAAAAAAGACGTTAAAGGTGGGCGTGGATTTGGTTTGTACTTTATTGCAAGGCTTGATTACGTTGAGAAATTGCAAAATTATGATTGGGTTGTAGCAGACCTAAATATTTATGATGCAATTCCTGATGTAGAAAACAGCAACAAAAATAGGGACATTGATAAGATTAGTGAAATTTTTAAGGAACTTACAAGATTATCCCAAGAGCATTATATTTTGGGCTATCCCTATCCTTTGGCAGAAGTTCACAATTTTGTAACTCTCAAATCTTCTTTTAAACAAGAAATAATCAATCGTGTGAAAATCTCTCTTTACAGAGATACCAAAATGGAACACGTTGATATTGAAAATCTTTTCTTAGACATTCACGACAGACTTTAAAATATGGCGAACAACAATCAAAAACAAGATTTTGGCGTTTTGTACGGACAGAAAACAACCGAAGACGCACTACTTATTTATTCGTCTTATGACGATGCCCAAGCAAGCCCACAGACAGGGGATTTTATTGTTTTAACCCCAAAAGACGAAGACGGTGTTAAGTTTTTGGCAAGGGTTGAAGCAGAAATTTATGACGAGGACCCAATTTTCAGAAATCAAGATAAAACTTTGATAGCCGTTCATTATGCACGTATTGCAGAAAGAGAACTTTCTGAACGTGATAAGCAAAAAATGTTCAGCTATACCTACAAAGTCAAAATATTAGGAACTTTTGAAGGTGATGGCAAGAATTTCACAACAGCAGTTCGTAAATTGCCTGTTGTTTCCTACCACGCAAGACACCTAACACCAAGAGAAATAAGCAATATTCTCAACCGAACAAACGAAAGTGGCACAAAAATAGGCTACCTTTGCATTGGTGAAAAATATGACGAAAATCAAACAATTTTGTTTGATGTTAAAAAACTACGTGAAAAACGTACAATGGTTTTCGCACAGTCAGGATTTGGTAAAACAAATTTAATGAAAGTGCTTATTTACAACACCATTTCAGATACTAACTATGGAAAACTCATCTTTGATTTGAATGGTGAGTATTACCTTAACGGTACAAAAACTTACGGTTTGGGTAGTATAGATGAACAAGCAATTAGAGACAATTTGATTGTTTACAGTGATAGATCTGTAACGAGTAACAACAGATTTCAATACAAGGGTTTAGTGCGTTTAAACATGCACAAGCATTTAAGTATTGGAGATATTTTAAATTTCAGTGCAGGTTTTTCAGAAGTAATGAAATCTTTTTTGAATTATCTTGAAGATGAGCAAGTACAAGATTTTATCTCAAAGGTTGGCTCTTATGTTTCTAATCCCCAGCAACTTCATACAGATTATCCTGATTTTTGGGCAGAAATGAAAAAAGCAGGTGATGAAGCAAGTGCCAAAAAAACAATAGCAGCCATCAGAAAAAGAATTGCTTTTTTGATTGATGAAAGTAAAAACCTGCACTCAAACAGTTCTACACTAGTTGAAGATGTTTTTGAAGCCTTGAAACAAGGTAAAACCGTAATTATTGATTTATCTTTACGAGATAATCAAGAAGCCACCATAATTTCAAATATTTTTATGCGTAAACTTTTTGAGAACAATAAAAGAGAGTTTACAAGTAACAAGACGGAGAATGTCATTAACACAGTTATCGTTGTAGAAGAAGCCCAAAACGTACTTTCAGACGAGTTTGTACGTTCCAATGCCAATCCTTTTGTAAGAGTAGCAAAAGAAGGGAGAAAATTTGGATTAGGCTTAGTTGCTATAACACAAAGACCTTCTGCCATTTCAGAAGAAATACGAAGCCAAGCAGAAAACTTTTTTGTGTTGCATATGGGTAACTCAAAGGATATAAAGGCATTAGTTGAGAGTAATATCAACTATGACGGTGTAATTTCAAAATTTGTTCAGTCAGAAACAATCGCAGGTAATTTATATATGGTTTCAGCTAATCAATCTTTTGCCTTGCCTGTGCGAGTAATAGAGTTTGAGAAATTAGTTGAAAGCAAAATTTATAAAGATTTGAAAATCCCGAAACAAGCATGATAAATAATGAGCAAAATATTAAAATTCAATTACCTTGTGAACTTTTGCAATCTGTTAGGGTAGCGAAAGCAAGGGAAAGACTTTTGCAAAATTTGTCTGATTATGGTGTGGAGTGGAACGAAGAACTACAAAAATTAGAAGTAAAAGATTTACGTTTTACACAAAAAAAACTTTCCCTTGCAACTAACCAAAATGGAATACAATACGAAAAAAAGGTAAAATGTTATTTTGCAAAGCCTCACGAAATCAAATTTAACGATATAGAGCCTTATCTTGTAGAAGTGCAAGAAAATAACATTACTAATAAAATTTGGGCTTATTGTCTTAGTTTTTGGTCTGTTCCTGTAAGTGCAGGTTATGGTAGACGTATTCGTTTTTTAGTATTTGATAAGCAAAATAATAAAGTTATTGGACTTTTTGGACTTTGCGACCCTTTAATTGGTTTTAATACAAGAGATGAACACATAGGATGGAATAGAGAGCAAAAACACGAAAGATTATATAATTGCTTGACTGCATATATTTTAGGTGCAGTTCCACCCTACAACACAATTTTAGGCTCTAAATTAGTTGCCCTAACTACTATGTTTCCCGAAGTACGAGAAACATTTAAACGAAAGTATGAAGGAAAGAAAACGATTATAGCAGGGAAACAAAAAATGCCTGTTTTGGCTATGATAGACACTTTTGGGGCATTTGAAAAATCAGCGATTTACACACGACTTCTAAATTGGCAATTTTTAGACTATACACAAGGCAAAAGCCACATTCATATAACTGCAAACGGAAGTTGGGAACTCATTAAAGAATTTGTACCACAAGAAAGATTTGCAAGTTACAAGTATGGACAAGGGTCTAATTGGAAACTACGAACATTAAGGTTAGGATTATCTATTTTGGGTTTTCCAAACGAAGACATATTAAGTATTGGTTGGAAACGAGCTTATTATATGAACCCTTTGCTTAAAAATTGGAAAGAATTTTTGACTATGCAGACAGATACACCTGAGTTTATAGAATATTCAAATAACGATTTAACAACCTATTGGAAAGAAAGGTGGCTACTTCCACGACAGGACAAACTGATGGATAAACTTAACAATTTGGAGTGCGAATAAACAAAAAACGGCAGGCAACATTGCATTGGCAAAAGCGGGGGCAAAGTGCTTATTTGAGCATTTGTGCTTTCTATAAACATAAGTGCTAAATTCAACTTTTGTGCTTTTTAATCCCCGCCTTCGCCAATGC